>JALHNH010000009.1 GCA_022843625.1 Bryobacter sp. | reverse complement strand
GAGCTCGAACTGCTCCAGCAACTCATCTCTGTCGCCTGGCGTCGTCACCGAATCGCCGAACTCATCCAACTGCGCATTGACAAGGCCATCGATGCCACTCTGGCCGCATCAAACGGTCCTGAAACCGCTCCCAACGTCACCCTCAAAGCCTTTGAGAAACTCGAAAACGAGAAACCTTCCTTCGCGCGGCAAGAGGCTCACGAGCTTCGCCTCGCCACCCTCTTCCAGCGCACCCTCAGCCGCCTCCAGTCGATCCGCGATAAAAAAATCAGGAACGAAACCAAATTGGCCCGCGACTCTTTCTCTCTGGCTGCCTAACCCGGCGTTCGCCAACCACCCTCAACCCACCGCCCGGGACAGTCCAAAACAACGCCGGGCCTGCTCTTTGACATCCTGCCAGATACTTAAAGCAAACCAAAGCCCGGGGTGTGCCCGCGCGCAGCCCGTCCCTTTCCGCAAATCAAAAGGATCGGCTGCGGCGCTAGGGCTTCGAAAGCGGCGAAAGCGTCTCTGGCGGTGCTGCTGGAGCCATCCAGTCTGCTGTGAAAACATTGCCGTCACGGGTATAGGCTATGGAGCGGCCATCCGGCGAAAAACTCGCTTCCCCGACAAAGTTGCTTCCTGTAGTCAATTGAATCAGGCCCGAGCCGTCGAGGTTCACCATAAACATCTCGTACTTGTTGCCCTGGCAACTGGGCATGTTGGACGAAAACACAATCCGCCGGTTGTCGGGTGTCCAGGCCGGATGCAGAATGCTGCATCCGAAGCTTGTGATCTGCTTCTCATCGAGACCCTTCAGGTTCATTACGTAGATTTCGCTCGGTGACATCAGGGCTCGCCCAAAGGCCAGCTCATCCTTCACCTGTTTCTGCGCGTCTGCTGTCCGCGCCCGAGAACTTCGGAAGACAATCCGGCGGCCATCGTTCGATACATTCGGGTCGCCATCGTAGCCGGGGGAATGGGTCAACTGGCGCTTGTTCATGCCGTCCCATTCCATGGTCCAAACTTCCAGATCTCCGCTGGCTTGACTTGTGTAGATAATCAGTTTTTCCGAGACGCTTACGTCGAGCTCGGCGTCGTATCCGGTTGCGCTTGAGAGGCGCTGCATCTTGCCTTTTTCGTTGTTGGTGAAGATGTTGAACTCGGCGGGCACACTCCCAAGCATCGTTGGGGCACAGGCTTCTCCTGAATCCTGCGTTGAATCGTAAACCCAGCTCTTGGCCTTTACCAGCGGAGCGGCAGAGCGAACACTGCCCTTACCCGAACTCGCCAGCTTTTTTTCTTTCGTCAAAGGATCCAGCCAATACGCCTGCTGACACTTGCCTTTTTCAGTCGATAACAGTAACAAGCTCTTGCCATCCCCGGACCAATGCGGCTTCCCGCTCTGCCCGTCGGTGGTTACTTGTACGACCTTGCCAAGGTACTCGGTCGACACCGGAATCTGAGCACCAAAGCGCCCCGGCGCCTGAGCAAACAAGCTACCGGCGACGCATAAAGTTATCCACAACGAAAAACGCATTCTTACCTCAACAAATCTTCGAGCTGCAATTTGCCATCGGTCTTTTGGTCCCGATACTTCACAATAACCGGAGTATAGAGCGAGACACCCCACTCCTTGCCGATGCCCTTCGATACCTGTCGTGCCCCAGCCACCACAACAGCTTCAGCTGGAATCACCAGCGGCTCGTCATCGGTTGCCACCAATACCCGCTCGTTCACCAAATCGTAAACCGGCGTGGAACGGTTCAGAATCACGCCACTACCGAGAACAGCCCGCCGCTTCACCACTGTGCCTTCATAGACACCGCAGTTGCCACCAACCATTACTTCATCTTCAATAATGACGGGCAGCGCGCCAACAGGTTCCAGGACGCCGCCAATTTGTGCCGCTGCCGACAGATGGCAGTTCTTGCCAATCTGCGCACAACTACCCACCAGCGCGTGACTGTCTACCATCGTCCCATCATCGACGTATGCTCCAGCGTTGATGTACATCGGAGGCATACAGGTGACGCCACGTCCGACAAAACAGCCGTCGCGGATACTGGACCCGCCAGGAACAATTCTCACGCCGCTCTGCGCCGTAAAAGCCTTCACCGGATAGGTGGCCTTGTCAAAGAAAGGCTGCCGCTGCACATCGACGCTCATGTCGACAATCTGGCCTAGCCGGAAGCCCAGCAGGATTCCCTTCTTGACCCAGGAATTGACGCGCCAGCCTGTTGAAGTGGACGCGTCGGGCTCTGCCGCTCGATATTTGCCCTGATTGAGGGCGGCTTTGAATTGCTGAAAGAGCCGCTGCTCGGCTTCACCCAAATCACTGGCGGCAATCTGAAATGCCGCCTCTATCGCTGTCTGCATTAGAGACCTACCTGCTTTAGAACACTTTGAATCCTGGCCATGCTTGCTTCAGTTGGAGGCACTAGCGGCAACCGCCAAATCGGCTTGCAGAGGCCCATGGCAGCCATCGCAGCCTTGACCGGAATTGGATTCGACTCGATAAAATTCACTTCCATCAACGGTAGAAATTGCCGCTGAATGGCCCGGGCTGTGGCAAAGTCCTGGTTGAGGCAGGCCTCAGCAAGATTTGCCATCTCGCCTGGAATCTCATTACCGGCAACCGAGATCACCCCGTGCCCGCCGAGCGCCATCAAAGGAATCGTTACGCTATCATCGCCGCTCAAAACC
This sequence comes from Bryobacter sp., assembly GCA_022843625.1. Classification (GTDB taxonomy): domain Bacteria; phylum Acidobacteriota; class Terriglobia; order Bryobacterales; family Bryobacteraceae; genus Bryobacter. The sequence goes on along the minus strand of JALHNH010000009.1, from coordinate 165,344 downwards.
AGAAAGTCTTCCGGCACTTCCTGAATCACTCTTGCAACTTGCGCCATGCTGCCCGAAGCTTCTTTGATCCCGATGATGTTCTTGATGGCAGCCAGGCGCGCTACGGTTGCCGGTTCGATGTTTACGCCCGTGCGCCCCTGCACGCTGTAGAGGATGATAGGCAGCTTCGTTGATTTTGCAAGTGCCTTGTAGTGTTGGTAAAGCCCTTCCTGAGTAGGCTTGTTGTAGTAGGGCGTTACGCTCAGGATGCCGTCTACGCCGAGTGCTTCAATCCGCTGGATCAGATCGATGACGTCCTCGGTCCAATAGCCACCGGCACCAGCGAGCACCGGTACTTCGCCCTTTGCTGCTGCGACTGTCAGTTCGACAACGCGAAGATGCTCTTCGAGAGAGATCGTGGGGCTCTCGCCGGTTGTGCCGCATGGCACAAGAAAGTGGATTCCAGCATCGATCTGACGCCGCACCAGTTTCTTGATGGCGACTTCATCGAGCGAACCATTCTTTTGAAAAGGCGTAATTAACGCGGTGCCACAGCCTTGAAACATGGTCATATCCTTATCCAAACAATATCTCGCCAAATTCGTAAACGCCCGTCTTGCCCTTCACCCACTGTGCTGCCTTGAGGGCGCCACGGGCAAATCCTTCACGGCTTCGCGCTGTATGCCGCAAGGTGATCGTGTCGGCAGCAGTATCAAAACCAATCTCATGCGTTCCGGGCACTGCACCGGCGCGGTTTGAGCTTTCGCTCACTTCACGTGTGTAGCCGCCACGGCGCATCTGCTCGACAGCCATCTTGAGTGTGCCACTGGGGGCGTCTTTCTTGGCTGAGTGATGGATTTCCCAGGCCCAGGCGCCGTACTCGGGGAAGTCTTCCATGCGCGCCGATAGCTGCTTTACGGCAGCAAAGAAGAGGTTTACGCCAATCGAGAAATTTGGGCTCCAAACGAGTGTCCCCGCCTTTTCCTGGACGAAAGCCTCAACGCGAGGTAGCTCATCCAGCCACCCGGTAGTCCCCACAACCGTTGGTACGCCGAGCTCAGCCAGCTTCAAAATGTTGCCAACTGCGGTGTGAGGCGTTGTAAATTCAATCGCGACGTCAACATCGGCAAAGTGCTCAGGTGTCATCATCACCTGGTCTGCGTTGTTGAACTCATCCAGACGCAATACCACCTCGCCGCCATATTCGTGAGCAAGAGACTCAATCATCTTGCCCATCTTGCCGTAGCCTACCAGCGCGATTTTCATTCAAAAACCTCCGGGTCGACATCGGTGAAGAATTCCTTGTGCAGCCGTTCTACTGCCTCGCGAAGATCGGATTGTGCGATGACAAGGCCCAGATTCCGGAGGCTCGCTCCCTGGCTGATCATGCGTACATTTACCGGGTCGAGCGCACGGAAGACTCGATGCGCCACGCCCGGTTGCCAGCGGATGTTGTCACCAACCAAGCAAAGTACTGCCTTGTCCTGCTCAATCTCGACTTCGGCAAAGTCTCGCAACTCGGCTGCGATCGTCTCAAGCTTGCCGAAGTTGTCTATGGTTAATGACACGCTCACCTCGCTGGTGGCAATCATATCGACTGGCGTTTCATGACGGTCGAAGATTTCGAAGATGCGCCGCAAAAAGCCATGGGCCATCAGCATGCGGGTGGACTGGATGTTGACCAGCGCAATGTTCTTCTTGCAGGCAATGGATTTGGCGACGCTGGTGGTTACAGGCCCTTCAGCGGTGATGCGTGTCCCGTCCACTTGAGGCCGCCGTGAGTTCAGGATCAAAACCGGTATGTTCTTTTCAATCGCGGGCACCACAGTAGACGGGTGCAAGACTTTGGCCCCGAAGTAAGCGAGTTCTGCCGCTTCAGCGAAGCTGAGGCTCTTGACGCGCCGCCCACCTTGCAACACCGTGGGGTCGCAGGTGAGCATGCCGTCGACGTCAGTCCAGATCTGGATTTCTTTGGCATCGACGCCTGCACCGACAATGCTTGCCGTAAAGTCGCTACCGCCGCGGCCAAGCGTGCTGGTGACTCCGGCAAGAGTGGATCCGATGAAGCCGCCCATTACTGTGATTTCGCCCCATGCGGTAGCCTTCAGCCGCTGATTGGTTTCGGCATAATTTGGTGCTGCCATGGTGTGACGGTCGTCGGTGATGACTACGGCTCGACTGTCGACGTGTTTCGCCTGCAAGGCTAAAGCAACGACCTGAGAGGAGATTCGCTCGCCAAAGCTAGAGATTGCGTCGATACTTCGAGGAGTGAGCTCACCCAGAATGGCGAGGCCGCGCACCAGCTCCGTTAATTCCCCAAAATGCTCGTCGATGATATTTGCCGCGCCAAAGCCGTCTGCTTCGGTGTGATGGTAGGCCCGAAGGGCTTCTACTTTGTCAAGAGCATCCGCACGCTTGCCGGCCACGGCCAGATTGGCAGCCTCAAGGAGGCGGTTTGTGGTTTTGCCCATTGCCGACACAACCACTATTGGTTGTTCTGCAAGCCGGCCTCTGACGATACCGGCTAGGCGTTGGATCGCGGCGGCCGATTCTACGCTCGTGCCGCCGAATTTCATTACTATCATTGCGCTAGAGCAATCCTTCGCTCTGCATCAGTTCGGCATTGAGTACGGCAGCGCCTGCTGCGCCGCGAATAGTATTGTGCCCGAGGCAAACAAACTTCCAGTCGAAGATCGAACATGGCCGCAAGCGTCCCATAAAAACGGTCATGCCGCCATCGCGAGGGCCGTCACGGCGAGGCTGCGGGCGGTTGTCTTCGGTCATGTAGACGAGGGGTACTGGAGGCGCGCTGGGCAGATTCCGTTGCTGCGGCAGGCCGCGGAAGGAATGAATGGCTGCCAGCAGTTCTTCTTTAGTGGGCTTTTGTTCGAGCTCTACGCTCACGGTCAGCATGTGCCCGTCAATGACCGGCACGCGGTTGCAATGCGCACTCACCTTTGCGTCGAGGTCATGCACCGCACCATTCTTGAAGTCGCCCAGAATCTTGAGCGGCTCTTCTTCCACTTTGGGCTCTTCCCCGCCGATGTAGGGGATTACATTGCCGAGGATGTCCATCGAGGCGACGCCGGGATAGCCAGCGCCGCTTACGGCCTGCATGCTGGTGGTGATGAACTTCTTAATGCCGAACTGCTTGAAGGGGGCGAGGGCCATGGCCAGCGGTACTGCGACGCAGTTTGGATTGGTGACGATGGCACCTTTCCAGCCTCGATTCTTGCGCTGAATCTCGATCAGCCCAAGATGGTCGGCGTTGACTTCTGGCACGAGCAGAGGCACGTCGGCTTCCATACGGAAGTTCTTTGAATTGGAAACCACGATGTGGCCGGCTTCGGCAAACGCCTGTTCAATTTCGGTGGCCACATTAGCGTCCATCGAAGAAAAAACGAGTTTCGGGGCATTGCCGGGCTTGCACTCGCTTACCGTCAGGTTCGCGACACTTTCAGGCATGACACCGTCGAGCCGCCAGCTAGTGGCTTCACCATACTTCTTGCCCGCCGAGCGGTCGGACGCGCCGACCCAAGTGAGCTCAAACATCGGATGACCGGCCAAAAGCCGGGCAAAATTCTGACCCACCATGCCGGTGGCGCCAAGTACACCTACTTCAATACGGGATGACATCTTTCGAGCAACGTCCTTACCATCTGTTGATAAATTCCCACTGCATCCAGCAATTGCTTCTTCGGGATTCGTTCTTCGCTGGTATGTGCGACGTGAATCGTGCCGGGACCTAACAGGTATGGTTGTCCCCAGGCGCCCTGAAATGCCGGGATGTCAGTGGTATAGGAAGCTACCATGGTATCAAAACCGTCCATCCCGCCTAGCAAAACCGGCGGAATCCGCAATACTTCAGTCACCTCCACCGTGTCGCCACAGGCCTGGCGAATTGCGGCTACGGTTGAATCGCCATCTTCCACCAATCGGATCAGCAACTCTGCCTTGGCCGCATCCGGGATTACATTCGGTGCCCTGCCGCCTGAAATCAGGCCGATATTCATGGTCGACGGGCCCAGGATCTCGTGCTCTGGCAACTGGATCTTGCGCACTTTCTCCATTGCATCGAGCAGCTTTTCGATCGCAGACTCGCCCAGTTCTGGATAAGCGGAGTGTGCCATCTTGCCCCTGGCCGTCAGCTCGAGGCGCAAAGCACCCTTCGAGCCCAGTGATAGCCGGTTCTCAGTTGGCTCGCCGTTGATGATGAATTGCGAGCCGCGCGGATTTCGACCCGCATGATAGGCCCCGACGCTGTTGCGTTCTTCGCCCACAACGAAGAGAAAGCCGAAGTCGCGTTTGCCCTCGAGCAGCAGTTTCTCGCCGGCGCAGAGCATGGCTGCGATGATTCCCTTTACGTCGCAAGCGCCGCGGCCCCAGATGAATTGGTCGTCCTCAGATGATGGGATAAAGGGGGGGACGGTGTCCTGATGAGTCGATAGGGTGACCAGCGACTGACCAAAGTAGCAAAAGAGGTTGTCGCGGTTCGGCTCAACCGGAATCCGTTCGACAACGCCACCAAAGGGCTCGGCCAATTCTCGAAGGATCTCTTCAAGAACGATCGAGACAGGCATTTCATTGCCGGTGATGGATTCGATATCCACCAGGCGGCGAGTTAAAGCAATCGGGTCAAACATGCACCTTCGATTGTCCCCCGATTGCGGCTGTGCTGCTGAGTTACCATCAAAAAGTGATACTCCCTGGAACCTTACTGTGGTTTATAGCATCGCTCTCGCTGGCACAGGAGAGTCTCGTTACAGACCAATTAGTAAATCGGTCAAAGAGTATCGAAGCTCGAATGCGAACGAGCCCGGCAAGTATAGGCTCTGATTACACTTCTCCGCAAGAGCGCTCACGGCTACTAACAAGAAATCCTACTCTCGCACCCTGGATTGAGCAGAAATTTTTTGCCGAGGGCATTGTCGATGTGGTGCACGTAGACAGGGAACAAATGGCTCCAATCCATCTGATTTCGATGATGGTTGAGGGGCAGCGCAGAACAATCTATTGGGATGGCGACCTACCCCCTTCACTAATAGGAGGTGCCTCACTGCGGGTCACCGGCTATCATCTCGGCGAAACTTTTGCCTTATCAGAACCACCAACTCTCACCCGAGAGGCGGGCAATGAGTGCTCCATGTCCGGCCCTCTCAAAAGTTTGGTCCTTCTTCTAGTTCCTCCCGGGACAACTATGGCACCAGACCTGGTTTCGAAAACAAGAGAGCAGTTTTTCTCCGACGCTCCAGATTCAAGCTCCTTAAACCGCTTCTGGAAGATGAATTCTTTTGGAACCGTTTCTGCAACGGGGGAGGTAAGAGTAGTCAGTCTTCGGGCTGCATATGGAGAAAACGAAACGGAACGTATGTACACCGACATGATTGAATGGGCTGAAACTAATGGAATTGACCTTGCTTCGATTTCGCGGCTCTACATTGCTTATCCCTCTTACTTCACGCAAGGCATCATTCGTGCTGCGGGCTTAGGAACCCTTGGATGCCGAGTAGCAGAGCTACGAAGAGGAGTTGGAACCATGGGAGTCGTTTGGCTTGCTGCCGGTTCCCGGACGGCCCAAGGCCACATTTACCAGGAGATAGGAACCGGTCTTATTTACCACGAGTCAGGTCATAACTTTGGTTTTCACCACCACCGACTCCGCAGTTATCCCGATGCGGTGATTCAGCCGGACACCGTCAAGCCCAACCTTAGCGAGTACTCTGGCATCTTTTCCCCAATGGGCAGCGGCGAATCTGCACCATTTGCAGCGGCTCATCGAGCCATGCTGGGCTGGCTCCGGGAAGGAGTAACGCTCCGAACGGTCACTGCTACAGGTGAATTCGAACTCGTTCCTCCGAACTCGAGCGGGCCAGGATTGCGCTCTCTCAGGATTCCCAGACGGCACCCAGCCGCTGGCGATCTTTGGGTGGAGTACCTACCGCAAGACAGGCCAAGGGATGCAGTGTTTTACGCGAATCCAAACGGGGCGGTCATTAATTTTTCCGTGTCCGAACTAGCGACGCAGCGTGGAAGAACATTTGTTGATCTTCTCAATATGAATCCGTTTAGTAGCGCTGTAAAAGTAGCTGACAATTTCATATACCCTCCGGCGGCAACCCTGGTTGCAGGCAAGTCATTCTTCGACCCTGAGTCCAATTTGACCGTTCATGTCCTCACCGCAACCTCCACTTCTCTGCGTGTTCGAGTTGTCATGGGTTCAGAGTGCGGCGGAACCCTTCCGGCTACGAAACTTTCTCTACCCTTCCTCCCAACCAACGCCTCGATGACCTTACAGGCCCCACGAACAGGATGTTTAGTGACCGCATCCAGCCCCACGAGTTGGATCAAAGTTGCAGCTAGCTCTCCAACCAATCGGATCAGCTATTCAATAGAAGCAAATCCTGCTGCCACCGCCAGGGATGGCGTCATCTACATTGATGGGCGGGCGGTTCAAGTCAATCAAGCCGCATCTCCTGTCAGTCGAACCCCTCTGTTGACAAGCTGGGAAGTGGGTGGTGCAAAGACCTCTGGATATGAGGGCCTCTTCGCCTTCAACTTCGTAAGCCCAGATCAATCCCAGCTACGGAGTTTTCGGATTGAGCTGCGGAAGCCATCCGTAAGCACTCCTTCCTGTATCTTGTTCTTCAATTTCCAGGCAACCACAGCCCAAATCAATATGGATGGCAGCGGTGAGCTCAAGTCCTCGCCGGTAACGACATTGCAGGGAATGATTTCGAATCAACTATGCCGTGCCCGATTGACACGTAGAGAGGGTGTCAATAAGATTTTCGTCGCAATGGAATTCGACAACTCGATGGCCGGAGATTTGAACCTCCAATTCACAATGACATCCATGACAGGAGAATCCATCACTTACCCTCTTGGTTCGTACAGAGTGGAGGCAAACGCACCAACCGTAATTTCAAACACATCGGCTCGTCAATTGCTGGGAAACAAGGGCCTAGTCCAATTCGAAATTAGCGACACCAATGGGCTGAATGATGTTTTCATGACTCAGGTAAGTGTTCAGGAGTCTGGAAATATAAATCCGCCGCTAGCAGAGACGTGCCGGTTCTTTGTGGACCACAAATCAGGGATGCTGGGCCTTTTCGCTGGAGATAGACTCTCGCCAACCACACCGTCCTCTGCGAATTTTGGCTCAAATGTCATCCTTCAAGCGCGCGCGTGCAAGCTTGATGCCAGCCGCGCCAAGCTGACTGTGACCCAGCAAGTCCTATCTGTCGAAGTGCCCGTCGAGTTTCCACTAGAATTACCCTTGCGAAAGGCTGTCTTTGTTGCAACGGCTCGCACAAACATCTTCGGCCAAACTTTCACAAACGCGAATTATCCAGTCGCCCAGTGGCTGTCCACCGCCCCCGCTTTGCAAGTAGCTCACAGTTCGTCCGTTCGGCTTTCTTCCCTTTCCGGCAACTCAACGAGCGTCAGTTTAACAGCCTCGAAAGCTTCAGGGATGGGATCCATCACGCTCATGGAAGCCCGCTTTGGTAACTCGGAGGGCGGCAACTGCTGGTTTCGCTACGAGCCTGCCAGCCAACGGATTTCGTTACTCAATGACACCGGCACTTCCTGGCTAGGCCCTCTCTCCCTGGGCGGCAGCGGAATATTAGAAAACGCACAATGCTCCATCCAGCCGCAAGCTATTTTGGTTTCGGGCTCGCTGACATCATTGGAAGCTACTATTCCAGTGCGATTCAATGCAGGCTTTGCAGGGGCCAGACCGCTTTTAAGCCAAGTAAGCTCTGGCGGCACAAGTTCGGGTTGGCTAACGTCGGGCAGCTTCGACGTGAATGCTGTTTCGCCGGCCTTTGAAACTTCACTTCTTCCCGTAAGAGGCTCGGGCCATCGGGTAGATTACACTTTCTCTTTGCAAATGCCTCCCACTGCGGGGGAGGAAATCGTGGAGTTTCTCATCGCGAACTTAGCCTCCCGTGAGAAGGCCTGCAGCATCACGATGAACTTAACTTTGGGACGGTACAGCCTGTCAAACAATGACGGCAATTCAGACTCCGCTCCAGGTTCCTTCGGTGCTTCTCGCAGGTCTAACTCCCAGTGCGCCCTGAACCAAGTCCAATTCCGCCGCAATTTTGGACGCATCAACATGTTTCTGACATTGTTCTTTGAGCCTGGATTTGCGGGTGAGAAAAACGTGTATGTTCGCATTCCTTCTTCCTCAAATCCCACATACCGGCTTGTGGGCCGCTGGAACGTAACACCAGACGCTTTCCCGCACATCACCTTGGACACTCGTTTCGAATCGTCCCCAAACACCATTTTCAAATTGCAGGCAACCGATATCGACGGCCTGGAAGATGTCCAGCTAATGTTCTTCAGCGCTGCATCGTCTCAGGTTTCGTGCAGTATCGGCTGGTCTCCAACCTCTCCCAATTCGGTCCTATTCGCTGGTGCAACGATCGCCCTTCCCTCTACAAGAATTCTCCGCGGCACTAATTGTGAGATTGATCTTTCCGCCTTTTCCGCAATGGCTGCAGAAAACACCCTCACCTTGGAGACCTCGATTCGATTCCCTGCCGTAACTGAAGCAGTGACCCTTTTCTCAAGCTACATCAGAGCTGCCGATTCATTCAATTCCCGCTTGAGCCCAGCGCAACATTTGGGGACATGGCTGCCATTTCCGTCTCCTTCACCGAACGCTTCTCCGGTTGTCCTGTCGGTCAGACAGCCTAAACGTGCGGGCGCACAGTTGTGGCTGGACCTTCATTCAGAAGATCAAGATGGCGTGGGGGATTTGCAATCCTTGGAGGCAATCATTGGTTCATCAACAGACTCACCCGAAGGCTGTCGATTTAAGTACGATGCCGCAACAAATTCACTTTCCATTTACAGCGTTTCGACCGAAGCATGGTCTGCACCTTCGCCGTTGATAATCGGCCCAAGAATTTCCAATTCAGATTGCGAACTGGAGCCATCGAAATTCACGCTCTCCACTGGGCCACACAGCCTCCGTCTGCTTGGTCCCATCCGCAGTACGTTTGCAACTGCAAACCCGCTCAATATTTGGATACGGGCACATGACCGATCGGCATCGAGCGAGTGGACTTCGAACGGGGTCTTCCAACCTCTCCCTGGGGATCGGCCTTTCCCTGCTTCGATTTCGATCGCTGCGTCTGGAAAAAATTCGGCGATTTTTCTTTCAGAATGGGGATCTCTGCAAGACTTCAGTTCTGGTTCGACTGTCGGCTTCCGGTTGATCGACACGCAACAGCCAGGAAATCCTGTCTGTCAGTTGGAATGGAGGCCCACCGCAGGTCAATTGCGTTTACTGTCTGAGGACGGGACCACTTGGGGTGAATTCGTTTCGGCAAACGATGAGAGTCTGACCAACTCAAAGTGCTCGATAAAATCTGAAAGTCTTTCCATGGTTGGCCAAAGACTGCAAGCGGTTTTTTCAATCGAGCTTCTGGTGGAAACAAAGTCCCGGCTGGAGCTACAACTGAGCGCGATAACGAACAATGTAGATTCAGCCGAGCCTCTCTGGGTGGTCCTTGGCGATTGGAGCTTTGAACAAAGCGACGCTGTAATTCAGTAACTAGCAGTGCTGCTCGAAGGCTTCCTTCAACTTCATCGAAAGAGTAAATGAGTCGCTGGATTCAATGTCGCGACGATGCAGGGCGAAGACCGGCTTTCCGTCCTTAAAGAGGAACATGGACGGGCTTGAAGGCGGGAATTCGCTTAGGATGCCGCGGAGGTGGGCTGTTGCCGCTTCATCGCCGCCAGCAAAGACTGTCGCTGACTTGGCTGGCTTCTTTGCGTTTTGCAGTGCAGCGCCGATTGCAGGACGAGCCTTGCCGGCTGCGCAGCCGCAGATCGAGTTCACGATCATCAAGACGGTTTCCGATTTCAGCGCCTCGTCGACCTGATCGGGCGTACGTGTCTCTTCGACGCCAAACTTCGTCAGGTCCTGACGCATCGGAATGAGAAATTGTTCTGGATATGCCATGCTTCTAGTTTCGCCTATGTCGAGTGTCTATACGCTGAAGCAATCTCCCTATTCAAGCCACATGCTTCTTCTGAATCTGCTGGATCCACAAAAACACGGCAAACGATTGCTCGATGTCGGGTGCGGCAATGGGTTTCTTTCACAGCTTCTGGCCGCGAAAGGGTTCTCTGTTACCGGCATCGAACACCCGCTCGGTTTCGACCAAAATCCTCCGGCTGTCATTCACGATCTGGAGCAACCTCTTCCTGCTTTGCCAGGCCCGTTCGACGTAATCGTAATCGGGGACGTTTTGGAGCACCTTCGCCGGCCGCAAGACCTGCTGGAGCAATTGCGGCCGCACCTCGCCCGGGGCGGGCAGATCGTTGCTTCCCTTCCCAATAGCGGCAACCTGTACTTTCGGCTGCAAATTTTGCTTGGGAATTTCCCTGAGGATGAGAAAGGTCTCTTTGACCGGACTCACCTCCATTTCTGGATGTTGGCCAATTGGAAGGGGCTCTTTGAACGCTCCGGCTATAGCTTTGAAATTGCAGAAGTTACCGGGATTCCGGTTGGTCTTGCGGTCCCCTCGCTTGGCTGGCTCGAAGTCCTTTGTTATCATTTGGCACGAGGATGGAAAACTCTGTTCGCCTACCAGTTCCTGTCGGTAGCGAAGCCAAAGTCGTCGTAGTGATGCCCGCGTATAACGCGGCGAAGACGCTTCGCATGACCTACACGGAGCTCCCTCACGATGTGGTCGACCTTGTAATCGTCGTCGATGACGGCTCAAAAGACGAGACGATTCGAATCGCTCGAGAGTTGGGCCTTGAGCTGTTTGTGCATAACCGCAACTACGGCTACGGTGCCAATCAGAAGACCTGCTACCGGGAAGCACTGCGAGCCGGCGCGGACATTATCGTGATGGTGCACCCCGATTACCAGTACGATCCAACCCTGCTGCCTCAAATTATCAAGCCCATCCAAGATGGCACTGCTGATGTTGTACTCGGCTCTCGACTGCTTAATGGCGACCCGATGAGCGGTGGCATGCCATGGTGGAAGTACATCTCGAATCGCTTCCTGACGGGTGCTGAGAACAAGGTCTTCGGCCTCAACCTGGCCGAATACCACACGGGCTACCGGGCCTATACCCGCGAAGCGCTCGAATCGGTAAACGTCGAAATGAACTCCGACAACTTCATCTTCGACCAGGAAATCATGGCTCAGTTTGTCGAAGTTGGCTCCCGGGTTGCTGAAGTTCCAGTACCCACCCGTTACTTCCCGCAAGCTTCCAGTGCCAGCTTTATTCAGAGCTCGATCTACGGCCTCTCGATTCTCTGGCTGCTCTTCCGCCTGCTAATCCATCGTGCTGGTCTGATGCGCCAAAAGCAATTCATCTCACTGCAGCGCCGCTATTCGCGCGCAGCGGCAACGACACCTTAACTCATGTTCCGTGGACGCATCTCCTGGATGGTCGACTTCCTGATCATTTTCCTCGTGGCGGCCGTCTTGATTCGGCCGATGTGGAAGGCCAAGTACACCGACAACTGGGGTTCGATTGAATCCACCTTTATTGCCGATGCCCGAATGCTCAAAGATCATTGGCCGCAGCCGCTTTGGCAGCCCTTCTGGTATGTCGGTACCCGCTTTGATTATGTCTATCCACCTGCCCTGCGATACGGCACGGCGGCGTTGGCCAAATACTATCCGATGGATGCAGCAAAAGCGTACCACCTCTACGCTGCATTTTTCTACTGTTTCGGCATTGCTGGAATCTACCTGCTGGCCCGCGTTGGCTTTCGGCATAGAATCGCTGCGTTGGCCGCCGCATTCGCCGGGGCAGTAGTCTCCCCAGGCTATCTTTTTGTTCCAGAAGTAGCTGCCGACGGCTTCCGCCTGGGCACTGCCAAGCTAAATGCGCTCGTGCGCTATGGTGAGGGCCCACACATGACTTCGCTGGCCTGGATTCCGTTTGTCCTCGCTTTTGCCTGGCTAAGTTTTCGCCACAGGTCTTTTTCCTGGGCAATCGCCTCTGGCTTTGCCAGCGCCATGGTGGTGGCTAATAATTTCTATGGGGCTACCGCTCTTGCGATGCTCTTCCCACTGATGTTGTGGGCCGTTTGGGTGACCGAGCGCGATGCTCGCATCCTTCGCTATGCGCTTGTAATTCCAGCTGTTGCTTATGGATTGAGTGCTTTTTGGCTTACTCCGAGTTACCTGGAAATCACGCTCCGCAATATGCAGTACGTTTCGTCGAAAGGGAATCTTTGGTCTGGCACGGTTGGAATGCTGACGCTTGTAGCTTTTTTGACCATCACTGACCGGCGCTACCGCAACCAGCCTGATCGCGCCTGGCAGCTTTTTGTCCTTGGCTCCGCATTCTTCTTCATGCTGAACACGGTCGGCAACCGTTGGTTCAACTTCCGCCTGATTGGTGAACCCGCAAGGCTCATACCCGAACTCGACATCCTACTCGCCTTTGCTGCGTTGCTAGGGTGTCTCTGGCTTTGGCAGCGCGGCAAGTTGGCACGTGGACTGGTCTTACTGATGGGGCTTGGAGTCTTAGGGATCCACTACAACTACTTGCGGCATCACAGGGCTATTTTCCCTGCGGCTACGGATTACAAGCCATCGCTCTACTACAAGATTCCCGACTGGATCGCCGCGAACTATCCCGAGTCCCGCAGCTACGTTACTGGGGCCGTGCGCTTTTGGTACAACACCTGGCACGACCTGCATCAGCTTGGCGGCAGTTCAGAGCAAGGCCTCCAGAATCAGGTTGTGATGCCTTCCCAGTGGGAAATCGTTCTGGGCGAAGATCCCCAGCGTGCCATAGCCTGGATGCAAATTCTCGGTGTGGATCTGGTGGCAGTGCACGGCCCCAAGTCGGTGGAGTGGTACAAGGATTTTCAATTTCCCAAGAAATTCGATGGCTCGCTCAAGGCTGTATATGACGACGGTGCCGATAACCGGATTTTCGAAGTTCCGCGTCATTACCGCTCTCTCGCACGTATCGTTGACACCAGGAGCCTTGAGGCATTGCCAAAGCTGGTCGACCAGTCTGACCTTGTCGGCCTGCAGCAATACGTAAATGTATTCGAAAAGGGCCCAGAGGCACCAACCAAAACTCGCTGGATTGGTACTGATCAACTGCAGGTTAGCGCTGCACCGGTTGCTGGACAAAGCCTTATTGTGCAGACCACCTATGACGTAAACTGGCGGGCGGAATCCAATCTGGGTCCGGTTGAAGTAAAGCCCTACGAAGCTCTTGGATTCATCCGCATCGACCCTCCGCCCGGCGTGTCCGAAATTCGACTTAGCTTTAAGAAACCGCTTGAAAAGACTGTCGGCGAGATCATCTTTGTGCTGACGATTCTTGGAATTGGATGGACGCTTTGGAGATACCGCGCAAGCACAAACTCTTCGCTTTCGGCCTGATTGGGCTGCTGGCAATAAACCTTTATCTCTACGGGCCCCTGTTCAGTCCGCAGCAAAGGCCATACAAAGGGTCCATCGCTGCTGGTTATGCAGGCATCACCCGCTTTATTTCAGAGCACCCTAATCCCTGGGGCTGGAATCCCCAACAGTACGCTGGCCAGCCAACCCAGTTTTCTTATCCTCCGCTGCTGCCTTACGCCGCTTCCACGCTGCACTGGCTGACCGGGATGGAACCCTTTCATGCTTACCGGTTCATCGTTGGGAGCCTGGCTTGCCTGGGCCCGGTTGCGCTTGCCTTTGCGTTCTACTATTTTACGGGCAGCATCTGGCTCAGCCTGCTGCTTGGCGTCGCATACACTACTGCATCGCCTGTTTATGGGCTTTTTGAAAGGATTGATGGCGACCGAGGGCTCTATTACCTGCCCTGGCGCATTCTCGTTTTGATGAAGTATGGCGAAGGGCCGCATGTCTCCGGCCTGACGCTGTTGCCGGTCATTCTGGTAACCCTGCGATGGGGCTTGGGCCGGCGGGATTGGTCCTCGCTTTTTGCAATGGCCATTGCGCTGGCGGTTGCACCGCTAATCAACTGGCTTTGTGCCTTCGGTCTCACCATTACGGTGCTGATCCTGATCCTGTCAGACCCAAGCCGGATTGGCCGCTTGATGGGAGCAGGTTTGCTTGGGTATAGTTTGTCCTGTTTCTGGCTGACGCCTGAGTACATCAAGACCACACTTTTCAACTGGCCCAAGGATGCTTATGGCTATCAGGTTGACCAGAACCACTGGCCACTTTACGGGGGGCTGGCGGCAACTCTGGGCCTTATGGCGTGGCTGTTTCATCGCTACGGTGCTCCATTTGTGGTTCGATTCCATACGCTTGCTGCCGCTACGTTTTTGTGGATTGCCGGTGGCTTCTACCTTTATGGAATGGACACGATTCCAGAGTCCCGCCGCTACGTGCTTGAGTTTGAGCTTTTCCTTTTTCTCGCAACATTCAGTTGGATCTGGTTAGCAATTCGCTCTAAAGAGACGATCGACAAGGTTTGTGCCGCGTTGGTGATTCTGGTACTTTTTTATTCCGGGGCTGGGCAGGTAAGCAAATCTGTTGCCAGGAGCTGGAACGATTGGGGCATCGTGGATCGTGAGCAGACGCTTGAGTATCAGTTGGCCAAATGGCTGAACGATCAGCACCCAAGGGGCCGGGTGTTTGTCAGCGGGGGATTGCGCTTTCGTTTGAACGCCTGGGTTCCGCTGCATCAGGTAAGCGGAACTTTTGAGAGCGGTTTGCGTAATCGTATCGCGGCCGACTACTTCTATCAGGTGCGCACGGATGCGGACTCAAAGAGCGGGGAAGAAGTAGCCGATGCCCTGCGTGAGCTTACAGCGATTGGTGCTGAATACGCAGTGGTTCATGATGCAGGCTCTGAGGAATATTACCGGGACATCAAGACCCCTGCCAAGTTCCTTTCGCTTGGCCCGGTGGTGTTTGCGCCAACGCAGTTTGACCGCATCCACAAATTACCTTTCCGATCCTACGCGCATCTGGTTTCGCCTGAGGAGTTCCCCAAGGATCGTTTCAAAGAAGCGCTGCCCAGGTTTGGTGCCGCGCTGGCTGATGAGTCCCGGCCGAAGCTGGCGGTGACTGAAGTAAATCCAAGCCACTGGAGAATCGAAGGCCCGGTGCCATCGGGCCGGCACATTAGCTTTGCCATGAACTGGGACCCAGGTTGGGAAGCCCGTCAGGATGGTCAGCCGATCGAGGTCAAAGCAACGAATATTGGATTGATCGATCTGGTGGCAAAACCGAGTGAAAAGTCTCAAATCGACCTTGTTTATTCCGGGACATGGCAGCAGAAATGTTTTGGACTGGTGAGCCTGCTCGCCTGGGTTGTTAGCATAGGCCTATGCATTCGATCGAAGAGCTTGCGGGGCAGCACTTCGATGCCGTTATCGTAGGAGGCGGCATCAATGGTGCCGGCCTTGCCCGCGATCTAGCGTTACGTGCCCACACGGCGGGTCACCCGCTGCGAATCCTTTTGCTTGAAAAGCGGTTCTGGGGTGCAGGCACCAGCGGCAAGAATTCACACCTGATACACGGAGGCTTGAGGTATCTCAAATACCTTGATTTCCGTCTGGTAAGCGAGGCGCTGCGCGAGCGGGCCCTCCTGCTTGAGATGGCACCGAATACCGTACGTCCGTTGAAATTCGAACTGACTACCAACGGGCTCTTCGATCAGCTCTTCTATGGTGCCGGAATCGTACTCTACGACCTGCTTGCCGGCAAACATCGCATTGGCAAAAGCACCTATCTCGGAGAGCACCTCGCCTATTGGGATGCAGCGAGCGATTCGGCAGCACTTGTAATCGATAATGTTCGCGATGCCCGCCACTATGGGGCCACTTGTATTTCAGGCCGTGGGGTGAAGCGGCTGTCGGCAGACGCGGTTGAGCTCGACAACGGCATCCGCGTCAAGGCAGGTTGTGTGATTGACGCCCGTGGCCCCTGGATGGGTGGCGCAGAAATGCGACTGGTTCGTGGTTCGCATATTGTCCTGCCAAGGCTTTATGCCGGCGATCATGCCATCGCTCATTTCAATTCCGACGGCCGGATTATTTTCTTCATTCCCTGGGGTGATCTTGAGCCGGTTACGTTGATTGGAACCACCGATGTCGACCATGCGGAGACGCCAGACAAGGTGGAGATCTCCTGGAGCGAGACTGAGTACTTGCGAAGTATCGCCGAGCAGCTTTTCCCCGCCAGTGCGCAGATGCCAACGGTTGGGTGCTTTAGTTCTCTACGGCCCTTGCTTGCGGTTGTCGGCAAGAGCGCCAGCGCCACCAGCCGTGAACATCAGATCGGCTTTCGGGCTGATGGGGTTCTTGAAATCAAGGGCGGCAAATACACAACTTATCGCTCGATGGCGGAAGAGGCGGCGAACCTCGTCTGCACGAAGATCGCACCTGACGATTCCCTCTCGACGATCTTTCCAACCCGGACGACACCTTTTGCCGTGCCAACAAAAAGGCCTCAGACGATCGAAGCCCGTATCGCCTGGGCCAAGACTGAAGAGGGCTGCCCTGATCTAGAGGCTTTCATGACCTGTTCGACCAACTGGGCCTGGCAGAAGCGGTGGACGCCCGAAGATCTGGCTCCTATAGCAGCAGCCTTTGGAGGGGGCGCCGAGGCCTTTCTCGATCTCCATTCTCCATGCGAGTAGTCGACCGCTTTTGGATCATTCTTCGTCACGCTGCCGTCTCGACCTATCGCAACGGATTGATCGATATTGCCAAGGGAGCGGCCTTTTCTTTGCTTCTGAGCTTCTTCCCGGTGTTGACGACTCTGGCCACCGTGCTGGTGCAGGCTAACGCTGAACGTGTCTCACAGGCGATCGCCAAGTTTCTCTTTGAAGTAGTGCCACCTGGAACCGAAGACCTTGTTCAATATGCGTTTACTTTGCGAGGTGCCCGGCCAAACTGGCTGATCGCCGGTGCGGCTATTGTCTCGGTGTGGTCAGCCAGCGATGTCATTGTCAGCCTGATGTCCGGCTTTCAGGCGGCTTACCGGACTCCGAATACGCGAGGGTTTTGGCATCAACGCTGGATTGCGATTCTGCTTGTGTTTTCTGCTATCCTGCCCGCGCTCGGTGCCTCGCTCTTACTTGTTTTTGGCGAAAGGATTGCAGCTTTCGTTCTCTTCTGGTTTAACCTGCTGGACCCGGGGAGCGTGCTCTCAGGATTAGTGAGTTTTCTCAGCCGGGTGGCCTCCAGCACGATTGCAATCGCCACATTGGTGATTGTGACCAGTTGGCTTTACCGCTTCGCCCCCAGTCTCCCGAAACGATGGAAGCGCGTATGGCCGGGAGCTATGGTGGCGACCGTGCTTTGGAGCCTTGCTACCCTCGGCTTTGGCTGGTATGTTCGCAACATAGCCACCTACAACATCATGTATGGCAGCATCGGCGCGGCAATCGCGCTCCTGATCTGGATGTATATGCTCAGCCTGATCGCACTTTTTGGTTGCGCCTACAATGCCGAGACGGAGAAACTAAAGAAGGAGGGCATCATCGAATGAAGAGCAAGAAGCCAACGACGGTGATTATCGCCAAGGCCCCCAAGAAACGAAACCATGCTGCGCGTGTCATAAACCAGAAGGCGCAAACTATCGAAGACGGGCCGCGCCGTCAGGGAACACGCAAGGCAAAAGACATTGCAGTCCTCAAGGATCAGGGAGTCATCTAGCAACTAATGGCATTCAAACTCGCGGGAGATTACCGCCCGCGCGGCGATCAGGAGAACGCCATCGCGGAGCTAATTCGAGGACTGGCTGAAAACGAGACCCACCAGACGCTGCTTGGCGTTACCGGCTCGGGAAAAACGTTTACGATGGCCAAGATCATTGAGGCGGTGAACCGCCCCGCACTGATCATGGCCCACAATAAGACGCTGGCTGCTCAGCTCTACCAGGAATTCAAGCAGTTCTTTCCACAGAACGCAGTTGAGTATTTCGTCAGTTACTACGACTATTACCAGCCCGAAGCGTACATCCCCAACAGCGACACCTACATTGAGAAGGAATCGACCGTCAACGATGAGCTGGATAAGCTTCGGCTGGCGGCTACCCGGTCCCTGTTTGAGCGCCGCGACGTCATCATTATTTCGAGCGTGAGCTGTATCTACGGCCTGGGCTCGCCCGAAGCTTATTACGGCATGCTGTTGATGCTCGAAAAGGGCCAGCAGATCAAGCGCGCCGACATCATTGCCAAGCTTGTCGAGATCCTCTATCAGCGCAACGACCACGATTTCTCGCGCGGCACATTTCGAGTTCGCGGCGATGTGATCGAGGTTTACCCCACCTATGATGACAATGCCTTTCGCATAGAGATGTGGGGCGACGAGATCGAGGGCCTCTCTCAAATTGACCCGCTTCTCGGGACAATTAGGCAGACTTATCAACGATTGCCGATCTATCCGAAGAGTCACTATGTCCTGACACCTGTAAACAAAGAGCAGGCGATCGTCACAATCGAGCAGGAACTGGTGAGCTGGCATGCCGAGCTTGAGAAGCAGGGGCGGTTGATTGAGGCTCAGCGCATCTGGCAGCGCACCCAGTTTGACCTCGAAATGATCAAGACGATTGGCTTTTGCCACGGAATCGAGAATTACTCGCGTCACTTTACCGGGCGGCTACCGGGAGAAGCGCCGCCCACCCTGCTCGATTACCTGCCTGCCGACGCAGTTCTCTTTGTCGACGAATCACACGTGACTATGCCGCAAATTTCAGGGATGTGGGGCGGTGACCGATCGCGTAAAGAGAATCTGGTGAAGTACGGCTTCCGAATGCCGAGCGCGCTCGATAACCGGCCCCTGACTTTTGAGGAATTTGAGAACCGCATTCATCAGGCGATCTTTGTCTCGGCAACGCCTGGCCCCTATGAGCTGACCAAGAGCGGCGGTGTGATCGTGGAACAGGTGATTCGCCCCACCGGGCTAGTGGATCCGGAACTCGACATCCGTCCGATCAAGGGCCAAGTGGACGATTTACTCAAAGAGATTCGCTTGCGTATCGACCGTAATGAGCGTGTCCTGATCACCACATTGACCAAGCGCATGTCTGAGGATCTGGCTGAATATTACAAGGAAGCGGGTCTCAAGTGTGAGTATCTACACTCGGAAGTCACGACACTCGATCGTGTGAAGATACTTCGAAATCTTCGCAAAGGTGAGTTTGATGCGTTGATTGGGGTTAACTTGCTTCGTGAAGGGCTCGACTTGCCGGAAGTCTCGCTGGTTGCCATTCTCGATGCCGACAAGGAAGGTTTTCTTCGCTCTACGGGGGCGCTGATTCAGACGATTGGCAGGGCCGCACGTCATTTGAATGGCCGGGCCATCCTGTATGCCGATGTCATGACCGACTCAATGAAACGGGCAATTGATGAAACGAATCGACGCCGCGAGATCCAGAAAGACTACAATGAGCGAAATGGCATAACTCCGCAGTCGATCATAAAACCGATCGACATGAACCTTGTACATTTGGCCGAAGCGGACTATGTCACGATTCCATTAGAAGAAGAGCAGCCGGATGAGGTGGATTTGCTTACAGCCGACCAGCGTGAAAAGCATCTCGCCGACATTGAGCAGAAGATGCGGGAAGCCGCCAAGAACTTCGAGTTTGAAAAAGCTGCCCAACTGCGTGATCGACTCAAAGCTTTGAGGAGCAAATTCATAGATGCGCAAGGCACCACGGACAGCATTAATCGCTGAAGGTTCCGTAACTCAATCGTGGGTTGGCAAGTTACCTGGTCTTCAGAAGAATCTGGGTCCGGTTAGGGGTGTGTCCTTGCGGAACGCCAGCAGAGCGGTGAATGTAATAAAGGCTGGCGTGTCCTCCGATGACTACAGCGACTTTTTGAAGTGTGAAGTGGTGCTGATCGATGTGCCAGATGCGAGGTTGCCAGTTTGGGTGGATGAGTTGGTCAATTGCGGTCACAACCTGACGAAGCTCAGCTTTGTACTGTGTTCGAACCGGCTGGATAGTGGAGCATTGTCGGCTCTAAAGCGCTGCGGTGCGCAAACAGCTTCCTTGAGCGAGATGGAAGGTTTCGCCGGGAAGCGTTATCTGTTTGAGGGTGACAACATCGCGCTACACCGGCTCAGGCGGCTGGTGGAAGCAGAAGGAACCGCACGTATTGTTGAGATGAATCCAGGGATGAGACCCGTCTATGAAGCGGGGCTGACCTTTGCTGCGGGCATGACCTTTCCGATGATCGCAGCTGCGGTAGACGCGATGCGCGCAGCCGGGATTCATGCCAAGGTGGCTGAAAGTACGGTGGAAACAGCGGTGATCGGGGCGCTGAGGTCATACCTCAGAGCGGGGAAAAGAGGCTGGACAGGGCCTGTCGCGCACGCCGACCGGGATGAGTTGAGGCGGCAGTATCAGGCCCTTTTCGATATCGATTCGAATCTTGCCGAAATGTTCTTAAAAATTGCTGTCGACTATCTGGCCGAGTCATCTGCCATGCCGCGCAAGAAGGCAAATTAACGGGCTGGGCCTGCGGGCGCGACGGTCTTCTTCGGGACAGCGATATCCCGGGGATCTGCATTTACAGGAACCGCAAAATCAACAAAACCAGCCAGCATTTCTTCCCAGCTCTGATCGCCCCATCTCACTTCTGATTTTGGGTCGGGGTTGTACTTGTTATTCGGAGAATTGTCATACCAGGCGGTGGCTCTGATTTCAGTGCCTTTGGGCAGTAGTAAGGGTTTGGCCAATTGATAGGTGAGCTGCCAGTTGAAATCGTAAGCAGGTACTTTGAGCAGGGTCTCCTTCTCGCCACTTGGGTAGGTTGCCACGTATTCAAAGGCCTTGCCTCGCAAATGCATATGGGGAAAGAGATTCTGTAGCACGACATCCTCATGGACCTTCACATTCGCGTCTATGCGATGGTTCTCGGCACCTGCAGGGATCACCAGATTTAGATTCGCAATGAATGTATTCACAACACGTTCTTTCGGTGGCTCTTTGGCGAAGACCATGCCTACACGGCTGCGGTCGATCGTCTCTTTGCCATTGGCTGTGTAGTGCATCTGGAAAATCAGGTCGCTGCCGGCTGGAATCAAACGAGCCTGTCCGGGGCGGGTTTCGTAGGCAAGGCCACCGGGGACATAGACGGAAACCATCTCAGCCGATGCTATTCCTGTCAAACCGGAAAAGATCCCTTTGCCCGTATCCGGCACTCGCTTTTCGGGCTGTTTTTTCGGTAGATACGCTACGCCCTTTGGGGCATCAGCAAGATACTTTGAGGAAGGCGGACGACTGAGCAAGACCACGTGATGGACCACACTTGCGGCGCCGGGGCGTACTTCGATCTTCTCTACCCATTTGTCCTCAGTGAAGCCGGTGGGGACAATGAAATAGGTGTATTCGACCGTGCCACTGGCAGGCACTTTATAGTCGACTGCCATGTCGATGACAACGTCAGGCTTGCCGATGGTCCAGCCGGTGGCGTATTCGCGCGGTGCAGGCGCATCCGCCGCCTTGCCTTCTTTGGCACCAGTCTTGGCCCACGCCGACAGCGTATTCAATTCCTGTTCGGTGAGCGAGCGGTCGTTTGAGAACTTTCCAAAGTGAGGGTCAGCATGCCAGGGTGGCATCTTTTTGGACAGCACAGCTTTCTCGATGGCCTTGGCAAAGGGGCGCGTATCCTTGTAAGAAGTAAATGCCATGGGAGCCGCTTCTCCGGCGCGGTGGCATTCCTGACAACGATTCTGCAGGATCGGCATTACGTCCTTATAGAAGGTTGGATCGGCAGCAAAAACAGTGCTTGCAGCAAGCAGGAATGATGTCAGCATACCCGGCATCGTAGCATGGTGAACAAGATGAAACAAAGCTTCCATGGTGAGCTGATACTACCGGACCGTACTGTGCCTGATGCTTACCTTGTAACCGAGGCAGGCCGAATTCTTTCCGTCGAAATGGATGTCCCACACGATACCGAAGTGATCGAGGGAACCTACATCTCGCCTGGATTTGTCGACTTGCATGTCCATGGAGGTGCGGGTGCCGACTATATGGATGGTACAGCGAACGCAGTAAGAACCGCCAATCGCGCACATGCCCGGCATGGCACAACTACGATCTTTCCAACGACAACTACCGGGAATACTGAAGAGCTGGCTGCCATGTTGGCTGCCTGTGCCGAGGTAAAAGCAAGCTGGGGTTTATGCGATGGTGCGCGGATCGGTGGTGTGCATTATTACGGGCCTTACTTTGCTGAAGACAAAGTAGGTTGCCATTCGGTGGAAGGGCGTCGCGACCCCAACCCTGCGGAATACGAAGCATTTCTCGCGACAGGACTAATTCGAATCGCGACTTGCGCTGCCGAACTGGATGGAGCCGAGGCCTTCTACAGGGCTGCGACCGAAGCAGGGTGTCTGGTGACTTGCGGCCATTCCAATTCCACCTGGAGTGAAATGGATCGCGCTTACGCTGCCGGTATGCGGCACGTGGATCATTTCTGGTGTGCGATGAGTTCTGTTGCTTCTTTACGTTCTCGCTATGGCACGCCGATGCAGGCCAGTATGGAGCAGTTTGTATTGGCTCATGCTGAGATGAGCACAGAGGTGATCGCCGATGGCTGCCACCTCTCGCCTGAACTGCTGGAATTCGCCTTCCGCATGAAAGGTGCAACGCGGCTCTGTCTGGTGACCGATGCCAATCGTGCGCTGGATCTGCCTGCCGGACGCTATCGATTTGGCCATCCAGTTACTGGTAGCTGGTTTGAGAGTGACGGGAAGGTCGGCTTTGTGCCCGGGCAAGGGCTGGCGAGTTCTGTAGTTGGAATGGATGAGATGGTGCGCGTGATGGCACGTGACACAAGCGCGAGCCTGCCTGAGGTGATTCGCATGGCCAGTCTGACTCCGGCTGAACGAGCCGGGGTGTCCGATCTTGTGGGCAGCTTTGCGCCAGGCAAAGTTGCTGACGTTTTGATTCTGGGGAGGCATCTTGAAGTGGAAGAGGTCTATCTGGGCGGTGAACGCGTAGACTGGTAGCGTTATGCCCGCCTGCCGTGGATCGATCAGTGCGCTGTTGCTTTTTGACATAGCCGAAGAGCTAGACCTTGAAGAAGTGCGCCGCTTGCTGGGCTCTGCTGCACCGGTGCGGTCTCCCGAGTTCCGCCAGCCCGCGCCGGTTTATGTCCGATATGCGCAGCCTCCCGTGGCTGAGCCAACAGATTCGTTTCACCTGGCAACGGGAGAGGCGGTTGATGCGCGGCTTCGTTACTTCGACTACGGGGTGGTGAGCCTTGAGATCGAGCTTCACTTTCACTGCGAATGGCCTGAATTGATTGCGCTTTCACATCGATGGATTGAGGCGGGCGAAGTGGAGCAGCGCGGGCTTGAGATCGCCCACCGCCATGTCAATCGAATCAAGTCAGCAGTAAAGAAGCCTTATGCGGAGTGGCTGGACGAGGCCTATTATGTCGTGCATTTGCACGAGGTACGCGACGGAGCCGGGGTACTACTGACTGGCCCGGAATTGTTAGCAAGGAATGGCGGTGATCTTGCGCAAATCCTGCGCGGTGAGACGCAGGCTCTGTCGGAAGGGGAACAGAAAGAAATTCTTTCGTCAAGCCTCTCTTACTTTCCCGCCGACGCCTTGCTGGTGGGCTGGCTGGCAGCGGTGGTTTATGATACGCCACACGCTGCGGCACCAATTCTCGACCTGCTGGAGTATGCCAATACGCAGTTGCTGGAATACCGGCGCTACGACGAGATCCTCTCTGGCGTGCTCAAGCATGCCTACAGCGAACTGGATCGCCGGGGTGGCGTGTGGGCAAGCTGGCGGCTGGCGCGTGAGGCCAAACAAATGAACCGGTTGCGTCTTGAGGTGATCGAACTTACTGAACGCACCGACAATGCGATCAAGTTTCTGAGTGACATGTTCTATGCCCGTGCCTACCGGCTGGCGGCAGCAAAAGTGGGAGCCAACGATTATCGCAATCTGGTGGATCAGAAACTGAAAACCGCTGGTGAGCTCTATCACTTCATGGTGAGCGAATTCCGCGAAGCACGCAGTTTTCTGTTGGAGCTGACGATTGTAATTATTCTGATCATCGAATTGATTCCGATTCTCAAGGTAAAGTAGCGGTTGATGAACTCTGCCCTTGTGGTCAGCTTTGACGCTGGCACAACCTCTGTCAAAACCCTCGTATTCGATCAGACCGCAAGGCCTGTGATTACGACTACCCAAATTGGCTACGAGCTGCACACCACCTCTGACGGCGGTGTGGAGATTCAGGCACCCGATCTTTTGGCCGCCGCACTCGCCAGTCTCGATCAGGCTCACAAAGCGCTGGCACAACTGGGCCGCAAGCCAGACGCCGTCTCGATGTGTACCTTCTGGCATTCGTTTCTTGGTGTTGATGCACAGGGCAAGCCCTCGAGCCCAATCCTGCATTTGCTGGACACTCGCAGTCAACCGGCAGCGGAAGCACTCAAGCGCGATCTGGACGAGTCGCAGTTTCATTCCCGCGTTGGTACGGTCTTTCATCCCAGCTATTGGCCCGCGAAAATGATGTGGTTGCGCGAGCATCGGCGGGACTGGTTTGATGCCTCGGCGCGATGGATGAGCTTTGGGGAATATCTTTTTCTGGAGTTCTTTGGCCGTGCGCATGCGGCTACTTCGATGCTGTCGGCAACGGGTCTTTGGAACTCAAACACGCAAAGCTATGACGCAGAACTTGTGGCGCATCTGGGGTTGCGAGGCGAGCAACTGGCCGATTTGAGCCTGCTCGATCAACCTGCACAGGGCTTAGTTGCGGAATACGCCGCTCGTTGGCCACTCTTTGCCGAGATTCCGTGGTTCCCTTCGATTGGCGACGGTGCTGCCAACAACATTGGTTGTGGCTGTGACACACCGAATGAGTTTGCATTGATGGTTGGTACTACCGGGGCGATGCGGGCGGTGTTTGAGCGGCCGCAAGTGGAGATTCCTGAGGGGCTGTGGTGCTATCGCCTCGACCCGCGCCGTTTTGTGCTTGGCGGTGCCCTGTCCAATGGCGGCAAGGTTTTTGAATGGGTCATGGAACGCTTTCAGATGCCGGCCGACTGGGAGCAGCAGCTTTCGCAGATCACTCCAGGTTCACATGGGCTTACCGTGATGCCGCTTTTTGCCGGCGAGCGAAGCACCAAGTGGCGAGCCGATGCTCGTGGTGCGATTACCGGTTTGAACCTCAATACGACCCCTGTCGAGATTCTGGCCGCTTCTCTGGAATCGGTAGCCCTTCGCTTCCGCTTGCTCTACGATATTTTGTCCGACCGGCTTGGCGCGCCTGAACGAGTGATCGCCACTGGTGAGGCGCTGCGCAAATCTACCGTCTGGACGCAAATGATGGCCGATGCGCTGGGCCGCCCGGTTGTCGCGAGTCTTGAGAAGGAGACTTCCGCGCGGGGCGCTGCGATGCTGGCGCTCGAAAGAATCGGCGCAGTTGCTCATTTGAGTGAGATTCCTTCAACCACTGGCGACACTTTCCTGCCGCGGCCCCAATTCGCCGATGCGTACTTGCGACTGCTCGAAGAACAGAAAACGCTTTATCGCCGTCTCTTTGAAACTCCCTAGGTGCGAAAATAGCGGCAATGCCCTCTGAACTCAGCCCCGAGCTGCAAGCGCGTGCCGCAAAGATCCAGGTTCTCCTCATGGACGTGGACGGTGTCCTTACCGATGGCCGTCTCTACAACATCCCGTTTCCGGATGGTTCGATTCTCGAAACCAAAGCTTTCGATTCACAAGACGGAATTGCCTTGCAGTGGCTGAGCTGGCACGGTATTGTGACCGGCGTCATTTCTGGTCGTATTTCGCCCGCCACTGCCGAGCGGGCTCGCCAGGCGAAGATGAAGTACGTCTACCAGGGCCACATCGAAAAGATTCCGATTCTCGATGAAATCATGGCTGACGTTCAGGTAGCGCCGGAAAACGTCGCCTACATTGGAGACGATTTCACCGATGTGGTGATCTACAACCGTGTGGGCCTAAGTTTTGCCACCGCCAACGCACGGGAAGAAGTGAAACGCTCGGCTCACGTGACAACTACCGCCAAAGGGGGCGAGGGGGCAGTACGCGAGGTTTGCGAGCTGATCCTCAAAGCCAAAGGAATCTGGCCAGAAATTCTCAAAAAGTACGAAATCCATGTCTGAAATCAAACTTGCGCTTTTGCTCCGTGTCCATCCGGGCCCAGGGGCACTCCACCAGATCACCGGGGTGATTGCCGCACACCAGGGCAACATTACCTCGGTGGCTATTCTCGGTAGCCGCCTGGACAACGAAGAACGAACTTTCTTTGAGATCGTACTGCCGCAGCCGGACTCGGCAATCGTTTTAAGCGAACTGGCGGCATTGCCGGCTGTGCTCGGGGTCGAAGAAGTACGCAGCATGGAGAAGATCTACGGCAAGCGGATCATCATCATGGGTGGCGGGGCACAGGTTGCGCAGGTGGCGATTGGTGCGATTTCAGAGGCTGATCGTCACAACCTGCGCGGCGAGCACATTTCGATTGATACGATTCCGCTGGTAGGCGAGCAACAACTGGCTGACGCAGTGAGGGCTGTTGCCAGGCTGCCTCGTGCAAAGGCGCTGGTGCTGGCCGGGTCTTTGATGGGAGGAGAAATCGAGATCGCTGTTCGTGAGGTTCGGGCACAGGGCCTGCTGGTGGTGAGCCTGAATATGGCCGGTAGTGTGCCTGAGGCGGCCGATCTGGTGGTCTCAGATCCGGTGCAGGCAGGGGTGATGACCGTTATGGCTGTGGCCGATACTGCAAAATTCAACGTCGCACGTCTGAAGCAAAGAGTGTTTTAGGCCGATATTCCGATTTGAGCAGCATCAGCCCCCCCATTCCCGAAAATCTGGCTCGCGCCTACTCGATTCTTGAGGTTCGCCCCATGTGCACGAGCGAAGAAGTGCGCGCCGCATATCACGATCTGGTGAAAATCTGGCATCCAGACCGGCATCAGACCGAACCCGAGCGGCTCAGGCGCAAGGCTGAAGAAAAGCTCAAAGAGATCGTGGACGCCTACGAGACGATCCAGAAGCACGGTGAAATGGCCGAAGACGTCTCGCTGATCGCGATGGATTTTGGGGAGTTTTGGGGCTTTATCGATGAAATGGGCAAGACGATGATTCACCCTGAGTTTTCGCAGGCTCGTGGTTTTGTGCGGGGGCTGGCAGCTGTGCAGTCGGTAGAAAAGTGGGGCTTCATTGACAAGAACGGCCACTGGCGGATCAACCCGCTTTACGAAGATTGCTCAGATTTTTCCGAGGGGCTGGCGGCTGTGCGTTGGTATGGACGCTGGGGCTTCATAGATTCGCAGGGGGCTTTTGCGATCCCCCCGCGCTACCAGGAAGCCCGAAGTTTTGCCAATGGCTGGGCCGATGTTCGTCTGGGGGCACGTTGGGGCAAGGTAAACCCGGGTGGGGAGCTGGTTTTTGATCCGACAGGTAGTGGGCATCACATCTCCTAAAAGAAAAGACCGCCCAATTGAGGGCGGTCGAAAAAACTGCTAAGGAGACAGGAAAATTGTAAAAGAGCTATTGCACGTTGGGGCTGGTAGAACCACTGGTGCGGAATTCGTATTGCTGAATCTCAAGTGCTGCTTTGCCGTCTTCGCAACGCACGACTCGTCCGCGGGCGACTAGCTTGAGGGCAGTCTTATTATTCAATTGGGCGGGCCAGTTGATGGCCACTTCCACACGTTTGCCAGGGATCAGGAAGTGTTCTGAAGTGAACAAAACGCCCGAGCTGCTCATGTTGACTGTCTTGCCCGAGCCAGCTTCATCAGCGCTGCGCTTTGACAAAACCTTGTAGCGAACCTCTCGCTCGATCGGGAACCGATCTGAGGCCCGACGATCACTGGCGTCTTTGACGCCTCGACTGCTGCTTTGCATTCCAAACACTATGTTGTTCTCCTGACACTGTTAGGATGCGCCATAAGGCGAAAATCCTCAATCCCCTGTTGGGTCTAATTTCACTGAGTACAAAGGTACTATTTTTGAGTGGTTTAGAATGCTATCTATGCAAGTCTCACCGAGCCGATACACACTTTTGTTCGCCTTTTCTTTGCTTTTAGCTCCCGGAATGATGTATGCCGAGAAGAAAGCAGTGCTTCCAGCAGGAGCCTCTACAGCAGGACCCTACTCGCCAGGAATCCTTTCTAATGGCACTCTCTACGTTGCTGGCCAAATTGGCCGGGACGCAAAAGGGAATATCCCAGACAATTTTGAAGAGGAAGTGAAAGCTTGCCTCGACAATATTGACCGAATTCTTAAAGAAGCCGGCGTCACACCGGCGAGCGCAGTTGCCGTTCAGGTTTATTTGACCGACATGGATCTCTTCGACCGCATGAATAAAGTCTACATGACCTATTTCCCTGAGCCGCGCCCGGCACGCACGACAGTAGGCGTAGCTAAGCTGGTAGGCAAATCGAAGATCGAGATCACCGTTACGGCCGATGCCTCGGGAGTTAAGAAGAAGAAGTAGCTTCGCGGCGTTTCTTCCACTCCTCGAGTCGTTCGCGGATTTTGGCTTCAACGCCCCGGTTGGTTGGATGGTAAAACTCAGTACCGTCCAGCCCTGGCGGCAAACACTTCATGCCCACCACTGCGTCTGCGCTCTGGTGGGCATGCTGGTATCCGGTGCCGTAACCGAGTTCTTTCATCAACCGGGTGGGTGCATTGCGCAACTGCATGGGTACGGGCTCGGCGAGGCGCTCTCTGGCCGCAGCCTGCGCGGCCTTGAGAGCCTGATAGGCCGAGTCGCTTTTGGCTGCCATTGCGAGGTAGATCGTGATTTGAGCGAGCGCCTGATCCCCTTCGGGCTCGCCCAGAAAATGGACCGTCTGCTGGCAGGCGATGGCTTGTTCGACGGCGCGCGGGTCGGCAAGGCCAATGTCCTCGACAGCCATGCGAACGAGCCGCCGGGCGAGATACATGCGGTCTTCGCCTGATTCGAGCATTCGGGCCAACCAGTAGATGGCGGCGTCAGGGTCGCTGGAGCGGACGCTTTTGTGCAGGGCGCTTACCAGGTTGTAGTGTTCTTCGCCGCTTTTGTCATAAAGCAGCATCTTGCGTTCGAGAACACCTTCGAGGCTTGTTTGTGTGATGCGTCCGTGGTCTGCGACCGAGCCGGCCATCTCGACGAGGTTGAGGGCATTGCGGGCATCGCCGTTGACGAAACTGGCGATCATTTCCGGTACTTGCTCCTCTGCTTCGACACCCATCTGTTTGAGGCCACGGTTTACCAGTTCGGCCAGTTCTTCGATCGACAGCCCACGGAGGGTAAAGACCTTTGCTCTACTGAGCAAAGCGCCATTCACTTCAAAGCTTGGGTTTTCGGTGGTGGCCCCGATCAGGACGATGTCGCCCCGTTCCACGTAGGGCAAAAAGGCATCCTGCTGGGCTTTGTTAAAGCGGTGGATCTCGTCGACAAAAACTACAGTGCGGCGCCCGTAGCGGAGGTTCTTTTCGGCCTCGGCCATGACGGTCTTGATCTCTTTGATTCCACTGAGGACAGCGCTGAAGGGGATGAAGTCGGCCTTGGATTCTTTGGCAAGGAGACGGGCGATGGTGGTCTTGCCGACGCCTGGAGGGCCCCAGAGAATCATGCTCTTAAGCTTGTCTTTGTCGACCATCGTGCGGATGGGACGACCGGGGGCGAGCAGATGCCGCTGGCCTACTACGTCTTCGAGCCGCTCCGGGCGCAAGCGCTCGGCAAGCGGCCGGGTTGCAGCGCCGAGATCCTGCGCTGCCGGGGCATCGCCAAAGAGACTGCTCATTCGACCTCGCCCCGCTGTCGGGCCGCCTCGTAGAGAAAGACTGCGGCTGCGATGGCGGCATTGAGGCTTTCTACGCCTTGAGTTGGGATGCGGACCGGCTGAGTGGCCTTGCGCACTGCTTCGCTCAAGCCCTGGCCTTCGCTACCGATTACAATTGCGCAGGGGCCGCACCAGTCAACATCCCTGGCTAGCTTGCCGGTATCGCCTGAGTCTCCGGCGGCACCGTAGAGGGTTAGCTTTAATTCACTCAATTCTCCTCGAAAGACCGGGAGGCGAAAAATACTGCCCGAGGAAGCGCGAAGCAACTTGGGATTGGCGAAATCGACTGTCCCGCGCAATGCGAATACGGCGGTGGCACCGAAGGCTTCGGCCGAGCGGAGGATGGTGCCGGCATTGCCTGGGTCCTGTACGCTATCAAGGGCGACGATGAGGGGGTTGCCTTCAAAGAGCATTTTGCGATCCCACTGAGGGGCGCGTACGAGCGCCATGATGCCCTGGGGGGTTTCCATGCTGGAGAGATCGCGATAGACAGAGTCTGGGAGTTCGAGGATTCTATCTGCCACCGCGCCTACGCCGGCCAATCCCTGAGCCGTGCCGATGATGGCTTCAATTTTCATTCCACTGGTAAGAGCTTCTTCGAGGAGGTGAAACCCCTCAGCGACGAGGCAGCCGTCTTCTGTGGCCGTCCCCTTCTGAATTGCCCTCTTCACCAGCTTCATAAGAGGGTTCTGTAAACTCGAAATTCGCTCGATGCGCGATACGTCCATAGCTTCAGTAGACTAAATTCAAGCCAGTTGAAGAAATTTTTGTCCATTGCCGCCGCGATTTTTCTGGCGATCTGGGTCTACCAGGTCGCGCAAATCACGATTGCTGTGCGTCGTCAGGCGCAACTGGACGAGGCGCGGCCATCGGACGTGATCGTTGTACTGGGTGCGGCAGAATACAACGGCAGACCCTCACCTGTTTTCAAAAGCCGTCTCGATCACGCCCACGATTTGTTTGAGAAGAAGATGGCTCCGCGCGTACTGACCACTGGCGGATCAGGCGGTGAACTGGTTCATACCGAGGCTGAAGTAGGCCGCCGGTATCTTGCCGGAAAGGGGATTCCGGTTGAGCAGATTTATATCGAGCCGGAGGGCGCTACTACGGCGCAATCGACAGCCGCCAGTGCAGAGATTCTTAAAAGGATGGGGTGGAATAGCTGCATCCTGGTGAGTGACGGTTACCATTTGTTTCGTGCCAAACGGATGATGAGTTCTCACGGCCTGAATTGCGTGGGCTCGCCACGCCAGGCCAAAGAATTGTCGAATTTCCAGACGGGATGGCTTTATCTGAGGCAGGCCGTTGGGTATTCTCTTTTCGACCTCGGCCTACGCCTTTAGTGCGCGAGCAGTGATTTTTCGAAACTTCACCGGGCCGTGGTCGCCCTGAATCATGATGGGCCCCCTGGGCGCTTCCGGGAGGTTCATGGCAGACCGGGTTGGGCCTTCGCACTCGACGTTTTCCTGGACTAATTGGCCGTTGTAGACCACTTTGAGGAATCTGGCGTTTTCGATCTTTTTGCCATCGTTGAAGCGCGGGGCTCGAAAAGAGATCTGGTAGGTCTGCCATTCTCCTGGAGCTTTGGAGGCATTGATGCGGGCTACGCTGCCGCCCACCGGTTTGTTGTCGATCCAGCGGTGATAGATCGAGCCGCCGTCCTGAGTGCCGATCTTGCTTGCGCCGAAGCTATCGAAGATCTGCACTTCGTAAAGACCGTTGAGGTAGATTCCAGAGTTGGAGCCCTTGGGAATCTGGAACTCGATATCGAGTTCGACATCGCCGAACTGAGCCTCCGAAACAATGTTATTCACCTTGCCGGCAGGGCCATTGGCGAGGAGGCCAGCTTCTACCGTCCACAGTTGCGGCTTGCCGTCCTGTGGTAGCCATCCTTTGAGGCTCTTGCCGTCAAAAAGCGGTTTGCCGTTGGCTGCCAGCAGGGGAGACGCCAGCATGAGGAAGGATCTTCGTTGCATACTTTCTATAGCCTATGACTCTTTACGACTGGAATGAAATCCCCCTCGAAGAAGTAACGCCGTTTTTTGCCCGCCGGGTGATCCACACCGAGGGCATGACCATTGCTCAACTGGAACTCAAAAAGGGCGGCCATGTCTCGCTACATCACCACATCAACGAACAGGTCTCGATCGTGACATCGGGCAAGCTGGTTTTTCACCTTGGGGGTAAAGTGATTACCCTCGGGGCTGGCCAGTCGCTGGTGATCCCTCCCAATTTGCCGCATTCGGTCGACGTGGTCGAAGACTCGATCGTGACCGACCTGTTCACTCCTCGCCGTGAGGACTGGATCAGCGGCAACGACGCTTACTTGCGGAAATAACCGGCTGTCCGGCTTGCAGAGATAACTGAGGGCAGTCGAGCTTTTCGTTCTGTGCGTGGGGTTCCGCAATCCAGAGTTGCTTTACATCTTCCGGGGGCCGGAACCAGACAACGCGGCCCTTGGGGCGTCTGCTCTCTACCCACAGCAGACGCCTGCCGTCCCAGTGCAATTGAGCCGTCGCGCTCGTCGGGTGTTCGTGAAAGGCATTGATTGCGAATAGCCGCCAGGGCAGTTCAAAGCTTGCCGGGCTCTGGATCCAGTAGTTGCCACAGAAGAGGTCCAGTCGCCCGTCACCGTCGATGTCGGCTTGGAACAACCCACCCTGCCAACTGGCGGTATAGAAGGAATAGAGATCGACGTAATTCCACTTCGTCCCCCAGCCGCCGCTGGCTTCATAGAAGCGAATGGCCATGCCGTAGGGCAGGATCATGATTCCAGGGCGGCCAAACACTTCGAGCGAATAACATTCGCGGGTTACGACATGGTGGTCGAGCACCCAGCGCTTGCCACCAGGAGCGATCGCGACCAGGGCGCCTTCGACTCCGCCGCCGGCTACCGTCAGCCGCTCGTTACGGCCATCCCGGTCGAGGTCGACATCGATCGCGCAATGATCGACTGCACCTGAACACACAAAACTCGCCATCAAAAGAAGAAGTGCACGCATCCAACGGTATTCTACTCATAAAGCCCAATGGACCCGCTACGCCGCATCCTTCGACTCGAAGACGAAAGCACCAATCTGGACGAAGCCGCCTTACTGATTGCACGCATCGAGTACCCGAATCTACCCCTGGCTCCGTGGCTTGCCGAGCTCGATTATCATGCCGAGGAGATCCGGCGGCGCAATACACGCAGTTTTCGCATGGCTGCGCAGCAGTATCTGTTTGGGGAATTGCAACTGGCCGGCAATGAGGACGATTACTACAACGCCCACAACTCGTGTCTGAATTACGTGCTCGAGTCGCGGAGGGGCATTCCGATCACACTTTGCCTGCTCTATATGGAACTGGGTCGCCGCCTGGGTGTTTCGGTTGACGGTATTGGTGCGCCGGGGCACTTTCTGGTTCGTCTTGAAGAAGAGGACGACATCTACTATCTGGACATCTACAATGGCGGCAAGATTCGAGACGACATCGAGGGTGAGGTGGATCCGCGCTTTCTTGTGGCTGCCCCCAAACGAATGATTCTTATCCGGATGTTGAATAACCTGCGCATCATCTATCTGCAGCGGCAGGCCTGGAGCAAAGCGGCCGAAGTCTTGAATCTGCTACTGGAAGCAGACCCGGTGGATGCCGACGCGTTGCGGCAGCGAGCGGCCACTCTAGCGGCAACCCATCGTTTTCAGGCGTCCGCCCAAGATCTTGAGCGCTATTTGCAGTTACGTCCATTTGACCCGGACAAGGAAGAACTTCAGGGTCAGATTTCGCGTTTGCGGCGAATGCACGCCCACAAAAATTAGCGCGGCGGTCGATAGGTGACCGGGACTCGGATCGATTGTCCTGGACAGATCAAATTGATGTTGTAGATCGTAGGATTTGCGCCGAGCAAATCACCAATCGGGATATGCAATCGTTCGGCAATAAGCCTGAATGTGTCACCGCGCTGAACGATGTATGTGCCCGGGTCGCCGGATCGGTGTTCGAAGAATGATCTCTCGATTGACGCCATACTGTCCTCCAATCGATATGGCGAAAACGGTTGCCAGAGGCCTTCAAATCTCTGGATGGACGGTATACTAGGCGATTCATGCTGCATGAACTGATCAAGGTATGGTTTGAATGGTCCCGGGACATGGGCTATTGGGGTGTTTTTCTGATGATGGCGCTGGAGAGCACGATCGTGCCAGTGCCTTCGGAGATCATCATGCCGCCTGCCGGGTATTGGGCCCAGCAGGGGCAGATGTCGCTTTGGGGAGTGATTTTGGCAGGGGGGCTTGGCTCTACGTTTGGGTCGAGTCTTTGTTATTGGTTTTCTTATACGCTAGGCCGGGCATTTCTTGCCAAGTACGGCAAGTGGTTTCTGTTGCCACCGGAACGCCTCGAACTTGCGGAAAAATGGCTGGCTGAATTTGCCCTTGGCGGTGTATTCTTTTCCCGATTGCTACCGGTCGTTCGTCATTTGATCGGATTTCCTGCGGGTTTGATCCGGGTGCCATTTGGAAGCTTTGCACTGGTGACTTTTATCGGTTCGACGCTGTGGTGCGGGATCCTGGCATGGTTTGGGGCGCAGACGATTGGGCAGCAGCCCGGGCTGCTGGACGATCCCGAAGCGATGATGAAAGCGGTGAAGGGCAATCTGATCTGGATCCTGCTTCTGGTGATTGGCCTCGGTGCCGGCTGGTTTTTTGTGCGCTGGTTTGGGCAGCGATCCAAAGTAAAGACGGCCTAGACCCCATCTCCAAAATTGACCCACGCCAAGGTTGAGCGCTAAACTGTTGGGTTGGTCCCTCGCCAGCTTTGCGGGTTTGGGTGCGCCTGAAGCCGTGACCAATTGAGGCCCATTATTGGGACTCGCCTTCAGCGGGTGGCTAATTTTTATACAGATCAGGAGTGGACAGAACCAAGTGGCTGAGGCAATAAAGAGAATTTTTACGTCGGAATCGGTGACCGAAGGCCACCCCGACAAGATGGCCGATCAAATTTCCGACGCGGTACTTGATGCCGTTCTGAAAGATGATCCGATGGGGCGCGTGGCTTGCGAAGTCATGGTTACCACCGGCCTTTGCATTGTTGCTGGTGAAATCACCACCAAAACGTATGTTGAAGTAGCCGATCTTGCCCGTCAGGTGATCAAAGACATCGGCTTTGACGATGCCGCTTATGGTTACGACGGCAATACCTGTGGTGTTTTGAACGTGATTCAGCGTCAGAGCCCCCATATCGCGATGGGCGTAGACACCGGCGGCGCTGGTGACCAGGGTCTGATGTTCGGTTATGCAACCGACGAAACTGCCGAACTGATGCCACTGCCGATTCAGTTGTCTCACCAACTGGTGCGCCAGTTGAGCGAAGTGCGCCGTGCTAAAGGCCTTCCTTACCTCCGCCCCGATGGCAAGAGCCAGGTGAGCGTTGAGTATGACAATGGCAAGCCTGTGCGTATCGATGCGGTTGTTATCTCCACCCAGCATGGTGATGATGTATCTACCGAACAGCTTCGCGCAGAAGTGCGGAAGCACATCATCGACCCTGTGTTGCCTGCCAACATGGTGGACGAGAACACCAAATATCACATCAACCCCACTGGCCGCTTTGTAATCGGTGGCCCCAACGGCGACACCGGCCTCACCGGCCGCAAGATCATCGTGGACACCTACGGTGGCATGGGCCGTCATGGTGGCGGTGCCTTCTCTGGCAAGGACCCGACAAAGGTAGACCGTTCGGCCTGCTACATGGCCCGTTACATCGCCAAGAACATCGTGGCCGCCGGCCTTGCCACCCGTTGCGAAGTTCAGCTTGCTTACGCCATCGGCGTTGCCGAACCCGTATCGGTTCTGGTGGACACCTTTGGAACCGGCTCGGTTTCTGGTGAGAAGCTCACCGAAGCAGTTCGCGCCAACTTCAAGCTCACCCCCAAGGGCATCATTGAGACGCTCGACCTGCGCCGCCCGATTTATCGCGCAACCGCAGCGTTTGGACACTTTGGCCGTACTGAAGCAACGTTTAGCTGGGAAAAGACCGACAAGGCAGAGGCACTCAAAGCCTCCGTGGCCTAGTCAGTTAGTGAAGTCTGGGGGCGATGCGGCCAGTGGCTGGCATCGCCCTCTTGTTTTGAATGCGAATGAATTTTGGAATTGAGAGAAGGCGCGCAAGGTTATGGCATTGATTGAAGGTTGCCGGCACGAGCTGGAAGTAACTGTAAATGTACTCGAGATGGCTGAAGCTACCGAGAAGGTACTGGCCAGGATTCAGGCCAAAGCTCATTTGCCGGGTTTTCGCCCGGGCAAGGCGCCGCTAAGCGTCATCCGCAGCAAGTTCCAGAACGAGATTCAGCAAGACGTGATGGAAGAAGTGATTCCGAAGGCTCTCAATGCGCGTTTTGCGGAGGAAAAGCTGCAGGTAATCGGCCAGCCCAGTATCGTCGATCTCAAGAATGAGCCGGGCCAGCCGATGGTGTTCAAGGCACAGTTTGACGTGCATCCGGAATTCACTCTTGGCGAGTACAAGGGCCTCGAAGTGGAATATGAAGACCCGCAGGTGAGCGATCAGGATGTTAGCGAACGACTGGACCAATTGCGGGAATCCAAGGCCGAGTATGTCAACATCGACCCGCGTCCCGCTGAGAATGGAGACTACGTCCTGGTAGGTCTTGAGAGTGCCGATGGCCTTGAAGGCGAGCCGATCAAGAACCCCGAAATGATGCTGCAACTGGGCGACCCTGAAACCTTGCCGGAATTCAGCACCGGTATTGTTGGCATGAGCCCGGGTGAGACCAAAGACATCCAGGTCACCTACCCCGAAGACTACGGCCAAGAACGACTCTCCGGCAAGACGATCACCTTCGATCTCGAACTCAAGTTTATTCGCAGCAAGGAATTGCCGCCTCTGGATGACGACTTTGCGCAGTCGATGGGCGACTTCCGCACCCTTGACGAGTTCAAAGAGCAAGTCAAGGCCAGTATTCAGGCCGAGCGTCAGTACCGTTCGCAGGAAGAAGCCAAGAGCAAGCTGATCGAGACTCTTGCCGATTCCAATGTTTTCCCTGTGCCTGAGACTTACATCGAACGCCAGCTTCAGATTCAGCTTGAAAGCTATGCCCGCAGCTTGCAGATGCAGGGAATTGACCCGCGTTCGCTCAACTTCGACATGAAGAAGTTTCGCGAGAGCCAGCTGGATCGTGCTACTCGTGACGTCCGCGCTACTTTGTTGCTCGACAAAATTGCCGATGTAGAGGCAGTAGCTGTGCAGCAGGAGGAAGTGGATCGCGAAGTGCAGCGCCAGGCGCGGCAGCAGCGTGAGCCGGTGGCGGCTGTGCGCGTGAAGCTCGAAAAGGATGGCGGCCTCGACCGCATTGCCAATCGCATTCGTACCGACAAAGCGATAGCATTGCTGTTTGAGCATGCGCGCAAGGTAACCCCTGTCGCCAAGCCCGCGTCTGAAGAGACGCCGACCGAGAGTTAAGAGGAGAATTCCATGTCAGAAGATGTGTCACGCCGGGATCTGTTGAAGCAGAGCGCAGTTGCTGCCGCCTTGAGCGCAGGGCCTGCCGTCATGCAGTCTAGCGCCCAGAACAACCGCCTCAAGGTGGGCTGGATCGCAACTGGCATGCGCGGTGCGCACGTGATGAACCAGATGTACCTTCTGTCGAAGGACAACGTCGAAGTGACCCACGTCTGCGACACCTACAAGGGCAATCTCGCCAAGGGTAAGGACATCGTCCAGACCAATGGCAAGAACACACCCAAGACCTCTGTCGACTACCGCGATGTGATCAATGACCCGAATGTGGATGTTGTCTTCATCTGCTCGCCCGAGCACCTGCACCATCCGATGGCGATGGCTGCGCTGAAGGCGAAGAAGCACATTTACCTCGAGAAGCCGATCGGCCATACGATCGAAGAAGGCGCCGAAATCGTCGCCCTCGCCGAGAAGATGGGCACGGTGGTTCAGATCGGTACGCAGAACCGTTCGAACAAGCTTTACATTCAGGCCAAGAAGATGGTGGAAGACGGCTACATCGGTGAAGTGCACTACACTCGCGCTTTCTGGTATCGCAACTTCGATCAGACTGTCGATCCGGCCAAGGGTGTGCCTGCCGCATGGCGCTACATCATCCCGGGCGATGCTTCCTCTGAGACTGCCGACTGGAAGCGCTTCCTCGAATCGGCCGAACACAAGAACATCCCCTTCTCGAAGGAACGCTACTTCCAGTGGCGCAACTATTGGGATTACTCGGGCGGCATCTCGACCGACCTGCTGGTCCATCAGACCGACATTTCAAACTTTGTGGTCGGTGGCCTGATCAAGACCGAACTGCCGACAAGCTGCATGGCTTCTGGCGGTGTCTATCAGTGGGGCGGCAAGGATGATCGCGAAGTGCCCGATACCTTGAGCGCACTCTACGAATATCCGAACAAGTTCCACCTCAACTACTCGTGTTTCTTTGGTAACGACCAGTGGGGTTACGGTGAAGAGTTCATGGGCCAAAAGGGCACCATCGAAGTGAAGGATCGTCAGAACCTGTACTTCACTCCACAGCCGAAGTTCATCCGCAACGTGAAGGCTTTCTCAGACAAGCCCGCTGTCAGCATGAATTACCTGAAAGACTTCAATCAACCTGATTCCACTGCCGACCACGTCAGGAACTTCCTGATGGCAGTGCTCGGCAAGGAAAAGGCGATTGCCCCTGCTCGCGCAGGACAGATCGCTGCGATCCCGGGGCATATGGCCACGCAGAGCGTACGTGCCAAGAAGGCTGTGTTCTGGGATGCCAAACTCAACAAACTCAAAATCGGTTAGCCTCGGGCTGATCCTGATTGCAGTGTCATTCGGGGGGTGCCACCGGCAGAAATTGATGCCGGTGACAGCCCCCGGCTCTTTGGTGTCGACAAAGACCTTTGTAGACCTGGAACCTGGCTGGCGTCTAAGCCTGGTGACCCCGATGCGTCGCGATTCGGCTGCTGAGGCCTGGCGCTACGGCCAACCTAGCATCAAAACAGAAACGACCAACGGTCTGAACGTTACAATCTCTTTGAATCCCGATTCGCAGTATGGCTTCGAGCGCAGCGTCTATGCGGTGCAGGCCAGGGGGCTTGTCTGGCAGGAGTCTGTGCGCAATCTGGAAGGGAAAGAGGAGCGTGCGCTTGAGCCGATCCTCAAGCTCTTTCCCCAACCGGCCAGGAAGCAAAGTCTGCGCCTGCTCTTTCTTACTCGCGCAAGCGATCTCAACTACAACACAGCCTTGATTTCTGCCGCAAATCTGGCCGCCTTGGAAGCCTTTACCCTGGCCGTCCGCGCTAATCCCGACCAAGCCTGTCAGGTGGGTAAAGCACAATCCTGCATCTGGATACCGCCAGGCGTGGCTGCCCGTCCGGAGAAACCTGCCCCTAATGGCGGCTTTACCCCCGCCTTCTGATCTAGCCTTGTTATGCCTCGGGAAACATTGTAAGCAGGATGGACACTGCCGGTTGCGCCTGGATCTCATGCACGATGCCCGGCTCGATGGTGACCAGGGTGCCGGGTACAAGCTCCGCCACTTCTCGTGCTTCGCCGATGTATAGCGCTCCCGAGCCAGCAACAGCCTGAATCGTGATGGGAACCGGGGCTGAGTGCTTTGCGAGAATAGCTCCGTTGCGCAGTGTGATTTGAATCAGTTTGCGACGTACGCTTTCGAAGAGCAGTTCTACCTGCCGGTCTTTACCTTCGCCGATGCTTGTCTGAAGCGGGAGCTGCTGCCAATTCATTTGATTTCACCAATTCAACTCTAACGTCGAAGGGACTCCCGCTCAATCGCTTTCAGGATTTCCCTGCGGATCCAACCCGCGCCATACCCAACCAGAGCCCAATAAAGGCGAAAGAGTTTCAGCTCCTGCTTCCCGTAGACCTGCACCCGTGTTTCAGACACAATACGCGTCTGGCCAACGCCGATCGATTCCAGGTGAAAGTTCCAATAGGCCTTGGCATAACCTTTCGCCTGATAAAGGGGAATCACTTCTACCGGCACATCGACAATGTTCCCGCTGATGGCCCAAAACTTGCCACAGATTGCCATCACCACCTCGGTGCCTTCATTTTCTGCAATCACCGGGAAGGACTCGAGTGGCTGACCGTTCAGACGTGAAAAAATTTCCCTAATCCAGAGCAAGACCCTGACTCGCAGCAGTTTTCGAATGGTCATCGCGCGGGCGGCTTGCCAGACCCGCCGCTGCGGTGCTGCGATCACGCGTTCATGACGGGTGATCAAGTCGTAGACAGGCATCAAGTTATCGATGAGCATTCCTAACCGTTAGAGTCTGTGATAGCCTTCTTGGTTTATGGATTTCAACATGCTAATTGTGGCCGCGGTCATGGCCATCTTCGTCTATGGAATGATCGCCGCGATGCTGGGCAGTATTCTGCCTGACTTGTCCAAGAGATTTAGCCTTACGCCGGCGCAAAATGGCACCATCGCCATGACTCAGGCCATCGGCCTGGTAATTGGCTCACTACTGCAAGGCCCACTGATTGACTTGCAAGGCAAAAAGGTCGGCATGGTGCTCGGCCTCGGCCTCATCGCACTCGCCCTGTTCCTGCTGCCCCGGTCCAAAGGCTTCTCCAGCATCCGTCTTTACATGCTGATTCTCGGCGTAGGCGGTGGCATTATCGTCGCGGGTGCAAATGCCCTGGTAAACGACGTCAAGACCGACAACCCCACCGCGCTTTTCAATGGTTTCAATACTTTCTTCGGCCTCGGCGGCATCGCGACGCCGTTCATCGCAGCGAACCTGCTGGGTGGCAACTCTTTCCGCCTCTGCAACCTCACGGCAGCCCTTACTGTGGCTACTCTCGCGCTGCACTCGGCTACCGACATGCCGCTGCCTACAGGCGTGGTGCAGTTTCAGTTCTCTGACGTACCTGCACTGCTTGCCAACCCCGGCCTCTTTCTGCCGGCGATGTTGCTCTTCCTCTACGTCGCCGCTGAAGTGGGCGTATGGAACTGGCTCGTCAAGCACTTGATCGCTCAAGGCATCCCGGAGAAGAAGGCCCTCAATATCCTTTCTTTCGGATTTGCCCTCGGTCTCCTTGCTGGCCGACTTGTGGTTGCGGTAGTCCCGCCCATCCCGGCTACCACCCTCCTGATGGTTTCCTCGATCATGATCGCCGTCACCACTTATCTGATGCTCCAATTCAAGGACGCGAATCTCGCGTGGGCGATGGTCTTCCTGGCTGGCGTCGCGATGGCACCTGTATTTCCGACCGCACTCAGCCTTGTAGGAGCCAAGTTCCCAACCGGC
Organism: Bryobacter sp.; assembly: GCA_022843625.1. Lineage (GTDB taxonomy): Bacteria > Acidobacteriota > Terriglobia > Bryobacterales > Bryobacteraceae > Bryobacter. The sequence goes on along the minus strand of JALHNH010000009.1, from coordinate 124,341 downwards.
ACCGCAACCGCGATTGGCGCAGCTGTGACCTGTGGCTGGCTGGGCCTGGTGGCTAGCTCACCGATCATCGGCGGCGTCGCTGGTGGCGAAGCTACCGGCCTCAAGAAAGCTCTGCTGCTACTGCCTGCCGCTGGCGCGCTGATGTTCTTTGTAACGCTCGCGCTCTAATCGCGTCACACTGGGACAGTGAAGTATTTACTAGCGGGGGCACTTGTGTGCCTCCATGCGGCCGCCCAGTCGGTTCCTACCATCGCGATCATTGAAACTTACGGCAACAAGGCGTTTACTCCCGAGAAGTTGCGTAAGGAACTCAAGATTGCGGAAGGTGATCCGCTGCCTCCATCCAAGGGGGACCTTGAAGAGTTGCTGATTGGGCTCAAGGGCATCCTCCGCGCCAACGTGGAAGCCATCTGTTGCGAAGGCGGCAAAGCCATCTTTTATGTTGGCGTTGAAGAGCGTGGCCGGCCCCATTTAGATATTCGGGAAGAGCCGAAGAACGAAAGCCTCAAACTGCCCGAAGATGTTACCGCCGTTTACGAAAAGCTGATTGCGGCCACCGCCGAGGCCACTCGCAAGGGCGAAACTCGCGAGGATTGGTCTCAGGGATTTACACTACTCGATGAGGCCGGCGCGCGTGCCATCCAACTTCAACTGCCGGCAATCGCGGAAGACCACCAGGCGATTCTGCGCCAGATCATACGCGAAAGTGCCGACCCAGATGACCGTCGCATAGCTGCTGCGATTCTTGGCTACGGCCCCAAGGCGCAGGCCCTGATCGAGGACTTACAGTTGGCTCTCCGGGATCCAGACCAGGAAGTGAGGGCCGCATCGCTGCGGAGCCTGGCACCGCTTGCCTTCTACGCGATTGAGCATCCCGAAGCCGAGATCCGCGTTCTGACCACGTGGTTTGTCGAGATGTTGAATAGCGTGGCCTGGAAGGATCGCATGAATGCGATGAACCTGCTGATTCCGCTCACAACGACCCGGGACGAGAAATTGATCCGGCACATGCGGGAGCGCGGCATCCCTGCACTGGCTGAAATGGCTCTCTGGAAGCACCTGCCGCACGCGCTCCCGGCCTACATCCTGCTGGGGCGTGTTGCAGGTATGAGCGAAAAAGAGATCGAAGACACCTGGAGCGCGAACCAGCGGGAAGTGACCATCCAGAAGATCCGCAAGAAACTAAAAGCTTAATTCGGTTGATGGATTCCACAAAGATTTAACGCAAGTCTGAGTGGAGACAACACAAATGACCGAAACGATGACCGAAGTGATGATGATCCGCTATAGCTTTGGGCTGCTGGCTGAGCGTGCGGATCAAGCAGTACCGATGTTCTTTGGCCGCCTCTTTGAACTTGCGCCGCGAGTGCGCATGCTCTTCCCAGGTGAGATGGCCCAACACCAGAAGAAGTTTACGATGATGCTGGTATGGGTGGTGGAACGCGTTGACAAGCCGGCTGAACTGGTTCCGGCTCTGCGAGACCTGGGGGCCCGCCATCACCGGTACGGTGTCACCTCAGAGATGTTCGAGCCCGCCTGGGCGGCGTTGATTTACACATTCCGCAAGGTGCTGGGCGACGCCTTCACCCTTGAGATGGAAGCCTGCTGGATGCGAGTGCTGGAAGTGATCGCCAGCGAGATGGAACGCGGGGCAGAGGACAGCCTTCGCCTGGCCAGCTAGCGCTTGCCCCGCAGTTGCGCCTGCGAATTCTCAAACGCCCTTTTTGTGATCCCGGCGCGATATTCGGCCAGCTTCTTGCCAAGCTCGATTGTCTTTGCCACCGGGGCCAGGTTGACGCCATGGATTGACATGAGGCCCGCCTTGATTCGCTCGTCTGCACGGATCAACTTCGGATCCTGTACAGCAATTTGCGCCTCATAATAAACATCGTCGTGAATGCCGTTGCGGGTATGGGCCGGACGCGTAGAGGACTCGCCCCTGGGCGGAGTTTTGTCGATCTGCACGATGCCCTGAGCCTTGAGAAATTCATAGCTCCAGGGGTCCTTTGCATAGTAATCCTTCAGGTAGTGCACGCGTGCGGGAGAAGTTTTCCACTTGAGGTTCAGTGCTTTGGCCACCTTTTCCATTCCGGCCTGATTGCCCCCGCTATCGCCGAGCAGAATGATGTCACGAAAGCCGTGTGCCTTGTAGCTGCGGCAGATATCGGTAAGGAGCGCCTCAAAGGTAGCTGCCTCAAGACTGATCGTGCCGGGATAGCGCATGTGGCCTGCTGGCTTGGGCTCGATTGCGCCTTCCGGCACAAACTTCACGATAGGCGCAATGAGTGTGTTGCCGATGGAGCGTGCAATGTAGGGCAGAACCGTCTGCAGAACGTAGTTGTGTTTGCCGCCTGCGACGTAGGGTCCGTTTTGTTCGACGCCGCCTGTACCGATCAAGATCGTTGTCTTGCCAGCCTTGATTGCATCCCGCATCTCCATCCAGGTCAGTTCTTCAGCCCAAAGGCTATCTACTGCGGGGATCGGGCGAGGCGCGTCGAGGGGTCCAAGATCCTGTGCGATCAGGCCGAGGCAAAAGAAGGCCGAGTACATGCCTTCAACATTACCGCAGGCCTTTTTGTTTTAGATAGGCGATGAGTGCAGCAGGGTCGTCGGTGATGATGGCGTCGGATTTGGCCTCGATCAGTTGATCCCAAATCCTGGCATCGTTCGCCGTCCAGGGCACTACCTGCATACCCAACTTGTGCGCCTTTTCCACTTCGGCCTTGTTTGTGAGCCGGAAGTGAGGACTTACGATTCCAAAGCCAAGCCCGTGAGCTTCGTTGATGTAATCCTTCTTGAGCAGAGCATCGGACATCCCGGAAGGATAGAGGGCTGACAGGCGGACCTTCGGCGCAATTGCCTTCGCTGCCGTGAGTGTACGCCAGTCGAAGCTCTGCAGAATCAGGCGCGACTCCATCTTGTGCTTGCGTACCTCGTCGATGACGAGCCTGGCGAATTCTTCAGGCGAAGGCGTAAGCTCTGGCTTGGAAGGGAAAATTTTCGTTTCGACATTGAGATCCACTTTGGACTTTTTGGCCAGGGTCAGCACCTCGGCGAAGGTTGGCACTTTAGTGCCGGGCACGGTCTTCTGCTTCGGAAACTCCGCGTTTTGCTTTGACCCGCAATCAAACTCGCGCACCTGCGCGAGGGTCAACTGCCGGATTACATGCGGCAAGCCAGCCGGTCCGCTGCAGATTTTTGCGTTCAGCTCCGGGTCGTGGCTGACTACGAGGACGTTGTCTTTGGTGACGGCAAGGTCGAGTTCGAGTGCATCTACACCTTGAGCCAGGGCGTATTCAAAGGCAGGGAGAGAATTTTCGGGCATCGCCGCGCGAGCTCCGCGGTGACCGTGAACAAGAATCTTCTGGGCGTGTGCAAATTCGATTGCCATCATGAGTAGGACTGCAAATTTCATCTGAACACAGGATATACTCGGACTGTTTCAAACCATTTACAGGAGGCCGATTCTTGAATCGAAGGCAGTTTTCGCGGGCTACGGCTATGACTGCGCTCAGCTACTCGCAGATCCTGGGAGCGAATGACCGCGCCATGGTTGGCTACATTGGTCTGGGCAATCGTGGCGACCAGGTGCATGATGGCTTTCTCGAATATGGCGACGCCCGCACGGCGGCCATCTGCGACCTTAAAGCGTCCTACCTGGACCTGGCCGAAAAGAAGGCCAAGGACCATGGCCACGACACCCCCAAACGCTACTCCGACTGGCGGAAGCTGATCGACGACAAAACACTGGACGCCGTGGTTATCGCCACGCCCGATCACTGGCACGCCCTGATGATGATCGAAGCCTGCAATGCCGGCAAAGACGTTTATTGCGAGAAGCCGCTGAGCCTTACCGTTGTTGAGGGCCGCAAGATGGTGGAAGCCGCAGAGCGTAATAAGCGCATCGTGCAGGTTGGCATCCAGCGACGGAGCGCAAAGTTTCTTCAGGAAGCGGCGGCCTACGTGCAGTCAGGTGCTCTCGGCAAGGTGACGCTGGCTCAGGGCTGGCATCTCACCAACGAATGGCCTACAGGCCTTGGCGCGGCCCCGGAGGGCCCACCCCCGAGCGAAGCTGAATGGGACGCCTGGCTCGGCCCCGCACCGAAGGTCCCCTACAACCGCAACCGCATGTATTACAACTTCCGCTGGTTCTACAACTACTCTGGCGGACAGTTGACCAACTTTGGGGTCCACTACGTGGACATGCTTCGCTGGTGCATTGGCAAGGATTCGCCCAAAGCAGTGACGGTGATGGGTGGCAAATTCGCTGTCGACGACAATCGTGAAATCCCCGACACGCTGCAGGCGATGTGGGATTACGACGGCGTCATGATGGTCTTTACGCAGATCAACGCCAACGCGGCCGCTGGTAATGCGCAGAAGTCCGAGATGATGATCCGTGGCACCAAGGGCACGATGTATTTGACACTCAGGGGCTGGGAAGTGATTCCCGAGGTAATTGGTGATCAACCGCTGCCAGTTCGAAATCCGATTGACCGGTCTAATGACGCGTCTAAAAAGCCTGTGATTGAAGCCCGCAAGGTGACCGGCCAGGTGACCAATCACCCGCATGCCCGCAACTTTCTTGATTGCCTGAAGTCGCGCCAGAAACCGAATTGCGACGCCCTGACGGGTCACCTCTCGACCAGTGCTACATTGATCGCAAACGTCGCCTACAAAACCAAAAGCTATCTCGAGTGGGATTCGAAAAACGAGAAGTTCACCAATAACCCAGCCGCTAACCAGATGTTGAGCTACAAATACAGAGCCCCTTATAAACTGCCATGAAAAGACGCGAATTCATTGCCGCCTCAGCGGCCCCTCTCCTGATGGCGCAAGCCCCTGCCGCCAAGCCCACACTCTGCCTCTTCTCCAAGCACGCAGCCAAGCTAAGCCACCAGGAACTTGGCAAATATGCAAAGCAGGTTGGCTTTGAAGGTATCGACCTCACAGTGCGTGCCGCTGGCCATGTGCTGCCGGAGAAGGTAACGGATGACCTGCCAGTCGCGGTCGCAATCCTTGAAAACTCAGGACTCAAGGTGCCGATGATCACCACAGGGCTCTTGAATCCGAAAGCCCCCGAGACCACAGCCACTCTACGCAAAATGCAGGAGTTGAAGATCCCTTTTTGGAAGCCGGGCTATTGGCGTTATCAGACAGCCAAGGACGGTTCAGTCGATCTGGATCGCAAACTCGCCGAAGTGCAGAACGCGCTCAGCGGATTCCTCGCGCTATCGCGTCTTTACGGTACCTGTTGCGGCATGCACAACCACTCTGGTAACTATGTTGGTGCGCCGGTTTGGGACACCTGGCAGATGATCCAGTTCATGGATGCTGCCCACATGGGCTACTACTTTGATCCTGCTCATGCAACAGCCGAAGGCGGAGCCTGGACTTGGAATTCTTCTCTGGAAATCGCTCTACGAAGACTCAAGATGGTGGCTGTCAAGGACTTCTACTGGGAGAAGAAAAACGGCAAGTGGGCGATGAAGTGGTGTCCGCTTGGGCAGGGAATGGTGGATTGGCCTGCGGTGCTCAAGCGCATGGCTCTGGCTAAGTTTACCGGGCCTCTCACGCTACATGTTGAATACGAAAACCCGGATGAATTGAAGGCCGTCGCCGAAGACTTCGCCGTAATGAAGAAGATGGTGGACGCGGCCTACGCTTAGTTGCAGCTCGAGCTAGAGAGTTGGCTCTTTAACGATGAATTGGTTGCCTTCCCGGTCGGCGCACAGCGAGAAGTTTGTCTGCGTGCAAGGGCAAACAGACTCGCCAATGATTACTTTGGCACCCATGCTTTCGAGGCGCGTCAGATACTCGGCAACTGAGTCCACTTTCAAAACGGGAATTGTTCCTGATATCGGGTTGCTTGCCGAACGCTCAAACACAGAGACGAGTGTTGAGCCGTTCTTCATTATGGAGAAGAACTTGATACCTGAAAACACGTCCTCTTTGACTTCGTAGGGATAGAGTGCAGTGTAAAAGTCGCGGGCGGCTTTCATGTCTTGAGCTACTGTAGCAATGCCGAAAGTCTCTGGATGGGCGGGTGTGTGAGTCATTGATTTGTATATCCTTTGTTGATTTGCCGCCTACGGCTAGTGGCGGACACAAGTAGTTCTATCAGCGAGTCTCGTCACTTACCATGCACATCAGGACAAACGTTGGACACGCCCTAATCGATTGACAAGAATGAAGTTGTGCCGTGATACGATGAAGCGGAAAAATGGACTCGCGGCGTTTGATCTTCAGATTTGGAGCCTTTGAGTTGAACTCGTTCACCGGCGAGTTGCGAAAACACGGGTTACGGATTCAGTTACAGGGTCAACCCATGGAGATTTTGCAATTACTTCTCAAGAATGCGGGAGATCTCGTCGACCGCGAGAAATTCCGGCAAATGCTCTGGGCGAAAGATACGTTCGTCGACTTTGAACGCGGATTAAACGCAGCGGTGACGAGGCTTCGTGCTACTTTGCGAGACTCCGCAAGTAAACCACGATTTATCGAAACCATACCGCGCAGGGGTTATCGATTTATCGCGCCGGTGACTCGCGATTCGCCAGGCGGGGTGTCTGGTCTCACACGTTTGCTGGTTCTTCCCTTTGAGCAACTTCATCCCGACCCAGAAACTGCCTTTCTCTGCTTTAGCTTGTCCGATGCAATTGCGAGTTCTCTGGCCGGATTAAAGGTCTTGCTGGTTCGTTCCGGCCGTATGGCCTCCAAGCCGTCTGTCGAGACGGACGCCGATAATGTCCTGATGGGAACTCTGCTGCGTTCGGGAGAACAAGTGAGGGTGACCGCACAACTTCTTGAAGTTCCAGCGGGTACAGTGATTTGGACCCATGTAGCGCAAATCTCTCTTGGTGAGATGTTCTCTGTTCAAGACCAACTCGCACACCGCATCACCGCCTCGTTGTTGCCTTCAGTAGGCATTGCTGAGGCAATCGAACGAAAAAACGATGTACCCGCCACAGCTCGCGTGTATGAGCTCTTCCTGCGGGCAAACCATCTTTCGACACAGATGCGCGATCTTCCCTTGGCGAGGGATATGTATCGAAAATGTCTTGCCGAGGATCCGCTCTTTGCCCCCGCCTGGGGACGACTCGCCCGCTGCTACCGGATCCTGGGTAAGTTCCGCGATGGCACCGAGGAAAACGTCAGGCTGGCAGAAGAAGCCTTTCAGCGTGCTTTTGACTTAAATCCGCGCCTGCCGGGCCTTCATGGGCTCTATGCGTTCCATCAAGCCGAACAGGGGTCTGCCAAAGAAGCCATCATTCGCTTGCTTGGACTGCTGCACGAGAATCGAAACGATCCGGATCTTCATGTCGGGCTGGTATATTGCTGTCGGTATGCAGGACTTCTCGACGAGTCGCTTGCCTTCCATAAACTAGCGCGAAGGCTGGACCCAACAGTCAGAACATCCGTGATGAACACGCTATTCGTCATGGGCGATTATCAGTCGGCACTGGATCATAGCACCGACGATGTTGGATTTATGGAAGCGATGGCTCTCGATGCTCTGGGCCGCAACGAGGAGGCCCTGGAGCGAGTACGAAGCAGAGAAAGACTTCCACCGGTAATGACGAAGTGGTTGGCCATGCTCGAAAAGTATCTTGAGGGCAGCACGGGCGAAGCCGCCGACCTGATTCACGAACTGAACCGTGAAGGCAGAGACCCAGAGGGTTTTTTCTATCGTGCGAGGTTACTGGCGAGGCTCGGACAATTGTCCGAAGCAATACATACTTTGGACCTTTCGCTTCAGGCGGGATTCTACTGTCCCGCACCGTGGAAGCTGGATCCCTATTTCGCCTCGCTGCGGGAAGATAAACGCTTTCGAGGATTTCTAAAGGTTGCAGAGAAGCGAAGCTCAATCGCCAAAGCTGCATTTGTTCAAGCCGGCGGCGTGCCCTAGCGCCGTTTCTGTTGGTCGAGATAGCAGGTGCAGCAGTCTGTACACCGCTTGCACCGTTCGCACATGTGCAGCCCGCACGTATCTTTGGTGCAATAAATGCAGATCTCGGTTGAAGTCTCTTTGCAGATATAACAACGGAAGGTCTTGGCGGGGACTATGGGTGGGACGGCGGTGGTCATTTCTTCTTTGGAGCAACGGGAGTTGGCGGTTTCGGCGGCAAAGGGGAATTCTTTTCAACTCTGCATCGCTGTGCTTCCTGAAGCAGTACATCGAGTTCTCGGTCCCGGTTGGCAGCCAGATCGAGCATATAGCTTCGAAACTGATTACGCGCTACTGCCGTATCGACAAATTTCGACTCGATTCCATCGGCCAGTGCTTGTGTTTCATATTTTCGTACTGCTTCCATCACCGACCGCTGCATGGAATCCAGGGAGTCAAAACGAAGAAAGATTTCAAGGGCAATCGCCAGTTTTTCAGGGCTCTGGCGTAGATCGGTTATGGCAAGGCTCAGACTCTTCAGTTGTGCCTGGATCGATTCAAACTGGTTGAGGTATGCGACGGCAACTCCCTCGCTACGCCAGCGGTCAAGATTCACCTTGGATAGTTCAGGAGGGATCGCCTCAAACCGCGTCTTTAATTCGTCCAGTTGTTGCCGGGCATTCCACTCGGCGGGAATTCCCTGGGCATAAAGCAAAGTGCCGGCCAGGAAAACAAGCAAGCCCATTAGAATCCTGGAGGCGGAGGCGGCGGGGCGCTAGGAGGCGGTGCTGGAGCGCCCGTATCGCCGGGGAGTCCTACCGGAACCGTGCTCGGCCCCGCGCCAGGGACTGGTGCCGATGTGCCACCACCGTTGACTCTGGGCTGATTCAGCCAAATGTCGGCCATCATGCGCATCATTTTCTGCAAAACTTGACCACGGTCCAGCTGCTTTTGCGCCAAAGGCTGATTCTTGTAAACACGCAGGTAGTCGCCACCATTCAAGATCTTAGCGTCGCTAAAAGGCATCAGCGCATGCTGAACGGCCACTTGGCCTTCTTCTACCAGCACTAAAGTTTCATCATCATTCTCAACGGTAACGTCGAAAGTTGTCCCGCGCACGGAGATCACAGCCGAAGGAGTCTGGATCCGATTGGGATTCGGTTTGCCGTTTAGCTTCTCAATATGAACCTTCACCCGACCTACCCACAAATCAAGCAGTTCGCGAAGATTCCCCTGATTGGAACGGAAGGTAGCACGTGAATTCGGGAAGATCTCGAAAATGCTGCCATCCGGAACCTGAATCTTGGCGTACCCATCGAGACCTGTGAGGATTTCCTGCCTAGGATTGACGAGGTCACCAACATTGAGCGCCCATGGAACTTCATCCTTCAAGACCTGCACTTGGCCCTGCGCGTGCAGCACTTTGCCTGTAGAGCCTGGGGCTACCGGCATCATGATTTGAGCGGTCGACACAAGGCTACAGACCATGGCGACTGCCATAGCGAGAAGGCCGGACTGGAATGGAGTTCTCAGCACTACTTAAGATCCAATGCTAACACCAAATTTACAGAGCAATTCAACATCCTAAACAGAGAGAGGGGAAACTTTTATGCAAATGTCCCGTCCTAGCAACAGTTCGGCAGAAATCCGACCGATCTTAATAGCTGTGGCGCGTTTACAATGAAGAAGACTATGTGTCGGTTTGACACAATCCTTCGAGTCTGTTTGACCACGCTTGGCCTTTGTTGCCTGGCCGGGACGGCGCTTGCCCAGACATACGAATTCGCTCTTTCCTGGCGTGTAATTGGTACGACTGTAGTCTATAATTCGCGCGCAGGCTTTTCGGGCGCTCCACTCGCCGGCGTCTGGTTTGGTGCCGACGGTGCCAGCCTTGAGATTCAACTTCCTGGTGGAAAATCCTTCCGCACCGAAGACTTTGAAAACTGGACGCCAATTGCCAAACCGGGTGCTCGAGCTGTTTTGTCAACCAAAGTAGTCGACAGGCTTCCCGAAAGCGGCGCTCGAGTTGTCGCCGCTCCCGGCAACGCTTACCGCGCCTATGCTGCCGGTCAATGGCTCTGGCGAAGCGACGATTCCGGTAAACACTGGCTCAATGTCGTGGCCTCTGGCGATACCCGGCTGATTGGCGAAAATGTACGTGCCCTGTCGATTTCCCCCACAGACCCAGACCGTATAGCTGTCGTGACCGACGAAGGCCTCTGGTTGTCGGTGGACGGTGGGACCGCATGGCTGAGCCTCAATACGGGCCTGCCGAATCTGCACCTCGCACGTCTTCTTGCCGCGCCTCTTGGTGGCCGTGGATTGCTCGCGGAATGGAAGAACGGCGAGATCGTTGAATGGATGCCTGGCGCCAAGGTTGCCTGGATTGCTCGTGGCCAGGCTGCTCCCAAGCGTGATGCTTTGCGCTGGATGGATGTTGCACGACCGGAACTCCAACTCGAAGTCAGAAAAACGGATCGCAGCCGCCTTCATCGCACCTTAAATGCCGGCCGGCAATGGGATGATCTTACGAGTGACCTCCCCGCACAGGAAATTTACGGCCTCGCGGCCGATCGCGCCAGCGGCGCTATTTACCTCGCTACTGAACGAGGCGTCTTCTACACCCTGAACAATCTCGAAGCGGCCTCCGGCCCTACAAGCTGGATCCGGCTCGGTGGCAATTTACCTCGCGAAGCGGCTCTCGATGTCCTTCTCAACGAGGGAGGCAACTTTCTTTATGTCTCCATTGCGGGCGAAGGCGTTTTTCTGACATACGCCCCTCATCGCCGTCGCAACCCTTCCCTGATGAGTGCAGCAGACCTAAATTCCAAATCGGCTGCTCCCGGTGGACTTATGTCTGTTGTTGGCATGAAGCTCACGCAGGCTCAACTCGCCGGCCGCTCGCTGCCGATTCTCTCGGCAACCGCTGACGAAACCCAACTGCAAATCCCTTATGACGCGGTGATCCCCTCACCGGCTTTTGAGTTCAAAACTGAAAGCGGAAGCCTGCGTATGGATTTCGATCTCGCCGAAACCGCTCCGGTGATTTTTACAGACCGGGATGGCGCGCCGCTTCTCCTCGATGCAGAAACGGGTGAACTCCTCGATCCAACTTTGCCGCTCAAGGCAGGACTGCGTGTACAGATCCTACTCACTGGCCTTGGGCGCGTCAGCCCCGAATGGCCGGCCGGAAAGGCTGCGCCCGCTCAAAATTCCCCGCGCGTCATCGCGCCTGTCAGAGTCTGGCTCAACGGTCAAACCCTCGAAGTGGCCAAGGCCGAACTCGCTGGCGGCTACATCGGCTTTTATGCGGTCGAGACCCGAATGCCTCCCATTGTGGACAATGCTCTCGCTACCCTCAGCGTCGAAGCGGGTGGTCGCTTTTCAAATACTATACAGATCCGTACGTCACTGGATTAACGATATCCGCCGCCCTCGTGTTAACCTGTAATTTCCCTCAGTAGGACTCCCCGTGGATAAATCACTTCAAAATGTAATCAAGCACGACCAGTTTGTGGAAACGGTCGGCGAAGCCTCCGAGTACGTCTCGGGTCATAGAAAACAAGTCACCATGTACGTCGGCATTGCCATCGTAGTTGCAGCCCTAGGCTACGGCATATGGTGGTATATGGGTAGCCAGAAGGCGAAACGCCAGGCTGCGCTTGGCGAAGCAATGGGTGTCGCACAGGCTACGACCAGCCGAACGACAACCGAAGAAAAGAAAGTAATTGAAGCTTTCACAAAGGTCTCAACGAAGTACGCTGGGAGCAAAGAAGGCAACCTCGCCCTCTACATGCTGGCCATGCTTGATATCGAGCGTGGTGACACTGCTGCCGGCGAAAAGCGTCTGAGGGAAGTGATCGGCGGCGACAAAGAACCCGCGTCTCTCGCCAAGTTCACAATGGCTGAAATTCTTCAGGGTCAGGGCAAGTCTTCTGAAGCTGAAGCACTGCTCAGAGACCTTGTAGCTAGCCCGACCTATCTGATGCCTAAAGAACAATCCACTATCCAGTTGGCCCGGTATATCTCCAAGTCCAAGCCTGAGGAAGCCCGCAAGCTACTTGAGCCCCTTCGTACGGCTCGCGCCCCGATTTCAACTCCTGCCATGGAAGTGCTGAGCACTCTTCCCGCCGCTCCGATGACGGCAGCGCCAAAGAAGTAACTCGAAAGGCAACATGATCCGGACTGGTGTTCTGGCCCAGCTTCGCTTCCCTGTGGAGAGAAGTCTGGGCCGTCGCTTTCCTGAGAGCCTTCCTTCTTTTCGCAACGATTTTCAGCGAGATCGCGACCGCATTGTTCACTCTCGCGCTTTCCGCCGTCTTGAAGCCAAAACTCAGGTCTTTCCCGCCGGGATCTCCGACCACTTTCGCAATCGCCTCACTCACACCCTCGAAGTCGCTCAACTCGCTCGCACTGCGGCAAGAGTTCTTGGCGTCGACGAAGACTTTACTGAGGCTCTGGCTCTCGCACACGACATTGGACATCCTCCCTTTGCCCATTCTGGAGAAGTGGCGCTCAATCGTATCCTCTCCCGTTTCGGGGAACGCTTTGAGCACAACCTCCACTCTCTGCGCATTGTCGAATCCTATGAGCATCGCTATGCGATGTACCCGGGACTGAATCTAAGCTTCGAAGTCCGCGAGGGCATCGTCAAACACTCGCGCGACCTGCCCGCCGGCTACACTGGGCCGCTGGAAGAATATCTGCCTGGCCTTCGCCCGCCGATTGAGGCGCAACTGATCGATCTGGTGGACGAAATTGCCTACAACACGGCCGATGTAGATGATGCTCACGAGGCGGGCTTCTTCAAGCTTTCGGAGCTTGCTGCTTCTGTACCCGTTGCTGCCGAACTGTTGGAAGAAGTTGAAACGAATTTCCCTGCCGCCGAGGAGCGTATCCACCTGCACGAGATGCAACGCCGTTTGATTGATCATCTGATGCGGGGCCTGATGGAAGGTACGATTGCCGCCTGCCAGTCTGCGGGTGTGGATTCAGTGGATGCTGTGCGAGCCTGGCCTGTTCGCCTGGTGCAGTTTACCGCTGCCGCAGCCGAAACTTCTGCTGCCCTCAAACGCTTCTTGCATGCCCGGGTCTATCACACCCAAATTTTGGTCGAAGAGCGGGACCAATCCATGCAAGCTATCGAGCGCTTGTTTGATTACCTGATTGAGAATCCAGATCAGATTCCGGAAGGCCATGAGTCTGAGGCCTTGCCCCGTCGCATTAGCGACTACATTGCATCAATGACGGACAACTACTTCCGGCGAGTCTATTCACAGCTCGAACCGGCCTTTACTCCGACGTTACGTTCGTAACTTCGGCTGCCCGCACGCCATAGATCTTCTGGATCTGGCGCGTGATTTCGCGAGTGATCCGGTCTGGATTGACCTCGCCCTCTTCTTCTTCCAGGACAAGCACCTTCACGTAAAAATTCCATTTTTTGGGCATAAGAAGAAAAAGAAAAAGGAAGGGATGGTGGCGAAAGTCGGGGTCGAACCGACACGCACAGTGAAGTACGGCAGATTTTGAGTCTGCTGCGTCTGCCAATTCCGCCATTTCGCCACGGTTGACATTTAAAAGTTTAGCACTTTGGCGATATAGTGCAGGGGATGAATCTGCAACTCTCCCGCCGTGCATTGCTTTTAGCGTTAAGCAAACGATCGCTGCGCGAGCAGTGGCGCGAAATCCTCGGCAAGTTCGAACCCAACAGCGCAGACCGCAAATGGTTCGTCTCAAAAATGCGCGAGCGTGAAATCGAAGTCCTGGATCGCGGTACTTATTTGCGCCGTCATATCGAATTGCCGCTGGAAACGGACTTCTGGCAGCCCGGCCTGCTGCTCTTGCCCAAAGATCTCAAACGGGGAGAGCGCCGGCCCACCGTAATTGCCTGGTCTTCCACCTCACCTGACTGGCAGAAGCCCGAAGAATGGTGGGGGAAATGGCTGGTGGAGCAAGGCTTCATCGTACTTACCAGTTGGGCTCATATCCGTCGCTACCGTGACAACACATCTTTCCAGAACGGTGTGAGCGAGAAAGTCTACGAGCGCTTTGGTCGCTGGGCCGGCCTCTCGCGCATGGTCTGGGACGTGCGTCAGCAGGCCCGCTGGCTCGCTTCGCACACCAACGTCGATCCCAAGCGCATCGGCTTTATTGGAAGTTCCCTCAGCGCCAAGACCGCCCTCTACGTTGCTGCATTCGCGCCTGAGGTTTCAACCGTAGTCTCGATCGACCCCCACGTCCCGCTCTGGGATGGAGGCACCAACTACGAAGCTCCCTGGTATCTTGATGCAGACCGCAAGTTCCCTGATATCCGCACTCCCGAGCAAACCGTGCGCAGCCTTCTCAAAGGCCACGACCACAACGAGCTACTCACTCTCGCCGCTCCCAAGCCGCTGCTGATCATCGGTGGCAACGACAAGAAGCACTCCGATGGCCCGAGCACGCTGCCGCTGATTGAACTTGGCGCGAAGCGCTATCGTGAGCTCGGTGTCGAAGAGCGCCTGCGCTTCCATCTGCTCGATACCGGGCACACCCCGGTGCACCCCAAAATCGACCCACTCTGGCAAGCCTTCTTTACCCGCTACTTGCGTGGCACAGGCTTGAAATCCAAATCCTGAAAATCAAAGCTGAAGTCGGCGAGGCCGTTGATTGCCTCCATCTTGAGTGACTCCACTTTGCCATCGACTCCAAGCTGAAAATTGCAATAGGAATCGGGGATCGTATTGTCGTCCCACCGCGCAATAAACGTGTTGTGCTGAAAGTGTTCGAGCCGTCCCTGCATCGCGGGTGTTGCATGCATCCGCATCCGCAGTGCCCCGTCTTTGCTTTCAATCGTGGCCAGCCCGTACCAGCCATCGCGATAGTCCTGCGCGTAGGCGGCAAGCTCAAGAGACGGCTTTGTATCTATACGGCGTGCAGCAATCGCTTTTTGCTCGGCCTCATTCGCCTTCTTGCGGCCTTCCATGGTGTTGGCGTGCATCGCAGTGATCCAGTCTGGCCCATTGGCACCCAGGTAAAAGTCCAGAATCAGATTGGTCAGCGATTGAAATGCAGCGCCTTCCTCCTGATTGGTCAGCACTACAATGCCGAGCTTTAGCTTCGGCACCAGCGTAGTTTGCGTCACCATCCCGGTCAAGCCACCGCTGTGAAAGGCCAGCTTCTGCCCGCGATAATCCTTCAGAAACCATCCGAGGCCGTAAGCCGCAAATTGTGACTGCTGATCGGCCATGGCCTTTGGCTGCAAACCTACATTCAGCACTGTCTGCGCAGCCATCATGTTGCGGCCCACCTTTTCACTAAACAAACGCTGCGTCTCGCTGATCTTGCCCTCGGCCAATTGCACATTCATCCACTTGGCCAGATCTGTAACATTGGCTTTCACCCCGGCTGCAGCAGCCCAGACATCGTCGCGAGTCCATTCAATTGGCTTGAGTTGCCCCTCAAGCCGCCACCCGCGAGAGTGCGGCACAGCAGTGTTGTCCTGATCGGTGAGGCCCTTGTTGGACATGCGGGCCTCTGTCATTTGCAGTGGGGCAAAGATCCGAGTCCGCACAAAATCGTCGTAGCTTTGCCCAGAAACAGCGGCAACCACTTCTCCCGCCACCACAAACATCGTGTTGTTGTAGGCGTAGGCCGAGCGAAAGCTTGTGGCTGGCTTCAACTGCCCGGCCCCTTTCAGAACCGCTTCGCGGCTGAACGTGGTATTCGGCCAGAACATCAGATCGCCCGCCCCCAGGCCCAGCCCTGTGCGATGTGTAATCAGGTCGCGCACCGTTAGCTCTCGCGTAACGTAAGGGTCGTAGAGCTGAAATCCCGGCAGGTGTTTGGTCACCTTGTCGTCCCAACTCAGCTTGCCCTCATCGATCAGGATCGCAAGCGCTGCTGCTGTAAAAGCCTTTGTATTGGACGCGATTCCAAACAAGGTATGTGAGTCTACCTTCGCCGCCTGTCCCAGCTTACGTACCCCAAAGCCCTTGGCCACCACCAGCTGCCCATCCTTCACAATCCCGACCGCCACACCCGGCACCTCAAACTGCTGCTGTACTCGTGCCACCCACTCATCGAGCAGGGGAGGAGCCTGCCCGAGTAGCGACAACCCAACCAGCAGAACGAGTGCAAAACGGCGAAGAATCAGCATAAGCAGATGATAGTCTGACAACGTGAACCCAGCAATTGGCCTCCTCCTTGCCCTCGCCCAGTATGGAATCTTCGATGCCCACACAGATGTGGGCGTTAACCCCAAAGCCGGCTCTTTTGTCTACGACAAGATGAGCGGCGAATATCGAGTCTCCGGCGGGGGTGCCAACATTTGGGGCACACAGGACGCTTTCCACTATGCCTACCGCCGCGTCTCAGGCGACATGACATTTCAAGCCGATGTCAGCTTCGTAGGAAAGGGCGTCAATGCCCACCGCAAAGCCGTCCTGATGGTTCGTCAGGATCTCGATGCAGACTCAGCCTACGCCGACATCGCCGTGCACGGTGACGGCCTCACTTCGCTGCAATACCGAGCCGTTAAGGGCGGCCCTACGGCCGAGCTACGCTCCACCGCCAAAGGCCCCACGCGCATTAGAATCGAGCGTCGCGGTGATTCCTTCACAATCCAGACGGGCGAAACCGTGTCCCTCAAACTCCCCGACCCCGTCTATGTCGGCCTCGGCGTTTCTTCGCACGAAGCAGACGTTGTCGAGACTTCCATCTTTACCAGCGTCACACTCCAGGGCGCGCAGATTGAGCAGCGGCCTCTCTACCGCAGCAAGATCATGATCCACGACCTTAAGTCCAAAAAGAGTACTCAAATTCACGAGGCGATCGGTGTCATTGAAGCCCCCAACTGGTCTCGCGACGGCCAGCATCTCCTGGTCAACACGTCAGGCAACCTCTACAGGCTCCCGGTCACCGGAGGCAAACTGGAACAAATCAACCTTGGCGGGGACTATCGCTGCAACAACGATCACGATTACACCCGCGACGGCAAACAGATCGCCTTCTCCGCCTCAAGCCCAACCTCACGCGCCTCGCAGGTCTACATTGCAAACGCCGATGGCTCTAGTGTAAAGCTCATGACCCCAGCCTCGCCAAGCTACTTCCACGGCTGGTCGCCAGACTCGAAGTGGCTCGCTTTTGTCGGCCAGCGGAACGGCAAATATGAGCTTTATCGAGTGTCAGCCGAGGGAGGCCCCGAGGAACGCCTCACCACAGAAGGAGGATATGACGACGGGCCTGAGTACACGCCGGACGGCAAATGGCTTTACTTCAACTCCAACCGTGGCGGCGACTGGAACATCTGGCGTATCCCGTCTGGCGGCGGCGCAGCCGAGAAAATCACGAGCGACGATCTCGAAGACTGGTTTCCGCATTTCTCACCCAACGGCAAGCAGATGCTTTTCCTCTCATTTCCCAGAGGCACCACGGGTCACAACGGGAAGATGCCCGGGATGAAGCTCCGCCTGATGAGCAAACCCGGCAAGATTCAAGACCTCGTCACATTCTTTGGCGGCCAGGGCACGATCAACGTCAACTCCTGGGCACCAGATTCCAGGCGCTTCGCCTACGTTGTCTACGAACCGATCTAGTGGCAGTCGCAGCCGGTTGCGCAACTCCGGCCCTGCCACGCACGCCGTGCCTCAACCAGCATTAAGGGCGTCATCGCAAGTGCTGCGACAGAGTCGATCCAAACAAACCCAAAGACCCATTGGGCCAGCATGCCGGACAGCAGAATTACCGAGAGATAAAAGCAGAAGTCGGTCTGCTTGGCTTCACTGGCCAGGGCCGAAGACCCCAGCGCCCCCGCTACCTTCTTCTTCTCCCTCGACAGCCAGGGCATCACCAGAATGCTAACCACAGCCAATAGCAGGCCCGGCAAGCTTCTCTCTGCTTCGTTGCTCCGGGTCAATGCCTGATAGGCGGTTCCCACTGCAAGCAGGGCGAGGCTGCAAGAGACCACTCGCTGAACCATACGCTCCTTCGAGCTATCACTCAACAGCCACAATGCAGCCATGCTTGCCGTTACCTCAATCAGGCTATCCAGGCCAAAGCCGATCAGCGACACGCTACTGGCCAGTGCTCCCGCCCAGATCGCTATACCCGCCTCTATCATGTTGTAAGTCAGCGTCACATACTGAAGCTGTTTTCCCCGCGAGACTGCGATTGCTCTTGTCATTTCTTTCCTACGCTTTCGGATGCGCTTTCTGATAGACCCGTTCCAGATCCTCGATTGCCACCTTCGTATATAGCTGAGTGGTCGAAAGACTGGAATGCCCGAGCAACTCCTGAATCGCCCGCAAATCCGCCCCCGCATTCAACAAGTGTGTCGCAAAGCTGTGCCGGAATTCATGCGGGTGCACACTTGGGTCTCCCAGCAACATGGATGCATAAAACTTCGTGATCTGGTGCACGGCGCGAGTCGTAATTCGCCCGCCTTTGTAATTCACAAACACCGCTTGCTCCCCCGGCGCCGCAACGCGCTCGGCCAGATACACACGCAACGCTGCCTGTGCGCTAAAGCCAATCGGAGACATGCGCTCTTTGTTGCCCTTGCCCAACACTTTCAGCCAGCGCTCTTCAAGATCCAGATCTCCAAGGCTCAAGCCCACGAGTTCACTCACGCGTAAGCCACACCCATACAATACTTCAAAGATGGCGCGGTCCCGCCTTGGGAATGGCCGCTTAAGTTCGGTCTTGCCGATGTTGTCGACAAGGAAATTCACCGCCTCGGCATCGAGCACCTGCGGCACCTTCTTCGGTGTCTTTGGCAGCTTCAAATACTTGGCCGTGTTCTTGTCGCACAACTCAAGTGTCCTGCAGTAATGAAAGAAACTCCGCAGCGAGCTCACCTTGCGACGAATGGAAACTGTCGACAGATTCTTTTCGTATAGGCTGGCCATCCATTCTCGCAGTTCATTCACGCCTAGCGAAGCAATTGGTGGTGCAGGCGTAAAGTGCTCAAGAAATTGCTCGCAATCAATCGCATAATTACGCAGTGTATGAACGCTTGAGGATTGAAGCCCCCGCTCCTCAAGAAAGCCCGCTATGGCACTCCGGAGCTCGCTTGCTTCAAACCGGGCCAGACGTTCAGACGGCGACGCTGAAATGCTCATCGAGTTTCTCTAGCGCCCGGCGGCACACCTCGGCATGACGCGCTTTCTTGTCTTTGCGCAACCGCTTGGCGGTTTCTTCATCGAGCTTTGGCAGCAGGTCAAACGTGATGTTTGCGGGCTGGTAGTGTTTCGGGTCGGCACTGGAAATATAGCTACACAAGCTCCCAATGGCAGTCTCTCGCGGAAAGGCCTTCGGCTCATCCACACCAGCAAACTGTGCGGCGGCAAAACCAGTCGCAATGCTCTCGACATAGCCCTCAACGCCCGAAATCTGGCCGGCAAAAAAGATGCGTGGGTCAGACTTTAACTGTAGCGTCGCAGTCAGCAATTCCGGGCCATTGATGTAAGTGTTGCGATGGATCTGCCCATAGCGAAGGAACTCGGCATTCTCAAGCCCCGGAATCAATCGGAAGATCCGTTGTTGCTCTCCAAATCGCAGATGATTCTGAAAACCCACCAGGTTATAGCTATCGCTGCGGCAATTCTCTTTACGCAACTGCACGATCGCGTAAGCCCAGCGGCCTGTGCGTGGGTCATCCAGCCCCGTCGGCTTCATCGGCCCAAAGCGCAGGGTCTCGCGGCCACGTCTGGCCAACTCTTCTACCGGCAGACAAGCCTCAAAAAACGGCGTATTCGGCTGATCTTCGGCAATGTGCACGGGCACACTTTCCCCGGCCAGCAACTCATCGAGAAAGCGCTCGTATTCTTCTTTGTTCAGAGGGCAGTTCAGGTAATCGTCGGTGCCATCAATGCTCTTGCCCCACCGCGAACCCGCAAAGGCAATCTCGGTATTGACCGATTCGGCATCGACAATCGGGCTGATGCTGTCGTAGAAAAAAAGCCTGCTAGACCCAGTCAGCCGGCCAATCTCCGCCGCCATCGCATCGCTGGTCAGCGGCCCGGTAGCGATGATCACCTTCCCGCTGGCGGGAATCGACTTCATCTCCTCACGCACCACCGTGATCTTGGGCTCAGCTGCAATCCGGCGCGAAACTTCCTTCGAGAACTCGACCCGATCCACCGTCAACGCATGACCCGCTGGCACACGCGTGCCGCGCGCGATGTCGAGCAACAGACTTCCGCCGCGCCGCAACTCTTCTTTCAGCAACCACGGTGCCGTGTTGGCGCTCTCGCTCTTGAGCGAATTGCTGCACACCAATTCTGCCATCTCGCTAGTCTTGTGCGCCGGCGTCGTCGCCACAGGCCGCATCTCGTAAAGCACAACCGCGTGCCCCTGCCGCGCCAGTTGCCAGGCCGCCTCGCTGCCGGCAAGACCCGCGCCTATTACATATATCTGATTGAATTCCACGCGTTTAACCCCATCGTAGCAAGTGATAGAATCCATCCATGCGTTCTTCGAGAAGAGACCTACTCCGCGTTGGTGGCCAAGCTGCCGCCGCCTTCACCGCCGCCTCGTATTCGAGGATCATGGGGGCCAACGACAGAATCAATCTTGGCTGGATCGGAGCAGGCGATCGAGGCACCTACGTCTGCAAAACGTTCAATGACACCAAACAGGTGGACGTTACCGCCGTTGCTGAAATCTGGGGCGACAAACTCGACAAGGCCGTCACCACCTATCCCAATGCCAAAGGCTACGTTGACCATCGCAAACTTCTCGAACAAAAGAACGTTGACGCCGTTCTGATCTCAACCCCTGATCACTGGCATGCCGGCTGCACCATTGACGCTCTCAGCGCCGGTAAAGACGTCTATGTGGAAAAGCCCCTCACGCTCACCATCGAAGAAGGGCCCAAGATCGTCAAGGCCGCCCGCGTCAACAACCGCATCTGCCAGGTAGGTATGCAACAGCGCTCTGGCAGCCACTATCTGCAGGCCAAGAAAGAATATTTCGACACGGGCAAGCTAGGCAAGATCACCCTCGCCCGCACCTGGTGGCACGGCAACGGTTACCACTTGCGCAAGGCCCCTCAAGTGCTCCAGCAGAAGCCGAGCAATCTCGATTGGGCCCGCTTTCTCGGCCCGCTCAAGTGGCGCGATTACGATCCCCAACAGTACTTCAACTTCCGTGCCTATCTCGACTATGGTGGCGGTCAGGTAACCGATCTCTTCACCCACTGGATCGATGTCGTTCATATGTTCATGAATCAGGACAATCCCATCTCGGCAGTCGCCGCTGGTGGCGTCTACCACTACAAGGACGGCCGCACCGCACCCGACACCATTCACGTTCTCCTCGAATACCCCAAAGAGTGGACAGCCACATTTGAAGCCACTCTCGCACCCGGCATCAAGGGGGCAGCCGTCGAGATGTGCGGCACTGAAGGCCGCCTCTTCATCGACCGCAGCAAGTACGAATTCTGGCCCAACGAACGCAACGCCCAGCCTATCGTCGTCAAGTCTGAACGGGATCAAACCATCGAACACGTTGCGAATTTCCTCGATTGCTGCCGCTCACGCAAACTGCCCAATGGCGACGTCCAGATCGGCCACCGCTCCGCCCAGGCCAGCCATCTCGGCAACATTGCTTATCTGCAAAAGCGCCGTCTCAATTTCGACCCGATCCGCGAAGAGATCCTCCCACTCTAATGACCCGGCGTGGCTTTATCTCCACTACTGCGATCGCTGCCGCAGCAGTCCAGCAGCGCCCGCGCAACATCATCTTCATGCTCACCGACGACCATCGCTACGATGCGATGGGCTTTTTGAAGGGGCAGAGTTTTCTTGAAACGCCACATCTGGATGCGATGGCGCGCAATGGCATCCACGTACCCAACGCTTTTGTCACCACGGCGCTCTGTTCGCCGTCGCGAGCTTCGATCCTCACTGGCCAGTACGCCCACAAGCATCGTGTAGTCGACAACAACAACCCCGTTCCCCCAGGCACAAAATTCTTCCCTGAGCTGCTACAGAAAAAGGCCAACTACCAGACCGGATTTTTCGGCAAGTGGCACATGGGCGGAGAAGGTGATGACCCCCAACCAGGCTTTGACAAGTGGGTGAGCTTCCGAGGCCAGGGCACCTATTCTCCAACGAAAAACGGGCTGAACATTGACGGCAAGAAGGTACCGCAAAAGGGCTACATCACCGACGAGCTCACCGACTACGCTCTCGACTGGCTAGGCAAAACCGATTCGCAGCGCCCCTTCTTCATGTATCTTTCGCACAAGGCGACGCACTCGGAATTTGAACCTGCTGCCCGCCACAAAGGCAAATTTGCAAACGCCAAGTTTGTCTATCCAAAGTCCTACGCACCAGCCAAGCCCGAGCAGCGGCTGCCGATGTGGGTGCAGAACCAGCGCAACTCATGGCACGGCGTCGAATACCCCTATCACTCAAAACTCGACATTGAGGAATACTACAAGCGCTATGCCGAGACCTTGTGCGCTGTTGACGACAGCGTCGGCCGAGTGATGGAAGCCCTGCATAGCCGCAACCAGCTCGAATCCACCCTGGTGATCTACATGGGCGACAACGGGTTTGCCTTTGGAGAGCACGGCCTGATCGACAAGCGCACTGCTTATGAAGAGTCGATGCGGGTACCGATGCTGCTGCAATGTCCGGAACTCTTCGGGCGCGGCAAGAAGTTGAACGAAGTTATAGCCAACATCGATATTGCCCCCACTTGCCTGGAAGCTGCTGGCGTAGCTCCGGCAACAGAGATTCAAGGCAAAAGCTTTCTCGGCCTTGCTCAGGGCAAGAAAACCGAATGGCGCGACGGGCTGCTTTACGAATACTACTGGGAGCGCAACTTCCCGCAGACCCCAACGGTTCACGCCATCCGTGGCGACCGCTACAAGTACATCCGCTACCAGGGGCTCTGGGATCTTGACGAACTTTATGATCTGCAGAACGATCCGCTAGAGATGCAAAACCTGATCGAGTCAGCAGAGCATAAATCCGTTGCAATTGAGATGAACAAGAAGCTGTTTGCAATTCTCGAAGCAACCGGTGGTATGTATATCCCGCTGAATGCCGACCGTACGCTCAATCAATCGGATAAACGCAACGGCGACGCTTCCAAAGCTGCGCAATTTCCAGCCTCGATCCTGAAGTAGATGGACCGCCGCAGTCTAGTTCTTCTGCCCTTCGCGCTGCGTGCTGAATCCATTGTCTTGCCCAACGGCGTCTACCGCGATAAGGCGTTGCGCTTCGATGGCAGAGCTGTCCACGTTCGCTCAGAAACCCCCGGCGGCGTCATCCTCACTGGTTCTTCTACTCTCACACTCAGCGGCGAAGGCAATACCGTCGAAGGCCTGCACTTTAAAGACGGCGCCGCACCCAAAGCCGTCATTACCATCCAGGGCAAACGCAACCGCGTCACCAACTGCGCCATCACCAACTACAACGGTGCAGATAAAACCCTCGATACCAAGTGGGTCTCGCTCTACGGCGAAGATAACGAGTTTGACCACAACGCGATTGAGGGCAAAACTAACCGTGGCACCACCCTTGTCATCTGGCTCAAGAAGGGCGACACGGCAGGCGCAAATCACCGCATCCATCACAACCTCTTTGGCCCCCGCGAACCACTCGGCGAAAACGGCGGCGAAACCATACGCGTGGGTGATTCCTCCACTTCGCTCCAACCCGGCCTTTGCGTGATCGAGCACAACTGGTTCGCCGGCTGTGACGGCGAAATCGAAATCATCTCAAACAAGAGCTGCGGCAACACCTACCGCTCCAACGTCTTCAAAGCCTGTGACGGCACGCTCACCTTGCGACACGGCAACGCCTGCAAAGTGCTGGCGAATGTTTTCTTTGGCGACAACTACAAGCGAGCTGGCGGTGTCCGCATCATAGGTGAAGATCACCTGGTTGAAGACAACTACTTCGAAAACCTTCCTGGCACCGGCAACCGCGCTGCCATTTCGTTCATGCAGGGTATTGCAGACACTCCTCTCAACGGCTATGCTCAGGTCAAACGTGCGATGGTCCGCAACAACACAATCGTCCACTGCGCTGAACCAGTCGCCCGAAGTGTTAAAGGTGCCAAGACTACGCTCGATCCAATCGATGTCAGCATCGAAAGCAACACCATCGATTCCAAGTCCGCATCGGTTCCCAAACACATCCCACTCAAGGAAGCTGGCCCCACATGGCTGAAGTCTGGCTAAGAAGTCTCCCCGTCACCACCGATCCCCTCCGCCACCTTCTGCTGTGCACATTGCAACAAACAGAAGAAGATGTGATCGCAACCACCACAGGGCTCACCGACGAGCAAGTCTGGCTGAGTCCGCATGGCCTAACCCCCGTCGGCTTTCACATCCGCCATATCGCGGAATCCATCGACCGGCTCCTCACCTATGCCGAAGGCCGCAGTCTCGATCAGGATCAACTCACCACCCTGAAAAGTGAACTCACTGAAACGCTGCCCCTACTCTCGCTGATCGTGATCCTGGAGCAGCGTCTCAAGGACGCCCGTCTGCGCGTAAACGCAATCCGTGAAGAAGACCTGACAGTGATTCGCGAAATCGGCAGGGCAAAAATCCCTTCACCGGCGGGCACGATTCTTGCCCACATTGCCGAACACACCCAGCGGCATCTGGGTCAACTCACAAGCACCGTCAAGCTGATTCAATCAACCCAGGCCGGGAACCCCGCCTAGGCTCTTTGCCTTCCGCACCGCGCGTCGAATTGCTTCTGCCAGCACCTCAGCCGCAGCAACGCCAAGTGCATTGATGTCCACCGCCGGCAAGGCCCCAGTGGAAAGACTAAAGATCGTATCGCCATCCCGAGTCGTATGAACCGGTGAGATCGCGCGAATCACACCGGCCTGCGCCAATTGCGCCAACTTGGTGGCCTCTACTTTGGTCAGACGCGCGTTGGTTGCCACTACTGCCAGCGTTGTATTGCCACCTTCAAACTTTGCCTCAGCACCGTCGAGCATCAGCTTTGAAGTATTTGCGAAGCCGTTTCCGTCCGGTGTCTTTCGGGCTCCTGCCAGAACTTTCCCCTGAGCATCCAAAACATCCCCAAATGCATTTACGGCTGCCATCGCAGCCACTTGAATCCCGGAAAACTTGCCGCTCAGATTCCACACCGCCGTTCCCAGCCCTGCCTTCATTGCAAAATTCATCCCGTTGATCTTGCCGACCGTTGCGCCCGTCCCGGCACCCACATTCCCCTCTTCGATCAATGCGTGGGGCTTTGAAGCAAACGCAGCCGCTGCTGCCGCCTCACCCATCTCCCGCGAAGGCCGGGCATGTGCGTTTCCGATCCCCAGATCGTAAAGAATCGCTGACGGCACAATAGGAATTCGCGCACTGCGCATATCGAATCCAACTTCGTGCTGCTCAAGAAAGCGCCTTACGCCACTTGAAGCTTCCAGCCCAAAGGCACTCCCGCCGGACAATACGAGCCCATGAATTGTTGGTGTAATGTGCATCGGGTCGAGCACACCAATCTCGGAAGTGCCACTGGCGCCCCCGCGAATATCCACTCCTGCCGTCGCCCCGCCCTCGCAAAGAATCACCGTACAACCGGTAATTCCTTCCAGGTCTGTGGCATGTCCTACCCGGATGCCGCTAATTGCCGTAAGCCCATTCACGAACGGTATGCTAGCATCAAAACGCAAAGCAAACCATAAGGGGCCAAGCCGGTTGCTCGATTACCTCAAAAGCCCAGTACAGAGTTTTCAGGACTTTCTCTACCTTGCTGCCCGCAGCATTAGAAACGTCACGAAGCCTCCCATTTACTGGAAAGACATATTGATGCAGATGGATTCGATTGGCGTAGGCAGCCTGCCTATCGTTGCGCTGATCGGGGCGTTCAGCGGCATTGTCATGACGCTGCAGATGTCCCGCGCCCTTGCAACCTACGGCGCTACTTCGCAAACCGGTCAGGTTGTCTCCATCAGCATTATTCGCGAACTCGGGCCCGTCCTTACGGCGCTGCTCATCGCTGGCCGCAACGCTTCGGGTATTGCCTCCGAACTCGGCTCCATGAAAGTCACTGAGCAGATTGACGCCATGCGAGCTTTGGGCACCGATCCAATCCAGAAGCTGATTGTCCCCAGACTCATCGCCACAGCCTTCATGCAGCCCCTTCTCACCGCCATTGCCGATTTCGTTGGTCTCCTCGGCGGCCTTATCATCGCTGTCACGGTAATCGGCAACACCGCAAACCAATATTGGAGCTCAGCCATCGATGTGCTGGCTCTGAACGACATGGTGCAGGGCCTGATGAAACCTTTTGTGTTCGCCATCGTCATTTCACTTGTTGGTTGCTTTTACGGAATGCGCACTTCTGGCGGAACGCAAGGAGTTGGGCTAGCGACCACCAAAGCCGTCGTCGTGTCGAGCGTATGGGTTTTTGTGATCGATGTGCTGATCACTCAAATTTTCGTGAGCCTTACCTGATGTCTGCACCCATTCTCAAGTTTGAAAACGTCTCGCTCTCCTACGACGGCAAGCTCGTGCTGGACAAGATCAACTTGACCGTACACGAAGGAGATACATTCATCCTTCTCGGTGCCGCAGGGAGTGGCAAAACCGTTCTGCTCAAATTGGCGATGTCCCTGATTCAGGCGGATTCCGGCCGCATCGAACTGCTCGGTCACGATATCACCCGTCTAAAGGAAACCGAACTCTTTGGCATCCGCAGCGAAGTCGGCGTCCTCTTTCAGGAAGGTGGCCTCTTCGATTCTCTGACCATCGCCGACAACGTTGCCTACCCGCTGCGCAACCAGAAGAACCTCGCCGCCCCTGAAAATGAAATCACTGCCAGAGTTCAGGAATCGCTCGACTTCGTCGAACTCGGTCATACCCTCGACAAGTTCCCCAGTGAACTCTCCGGCGGCATGCGCCGCCGCGTAGGGATTGCCCGGGCCAACGTTACCAACCCCAAAATCTCCCTCTACGATTCGCCCACCGCTGGCCTCGATCCAATCACCGCGCACACCATCATGTCGCTGATCGTAAAGCAGCGAGAGCTACGCAAGACAACCACCGTGCTCGCTACTCACCGATATCAGGACGGCGCGATGGCCGCCAATTATCACTGGAATGACGCAATCCACGATGTAGTCCGCGCTCTCCCTTATGGCCAGTACGCCAACCTCAATACGACTTTCATCGTGATGGACGAAGGCCGCATCGTCTTCTCCGGCACCCAGCAACAGCTTGAATCCTCCCGTGATCCCTATGTGTCACAATTTGTATTGCATCAACCTCCGCCCAAATTAGGGCCAAGTGGAGATCGAGGGCATCAACTTTCAGCATGACTACCAATAAAACCAGTTGGGCAAAACTCAGGGTAGGCCTGCTTGCCATTGCGGCATTGGTCTTGCTCACCGCTCTGATTTTTTACATCACCAGTTCGACTAACATGTTCGAGGCCCGCTCAAAAGTCTTCGCTTTTCTCGACACCAGCGGAGGTCTGCTCAAAAATGCGCCGGTGCGCCTGAATGGCGTCCTTGTCGGCAAGGTCACCGACATCGGGCTCTCCGGCGAGAACCGTCAAAACCGCATTATCAAGGTGACCCTCGAAATTGAAGACAAGATGCTTCCCTCGATCCCCAATGATTCCAAGGTCACAATCGGAGCTGAAAATTTACTCGGTGCCAAACTGATCGCAATCAAAAAAGGCGCATCGACAACCCCCATAGCCAAGGGCGGCGAACTCCCTAGCGGATCCAGCGCCGAGCTCGACGACATTCAGGCTCAAGCTTCCCAAACGATCGCAGTGCTGCAGAATATTCTTACCAAGGCAGAAGGCATTGTCGGCCAGGTGGAAGCTGGTAAAGGCACCATAGGCAAGTTGCTGGTAGACGAAGAACTCTACAACCGTTTCAACAACATCATGAAAGAAGTGGAGCGGCTCTCCACCGCCCTGAATGCTGGCAAGGGTACTCTCGGCAAGCTCTTGAGCGACGAGACGTTGTACAACGATGTACGCAAAACCTTAGGCCGCATGGATCAGATTGTTGCCGACATTCAGGCCGGGCAGGGAACTGCTGGCAAGCTCCTCAAAGACGACAGCATCTATGTTGAGACGAGGGCAAGTATTGTCGAAATGCGAAAGCTCCTGGCAGATCTCAACGAAGGCAAGGGTACGGCTGGGCAGTTGCTCAAGAGCGATGCGCTAGCCAAACAGCTGTCGGCAACCATTGGCCGAGTGGATACCATGCTCGACAAGGTCAACCGGGGCGAAGGCTCGCTCGGCCAACTTCTGGTCAACCCTTCTCTCTATGAGAACCTAGATGGCACGGCAGTCGAGATGAAGGGCCTGATGAAGGATTTTCGGGCCAACCCCAAGAAATTTTTGCGCATCAAACTCGCCCTCTTCTAGGAAGACAAGCTTGCGCTACCTGGTTGTCAATGCGGATGACTTCGGCTTCACGCGAGACGTGAACGACGGTATCGTGCGTGCTCACCGTGAGGGGATCCTCACAAGCACCACACTCATGGCCAATGGCGATGCTTTTGATCATGCACTAGAGTTGGCCGCGGAGACTCCGGCACTCGATATAGGAGTTCACCTGCAATTGGTACAGGGTCAAAGCCTAAGCCAGCCGGGCTGTCCTCTGCCTTCATCAGTCGGTGCACTTATCGCAGACCTCCTTGTCGGCCGCTGGGATCTCCTTAAAGAGTTCGAAGCGCAAGTGGAAAAGATTCTCGCGGCCGGAATCCGGCCCTCTCACCTCGACACGCACAAACACACGCACCTGCTTCCTTCTGTGCTCCATGCGGTGGCGCGAATCAGTGAAAAATACTCGATTCGCTGGGTGCGCAAGCCATTTGATTTGCCCCTCAGTAGCCTTGGTGCAAGTTGGAAGACCCGCGCTGCCTCGCTGTTGATGGCGCGCTTCCGGCCGCACTTCGACAACGTACTTGCCCGTCACGGGGCTCGCTCCACAAACCACTTCGCCGGTTTTCTCTGGACCGGCAACTTCAGCGCCCAGGACCTCGTGCGCCTGATCGACTTTTTGCCCGTTGGCTCCACCGAATTCATGTGCCACCCCGGCATCCTCGGCGAAGAACTTCGCGCTGCGCCCACCCGTCTCAAAGAAAGCCGCGAACTCGAACTGCAGGCGCTGATTGACCCCAGCGTGCGAGAGGCAATCTCTGAAAACGAGATACACCTCGTGGGCTACAACAAGTTACCGAGGTAGAAGAATCCGGAAGGCCGCCCCCGGCTGATCTTCGCGGTTTGCTGCGGAAACGGTTCCACCCTGGCTCTCTACAATGGAGCGCACAATATGAAGCCCCAGCCCTTTGTGTCGAGGTGTGGTGGTAAAGCCGGGTTCGAACAGGCTGGGCAGCACCTTGGCCGGGATCCCCGGCCCACTATCGATCACTACAATCTCAACCCCGTTCGACCCGCTTCTTGCACTTACAGAAATCGTTCCACCCTGGGACATCATGCGAGCCGCATTCAGAAATAGATTCAGGAGTACCCGCTCCCAGGCCCCACGATTCCCGGCAATCTGCAGGTTGGGCTCGATCTCTGTCACTACGGCAATGGCTGGACCACGCGAAGAGATCAGGTAATCCATCAGCAGCGCTTCCACCTGCTCGATCATGCGTGCGGCATCGGTAAGGCCACCCTGGGTCTCCAGGCTCTTCACGATGCGCGCACCATGCTTGAGTGACCGCTTGATGGTTGCACTCAGCTTTGCGTACTTCGGGTCCAGCTTCAATACGTCGTTGGCCTCAAACAGCGTCTCAAAAACGTTGTTCAAGTCATGAACAACTCCTGCGAGCGTTAGGTGATGGAGGCGGTCGGGCATATTGCCTTAACTGGTGATTTTGCGGAGTGTGGAATAAAACTCAGGAAAGCTGACACTAGCCGCTTCTGCCCGAAGAATCTCGGAAGGCCCATCGGCAACCAGTCCGGCTACGGCAAAAGCCATTGCGATGCGGTGATCGCCAAAGCTGTCAAACTGAGCGGCGTGGAACTTCTGATTGCCGGGCACGGTGAACCCGTCTTCACGCACTTCAATCTCAACCCCGGCCCGCTTGAAATTTTCAGCAACGGTAGCGATGCGGTCGGTTTCCTTGATCCTCAACTCGGATGCGTCTCGAACATCGAGGCCGCCGGTAGCCGCACCCAGAACCGCGAGAGTCGGAATCTCATCAATCAATTGCGCCGTCAGCGCACCTGAGATTAAGCCCGCCTTCTTTACGCTACCCCGCACCATAATGTCGCCAACCAGTTCTCCATGTTGTTCCCCAACATTGAGCACCTTGATCTCGGCACCAATGCTGGCCAGGTAATCCAGCAATGCCGTGCGCGTAGGGTTCAGGCCAACGCCAGCGATTACCAGATTCGAATCCGGGATCATCAACGCGGCTGATAAGAAGAATGCCGAAGAACTCAAATCGCCGGGCACCGTGAGATCCTTGCCAAGAAGCTTCGGACGGCCCTGAATTGTAATCACGTTGCCAACACTTTTGACGTCTGCGCCAAACATCCGCAACGCCAGCTCGCTATGGTCCCGTGTCTTGATCGGTTCACGAACAATTGTCTCGCCGTCGCAAAACATTCCGGCAAAGAGCACGCAGGTCTTCACCTGAGCGCTGGCCACGGGTGTCGCATAATCAATTGCCTTAAGTGCTGCGCCACGAATCTCAAGCGGCGGATACTTGCCATCTGTAGCTATGATGGTTGCGCCCATCTCTGCCAGCGGTGTCATCACCCGCTGCATCGGGCGCTTCGAGAGCGACTCATCCCCATGTATGTGTGAGGTGAACGACTGCCCTGCCAGGATCCCGCTCATCATGCGGATCGTCGAGCCGGAATTTCCAGCGTCCAGCGCTTCGCCCGGCGCACTGAGGCCATTGAGGCCCTTGCCCATAATCGAGACTTCGCTGCCCTGATCATCGACTTCGATGCCAAGCCGTTTGAGAATGCCAAGGGTTGAGTGGCAATCTTCGCCTGTGGAATAGCCGTGGATCGTTGTCTTGCCCTCGGCAAGCCCGGCGATCATCGCCCAACGGTGTGAAATGGATTTGTCGCCTGGAAGGCGGATAGCGCCAGAGAGACTCTTGGCTGGATGTATGCTTTCAATCATTCTGTTATTCGACTGGATAGGGGCCGGGCTTGCCGACACGGAGTTCACGGCCACTGCCGTCTTCTGCCCCAAGCGTTACTTGCACCGCCCGGGCCGGTGCACGCAGTTGCAGGTGAAATTCCACCAACTCACCTGGCGGGATCACATCCGGCTCGGGGGATCCACGCTGAATTGTGATCGACTGTTTGCCTGGCGCAAAAAACTCGAACACAATTTGAACCTTGTTGTAAGTCTTGGTGCTAGTGTTTCGGATACTGCCATCAGCCGCCAGTAAAGTATCGTCAATCCGATGTACCGAGACCTGCGTAATTTCAAGCTCAGGCGTTTTGGGCTTCTTGTCCTGCGCGGGCAGAAACAGCGCGAGTGCGAGGCTGGCCAGAAGTGTTCTACGCATAGTGAGGGCTGAAGGACAAGTGTAGCAAGTGCAGGGCATCTTTTTGAATCCGCTGCCGTGGCACACAACGTCGTATGAGTGAATTGGATGTTTAAGTTAGTGTATACTAACAAAGGATGAGTTCATGCGATTGCTAATCTTCAAGCACATTGTTTTGTTAGTCTTGGCCGATACTGCCACTTTTGAAAAAGCGCGCACATTGTACGAGAAAACAGACTATTCCGCCAGTGCGAAGACAATCGAGGCAATTAAAGACAAGTCGGGCAGCGAGAGAAATCTACTGGGCCGCAATTATTTCATGATGGGCGACTACAAGAAGGCGACTGAGAGTTTTGAGCTCGCTACGCAGCTTGAGCCCAGAGCCAGTACCCACTGGCACTGGCTCGGCAGGAGTTACGGCCGCCGCGCAGAGTTGAGTTCCTTCGTTACAGCACCTGGTTACGCCGCCAAAGCAAGGCAGAATTTTGAACGTGCCGTAGACCTTGACGCACGCAACATTGAAGCCCTCAACGACCTTTTTGAATACTACCTGCAGGCTCCTGGATTTCTTGGTGGCGGTCTCGACAAGGCCCAGGCCTTGATCGAAAAAATTGCAGCAGTGGATCCGGTGGAGCGGCACTGGGCCATGGCTCGTCTCGCAGAGGAGAAGAAAGATTACAGCGCAGCCGAAGCCCAACTGCGCCGCAGTATGGAACTTGCCCCCAAACAGATTGGGCGCGTGGTGGACCTCGCAAAGTTTGTCGCCAAACGTGGCCGTACCCAGGAAAGTGATGCGATTTTTGAGCAGGCTCGCAAAATTGAACCCAATCATCCAACCTACTTGTGGGGGCGTGCGAACCTGCTGGTAGAACAGAAGCGCAACTTGCCGGAAGCCCGCCAGCTTCTGCAGCAATACCTGGCAACCAAGGTCAAACCGGATGACGATCACAGAGACGAAGCCCGCAAACTTCTTGCCCGGATCCAGGGAGCTTAAATCTTGAAACTCGGTGAGGTTCTCAAGTCCAGCTATGAGGCACTAAAGGCGAATCGTGTCCGTACCTTGCTTACCTCGCTTGGCCTGGTGATCGGAAACGCCAGTGTCATTCTCGTGGTCACCATCTCGCTCACCAGCACCGAGTTCATTCTCGATCAGATCAAGGGCATTGGCTCAAATGTCGTCTGGGCTTATTTTGAAGCTGGCAGCCGTGATGCCGAACAAAGTGACGGCGACTTTGTAAAGCTGGCCGACGTTGAGGCGGTGCGGGTGAAGCTTGCAGATCGTATTGTGGCGGTCACGGCCACCATGGCCAGTAGCAATAGCCTGGTGATCGATGGCAAGCCGCAAGACACCAGCGTGCTTGGTGTGGATGAGTATTATCCAAAGGTACGCAATCTAATCCTGCTGGCTGGCCGGTATTTTGACGCCGAAGAAGTGAAGCAGCGCACCAAGGCGACGATGCTTACAGAGCCTTTGGCTCTCCTGCTCTATGGCAGCAACCAGGCTGCGGTGGGCAAGCTGCTTAAAGTCAAAGACCATCAATTCGTGGTGATCGGAGTATTTCGCGAGCGCGTACAGAGCTTTGGCCTCAGCGAATTGGCCGAACGGGCGATGGTGGTGCCAATAACGGTTCTTCGTTACTACAACAGGGTCGAGCGTATTGACCCGATGTACATCCAGGCCAAGCGCGCCGAAGACGTTGAGGGCATCACTGCCGACGTCAAGGTGATCCTCGAAGCACGCCACCGCAAGGGTGCCCGTTACTTCGTCGATAATCTCGGAGCCATACTTGACACAGCCAAAAACATCAGCCTCATCCTTACTTTTGTGCTGGTGCTGGTAGCTGCGATTGCCCTTGTGATCAGTGGCATTGGCATCATGAACATCATGTTGGTAACGGTGACCGAGCGCACCAAAGAGATCGGCATTCGTATGGCTGTAGGTGCCTCTCGTCGCGCGGTTCTCGCACAGTTTTTGATGGAGGCGGTCTTGATCTCAACTGGCGGTGGCCTGCTGGGAATCATCGTCGGCATCAGCGGCCCGTTGATCGCTCAATGGCTGGTGCCTGAGTTTGGTGTCGCAATTTCCCCGCTCAGTGTCATCGTTGCCTTCTTTGTCTCTTTCGCTGTGGGGCTGGTCTTTGGAATGCTGCCGGCCAACCGTGCCAGTCAGCTCAATCCAATCGAAGCTCTTCGTTACGAGTAAATTGGAGGGATGCCACTTCTCGCTTCCCTTTTCCTCTTGGCCGCATTGCCTTGGGGTGACACCTCCCGGCTCGGCCGGCCCTTCGCTAAAGACCCCTCGGTCATCCGCTTCGGTGGCCGCTATCTTCTTTATTATTCGATCCCGAGTTTTGGGGACGGCAGGCCCAAAGATGGTTGGGCCATTGGAATTGCTGAGAGCAAAAATCTACGCGACTGGACCAAGGTCGGCGAAGTTGTCGCAGAAACCGATTACGAAAACAAGGGCGTAGCCGCGCCATTCGCCAAAGTAATCGACGGCGAAGTGCATCTCTTCTATCAGACCTATGGCAACGGTCCGAAAGATGCCATTTGTCACGCAAGGTCAAAAGATGGTTTGAAGTTTGCACGTAATCCAACCAACCCGGTCTTTCATCCCACCGGAGCCTGGAATAGCGGCAGGGCCATTGATGCAGAAGTCTTCCGCCACGACGGCAAGTGGTACCTGATGGCAGCCACCAGAGATCCTGGCATGAAAGTGCAGATGCTCACCGGTGCCGTCTCCTCCGGCGGTTTTGATCGCTCCGAGTGGAAGCAACTCGGCGACGGGTCTCTGCTCAAGCCAGAACTCCCCTGGGAGCAGGATTGCATCGAAGCACCTAGCGTAGTGGTTCGCGGCAAACAACTCGTGATGTTCTATGCGGGAGCCTACAACAATGCTCCACAACAGGTGGGGGTGGCCCTCAGCCGCGATGGCGTCCAGTGGAAGCGGCTCTCGCAGCAACCGTTTCTCCCCGTAGGCAAGCCTGGAAGCTGGAACTCCTCAGAATCCGGTCATCCCGGTGTGTTTGTTGACGAGGACGGAAAGACCTATCTCTTCTTCCAGGGCAACGATGACAATGGCAAGACCTGGAAGCTCGATTTTGTGGAAGTGAAATGGAAGGGCAACCGGCCACAGCTCGTTGCCCGATAGTAGCTTAGAGGAATGGAATACACCCCGATTCCCGACGGCAAAATTGCTGCTGTCGTCACTTACCTTGAGATGCGTTCCCGGCCAAATGAAAGCCCGGTTGCAGCCCCGGAAGGCATTGCAGTGCGCCGCGTCCCGCAGCCCGGTCTCGACTGGTACCGCGATCTATTCCGCCGTGTTGGCCAGGACTGGCTCTGGTTCAGCCGTCTTCGCATGACCGACGAAGAACTGAAAGCTGCTATCCAGGACGAAGGTGTCGATGTCTTTGCGCTCTCGCACAATGGCGAGGACAAGGGCCTGCTCGAGATCGACCGCCGCGCTAGCCCCGAAATCGAGCTGAAGTTCTTTGGGCTGGTTGGCGAGCTTGTGGGAATGGGAATCGGAAGGTATCTGATGAGCATTGCTATTGAGCAAGCCTGGAGTCACAACCCCGATCGCTTCTTTGTCCACACTTGCACTAACGATTCTCAGAGAGCAATGGCCTTTTACGTCAAGTCCGGCTTTGTGCCCTATGCCCGCGGCATCGAAATCTCAGACGACCCCAGGCTCAACGGTGGCGTCCCGGAGACGGTAGCCCCGCATGTAGCCTTGATTCATCTGCGTAAGCTTGGAGCCGCCGGCATCAAGTTGTAGCCATTGCGGGCAAAGATCGAACGGCCTACTTGCGACTGCAGGAACTGTATGAACTCGTCGGCGAGTTTGGTGTTCTTGCCTTTTTGCCGGATCGGGGCGGCGACCTGACGAATGGCCGGATGTAAATCGTCTGGGATCAGGTAGCCCCCCTTGTTAAAGATCAGACTCCAACTGAGGATGGCGCAGTCGGCATTGCCGGTTTCGGCGAATTGCTGGGCCTGGCGGATGTTCTCCCCAAAGACAAGTTTGTCTTTCACCACGGGTAGCAACCTGGACTTCTGCAGGGCTGCCATCGCTGCGAAGCCAAATGGGGCAAGCTGAGGGTTGGCCACAGCGATAACCTTCACCGAGGGCTGGTCTAGATCCTGCAATTTGCGGATCCCCCCAGACTTGGACCACAGTCCGATCCGCCCAATCGCGTAGATCTGAATTTCCTCCTTCACTACCTTATTCTTTTTGACCAGTTGTTGCATGAATTCCTCGCCGGCTGAGAGGTAGAGGTCGAATGGGGCGCCGTTCTCAATTTGTCGCGCCAGCACTCCAGACGAAGAGAAGGTAAAGGTGAGTTCTGCTAATGGAAAAGCCTCCTTGAATAGGGGCTCGAGGGGGCTCAAATCGGATGCGGCAGCGATTGTAAGTGACGGGCGCAGATTTTGCGCAGAAACACTTGACAAGAGTACACTCACATTCAATACTATGAGTAGGCTAAATGCGGCCGGAGGATTGACACGTATGGGAAAAATCATAGGAATTGACCTTGGAACAACAAATTCAGTTGTTTCGGTGATGGAAGGCGGTTCGCCGGTAGTGATCCCCAACCAGGAAGGCGCGAGAACGACGCCCTCTGTAGTCGGATTCACTAAGAGTGGAGAGCGGTTGGTGGGTCAGGTGGCCAAGCGCCAAGCCGTCACTAACCCCGAGAATACCATCTACTCGGCAAAGCGCTTTATGGGGCGCCGGGTGAACGAAGTGAGTGAAGAAGCCAAGCTTGTTCCTTATTCCGTCAGCGGTGGAGATAATGGCGATGCCCGAATCGATGTGCAGGGCAAGCAGTACTCGCCTCCCGAGATCAGCTCGATGATCTTGAAGAAGCTGAAAGAAGCCGCTGAAGCCTATCTCGGCGAAAAAGTGACCGAGGCGGTGATCACCGTGCCGGCTTACTTTAACGACGCGCAACGTCAGGCCACTAAAGATGCTGGCCAGATTGCCGGACTTGATGTCAAGCGCATCATCAACGAGCCGACAGCGGCTGCACTGGCTTATGGCCTCGACAAGAAGAAAGACGAAACCATCGCCGTATACGACTTCGGCGGCGGCACTTTCGACATCTCGATTCTTGAAGTGGGCGATGGCGTTGTGGAAGTGAAGTCGACCAATGGTGACACTCACCTTGGAGGCGACAACATCGACGAGCGCATCGTGCAGTGGCTGATCGAAGAATTCAAGAAAGACAACGGCATTGACCTTGGCAAAGACAAGATGGCGCTGCAGCGATTGCGCGACGCCTCAGAAACGGCCAAGATCGAACTCTCGAGTAAGCTCGAAGTCGACCTGAATCTGCCCTTCATTACCGCTGATGAAAACGGCCCCAAGCACCTGGAGAAGAAGCTGACCCGTGGCCGTTTTGAACAAATGATCGACGCGATCCTGCAACGCACGATGGACCCGCTAAAGCAGGCTATCTCCGATGCCGGCGTCTCGCCTTCAAAGATCGATGAAGTGGTGCTGGTGGGTGGATCCACCCGTATCCCGAAGGTTCGCGAAATGGTTCGCAACTTCTTTGGCAAAGACCCTAACATGACCGTCAACCCGGACGAAGTTGTGGCAGTCGGAGCCGCCGTTCAGGGTGGCGTTCTGGGTGGAGAAGTCAAGGATGTGCTCCTGCTGGACGTGACACCGTTGTCGCTCGGAATCGAGACGCTGGGTGGAGTCTTTACCAAGCTGATCGAGCGCAACACAACGATCCCGACCAAGAAGAGCGAAACCTTCTCGACGGCAGCCGACAGTCAGACGTCGGTGGATATCAAGATCTTCCAGGGCGAGCGACCCATGGCCAAGGATAACCGCCTGCTGGGAGTTTTCCAGTTGGTTGGGATTCCGCCAGCGGCACGTGGCGTACCACAGATCGAAGTCACCTTCGACATCGACGCCAACGGCATCCTGAATGTCTCGGCCACCGACAAAGGCACCAAGAACGAGCAGAAGATCACCATCACTTCGAGTTCCGGCCTGAGTAAAGAAGAAGTCGAAAAAATGGCCAAGGACGCCGAAATGAATGCCGGCGAAGACCGCAAGAAGAAAGAAGCGATCGAGGCGCGCAATCAGGGCGACTCCATGTCCTACAACATCGAGAAAATGTTGAAGGATCATGGCGACAAGATCAGTGCCGAAGATCGAAAGGCTGTCGAAACCGAACTCGAAGAAGTGAAGCGCATCCTGAAAGACGATTCAGCGACCGCCGAACAGATTCGTGGGGCGACAGACAAACTGACCCAGAGCAGCCACAAGCTGGCCGAGGCGATGTACAAGACCGAGTCTGCCGGCGCTGGTGCCGGAGCCGCTCAGCCAGAGCAGCCTGAGGCCGAAAAGCCGAAGGACAATGTGGTTGATGCCGAGTTTGTCGACGTCGACGACAAGAAGTAAGAGGTAGACCGATATGGCGGGCAAGACGGATTATTACGAAACGCTGGGGATCGCGCGCGGAGCTTCCGACGACGATATCCGCAAAGCGTATCGCCGTCTTGCCCGTAAGTATCATCCTGACCTCAATCCCGGTGATAAGGCGGCTGAAGAGCGCTTCAAGGGATTGCAGGAAGCGTACGACGTGTTGAGTGATGCGAAGAAAAAGCCGGTCTATGACCAGTACGGCTTCTATTCCGATCAGGCTGCTGCCGCAGCCAGCGGGATGGGTGGCCCGAGCGGCGGCCCGGGCGCTGACTTCGGCGGCTTTGATTTTTCCGATTTTTTCCATCAGGCCAGTGGTGGCAACAAGGGTGGCTTCAAGCCTGGTAGTGGTACCAAGCCGGGGCCCAATCCGGCCGGTGGCGCTGGGGGTAGTTTTAAAGACCTCTTCAGCCAGATGTTTGGCGGCGGCAAGAGTTCCGATCTTGGACCTGAAAATGGCAGCGATCTGGAATACGCTCTTAACGTTGCCTTCTGGCAATCCATTCGCGGCACACAGGTACGACTCACGATTCAACGCAACGAGTCTTGCGACGAGTGTAAGGGGAATGGATCGGCCGGTGGAGGTACGAACTGCTTTGAGTGCAACGGGACCGGCCAGGTAACGCAAATGGCCGGGGCGATGAAATTCAATTTGACTTGTCCGCGCTGCAGCGGCAAGGGGAAATTATCAAATGTATGCCCGAAGTGCCGTGGCGCGGGTGTACTGGTTCGACCAGATCAGGTGGAAGTGAGAATTCCAGCGGGAACCCAGACCGGCAACCGGTTGCGCGTGGGTGGCAAGGGCAATGCGGGCTTGCGGGGCGGACAGGCTGGCGATCTCTACATTACCATTCGTGTCGAACCGCACCCTGTCTTCAAGCGCGATGTCGATAATATTGAGATCAAGATGCCGATTACGGTGAGCGAAGCTGGACTAGGCGCAAAAATCGAAGTGCCTACCATCGATGGGCGCGCGATCCTCAAGGTGCCGCAAGGCACGCAGAACGGACAGCGATTCCGGCTGCGTGAAAAGGGCGTCGAGAATCCTCGCAAGGGCACTCGGGGCGATCAAATCATCGAGGTATTTATACAGGCACCGGACGTGCAAAACGAACGTACCCGCGAGTTGTTGCGAGAACTGGCTCAGGTAGAAGCGACTGATCCGCGTGCCTCTCTGTGGGAACAGACGAGCGATAAATAAATGGCGAGACCCAGAGGCAAAGGCGCTTACATGATTTCGGCCATCGCCGAGATGTATGAGATCCATCCGCAGACATTGCGGCTCTACGAGCGTGAAGGTTTGCTTCTGCCCAGCCGTAGCGATGGTAATACCCGTCTTTACACCGAAGAAGACATCGAACGGCTTGAAGTGATCCTGCAGTTGACGCGCGAGCTCGGTGTGAATCTTGCAGGAGTCGAAATTATCCTCAACATGCGCGAAAAAATGGCAGCGATGCAGAAGCAGATGGAGCAGTTTGTTTCGGCGATGAATCAGGAAATGTCGCAACACATGAATCAGGGGATGAAGGACGATTCACCGGTCATGCTGATGCGCGTCGCCGTTGCAAGCGAGCTTGAACCGGTGAAGAAGAAGTCCAGCCGCGACTAGTGTGTTGGCGCCAGAAACCTGGTTTCCGGGCCAGTAAAAAGAGCCCGGGCCGGTTGTTCTGAGGCAACGGCACCGATGATGCGTGGGCGGATCACTAGAAGCGTCTGGCCGATTTGACGATCTCTTCCATTTGTGGATAGAGCCGCACCAAGGATTGGGATTCGGGAGATGCCGGCCAGACCGCTGCGATTGATCGACTCGTTCTGGGTTACGAGTCCCGCAGCAACAGCCCATTCCCCTTTTTTCAATCGAACCGTGCCCGTGTACTTTCTGTTGGCGATGACCGGGATATCATTGTTGGTCTGTCCGGTAAGAACCTTGAACTCGGAATCTACCTCTAGGCTGATCTCGCCGTTGCCGTGCATGTGCGGTGTGATTTTTACGGTCAGGCCCAAATCTTCGAACTGGATCTGAGGTGCTGTCGCCAAAGAGTTGGCATCTGTGGAGGCACCAAAGCTGGTGGTCTGGGTAATGATCGGATAGCGGTCGCCAATGTGAACCGTTGCAGGCAATCCATCCAGCGCCCGGATTTGTGTCTCATACAGGCTCTGAGTTTTTGAGTAGGTCATGCTCGCGAATAGGTTGGCACTGGTAACCCCGAGGCCGAACAGAGTAGAACCTCCGCCAAAGGTAAGAAGGTTCTTGAAGCCATTAATAGTAGCCGGGATCAGATTGGCACGCTTCACGAGAGGAACAAGTTGACTCGAAGTGGGCAGAGAAAAACCGAAGCTGAGATTGGATTGCTCAGCAACTTCGTAGAATTCGACATCAAGGGCGACCTGACCCCGCAGTTGCAGCAGCTGAGTAAGAGCCAATTGGGCCAGCTTCACCTTCGACCATCTGTCACGAATCAGCATCATGCCACGGACGGTATCGATTGACACGCGCTGCAACTCGAAAATCTGCTGGATGGCACGTCCGAGTTCCTGCGCTTCAGGCGAGGAGATGGCCGTGTCGATGGGCAGTGTAATTGCAACGGTGCGTTCCTGGTCGCGCCGTTTCTGATCGGTATCGCGGATTACCATTGCAAGTTTTTCCGAGATCGGATTGACGAAGGAGTTGGTCGCCAGATTAGTGATGTAGATTGCCTCGTCAAAGCTTGCATCCTCCAGCTTGACTGTACGCTGGGCCGTGTTGTCGTAATCGCCGTCGAAGAGGAAGTCGATTCCAAAGTGGGTGAGCAATTTCGTGTAAATGGTTTTGGCGTCGCCCGTGAGGGAGAGAGTGATTCGGTCTGTCTTTGGAAGCAGCGCTGGCGGTGGCAGCAGGCGGGAGATATCCCGCATGTCCTGATCGCTAATCTGCTGCAAGGGGGTGTCGGATTCGAGCGCAGCGGCTGGAGCCAACCGGACGTTTTCGAGTGCCTTGGTGCGAAGCTGAGCCGCCTTGCCGGAGGCGTAGGTGTTTTTGGAATCGATCATAGCCGCCTGACTGTAAAGCAGATATGCCTGGGTAATCTGGCCAGCTTCCTCAAGTGCCTGCGCCCGCCACGCTAACGAATTGGAATCGGTAAAGGGCGAATCCTGGGCGGCACATAGGGTCGCAATCAATATGACGAAAAGCCGCATCCATATAAGAAGACGGTGGCGAAGCGGTCTTCGTGCATAAACTTTCTCAGGTATACAACCGATTATGCGCGTATGGGTACCTTTACGAGCAGCCTCAGCAGCCTTGGCAGCATTGCACAGAAAAGCAATTCGACGAGCGGCAGTTTGCAGGGGCTGACGAGTCTGGAGCCGGGTCTGGGCGGGCCGGGCTTAAACCGCTTCGCGCCTGCCATTCCAGAGAACTTCGACGATCTCGGCCTCTCCCAGGGTTACGTAACAGACCTTGTCCTGCGACGCCTGCTGCTGGAAGGCTTCAGCTCGCTCAGCAGTCTCAGTCAGACGCTCAAACTCTCTGTGTCGATTATTGATGTTGTTTTCAAGCACTTGCGTGCGCAGCAGTTGATCGAAGTCAAAGGCATGATCGGTAACGACTATTCGTTTGTGCTCAGTCAGGCTGGAAGACAACTGGCCTCTGACCGCTTCGCCATCGTGCAATACGCCAGCGCCGCGCCCGTATCTCTTAAAGACTATGTAGCCGCTACCAAATTGCAGACAGCCAAAGTCTTCGTCGACCGGCGAACCCTCCGAATGGCCTTCAGCGATCTGATTGTCCCTGACCGTCTGCTCGACCAATTAGGGCCGGCTCTCATCAGCCAAAACTCGATTTTCTTGTACGGCCCCTCCGGTAACGGTAAGACTTCGATTGCCGAGCGCATGTTGCGGGTCTACCAGGATGGCATCCTGATGCCTTACGCTGTGGAAGTAGACAACCAGGTAATCCAGCTCTACGATCCGGTCGTACACCAGCGGATCGAGATGGATGACCCGGAGATTGATCCTCGCTGGATCCTTTGCAAGCGCCCTTGCATTGTTGTCGGTGGCGAACTCGTGCCCAACATGCTCGAACTGCGTCTGGACGATGCGTCAGGAATTTACGCCGCACCTTTACAGATGAAAGCCAACAATGGGATTTTCATCATTGACGACTTTGGGCGTCAGTTAATCAGTCCTCGGGACCTCTTGAACCGCTGGATTGTTCCGCTGGATCGCCGGGTAGATTACCTGAGCCTCCGCTATGGCGTGAAGTTTCAGATTCCATTCGACATGATGGTAGTGTTTTCAACCAACCTCGACCCGTCGGATCTGGCTGACGAAGCCTTCCTTCGCCGCATCCAGAACAAGATTCTGATCGAGCCGGTAGAACCGCATGTCTTCGATCAGATCTTCCAGCGCGTCTTCCGGTCGAGAGAGGTTCCATACGGTGAGGATGCCCCTGAGTTCTTGCGCACTCTTTGTCTGCAGGATGGGCGCGAGTATCTCCGCGCCTGTTATCCGATGGATATCTGCAACTTGCTGATCTCAATCAGCCGCTATGAGCACCGCGCGGTGCAGGCAAGCCATGACGACTTGGAACGCGCTGTGAACCTCTACTTTGCGAAGGATTAGTGCGTTGGAGCTACAAAATCCGGCGGAGCCTGTGAGCCTTCGCCGAAGAAGTATTTTTCCATCTGGTCCAGAATGAACTGCTGGGCTTCGGCTGTGCCGAGGTTCAGCCGGTATTCATTCATGAGCATCTTCATATGCTCTACCCATTGCTTCCAGGCATCCTGGGAGACATTCTCAAAAATGCGCTGTCCGAGGGGATGACCATCGAAGGGAACTTCCTTCAGGGCCGGCAATTCTTTTTGCAATTTTACGCAGAAGACCGTTCTTTCGGCCGAATCACTCATGCTTCTAGAATAGCGGTTTAGCTGGCGATTTGGCTGGCAACTTCTTCGCGGGCTGCGGCATTGGCCACCCGGCGCGTCTTGAGGCTGTCAATGTACTCAGAGAGCTTGATCGGCATCTTGACACCCCTGTCGTAAGAACGCTGCACTGCCTTCTGGTAGCGCTTGAGCATTTCTTTTTGAGGGGTGTCGCCAAAATCCGCCGCCTGGATGTCGAGCATCAGTTCAATTTCCCAAGCCTGAAACGTATTGCGGTTGATAGCACCCTTGATCAATTCGTTCATGAGCCTGTTGAATTGCGCGTGTACGATTTCGATGTCATGTTTGTTGGGGTCATACACAAGGGCCATTCGACATTTATCCTCAAAGCAACTCATCGGACAGATTCGAAAAAACTTGAGAGCTGGGACAAAAGTAATGGGCTAAAGGTACGAAAACTTTTATTTCTTCGGGTCTTGCTTTCCAAAGAACTGCTCGACCTCCGCCAACTCCGTACTAAACCCGTAATCCGGCAGCGAATCAAAGAAGATCTGCCCGTATTTCTGCGCCGTAATCCGCGTATCGAGCAGCACCAGCACCCCCCGGTCGCTTTTGGCCCGGATCAGCCGCCCAAAGCCCTGCTTGAGCGCAATCGCTGCCTGCGGAATCTGGTAATCGAAAAAAGGCTTTCCGCCCATCTCCTGTACCTGGTTCGACCGCGCCTGCACTATCGGATCTGTCGGCACCGCGAACGGCAGCTTGTCGATGATCACCATCGACAACTGGTCCCCCTGCACATCCACTCCTTGCCAGAATGAACTCGTTGCAAATAGCACTGCATGTGGTGTCCCCCGAAATTCATCCAGCAACACGTGACGCGGCTTCGTACCTTGCAACAGAAGCGGATAGTTCACCTCCAGTGAAACCCGCTCATACACCGCCCGCATCTGCGCATAGCTGGTAAACAGACAAAACGCACGCCCCTTGCTCAGCTTCAGGAGGGCGACAATCTCCCGGGCTGCCGCCAGCGTAAACCCGGCGTTTCGCGGATCTGGCATGTGTTGGGGGATATACAGGAGCGCCTGTTTCTGGAAATCGAAAGGACTCTCGACCACCAGCGTGCGCGCACTCGGAATCCCCAGTCGCTTCTTCAGAAAGTCAAAATCCCCCGCCACCGCCAGTGTCGCCGACGTAAGTATCGTCGACGGCACCTCGTCAAACAGCTTCTCGGTCAAAATCGCCGAAACATCAATCGGCGTCGCCTGCAAATGAGTACCCCTTCCTCGTCGCTCCACCCAAAACACGAAGCGCGGGTCTTTCGATTCGAGGAAAAACTTCATGGATTCCTGCAAACTCTTCGCCCGCCGGTGCAGCGGGATCACTTCATCCACCGCCCCTTCCACCAATTGCAACTGCGTCGCCATCATTTCCAGCGCTGCTACCGCCCCCGCATAGTCTTCTCCAAACTCTTCGAGAAAAGCGGCATGCTCGCGGAAGCTGGACCGCCCATCGGCTTCTCCAAATAAGCCGAAAAAACGCTCACAGGCCGCTACTGCGCTGCGGACTAAATCCTCAATCGAGTTGGTATGAAACTCTTTCCGCCGCGCCAACTCCAACACATCGCGGGCCAGATCCTGCACTTGCAGGTTGGAAACACCGCCGCCAAAGTATTGCCCCACCACATCTTCAATTTCGTGCGCCTCATCAAAGATCACCGCGTCATACTTCGGAATGATCCCGCCAAAATCCTCCTGCTTCACAGCGAGGTCGGCAAAGAACAGATGGTGATTGACGATGATGATGTCCGAATCAGCCGCCCTCCGCATCATCGATGTGATGAAGCAATTCTCAAAGTGTCCACATTTCTGCCCTGTACAGCGCTCCCGCCGCGCGTCAAGCTTCATCCAAACCGGTGAATTCTCAGGCAAGCTACGCAACTCGCTGCGGTCTCCCATCTCGGTCTGGGGCATCCAGTCGCGAATGATCCGGAAGTCACTCACCTCGCCCATGCCCTCAAGCCAGGCCGTCTCCGCTCGCGACGCCTCATCCACTTTCTGGCGGCAGACATAATTCGCCCGCCCCTTCATATAAGTCACCTTCAGCGGACGCCCAAACACCGTCTCCAGCATCGGGATGTCCTTGAAGAACAACTGCTCCTGCAGGTTCTTCGTCCCGGTCGATACAATCACCCGTTTGTTGCTCAAGATGGCCGGAATCAGATAGGCCATGGT
This sequence comes from Bryobacter sp., assembly GCA_022843625.1. Taxonomy (GTDB): domain Bacteria; phylum Acidobacteriota; class Terriglobia; order Bryobacterales; family Bryobacteraceae; genus Bryobacter. The sequence goes on along the minus strand of JALHNH010000009.1, from coordinate 79,466 downwards.
CTTGCCAGTGCCGGTACCGGCTTCGACCACCAGATGCTTGTGCTCCTGCATCGCAGCCGCAACCGCCTGCGCCATCTCAAGCTGCCCTTCGCGAAATTCGAATTTCGGATGGACCTTTGAGAGGATGCCTCGGGCGGAGAAGAAATCGCGAACAGAAGAAGCCAAACCTTATTGTCTCTCGCATAGGTACCTTAGGTGGTACTAGAAAACACCTTAGCGCCAGCAACTTATTTTATGGATCGGGTTATAGTCATCACGGGGATAAAAATGAATCGTTTTAAGCTGTTTGCATCCATATTCACTGCGGGCCTGGTAGCCGTCTTTTTGGGCGCCCAGGAACAGGATCTAGTCGATCTCGAAAATCACACGGACTGTAGTTTTTTCAGTACTGAACGCGAAAAATATGCTCGCGAAACCAGAGACCGGTTCTGGCGTAGCCGTCTCACCGAAGAAGTGTCTCACTTTAGCCGGCAGGCTCTCATCCCGGGTGGCACTCGCACCAAGCAACTCCAGGATCAGGTATCCGATTCCCCCATTGATATCGCCATCAACGCTGAACTTCAAAAGCGCAACATCAGTCCGGCGGAGAAGACCAACGACTTTGAATTCGCCCGCCGCGTCGCACTCGACCTCACCGGTCGCGTTCCCTCTTACGACGCCCTGATCCAGTTCACCAGCAACCCCAGCGCTACCAAACGAACCGACTTCATCAACCAGCTTCTCAACACTCCTGAATGGACTGACAAATGGACGATGTACTTCGGTGACATGTACCGCAACACGCGCAATTCCGACGTTACCCCGCGCTTCGATCAGGGCCGCAACGCCTTCTACCGCTGGATCAAAGCCTCGCTCGATGCCAACAAACCCTACAACCAGATGGCCAGCGAGCTCATCGCCTCAAAGTCCCGCAATACCTTCGATGATGGAACCGGCAATTTCCTGGTTGGCAGCGACACTAACGGGGGCCCGAACCAGGATGACTACGACCAGATGGCTGCCGATATCTCAGGCACCTTCCTGGGAGTCAGCCATGTCAACTGCGTGCTTTGCCACAACGGTCGGGGCCACCTCGATTCCCTCAGCCTCTGGGGCCGTAACGCAAAACGCAGTGATTCCTGGGGCATGGCCGCATACTTCGCCCGTACCTCATTTGCCGCGACCCGTCCCGATCCGGCCACCAACCCCAACCTCCGTTACTATGCAATCAACGATAACGGCCGCGCCGACTACACTCTAAACACGACTACGGGCAACCGGCCTGCCCGGCAACCGATCGATGGTCTGGGCACCACTGTCCGTCCCAAGTACATGTTCGGCACAGAGGCTCCGCGCACTGGCGAAAACTACCGCGATGCCTTTGCCCGCGCCGTCACTAACGACTTCCAGTTCTCTCGCGCCACCGTGAATTACATGTGGGCCGCCTTCATGGGCCGTGGCCTCGTCGAGCCCCTCGATCAGTTCGATCCCTCAAGACTCGATCCGGACAACCCGCCCACCGGCGACTGGACGCTGCAACCCTCCAACGCCGCACTGCTCAACACCCTGGCCGATCTCTTCCGCAAAAACAACTATGACCTCAAGTGGCTCATGCGTACTATCGCAAGTTCTGATACCTATCAGCTGAGCTCGCGCTACACGGGCGAATGGAACCCCACCTATGAGACGACATTCGCCCGTCATCTTGTGCGGCGCTTGATGGCTGAAGAGATCCACGACGCGATTGCGGTCACCAGTAACATTCTGCCGACCTACTCAATATTCGAACCAACAGCCCCGCTCTATACGGATCGCGCTACTCGTCAGGTCCGCTTTGCCATGCAATTACCCGAAACCGGCAATACGCCCGATGGCAATACAGCGGCAAGAGACTTCCTCAACAGCTTCATGCGCGGCAATCGCCTCGATGACGACCGCAAAGGCGAAGGCTCTGCTATCCAGGCTCTCAACCTGATGAACGATGCCTTCGTAATCACGCGCATCCGCTCCAGCAACACTGGAGGCCAGCAAAGCCTTCTCAACAGGTTCATCAACATGGCTGACAACCAACTGGTGAATCAGCTTTATCTGACAGTCCTCTCGCGCTACCCGTCCCAGGAGGAAACCGACCTCGCCGTCGCTACCCTGCGCGGTACCACCGGCACCACGCGCACACAACGGGGAGAGAACCTCTTGTGGTCTCTCTATAACAAGGTCGACTTCATCTACAACTACTAAGGGGCGCATCATGACAAATAACGAAAAATTCCTCAATTTCATCAAGAAGCATCCACACCGCCACAAAAACTTCTTCGACCGCCCCTTCGCCTCCCGACGCAGCTTTCTCGGCCTGGCCGGCGGCGCAGTCACCCTCTCCTGGATGCCGCAACTGGCCAGCGCCCAGGTACGTGTCGACAAGCTCAACGTGCCTCTGATCAACAAGGCAAAGAACACGATCTTCATCCTGCTCACGGGCGCACCCAGCCACGTCGACACCTTCGATCTGAAGATGGTCAATGGTGTCACGCCTGCTGCCCTCTTCAAGCCAGAGACAATCAACGGCATGCTGCTCCCCACCGGAATCATGCCCAAGCTCTCCACGATGACTTCAGACTTCACTGTCATCCGCAGTATGAGAAGTTGGGCGCTGGTTCACAACCTGGCCCAGATCTGGACGCAAATCGGCCGCAGCCCTGCCGCCGTCCTTGGCGACATTGCCCCCAACATCGGCTCCATCGTCGCGATCGAAAAAGAAGCCGAACGCAAGCCCACTGACGTCCTGCCAACCTTCATCGCACTCAACAGTGCGCAGGGCGTTGGCAGCGGCTACCTGTCTTCAACTTACGCACCGCTCAAAACCAACCCGGCCACCAGCGGCCTTCGCAACGTAACGAATCCAGACGGCCAAACCCGATTCAATGAGCGTCACGACCTCATGAACAAGCTCGATGCCCCCAACCGCACCAACAGCCCCTACGGCAAACCGCTCGAAGATATGGATTCGTTCTACAAGAGCGCCCGTGGCATGATGTACAACCCTGTAGTCGACGAAGCATTTAAATACACCGCAGCGGAGCGCATCCCTTATGGCTCCTCCGCTCTCGGCGATTCCTGCCTTAACGCTGTCAAGATCCTCAAAGCCAACGCCGGCACCCGGTTCATCCAGATCACCTCTGGAGGCTGGGACGATCATCAAAACATTTACACTGAAACCGTTCTGCCCAACCGCGTCAGGACTCTCGACAATGCCGTCGGCCAACTCATTGCAGATCTCAAAGCCAATGGCCTCTTCAATGACACACTCATCGTGATGGCTGGTGAATTTGGCCGGACTGTCGGGCAGCTTTCTGCCGCTCAGGGACGCGACCACTTCGTCCAGCAGTTTGCCTTTCTTGCTGGAGCAGGCATCAAAGGTGGCCGTGCCATCGGCTCCACAAATTCACTCGGCTCTGCCACCAGCGATTTCGGCTGGAGCCGTCAGCGCGACGTCCGCCCCGAAGACATCGAGGCAACGATCTATTCTGCTATGGGGATCAACTACACCAGCATCCGCTACGACGACCCCTTCAACCGGGGCTTCGAGTACGTCCCCTACGGCCACGAAGATCTTTATGGCCCAGTTAATGAGCTATGGGCTTAAGATCGCCCATCAGCTTGTGCAGTAGAAAGAGTCCAGTCAGATGGAATGCACCCATGATGAAAAACATCGGCGCATAGCCGAAGTAAGTGACAATGTAGCCCGGCAGTAGCGTCGAGAAAATCACCCCACCCAGGCCTCCAACACTGGCACCAATGCCAGTCGCGGAGGCCACAGCACTTTTTGGGAAGACATCCGACACAGTCGTATAAAGATTGGCAGACCATCCCTGATGTGCCGTCGTCGCTAGGCTGATCAATCCAATTGCGATGAACGGGTTGTCAAACAAAACGCTAGTCGCTGCAATCGGCATGCAACCGGCAAAGATTCCCATGGATACCTTGCGCGCCTTACCCACCGGCCAGCCCAACCGCATGAAATAACCAGAAACCCAGCCGCCGCCAACGCTGCCAACATCGGCCATCAGGTAGATGAACGGGAAGGCCCAGGATACCTGTTTCATGTCGAAGTGCCGCACGTCATAGAAGTAGGGCGGCAACCAGAAGAGATAAAACCACCACACCGGGTCGGAGAAAAACTTGGCCGCCGCAAAGCCCCAGGTCTCCTTGTAGCGAGCCACCTGGCCCCAGGTCAGCTTTACTGCTGCTGGCTCATCATCATCTTGAGGTGGCGGTTCTGCCTTTGTGAAGTACCAGAGCACAAGTACAACCAGTCCACTACTGGCGGTGATCAGAAAGCAGGTGCGCCAGCCAAAATGCGCCGTCATGTAGACAAAAAGTCCTGGACCGATCATCGTTGCGATATTTGTTCCAGCGTTAAAGATACCGGTTGCGAAGGCGCGGTCTTTCTTTGGGAACCACTCGGACACACTCTTGATCGCCGCCGGAAAGTTCCCCGCCTCACCTAATCCCAGCAACGCCCGGCAAGCGCCAAAGGTCAGCGGATTGCGGATAAAGCTATGCGCCGCCGCAGCCAAACTCCACCACAATATGGCCCCCGAGTAGCCCAAACGCGTTCCCACCCGGTCAATAAACTTGCCCGCAATCAAAAAGCCGATCGTGTACGAAAGTTGAAAAGCACTCGAGATCTGCCCGTAGAGGATGTCATCGATCGGAATCTCTTTCCGGATTTCTGGCAACAGGATACCCAGGATAATCCGGTCCAGATAATTGACCGTCGTCCCGAGGAAAAGCAGAGTAAGGATCCACCAGCGCATCTGGCAATTATATGGGTTAGCCCTGACGGGATAGGCTGGACGGGAGCACAATTAGGCAAGCATAATGATTTCATCCATGACGCTACTGATCCTGACCGCCCTTGAAGTCCTCAACCTGGTCGCCGGTGCCGAAGAGCGCCAGCAAGAATTGCGCGCCCGCTACACCTATCAGGAAGTGCAAGAGAACTGGCGTCTGGACCCCTACAATCGCCCAATCGAAGGCAGCCAGCGCACCAAGACCTTCGACGTCATCATGCTCCAGGGCCAGCGTTACCGCAAGATGATTGCCCGCAACGGCAAGCCTCTCACACCAGCCGAGCAGTGGGAAGTGGAGGAAGACATGAAGCGAGCGGTCGAAAGCAAGCTGGCCACCACCTCGTTGCGAGACCTCAGCAAGACCCACAAGCTTACCCTCAATAGGGATACTCTCGAAGCCACAAGCGACACCAAAAGCCACGTATTTCAGTTCGATCCCAAGACCCACGAAATCCTCCGCCACACAACGCAAAACGGCGCAACAAAAATGACGATTGACTATACGCGCCTCCCCAGTGGCACCACTCTTCCTGGCCAAGTGGAAGTAGACTTCACCGTGGGGGACGTACACGGAATCCAGCGCAGCACCTTCAGCAACTTCAGGTTGAACTAATCGATACTCGCTTCTCCCATTCACTAAACTGGGATTAGCAATGCTATTACTGGCTTTAGAAGTGCTCCGGCTCGTGGTCACAGCCGAGCAGGAGCAAGACAAAATTCGTGACCAATACGCCTACCGGGAGGTTCAGCTCAACCTCCCCAGCCGCGCACAAACCTTCGACGTGATTCGCCTCAACGGCAAGCCCTACCGCAAGCTCGTCGAGCGCAACGGCAAGCCTCTCAGCGAGAAGGAATCAAGGCAGGTTCAGGAAAACATGCGCAAAACTGCCCGCGGTCTCTTCACGCGCACCTACTCCATGAATCTCGGCAAACTCTCTGAACTCGAAAATACTCACGAGCTCAGCCTCGAAGGCAACCTTATCACCGCCAACCCAAAATCCGGTGGCCCATATAAGCACCGCATCACCTTCGATCCCCAAACCCACCGCATCCTCACCCGGCAATCGGAAGTGGTCGGCCCGGGAAGCCAGTTCAAACCCGGCACCACCATTCAGATCGACTTCACTCCAGGAGGCTTCCTGCAAAAAATGGAGATCGACTTCAAGGTGAGATTCGGAGGCGGCAAACAGATCCACACATTTACCAACTACCGCAAATTCGACGCCGAATCGACGATCAACTTCGAGGAATCCAAATGGTAATCTAATACCATGACAACTACCATTGATAATGCCGGAAGAATTGTCATCCCCAAATCTCTCCGCGATCAAGCTGGTCTTGTCCCAGGCACCGAAATCGACATCCAAATCCGCAACGGCCACTTGGAGATCGAGCCCGTTGCCACTATCACGGTTGAAAAGCGCGGCAGATTCCTGGTTGCGGTCGCTCCACCAGGAACTTCTCCTGTAGAGCCTAATGCTGTAGACGACTTCCTCAATGATCTCCGCGAGGGCCGTGTTCGTTGAAGTTCTCGGTCGACTCCAACTACCTAATTTGCACTTTGCAAAGCTGGAATCCCCTCCACGTCGCCACCCTTGCCGACCTCGAGCAGCGCCTTGATCGGGGTCACCTGCTTCACCTGATTCCCCATACCCTGCTTGAAACTTACTCTGTCATGACCCGCATGCCAGACCCCTTTCGCAAACCACACTCAATCGTTCACCACATGATGCACGAGAACTTCGGCGATTTTCCAGTTCTTCCCGCACCATCAACTATTTGGACCATCCTTGAAGATCTAGCTCAACGCAACCTCGGTGGCGGCCAGACCTATGACCGTTTGATCGCCTTCACCGCCCATCAAGCGGGCATGAAGCAACTCGTCACCTGGAACTTGAAACACTTTCAGTCCCACGGTTTTCCCGGCCTCGAAATTGTAAGACCCGGCGAACTGTCGTGAAGCTTGAATCACCAAACTTGAGGTAGCGATGATGCTGCCAATGATTAAATTACCTCTGCCTACTTTCGAGGAACCTAAATGAAAAAAGCTGTCATCCTAGCCGCTGGCCGCGGCACCCGCATGGGCGAAATCACCCGTGAGCTCCCCAAACCCCTGATCCCCCTCAACGGCCGCCCCATGCTGCTTCACATCCTGGACCGCATCGCCGCCGCAGGCGTAGAAGAAGTCCTCCTCGTCACGGGTTATCTGGCTGACCAGATCGAAGCCGCTGCCAGCACTCACGGCATCCCCATCACCTTCCGTCGTCAGGAAGTCGTCAACGGTACAGCCAAAGCGGCACTCTTAGCCAAAGACTGGGTAGGGGACGAACCCTTCCTGCTCACCTTCGGAGACATTCTCGCCGAGCCAGAGCATTACACCGGTATGCGTGACGCCTTCCCCGGTACCGAAGGAGTCCTGGCTGCGCGCTACGTAGAAGATCCCTACCAGGGCGCCGCCATCTATGTCGACGAAAATCGACGCGTCACCCGCATCATCGAAAAACCAGTCAAAGGCACATCGACCACAAACTGGAACAGCGCCGGGATCTACGTCTTCTCGCCTGTAGTCTTCGACGAGCTGGAGCGCGTCCCGTTAAGCGAACGAGGCGAGTACGAAGCCACCTCCGCCATCACTCAGATGTTGGACTCGGGGCTCAGCCTGAAGCTCTTCGCCCTCGACGGCGACTGGCTTGATGTTGGCCGCCCCGAGGATCTCGCCGCCGCCCAGCGCATCACCGAATCGTGACCTTCTCCACGCTCTGATTCTCAAACTCATCGGTCACTCGAACAGCAATCGTCAGTTCCCCGGTACCAGGCCGGTCCACCAGGAGTTGAAAGTCAAGATCCTTCGAATCCGCCAGTCTTACCGTCGGGTCAATCAAACGCCAATCATTGCCGTTGAGGGAGATCTCCGCCTTTGTCACGACACTTCCGGCATCGCTAGCCTTGAACCGCAGGTTCACTCGTCCGCCAGCTGGCGTTGCTCCCAGATCCAGAATCTTCGGCGCAGTATTGTCGATCAAAAACGGTGCGCTCACTCCCCGCGCGCTCAGCCCCTGGTTGAGAGGATTCGAAATTGAATCGCTTGCCGTCACGCGAACCTGATACTTCCCGTCTCCAAATGCCGTCGCATCAAAGCTGTAATAGCGGTCCTTGATTTTGTCCTTCAGCGGTTTCCAGCCCTGCTCATTCTCACCCTTGATCTCAAGCGAAAATTCAAGCGCGTCACCGTTCTCATCCATCGCGAGCCAACGTGCTCCAATCATCCCTTTGGCATAAGTCAGCGCAGGCGATGTAGAGCCGTCACTGGTCAAAGTCGATGTGGTCGCCTGAGCCTTACCGATCGGCGGCAACGTTAATGTCATCACGCTCGGAATGATCGTAGACGAAGGTGCGGGAAACCGGTAATTTGCTGGCGTCGCCTCCACCATATCCACCCTTGGAGCTACGTTCTTGGGCAGATAAGCGACATCCACCTGCGAAACCATTGGCCCATCCTGCTGCCCGCCAGACAACACTGCTCGCCACTGCAGGAACCTTGCCGAAGGCGATGCAATACGCCCATCTTTCAGCGCCGCCCAGGAACTCCACATCTGCGTCGGCCGGTCCAGATTCCCGCTTCGTGTCTCAAACCGGATCGTCCCGCCGCCAGCAATTTCCTTCGAATGCAAACGACCCCACTGAGTAAACGATCCGCCATCAAAAACCTCGCTCTCGAAACTGCCCTGAGCCTCGAGCCCTGAACCAACTTCAAAGAACTTTCCAATATTCCCCGTCACAGCAATCAGCCGTGCACCCTCTTTGGCGAAAGCCGTAATCTGCGTCGACGACAAGCTTGTCAGCAAAGTCGATTGCGACGGGCTATCGATGCGGTAAAGATTCCCCTTGTTTCCAGTCCCGACGAGTAAACGGTCGCTGGCATCAAAAGCCAATGCATACACCAAATCGGTGGGGGCAGTCCAAATCCGCATCGGTGCGCCATCAGCGTCAATGCGAATAATTTCGCTTCCACCAGGAACCATATTCGGCACTATGGGTGCCGCCACATTTACGGGCCTGGGTTGAGGCGCACCCTGTTGCGGAGGCGGCGCGGCAGTCACAACCGGCGGCTGCATCATCGGTATCAACTGCGATTGCCCCGAGGTTTTTTGCCCGATCACACCCGCATAAATCGAACCGTTCTTAGCAGCCACCAGCGCCGTTACCTCACGCTTGGCCGACTGATAAACCACAAACGGATTTCCCTGATCATCCGCCTTGATAATCAACCCGCCCGGCTCCGTACCTACATAAACAACACCCTTGGCATCCACTGCAAGTGAGCGTACGTGGTCCTCATCCAGCTTCATCCATACCTTGCCGCTGCCATTTGGAGTAATCCGGTGCAGTTCACCCTTGTCCCCTGTCGCAGCCAGCAAATCACCATTCGGCAAGAATGCCAGGCCCCAGATGTACTTCGCCTTGGGGTCGTAAAAGACCTCCGCCACCCCAGCGGCACTTACCCGGTAGATCTTTCCATCGGGCGAAGACCCTGCATAGATGCGGCCCACGCGATCTATTGCAAGGGCGAAGATGTTCATGCCCTCAATTTCGGCGAACTTCTTCGACTGCCCGCCTCGAGACAATTCAAAAATTGCGCTCTTGTTCGTTGAGGGGCCGCCCGCTGCGTATACAGCACCGTTCGAACCAGTCACCGCCGTCCACAAATAGGGAATCGAAGGGTCGGCCAGCTCCTTCACTGCCGGAGACAACGACAAGCGCCCATCACTTCTAAGTGCAACCTTCTTCAAATTGCCCTTCTCAAAATCAGACTGTGCATCTTGCGACCAATAACGCGTATCTACAGCCAGTGCCGTGAGCGCAAGGCTCAGAAAAACCAAAGCAGATTTGTACATGTGAGAAAAAAGATCCTTAGCGCACCGTAAAGCGCAAACTGTAATTGCCGCTCACCACGTAATCAAAAGGAATCGCGGCGGCTTCTGTATAAGACTCAAGCAAGGTAAGCATCGGGCGCGTCGGTGCGCGTCCAGCCTGCAGCACATTCATTACCGAACTCGGCAAACTCGTCAGACTCTTGTCGTCGAGATACACCGTCGGTTTCATACTCGTGATCACGGCATAAAGCTGTGTATTTACTCGCTCCTGATTGATCAGATTTACTGTCTGCGACAATTCGATAAAGCGATTTGCGTTTCCTGCAACAAAGGGTGCACGGTTCAAGGTATCCGCATCGACAAGAACAATTTTGTGTTCGCCCTTAGACAAGCCGCTCGGGATTTTAATCTTGAGCGACCTGCTCAATCTCTCTCCGCGATAGGGCTGCACAAACACCTTCAGTGCAATCTCCTCACCAGGGTCTACTTCCGTCTTGTCAATCCACGCGCTCTCAACTGTTGCTGCGCGCCGCTCTGGAATCAAGTCAATCGTTGCATTTACGGCCTTCAACTTCGGGTTCTCCAGCGTATTCGCAAAGAGCCGGTTAAACTTGTCGCCCCACCAGCTGGCAAGTCCAATCGCCGGGGGCATCGGGCTATCACTCACAGTCGCCATGCCGCTCAAATCCAGCGACGGCAACCCATCGAGCTCCACCTTGCCGCTCAGCTTATAGGTGGTCTCGTCGGAAAACTCGTTTGATCCTGAAATCGAATTAAACATCGTCATCGTCATCAAAAACGGGGTCCATTTCTGATTCGCAAAAACGTTGAAGCGAAAATCCTTCTCGCCCGCTACTCCGCCCTTGGCTCCCAGATTCCGCACCTTCAAAGTCACGGGAATCGTCTCTGCCTGCTCGCCGAGCAAACCCTGAATCCCGCTATGACGGTCCTGCCGCAACGCGCCCACAATCTCGGTCGTATTGCCCACCTTGTTTGGCTGAAAGCTGGAGCTCAACACAGTGAGAATCTCGCCCTTGGCCATCGGCATATCGAGCGGCCCCATATTGAAGAAAGGGTGGCCAAAGCCCAACACTTTATTGCCATCGTTGTAAGTGACAGTACCAAGCCCCGAGATATTCATATCTCCAGACACCAGCACCCCGACAATTGGCTGTCCCGGCTGTAGCGAAGTCTTCCAGTCTGAAGCGGGCTTGGTCTCATAATTGGCCCCCCCGGCCCCACCCATCACTGGCCGCAGACCCATCTGCTGCAAGGCCCCTCCAAAATTCTGTAATGTCGCCTCATGAAAGCCGGAGAAGGTGAGCGGGGTATCAATATGCTGCATCATCGCTCCAGCCAGCACATTCTCAGGCACCCGCACTGGCTGATTCGCGGCCAAAGTCTGTGGCGTCTTTGCGTCCTTTGGCTTGGACGAATCAAACTGGTTGATCTCGAGCATCAGGTCGATTGGCGTAATCCCGCAAATTGCATCTGGCGAGAAAACGCTGATCCGCAAGCTCACCGCACCCACCAATTTCCCGTCAATGTATACGGGAGACCCCGACATCCCGCCTGCAACACCTGTCCGCAACGCTTTGCCAAACATCTTGGCTAGAATGATGTCCTGTTTCGGCCCCCAGGCATTCTTCCACAGGCCAATGATTTCAATCGGAACTGCTTCCACTTCGGAGCCTTCAAACACCGTCCAGGCCGTGGCCTTCATCCCGGCCTTTACCTGGTCGAGGGGGAACACTTCAACCTTACCCGCCTTCGGAGCCTGAGCAAAAGCCAATGCTGCGCCCGCCAAAACCAAACACAAGATATTTTTCATGAACTTCCTGGATCCTGCCAATTAGACGACTTCCGAACCGGTTTCGGTGTCCTTAATCTTTACAGTATATAGTTCAGATGGAAACGCTATTGTTTGCTTCGAAGACGGATCATCTCGAGCGCGCGCACGATTTCAATGTCGCCCGGTTTAGCCTCGCGAGCTTGCCGCAATGCGCGCTCGGCATTTCCCATGTCTCCAGCCCGGGCATAAGTGAGGCCGAGGTTCTTATGCAAATCCGCACGCGCACGGCAATCACCGCAGATTTGAATCGCTTCATTGATACGTTCGATAGCGCGAGGCCAATCATGCGAAGCGGCCGCACTTAGGCCAAAATTGCCCATTGCCTCCGCCTCTTCGGCAACTTGCCTGGATAGCTTAAGGTCTGCCAGACGCTTGCGGTATACAGCTGCCTGATTTGGATTGGTGGCTTGCAGATTCCGCGAGAGTGCGTAAAGCGCTTCGTTGTGGTCAGGCTTGAGCCGAACCAGCTTTTCCCAAGCCGCGATGGCACGGGGGCGGTCTTCGAGTTGAATCGCTGTTTGCCCCAGAAGGAAGAGTGCATCCTGGTCGTTGGGCTTGCGAGCAATCAGGCGATCGATGATCCCGGCGGCCTCACGAGGGTGGTCCAAGTTCTTGTGAGTCAGCGCCAACAGATAAAGCGCGGGATCGGATTTGGGGTCCAGTTCCAACGCTAGTTCCAGATGTTTTTGTGCGACTTCGTATTGCTTAAGATCAAACTGGGCGCGGCCGAAATTGTAATGCGCGCTGGCGCTCTTCGGAGCAAGGCGGACCGCTTCGCCAAAAGAAGCACTTGCGGCGGCCAGATCGAATTGATCGGCTTGCGCTATGCCCAAATTGAGACGTGCCTCTGCAGAGTCTGGCTCCAGTTCGACTACTTTGGCGAATAAGGCAAGCGCTTCTTTCCAGCGATTGATGCGCGAGGCAACCATCCCCAGCGAACTCATGACGCGGGGGTTCGATGGCAGCAGCCTTAGCGCCTGGCCGATGTCTCGATATGCATCGGCAAAGCGCTGTTGGCTCGCCCTCATCAGGCCAAGGTTGAGGAAAGCGAGTCCGGCGCTGGGGTCGAGTTCTGTACTGATGCGAAACTGCTGTTCGGCTTCAGAAAATCGTGATTGCTGCCCAAGCAGCACGCCAAGATCGGAGTGCGCTGCGACAAATTGCGGGTCCAGCTCAATGGCGCGGCGAAGCGCAGCCTCGGCAGTCGCAAACTGACCTGCACCCAACAAAAGCAGCCCTGAGCGATGATGGGCAGCGGCGAAATAAGGGTCAAGGGCAAGTGCGCGATCCAGTGACTGCCGCGCTGCACGAGCATCATTGATCCTGGCTTGCGCGAGGGCAAGATTGTAATGCGTGCGGGGGTTGTTGGGCTCGAGCTTCATTGCTTCGGTGTAGGTGGTGATAGCACGCCGGGGATCGCCGTCGACCAACTCGGCGTTCGCCCGGTCTGCTGTAGAGCTGGCGACTTCCGCCGATGCGGCCGCCTGCTTGAGCTTCTGCACAGTAGCAAGCTCGATGTTTGCCAACTCCACTTCGTTTAGTTTTCGGTAGACCGTGGCGAGCTGAAAGTGAATATCCGAGGATTGCGGGTTTATGGATCGGGCATTTTCCAGATGCTTCCTCGCCCCTGCCGCATCACCCAGGCGGGCCAACACAAAGCCGAGCTGGTAGCTTGCATCGGCATGACGCGGGTTGATCTTTACGGCTTCTTCGAATGAAGCTTTTGCCTCAGCCAACTGATCGACGCCACGCAGGGCAAGGCCTCGCAGGTAGCTGCGCTCGAACGTATCCGGTCCGCGGTAGGCCGCAAGCAGTGGCAAAGCTTTTTCGTAGTTTCGAAACGCAATGAGTGCCCGTGCCAGCGACAGCCGCGCATCTTCGCTTGTCGGGTTCAGCCGCAGAGCTTCGGTGAAAGAAGCGGCCGCATCTTCGAAGCGTTCGAGCCCTGCCAATGCGCGGCCAAGATTGAAATGCACCGGTTCTGCTGCTGGCTGCAATTTGCGGGCACGCTCGAGAATCGCGACTGCCTTGACGAAATTCCGCGCTTCCACATAGGCATAGCCAAGAGCGATATAGTGGCCGAGTTCACGTGGCTCGAGTAGCAGTGCTTCTTCGAGGTAAACGGAGGCTGCCCTGAATTTCGAATCGAGAATCAGTGCCCTTGAGATGCCTCGCAAGGCGAGGGCGTTCTTCGGCTGAGCGCTGAGTACGCTGCGAAACTGTGCCTGCGCATCGGCGATCTGGTTAGTTTCGATCAGCAAATTACCAAGCGAGATACGGGCGGGGAAGAATCGCGGGTCGAGGCGGATTGCCTCACGGTAAGAGGCGATTGCGCAATCAGTGCGCTGCCGGGAAATGAAAAACCCGCCGAGCGCATTGTGTACGCTAGCGGCGGGTTTAGTCTTAAGTTGTTGTTCGAGATCTGCCGGCCCCTGGCAAGGGTTTTGTGCGAATGCCAATGAGGCCAGCAGAACAATCAGGAAAAGCATTAAAACACGAATCTACCACCAAGTTGAAGCTGACGCGGCTGGTTAGCCGTGCCGGTGACAGTGCCGAAAAGTTGTGCATTCGACAGATTGGCGTTGGGAGGGCCGTAAACAGGGTGGTTGAACATATTGAACCCTTCTACGCGAAGCTCAAAGCGACGGCCTTCACCGAGCCCGAATTCGCGGAAGACCGAGAGATCGAAATTCTCCCAGCCGTCCGAGCGCATACGGAAGCGGCCTGAATTGCCGAAGGTGAAAGGTGCAGGTGCCGCCACCTTGCTTCTGTCGAACCATTGGCCCGTCGTTGGGTTATCGAGCTTTGGATTTCCCAGGAAGTTGAGGCGCAAGTAATTCGAGTTGCCGGTATTCGCCAAATCTCCATTGATCTGAAGATTGTAGGGCTGGCCGGAACTCAGACGGATAATGCCGTTGGTCCTCCAGCCGCCAAGAATGTAGTCGCCTACCTTGTTGTTGGTCTGGAAGCGTTTGCCTTTGCCGAAGGGGAGTTCGTAAACAAAGTTCATTGTGGCCACGTGCGTCAGGTCGAAGCCCGAAACGCTGCGGTCGTTATTGAACTTGTAAGGATCCTGAATGGAGCAACCTTCTACCCCATACCATCCCGAACAACCGATGTCGATCGACTTTGAATAGGTGTAGTTGACCATGTATGCAAAGCCGCCCTTGAATTTCTTGTCGAGCAGGAACTGCATACTTTGATAGTTACCGCGACCCCAGCTGCGGTCATAGTAAGTGGGGCGAATGTAAGGGAACGGCGCGCGTTCCCGGAAGTTGCCCGGGCCTGGCGTGGTGGCAACGTTGTAGAAACCACCAATGTCGAGACGGCGGGAGCCGGAGCCAACGTAGTTGACAGTCACGACAGTGTCGGAATTGATCTGATGCTGTACGCCGAAATTCCATTGCAGCGAATATGGGTTCTGGAAGTTAGGATCCATGTACCACTGCACCTGATTGAACGGTGTCGCTTCAGGAAGTGCCCCTGACGGGAACGGGTTGCGGCCGTTAAAGGTAGGTGTCGGCTGTGCGGCGGTGGGATTGTTCAGGTTTTCCTGCAACTGTTCGCCAACGCTGGGCCACTGAGCGGAGTAGTTCTGAGCGGTCTGAACCACAGCGGCGTAGTTGTCAAAGAAGATACCGAATGACGCACGGACTGCTGTGCGGGGGCCAATACGGTAAGCAAAGCCAACACGGGGCTGCCAGTTGTCATTCGTGTTCTTGTACAGCTTTGCGTTGGGGAGAAGTTCTACGTTTGCAGGTAGTCTTCCGCCGGGTACGCAAGGTGCTTTCCTGAGTTCTTCGCATGAGCCGGGCTGCTTCTGGATGAGGTAAACACCCCGTTGCAGGTCATAGCCGCCGGTGAAGATATTCTCGTTGCCTTCCTGGCCGAGTGGCGGAATGAAGGTTTTGTCGTAGCGGAAGCCCAGATTGATGGTCAGGCGCGACGAAAACTTCCATTGGTCTTGAATGAAGAAGCCCATATGGCCGCCGCGACGAACCGTTGTCGAGCGGTTGCGGAAGCCGGCTGCGTCGGGCACATCGAGCAGAAAGCTGGCGAGCTGGCTGCCGGTGTTGCCGGGGCTTTGCGGGTTAGACGTTTGAATGGGGCGATAGGTCGCACTGGCATTTCTTGGCGAACCCAGGAAGTCCATGTTGTTCCATTCGCCACCCATCTTGAGCTGGTGATTGCCCTTGATTTTCGTGAACGAGGCTTTGTACTGCCAAACGTCTGAGGGCCGGTTGAATGAGCTACCTTCAGCTCCGCTAACCCAGCCATCGATGTTGAGTGCAGGTACAAGAGTTTGACCATCCAGGAAGTTGCAGCAGAAAACGGGATTGTAGCCGACATCCCGAACGAAATTCGCGGGCAGACTGCGGAAGCGGGTGCCGCTATTGTCCACGTTTACAAGCCGGCCGAACTGCGCCTGCAAGATTGTGGTCGGGTTGAAGGTGTGAACCCAGCTGGTTCCAATGTTCATTGCATTGAACTCACGGAAGCTGGCAAGGATCGGACGCCCGCCCGAAGCTGTCTGGTCCAGCATGGAGTGGCTCAAGCGGAAGAATACGTTGTCCTTGGGGCTAAGAACACGGTCGACACGGAAGGAATATTCGTCCTGATTCTGGCTGAAGCCCGACGGGTCCAGTGCGTTACGGTCCGAGGTAATCGGAGCACCACCAACCGGGAAGGTGGTTCTGGCATAAAGCAGATTTCCAGGGCTGATACGGCTGGCCGGAATCCGGTTGCCGGCAAAAGGATCACGGACGAAGCCGGTTCCATTCGGGTTGGCGCGTGAGGTGAAGGGGTCAAAAATCTGTCTTGCGTCGTCGCTCAAATCGCCATTGAGGTTGGCAGCTGTAGGCACACGGAACAGAGCATTGTTTGCCCTGCGGAAGCGCCATCCCTGGTAGGCACCATGGAAGAACGTAGTGTTGCGTCCATTCAAGATTTTCGGAATTACAACCGGGCCACCGATGGCGCCACCGAACTGGTTCTGACGGAAGGGAGTTACCAGCGGCAGGAAAGTGTTACGGGCATCAAACTCGCTGTTGCGAACATATTCCCAGGCGGAGCCATGAAGCTGGTTGGTGCCGTTCTGAGTTGCAACGTTGATCACACCACCGAGTACGCCACCAAATTCAGCCTGATCATTGTGCGATTGCACTTTGAATTCGGCGATCGCATCTACGATCGGATTTACCGCAGGAGTAGAAAGCATCAGCCCCTGGTTGGTAATACCGTCCAAAGTCCAGAAATTGGAACGATTCGTCTGGCCGTTGATGGCCGGAAAGATAAAGGCGCCAATGCCAGGATGGGCGAAGCCCGAACCCGTGTTCTGAGAAACGCT
Source organism: Bryobacter sp. (assembly GCA_022843625.1). GTDB lineage: Bacteria > Acidobacteriota > Terriglobia > Bryobacterales > Bryobacteraceae > Bryobacter. Next base: position 62,564 of record JALHNH010000009.1, on the reverse strand, counting down.
AACTGGAGCAACTCCGGGGGTGAGCGAAAGAAGCTGTGTGAAGTTGCGTCCGTTCAACGGCAAGTCAACGACTTGTTGCCGTGCAACGACAGCACCAATTTCAGCAGTTGAGGCCTGAACTTCAGCACCGATGGCTTCGACGTTGATGGATTGATCCACCGAGCCGATTTCCATCACTACGTCAATGGTTGCCGTCTGATTCACGGCCAGGGTGAACTGGCTGAGTTTGTTTGTGCGAAAACCAGCCTTGGACACTTCGAGGGTGTACTGGCCTGGAAGGATGTTCAGGAAGGCGTAATAGCCGGATTCATTGCTCGTAGAGCGGGTTTCGACCGAGGTGGATGGATTGCGAAGCACAAGTGCGGCTCCAGGGATGATGCTCCCCGAGGAGTCGCGCAGTGTTCCGTTGATAGTGGCGCTGGAAGCCTGAGAAAATGCTGCGGTTGCACTTAAAATACTGAGCACAAAGACGAGCAAGGTACTTCTGATCATCGTGATACTGCCTCCCGAATAGACGTATAGCGGGTTTCGCTGCAGAAGGACGAGACGTCCCCCGATATCGTGGGTTAAGTCTATATCAGATTAAAATTCACTTCAACTTCATAATCTGAAATAATTAGCCGCAGCGAAAAAAAGTTTATGTTGCTGTACCTCCTCAGTTGCGCTTTGTTGGCCCAGGATCTGGACGTAGCGCTTCGGCGAGGCCAATCGCGCGGGATGACTTTGCTCGATCAGGTGGAGGATTCCGAAGAGCGCAAGGCCTTTCAGCTTCTTTATCGCGAAGTCGATCCGTTGGCGCGCAGAACCCGCGTCAGTGAGTTTCTGAAGAAGTTTCCTGCATCCTGGCTGCTTGCTCAGGTTTATGAAGCCGGCGCTCGCGCCAGCTTTGATCTGACCGACTACCCAACTGGCCTTTTTTACGCCCGGGAGTCTTTGAGGCTCTATCCCGAGAACCCCCTCCTTACCGGCACGCTGGCCGCCGTTCTCGCCAACCGGGGCGAAACGCAGGCTGCCAAAGTCAAGGCCAAAGAGACACTGGCGGCACTGGATCGCTTCCAGACCCCGGAAGGTATGCCAGAACGCGAATGGCGTCAAGCACGGCAAAAATTGATTGAAGTCTCAGAAAAAGTATTGGGCTCCACCCGGCAACCGCTTGTCCAACAAGCGCGCGACTCTCGCAGCTCTTATGCAGGCAGCCAATCCTGTCAGCCCTGCCATCGGGCGCAATGGGATAGCTGGAGTGGCACCGGCATGGCCAAAATGCTCCGCAAGATCGAACCAGAGGCCGTCCTGGGAGACTTTTCCAAACTGGCGGCTTTCGGTGGCCAGGGCAATGCCCTGGTTAAAGGCATCATTGAAGACGGCAAATATTTTGTGGATTTGCGCCGCGAAAGCGGATTGTGGGATCGATTCCGGGTGGATTACACCATTGGGTCGAAATGGCAGCAGGCCTACGCCACAAGGACTGCCAATAACGAACTGCACGTCCTCCCCTTGCAGTACAACAACCTCAAAGGCGAATGGATCAACTACTGGAGGATGATTGACCCTCCCGATTCGGCACGCACAGAGTTAGGAAATTTCCACCGCATGCGCGATGTCACTTCCTATCAGCAGAACTGTGCCCCTTGCCACACCAGCCAGTTTGAGGACAAGGGATTCCTCGAGCCCGGCGTAAATTGCGAGATGTGCCATGGCCCATCCGCCGCACACGTCAAGGGGAGCCCCGCCAAGTGGAGCTTCAAAAAAATGGATCACCGTGGCTATGTCGAGGTTTGTGCGCAATGCCATGCGCAGTCTGCAATTCGTGAGCCTCAGGGTTTTCCCCAGCGCTACCAGCGCCGTCCCTATGCAGAGTTTTCGCGCAAGGCCTTTTACCGCGATGGCCGCTTCCGCGAAACTACCTTCATCGTCGAGTCCTTTGAGCGGTCGGCCTGCTTTCAGAAAGGTGAAGCCCATTGCGGCCATTGCCACGATCCACATCCTGTAAACCCTGGCGCGAATCGCACCTCGCTCAAGCATGAGGCTGACTCCAATCAGATGTGTCTGCAATGTCATCCAGCAAAGTATTCTGCGGTGGGACACACTCGCCACTCCGGCGGCGACGCAACCCGATGTGTGAACTGTCACATGCCGAAAATTATGAACAGTCTGCTATTCGCTGCTCGTAATCATCAGATTGACGATCAGCCTCGGGCGGAGCCCACAATTCGCTTCGGCAGGCAGGAAAGTCCCAACGCGTGCTTCTCCTGCCACGCGGAGCGGAATGAAGTTTGGCTACAAAAAAGCTTGAAGGATTGGCGCTTGGGATTGCCAAAAGGTTAAGAGATTGATAGAAATGGTGCACATGCGAATTTTATGGATCGCGGTCTGCTGCGCGCTGTCTGCTTGGGCAGACGACGAATCAGCCCGGAAAATTTTGGCTACCCAATGCGTGTCGTGCCACGGAGCCGCCAAGATGGGTGGGCTTGACTTGCGAAGCCGCGAGGCAATGCTGCAAGGCGGGGCACGTGGCGCATCTGTTGTGCCCGGCAAGGCAAACGACAGTATTCTCTATCAAGCTGTAGAGCGCAAGGGCAGTCTCGCAATGCCCCCGGGCAAGAAGGCTTTGACTGAGATGGAAGTGGCAACAATCCGCAACTGGATTGATGGGGGTGCCAAATGGGGCGATGCTGCAATCCAGGCTCAGCCCACGTGGTGGTCGTTTCAGAAATTGAAGAAACCCAGTGTACCTGCGGGTGCTGCCAATCCGATTGATGCCTTTGTACTGGCGAAGCTGAAGGAGCAAAAGTTGGTTCCGGTTGGAGCGGCCAGCAGGCGTGCTCTCTTGAAACGCCTGAGCATTGACATGCTGGGCTTACCTCCCACACCGGCAGAGCTGGACGCCTTCGAGGCCGACCGCAGCCCCGAAGCTTATTCCAAAGTCGTAGACCGTATGCTCGCCTCGCCTCGCTACGGAGAACGCTGGGGACGGCACTGGCTCGATGTCGTCCGCTATGCCGACACCGGTGGTTTTGAAACTGACATCTATTTCCCCAATGCCTGGCGATACCGCGATTACGTCATTCAGAGCCTGAACGAAGACAAGCCTTATGACCGTTTCGTCAAGGAACAATTGGCCGGAGATGAGTTGTACCCGGACAACCTCGATCTCGATGGCGGCTTCAAGGTTCCCGAAAGCAAAGTGAAGAACCTGAACGCCCTGATCGGCACCGGCATGTACACCATCGGCCCCGCCTATCATGAGGCCGCCCTCTTCGGTGGCCAGGTACGCTACGAGTGGTTGACCGATGTCGTCGACACCACCGGCGAAGCTTTCTTTGGCCTCACCCTCGGCTGTGCCCGATGCCACAACCACAAGTTCGACCCGGTCACCCAGAAGGACTATCACGCCATGATGGCCGTCTTTGCAGGTAGCGAGGAGAAAGAAGTTCCGGTGGTGAGCCAGTTCTCTACTTTCGGCTTCAAGTCAGGCTACCCGAGCTGGTTGAAGGTAGAGGAATTCAAAGGTGCCATTCAGCGTATCGACCAGACAGCTCGGAAGCGTGTTGTGGACGCAGTGCGCCAGCGCTTCAGCGCTGATGTCCTCGCGGCTTACGACAAGCCGGTAGACAAGCGAAGCGTTGCCGAGCGGACTTTGGCGGCAAAAATCGAAATCGCCATGACTGAAGCCGGGCTGCAGGAAAACGCTGAAGGCAAAGAAGCCGACATTCCTCTTACCCCCGAAGAAAGTAAAGAGCGCGAGGCCCTGATCGTGGAATTGGGCAGGGCTGCACTCAAGGCAAACCCTGTCGCGCAAACAGCTACAGTGCTGGGACACGCCGCCGTCACACCCACCATTCACATGACGCATCGGGGCGACTGGCGCGCAAAGGGCGAAGCAGTGCCGCCTGCCTTCCCGGCCATGTTGGCCGGAGGTAAAACGATCGAAGATGATCCCGAGAAAAAACTGGGCCGCCGCAAGGCACTGGCGCTCTGGCTCACCGAGCCAGACCATCCGCTCACCGCAAGGGTAATGGTGAACCGCGTCTGGCATTGGCATTTCGGCCGCGGCATCGTCGGGACACCAAATGATTTCGGCCGGCAGGGAGAAGAGCCAACCCATCCCGAACTCCTCGACTGGCTTTCCAGCGAATTCGTCTCTCAAGGCTGGAGCCTCAAGAAACTGCACCGTATGATCCTGCTGTCCGACACCTATCAACGGTCTACCGAGGCTCATGAAGGCAACACCAAAGTGGATGCTAACAACAAGTATCTGTGGCGCATGAACCGGCAACGTCTCGACGCTGAAACTCTCCGCGATGCAGTACTCTCAGTGAGTGGCGATCTGAACCTCAAGATGGGCGGCCGGCCCGTGATCCCTAAATTGAGCAAGGAAGAATACACCGTGATGTGGGCCCGCAACCAATGGCCCGAAGCCATGGACGAACGGGAGCACACTCGCCGCAGCGTCTATCTTTACGTTAAGCGCACCTTCCCGATGCCGATGTTTACTACCTTCGACACCCCCGACAGCTCCATGAGTTGTTCTCGCCGCGACAACACGACAGTCGCACCACAGGCTCTCACCTTGATGAATGGCGACTTCATGGTGGGCCAGGCGAAGCGGCTGGCCGCAATGGCCCGCAAAACACATCCGGGCGACACTAAAAAACAACTGGATGTGGCCTGGCAACAGGTTCTTGGCAGGCTGCCCAGGACGGCGGAGCGGGATAAGGCTGCTGCGCTCAGTCTTGACCAGATTTGTCTCGCGCTGCTCAACACCAACGAGTTTCTGTATCTCGACTAGGAGAAAGTTCATGTCAAAGTATTGTCCAAAGACGATTCAAGCGGTATCGAGACGTAACTTTCTCGAAAAGAGCGGCCTCGGCTTCGGCGCCATGGCAGCCTCCTCACTGCTGCCGGCCGCAACGATTGCCGATCCCTTTGCCCGCAAAAAGCCTCACTTCGATGCAAAGGGCAAGAGCGTCATTTTCCTCTTCATGCATGGTGGCCCAAGCCACATCGATACCTTCGATCCAAAGCCTGAGCTGAACAAGCTGCACGGCCAGCCCATCCCGAAGAGCTTCGGCAAGGTGGACTTCCAGTTCTCCAACATGGATAGAACTCCGCTCATGGGCTCGCCCTTGAAATTCAAGAAGCGCGGCCAGTCGGGAATCGAAATCTCTGAGCTCTTCGAAAACGTAGCAGCCCACGCCGACGATCTTGCGGTCATCCGCTCCTGCCATCACGATGGCTTCACCCATGTCACCGGGCAAACCTGGCTCAACACGGGCTGGGGCAGGGTAGGCCGTCCCAGCGTTGGCTCCTGGGTCGTCTACGGTCTTGGCAACGAAAGCGAAAACTTGCCCGCCTACGTCGTCATGCTCGACGGCGGCATCAAGGCCGGCTCACCCGCCTACGGCTCAGGCTTCCTCCCCGCCTCCTACCAGGGCACCGTGTTACGCAGCGAAGGCCCACCCATCCTCAATATCCGCAGACCTGAAGGCATGTCCGACAACGAGCAACGCCAGATGCTCGAGCTGCTCAAGGGGATGAACGAGAACCATCGTGAAGCCCGCAATGACGATTCAGAACTGGCCGCCCGCATGGCTTCCTATGATCTTGCCTTCAAGATGCAGATGTCGGTTCCTGATGTCACAGATCTTTCGAAAGAAAGTGATGTGACCCGCAAGATGTACGGCATCGACGACCCCATGTCTGCCGAATTCGGCACGCAGTGTTTGATGGCCCGTCGACTGGTAGAAAAAGGAGTCCGCTTCGTCCAGCTCTACTCGGGTGGCAAAAAGGGAGCCGAAGTGGGCTGGGATGGCCACAACGAATGCGACCAGAATCACCGATTCATGGCCAAAAAAGTCGACAAGCCAATTGCCGGCTTGCTGGCTGATCTGAAGTCTCGCGGCTTACTCGAAAGCACCGTTGTGTTGTGGGGTGGAGACTTTGGCCGCACTCCCTTCACCGATGGCGCAGAAGGCGGTGGTGGCAATCGCAATGGCCGCGACCATAACCCCTACGGCTTCACGGTCTGGATGGCCGGTGGCGGCATCAAGGGCGGCAAGGTGATCGGAGCAACCGACGAGATCGGGCTCAAAGCAGTTGAAGACAAAGTCACCATGCATGACCTGCATGCCTCCATGCTGGGCCTGCTCGGTATGGATCACAAGCGCCTCACTTACTTCTTCCAGGGGCGCGAATTCCGCCTCACCGACGTCGGGGGAGAGAACAATCTGGTAAAACGATTGACAGATGCTTAAAACGACGAGGCGCTCACTCTTCTCACTCCTTGCTGCGGGTATTGCTGCCGGGCAAGGCGTGGTTTCAAGAGTGGCGCGGCCTCTCCAGCGCGGCAAGCCCTCAGGTCTACCCTTCAATGCAAAGTTTATCGACGTAGCAAAACAGGCTGGCCTGCTCGAAGCCTGCACCTATGGCGGTCGCGAGGCCAAGCAATACCTGCTCGAAACCATCGGCTGTGGTGTCGCCTTCATCGATTACGACAACGACGGCTGGCTCGACATCTTCCTCCTCAACGGCACCACCCTTGAAGGCTCCACCGCCACCAACCGCCTCTACAAAAACAACCGCGACGGCACCTTCAGCGATGTCACCGAAGCCGCTGGCCTCAAGAAAACAGGCTGGGCCTCAGCCGTCTGCGCGGGCGACTACAACAACGATGGCTGGGACGATCTCTTTGTCACGTATTGGGGCCAAAACGTCCTCTATCGCAATAACGGCCCCAACTCGAAAGGCGTCGTCACCTTTACCGACGTCACTGCCGAAGCTGGCCTGCTGGACAAGGCCCGCCGCTGGGGAGCCGGTTGCACCTTCATCGACTACGACCGCGATGGCCGCCTCGATCTCTTTGTCTCCAACTACGTCGATTTCGACCCCAACAAAGTACCCAAGCCAGGCCAGAACTCCTACTGCAACTGGAAGGGCGTCCCCGTCAATTGCGGCCCGCGCGGCTTGCCCTCCGGCTACCATTCGCTCTATCACAACAACGGCGATGGCACTTTCAGCGACGTCAGCCAAAAGTCAGGCATCGCCAAGGCCCGCGGCAGCTACGGCATGACGGCCGTTGCCGCAGACTTCGATAACGACGGTTGGCCCGACATCTATGTCGCTTGCGATTCCACCTCCAGCTTCCTCTTTCGCAACAAGCACGATGGCACCTTCGAAGAAGTGGGCCTTGAGCGCGGCGTCGCCCTCAACGAAGACGGCATGGAGCAAGCCGGCATGGGCCTTGGCATCGGAGACTTCGATCTCGACGGCAATCTCGATATCTTGAAGACCCACTTCGCCGACGACTCCAACGTCCTCTATCGCAACGACGGCAAGGGCATGTTTGAAGACGTCACCGCTCGCAGCGGCCTGGCCGTCGAAACCCGCTACATCAACTGGGGCGCGGGCATAGTCGACCTTGACAACGATGGGCTGCCCGACCTTTTCTATGTCACCGGCAACGTCTATCCTGAGCTTGAAGCAAAGCTCCCCGCCTATCCCTTCGCCACGCCGCGCGTGCTCTTCCGCAATCTTGGTGGTGGAAAATTCGAAGAGATCTTTGACCTGGCTGGCCCCGCAATTGGCGAATCCCATTCCAGCCGTGGCTGCGCCTTCGGTGATTTCGACAACGATGGCGACATCGATATTCTGATCCTGAATCTGCATGAGCCGCCTTCGCTCCTGCGCAACGATCTCGCCGGTTCTGCCCACTGGCTCAAGGTCAAGCTCGAAGGCGTAAAGTCCAACCGCAGCGCCATCGGCGGAAGGGTTACTGCCTACTATGACGGCAACAAGCAGGCCCAGGAAGTCTTAAGCCAATCGAGCTTCTACTCCGTCAACGACTTCCGCCTCCACTTCGGCCTCGGCACAGCCACCGAAGCTGACCTTGATATCCGCTGGCCCAATGGCACCATCGAAAAGCTGCGAAAGGTAGCCTGTGACCAACTGGTAACGATTCGCGAAGGGGCCGGAATCATCAAGGCGACACCCTTTGCGAGGAAGAAATAGCGTGCGGTTCCTGGCCCTTCTTCTTTACGCAGGAATTGCCTCAGCCCAGGATTACGTAGGCTCAAAGGCCTGCGCCACTTGCCACAAACAAATCCACGAACACTGGATACATTCGTCGATGGGCCGCTCGATGAGCCCTGCCTCAGAGCACCTTCCAAAGCTCACCGGCGAGCTAACTGTACACAGTGAAAAGCTCCAGCGCGACTTCACAGTCTTCGCCGATAAAGGTCAATTGAAGCAGCGCGAATCCGGCCCCAGCTTCCGCAACGAACACCCCCTCGCCTGGGCCATCGGCTCCGGCGGCAACGGCCTGAGTTTCATCGTCCAGCGCGGGGAACACCTCTTCCAGGCCCCGCTCTCGTTCTACTCGCGCGTCGGCCGTTGGGATCTCTCCCCCGGCTATGAATTCGCTGACTACGGCTTCAATCGCACCATCGCCGCCGGCTGCATCAACTGCCACAGCGGCCGCCCACAACCCGTTCCCGGAACCAACGGCCAATACCAGAAACAACCCTTTACCGAACTGGCGATTGGCTGTGAAAACTGCCACGGCCCCGGCCGCAAACACATCGCCCTGCGAGGTGCCAAAACCGCCATCGTAAACCCGGCCAGGCTACCGCGCGAGCGAGCCGACGAAATCTGCATGAATTGCCATCAGGCGGGCGACACCCGTATCCTGCAGCCCGGCAAGATCGAAGCCGACTACCGGCCCGGCATGGCCCTAAACGACGTAGTCGCCATCTTCAAACTCCCCCGCTCTAAAGACACAGACCTGCTCGAGCACCACGAATCCATGCACATGAGCAAGTGTTACGAGAAGAGCACCACCATGTCCTGTCTCACCTGCCACAGCCCGCACTCAGCCAAAATTGACTACAACGCCAAATGCCTGAGCTGCCATTCCGATCATCCCGCTGGCGGTGGCCCCGATTGCGTCAATTGCCACATGCCCAAGCGCGACGTAAAGGTAATCGCCCATTCCGCGCTCACCAACCACCGCATCGTTCGCAAGCCAGATCAACCGCTCCCGCCGGCACGCGATCCAGGCTCAGACCTCATACACATCAACCGCACCGGCAAAGCAGAATTGCCCCTGCTCACCCGCATGCAGGCCTACGGCCAAATGGCAGACCGCGAGCCAACCTACTACGAAAAGTTCCAGGCCCTCCTCGACGAAGCCTCACAAAAAGAAGCCCAGAATCCCCTCGTATTAGCCTCGCTCGGTCGCCGCGCCCTACGCGCAAATCGCTTTGCCGAAGCCATCACTCATCTCCAGGCCGCACGAGAAAAAGGCTCTGTCTCCTCCACCACATTTGAAGACCTCGGTGAAGCCCTTAGCCGCGCAGGCCGTCTCGAAGAATCTGCCCAAGTCTTGCAGCAGGGCATCCAGGCCGCCCCCTACACCGCCGTGCTCTACAAATCCCTCGCCCTCCGCTTCATCCAGCTCAAGCGCTTCGAAGAAGCAAAGCAAACCCTCACTAAATACGTAGACCTCTTCCCCGAAGACGATTTCATCCGCAAACTCCTGGCTCAAGTCTCAGGGGCGCGCTGATCGCAGCAATGCCTCACGGGCAAGCAAACTCTGCGGAAAAACTCGCAACAGCCGCTTCAACACCTGCTCCCGCCCCGCCGCTGTCCCCTGACATTCCGCAAGAAAAAAGTAAGCACTCTCCCGCCCCGGGTCGAGCGTAATCGATCGTTCCAGGCTCGCGATAGCACCCGGCAGATTCGCATCCGCCCGCCTCACCAGAGCCAGCTTCTCATGCAGCGCAGCATCGCCCGGCCGCGCTTGCACCGCCGCCTCCAGCAGCTTCACCGCATCCTTCTTCTGATCCTTGAGAAACAACACCATCCCCAACCCCGAGAGCACATCCGCATCCCGCGGCCATCGTGAAAACACAGCCGCCAGCCTCCGGTACCCATCGTTGATCAGCTCCGGCACCCCATCCCGCTCTCCCACCTGAATCGAAGCCAATCCCAGATTCCGTTCCCGCAATGCAGGGTCTCCCACCTCACGCCAAAGCCGCAACCGCGCTTCTGTCTTTGCTGACACCTTGGCCGCTTCTCTCTGTATACGGTGATCGGTAAACGCCGTATGCCCGCCATCCACCGCATCGCGCTTCGGCATGTGACATCCCACGCACTCCTTGCGATCCGCATGCTCTGCACGCCCGTGACAACTGCGGCACGTCGCATCCACATCGATCTTCTCCCCATGCGGCTGATGACACGACCCACACCAAAGCTTGCCCTCGCTCTGCCTCGCGCACTCACTCAGCGCCAATTGCTCCACATGGCTCACCACCCGCAAGTCTTCGCGAGGCCGGTCATACACAGCAACCGACTCACCGCCCGCATAACCAATGCGAGCCTCACCCGTAAGATGACATCGCTCACACACCGCATCACGCGCTTCCACTCCAAGCCGCACCGGGTTCTGTATATTGCCACGACCCGGCTTCAGCAAATGCGCTTGCGCTGGCCCGTGGCACTGCTCGCAGCTGATGGGCTGAAGATTGTCGATCGATCCGCTCGAATGGCACGCAAGACATTCACTACTCACCCGCCTGTTGAAATCAGGATGTGTCATTGCCTCATACCCAGGCGCCACATCCCACAAATCCAAACGCTTGTACTTCGCTACCGGAGACTGAAACAGCCACTCCCCAATGCGAACCAGAAAGCCCTCGGCGTGATTGCCCGACCCGATCCGATACGACACTGGATACTCACCAACGAGCCCACTCCGTTCGATTCTGTGAACCACCGCTTTGCCTTGGCCCATGACAGAGAATGCAGTTTTTGATTTCGAGTGAGTGAATCCGGTTTGAGGCGAAACCTTGGCTAAGCCGATGGCATTCCCCATCGGGCTGCGAAAGTAAGCTTCAGTCTGCTTCGGGTGGCAAGGCTGGCAAACCGAAGCCGCCCAAAGAGTCGGGACGGCCATAAAGACTAAAACTGCCTGAATCATGCTGAATGCCGATCATATCCTTACTCTCCGGCAAAGAAATCGCAACTGCCCCCTTGCAGTCATTTTTATTCTGCATTAGTATCGCGACATGCGAAACATCGTACTCTGTTGTACTTTACTTTTTCTATGCAGTAACTTCTGGGGGCAGAGCTTCTACGGCTCTATCGTCGGTACAGTCAGCGACCCCTCCGGGGCAGCCATTGGCCAGGCTTCGGTCGCGTTGATTAATGCCGGCACTGGTGACCGCCGCGTCGGCCAGACCGATTCCGACGGCAACTACACCTTTGTCAACTTGACTCCCGGGCAGTATCGCGTAGAGATTGAGAAAGCCGGTTTTCGGCGGTTGGTGCGCGACAACGTAGTCGTGGAAGTACAGAGCGCGGTTCGTCTCGCCGCCTCCATGCAGGTGGGCGATGTGAGTCAGGTGGTTGAAGTAACAGATCAGACGCCGCTGCTACAAACAGAGAACGCCTCACTCGGCCAGGTGGTGGAAGCGCGCAAAGTCCAGGAGATGCCTTTGAACGGCCGCAACGTCTTCAGCCTTGTGTCGCTGGTGCCCGGCGTTGTTCCCGGCGGGCAATCAAGTGCAACGCCCACTGGCGCGAATCCCTTTGCCTGGGCGAACTTCCAGATTGGCGGCGGACAAGCCAATCAGAGTGCCTCATACATCGACGGTGCCCCCAACAACTCAAACTACGTCAACCACACCATGTTGGTACCCTCACAGGACGCCGTACAGGAGTTCAAGGTGCAGACCAACAACCTCGGCCCTGAATTTGGCCGCCTGGCGGGCGGCGTCATCAACCTCACCACCAAGTCCGGCACCAACAGCTTTCACGGCAGCGCCTATGAGTTCCTGCGCAACCGCAGCTTGAACGCTAATACCTTCTTCAACAATCGCGCGGGCGTGGGACGCCCCGCCTTTACTCAGAACCAGTTTGGTGCTACTGTCGGCGGGCCCATTCGCAAAGACAAGACTTTCTTCTTTGCAGCCTACGAAGGCTTCCGTTTGCGTCAGGGCGCGTCGTATGTATTTTCGGTACCCACTGACCCGATGCGCGTAGGTAACTTCTCCGATGTCCGCAACGGTGCGGGCGCACTGGTTCCCATATATGATCCTCTAACCACCTGCGGCCGGCTGGGCAACCCGGCCTGCCCCGGCGGAACGATATCGCGGGCGCCCTTCCCGGGCAACATCATTCCCGACACCCGAATTGACCGGGCCGCGCGTGCGATGACCCCGTTGTGGGGAAGGGCAAACTCGCCCGGCTCGCAATTCACAGCGGTAAACAACTTCACGGCCAACGCAAGCGTCGGCGGCGACCAAAACCAGCAGAACTACCGCGTAGATCACACGGTGAGCGACAAGCAGCGCGTCTTTGCCCGGTACACTTACTGGCGCAACCTGAACCTGCCGATTGATCCCTACAACACCAAGACATGTGTGGACCGTTGCACCGAAGACATGAATACAAACCAGGCCGTACTGGGCGACACCTACTCGATTACGCCCACTACCTTCCTCGATCTCCGCGCTAGCTTTTCGCGTTACCACTACGACCGTACAGCGGCATCAGCAGGCTATGACCTGACTCAGTTGGGTTGGCCTGCGGCCTTGAATTCTGCTGTGGCGGTACGTGTGCAGCCGATCCCTATCGTCACCGGCTACAACGGCGTGTTCAGTACCAACGGCACCGGCAGCACGATTGTTGCCCGGAACGATATCTTTTCCTTCAGCCCCAACATGACCAAGATCTGGGGCAAACACACCATCAAGTTCGGCGGCGAATGGCGCCGCGGAACCCACAATTACTATCAGCAGAACAACCCGTCGGGTTCCTTCAACTTCGACGCATTATTCACAAGCGTAAATCCGCTTGCTGCGGCGGGCACAGGCAACGGCTTCGCGTCGTTCCTGTTGGGCTATGGCAGCGGCGGTGGCCTCACTCACAACAGCTTCGTCGCGGGCCAGATGATCTATCGCGGCTACTACGTGGGCGACCAGATGCAGGTCAATTCGAAACTCACCTTGAACTTTGGCCTCCGCCTGGAGCAGATGGGCCCCTGGTCGGAACGCTTTGACCGGATGATCGTACTGCTGCCCAACGCTGAAAATGAACTCAGCGGACGCGGCGGCCTCAATTTCAAGGGCCGCTTCGGGCTAGTCAATTCACCGGACAGCCCCAGCCGGAATAACACTGAGATGCGCAACGTGATTTCGCCTCGTCTCGGCCTGGCCTACCGATTGAACAACAAGACAGTCATCCGCACCGGATGGGGCATGTTCTATCTACCGAACGACGTGGCCTTCGGCACTGCGCCGAACGGCGACATCTCCAACGCCTACACGACTCCATACTTCGGCTCTCCCGATGGAGGCATCACGCCGGCCGACCGCCTTTCAAATCCATTTCCAAACGGCATCATCTCCGCACCAGGCCGCAGTGCCAACATCCAGCGTCTCTTCTACGGCCAGGGTGTTAGCGCACCGCTCTATACGGATCCCCGCGCCTACACACAGCAGTGGAACTTCGACGTGCAGCGCGAACTCCTCGGCGGCATGGTGATCGATCTGGCTTACGCCGGGTCCAAGGGTACACATCTGCCGGGGCCGAACCAGGCGCTGAATCAGCTGCCAGTGGAATTCCTCTCGCAGGGTGCTTCGTTGACGCAGCAGGTGCCGAATCCATTTGTGGGTCAGGTGCAGTTGGGTGCGCTGGCGCAGCCAACCGTGCAGCGGGCCCAGTTGCTGCGGCCCTTCCCCCAATACACGGCTTTCAACCAGGTCTCACCTATGAATCGCAACTCGATCTATCATTCGGCACAGATGAAGTTGGAAAAGCGATTTTCAGGTGGTGCTTCGGTGCTTGTGTCCTACACCTGGGCGAAACTGATCAGCGATACCGACACGCTCACGGCCTGGCTTGAGCCGGGTGGCGGCATGGGTGTGCAGAACTGGTACAACCTCGCCGCAGAACGTTCGGTGGCGTTGTACGACGTGCCGCACCGCGCCGTAATGAGCTTCATTTACGACCTGCCCTTCGGCAAGGGAAAGAAGTTCATGAGCAGCGCCAGCGGCCTCGCAGACCGGCTGGTCGGAGGTTGGGGTGTCAATGGCATCACCACTTTCCAGAGCGGCAATCCGCTTAGCATGAGCATGGCCGTGAACACCACAAACTCGCAGGGTGGCGGGCAACGTCCAAACTCCACAGGTGTTAGTGCCAATCTTGAGGGCAATGCCCAGTCCCGCCTTGGCAAATGGTTTGAGACCTCGGCCTTTACGCCAACTCCGGCTTTCCAATTTGGCAATGCAGCGCGATCTCTCACCGATGTCCGGTCTCATGGCATCGCCAACTACAACTTCACTCTCTTCAAGAACACCCAGATCAACGAGCGCTTTGGCTTGCAATTCCGAACCGAGGTTTTCAACCTCTTCAATCGCGTTCAATTCGGCTATCCGGGTACGCAGTTGGGCAATCCTCAGTTCGGCGTGATTAGCGGACAATTGAATGATCCGCGCCTTATCCAATTCGCACTCCGGCTGCAGTTTTAGCTTGCTGCTGCGTCATGCATTATGGCTCTGCGCTGCCGCTCTGGCGGCGCAGAGTGTTTCGTATTTCCGCAGTGTCCCGCTGCCATTTCAGCACAGGCATTCAGCGACGACACAGAAGTACTTGATTGAGACCATGGGCGGCGGTGTGGCACTGCTCGACTATGACAGCGACGGCCGGCTTGACGTTCTGCTTGTCAATGGCGGTAAGCTGGACGACCCCGCGCGTTCCCCGGTGAATTTCGCCCGCAACGACCCGGCCTTTGCCAACAGACTCTACCGGCAACAAGCCGATGGCTCCTTCGTCGACGTTACGGCGCGCTCGGGCTTGCTGAAAACCCCGAACGCCTACGGCATGGGCGCGGCCGTGGGCGACATAGACAACGACGGCGACCCCGATCTATATCTAACCGGTTATGGCGCAAACATTCTCTATCGCAATGATGGCGGCGTGTTCACAGCCACCGCCGACGCAACAGCCAGCGGTTGGTCCGTCTCTGCGGCCTTCCTCGATTACGACAATGACGGCCGGCTCGATCTCTTCGTGGCCCGCTACCTGGACTGGACGATCGAGCGGAACATTCTCTGTGGCACGCCTTTTCACGCCTACTGCCGTCCCGATAAATTCACTGGTGTATCGAACCTGCTTTTTCACAACGAAGGTCAAGGGCGCTTTCGCGATGTGAGCAAAGAGTCCGGCATTGCTGCCGCGATAGGTAAGGGAATGGGCGTCGCCGTCAGCGATTACGACAGCGATGGCTTTGCCGACATCTTCGTGGCCAACGACGGCATGGAGCAGTTTCTCTTTCATAACGAGCGCAACGGCACCTTCACCGAGCGTGCCTTTGACGCCGGTGTCGCACTCTCCGATGATGCCCGCACCTACGCCGGTATGGGCGCGGCTTTTGCTGACTACGATAATGACGGCCGGCCTGACATCGTTGTGACCAATCTGGCACTTGAAAAATATGCCCTCTACCGCAATGAAGGTGAGGGCCGCTTCTCCTATGCCAGCCTCGCCAGCGGACTCGCTGCGGCGACTGCGCGCAGTTCCGGCTGGGGTGTCGGCTTGCATGATTTTGACAACGACGGATGGAAAGACCTGTTCGTGGCACAGAGTCATGTGCTGGATAACGTAGAGCGAATCCAGTCGGGTCTGCGGTATCTTGAGGCGCCCGGGCTCTACCGCAACACGCAAGGCAAGTTTGCCGCTATAGATTTACGACTGCCGTCTGTTGCAGGCCGCGGTGCGGCCTTCGGAGACCTGAATAACGATGGCAAGCTGGATGTTGTCGTCTCCGTGCTCGGCGGCAGTCCTCTGGTGCTGCTGAATCGCGCGGCAACACCAGGTGTGACGTTGACGCTCCAGGGCACGCGCGCCAATCGTGATGCTGCGGGTGCTTTGGTTCGGGCAGGCACGCAGACGGTGCACGCGACGACATCCGGTAGCTACCTGTCCGCCAGCGACCGGCGAGTGCATCTGGCGGGATCGCCCGCCTCCGTGGAGATCACCTGGCCAGGCGGCCGCAAGCAGATCGAAAAACTTGCACCAGGCCCGCTGGCTACAGTAAAGGAAAAAGAGTGATTCTGCTACCGCTGCTACTGGCTTTCGCCCAGGCCTTTTCTCCGGAACTGCGCCAGCATGTCGACGCCGGCTTAAGGGCCCGGGCAGCGGGCGATCTCGATGCTGCCATCCGAGAGTTCAGGCGAGTAGCAGAACTCGCGCCAGACCTCGCCGCAGCACACGTAAATCTCGGCAGCGTATATGTTCAGAAGAAGGACTATCCGAATGCGGTTGGGCCCTTGCGCCGTGCTCTCGCACTCAATAGCGAACTACCCGGAGCGCAGCAGATGCTCGGAACCGCGTTGCTGGCCACCGGTGCCGCCGCCGAAGCAATTCCTTACCTCGAGAAGTCACAAACGCTCGATCTGCTGGGCATCGCCCTACTCGAATCCGGCAAGCCGCGCGATGCCGTAGATCGCCTGGAAGCGGCTCTCTTGCAGCGTCCGGAGGATCCTGACTTGTTCTACTATCTCAGCCTGGCGCACAGTCAACTGGCCCGCGGTCTCGTCGATCGCTTGCGCTCCCAACCGGCAGGTGCCACGCGTACACAGCAGATCCTGGGGGACGCAGCCGCTGCCGCTGGCCAGCGCGAAGAGGCGGAGAAGCTTTTCCGCGCGGTCCTGGCAGCGAGGCCGGATCTCCGGGGAGTGCACCTGGCGCTCGGCGAACTGCATCTGGCCAGTGCAGACTATGCCAGGGCAGAGACTGAGTTTCGCGCTGAGGCGCGACTGGCACCAGCGTCAGCGATGGCGGCTTACAAGCTGGGATTCGTGCTGGCCAATCTGGGCAAGGCCGCCGAGGCACTAACCGAGTTGGAGCGTGCCGATCGATTACAGCCGGATATGCCGGAAACTCTCCTGGCCCTCGGCAAAGCGCTCGCCACCACAGGCAATCCAGCCGGCGCCGAGAAGCCGCTCCAACGTGTGGTGCAGTTGGAGCCCACTTCTACTCTGGCCGAGGCAGCGCATTTGCAATTGGCGCAACTCTATCGCCGGATGAGCCGGCTGGCTGAGGCCGATCGCGAAAATCAAGCCTTACAGCGCCTGCGGCAACAGAGAAAAAAGTAAAACTTCAGACTCAACTCTACGCTTTAAGGACCCGCACCAGCGCCTCTATAAACTGATCCGTCGTAGCCGTCCCGCCTACATCCGGCGTCAAGCTATCCCCCTCACGATACACATACTCAATCGCCTGCTGCAGCCGCTTTGCCGCCTCCATCTCCTTCAAATGCTCCAGCATCATCACGCTACTGCGCAACAACGCAGTCGGGTTCGCCTTCCCCTGTCCTGCAATATCCGGCGCACTCCCGTGTACGCTCTCAAACACCGCATGGTGGTCTCCCAGATTCGCCCCTGCCGCAACACCCAGTCCACCCACAAGCCCTGCTGCCAGGTCGCTCAAAATATCCCCATACAAATTCGGCATCAGCAAAATATCAAACTGCTCGGGCCGCGTCACGAGCTGCATCGACGCATTATCCACAATCAGCTCGTTGTAAATCAGATGCGGATAATCCGCCGCAATCTCCCGGCAACACCGCAGAAACAAGCCATCGGCCAGCTTCATGATATTCGCCTTATGGATCGCCGTCACCCGCTTGCGCAAATGGCGAGACCCAAACCGGAACGCCGCCCGCGCAATCCGTATCGACGCCGTCCGCGTAATCACCTTGATCGAAGTAATCACATCCGGCACCACCTCATGCTCGAGGCCCGAATACAAATCCTCTGTATTCTCCCGGAAAATCACCATATCCAGCGCCACATCGTCAAAGCGCGTATGCAGCCCCGGCAAGCTCTTCACCGGCCGCACGTTGGCATACAAATCGAGCTTCTTCCGCAGCGCCACATTCACACTCTGAAATCCACCCCCCACCGGCGTCGTCACCGGCCCCTTCAAGCCCACCTTGGTCTTCTCAATCGACGCCACCACATCCGCCGGCAACGATTCCCCCGTAGCGCGGATCCTGTCCCCCGACAGTTCCACCCGCTCCCATTCAATCGCGACGCCCGTCGCCGCAATCACCCTCTCGGCCGCCAACGCTACTTCAGGGCCAATTCCATCACCAGCAATTAACGTAACCAGATGTGCCATACCTCAAGGGTGACAGATACTGGAAGAGAATGGCTACCATCAAGCGCGCTCTTTTAAGCGTCACCGACAAGACCGGACTCGCAGACTTCGCCCGCGGCCTCGCCGCCCTTGGAATTGAACTCATCTCTACCGGAGGCACCGCCAGGCTCCTGCGCGAAGCCGGCCTCACCGCCACCGACGTCAGCGACCTCACCGGCTTTCCAGAAATGCTCGACGGCCGCGTTAAAACCATCCATCCCCGCGTAGCCGCCGGCGTCCTCGCCATGCGCTCAAAGCCGGACCACATGGCCGCCCTCGCAGAGCACAACATTCCGATGATCGACATGGTCGTGGTGAACCTCTACGAATTCGAAAAAACCGCCGCCAAGCCCGGCGTCCACCTCGAAGAGCTGATCGAAAACATCGACATCGGCGGCCCCACCATGATCCGCGCCGCTGCCAAAAACTATCAGGACGTAGCCGTTGTCACCCGCGCCGCAGACTACCCGGCCCTCCTTGAAGAGCTCAATTCCAACCAGTCCAACCTCTCACCCGCCACCCATTGGAGTCTCGCGAAGAAAGCCTTCTCAACCACCGCCGCCTACGACGCCGCCATCACCCGCACCCTCGAACAAATCCCAACGCCCGTCGCCATGCCCGAGCGCCTCGTCATCAACTCCCCCCTCAAGATGACCCTGCGTTATGGCGAAAACCCCCACCAGGCCGCGGCCCTCTACGCCTCCGGCAGCACCGGCATCGCCAATGCTACTCAACTCCAGGGCAAAGAACTCAGCTACAACAACCTCGTCGATCTCGACGCCGCCTGGCAGCTCATCTGCGAATTCGACCTCCCCGCCAGCGCCATCATCAAACACACCAACCCCTGCGGCTGCGCCACCGCCGCCACGCTAGCTGACTCCTACAAAAAAGCCTTCGCCGCCGATCCCATCAGCGCCTTCGGCGGAGTCCTAGCCTTCAATCGTGAAGTCGACGCCGACACCGCAACTGAAATCGCCAAAACCTTCATCGAAGCTATCGCCGCCCCCAGCTACACCAATCAGGCGCGCTCGATCCTGGCCTCCAAAAAGAACCTCCGCCTCCTCGAAGTAGCCAGCGGAGGCCTAGACGAGCACGTAGTGAAAACCATCACCGGAGGCTATCTGGTCCAGAGCGCCGACAGAAAGTTCCTGATCAAAGAAGAAGCCAAAGTAGCAACGAAGGTCCAGCCCACAGAAGCCCAGTGGAACGCCCTCCAGTTCGCCTGGCGAGTAGTCAAGCACGTCAAATCAAACGCAATCGTCTATGCCAACGACGGCCAACTCATAGCCGCCGGAGCCGGCCAGATGAGCCGAGTCGACAGCGTCAAATTCGGAGCCAGCAAAGCAATCCTCCCGCTAGAAAATTGCGTAGTAGCCAGCGACGCCTTCTTCCCCTTCCCAGACGGCCTCGAAGCCGCCGCCAGCCACGGAGCCAAAGCCTTCATCCAACCCGGAGGCAGCGTCAAGGACGAAGAAGTAATCGCCGCCGCCGATCGCCTGGGGCTGGCAATGGTCCTAACCGGCTTCCGCCACTTCCGCCATTAAGAATCTACGAGCAATAACAAAGAGAACAGCTCCATCAACTGATGGAGCTGTTCTCTTCTCAATGCCCAAAACAATCTAGCGCGTCTTTGCTGAGGCCTTCGAAGGGCCCGCAGCCGAGCCGCCTAACGCTCCCCCGCCACAACATACCCGCCGAACCCGATCATCATCTCTTCCCAGCTCTGATCGCCCCACTTCACCGTCGCCGTCGGATCTGGATTGTACTTATTATTCGGCGAGTTATCAAAGTGCGCGATACATTCAACAACCGTCCCCACAGGCAGCAACTTCGGCTCAGCCAGAATATACGTGTGTTGCCAGTTAAAGTCATACTTTGAGACCTTCAGCAACACCTCAGATTCGCCAGTCGGGTATTTCGCGGTGTACATAAAATCCTTCCCACGCACATGCATGTGCGGCGTCAGGTTGGTAAGTTTCACCGCCTTTGTCACGGTCCATTTCGACTTCACCTCATGCGCTTCAGCCCCCGGAGGAATCGCGAACCTGGTTTCGACAGCCGAGAACCCCCCACTAACTTCCACCGGCGGCTCTTTGGCGAAAATAATTCCAACCTTGGTCAGGTCGCTAGCAGGCTTACCATTCGCCGTATAGTGCATCTCGAGTATTACTTCCGTACCGGCCTTGATCAGCAGCGCGCGCCCAGGCGTAGCCGGTCGAGCCGGAAAGCCCGGCGCATAGCCCACCAGCGTACCCCTAGGACCCCCATCAGACTTGGCCACTTTTAGAATCGGCTCCCCAATAGGCGCACCCTTCAGCCAAACCCCGCCCGGTTCCCGCAAATAAGCAATCACGTGGTGCACGATGCTTCGATTCCCAGGCCGCACTTCTGCCGCAGCCACCCAGCGATCTTCCGTAAAGTTCAACGGCAAGATAAAGCGCGTATAGTCGATCGTCCCGCTAGCGGGAATCTCATAAGCCTTCGGCATGGCGATCACCAGATCCGGCTGCCCGATATTCCACCCTTCCACAAACTGCCGTGGTGCCGGCGCATCCTTCTTGTCCCCTGCCGGAGCCTTCGCCTCCACCCAGGCAACAATCGTCTTCTTCTCGGCCTCACTCAGTGTAGGGTCATTTTCAAACTTGCCATGCCCCTCGTCTGCCCCCCATGGCGGCATCTTCTTCGTAACCACAGCAGCCTTGATCGCCGCCGCATACGGCCGCGTCTCCTCGTAAGTCAAAAACGCCATCGGCGCAGCCTCTCCCGGTCGGTGGCAGCCCTGGCACTTCGCCTGCACGATCGGAAGCACGTCTTTGTAGAATGTGGCTGAGCAAGCAAGGGTCGAGGTCAATAAGATGCCGAAAAGAATTCGCATGGGGCAATCTTAGCCCAACTTACAACCCATGGGAAGCCTCACCTCCACACCCTCCCCCGCACACTCTCCCCCGCCACCGGCAACAACCACCGCCACACGCCAAAAAGCGCAAGCCCCAACGCAAACACCAGATCATCACGAGCTCCCATCGTTTCAAACCTCGGCCCTCGCGCGCTTTGCACCTTCCGCATCCCCTTCAACTCCTCCTCCGGCGCCCCCCCCCCCTGCAAACCCTTTGCCACTCCCAACTCCTCCTCCCGCTCGAAAGGCCGCTGCACCCCCAGCAACAACTCTGTCCGCGGCGTAGGAAAATACCCAGCCGAATATTTACCTTCCAAACCCCGGTAATCACCACCGCAGCCGTCGACAAAAACGAAGCAACCTTCCGCACCAAGCACAGTGACGAGTCAGGGCTGCCCCCCTTGAGGCTGATGGCTTTCTAAATTGAGCGTACCGGTACTGACTACAAAATTTACTGCAATCGCTCTGTGAAATAGCACATATGTGCGGTAAACAGTTATGAAACATGTAATCCAGGCACTTATAATCATCACATCCACAGCCCTTTCCATCTCGAACGCTGCCCCAATTGCCGTATCCGGTACCGCAGAAATTTATTTTGACTATGGGATTGCCGGGAGCATTGCCGGCAAATTGTATTTTTCAGGCAGCGACGGGATCAACAGTTTTTGGGTGGGCACAAACGCTGGGTGTACCACGATAGGCCCCTTTGGAGGGGGATACCGCTTCTGTTCATGGACCTATGGGTCATTGAACGGTGTGAACTCCTTCAACATGGACTCAGGAATCAGTTACTCTCTAGGCAATGGGGGAGGATCGGTTAGTTTCGGGTCCATCACTCTTCCACTGCAATCGTACTTCACTTTCACAGGCCGCTTTTACTACGATGCGACCCCTGGGCGGCTCAGTTATCGAGACGACTACGTCATCTCATCAACAGCGCCAACAGAGTCGGTTCTAGAGCAGGTTCCAGAGCCGGCCAGCGTGTCGATGGCGATCCTGAGCGCTGTCGCCCTCTTTGCCTTGCGATTAAAAGCGCGCGCTCCACAGAGATGCTCTATTCGCGGAAACGGCTAGCAATGTAATCAGGCCGAACGGCCATCAGCTCTGACAGTCCATTGCCGAACTGGTGGACCCAAGGGAATGCCATCGGAATGCCATCGGAATGCAATCGGAATGCAATCAGCCTGACGTGTCCCAGCGCCATTCGTCCATTTCCCTCAACGTTTTCGAGGTGTTTTCTCTCAATTCCTGTCCCGGACCAACCTTCCCTTTCCGGATCAAATTTGTCCCCATGCCCCGAAGTCGATTAGAGTCAACCAGTTAGCCCAAGCCAAAAAACGCTTCGCACAGTCAGAATTTGGTTAAACTCACGGTAGGGACGCAGCCACCCGTACCATCCCCAAAATCACTCTGCGACCACCAGCCCCTAAGCACTGCCACGCCCCTTCACTGGCAGGAACCGAATCTTCCCAGTGAATTTTCATGGCGAATTTTCACTCTGCTTCCAGTGCAGCGAAATCCGCCGCAACGGCACCAGCCAATGCCCCTCGCAATCAGCACCTTCCAGCCCCCAACCCGCTGGGCAAATTCCTGCTGGCGCAATTCCGCCTTCCTAAACCTGAACAGCTATACTGATATGGATACCGATATGGAGCTTTCTAAGAAAACTACTATACTCTTCCCTCCGGATTTGTATGACCAGCTTTCCATCCTGGCGCAGCAGCGCCACTCTAGCGTAGGCGAATTGGTTCGCCAGGCTTGCCAGTCACAATACTCACTTACCAGCAAGGCCGACCGCTTGGCTCTTATAAACCAGATGGCAAATCTAAATTTGCCTGTTGGCACGCCTGAAGAAATGAAGCGTGAATCTGTAGCTCCCATCGAGCCGCTTCCATGATCCTGGTGGATTCAAACGTCCTGATGTACGCCATGGGCTCCGAGCATCCGAACAAAGCTCTTGCACTAGGCTTCTTGAATCGTATAGCGGAAGGAGAGCTTTTGGCCACCATTGATGCCGAAGTGCTGCAGGAAATCATTCATCGTTACCGCTCGCTAAATCGCTGGCCCGAGGGAAAACAGGCTTATACTCTCGCGCGCTCACTATTCCCCGAAGTGCTACCGGTCACTGGTGCCATCATGGACCACGCCAAAAACTTGGTCGACTCAGACCAGACCATCTCGGCCCGCGATGCTGTACATGCGGCTGTAGTCGTTCTCCACAAGCTCGAAGGCATTTGTTCATTTGATAAAGACTTCGACCGTATTCCCGGCTGCAGCCGCATAAATCCATAACTGCCTTCAGAAGAGCAATCAGAGAGAAATCGGCTTGGTGCGGCCCAGGGATTTTCAATCGAATTTGTCACAACGATTTTCAACTTTCTTTTACCCCTAACCCACTGATTCCAGACAAATCCAGTCCAGCCCAAAGATTAAGAAGCTCACCCCACCTGCTAGTTTCTTCTCAGGAAAAATCCAATGAATAACGACCTGAACGAAGAACTAAACATCGCAACCGATCCATCAACCGTGGAAGTCCCAGTAGAAGCACCACGCAAGAAAACTATGACCGAAGCGGCCCTAGAAGCTAACCGCAGAAACGCACAAAAGTCCACCGGCCCCCGCACGCCCTCCGGCAAGCTCAAAGCCGCTTCAAACTCTCTCAGGCACGGCCTCTACTCCATGAAGAACTTCGACAACTTCATCGCAGACCACGATCAGGCCCTCGCCGTCGCCACCAACTTCATCGAGCAATTCAACCCCGTCACACCAACAGAGGTGACCCTCGTCCACCAGCTCATCCACATGCAAATCCGCTTCCTGCAAATGGAATTCCTCTACGGCGAAGCCATGCGTTTCCGCGTCGAAGACATCCTCGCCAAGCCAGTCAACTTCCTCCCCGCCATCATGCGCGAACTCGACCGGCTCCCCATCAAAATCCAGCGACTCATCAAAACAATCCGCACCGAAATCGCTGAGCGTGAAGCCTACATCGGCAACGGCGACAACGTGGAAAATGGAGCCTCCGGCGCGAGGCCGCCGGGTGCCGTCTCGCAAGACGGCACCATAGCTATGCCCAATTTTCAGCCCCGCTAGCTGCGCCCGGGCTCGTTCAAATGTTGAACCCCAAACACCGGCATCGGCGCAGGGAACGTGCCATCCCCCAACACTTCCCGAATCGCCATATTTGTGTCAAACACCACCTGCCAGTAATGCTCGTTGTTCGTATACGGCCGGATCGCTAGTACCGGTCCCACCGCCGTAAACGACGAAATCACGACATCCACTTCCGGCTGGGTAACGACATTCGGAATCGCCTGGATCCGCTTCTTTAATGCCTCAGCCACTGCCTTCGGATCCGCCGCACCAGAGATCTGCGCCGATAAATCTACCCGCCGGTAGGCGTTGGTCGAGAAGTTCTGGATGTTGTCGCTAAACAACTTGTTGTTTCCTACAAACGTGCGGATGTTATCCGGCGTATCGATTGTCGTCACAAACAACCCAACCTCTTCCACTGTCCCGGTAATCCCACCTGCCGAAATAAAATCCCCCACCTTGAATGGCCGCAACACCACCAGGAAAATCCCGGCTGCAAAGTTCGAAAGCAATCCTCCCCAGGCCGTCCCGATCGCCAGCCCTGCTCCAGCCAGCAGCGCGGCAAAGCTCGTCGTCTGCACTCCGAAATAGCCAAGAATCGCGATCACCAGCGTGATGTTCAACACCACCGAAATCGTGTTCCCGATAAACCGCAACAGCGTCGGCTCCAGCTTCTGCTGCGCCAGCGCCTTCTGCACCAAACCGACGGCAAACGTAATCAGCCAGCGCCCAATGATGTAGAGCGCCAATGCCCCCATCACTTGTAACCCGACACTTACTACCGTGCCTTCAACCAGCTTGATGATGTTGTTGATATCCATGATTCATGTGAGTATAACCCCACACAAAGCTCATGCGCTACGTCGCCGCTGGCCACTCAATAGATAAATGGCTGCCCTCAATTCCAGCAAGGGATCAGCAGAAGGCTCAATCCCCACCACTCTCGGAATCGGGTCGAAAATGATGTGCTTCTGCATCGCCGCATCCTCCTCATGAAACTCAGTCAGCACCATCCGCCCCACTTCCATCAACTCCCGAGTCTCCGGCCACTGCGCCGTCGCATCGTCCGCTATGTCGCCCACCTCCGCCAATTGAACCTGAATCCGGAACCCAACTGGAACCGCCATCATTCGTCCATGCAATTCATCAAACAGATAGTTTTCACCTTTGACGGCTAGCTCTTCATCAGTCAAATGCAATACCCCGGCTTCCGGCACCAACCGGAACCGGCCAAACCGCTTTACCCCCTGCACATTCTCAAACTCCATCGCCGACACACCAAAGAATGCCTCTGTTGCAAAGCTGGTCGGGCTCGGCTTCGGAATTTCCATAAACCGTTTGGCAGACGGATGCGCGGCAAGAAACGGCTCCAACTCCTCCGGCACCCCAGCCACCCTCAAAAACTCAAGAAACTCCGATCCCGTCCGCACCGGAAACCCATTCGCCGACTGTCCAATGATGTCCGTATGCACCCGTTCTTCCAGATGAAATCGAGTCGCCATTCCCCGGGGGTTTGCCTTCGGATCCGTATCCGAAATCATCGGCAACCCCGTTCCATTAGAAAAACGAACCGTCACCGGCGTGGAAGCCCGCCCAAAATGCGGAGCTTTCGATAACTTGGGAGCGCCAGCCGATGGCGCAAAAACACCCTTTAGCAGCACTCCGCGCGCGTGCGCCGGGCGAAATCCGGGATGTACTCCAAACTTCTGGTCCAGTTCAAGAAGCAAATCTTTTGCCAATGCGAGCAATTGTTCATCGGTAGGTAGCGGCATACTGACAGGATTCACCTGTGGGGAAAATGTTGCCTGGTGAAATGGAACTCTTGTTTCTTATGTTGCCCGCGCTCATCCCCCTCAATTGTCGCCACTAGCTTCTCCTCACCACTTTTTTCATAGGTGATGATCTTCGGATGGTCATGCGCCGGATTCTCAAACACCACCCTCGTTGCCGTAACACTCGTCAATTTGAATTCCGTCGCCGCACGGCCGCCAGGCTGCGCAACATAGTAAATCTCTCCATCCCTTTGGATAATGCGAAGAAACTCAAATGCCACCATCCGTGGCCCAGCCACCACACGGCTGATTCCCAGCATCGCCCCGCCCGCAGCCGGCAACCAGTGCTCCTCCATCGTCGCCCGTCCCATAGTTCCGGTCCAGTTCCCAGCAATCCAGCCCAGCATTTCAAACTTGGGCGCGTCCTGAGCGCAAAGCGTCAGGGCAAAAAGAAAGGTTAGTGCTCGCATAGGTCCTGATAGTAAATTCTTTTCCGGTCCGCCGTCTTGGAAAAATCAGCCATCAGCAAAGCTAAAGCACTCGGGTTCTGAAAAAACTCAGTCGGGGACACCCCCGCAAATTGTCGAAACTCGTTTGCCATGTGCGCCTGGTCATAAAACCCGCAAGCCAGGGCAAGATCCGCCCACCGCCGGAAATCCTCTTCCTGGTACGCCGCAAGCAAGGCCTGGAACCGCACAATCCGGGCAAATTCCTTGGGCCGCAAGCCAACAGCAGCCAGAAATCTCCGGTCAAAGTGACGTGGGCTCAAGTTCACCTCCGCCGTCAGTCGATCCATTCTCACTCGCCCTTGAGACCGCTCGATGAGCCATACCGCACGGCCAATCGCTGCATCTGGCGGAGTCTTTGGCTCGCGGATCTTCAGTGGCGCAAAGTAACCCGTCAGCTCATGAGCCGGCATTTGCAAAAAAGCGCCCGCCGCCTCCGGTCTCAGCCTGACCCCGGATGTCGACATCCACCCTGTCGGATACAACACCAGCGGGGCAACGATTTGCCCCGTAACAAAACTCGCCGCCTGCTCCCTCGGCCTTGATCCATGATGCACAATCACTTCCATACGACCATCCGGAAGTATGATCTCGGTCTCCCGATCGGCGTTTCCCTCAAGTGTCCAGGTACACTCCACCCACGGGGCTAGATGAGCCGGCGCAACCTCTCGTCGGAATTGAAGCACTTTTCCTTACACACCTCGCTACAATCGTCCTAAGCATGATACAAGTCCAAGGTCTAAGCCGCCACTTCGAGGACAAGAAGCGCGGTACCGTCAAAGCCGTCGACAACGTTAGCTTCTCAGTTGCCAAAGGTGAGATCTTCGGCCTCCTTGGCCCCAACGGGGCCGGCAAAAGCACCACCCTCCGCCTAATCTCGACTTTGCTGAAGCCCACTTCGGGTACGGCCACGATCAACGGTTTCAACATCACGTCCAACCCCTCGGATGTTCGCCGCCAGATCGGCTTCCTTACCGGCGATATGGGCCTCTACGCCCGCCTCACCCCGCGAGAAATCCTCCAGTTCTTCGGCCGCCTCGCCGAAGTCCCCGAACAAGATCTCAATCGCCGAACCGGTGAGCTCATCGAGCGGCTCGATATGAGAGACTTCGCCGACACCCGCGCCGACAAGCTCTCCAGCGGCATGAAACAGAAAACCGCCATCGCCCGCACCCTCGTCCACGATCCGCCTGTCCTCATCCTCGACGAGCCCACCGCCACCCTCGACCTCCCCACCGCCCGCGTCATTGAAGCCAGCATCCTCGAGGCCAGGCGCCTGGGCAAATGCATCGTCTACTCCACACACATCATGGAAGAAGCCGAATACCTCTGCGACCGCATCGCCGTCATCAACCACGGCCAGCTCAAGATCTCCGGCACCATGGATGAGCTCCGTGCCGCTACCGGCAAACAACGCCTCCGCGAAATCTTCCTCGATCTCCTTGAACTCCCGAGTGCCGCATGAACCCCAGCGTAATCTTTACCGTCCTTCACAAAGAAATCATCGACCTCCTCAGAGACCGCCGTACTCTTCTCAGCATGGTCATCTTGCCAGTCGTAGTCTTTCCGCTTGTCTTCGGTGTCATGGGCCGCTTCATGGGTGATGCCGAAAAGAAAGCCGCCACCGAAGCTACCACCGTCGCCATCGTAAAGGGTTCAATACCCGACGCATTTACCCCCGTCATTACTCGCAGTGGCCTCAAGATCGTCGAAGTGGACAACGTCGCAACTGCGGTTGAAAACAAAACCGCAGCCACCGGCCTCTCTGTCTCCTCCGACGGCAAGCTTGTCAATGTCTACGCTGAAGGCACCCGCCAATCCAGCGGCCTCGCCGCCGAAAAACTCCGCACCGCACTCACCGAATACCGCGACTTATTGGTCCTCGAAAAACTGAAAGCCGCCAACCTCGACGCAAGCGTTCTCAAGCCCTTCACCGTCAAACGGGAAAACGTCGCCAGCGAGAGAAAAATGGGAGGTTTCCTCCTCGGCAGCATGCTCGGCTACGTGGTGATCCTTCTGATGTTCTCTGGCGGCATGTACCCCTCGATCGATATGGCCGCCGGGGAGAAAGAGCGCAAGACTCTCGAAGCTCTGATTGCCAGCCCCGCCCGACGCACCGATATTGTTTTAGGCAAAATTCTAGCCTGCGTAGCTGCCATATACGCCACCGCATTGCTGACAACGGCCAGCTTGTTCTTCAGTCTTAAACGCGGAGGTATTGAAATGAAAGGCATGGAGAAAATGTTTGGCAATGTCCCAACGGACCCCCAAACCATCGGTCTCATGCTGCTCACGCTCTTACCCGTTGCTGTGATGGCCGGAGCCTTGATGCTCGCGATTTCCCTGATGGCCCGTAGCTTCAAAGAAGCCCAGAGCTACCTCACCCCACTGATCATGCTCGTGATCTTCCCGTCGCTCCTTGGCGGCCTGCCCGGCATGGAACTCACCCCTGTCCTGAGCCTCATCCCGATCTTTAACTCCAGCCAGCTCCTGAAGGCAATCCTCCAGGGCGATGTCCCAATGCTGTCTTTTGCTATCACCAACGTCGCGAACATCGTCTACGCCATCATCTGCTTCGTTTTCGCCGTCCGCAGCTTCAACAACGAGAGCGTACTGTTTCGAACTTAGCGAGTGGGGCTGATCTTCAGATTCCGAAACTGGGCTGTCTCGAAAAACGAGCCCAGGCCAATCTTCCCGGAGGTCAGGGAAACATCCACGGCATCGAGCGAAGGAAACTTCTGGCCTCCCACCTCCACCACAATCCGCCCGGAATTGGCGTCATAGACCATCTTCACCTTCGTCCAAGCCGTCGTCGGCAAGCTGCCTGCCCCAATCCCCTTCGAGATCCTCGAACGGTCAGAACCATACACATGAAAGATGCCGTTGTGGACGATCTGCTTCTCGGGCGAATCTACACTCAGGTGGACGTAGTTGAAGTGGGACGAATCCTTCCAGTTGTAAACCAGAATCAGACTTCCCATATCGCGCATGACTTCGCACTCCAAGGTGAACGACCCAAAATCTTGCCCTTCGAGTAAGGCATACTGGATTGGGTATCTTGGATTTGCCTCCTGCGGTCTCGCAGCGAGCATGGTCAAGGTACCATCACGGTAGACCCAC
This sequence comes from Bryobacter sp., assembly GCA_022843625.1. Taxonomy (GTDB): domain Bacteria; phylum Acidobacteriota; class Terriglobia; order Bryobacterales; family Bryobacteraceae; genus Bryobacter. The sequence continues at coordinate 32,970 of JALHNH010000009.1, read as the reverse complement.
TCTGCGGCGTTTGGTACTCGCCATTTCTGTCCGAAAGCGTCAATGGTGTCGGAAGCGAGCGCGAGGAGTAGGAAAATTGGAAGCACCCTACTAAAATAAGAGATTTGATGGACATTGAACAGCAATTGGTGAAAATGCGTGAGGACTGGGACGCCCGTGCTCGCGAAAACGCCAAACATTACGTACAAACCGCACAGACCGAATGGTCCGATGAGGAGTTCTACGCGTCCGGCGAACAGACCGTAAGCGAAGAGATCCGCACCGACATGACCAACATCTGCCAGGGAAAAGACCCCAAACAGATGAGAGTCCTCGAAATTGGCTGCGGCGCCGGTCGCGTCACCCGCGCCCTCGCCAATCTCTTTGGGGAAGTCTATGCGGTCGACATTTCAGAGGAAATGATCGCTCAGGCCAGGCAAGGCCTTCGTAATCACTCGAACGCCCATGTGTTCAAAAACAACGGCACAGATTTGCAGGTGCTGCCTGATATCGGCTACGACTTCGCCTTTTCGACTATTGTTTTCCAGCACATCCCCTCAAAAGAAGTGATCGAAACCTACGTCAAGGAAGTCAGCCGCCTCCTTCGCCCCGGCGCCCTCTTTAAATTCCAGGTACAAGGCTATACCGGCTGCGACACCAATCCTGACGACACCTGGGTTGGCGCGAGCTACAGCGATGAAGAGGCCAAAGAGATGGCCGAGCGCTGCGGTTTTGAACCCCGCTATCGCCACGGCGCCGGCGAACAATATTTTTGGCTATGGTTTTTTAAAGTCTAATGTCGAAGGACTTCCATTTCGCTCCTCCTCCGGAGCAAATAGGCAGAGTCCTTGCCGCATCTACCACCCTGCGCAAGAACCGCGTCTGGCTGAAGCACTTCTCGAGCCTCGGGATTCCTTTTCAGCACTCGCTGGGATACCTCGGTGACGCTGGAGTTGCATGCTTTGAGTGCCAACGCAATCCAGGACGGCTCATCCGTCGCGAAGTTCTGGTCTTCTCAGAGGCGGCAAATCTCTTTAGGCGGCGAAGCGGTGAAGGAGTCTTTGAATTCCTTTGGAAAGATCCGCTCGACAGGCTTCTATTCCGTTTTGACGATCAAAAGCTCTTTGACTTGCTCAAAGCCGCCGAAGTTGCCTGGACAAAACTTGTCCTTAACTCGGCCTCAGAGAATCTGGATCGAGGGGGCAGTATTGATTTCCCGGTCTTGGGTCAAGGTGTGCTTCGCCTCGGGCCTACCAGTTTGAGCTGGGGCAATCTGATCTTGAAGCCAGACGACTTCAAGTTCTTTTGCCGGGATCACTTCGGCTTTGAGCTACATCCCAGCTATTCCGGGGAAGTCAAAGGATTTGTGCCCCTAAAGGCGCGAGCGGAAGCCGTGGCAAATTTGGAGGCGCTGACGCAGCTTTTAATCCACGTCTTCGGCCTCAAGCTCACAGACTTCCCTACTGAACAACGTAAGGCCAGTAGTTAACCAGCTTGAATCCAAACCGGCTCACCAGCAGCCAGACTACTCCCGCTCCTGCCGCTGCAAAACCTGCCAGCAGCATCAGAAGGATATGCCAGGGGAATCGCTTGCCTTCACGTGACAGCACCAACAGGTAGCCCGCAAAGACGCCTACAAAGTACAGAAGGATCATCGGAACGGCAAAGATCAGCAGGTTCACGATATCCGGGGTGGGCGTAATGAAGGCTGCCAACACCGTGATTGCGAGGATGGCGTAGCGCGAGTGCTCAATGAGGAAGCCGGGCGTTACTACGCGCAGCATCGTCAGGAAGAAGATCAGCACCGGCAACTCGAAGGTGACTCCAATGCCGAGCATCACATTCACGAAGAGGTCGAAATAATCAACGATTGAGACCACGGGAGTGATCTTGGCTCCACCGGTGATGCCGAAGTTCATGCCAATTCCGAGCAGGAAGGCCAGACCAAACCGGAAGGCGACGAAGTAGGCGAAACAACCGCCGGCAATGAAGAGTCCTGCCGTGCTGAGAACAAAAGGCGCCGCTAAATTACGCTCTTTTTTGTAGAGCCCAGGTGCCACAAAAGCCCAAACCTGCCAAAGGATCCAGGGGGATGAAATAAACAGGGCCGCCAGCAGCGGCAGCTTGAAGTAAACAACCAGAAAGCCGTCCATCGGTGCGAGTTGCGCTAGATCCGGCTTTGCGCCAATAGCGCGCAAAGCTGCTGCGGCAGGCTCTGAGACGATTTCCCAGAGCTTGCCGGCGAAGATCAGACACAATCCGTAGGTAACTACAAGGCCTACTACAGCCTTGATCAGCCGCGAACGAAGCTCCTCGAGGTGATCGAGAAACGACATTCGCAACATGCCGTCATCATCCTCATCGTCCTCCTCCGGTGGAGGAGGTGGAGGGTTTGGCGGCGGTGGTGGGGTTTGAGGCTCCTGAGGTAGCGTTACCAAAGGAGCTTCATTGTATTGATAACCGTGACTGTCCGCCCCACCCGGCTGGTCATAGGCGGGTTCGGGCACACTTTTATTCTCTTGCTCGTCCTGCGGCATCGTATCGTGCTTTCTTAAGCCTTGGCTTCTTGTTGATCGGCCTTTTCCGTTGCGCTTTCCGCAGTGGACACTACCGCTGGTTCGTCTTGCGAACCGACGGCGACTGTTCCTTCGGCTTGGGCGATCGTTATGCTCTCGTGATCCGAGCCTGAGCTTTCCTCAGTCGCGGTGGAATCCGTCTGTGCTACCTCTGACGTTTCCGACGTGTAGTCGGGGTAGCTATAGCCATCATAGCTATAGCCATAATCGTCATGAGGATACGAGTTGTTGTCGTAAACCGTGTTGTGGATATCATTCCCCAACCTTGCGGCTTCGTCCTTGATCGGAGAAGTTTCCTTCTCGATGTTGGCCATTTCGCGATCAAATGTCGCGCGCAACTCGCTTGAAGCACGGCGGAATTCCGTGAGAGCCTTACCAATGTTCCGGCCAAGCTCGGGCAGTTTTTTGGGGCCAAAAATGAGCAATGCAAGCAAAAATATGAAAACTGTCTCTTGCCAACCCAAAGGTCCCATAGCTGTCCTCCTATTGGATCATTGTACCCGACACCCATGGTGTGATCTACTTGCCTTGATGAAGCTTCAAATTCTCTTCCTCCTGGCAACCACGATTTCCTGGTCCCAGGTCAAGCTTACGCAAGCACCAGACCGCATCCGCATCGAGATCGATGGCAAGCACTTTTCCGATTACATCATCAGCGCCGACTCAGCCAAGCCTTACCTGCATCCGCTGCGGACGGCCAATGGCAAACAGATCACCCGAAGTTTCCCAATGGATCTGGTAGAAGGCGAAAAGCGCGACCACCCGCACCATCGCGGCCTTTGGTTTTCGCACGGCGATGTCAACGGCTGGGATTTCTGGGCCAATGAAAAGAACCAGAAGGGCGTTGGCAAGGGCCGGGGCGAAATCAAAGTTGTAAAGGTGAAGGACATCAAGAGCGGCAAGAAATCTGGCTCGGTCTCAACCCTTCAGGACTGGATCGACGGCAGCGGCAAGCGGCTGCTCTCCGAGGCGCGAACCATGACTTTTTACTCTGAGCCGGCAAGCGGCCTCCGTACAATGGATTTCGACATCACGCTTACCTCAATCGAAGAATCCGTTTTTGGCGACACCAAAGAAGGGGTCTTCGCGATGCGACTGGTTCGAGCGCTCGAAGAGGAATCCACAGGTACGATGACCAGCGTCGATGCCGAAAAGGAAAAGAACGTCTGGGGCAAGCGCAGCCCCTGGGTGGATTATTCAGGCACCCTTGATGGTGAAAAGCTTGGCGTCGCGATTCTCGATCACCCGGGCAACCCCCGTCACCCAACGTACTGGCACTCCCGCGCCTACGGCCTGTTTGCATCCAATATATTCGGAATCCGCGACTTTACTCGCGACAAGGCAGCCACCGGCGGCTCAATGACATTGAAGCCTGGCGAGACGATGCGCTTCCGCTTCCGGGTGATCATTCACCCTGGGGATGTGAAGAGCTTTGATCCTGCGATGTCGTGGAAGAAGTTTGCGGCGCTGAAGTAGGGCGCCGTTCCACGAACATATACTCCGTGAGACTCAGAGGGACCTCGACTTCCACCCAATCCTGCGTCTTGGACTCGCCAGCGTCGAGGTAGCGTAGAAATCGGGAAGGGCTGCGAAACTTGATTCCCGGCCCAATTTCCTCCAGTTCCAATCCGAAAGGCATCTGCCCGAAGGTGCCCGCCTTGACTCCGCTTTGTATTTCGCCCATGAAATCTACGGGTGGTGAAGAGATCGCCAGCACTCCCGATGCCTCCGCCAGTTCAAGAACTGGGAGATACCGTTCACCGAGATCTTCTGGCGGGTCAATCACAAGAACATATTTGCTGTCGGGATGGGCCGCCTGCCAGTCTGGAGCGTCGACGAGTTCAAATTCGACAGCTTCGTGTCCATAAACCAGGGTTGCCCCGTTCAGCAAGGGCATCCAGAATCCAACAGTCAGGCTAGCCGGCCTGTTTAAGGGGACGCGATTGCTAATGGTCACTCCCGGCTTCCACCAAAGAACCCGGCGGGCTGCCCAGGCCGCGCTCCAAATGCTCCGGTGAGAGAGGACCGCAGCACCTCGGGGGGAGCTGACGATGGCGGCAGCGCTGTCCTTCCTCATGGCAAATGTACAGACCTGTTTCCAGACAAAGTTGGGGGAGAGCTTACGGCAAAATTGAATCAAGAAGCGGTCTTGAGATTCGAATTTCTCGAGGGCGCGTCCGATGAAGAGCATGCTCTCGGCCTTTGGGACATCATGTGATTCTGTCCAGCTTTGGGAAGTGATCAGTGTCCCAAGCCCGTGGATTGCGACGAAGTCCTCAAATTCCTTGCCCGGCAAGTCGGGAATATCCATTGCTACATGGCCGGCAAGGATGGTGGCTATATGCGCGATCGCCTTTTCGATCCCGTCTGGCAAGAAAATCCCGATTCGGGCTTTGCGGCGCAGACGGCGGTTGATGTGGCGGGCAAAGAGCAGCGATTTCGACGCAAGTTCACCGTAGGTGATGTTATTGCCGCTAGCGCGAACCGCAACCAGTTTGTCGTGCCGCCTTGCCGCTTCGAGGAATGCGATAGGCAGAATCGGAGCGTGATGGGCATCACGGAATGCGGCATTTACCTCAAGACTCTTGACTACTCGCCAGAGGTCTCTTGCACTAATGGATGGCGGTTGAGGCTTTCCGAATTCAATTTCCAACGGCCGGAAGAAGCGACCGATACGCACCGTCACCTTGCCCTCGCTGAAACTGAGCAGGTTGGTCCAAAGACCATTCAGGTAAGCAGGAATGATGGGGATCTGGGTTCCAGAAACAATGCGGGTGAAGCCCTTCTGGAAAGGCTGGAGATGGCCGCTACGGGTGATGCCGCCTTCGGGAAAAATCCCCGCGAAATGGCCGGCTTCGATCACCGCCCGCGCCCTTCTAAGGCTTTCAATCGCCTCGCGCCGGGCGCCTTGTGAAATCGAAATTGAGCGAAAGAGGTTCAGGCCAAACGCCACAACCGGATTTTTGAAATAGGCGTCAAATGCGAGAAAGCGGACCATCCTCTGTGTCATGGCACCCAGCAACCAGCCATCGATCATCGTGACGTGGTTCGAGAGCAACATGCCCGCACCGTCGGCTGCATAATTCTCAGAGCCGTAAACCCTAAAGCGATGCAGTGTCCGCAGAGGGAAGTACACCATCAACCGCAGCACGAATCGCCACATCTCTAAAGTCAGAACAAAAAGCCCCATCATGATGCCGATAGCCGCAGGGGCTGGAATGTAAAGTCCTGCCCAAAGACCGAGCCAGCAGACGATTGAGCGAAGGGCGAAGGACCCCTTCACGTTATGTGTGATTTGCACTGCACAGGGAATGACCCAACCAAGACCAGCGGCTGCGATCCAGGGATTCCAAAGCGTGATCCCAAGTAGCGCCACAAATGCACCCGGGATCAGTAGTCCGGGTTCTCCACGGCGGAACGCCATGCCGAAGGGGACGGTAGCTGTCGTTAGAGCTACCAGGCAGGCGATAAAGAGGGTTTGCTGGTCGAGTGTTTTTCCGAACGCTGTGAGAGTCAGACCTAACAGAGCCCAGCCCGCTAAATTACGAAGAGCTGGGCCGGTCCACTCATTAGCGTGGAATTTGGGCAGCAGCGCTGCAGTGGATCGCTCAGCCAGGAGCATCGCGCCGAAACTGAGGATCAGAAAAAAGGCCGTGGTGATGACTGGCTCAAAAGGAATCAGGCTGACTTGTGGGGTCAGGAATACCGCAATCGCAAGTGCCAGAAAGAGGGCCAGTTCGCGGAAGGCCAAAGTGCGTGCCAGCTCGGGAGAGGGTGTTCGATGCCGCCAGGCAATTCTTCTGCCCGCGAGCGGGAAGAGCGCTATGGGGGACAGAACCGTAGCGGTCCCAAATGCCAGAGCGGCAAAGACTTTTTCAAAAAATTCGAGTATGATCTGCTGACGAGCGCCTTGCATGCGGTTAACCTGAAAAGTGTAGCAGTCCAGCCGCACCCCGAGGTCTCTTGAGTATGCGTCCCCTCACAGTTCTCTGCATAGCCAGTTACGAAAAAGGTCATGAATTTCTTCGCGAAGCCAAGCGTCAGGGCTGCCGCGTTCTGCTTTTGACCTCACACAGCTTGAAAGAATCCGCGAAGTGGCCCATGGAGTCGATCGATGAAATCTACTACATGCCGGACGAAAAGAAGCAGTGGGACAGGCAACAAACGATCAATGCGGTGAGCTACCTTTCCCGGACAGAAGCCCTCGACCGTATTGTTCCGCTCGATGATTTTGATCTTGAAATGGCGGCTTCCCTCCGCGAGCATTTGCGAATTCCGGGTATGGGCGAGACCACAACTCGTTATTTCCGGGACAAGTTGGCGATGCGGCGTCAAGCGGCCGACAAAGGCCTGAATATCCCTGACTTTGAGCATGTTCTGAATCACGACAGGGTGAACGCATTTCTGGATCGCGTGCCGGCTCCGTGGGTGCTGAAACCCCGGTTCATGGCTGGTGCCATCGGCATCAAGAAGGTTTACACCAAGGACGAATTTTGGCGGATAGTCGATGCCCTTGGCGATGATCAATCGAATTACCTTGTAGAGCGCTACATCCCTGGCCATATTTTTCATGTGGACTCAGTAGTAAGCGAACGGAACTGTCTTTTTGCTGTTGCCAGCCGGTATGGACGCCCTCCGATGGATGTGAGCCACCAGGGAGGAGTATTCGCGACCCGGTTGCTGGAGCGCGGAACTCCGCTTGAGAAGAGCCTGCTTGAGAAGAATGTTCTGGTGCTAAGTGCAATGGGACTTCTGCGCGGGGTTTCGCATACCGAGTATATTCAGGGGCGGGAAGATGGCAAGATTTACTTTCTTGAGACTTCGGCGCGCGTTGGCGGAGCACACATCGCCGATCTGATTACTGCCTCCACGGGTATCAACATGTGGGCGGAATGGGCCAAGATTGAAGTGGATGGCGGAGCGGGCAATTACAAGTTGGGCGAGGCGCAGAACAATTACGGCGGGTTGCTGGTGAGCCTTGCGCGCCAGGAGAAACCGGATACATCTGGCTACAATGACCCTGAACTGGTGTGGCGTATGGAAAAGAAACATCATGTTGGATTTGTCATCTCGAGCCCGAGCTACGAGCGCGTGGAATATCTTATGGATCAGTACCTGGAGCGTGTCCGGGAAGATTTTCTGGCTGTGGCTCCTCCTCGGGAGAAGCCAACCGAGTAACGGGGCTACCTATTACCGCGATGTAGCTCCGATACTGGAGCGGCACTGCGTGAAGTGTCATCAGGCTGGGGAGGTCGGGCCATTCCCGCTAGACAGCTTCGAGGCAGTGAAGAAACATGCGCGGCAAGTGGCGCTGGCTGCTACTACGCGGTTTATGCCTCCCTGGAAGCCGGTAGCGCCGGGTGTTGCGTTTCATCGGGATCGCAGACTGAGCGCAGTCGAAATTGCGATATTGCAGGCTTGGGTGGATGGGTCTGCGCCTGCTGGACTTCCTGCTAAAGTGAAGCCGAAGGTGCTGGTTGCCAAGCCGGAGCCCGATCAGGTTTGGCGGATGAGGAGCGGCTACGATCTGCCGGCCGACGGGGATGATCAATATCGCTGCTTCGTGGTTCCTGCAGGCAATGATGGTGTGCGCTTTGTAGATGGTTTTGAGTTCTTGCCTGGGAATCGACGAGTGGTACATCACGCATTGTTGTTCTTTGACTTGAGCGGGGCGGGACGAAAGCTGGATGCCGAGGCCAATGGGCCGGGCTACCCGTGTTTTGGGAGTCCTGGATTTTTGCCGTCGTCGAGTTTGGGTGGCTGGAGCCCCGGAAACGGCCGATTACAGATGCCGCCGGGGACTGCGGTCCGCGTGCCACCGGGTGCAGACCTGGTCTTTCAAATTCACTATCACCCTACGGGCAAGCCGGAGACAGACCAGAGTGCTGTGGCGGTTTACTTCGCCAAAGAGCCGCCAAAGAAGAGGCTCCTTGATATTCCTCTAACGTCCAGGGCAATTGATATTCCGGCTGGACAGGCAAGTTTCAAGGTCTATGATTCGTTTGAATTGCCTGTGGATGTGACGCTCTGGCAGATCATTCCTCATGCCCACTTTGTGGCGCGCAAAGTGCAGGCGTGGGTGACGTTGCCAAGTGGGTTGCGAAAGACGGTGCTGACGATCACAGACTGGGATTTCAACTGGCAGGATATCTACCAACTGAAGACACCCCTGGCGATGAAAGCCGGGACGATTCTGGAGATGGAGATTGACTACGACAACTCGGTGAAAAATCCGCGCAATCCCAACCGGCCGCCAAAACGCGTCGTTTGGGGACCTGGTACTGCGGATGAAATGGCAGGGGTGCACTGGAACATTACGGTGGATGACGAGGCGCGCGACCTTGAGGATCTTACTCATTCGCTGTGGGGCAAGATGATGCGAATGATCCGGCAACGCTAAGATAAGGTTCAAGATGCTACGCCGCACGTTCTCGAGCTTTCCCCTGGCTGCGGCTGCCGCGCCTTTGCTGCCAACGCGCGGGGAGCTGGATCTTTATATTCAACGGTTTGAGAAAACGCTGGTTGAAAATATTCTTGGCTTCTGGTACCCGAGGGCGATAGACCCTGCCGGTGGGTATTTGCTGAATCACGATTTTGAGGGCAGGTCCAAGGGTGCGGCCGCGAGGGCGATTGTGACGCAGGCGAGGATGTTGTGGTTCTTCGCGCGGATGGCGCGGCACGGGTATGAACCGAAGTTGACGCTGGAAGCTGCCGAGCATGGGTACAAGTTCTTGCGCGAGAAGATGTGGGATTCACGGAATGGGGGCTTTTATTGGGAGGTGGATGCGCTGGGCAAGCCGGCCAAGGTGAACAAACACTTGTATGGGCAGAGCTTTTCGCTGTTTGCTATCGCTGAATATGCATTAGCTTCGATGCGGAAGGACGTGCTTCAGTTTGGCCTTAAGTGTTTTGAGGTGCTGGAGACAAAAGCGCATGACCCTGTACATGGCGGTTATGTCGAATACTTTCTGCAGGACTGGGCCACGCCACCGGTGAATGAACCGATCTATATGGGTGGTTCGGCACCGGGGATGAAGTTGATGAATACGCATTTGCATCTGATGGAGGCGATGACCACGCTTTATCAGGCAACACGCAATGCGACTGTGCGGGACCGGCTGATCGAGCTGATCGCGATTGAATCGAATGCCGTAATCCGGAAGCCGTATATGGCGTGTACAGACAAATACGATCGTGATTGGTCGCCTCGACTGGAGGGGGCATTTTCAATGGTGAGCTATGGTCATGATGTTGAAAACATCTGGCTCATCACGGAGGCGAACCGGGCGGCTGGATTGTCCAGTAGCCCTTATGTCGATCAGTTTCGGGCCAACTTTGCCTATTGCCGCAAGTATGGATTTGATGAGTCGCTGGGAGGATTTTTCTTTACCGGGCCTATTCACGAGGCTGCTACAGACAAAACCAAGACTTGGTGGGTACAGGCTGAAGCTTTGGTGGGAGCGCTCACAATGTACCAATTGACCAATAATACAGAGTATTTTGAAGTGTTTCGCAAGACTTGGAGCTTCTGTGACAAGTATCAGATCGACTGGAAGAATGGGGATTGGCATGCAGCGATAGGACCGGATGGCAAGGCCCGTGGAGACAAGGCGAATGAGTGGAAGTCGGCCTATCACAACGGTCGGGCAATGATAGAGAGTCTGGCGCGGCTACGGGCTATTCGAGAAAAAAGTTCCTAAGGCTGAACCGTAATGAGGAAGTTTGGGTGGGAATGAAAATGGAAATCGAGCAGCAGCTTCCGGGTTAGAAGCTGCTGCTCGATCGTTGAATGCGTTGATTTAGTTTACAAACACAGTGACAGTGCCGGTGGTTGAGGTGCTGCCGCTAGTGATCTGGATTGAGTTTGGCCCGACGATGGTTCCGGCCGGAAGCATGATATTGATCTGAACAAGACCAGGAATCAAGCCCGGGGCGCCCCCGGCGTAAAGTACCTGAGCACTCTGGCCGTTAACGGTGACCGTTACGGGAGTATTCAAGGCACTTTGAGTCATCACTACGACGCCATCTTGGGACGCGGGGGTGGTTTGACCAAAACCCGTTGCATAGATGCTGATCGCAGTCTGTCTCGTCGCTGGATTGAGCGCAGTGTTGACCGTGCTGTTTTGATTCAGGACAGCTGCTGCACCAGTGCCGGAGGCGTTGCTGGTAAAGATGGCGGGCTTGGCCGCGAGAACGGGAACCTGAATGGCTGCACCAGCTGCGCCCAGGTATTCAACGACAATCGTTGTAGTTGCCTTGCCTGTCAGCGAGAACGGTACGACTACCGAGGTCTGATTAGCCGAAGCATAGAGGACCGGGGCAGGGACACCGTCGAAGAGGACTCGTGTATTCATCGAAGCGGTGTTTGTTACGAGGTTGACTGGCCCGATGTTTGTACCGTAGATGACTACGATTTCGCCAGGGGCGACACCGTTTGCGATATAGTTGGCGGCGCTCGCTACGGCAGAAATGGCTGGTGATCCAGCAGTGCCGAGGCCGATCAGGTAGCTATTGGTAGTGGTTTCGCCCATACTGTCGGTAGCTCTTACTACGAAGGAGAAATTACCAGAAGTAGTGGGTGTTCCGGAGATAACTCCTGCCGGGGAGAGAGCAAGCCCGTTGGGGAGACTGCCGCTATCGATTCTGTAAGTGTAAGGTGCCATGCCCCCAGTTGCGGTCAGGGTTTGGTTATAGGCCTGATTGATGGTGCCTGAAGGCAGAGTTCCCAGGGTGAAATTAACCACAGGAGCTGTAACGACAAAGGCATAAATTGCCGTCGTGCTGGTGCCGGAACTATCGGTTGCACGAATCGTCAAAGGATAGGTTCCAGCGGTGGTTGTGGTGCCAGAGAGCAAGCCGCCTGGGCTTAGAGTAAAGCCTGCGGGCAAGGTGCCGGACTGGATTGTGTAAGTGCTGTTGCCGTTGCCGCCGGAGGCGCTCAGCGTCTGGCTATAGGCCTGGCCAGTTTGAGCGTTGGGCAGCGTGAGGCTGGTGATGCGGAAGCCTGCCCCGACGACGGTAAGTGGGAAAGTGGAGACCAGCGTGTCGCCATTCATGTTCTGGGTCTGAATCGTGACATTGTAGGTGCCTTCACGGGTGGGTACGCCGACCAGGTTGCTAAAGCGATCAAAGTAGATGCCTGGGGGCAAGCCTCCAATGATGTAGTAGGTGAGTGGACCGGTGCCGTTGCCGCCGGTGGTGAAGTTGTAAGGTTGGCCGATAGTGGCATTAGGCAGAGTGGTGAAGCCGAAGCTGATGGACGACTGCGTGGCGCCAATTGTCAGCGTATTCACAGCGGTCCCGCCGGCGGCATCCGTTACCCTGAACGTAACGGTGGATTGCCCGGCGACTGTTGGAGTGCCCGAGATGGTTCCGTTGCTGTCGAGGTTGAGGCCCGTAGGAAGCGTCCCAGATACGATCGAGAAGGTATAGGGCTGAGTTCCGGATGCGGCCTGCAGATTGGCGCGGTAGTTCATTCCCAGGTAGGCCATAGGAAGGTTGATATTGGTAAATGCAAGGGTGCTCGAACCGACCAGAATATTAAACGATTTCTGGACGATTGCGCCAGCTGAGTCCGTAAGCCGGATGACGATAGGGAAGCTGCCTGCCGTGGTAGGCATGCCCGAGAGGACGCCGGTAGACGAGAAGGTCAGGCCTGCGGGCAGGGTGCCGCTGAGCAAAGTATACGTATAGCCTGGTGTGCCACCAGTGGCATTCAGACTGGATATGTACATGCTGCCGATAATGCCATTTGAAAACTGGTCGTTTGAGATATTGAGCGAGCCAGAGTTGACATTTAAGGTAAAGGAGCGCTGCGAAGTGTCCCCATTGGCGTCAGTGACAAGTACAGAGAACGTGGTGCTGCCATCGCTGGTAGGCATACCTGTGAGGAGGCCCGCACTGGACAAAGTGACACCGGCAGGCAGGGTTGAGCCAGAGACCAGGCGGAAGTTGTAGGGGGCTCTTCCGCCCGCTGCTACGAGCATCACGTTGTAGGTTTCGGTGCGCTTGCCGGAAGGCAGTGCAGTGGTTGTGATGGACAGGTTGGTGGCCGCGCCGACCATGAGTGAAGTGACGAGAGTGGCCGTAGCTCCAGTGGCGTCAGTAATTCTGACGGTTACCGGATAAGAGCCGGCGGTAGTGGCCGAACCAGTGAGGTTGCCATTGCTTGAGAGGCTGATGCCTGGGGGCAGATTCCCGGAAACCAGCGTGAATGTGTAAGGGGAAGTGCCATTGATGCCGGTAAAGTTTGATACGTTCGGCATGTTCAGTGGCAGGTTGGGCAGAGTGGAAGTGGCGAAGCCGAGCTGGCCGGAGCTGATGGTAATAGCTTGGCTGAAAAGCGCAGAGGTCAAACCTGCATCTGTCGCCTTGACGTTGAAGATGTAGGTGCCGGGGGCTGTAGGAGTACCGGAGAGCGTTCCGCTGGAACTCAGGGTGAGTCCCGGGGGTAGCGTACCCGAATCCACTGTGTACGTGTTGGTGCCCATGCCGCCGGTTGAGGTGAATGTGGTTGTGTAAAGCTGACCGATCGCGCCTGTCGAGGGGGCATTTGAAGTCAAAAGCAGCTCGTTGGTGTTTACGTTGAAGATGTAAGAGCCAAGTACTGCTGCGCCTGCTGCGTCTGTGATGCGCACGGTGAAAGCACCGTTTGTGGGCTGTGTGAGGGTGCCTGAGAGGAGCCCGGCCGAGGAGAGCGAGAGGCCCGTCGGGATGGAACCGGAGGCCAGAGAGAACGTGTAGGGAGGTGTGCCGCCTTGGCCGATTAGAGAAGCGTTATAGATCTGATTCAGTATGCCGCCCGGGAGGGAAGAGACTTGAATTCGGGGGCCGGAACCCGAAACTGTTACCGCAAATGCGGCTTGCGCGGAAGCGCTTGTTGCGTCTATAGTGCGAATCGTGAAGTTGTAAGTAGATGCGGTGGTGGGGGTTCCGGAGAGCACGCCACCAGAGGTGAGGGTGAGGCCAGGAGGAAGGTTGCCGGAGAGAAGTGCATACGTATAAGGAGGTGTGCCGCCGATGGAGGCGAAGCCCTGACTGTAGGGGACGTTTGTGGAGGCGCCAGCGAGGGATCTGGTAGCAATTGCGAGGGTAGTGGCCTCAATACGGAGGGGAAGAGTGGAGGAGTAAGTGTTGCCACTGGCGTCGGTTACCCGGATGGTGAGGGGAAAGATTCCGCCGGAAGTAGGAGTGCCCTGCAGGCGGCCTTGAGAACTGAGGGTGATGCCGGGCGGAAGAGTACCGGAGCCTTGAATGATATCCCACGAGTAGGGGCTGGATCCCCCTTGGGCTGTGAGCATTGTGTCGTAAGGGCTGTTGTTGCGACCGGTGGCCAGGTTATTTGTAATGATCTGGATACCGCTCGTGTTGGTCACTCTAAGGTTGAGATTGGTGAGAGTAGTTGAGGATATGGAATCGGAAGTGAGTACAGAGAAACTGTATTGGCCGGCTGATTGGGGAGTGCCGGTGATGCTTGCACCAGAGAGCGAAAGCCCGGGCGGGAGGCTGCCTCCGTTCAGCGTAAGGGTGTAAGGGGATGAGCCACCGGTGGGATTGAGGTTAGCGTTGTAAGGCTGACCGACGGAGGCATTTGGTAGGTTGGGATCGAGGGTAATGGCGGCGGCGAGGGTGAACACCAAGGCCGGCAGGGCGTAGCGAATCGAATGTGTCAATTTCATCTCGCCTTCTTGAGAGAGGGGGAATCGATTGTGTTTCCTCGCTGACTGTTTTCTTGGATGATGGTGTTGGTGGAATCTTTCTTCGAGTTTGTACGGCGGTATCCGGTGCTGGCGGGGGCGCAGCGGGTGGGTGTTGCTGTTAGCGGGGGTGGGGATTCCGTTGCTCTGGCTTGTTTGGCTCGGGAGTGTTTTTCTTCGATCACGCTTTTGCACATGAACTACGGCTTGCGGGGTATCGAGAGTGATTTGGATGAATCTTGCGTTCGGGATCTGGCTTTTCGCTTGGGTTGCGAGCTGCTTGTTGAGCGGGTTGTGCCGGAGGGGCGATCCGAGGAGGAGTTGCGGCGCTTGCGGTATGAGTGGTTTTCCCGGTGTGGCGTTGATGTCGTTCTGACTGGACATACCCGGGAGGATCAGGCGGAGACTGTTTTGTTTCGCCTTGTTCGGGGAACTGGGCCCGATGGGCTGGCCGGGATTTCGCCTGTGGTCGATGGCCGGGTTTATCGGCCTTTGCTGGAAGCGGGTAGAGGGGAGATTCGGGCCTGGCTTAAATCGCGGGAGATTGCCTGGCGCGAGGATTTATCGAACCTGGACCTTGGGTACCGGCGGAACTGGATCCGGCATGAACTGCTGCCGCTGCTGCGAAGAGAGTTAAACCCCGAAGTGGAGCGGGCCCTCGGGAATCTGGCCGAAATTGTTTGGGACGATTCGGCGTGGATCGATGGAATTGTGCGGGATCGGCTGGAAGTAATGGTGTTTTGTGAGGGGGAAAGGGTGGTGCTGGATTGCTCGAAGTTTTGTGGGGAGGCGCTTGGTTTGCGGCGGCGGTTGATGCGTGCTTTGATCGAGCGGGTGAAGGGGGATTTGCGTGAAATCGAATTCGCCCACATCGAAGCTGCGTTGCGTTTGTGTGACGAAAAAGAAGGAAATGGGCGGATTCAGGTGCCGGGACTCGATTTGATGCGGAGCTTTGGATTGTTGCGGGTGATCCGGTTGGAATCGTTGCGTGCGATGCCTGAGCGGAATTTCCGGGTGGACTTTCCAGTGCCGGGGAAAGTGATAGTACCAGAGGGGGCGGGAATCGTAGTGAGCACAGTTGACCCTGGATGTAACTATAATGAAAGTGGCGGGAGTCTAGACTGGGACAGGCTTTTTGCGGCTGTGGATGCGGAACGGCGTCTGGAGTTGCGGAACTGGCGGCCAGGGGACTCTTTAGTCCGGGGTGAAAGTACTGAACCTGAAAAGGTGAAAGAACTGTTTCAAAAACACCGGATTCCCTTATGGCGGCGGCGTGCCTGGCCGATAGTTGTCCTAGGGGATCTGCCTGTGTGGGTCGGTGAATTTGGCCCTACTGCAGATTTTGCTGTCAGACCGGATACCCGGACTGCGTTGCGAATAAAATGGACGCAGGGCTTGGGGAGCTAGCCGATTGGCTAGATCTCACTAGAATCTGGCATAAGGTGAATCAAGTAACGAATTGTTTACGTCTGTAAGGTAAGAATGAACTCCAACGTCAAGTCGGTTATATTTTGGGTGGTCATCATTTGTGTGGTGTCCCTCATATTCGTCGTCGTCCGAACCGGAAATAAAAAAGCGGACGCGCAAGTGACATTTAGCGACTTCATGCAGCAGGTTGAAAGCAACCGCGTGAAAAGTGTCGCGATTACTGGAACAGAAGTGCACGGGATCTACCGTGAGGACGGGTCTGGACTGAAGACGACCGTACCCGCGATGTACCCCGACCTGTTCAAGATTTTGCGTGAGAAGGGTGTCAACATCGACATCAAGGACACCGGCTCGAACGGGATTCTAAGCCTGATCTTTCAGACGGCTCCGTTTATCCTGCTGCTCGGCTTTTGGATATTCATGATGCGGCAGATGCAAAGCGGCGGCAACAAGGCCATGAGCTTTGGCAAGAGCCGCGCGAAACTCCATAGCTCGCAGCAAAAGAAGGTAACCTTCAAGGACGTTGCCGGTGTTGAAGAAGCCAAGGAAGAACTGCAGGAAATTATTGAGTTTCTGCGTGAGCCGCAGAAGTTCCAGAAGCTGGGTGGCCGCATCCCTAAGGGTGTGCTGCTGGTAGGTTCGCCTGGTACGGGTAAGACTTTGCTGGCCCGCGCAATTGCGGGTGAAGCCAATGTGCCTTTCTTCTCGATCTCCGGCTCTGACTTTGTCGAGATGTTTGTCGGCGTGGGCGCGAGCCGTGTTCGCGATTTGTTTGAACAGGGCAAGAAGAATGCTCCCTGCATCATCTTTATTGACGAAATCGACGCTGTGGGCCGTCATCGCGGTGCCGGATTAGGCGGTGGTCACGATGAGCGCGAGCAGACGCTGAACCAGTTGTTGGTCGAGATGGACGGATTTGAATCGAACGAAGGCGTTATCTTGATTGCCGCCTCCAACCGCCCTGACGTGCTGGACCCGGCGTTGTTGCGCCCAGGCCGCTTTGATCGCCGCGTAGTAGTAGGTCGGCCGGATGTGAAGGGGCGCGAACAGATTTTGAAGGTACACACAAAGAAGATTCCGCTCTCTGATGATGTGGAATTAAGCGTAATTGCCCGTGGTTGCCCCGGATTTGCCGGTGCAGACCTCGCGAATCTGGTAAACGAAGCGGCACTGATTGCCGCTCGCCAGAATCGCAAAGTTGTGGCCATGACCGACTTTGAGGTGGCCAAGGACAAAGTGATGATGGGTGTCGAGCGCCGCTCGATGTTTATCACCGAAGAAGAGAAGAAGCACACGGCCTATCACGAAGCAGGACATGCCCTGGTGGGTGCGTTGCTGCCAAATTCCGATCCCGTACACAAGGTTTCGATCATTCCGCGCGGAATGGCGCTGGGTGTAACGATGTACCTGCCGACGCAGGATCGCAATGATATCTCGAAGGAACAGTGCGAAGCCCAGATTGCTACGGCCATGGCCGGGCGAGTGGCGGATGAAACTTTCCTGGGCCTGAAGACGGCTGGAGCGTCCAACGACATCGAGCGTGCTACTGAGATGGCTCGCCGGATGGTTTGTGAGTGGGGCATGAGTAAGCTTGGTCCGCTGAGCTTTGGCAAGAAGGAAGAACAGATCTTCCTTGGTCGCGAGATCGCACAGCATCGCGATTATTCAGAATCGACCGCAGTTTCCATCGACGGCGAAGTGCGTGGTCTGGTGGAGCAGGGCTATCAGGTTGCCAAGACCTTGATCGATGGCAACCGGGATGCTGTGATCCGCATTGCCGAGGCATTGCTTGAGCGCGAGATCCTCGATGGCGCTGAGGTGCTGAAGTTGATCGCCGGAGAAGAGCTGCCGACTTCGTCACGCTCGACTTCAAACAACAAGCCGAACAATACCGACGGCCAGACGCAGCAGGTGTTGCGCCCGGATACCGCGATCCGACCGAATCAGGGCCTGACGCCGGGTTCCAGCCCAGCATAAGGCAGTGGCTGCAATTCCGCCCTTTCGGGCTTATCTATTTGATGTTGACGGTACTTTGCTAGACTCCGCCCCCGATATTTGTGGGGCGGTTTCCAGCGTTTTGAGCCGTACTTCGCGGCCTGATGTGCCTTTTGAATACTTGAGAACGTTCATTGGCCGCCATCTGGTGGATCTGTTCGGTGAATTGTTTCCAGAGGCGTCGCCTGAGCAGGTAGAGGCGTGGATTCAGGACTATCGAGAGATCTATTTGTCGCGGGGACATACTGAAACGGTGCTTTATGCGGGTGTCGCGGAAACGCTGGGAAAGCTGGGGGGACTTAAGACTACTGCGACTACCAAGAGCACTCTTACCGCTAGTAATATACTGACGAAGTTTGGGTTGATTGCATACTTTCAGCATGTCCAGGGGACGGATGGGTTTCCTAGTAAGCCGAAGCCTGAGGTGTTGCAGCGAGCTATGGCGGGGCTGGGTGTAGGGCCCGGGGAATGTTTAATGATTGGGGATTCAGTGCCCGATATTATAGCTGCGAAGGCTGCCGGGGTGAAGGTTTGTGCTGTCAGCTATGGGTATGGGAAGCCAGAAGAATTGCGAGCCTGTGAGCCGGACTATTGGCTGGATTCGTTGCCGGGGCTGGTTGCTGGCTAAGCTGGATTCGGCTACTTGCTTCGGGCGATTGCATTAAGCGCCTTCTTCTTGCGGGCAAAAATCCGTTTCAATTACTAATCTCGACAGGCGGAGGAAGTATCGCCTCTTTTGTAGTCTTCTTCTTCCTGAATCTTAGTAGCCTGCCTGGTGTGAACTCCTGCAGGAGCGAGGAAACGAATCCGAAGGCCATCGCGCTGTTGCCCATCTGGATGCCCTGAGCGGACCACTTCTGGTTTGGCGTGTAGGCAGTAGAGAGCATTCCAACGCTATAGCTTCCGGCGATGTTGGGCCAGTTCACGACCGTCTTGCCTTCGCGATTGTACGTAACCAGATTGAACCAGAGGGCGTGCTTGATTCGGGGCAGCACCTTGGTGCATTTGCACTGGATGTAGCGCATTTCATAGCCTGTTGCGGCTGCCAGACCTTCCGATGCAACATCCTGTAAGGAGAATGTGGCAAAGCTGTTGAGATTGCGCTTGGCGTAAGCACCCCAACCTTGGCCGAAGTCCTTGGGTTTGTTGTCGAGGTGGTGCGATGTCGCAGTGAAGGTAGAGCGGATGTATGCACCGGGGCTCAGAGCGAGACCACGCCAAAGGACACGCAACCGTTCCTCTTTGGTGGGCGTACTCCAAGTCATGCCCCTGGGAACACGGGTTCCTACCAACAAGTCGGCTTGACTTGGCTTGGTAATGTTCGCTGCATCCTGAGCCAATCCAGAGACTGCGAGAAACAGCATGGGAATAAGGAAAAACAAAGTCATCTTAGGATAAATCACTTTTTCTTGAATGCACGCTTAAATTCTGGGCCGAATTCTCGAATGACATTAAAGAGAACCCCGAAGTAGAGCTGCGAATTGCCAGCCTGAAGACCCTGGGCGCTCCACTTGTACTCGCTTACCCAAGTGGTTGAGACGATGCCAGCACCGTAGGCCCCGGCGAATTTTGGCCAGTCGAAGACCTTCTTCCCTTCTTTGTTCAAGGTGAGGAAATTCATTTTGAAAGCGTGACTGAACCGGGCGCCAGCCCCTGTGCATTTGCAACGCACGTATCGCGGATCGTAGCCAGCCGCAGCCGATAGGCCCGCTTCGACGGAATCCTGCATCGTAAATGTGACAAAGCGTTGGCCCACACGCTGAGAATAGCCCTTCAGACCCTGTTGCCATTCGACCGGGCGATCATTCAGCTGGTCGCCAGAAGCGGATCCGAAAGCACGGAAGTATGCACCGGGGCTGGAAAAAGTCTTGTCGCGGTAGATTTGCCAGCGTTGCTCGGAAGTGACCGACTTCCATTCGATCTCTTTGGGAAGTACGGTGGACGACTGAGCCGACGCGAGGGAGAGGACAAAAAGCGAGGCGATACAGAATCGGCCAAAGAAAGACATTAATAATAGGACGCCGCGAAACGCATTTAGCTGCATAAACTTCATACGATATGCTGAAGCCATGACACGCCGACAAATCCTCGCCTTCTCTGCGGCAATGCCAGGGATCTGCCCGGCGCTGCGGGCTCAAAATGGACGGTTTCGTACTTCGCTCGCTGAGTGGAGTCTTCACAAGTCGATTCGTTCGCAAATGATGACGAATCTTGAGTTCCCGCAAATTGCCAGGGAGCAATTTGGGATTAGCGGGATTGAATTTGTAAATACGCTTTGGGAGGCCCCGACGCAGTACTACCTTGGCAGATTGAAGGCCAATATGAAGAAGTTTGGTGTCGACGGTGTTCTGATCATGTGTGACGGCGAGGGCAGCATGGGCCATTCCGAGCAGAAAGAACGACTTAAGGCGGCCGATCTGCATCGCAAATGGGTAGACTACGCTGCAGAACTGGGTTGTCATGCAATCCGTATGAATATGTATGCGGAAAAAGAAGCCAGGACCGAGGGTGAGATTGGCGAATTTCTAAAGTGCTGCCAGGAGAGTTTTACTCGCATCTGCGAGTACGCGAAGCAAAATGGAATCAGCGTGGCAATCGAGAATCATGGTGGGCTGTCTTCGAATCCGGATATTCTAGCCCGCTTGATGAAGATGGTGAATCTGCCGAATTTTGGAACTCTGCCTGATTTCGGGAATTTTCCAAAAGGTGTCGATAAGTATGAAGCAGTGTCTAAATTGATGCCATATGCCAAAGCTGTGAGCTTCAAATGCTTTGAGTTTGGAGCCGATGGGAAGGAAACGACCATCGATATGGACCGGATGATTCAGATTGTGGCAAAGGCTGGCTATGGTGAAGGTGGCAAACCGAACTGGATCGGCATCGAGTATGAAGGCACCCGGATGACGGAGTTTATGGGCGTACAGGCAGCGAAACGCTTTCTGGACCGTTATTCCGTCTAAGGGAAATCTCGGATATAGTAATACTATTACCGAAAAATAGGCAGGATTTTTTCCGGCGGTAAATGCGAGTGTACCGCTGATACAATGAGGGGGAGCTGTAAGGCTCGGCCCTCCTGGGAGAAACACATAGTGAAGCGAACTGGATCTGATGACGCGCTCCGGTGCTCTTTTTGTCATAAGAGCCAGGATGTTGTCGGCAAATTAATATCGTCGCCTAGCGACTATCCTCGGGCCTATATCTGCGATGAGTGCATCGCTGTTTGCAATTCGATCCTTGAAGACGACAAGCAGGATAGCGCCTACAGCGCTCCAAACAAGCTTCCAAAGCCCTTTGAGATTCGCGATTTTCTTGAGCAGTTTGTGATCGGGCAAGAGCCGGTGAAGAAGAAGCTGGCGGTTGCTGTTTACAACCACTACAAGCGAATCCACCTGAACAAAACCCGGTCTGGCGACGTTGAACTGCAAAAGAGCAACATCCTGCTGATTGGGCCTACTGGCACCGGCAAGACGCTGCTGGCTCAGACGCTGGCCCGGATTCTCGATGTCCCGTTTGCGATCGTCGATGCGACTACGCTGACTGAAGCAGGATATGTTGGCGAGGACGTGGAAAATATCATCCTTCGTCTCCTGCAGAATGCGGATTGGGATGTTCAGCGCGCGCAGCAGGGCATTATCTATGTCGACGAAATCGACAAGATCGGCCGCAAGGACGAGAACCCCTCGATCACGCGCGATGTCAGCGGAGAGGGTGTGCAGCAGGCGCTGCTGAAGATTCTCGAGGGCACGATTGCAAATGTGCCCCCACAGGGAGGTCGCAAGCATCCGCACCAGGAGTTTACCCCTGTGGATACGACCAACATCCTTTTTATCTGTGGTGGGGCCTTTGTAGGCCTGGAGAAGATCATTTCTCGCCGCGTGGGCCGTAAGCAGATTGGCTTCTCGAATCAGAACGAGGAGACCAGCGAAAAAGAAATCCGTTTTCCGGTTGTGCCGGCAGGCAGCAAGCGCGACAACGAGTTGTTGCAGCAATGCCAGCCAATGGACCTGATCAAGGCTGGATTTATTCCGGAATTCATCGGGCGGCTGCCGGTCGTGGCCATTCTTGAGGACTTGACAAAAGAGGCGCTGGTGCAGATTCTGACCAAGCCGAAGAACGCTCTGGTGAAGCAGTACCAGAAGTCGTTTGAGTATGAAAATGTTAGACTAAAGTTCAACGACGATGCCCTCGAGGCGATTGCTGCACTTGCACTCGAGCGCAAAGTCGGAGCCCGCGGGCTGCGGATGATCATGGAAGAGTTGATGCTCGACCTGATGTATTACATCCCGAGTCAGAAAAAGATCAGGGAGTTTTTGGTCACCAAAGAAATGGTGATGAATCAAAAGATCAACCTGGCAGTTCTGGAAAAAGCTGGTTGAAGACAGCCTGGAAATCATCATCCGGCAAGAGAACTAGTCGAAGGTTTAGGGCTTGGTAAGGAATCTTCTTTGCCATATTGCGCGTCATTAGAAACAAGAGAACTATGTTGGCATCCAAAGAACGATCAGACACAAAACGGCTTCCTATGATGCCGATCCGGGACGTGGTCATCTTCCCGCATATGATGACTCCCTTTGTGGTTGGCCGGGAGTCGAGTGTTCGCGCACTTGAAGAGGCCAATGCGACGGGAAAGCAGATTTTCCTTGCCACACAGCATGACGCCTCAATCGATGAGCCGCGTCCAGACGATATTTTCAGTGTTGGCACTGTAGCGAATATCGTGCAGAGCCTGAAGCAGCCCGATGGCAACATCAAGGTGCTGGTTGAAGGTGTGGAACGTGGCAAGGTAATCAGCGTGAGCGACGAGGACGGGTTCTTCCGCGCCGTTGTAAAGACCAGTTCGTTCCGCATTGAAGGCGGTCCACAACTGGATGCGCTGGTGAGCCGGGTGACCACCCAGTTTGAGCAGTATGTCAAGCTGAGCCAGAACCTCAACTACGAAACCATGGTGGCGGCGATCCGCCCTGATGATCCAGGCAAGCTGGCTGATACTGTCGGCGCGAACTTGCAGTTGACGATCGAAGAGAAGCAGGAATTACTTGAGATATTCGACCCAATCGATCGTCTCACCCGTGTCGCCGAAATGCTCGATATTGAAATCGAGAAGTTGCAGGTAGACCGTACCATCCAGGGCCGCGTAAAACGCCAGATGGAACGGGCGCAAAAAGAGTATTACCTCAACGAAAAGATCAAGGCGATCCAGAAAGAACTGGGCCGCGGCGAGAAGAGCGAATACGACGAGCTGAAGAAGAAGATTGAATCTTCAGGGATGCCGAAGGATGCGTTTGAAAAGGCCATGAGCGAATTGCGCCGCCTTGAGAATATGCCCCCGATGTCGGCTGAATCCACGGTAAGCCGCAACTACCTGGACTGGTTGCTTGCCGTGCCGTGGAAGAAAGCTTCAAAGGAAATTCGTGATCTGAACTTCGCCAAGCAGGTGCTGGAAAGCGATCACTATGGACTTGAGAAAATCAAGGAACGAATCCTCGAATTTCTCGCGGTGCGCCGGTTGGTGGAGAAGCCGAAGGGTTCGATCCTTTGCTTTGTCGGGCCTCCTGGAGTAGGCAAGACTTCCCTAGGCATGTCGATTGCCAAGGCGACGGGCCGGGAATTTGTGCGTCTATCGCTGGGTGGCGTTCGCGATGAAGCCGAGATTCGTGGCCATCGTCGTACCTACATTGGTGCTTTGCCGGGCCAGATCATCCAGATGATGAAGAAAGCCGGGACGAAGAATCCGGTAATTATGCTCGACGAGATCGACAAGATGTCGATGGACTTCCGAGGCGATCCATCTGCTGCCATGCTCGAGGTTCTCGACCCGGCGCAGAATACATCATTCCAGGATCACTATCTCGACGTCGAATACGATTTGTCGAACGTATTGTTCATCGCTACCGCCAACGTGTTGCACACGATACCTGCACCGCTGCAGGACCGCATGGAAGTAATCCGCTTATCGGGCTATACCGAGCTTGAGAAGCTGGAAATTGCCAAACGGTTCCTGGTGCCAAAACAGCTTGAGGGTAATGGGCTGAAGACCGAACAGCTTGAGTTTGAAGACGCTGGTCTTGGTGCCTTAATTCATGGCTATACCCGTGAGTCTGGCGTGCGTAACCTCGAACGTGAAGTTGGAAATGTCTGCCGCAAGGTAGTACGGTCGGTGGTGATGTCGATGCCGACTGAAGAAGTACAGGAAGATGTGAAGCCCAAGAAGGCGAAGGGCCGCAAAAAGGCGGAACTTGTCGAAGTGGCTGCCGCTCCGTTAGTGACTGAAACACAGCCTGCGGAATTCAAGAAAGTCACGATCACTGATTCGAACATCACTGAGTTCCTTGGGCCTGAAAAATTTCGGGACTCGGTGTGGGACAAGAAGAACGAGATTGGTTCTACAACCGGTCTGGCCTGGACGGAAGTCGGTGGCACAATTCTGACCACGGAAGTTTCAATCCTTGAAGGTCGTGGAAAGCTTACGACCACCGGTAAGCTGGGCGACGTGATGCAGGAATCGGCACAGGCTGCCATGAGTTATGTGCGAAGCCGTTCGCATGAGCTTGGGCTGCCCCGCGATTTCTACCGCCACATCGACATCCACGTACACGTACCGGAAGGGGCGATTCCGAAAGATGGACCTTCGGCTGGCATTACGCTGGCAACCTCCATTTCAAGCGCTCTTGCGAAGATCCCGGTTCGGGGAGACATCGCGATGACCGGTGAAATCACGTTGCGCGGCAAGGTGTTGGCCATCGGCGGATTGAAAGAGAAGTTGCTTGCGGCACATCGCTACGGGATCACCGAAGCGATTCTGCCAAAAGAGAACGAGAAAGATCTTGCCGATATCCCTGATGTAGTAAAACGGGACATGAAGCTGCACTTTGTGTCGCACATGGATGAAGTATTGAAGCTGGCTCTCGAAAGTGAACCGGTACCCGTACCACCCAGTGCCATGGATTTCACGACCAAGCCGGTCGAAGATCTACGCCACTAAATTGACAAAAAATAGGATAGAATGGAGGGCGTTGGTACAGACGCCCTCTTTCCTTTTTGGGAGACGGAATGTTTGAAGTCGAATTCCAAGCCAGCGCAGCAACCCCTCAACAATTCCCCCCTGAAACCCTTCCTGAGTTCGCATTCCTGGGCCGAAGCAATGTGGGAAAGTCGAGTCTGTTGAATAGTCTGGTAGGCAAGAAGAGATTGGCCTTCGTCAGCTCAACTCCTGGAAGGACACAGACCATCAATTTCTACCGGGTAGGCGATCGATTCCTGCTGGTGGACTTGCCTGGATATGGGTACGCAAGGATTCCCAAATCGGAATCAAGCCACTGGAAGGCGCTTGCGGATGCATATCTGCTGGGTCGCCAAACGCTGGAATTATCGCTACTGCTAGTCGACTCGCGACGCGGGTGGATGGATGCAGACCGGCAATTGCGGGATTATCTCGAGCATTACCAAAGGCCGTATCTGGTGGTGGCTACGAAGATCGACAAGCTGAACCGTAAAGAAGAAAACCAGAGCATGGCAGCCATGCGGGCAGAAGTGCCCGGCAGGGAAATCATGCCGTTCTCGGCCTTGAGTGGCCGCGGAGTGAGGGAAATTTGGCAAACGATAACGAAATCAAAGACGCCGCGGTAAATCCGGGGCAGGACAACGGTCAGGATGCGGGTGCGCCTGCTGCCTCAGAAGGCCCCAAGGGACGCCGCCGCGAAGTAAAAGAACAGGCGCCGAACCTGAACCTGGTCGAGCTCAAAGACATGAGCATCCAGAAGCTGAACGTGATTGCCAAGGAATTTGGCCTCGTTCAGACCGCTGGCTTGCGCAAGCAGGAGTTGATCTTCAAGATCCTCCAGAGCCAGGCCGAAAAAAGTGGCCTGATTTTCTCAGAGGGTGTGCTTGAATGCTTGCCGGATGGCTTCGGCTTCCTGCGCGCTCCTGAATACAACTACCTTCCAGGCCCCGATGACGTTTATGTCTCACCGTCCCAGATCCGCCGTTTCGACCTGAGAACGGGCGACACTATCTCGGGTCAGATTCGTCCTCCCAAAGAAGGAGAACGCTACTTTGCCTTGATCAAGGTAGATGCGATCAATTTTGAAGCGCCTGAAGAAACCCGCAACAAGATTTTCTTCGACAACCTCACGCCTCTTTACCCGAACGAACGGCTGAAGCTGGAGACAAGCAAGGACAATTACTCCGGTCGCGTGATGGACATGCTTACCCCGATCGGCAAGGGCCAGCGTGGCCTTATTGTCGCGCCACCTCGCACAGGTAAGACGATGATGTTGCAGTCGATCGCCAACTCGATTACAACGAATCACCCGGAAGTAAATCTCATCGTTCTGTTGATTGATGAGCGTCCGGAAGAAGTCACCGACATGCAGCGTAGTGTGAAGGGTGAGGTGATCTCGTCCACCTTTGACGAGCCGGCGGCACGCCACGTGCAAGTTGCCGAAATGGTGATCGAAAAGGCAAAGCGTCTTGTCGAGCACAAGCGTGACGTAGTCATTCTTCTCGATTCGATTACCCGTCTTGCGCGCGCCTACAACACTGTCGTTCCGCCCTCGGGCAAGGTGCTCTCGGGCGGCGTCGATTCAAACGCGCTGCAGCGCCCCAAGCGCTTCTTTGGTGCCGCCCGCAACATCGAAGAAGGTGGCAGCCTGACGATCATGGCTACTGCGCTAATCGATACGGGTAGCCGTATGGATGACGTAATCTTTGAAGAATTCAAAGGCACGGGCAACATGGAAGTCCACCTGGATCGCAAACTGGTAGACAAGCGCGTCTTCCCTGCAATCGATATCAACAAGAGCGGCACCCGTAAGGACGAGTTGCTGCTGCCCAAGGATGAATTGAACCGGGTTTGGATTCTGCGCAAGGTCTTGTCGCCTTTGTCGCCGACGGAGTCGATCGAGTTGCTGCTCGACAGGCTTTCCAAGGCGAAGAGCAACGGCGAATTCCTGTCCAGCATGAACGGCTAAACCTGTATTAAGGCGATTTTCACGAAAAGGGTGCCCTGTGGGGCACCCTTTTTGACTTGGTGACGGTTCACGCCGCAGTGTACGAAGTTGAATTGGTGATCGCGTCGACAGATCCACCACCATTCGCCGCCCCCTTTATGCGGCGCTGCAAGGATTTAGCCGGGGGCTAACCTTTCTTTATAATTCGTCGTCTTGCATAATGAGACATATCTATGCAGCCCCAATTGAATCCCGGTACCGGCGAAGTTCCGCGCAAGCCGCTTGGCCCGACGGTGGTGCCCAGCCATGAAGAAGAGCGTCGGCCTACTTCTAAGTGGTTGATTGTATTAGTGCTTGTGGCGATTTGTGGGGCGGGATATTGGCTGTGGCAAAAGCAGGAAGCAATGGACAGGCAGGCGGCGCAGGTGCGGGAAGGCGTGCGCACGGCAACCGTGCAGGGTGGGTCCGTTGAAAAAACAAAGCGATTGGCAGGAGTGACGGCTGCAGAAAAGTTTGTTTCTTTGATTGCGCCTCAAATTCGCGGTAGCCGGTCCGGCCGTGGCCGGAGTGGTTTCAGCCTTGCCGGAATGGAATCTTCCAGCGTGGCGGCTTTGCCCACACTGGGAGGCGGAGCTCGCAGTAGTGGCTCTTCTTCCTCTGGGTCTGCGGCAGCTGCCGGGGCCGCAGGTTCGCTCGCATCTACCGGCGGCGGTGCTGCGAGGTCCTTTGGTGGGTCTGGGGCGACGCGGGCAGCTTCGAGTCGTGTTGCTTCCTCCAGCGGTGGTGGTGCTAGAAGTGCAACTGGTGGCGGTGCAGGTGGCACGAGCGCTTCCGTAGGGACCGATGGATTGGGCTCCACTTCAAGAGAATTGGGCTCTGGACTGGGAGGGCCCGGTGGTGGTGGCGGTGGTGGTGGCGGTGGTGACTTTACGCTAGTGCTACAGAATCTGGTGAAGCCCGGGACGATTGTCAAGAAGGGTGATACGGTGGCTGAGTTTGACCGTCAGTACATGCTGCAGAGGCTCGAAGACTACCAGGCCACTATGGAGACCGCCAAGGCTCAATTGGCACAGCAGAAGGCCAATTTGGAGTTGACGCGCTTTACTCATAACCAGAATGTAGAGAAGGCCAAAGGGGCGCTCGATAAGGCGAAGCTGGATATGAAGACGCTGCCTGTATTGAGTGCGATCGATTCCGAGCGAGTAAAGCTGACGCTGGAAGAAGCCGAGGCTCAGTACAAGCAGCAGTTGGCTGAAGGCAAGTTTATTGACGAGCAGGAAAAGGCGCAACTCAAGTATGCCGAACTGGAGTTTAGGACTCTTCAAATTGAATATCAGCGCTCGCAGCAGAATGCAGACCGGATGCTGGCCAAGGCCAATATCGCCGGAATGACCGTAATGCAGAATATCTTCCGGGGCAGCGAATTTGCCCAGATTCAACAGGGCGATCAGATTTACCCGGGGCAGTTTTTTATGCAAGTGGTGGACCCAAATTCGATGATCATCAACGCCACGGTTAATCAGGTGGATGGCGAGCAGCTGCGGATCGGGATGAAGGCGCGGGTGCGCTTTGACGCTTATCCGGGCCTCGAAGTGCCAGCGCATATTGTAAATATCGCTGCGGTGCCCAAAAGTGGCGGAATGCGAGCCAGCTTTGTGCGCGAGATTCCCGTGCGCCTGAAGATCGATCAGATGGACAAGCGAATTATTCCCGACCTAAGCTGCAGTGTGGACGTTGTGATGCTTGAGGAAAAAGACGCAGTGCTTGCTCCGCTGGCTGGTGTATTTGCCGATGAAGAGTCTGGCAAACGTGTGGTCTATATCAAGAATGGCGAAGCCTGGAATCGCCGAGAAGTAGAAGTGGGTCTCGAAAATTATCTGGTTGCCTCGGTGAAGGGCTTAAATAAAGGGGATGTGATCGCCCTGGACAAGCCTCCAACGACCAACCTTGTGGCAAGTAAAGGGTAGTGCTGTATGTCAGAAATTAAACCAAAAATCCGAATTGGACAGAGCGAGTCCAATGTGCGCAACAAGCGCATTTTGATGGGCGTAGTGGCTCTGGCTTGTGCCGGTGGCGGTTATGCTGCCTTCAACTACAACCAGAAGACCAACGTGGTGGAAGTGCCAGTGGCCAAGGTCCGCAAGGGCAACTTCACGATTGTTGTGAGAGCCCGAGGTGAGATCCGCAGCGTGAACTCAGTGACGATTATTGCGCCGCAGGTGCCCGATCCGCGAATTGTGCGGCTAGCCGAGAGTGGCAAGCCGATTCGCAAGGGGGATGTGGTGGTGGAATTTGACGCTGCGCAACAAGAGCAGAATCTGCTGGAGCGCAATACGAGCGTTCGTACGATCGATAGCCAGATTGTACAAACCAAGGCTTCTCACCGGATTGTCACTGAGATGGATGGCATGAACAAGATGACGGCTGAATACAACTTGGAGCGCTCGAAGCTTGAAGCCAGCAAGGCTGAAGTTGTCAGTGAAATTGAGGGGGCCAAGAGCCGCATCGATGTCGGGATTGCCGAGGGCGAACTGGGCCAGGTAGGGCAGACCATCAAGACTCATAAGGCTACTCAAAATGCAGATCTCGAACGCCTGGACCAGAACAAGGACAAGGCTGTCCGCGACGTGAACAGGGCCAACGGTTATCTAGGCAACATGGTCTTGCGAGCGCCCGGTGACGGGATTGTGAATCTTCTGCCGAACTTCCGCAGTCAGGGGAGCTGGGGTTCGAGCCCGCCTCCATTCAAGGAAGGCGACCGGGCGTGGACGGGTGCGGCGATTGCCGAAATCCCCGACCTTTCGTTGCTCCGCATCGATCTGAAGCTGGATGAAGTAGACCGTGGAAAGCTCGAGATCGGGCAGACCGTGAAGGTGCGGATTGATGCGATTCCAGATCGTGAGTTTGATGCCAAACTCGACTGGATCAGCCCGATTGCTTCGGTGCAGTGGCGCGGTATGGGCATGACCGAGAAATCGTTTCCAGCCCGTGCGACCATTGATGGAACTGACAAACGGTTGCGTCCTGGGATGAGCGCCTCGGCCGAGATCCTGATCGAGAGCGAAGCCAACATGTTGCTGATCCCTACCCGGGCCAGCTTTACCATTGGAGGCAAGCCTTCTGTCTATGTGCAGAAGGGACAGGCATTTGCCGTTCGTCAGATTGCGGTGGGCAAGCGGAACGATAACGAAACCGTAGTGCTGGACGGGCTGAAGGAGGGTGAAGTGATTACCCTTGAGAATCCGTCCGAAGCAGCACGTAAACAGAAGAAATTATAAATCCCAGACATGCGAAAACTTATTGTTCGATTGATCATTCTCCTTGTGTTGGTGGGGGCCGGTTATGCTGCGTTTCTCGTTTACAAGCAGATTCCACAGCGCGAAGATTCGCTCGCTACAACAAAGGTGAAACAGAGCGATGTTGT
Source organism: Bryobacter sp. (assembly GCA_022843625.1). GTDB lineage: Bacteria > Acidobacteriota > Terriglobia > Bryobacterales > Bryobacteraceae > Bryobacter. The sequence continues at coordinate 2,924 of JALHNH010000009.1, read as the reverse complement.
CGTACGCAGCTTCGCCAGAGGTGAATTGCGAGCGGTACGCAGTGCCACTCTGACTGCACCGAATTTATTTGGCACGGTACAGGTGACCAAGCTTGCGACGTTGGGTGCGCTGGCGCGCGAGAAGGATCTGGTTGTTGAGTTTGACGACGCGGAAGTAATTTCGCGCCTTGAAGAGAAGCAGCTGGAACTCGATCAGATCGACGAACAGGTAAAGAAGGCCCAGGCGGATCTGTCCATTCGCGACAATCAGGATCAGGTGGAGTTGTTACGTGCGCGCTATGGGGTTCGCAGAGCAGAGCTCGAAGTCAAGCGCAATGAGTTGATCAGTGCGATTGATGCCAAGAAAAATCAGTTGACACTGGAGGAATCCAAGCGCCGCCTGTTGCAGTTGGAGAGCGACATCAAGAGCCGGCGTGAGCAGGCTCAGGCTGAACTGGCTGTACTAAGAGAAAAAACGAACAAGGCGAAGCTGGAGTTGAACCGCGAGAAGCAACGTCTGGCCCAGGTGAAGTTGCTGGCCCCGATGAGCGGCCTCGTCGCTGTGAAGCAGAACCGTTCGACGGTAATGATGTTTGGAATGTCGCTGCCCGATATTCGCGAGGGCGATCAGGTGCAGCCTGGTATGCCGGTAGCCGATATTCTCGATTTGAGCGAGATGGAAGTAGTGGCCAAAGTCGGAGAACTCGACCGGGCCAATCTGACCGAGGGCCAGGAAGTTTCAATGCGCCTGGATGCGCTGCCCGAAAAGAAATTTACCGGCAAGATCAAGTCGATGAGTGGTACGGCGTCGGCGAACATGTTCAGCTCTGACCCAGCCAAGAAATTCGATGTAATTTTCTCGATTGACATGCGACAGTTGCTGAGTGCTTTAGGTGCGAATGAATCTCAAGTGAGCCGGATTCTGGCGCAAGCCGATACCAATCGCAAGAAGGGGCCGATGACGGCGTTCAATGCCCCTCCCATGGCCGCACAGCCTGAAGGTGGGATGGCCCAGGGAATGGGCCAGGCTGCTCCAGCGGCTACCGAGCAAGCCGGTGGGCGGCAGCGTGGCGGTGGTGGCAACAATATGGATCCGGAGTTGCAGCGCAAACGGCGTGAACTGGTGACGAAGTTCAGCAAGGGCAAGGCCATCGCCGATATGAGCCCCGAAGAGCGTACCGAAGTGATGGCCAAGGTGACAGCCGAACTACAGAAAACCGGTGCTATGCCCGCAGGACGTGGGAATCGTGGAGGGGCGGCCCCAGGGATGCCCACGATGTTCAACGTGGGCGGATTCATGGTTTCGCAAAAAGATCTGGATAGCGCAAATTTGCCGGCTCCTCCCGAGGAAGATAATCAGCTCGATGTGCTGCTCCGGCCGGGCTTGCTGGCCGATGTCGAAATTATTGTCGACAAGGTTCAAAACGCCATCAACGTGCCGATTCAGGCGGTTTTTGAGAAGAATGGCAAGCAGGTGGTGTATGTCAAGGTGGGCAATCGATTTGAATCCCGCGAGATCAAGCCCCTCAAGCGCAGCGAGAACGTGATGATTGTCTCCAGTGGCGTAAAGGTTGGGGATGTCATCGCGATGGCGAATCCTGAGGCCAAGCCCGGAGACAAGAAGAAGACTGAAAAGAGTGGTGGCGCGGCGTCGGCCCTGCCCGGCGGCAAGGGAGGCATGTAGTCGCGATGAAAGGTTTATTCCAAGGGCTAATCCCCGAACTGATGATGGGCTTGAGCAGCCTGCTGGTTCACAAGTTGCGTAGCTTGCTGACGATGCTCGGAATGATCTTTGGTGTCGGCGCAGTGGTGGCGATGTTGTCGATTACGGCCGGCGCTCAAAAAGAAATGATGAGCTACATCGACCTGCTTGGTGTGAACAACATCATCGTTGAAGCCAAGGAATCCGTCGACAGAAACGAGTTGCAGGCACGGCGCCTGATATCTCCGGGCCTGACTTTCCGTGATTACCGCGCGATCAAAGAGAACGTACAAGGTCTTGAGGCTTCCACCCCCAGGAAGCGTTTCAAGCCTTTGAAAATTTTGCCGAAAACCACCGCTGAAGCCCCTTTGCTCATCGGTGTGGAACCGAGTTACCTCGTGATCAACAGCCTGAAGGTAATTGAAGGACGCTTCTTTAACGACAAGGACAACGATACCTCGGCCCCGGTTTGCGTCCTGGGCGAAGCGGCCAAAGTGAACCTTCTGGGTTACGAGCCCGCTGTTGGCAAGTATGTAAAGGTGAACGATACCTGGCTGCAGGTGATTGGGGTCCTGTCCCAACAGGCCACCGCTGATGCCGAAATGGATGGCGCTGAAGCCTCCAATCGCAATAACCTGATCATATCTCCGCTCAACACAGTGATGCGCCGCTTTGAAGACAACAACAGCTACCTCAAAGACGAAATTGACGGTATCTACATGCGTGTGGCTCCGGGGACGGATTCCATCGAGACAGCCGCAATTGTGCGTGCGATTCTCGATTCCACCCACAAAGACGCAGGCGATTACAACACGATCGTACCGGCCGGATTGCTGGAACAGCGCCGTCGCACTTCGTTTATCTTCAGTGTCGTCATGCTTTGCATTGCTGGTATCTCGCTGCTCGTAGGCGGTATCGGAATCATGAACATCATGCTGGCGACGGTACTGGAGCGCACTAAAGAAATTGGTATCCGTCGTGCGATTGGGGCTCGACAGGTTGACATCATCCGTCAGTTCTTGATGGAAGCTCTTCTGATCTCCATGTTGGGGGGGCTGATCGGCATTGCGTTTGGCTTCACCCTGTCAAAAGTCATCGCCGGGGCGGCCGGTTGGTCTACCGTCGTTACGACTTCATCGATTGTTGTGGCCTTTGGGGTGTCTGTGGGCATCGGGCTTGTATTTGGAATTTATCCGGCCATGCAGGCCGCAAAACTGGATCCGATTGAGGCGATTCGATACGA
>JALHNH010000008.1 GCA_022843625.1 Bryobacter sp. | reverse complement strand
AATCGTCCTGTGTCTTGATCCCTTTCAACAGCTCGTCCAGGACCTCGGGTTTAATGTCCATCGCTTCTCCTCTTTCATTGTCGGAGAACTACGTTTACACAAACCTTTTTACACCCTCGTGAGATGGCAACGCAACCGAATCCGTTGATGAGCGTGCGGCAATACCTGGACCTGCTCGAAAAATCTGAGATTCGCTATGAGTATTGGGATGGCGAGATCGTGGCAATGTCTGGGGCAAGTGATCGCCACAATCTAATCTGCGCCAGTATCTTGAGCAATCTCTGGCCGCAATTGCTGAAATCCAATTGCAAACCAGTTGGCAGCGATCAGTTGATTCGGGCGAGGGATTCGCAACGTTATGTGTTTGCAGATGTTGTTGTCAGATGCCAAAAAGCGAATTATGAACCCGGCGCGGTTTCAGCTTTGAACGATCCAGCGGTTGTGTTTGAAGTGCTTTCGCCCAGTACCGAGGCAATTGACCGAAGTAAGAAGTTTGAATATTACACAACGTTTGAATCGTTGAGGGAACTTGTTTTGGTGAGCCAGTCGGAGAAATTGGTTGAGCACTTTTATCGCGGGTCATCGGCGGAGACCTGGCGAGTGAAGCATGTATTTCATGAAGAGGACGAGATCGTTCTGGAGAGCGTGGGAGCGAAGCTGAGTGTAGCGAAGATTTATGAGGCGGTGGAGTGGTAGAGGTTCACCAATGGCAAAGCTTTGGGGCTTTCAGACCAAGCTACAGGGAATCTTTCTGTTACTGGGACTTGCGGCGATTGGGGCGACGCTTTGGGAGGCGTCGAGCGGAGCGGTAGCGGCGCTGCAGCAGACGACGTTCGAGAGACTGACGACCATCCGGCAAGCGCGAAAGCATCAGATCGAAGGCTATTTTCGAGACCTGGGAGCGCATGTGCTGGCGCTGTCGAATGACGAAAGTGTCTTGCAAGCGGTGGAGGAGTTTCAAGAGGCCTGGGCGGGCTTGCGCGATGTGCGTCTCGATGGGGTAGAAGCTACCGAGCTTGCCAGCTATTACAAGCAGACGGGGGCTCCGATGGATTGGCTGCCAAGGGACGGGCGGGCGCTCTGGTTGCAACATCTGTTTCTGGCTGCGAATCCTCATCCCTACGGGCAGAAGGACCGCTTACTTGAGGCTGAGGGAAGATACGGGAAACTGCATTCCCGCTACCATCCGACCTTGCACCGGTATCAGAAGGCATTTGGCATCTATGACATTTTTCTGATTGATGCGTCAGAAGGGCGGGTGCTTTACAGCGTGTTTAAGGAGGTGGATCTTGGGGCGAAGTTGAAGGTCATGCCCTATCTGAGCTCTGGGCTGGCCGATGTGTATCGCAGAGCGCTGCTGCTCGAGGAACCGGAAGAATTTGTGGTGCGGGATTTTGAACGATATGGACCGTCACAATCGGAACCGGCTGCGTTTCTGGCGGCCCCGGTGTGGAGAGCTGGGGTGAAGATTGGGGTGCTGGCGATTCAGGTATCGAGCAAAGAAGTAAACCGGCTGATGACAGCGGACGGGAAGTGGGAAGAGGGTGGATTGGGACGAACGGGGCAAGCCTACATCGTGGGACCAGATCAATTGTTGCGGAGTGATCTGAGGCAGCACAGCGGCAAAGAGACAGCGATTTTGAAGTTGCGTGTGGCACCGGAGGTGGTGCGGAACAGCAAGGCGGCAGGAACGGAGACGGGAGTGGATCTGCGCGGGGTGGCCGTTTTGCGATCTCATGCACCGCTGAGTGTGGCGGGGCTGGACTGGGCGGTGGTGGCCGAGATTGAAGTGGAGGAGGCCTTTGCGGCGGTGCGGGCTCTGCAGTTCCGGATTTTGTGGATGGGTGGCTGGATTGCGTTGCTCTTTCTGGGCCTGGGGACCTTTATCGCTCGATCGATTACGAGACCGTTGCTCGAGTTGGCAGAAGGGGCGAAGCGTTTGGGGCTGCGGCAGTTTGGTGAGCGGCTGCCGGTGAGGTCGAAGGATGAAATTGGACAGGTGGCGGAATCGTTTAACGCGATGGCGGAAGCACTGGCCAAGACAACGGTATCGAAGGCAGAGTTGGAGGTGCTGGCAGGGAGGTTGATGACAGCACAGGAAGACGAGCGGCGACGGATTGCGAGAGAGTTGCATGATGATGTGACGCAGCGGATGGCGGCTATTGCCATCCAGGCGGGCCGGCTGGCGCAGTTGCCCGGAGAAGAAGGGCAGGAGTGGAAAGAGGGGTTGCGAGAGATTCAGCGGCAGGTGGCGCGGTTGTCTGACGACATTCATGGGTTGTCGCGGAGTTTGCATCCGGGGGTACTCGATGATTTGGGTTTGGCGGCCGGGATTGAATCAGAGTGCCGGGCGTTTTTTGAACGGGGTGGAGTTCCGGTGGAGGTATCGATTGAGGGAGAACTGGAGGGGCTACCCAAAGAAGTGCAGTTGGGGATTTACCGGATTGTGCAAGAGGGACTGCGGAACATCCAGAAGCATGCGAATGCGGAGAATGTGACGGTAAGGATTGAGACGCGTGGGACGGAGTTGTGTTTGACGATTCGGGATGATGGGCGGGGCTTTGATCGTAAAGATACGAATTGGCGGGCAGGGCTTGGGCTGGCCAGTATGGAGGAAAGAGCGAGGCTTTTGGGAGGGCGCATGGAGTTTGAGTCGAAGCCGGGGGCGGGTACGGAAATTGACGTGTATTGGCCAGTGTCGCGGGAGGCGGTGTGATGCGACGACGGATTCTACTGGCGGATGATCACCGGATTGTTCTGGATGGATTGAGGGGATTGCTCGAGCCGGAGTTTGAACTTTGCGGCACGGCTAGTGACGGGATGGAGTTGGTGCAGCAGGCCAAGGAGTTGAAGCCGGATGTTGTGGTGGCGGATATCTCGATGCCGCTGCTGAACGGGATTGATGCGATGCGGAGGATGCGGGAGGAGGGGGTGGAAGCACCTGTTGTGTTGCTGACGATGCATGCAGACATGAGTTACCTGACGCGGGCACTGGAGGCTGGGGCGGCGGGCTATGTGCTGAAGCATGCTGCGTCGGATGAGCTGGTGCAGGCGATACGGGAGGTGGTGCGTGGCCAGAGATTTATCTCGCCCCAATTGCGGGGACCGGCACTGGAGGAATGGCTTGATGAGACGCGCCGGCATGTGAAACAGAGTATTGAATTGACTCCGAGGCAGCGGGAGGTGCTGCAGTTATTGGCAGAGGGGAAATCGGCGAAAGAAATTGGTGGACTGCTTGATATTTCATCGCGTACGGTGGAGACGCACAAGTACAAGATGATGGATGATCTGGGGGTGAAAACGACAGCGCAACTGGTACAACATGCGATGCGGCTGGGGTTGATCGGGGGAGAGTAGGTCCGTAATTTTACGGATGTTGAAGGGAGGGGGTTCTGAGGCTTAATGGAGTCATGAAACAGATACTTGTTGTGATTCTAGTAAGCCTGGCGGCTGGCCTAATGATAGCTGCGGACCATGCCAGTGTGGCGAAGAAGCACGAGACTCGTGCAGCGGAACTGGAGCTGAAAGCACAGAAACACGAGGCTGAGGCGGATCGTCTGGCAAAGGCGGCCGAGAAGAGCCCTTTAGCCAACAAGTGGCCAGCGATGGCGCAGGGACCGGCCAACCACGAACGGGCAAAGGCGATGCAGGCAAGGAGAGCGGCGGCCGAAGCCAGGGAACTCATGGCTAAGGAATTGCGCCTGGCGGAGAAGTCGGTACAGAAAGAAGTTGAGTAAGGTTGGTGCATTTCCTCGATGTGAGTTTTGTCCAGTGGTTGCTGGGCAAAACTCACTTTTTTGTTTTTAGGAGATTGTTCGGAGAGGTGGGGTCGAGCTTCAGCACGGATTGTCGAGGGTGTTGTAAGGGTAAGATTCGATCGGCTATGGTCTATGCGTTTGCTGGAGGGTTTGGGGCCTTGGATACTGATAGAGGTAGTATGCAAAATCGAGGGTGAGCTCGATTGCAAAAGCGTTCCCTGGGGAAATGGGAACGGCTAATGTGAAGTGGCAATTCGTATTGACAGGCCTGATCGCATCCGCCGGGGTCTGGGCTTGGATTCGGCCCGGGGCTAAAAGGACGGTATTGATACTGGCTTGGCTTGGGGTTTGTTTTTTTTGCGTATTTGCACTTTGGGCATCGTTTTCTCGATCGCAATTTGGGGTTTGGGAATATTGCTCGTTGCGAAGTTTTGCCTGGTTATCAATTGCTTTTCCCTTCTACTCCGGATCGGGGGATGTTGCGGTCGTATGGTGTTGTGGTTGCTTTTCCGGTGCGGGGTTTGAGGGTGGGCGACAAGTGGATTGCGGGGATGACGCAGGAGGATGGCGAGGCTAGCCGTTACTTTTATGTGGATGCGGTGAGTGGAAGTGTCGGTGATAGAAGAGTGGAAGGGCTTGAGGCGGCCTGGGCTGTGTATGAACGCAGCCAGCGCTGGCGATGGTGGGACTTACGGCTTGCCGTCGTAGCCTTGGCTGGAAGTGTTGTTGTGTGGCGGTGGAGTTAGTGTTGGTTGCGGGAGAGGCGGTCGAGGTCTTCGGCGGATTCTGCTAGCAGGGTTTCGTTGACTTCGTTTGAAATGAGGCCTTCGATGACGCCGCGCTGGAGGGCGGCTCGCTCGGCGGAGAGGAGCCGGAGTTTGGCCTGGCGGATTTCTTCGTCGATCAGGGCTGGAGTGGATTGCTGGACGGCTTCGATGCTTGCGGCTAGATTGCTGGCTTTTTGCTCGAGGTCCTTTGTCAGCTTGTCGTAGACGGCTGGGGAGACGGCGTGCATCTGGTTGAGATGGTCAAGCTCGTTGCGGGCGGCGGAGAGGGTGAGCTGGCGAGCTTTGTTGGTTGCATAGGATTCATCTTCGTGGACGAGAAGGCCGAGGGCTTTGAGAAGCGGCTTCATGGTGAGGCCCTGGACCACGATTGAGAAAGAGACTACGCCGAAGCATAACGTGAGGAGGGTTTCGCGGTGCGGGAAGTTTTGAGGGAGGCTGAGGGCGAGGGCAATCGATACGCTGCCGTGGAGGCCGCCCCAGACGAGGACTGGGTTCCAGCGGGAGGGAATCGGTTCTCCGAAGCGGCCACTGAGGGGACTTAGAACGTAGACGACGAGGATGCGGCCGAGGAGGACGGCGGCTGTGGCGATGAGGATGGTCCACCAGGATTCGAAGATGGTGCTGACGTGGACTTCGATTCCGATGAGCAGGAAGACAAGGGAGTTGACGAGAAAGGCGACGTATTCCCAGAAGTGCCAGACGGCGACGCGGGTGCGTGGGCTCATGCCTGCCTGAACGCCGTAGTTGCCGACGACGAGACCAGCGACGACAGTGGCGATGACGCCGGAGACGTGGAAGTGTTCTGCGGCCAGGTATGAGCTGTAGGCAACGATTGTGGTGAGAGTGATTTCGATGCGGGGCTCGTCGACGAAAGCAGTGATTTTGCTGGCGGAATAGCCGATGAGGAGGCCGATTGCGGCGCCGCCGATGACAACCAGAAGGAAGGTGCCGGTACCGGTTACGGCGTCAAATTGGCTGGTGAGAATGCCGGCGAGGATGAGCTGGAAGGCAACGGCGGCAGTACCGTCGTTGAACAGGCTTTCGCCTTCGACGATGACGGCGAGGCGTTTGTTGACCCCAAGGTCGCGGAAGAGGGCGATGACGGCGATGGGGTCTGTGGCGGAGATGAGAGCGCCAAAGAGGAGGGCGGTGAGGATGGGGAGGCCGAGGAGCTGGTGGACGGCGAAGCCGGTTATGGCACTGGCTGCAGCCACGCCAATGATGGCGAGCAGAATGATGGGCCAGAAGTTTTTGCGGAGCTGGGAGATTTCGATGTTGAGGGCGGATTCAAAGAGGAGTGCAGGCAGAAAGAGGACAAAGATGATTTCTGGAGTGAGGAGCTGGGCGTTGCCGACTACTTCTTTGATAGGGACATGGAAGAGGTCTATCGCGAAGCCGGCGAAGACGAGGGCGATGGTGTAAGGGATCTTCCAGCGGCTGGTGATGAGGGCTACGGCTGAGATGGCGAGGAGGAGAAGGAGGAAGAGCTCGACGATAGCCGTGGTGGTCATAGTTCTAGGGTATGCCGATAGAGACGGGTGGTGAGGATGGCTGAGAGAAAGTCTTCGCGGTGGGTGAGGCTGAGCCCGCTTTTCTGGAGGGCTTGATGGTATTTGGGGAGTTGCCTTTGCTTGAGACCGGTGGTGAGGGCGAAGCAGAGGTAGAGGAAGCGGGTGAGAAGGGTAGCCATAAGTTTGAGAGGTTGGGTGGCGGGAATCGCGAAATCGCTGATGAGCCAGAGGCAGGCTGGCTGGGCTGATTGTTTTAGGGATAGGATCAGAGTTGTGAGCTGGGATGTATCGAAGCAATCGAAGAAGAAATTAGCGACGATGGCGTCGTAGGCTTGGTGGGGCAAAACGGCGGTGGTGATGTCCTGATGGTGGAAGTGGACACGGGGGCTGGTGGTGCGGGATTTGGCCTGATGGATCATGCCGGCGGAGAGGTCGTAGGAGTCTATGGTGGCGGTGGGGTTTAGGAGGAGAAACTGGGCGAGGAAGCGGCCATCGCCGTCGCCGAGAAGGAGGATGCGTTGTTTTGTCTGGAGGTGGGGAAGGAAGTGAGTGCGAGTACGCTCGAGGCAATTCCCAAAGGTGAGAGATTCCAGTAGTTTGTAGTAGGGAGCGATGCGGTCGCAGTTCATAGGACGAGGAGGGGTGTAAGGAGAATGAGGTCTGCGAAGATGCGCAGGGCTAACGGGGATAGTTGACGGACATGGAGGGCGAGGGCGGCGCAGAGCAGGAAGGTAATGGCGAGTGTGAGTTGAACGACCGGGTTGAAGATGGGAGCGCAGACGAGGCAGATAGCTGCGGCGATGAGAGCGGACTGCGGGAGATAGCGGGCGAGGAAGGCGGAGATGGGGTGGAGGCGAGAGGGGCCTTGCTCCCAGAATTCGATGGCGGCACAGTTCCAGAAGCAGAGAAAGAGGAAGTCGAGAGTGAAGGGGAAGGGGTGGATGGGGATGGAGACGCCGAGGGCGAAGATGGTGGCGACGGCGAGTTCTTTAGGGAGGCGGACGCGGGTGGCGTGGACGGCGAGGAAGTAGAGGGCGAGGGCGGCGAGGATGGGAAGGGCCGGGAGGATGGGAAGGGGGCCGAGTTGGGTCAGGGCGATGAGGTTGGCCGCAGCAAGGATGGACAGGGGAAGGCGTGCCTGCCGAGTGAAGGAATGGCGGAGAGGCTCGTGCGGAGAGGGTGCGTGGCGCGAATCGAGGAGGCGGTCGAGGAGGTAGATGGTCCAGACGCTGAGGCCGAGCGCCCAAGTGTAGTGGTTGGGGATTGGCTGGAGGTTTTTTGAGACGAGGCTGTGCCAGACGATGGCAACAACGGGAGCATCGAGGCCGAGGAGATGGGGCCAGGACCAAAGCGGTTTCGAATTGAGGTACTGCGCGCTTATGCCTTTATGTTAGCGGATGGATTTGACCCAGTTGGCGATGGGGTTGCCAGCTTCTGGAAGTTTTTGCCAGAGGTTGAAGTGGTGGACTTGAAAACAATTTGTAGACTTTTGTTTGGCGAGCAGGTCCTGAAAAGAGCGGCGGAGGATGGGTGAGATTTCGTTGATGGTGGAGCAGGGTTGCTGGGTGTTGGTCTGGACGAGGTGGATGAGGGAAGGACGGTCGCCATCGATGGCGACGTGCCAGTTGTCTTTGGATTCCCAGTTTGAGACATCGCCGATGTATTGCTGGAAGGGGGTGGTGAGCCCGAGGATGTCGAGGGCTTCGGCAAAGCGATCGCGGTTGTCGAAGTAGGCATCCATCCAGCCGTTGCCTTGCCACTTTTTGTAGTCGGCGAAGCGGGCATCGATTTGTTCATCGATTGTCAGGGAGGCGAGGATTTGCTTGAGATATGTTTTGGCTTCGGGGACTTTGTAGCGTTTAGCGTAACCGTACCAGGCGATGACGCGGCGGTTGGGGATATCGATGAGGCGGATGACGATGGCTCGTTCGCTTACCGGGTGGCGCTCGTATTGGGTGGGAGAGATCTGGAATTCGAGGTTGTCTTCTTGTTCGATGGAGTAGGGCTGTTTGGTGGAGAGGGCGTCGAAGTGGCCGGTGTTGAGAAGTTTACGGAAGATTTGGGGATCGAGGTCTGGAGCGAGGTGGGAGACCACAAGTTTTTCTGCGTAGGAGGTTGTGCCGTTGATGTGTGTGTCGTTAACGCGGGTGAAGGCGAAGCGGACGCTATCGGGTTCGCGCTGGATTTCGCGGGGCTCGAAGCGGAAGTCCTTGTGGAGGGTGAGGGAGCCGAGGCCGAAGTCGACGGTGACGGCTTTTTGCTTGAAGCAGCCGAGGGTGAGGATGGACAGAAGCAAAGCCATACGGGGCATATGAGGTATGGCGCTGTTTGATTGTGGAATCGATCAATCGAGCCGGGATTGTATTTGATTGCGCCAGTGGAGGGTGGAAGGGGCTGGTGGGTAGGGGGCGGAGACTTTGGGGGCTAGATCGAGAGCAGCGCGCCAGATGGCTTTGGCTTCGTTTGTTTTGTTGAGTTGTTGGTATGCGTCGCCGAGGAAGAGAGAGGCGGGGAGGGATCGCTCGCGATTGAGAATGGCGTCGAGAGACTTGCGCCGGCCCTCGGCGATCATCATTTTGAGAGTGGGTTCGAGGGTGTCAATCGCGTCGGCTGGACGATGGAGTGCGAGATAGATTTGCCCTGCAATGAGCATGATGTCGAATTGCGGTTTGGATTCCTTGAGATAGGGAGTAATCAAAGTCAGTGCCTGGTCTGGCTGGTTTTGAAGGAGGAGATTTGTTGAAGCAACGGCCTCAGCATAGGCTGGAACCAGTTTTATCCTGGCGAACAGAGATCTGAGTTGAGCTAAGGTTTCCGATTGCTTCCCAGGATCGCAGTCTGTTTGGGCAACAGCGAGTTCTTGCAGAGTGTCAATCGCGTTGATGGCAGTTCGGGTGATTGAGCTTTCGATATTCGCAAGTTTGAGATCGACGGCTGAAGATTCTGTGAGGTAAGTGAGGGCTTCGCAGGGTCGCCATTGACTGGGTCGAGACCTGGAATGGGCTAACCTTCCGCGTTCGTTGAGGAGGATCGCAGCTACGCGCTCTAAGCCGACCGAATCGCGGCCGGAGCGCTTGCTGGTGGCGAGCCCATGCTCAATATAGTCGATGGCCTGGGTTAAGTTACCGCGACTGGATTCGATCCTGGAGGCAAGCAGACAGAGGTTCATCGAAATTTGCGGATTGGGGTTATCGAGGGCCGGGAGGAGGAGGGCGAGGGCGCGATCCAGATCGCCTTGAAGGTGAAGCTGCTGGGAGTAGCCGTAACGGACTTCAAAGACGGTGTTAGGGCTTGCGTCCTTGATGAGGGCAAGGGCTTTTTCAAAGTAGAGGCTGGACTGATCTGATTTGCCAAGACGCGGGACCAAGGTTGCGTAGTGAGCGTAGAGGTAGGCGAGGAGCTCACGGGATTTTTGCGTCGAGAGATTCTTGCAGAGATCGATGGCCTTGTTGTAGGCGATGGCGGCTTCGAAGGGTTGGTTGAGGTTGGCGTTTCGTGGATAGCCGAGGGTGTCGCCGACGCGGGAGTAGGAGAAGGCCACCTCGTATTGGAGGTCCGGGTCGTTCGTTGTTTCGGCGGCGAGGCTGTCGAGATATTCCATGGAGGCGCGGACCATGGAGGCGCGGAGTTTGGTGGAATTGGGGAGTTTGGAGGCTTCGGGGTCGAATTCTGTGAGGACGCGGTTGGCGATGGCGCGGACCTGGGTGAAGCGGCGCTGGGCGCGTAGGCCTTCGCGATAGACGAGGGCGGCGCCGGTGAGGATCGAGATGAGGAGGACCACGGCGAGGCCTACGGCGAGGGAGTTGCGTTTGACGAATTTGGAGGAGCGGTAGATGAAGGTGTCCGGGCGGGCGCTGACGGTTTCTCCGATGAGGTGGCGGCGGAGGTCTTCTGAGAATTGCTCGACGGATTGGTAGCGGCGCTCGGGCTCTTTGCGGAGGGCCATGAGGATGACGTTGTCGAGATCGCCTTCGAGTTGGCGGCGGAGTTTGGAGGCTCTGGTTACGCGACTGGAGGGGGCCTGGACTGCCTGGGAGCAGACAAGGTCTTGAATCTCGGAGGGAGAGTAGTTTTTGAGTTTGTAGGGGCGCTCGCCAGTTAGTAACTCGTAGAGGATTACGGCAAGGGAGTAGACGTCGGAGGCGACGGTGATAGTTTCTCCGCGGACTTGTTCGGGGCTGGCGTAATCGGGCGTCATGAGGAGCCAGCCAGTTTGGGTGAGCGGGCCTTCGGGGGTTTCCTGATCGAGGAGTTTGGCGATGCCGAAGTCGAGGAGCTTGGGTGTGCCGTCGGGGAGGACCAGGATGTTGCCGGGCTTGAGGTCGCGATGGACGATGAGGCGGGCGTGGGCGTGCTGGACGGCTTCGCAGACTTTGCGGAAGAGGATGAGGCGGTCTTTGGTGGGGAGCTTGTTTTGCTTGACGTATTCGTCGATGGACTGGCCTTCGATGAATTCCATGACGATGTAGGGAAGGTTGTCGTGGGTGCCGCCATCGATGAGGCGGGCAATATAGGGGTGTTCGAGTTGGGCGAGGATTTGACGTTCGGCGCGGAAGCGGGCTTCGAGCTGGGTGTGCGCGAGGTTGGCGCGAATGATCTTGATGGCTACGACTTTTTGGTAAGCGTCATCGTCGCGAGTGGCTTTGAAGACGCTGCCCATACCGCCGGTGCCGAGTTCGCCGAGGATGCGGTAGGGGCCGAGGCGCTGGTTGTTCCGGGGATCGTTGAGTTGGAGCTCGGCGATGTTGGTGGCGATTTCGCTGGTTAGCGTTAGGGGGTTGGATTCGGCTTTGAGGAGGGACTCGACTTCGGCCCTTATGGTTGGGTCGAGTTGGTTGAGGTAGTCTTGTTGGGCCTCGATGGGGAGGTCGGCGGCGTGGTTAAAGGCGGCTTCGATTTGCTGCCAGAGGTCGGGAGTCATTCGCCTGATTCGCCTGCGAGGTAGCGTTTGATCCAGGCGTGGGCGAGGCGTTGCTCGCGACCGAGAGTGGTGATGGAGATGTCGAGGGCCTCGGCGGTTTCTTCGAGGCTCATGCCGCCGAAGTAGCGCATCTCGATGACCTGGGATTTGCGGGGATCGAATTTGGCTAGTTCTGTGAGGGCGTCGTCGAGATCGACGAGTAGGGACGGCTTTGTGGTGTCTGCGGTGAGGGCTTCGTCGAGGGAGAAGTTGATGTCGCCGCCGCCACGTTTGGCGCGGTGTTTGGAGCGGGCGTGATCGACGAGGATGTTGCGCATGAGGTGGGCTGCGATACCGAAAAAATGCGCGCGGCTTTGCCAGTTTTGATCGCGTTGCTGGGCGAGGCGGAGGTAAGCTTCGTTGAGGAGGGCGGTGGGCTGGAGGGTTTGGGCGTTGGATTCCTTGGCGAGGAATTTGGCGGCAAGGCGGCGGAGTTCGTCGTAGACGATGGGGGTGATGGCGGCGAGGGCGGAGGGGTCGCCGGAGCGCCATTGCTGTAGGAGGACGGTGATGGGTTGAGGCTCTTGGGCGGCCATGGGACTGCTTAATATTATGGCTTGAGCTCGGCTTCAGGAGATCTAGAGAGCCGTCCTCGGGCGAGTAAGGCTGGTTTCCTCCCGCACAATCGCATTCATAGCGCCGTGACGGGCAGCACGAGGAGTATCTGGCCCGCTCAAAAATGTATATAAGGCCAGGCCTTGCTCGCGCTTGCCTGCGGAGAGCAAGCGCTCGGCGCAGGTGAGCGCTGCGTCTGCGACTACAATCTTCATCATTCCTGTAGCTTTGGGCAGAAAGGCCTGCAAAACATTTGCAGATTCTGATGTCCCGATATTGCCGATTGCCGCAACCGCGGCCTGCGCAACACTGGCATCCGTACTTCGCATCAGCTTGATCAATGCCGGCAGGGCCAGCGTATCTTTCCGTTTACCGATCGACCCAATGACTCCAATGAGCAAATTGCCTTTCAACCTGGCGAGCGCGCTACGCAATGCCTCGTCCGCCGCTGGAACGTGCATCGGTTCGAGGCCGTAACGTGCGTAAGTGCCAAGCTTGTCGTCGCCAAGGAGGGCGGCCAGAGCCGGGATTGCCGCAGTGGCCCCTAATTCTCCGGCCCGCTGGCAAGCTTTGGCCTTTTGAAATTCGCTGCTCACATCGGTGAGGATCTTCAGCAAGCCCTGGGAGTCGAGTTTGGAGATGTCGCCTTCCTGCAAGTGCGGGGGCGCTACAGGAGGCTTGGGCTTTGCCGGCGCGGGTGTGGTGGCATTGGTTTGTGGCATAGTCTGGTTCCTCGATGTACTCAAATGCGCCAAGGTTCACGGATGGCCCGTGAACGCATCCGGTTGGCAATCTCATCGTTGGTAAATTCGCGTTTTTCGACGCTCCAACTCAGAGTCTTACCTCGCTGGAATGCAATGAAGGCAGCGTGACAGGCCACATGCGAGTTTGCCGCCGCAGATGCGTTGGCGCTGGGAGTGGTGCGGGTACGAACGCAGGTGACGAACTCGCGCATGTGGTTTTCAAGAGCCATAGGGGCGGGCTCGGTGGGACGTAGCAGCGGCTTGATGTTGCTTGAAGCTTCGATCTTCGTCTTGTCACCTGTCTCTACCCAGCCCAGGTCACCCTCGATCCGGAAGCTGCATGAGCCGGTGTCGAGCGCGCCATCCCAGGCGTTATCGCGCATGACAAGCTTGACCCCGTTGGCGTATAAGCAGTTGACGCTGTAGGGGCCGGTGTTGCCGCCAACTGGCTCGTACTCGATTGGCTGCGTTTCGTCCAGATTTGCAGCCCAGTGGCACAAATCCACGGTGTGCGAACCCCATTCCAGAATGCCGCCGCCATGAAAATCATAATAGTTGCGCCAGCCACCCTGCACATAGGACGGATGGTAGGGTCGCCAGGGAGCAGGCCCCAGCCAGCGATCCCAATCGAGCAAGCCATTCGGTGGCAAGTCCTGCCCTTCCAGCCAATCACGGCTTGGCAGGGGAGGCCAGTTTGCAGAAGGCCCTACATTGGCGTAGAGGGCCTTCAACTTTCCTAATGCGCCCGACTGAAGGAGCTCGCGACAGAGCTTAAAGTTCGCGCCATTGCGCCGTTGGCAACCGGCCTGATACAAGCGGTTGTAGCGGCGAAACGCTTCAGCCAGCGCCCAACTTTCCTCGATCGACATGGAGCACGGCTTCTCGCAATAGACATCCTTGCCGTGTTGTGCGGCGATGATTGAAAGCGGAGTATGCCAGCGGTCGCCTGTAGCGATCAGCACGGCGTCAATGTCTGGCCGAGCGAGTAACTCGAACTGGTCAGAATACATTTTGCAGTCGCGATTGCCGTAGGCGTTATCCACAGTTGACTTGATGGTTTCGCGGCGCTCGTTGCGTACATCGCAGATAGCCAGAAACTTCGCATCCTGAAACTTAAGTATTTTGCTTAGGTCGTGAGCCCCTCGCGAACCGATGCCGATTCCGCCCATAACGACTTTGTCACTGGGCGCAACATTACCGCTCCGCTGGCCCAAGACGTAGCTTGGGACGATCATCGGGGCGATAGAACTCTTTAGAACCTGGCGTCTGGTTGTCATAAACAATTTCTCCGTTTCATGACCACTAAAGTCAGGAGCATATCGCATTTGATAGGGGATTCCAATCCCTATCCAAGGGATTGCGTCCAGAGTAGAGCAACGGACCAGTTCTGCCTAAGCGATGATGTCATGGACTACGTTGCCGGCTACGTCGGTGAGGCGGAATTGGCGGCCGCTGTAGGGGTAGGTTAGTCTGGTGTGCTCGAGACCCATGAGGTGGAGGACGGTTGCATGAAGGTCGTGGACGTGGACTTTCTTTTCGACCGATTGGTAGCCGAATTCGTCTGTTGCTCCATAGGCCATGCCGCCTTTGACTCCGCCACCTACCAGTAGGGTTGTGAAGCCTTCGTTGTTGTGGTTGCGGCCGTTCTGGACGTTGATGCGGCCGGCTACTTCTGTCCAGGGGCGACGGCCGAATTCGCCTCCGATGATGATGATCGTTTCTTTTAAGAGTCCGCTGGCTTTGAGGTCGGAGATTAGGGCAGCTATCGGTTGGTCGGCTTGTTGGGCTAACCTTCTGTGGACGAGAATGTCGTGGTGCGAGTCCCAGGGTTTGTCGTTGCCGAAGTAGACTTGGACGGCTCTTACTCCTCGCTCGATGAGGCGCCTTGCTACGAGGCAGCCTCTGGCGAAATCTCCGTCACGGGTAGCTGATTTGATTTTCATTTCGCTGGTGTCGGGCTGTCCTACTACGCCGTAGCGCTCGCGGATTGCTAGCGGCTCTTTGTCGACGTCGAAGGCGTCGATGGCTTCGGACTGCATGCGGTAGGCGACTTCCATGGACTGGATGCGGCCTTCAAGTTGGGTGTCTTGCCCGGCTTGCTGGAGCTGGAGTTTGTTGAGTTGTTGCCAGAGCTCTACTTTGGCCTGCTGCTCTTTGAGGGTGCCTCCGCGGGGGCGGATGTGCTGGATCATCTTCTCCGGTGTCATCTCGTCGTTGGGGACGTAAGTGCCTTGATAGATGCTGGGGAGGAAGGCGCTGGACCAGAGCTGGGGGCCTACGTCTGGGACGCCGGCGCACATGGCAATGAAGCCGGGGAGGTTCTTGTTTTCTGTGCCGAGACCGTAGGTGAGCCAGGAGCCCCACGAAGGGAAGCCGGGGATGATGCGGCCCGAGTTCATCTGGATGATGCCCTGGGCGTGGGCCGGGAGATCGGTGTGCATGCTGCGGATGACGCAGATGTCGTCCATGTGAAGGGCGGCGGTTTTGGCGAAGAGTTCGCTTGCGTGGAGGCCGGATTGTCCGTACTGCTTGAAGCTGAAGGGGGACTGGAGGAGGGTGCCGCGCTCTTGCTTGGCCTTGGGGTAATCGCCGGGGATGGCTTTGCCGTGGTACTTGGCGAGGGAGGGCTTGTAATCGAAAGTGTCAACCTGGCTGGGGCCGCCGTTCATGAACAGGAAGATGACGTGCTTGGCTTTGGGGGTGTGGTGGGGGGCTTTGGGATCGAGAGTGGCAGAGGCGGCGGCGATGCCGATGGAGCCGAAGCCGGCGGTGGTTGCTTGGAGGAGTTGGCGGCGGGTCATTGGTGTTTACGATCCTTAGTTGACGAAGACGAGTTCGTTTGAGCTTAAGAGGACTTGGGCGTAGGGGAGCCAGGGTTGGGTCTTCAGGAATTGCTCGCCGATGGTTAGTTCTTGCGGGGTGACTTCGCGGGCGTAGACGATGCGGTAGGCTTCGCGGATTCGCTCGTCGGTGTTTTTGATTTGGTTGAGATGCGTGACGAGGGCTTTGGCTCTGGTTTCGAGAAACTCGCTGTTGAGGAAGAAGAGCTGCTGGAGTGGGGTTGCTGTGACGATGCGTTGCTCGGCGCTGAGATTGGGGTTGGGGAAGTCGAAGAGGGCCAGAGTGCCGTCGAGTTTGCGGCGGCTTACGTAACCGTAGATGGAGCGGCGGTGGTTGGTGTCTTTGTCGAGGAGGACGGGTTTGCCGCCCTGGGTGCGGTCGAGTTCGCCGGTTACTGAAAGTAGGGTGTCGCGCATGGATTCGGCGTCGAGACGCTGGCGGTTGGCTCGCCAGAGGAGCCGGTTGGCGGGATCGATTTCGTTGGACTTTTCGTTGTGGGCGGTGCTGAGCTGATAGGTGCTCGAGAGCATGATGGTGCGGTGGAGTTGCTTGATCGACCAGTTACTGGCTATGAATTCGCTGGCGAGATAGTCGAGGAGTTCGGGGTGGCTGGGACGGTCTCCCATGAGGCCAAAGTTACTTACTGTCTTGACGAGGCCTTCGCCGAAGTGGTGTTGCCAGACGCGGTTGACGAAGACGCGGGCGGTGAGGGGGTTGTTTGGGTCGGCGATGGCTTCGGCTAGTTCGAGACGGCCGCTGCCTTTGGTGAAGGGCTTGGGGGATTCTTTGCTCAAGATGGAGAGGAAAGCGCGGGGGGCTTCTTCTCCGAGGCGCTCGGGCTGGCCGCCGATCTGGATGCGCTCGTTGATGGCGGTGGGGTTGTCTTTGATGGCGTGGGCGAATGCGTATTGGGGCGGGAGGGCGGACTGGAGGTCTTTGAGTTCGGCTCGCATGTCGCTCAAATATTGCTTCCAGCGGCCTTCGAGGAAGCGCTCGACGGTGCCATCACTGGTTAGGTAGCCACGGTTGGGGCCGTAGTAGAGGATGCCGTCTTCTTCTTGTTTGAATTCGCGGCCGTAGAAATCGTTGAAGAAGAGGTCTCGCCAGAGGTAGAAGCGATCGGGTGGGAGGGCGTAGGTTTCGGCCTTGGTGTCGGGGTCGTTGGTGGCTTTGGCGGAGAGGTTTTTCTCGTCTACTTCTTTGCGCTCTTTGATGACTTTGAGGGCTTCCTGGCGGAACTTAGACAGATCGAAGGATTCGTCCTGCCAGCCGTGGAGGTACTTGTTGTCTTTGGGGCCGGTCTTGAGGTATTTAGTCCAACGGTCGAGGGTTTCTTTGTCGAGGGTAGGGTCGGGGACGCCGGTGCGGACGGCTCGGATGTAGCGGGGGCTGTCGCTGGCGAGAGCTTCGGCTAGAGTGTAGGCCTGGTTCTGGAGGAAGGCTTCGATGCGCTTTTTGACGTCTTGAATCTTCTTGTCTTGCGCCTTCCAGGCTTTGACTTCGGCTTCGGGGGCGAGCTCGAATTCGGCTCGCTTGGTGGAGGAGAAGACGCCTTGTAGAGCGTAATAGTCTTTGGTGGGGATAGGATCGAATTTGTGGTCGTGGCATTGAGCGCAGGCGGCGGTCATTGCGAGGAAGCCGCGGGTGGTGACGTCGACGCGGTCGTCGGTAAGTTCGGGCGAGAGACCGTAGAAGCCGAGGCCTACGGCGAGTTTGGGGTCTTGCCCTTTGAGCTGGTCTCCGGCGATTTGGGCTTTGACAAAGGTGTCGTAGGGGAGATCTTTGTTGAAGGCTTCGATGACCCAGTCGCGGTAACGGAAGGAGTTGGGGTAGGGGAGTTCAACGTCGGAATCGAGACGGTCGTCAGCGTAGCGGGCGACGTCGAGCCAATAGCGTGCCCAGCGCTCGCCGTAGTGTGGGGAGGCCAGGAGTTTATCGACTACCTTTGCGAAGGCGTTGGGGGCTTTGTCTTCTTCGAAGGCTTTGACCTGATCAAAGGTGGGTGGTAGGCCGGTGAGGTCGAGATAGGCGCGGCGGATGAGGTCGTGTTTGGAGGCTGGGGCGTTGGGTGTTAGTTTTTTCGCATCGAGTTTGGCGGCGATGAAATGATCCAGAGGGGATGTGGGCCATTGCTTGTTTTCGATGGCTGGGAGGGCGGGTTTGGTGATGGGTTTGAAGGCCCAGAATTGACGCTGCTTTTCGGTGATGGTGTAGGTGGGAGTCTTGATGGCTTCGACTTTGGCTTCAGGCCAGAAGGCGCCATCTTTAATCCATTGCTTGAGGGTAGCGATTTCGGGTTCGGGGATTTTGGAGCCGCCGAGGGGCATCTTCATCTTGTCATTGGTGTGTTCGATGGCCTGAACAAGGAGGGAGTCTGTGATGTTGCCGGGGACGACCGCGGGGCCGGTTTTGCCGCCTTTGAGGAGGCCGTTGCGGGAGGTCATGGCGAGACCGCCGAGTGGAGCGGTGGAGTGACAACCGAAGCAGCGGTTGGCGAGAATGGGGCGGACCTTGAGCTCGAAGTGCTCGGCGGGGTCGGGCGGGGCGGCGGAGAGCGTTGCCGCCAGTATAAGGATTCCGTAGCGCACGATGGCCTTATCGTATCAGGGGTGGCGGGGGATTGCAGGGAGTGGGTGCGAGGTTAGAATGATAGATGCAGGTTGAATATGAAGAACTTTCTCCTTGATCGGATCACTGTCGATGACGCCAAATGCGGCGGACGTCCTTGTGTTCGCGGAATGAGAATACGTGTCACAGATATTCTCGAATTGCTCAGCGCCGGTGCAAGTGTTGAGGAAATCCTGGAAGATTACCCGTCGCTTGAGCGGGCAGACATTTTGGCGAGTATTGAATATGCTGCGCGCCAGACCGATCACTCGGTTTTACTTTCTGCTTGAAGTTTCTGATCGATAATCAGCTGCCTACCGCTTTGGCACGGTTCCTCACACACGACATTGGGGTCGAAGCAATTCATGTCCGAGACCTTGGACTTGATAGCGCAGATGATCGGGCTCTTTGGTCCTATTGCGCAAAGCACGATTTGATTGTCGTTTCGAAAGACGAGGATTTTGTTACTCTCTTCTTTCAATACCCGATAGCTAAGCTCCTTTGGGTGCGTGTTCGGAATTGTCGTCGTCTCGAATTGCTGGATGTTTTCGGGAGAAATTGGCCACGAATCATACTGCGATTTGAGGCGGTAGAGGGGTTTGTGGAATTGCGGTGATCTGTATTCTTCGGCGCATGAGAAAGGACAATGCTGGAGCTTAGCGAGGCGGGTTGTTGCTGTTGATCATCAATTCGTCGATGGCACCTTCGAAGTTGGTCAGGATTTGGAGGGTTGGTGTGGGGGCGGTTTCGGTTGTGAGTTGGCCGTTGGTGGTGGTCCGCCGGGTGGTTTTGGTTTGTTCGATTGTTACTTGAGCCCACTGGCGGGTTTCGGCGGGCCAGATCCAGAAGCTCAATTTGTACACCTTTAGTTGTTTGTTCAAAGTTAGGTTGGCGTTGGCCAGATAGAGGGCTTGGCCGGTTTTTCCCGGGACGGCGAAAGCGTGGGGGCCTTCTATTTTCAAGTCTGCATTGGGTTCGAGGTCTTCCATTGGCCATTGGTTTTTGGGTTGCGTGGTGGGCTTGGGCTTGTTTCCTAACTGGTTGAGGAGAGTGGTTAGGGTGGCCAGGATTTTGGGCTCGGCCTGGACTTCGAGGCCGGCACTTCTTGCGGGCCATGTTGTGTAGCCGCCTAGGGTGTGTTGTTCTGGCGGGGGGATGTAGCCTTCGGCTCCGTTGGCTAGCTCGATGTTCATTAGTTTGGGGAAGCTTATGCGGTTGCGGAGTTTGAGGCCCGAAATTGCATAGACTTCGTTGGGCCATGATGCGATGGCAAGGGTGCCGATTTGCAGGGCCTGGAGCTTGAGGGTTCGCTTCGGTTCTTTGTCGAGATAGACCGCTTCTCTTGCGTAGACTTCGGGTTGGTTCTTTGGTTTGTTTGTGCCCATCGTTGCGAGGAGTTTGTTGGCCCAGGCGAGGTGGTCTGGTGAGGGGAGGCGGCGGGTTAGCGTTAGCTCTGTTTCGAGCATTTTAAGGGTGGGCCGCTTTTCGTATTCGATTGATTTGTAAGCTTTGAGGGCGTTGTCTACGATGCCGCTGGTGTAGGTTTCGATTGTCAGAGCTTTGTTGACTGGCTTTGAGTAATCCATGTACATGAGGTCGCCGCTGGTGCCCTGGCTCATGATCGTGACGAAGTCTTTGGGGGCGTTGATGCGCTGCTCGAATTGCTTGGCGAAGACGCCGGGGTAGTCGCTGGAGATGGGCTTTGAGTTGAAGTAGTGCATGGCGTAGTTGGCCAGCATGGCGATGGGTTGGCCCTTATCGGATTGGATGGCGAGGACGGTGAGAGTTGGATCGACTGGGCCGGTGGGGAGGGTGACGTCGGGGTTTTCGTAGCCGGGGTGCATGTTGGCGCGGACGGTCTTGTTGCCGAAGGGGTCGGTGAGTTCTTTGCCAGCGCGATAGATGAAGCTGCGGACATGGGTGTGTTCGCGGTCTGCAATGGCGGCGCTGCCGATGCGGGCCGGGGCTAGGCGTTTGTTGGCTTCGATGATGGCTTCGGCTAGCTTGGCGGGGAGCCATTTGGCGTAGCGCTCGTCGACGCTTGAGCCAAGGCAGGACATGGCGGCGGGGGCGAAGTGGGTGTGGGTGGCGGAGATGAGTTGGCGGTTGGCTGGGATGCCGGTGGCTTTTTCGGCGATGGCTTTGGCTTCGTCGAGGAGTTCGCGGGGCATCATGCAGGAGTCGGCTACGACGATGGCCGTTTTTAGGTTGCCTTGCTGGAGGACGATGGCTTTGGCGTAGAGGGGGGCGGAGACGGAGGTGGCGGTGCGCTCGAGCATGCCGCAATTGATGATGAGGGGGAACCAGGTGGGGGTGATGTCGATCTGGGCGGCGCCGGCGAGGAGGATGGCTAGGAGAGGATGCATTTGAAGATGTGAGTTTATCTCTTTCTTGACTTCCA
Organism: Bryobacter sp.; assembly: GCA_022843625.1. Lineage (GTDB taxonomy): Bacteria > Acidobacteriota > Terriglobia > Bryobacterales > Bryobacteraceae > Bryobacter. Next base: position 170,308 of record JALHNH010000008.1, on the reverse strand, counting down.
TGAGGATCCCGCATAATATGTCGTCATGCGACATGTCGTGGACGCGAGTCCTTTATCGGAACCGGTGTTTTTTATTCTTGCGAGTCTGGCGGCGGAGGCTAAGCACGGCTATGCGCTGATGAAAGATATTGAACGGCTGAGCGGGCAGAGGGTGCGACTCAGTACGGGAACGATGTATGGGGCCTTGCGTCGGCTGCTTGATGAGGACTGGATTGAGCGGATTCAGACTGAGGATACATCTCGTGAGAAGCAGACGTATCAGATCACGCGGGCCGGGATGGAGGCGCTGGAAGCTGAGCATGAGCGGATGAAGCAGTTGACCAAGATTACAAGTTCACTGCTGCGGACACGGGAGGTGTCGCTGTGATTGAGCGCGTCTATGCGTGGTTGCTTAAGCTTTGCCCTGAAGAGGTGGAGCGGGAGTTTGGGCCGGAGCTGAAAGCCGTGTTTGCGTTGCGGCTGTCGGAATGTGAATCAGGGAGATTGCGATTTCTCAGTGGTGAGTTGGTTGGCTTGTTTGCCATTGGATTGGGGGCGCGGTGGAATCTTTGGCCTGTGGCTGGCGGCCTGGGTGTGGCTGCTGCCTTGCACATTGTGGTGTATTCGATCATCGGCCGCTTATTGCTTAAAGTGGGCGGGAACTTTGAGGCGGTGGATCAGAATCAGGCGTTAACCATGGCGATCTGGGGGATGTTTGCAGTGTTGGGATTGATGCCGTTGTTTGTGATTTTGGCCGGTCGGGTGAGGCGATGCTCGAAGTAGTTGGGGTGTCGAAGTTTTATCGATCTGTTGCAGCAGTGGACAACGTGAGCTTTGTGGCTCGTGCTGGTGAGATTACCGGATATCTGGGGGCGAATGGGTCTGGCAAGTCGACAACGATGAAGATGATCACCGGGTTGATTGAACCGAGTGCGGGGAAGGTGTTGTTTGGAGGGAAGCCGATTGGGGAGGACTGGATGGGGCACCGAAGGCGCATGGGTTATGTACCGGAGGAGCCTTACCTCTATACACATTTGAGTGGGGGCGAATATCTGGAGATGGTGGCGCAGTTGCGGGATCTGCCGGGGAAAGAGACGCTGGAGCGGATAGAGGGGATGCTACAGCTGTTTGGCTTAGCCGGGGATAGGCATGCACCGATTTCGAATTACTCGAAGGGGATGCGGCAGAAGGTGTTGCTGATTGCGGCGCTGTTGCATAACCCCGAGCTGATTTTGCTGGATGAGCCGTTTTCGGGGTTGGATGTGGGCTCTGGGCTGGTGCTGCGGAGTTTGATGGAGGAGTTGGCGAGGCGTGGGAAGGTGGTGTTGTTTAGCTCGCACGAACTCGAGACAGTGGAGCGGGTTTGCTCGCGCGTGGTGATTCTGCACCGCGGGAAAGTGGTGGCCGACGATTCGATTGCGCAGTTGCGGATGCTGATGTCGACGCCGACTCTTGAGGGGATCTTTTCTCAACTGGCAATGGAACAGGATTCGGGTGCTGTATCGAAAGCGATCGCGGATTTAATGGGGGCTTGAGATGGAGAAGAGACAGTTTCTGGTGTTGTACCGGGAGTTTTTGTTTCGGCTGGTAGATCTTGATTTATTGCCGACTCCCGATGAAATGACGAAGTTGCTAGGGCAACTCGCCGCGATGCTTGCGGCGTTCAATTTGCTATTTGCCAAAGGAGTTTTCCGATATCCAGATCTGGCTGGGCCTGTTGAGAGGCAAGTGGCGGCGGCCTGGGGAGAGCAGCATTTTTTTATTGCAACGACGATGGTGGCCGTTGGGATGCTAGTGGTGTTGTGTTGGGACGCCACGTATCCAGACCGGCGGGATGTGATGGTGTTGGCTCCGTTGCCAGTGAAGACGCGAACCATGTTTCTTGCGAAGATTGCAGCTTTAGTTACGGCGCTCGGAATGACGGTACTGAGTGTGAATGTGTTTACTGGATTGAGTTATCCGTTGGTATTGGGATGGATGGTTGGAGATGCGATAACGATGGGGCGATGGCTGTTGGCATATTGGGGGACAGTGCTGGCGGCTGGAGCTTTTGTGATGTGCTGCGTGCTGACTATGCAGGGATTGGCGGCATGGATGTTACCGCGGCGGATCTATGTCCGGGTTTCGGCTGGATTGCAGTTGCTGGCATTTCTGTTTTTTCTGAGTACTTATTTTTTGCAGCCGCCACTCGGTGCGACTGGGAGGGCGGCGTTGACGGAGAGTTTGCCTTCCTATTGGTTTTTTGGCTGGATGCTGGAGTTGAATGGGAGCTCGTCTGCATTTGCCCATGCAGCGGAGAAGGCCCGGTGGGCCTTGGGAATTGCATTCGCCGGGGCTGGAGGTTCTCTCGCATTGACTTATAGGAAAACGATGCGGAAGTTAGTGGAAGAACCTGATATCGCGCCGGGGACAGCGCGATTGCGATTGCCAAAGTGGGGCAAAGCTTTGCGGCTTGCGATCGTGGAGTTTGCAGTGAGGACAATGCTGAGGAGCCGGCAGCATCGTCTGGTGTTTGCGCTTTACCTGGGGATTGGACTTGCGTTCGCGCTAGCTTGCGCTCGTCGACTACTCTACGGCAAGGGGCAAGACTGGAATGGACCTCTAATGATTGCGAGTATTCTTGTGCTTTGCTGTGCAGTATTGGGGATGCGCGTAGTAATGGCAATGCCGCTTCTGTTGCGGGCCAACTGGGTGTTTCGTATCACTGCTGTACAGGCGAATGAAAACTATTTGCGTTCTGTGGAGAGTGCTCTGGTCTTGTTAGGAGTGCTACCCGCTATGATTCTGTTTGCTGTACTGTTCTTGGGAGTTTGGCCATTGCGGGCGGCAATGGTTCATGTCGTTATGCTGGGACTCTGGGGCTGGATCCTGGTGGAGTATTGCCTGGTGGGTTTTCACAAAATCCCGTTTACATGCTCTTACCTGCCGGGCAAAGCGAATGTGCACATCCGATCTGGGGCTTTTGGATTGGTGCTGATTGTAATTACCGATCTTTTCTCCGACTGGGAGAAGATAGCACTGCGAGATTGGAGGCAATTTGCCTGGCTGGCTTTAGGGCTCAGCAGTGTTGCTGCTTACGGACGCTGGCGAAGGAAGCAGCATTCGGGCGAAGTGCGATTTGAGGAGTCACCGATGAAGGATATCCATGCGCTGGAACTGTACCGCGACGGGCGTATGGCCTTGGACTAGGCGCTTAGAGCTTCTTTGCGGCGGCGACTTCGGCATTGGCGCGGTCTACGTAGGCTCGCATCCAGGCGGCGGTGTAGGCTACGGGGACTCTGTTGCCTCCGACCATCGTTGGGAAGTGGTCTCCGATTACGATGCCGTCGAAGTTGACCTCTCTCAGAGTCTTCATCACTGCGTACATGTCGTAGTAGCCGTTGTCGACGAAGGTCTCGACGAAGTGGGGGAGCGGGGCGCTCATGTTGCGGAAGTGGACTTTCCAGATCTTGCCCATCTCGCCGAAATACTTGATCGCCGTGATGACGTCGGCACCCATCAGGTCTCCGCCTTCGAGCCAGGTTCCTACGCAGAAGCAGACGCCAATGTTTGGTGAGTTGGCCATTTCTATCGCCTTGCGATAGCCTTCGAAATTGCCGAAGATGCAGCGGGGGATTCCGGCGAGCATCGGTACTGGGGGATCGTCGGGGTGGATACCGATGAAGACACCGTTCTCTTCAGCTACCGGGGCTACTTTGCGAATGAAGTACTCGTAGTTGTCCCAGAGCTCAGCCTCGGTGTAGAGACGGCCGTGGGAGAGCGGGCCTTTGAAGATCTTGCCGGCCCAGAGGCCTTCGCCGCCTTTAGCCATGTTATAGCCACGGGCGGAGGCGCTGCCCCGGGTGGTTTCTCGTTCTGTGTGCCAGATGCCGTTGCCCATGTGGGCGTAGGTTACGTAGCGGATGTTGGCCTTGCCGCAATTCTTGAGGTATTGCTTGTAGGCTTCGATGCGGGCGTCGCGGCCGGGGAGATTGAGGACGATCTCCTCCTGGTTTCGATTGCCGTCGTGGCCGATGTTCCAGACGCGGAGGCCGGCGGATTCGACTTTAGCCTTGATGCGGAGGAAGTTCTCGACGTTATCGTCTTTACGATCGATGGTGACCGAGGTGTAGCGGACGCCGATCTGGTTCATGAACTGGAGATCTTCGTCGCTGGGATTGGCACCGAGCTGGATGGCAACTTTGATTCCGGGTGACCAGGGGGTCTTTGTTGCAGGTGTGGCCGTGGAGGCGGCGGCGAGGCCGCCTGCTATGGATAGGCCGAAATTTCTTCGATTCATGATGTGCTCCCTAGAAAACCAAGCGTAGTCCGAATTGTATATTGCGCGGGTTACCGCCGGCGACGATCTGGCCAAACTGAGCGCTGGCGACATCGGTGGTGGCGCCGCGGGCGTCGAGGGCCGGGGTGTTGGAGATGTTGAAGAACTCGGCCCGGTACTGGAGATTGAAGCGCTCCTTGATGCGTGTGTTCTTGATGAGTGAGAAGTCGAAATTGACGCGACCGGGGCCACGAAGACGGGGCTGAGAGACGCTGTCGGTACCGAAGGTGAAGGGGACGGTGCGCTGGAAGGCGGTGGTGTCAAACCAGTTATTGAGCGTCTGCTGGCCGTCAGGCAGAACGGGATCCTTCAAGCGGTTGGCTCTGCCGTTGGTGGACGAGAAGTTGAATAGGTTGGTGGTATCGGGTGCAGTGATCATTACCGGGCGGCCCTTCTGGAGGACCGTGATAGAAGAGAACTGCCAGCCGCCGAGGCCGTAGCTGACGATGGGGTTTGTGGAGTTGAGGAATTTGCGGCCTTTGCCGAAGGGGAGGTCGTAGACGTAGCTGAAGACGAGGCGTTGCGGGATGTCGTTGGCTTCGATGCCACGATTGTCGCGGGCGTTGTAGAGACTGTTGGAGGGGCCGACGACCCAGGTGTTGGACTGCATGGTGTTGGCGATGGTCTTGGACGCTGTGTAGGAAGCGCTCAATGTCATGCCGTGGGAGTATTGCTTCTCCAGACGCATGTACCAGCTTTGGTAGCTCATGTCGCCGTAGGGATCGCGCTGGATGAGGAGGTCGAGGAATTGGGGATAGGGACGCATGGCCTGACGGGCCTGGATGGTGGCACCGCTGAGGGCACCGGTTCTGATTTTTCCGAAGAAGGGATTGGGGACTGGCTGCAGGAGAGCGCTGCCCATGGCGAGTTGCGAGGGGTCGCTCTGATTGCGTTGACGGTTCCAGTAAAGGTGGGTAGTTTTGGCGCCGACATAGGCAACTTCAAACATAGTGTTGGAACTGAGCATGTGCTGGATGGAGAAGGTCCAATTGGCGACATAGGCGTTGGGACGATTGCGGATGTCACCGCGGACGTTTTGGCCGGCGAAGTTGGTGTTGCGATCGGGAACGATGATGCCGCCGGCGAAGGGGTTGGACCAGGAACTTCCTACAGGTGGGGTATTGGGCAGTGGGTTGGGCTGGCCGAGGAAGAGTGCGTTGGAGAGGAAGCTGCCGTTGCCGAAATCGGTGGCGGCGGCGTTGACGCCGACATAGGTGGCATAAAAAATTGCGGCACCAGAGCGGATGACGGTTTTGGAATTTAGCTGGTAGGCCAAGCCGACTCGGGGTGAGAAGTTCTTCTTGTTGGGATCGGCGGTATAGCCACCCGGCTCGATGAGTTTGAAGTTGCCTTTGAGGCCGGTGACTGGCTCGATAGCTTCAAAGTCGATGTAGCCGATCTGGCCGAATTTCTCGGCGTAGGGGGTTGTGTATTCCCAGCGCAGGCCGAGGTTGAGGGTGAGCTTGTTGGTAACGCGCCAATCGTCCTGGATGTAGACGCCGTAGTATCGCTGGTAGAGGAAGAGCGGTCGGGTGATGGTGATGGCACCGGCCTGGGGGACGCCCAGGAGGAAGCTGGCGAAGCCGTGGCCGGAATTGAGAGCGGTGGTGTTAGGGTTTGGACCCTGACTGTAAACACGGTCGAAGATGTACTGACCGGAGGACTGTTGGGAATTGAAGGCGTTGAGCCGGATGAGCTGGGTTTCGTAGCCCATCTTGATCTTGTGGCGAGTCTTGACGAGAGTACCGTGGAACTGAGCGTGATAAGTGTCCTGCGGGACCAAGTTGCGACCGACGCCACCGAGTTGATCGAATTCATTGGGAGCGGCACCGGTGACGGCGAGGCCTGCGCCCTGGGCATAAGTCTGGATCGAGATCTGCGGAAATTGCTGGAAGAGAATGTTGTCGGTGACACTTCTGGGGAAACCGAGGGAGGCAACGTCGAAGCCTTCGCTCAAGGGGCGTGAATCGAACTGGAGACGGGTGTAGCTGATGCGGCCTTCGGTGATGAAGTTGGGCGACCAGATGGAGGTGAAAGTGATGAGGGCGCTGTTGGCCGGATTCGAGCTAAGCTGGCGCGGCGGGAAGGCGGGGTTGAGGGCAACCTGAGTGGTGTTTTTGAGTTCGCGACCGCCGTAGCGGCCGTAGAGGCGATGGCGCTCGCTGATCATGTGGTCGATGCGGCCGAACCAGGTGTTAGCGTTGCTGATGGCTTTACCGACGCGGAAGTAGTTATTGAGAAGTGCTGCGCCTTCGCCCTGGCGGTTAGGTTCGCCCCAGAAGGGAATGACTCTGGTTGAGATAGGGTGGATGCGCTGGGCGGGGATGCGGTTGCCGGGGAAGGGGTCGCGGATGGCGTTTCCGTCTGGACCAATCCGAGTGGTGGTGTGATCGTAAACGCCAACCTGGTTGCCGAAGCGATCCAAGGTTTGAGAGAAGTCGCCTTGTTTTTGGAGGGCTGAAGGCACAGTGAGGAGAGCCTGGTCTGGGCTGCCCTGACGGGTGCCTTCATAGATGGCGTACCAGAAGGTGCGGTCGCGGATGATTTTGCCGCCGCCACCGACGCCAAATTCGTTGCGCTGGAAGAGGCCCTTGGGGACGCGGTTGCGATTGTTCTGCCAACTGTTGGCGTTGAGGTGATCGTTGCGAAGGAATTCGAAGGCGACGCCGTGGAGCTGGTTGGTGCCGGACTTGGTGGAGACGTTGACGATGCCACCGGCGGCACGGCCGAATTCGGCGGAGTAAGTGGAAGTTTCTACTTTGAATTCGCCTACAGCTTCGATGGGGACGGTATAGGCGTTGCCGGATTCTGTGGAGCCGCGGGATTCACCGCCGTCGATCAGTACACCGTTTTGCTGGGCGAGGCCGCCATTGATTTGAGAAGTGGTTGAGACACCGATGATGTCCTGACCTGTGCCGCGCTGGCCGCTAGTCGGAAGAACGCCGGGAGCAGTAGCGGCAAGGGAGAGGGGGTTGCGTCCGAGGAGAGGAAGTTCGACTACGCGGCGCTGCTCGACGACTTTACCAAGGCCGGAGGTTTGCGCTTCGAGCTGGACAGAGGAGGCGCTCACTTCGAGGGCCTGAGTGACGGTGCCGACCTCCAGGGTGATGGCGACGGTTGCCGTGAGGCCTACGGTGAGGCGGAGGTTTGAGACGCGAGAGGGGCGGAAGCCGACTTTTTCGGCGTTGATGTCATATGCGCCGGGGGAGAGTGCGGGGATGTAGAAGAGACCGGCAGTGTTGGTAGTAGCGCGCGAGGTGACGTTGGTTTCGAGATTGCGGATGGTAATGGCGACGGCGGGGACGATAGCACCGGAAGCATCGGAGACGGTTCCGGTGACGGTGGCTCGTTCGCCTTGGGCCAGGGCATTGGTGGAAAGAAGGCACAACAGCAGAGAATAAGTGAGTGTTCGCATTTGTAACCTGGCTGAAATTTCTATCACACGGATAAATCCAGCACAAGGGCCAAATGCGAATTTTAGTCTGGCAGGCCGAACGTAAAGATGGCGTGGCCGCTCGGGACTGAAATGTACTGGCGGCCGTCGATGGCCCAAGTGATGGGAGTGGCGGCGGTTTGGCCTCCGAGGTAGCGGCGCCAGAGGAGTTTTCCGCTGGCGGCGTCGAGGGCGAAGAAGTGGCCTTCGCGGCTGCCGGAGAAGAGGACATTGGTGGCTGTGGTGAGGAGGCCGCTGTCGCTAACGTCGGTGGTTTTGTATTCCCAGACACGCTGGCCGGTGAGGGGATCGAGGGCGCGGATGGCACCGTAGGCGGCTTCCGAAGGCCAGGTCTTGGGTTCGACGCGGCGGACGGCTGGGACGTCGGCGCGGACGCTGCCGCCGGCGAACCATTTGCCGGGTTCGTAGTCTTGCTGCCAGGAATAATAGACGCCGGAATAGTCGTCCCAGGTGGTGAGATAGAAGAGCTTTGTAAGTGGGCTGTAAGAGGGTGCGTACCAGTTGGTGCCGCCCTGAACTCCGGGCATGATGAGGGTGCCTTTGGCGCTGGGGGTCATGCCGGTGGCCTTCATGGGGCGGCCGCGTTCGTCGAGGCCGGTGGCCCAAGTTTGTTTGACGAAGGGTTTGCCCAGGAGGTATTCGCCGGTGGCGCGGTCGAGGACGTAGAAGAAGCCGTTGCGATTGCCCCAGAGCATGGTTTTGCGGGGGCGGCCTTTCCATTCGAGGTCAGCCAGGACGGGGATCTGGGCGGCGTCGAAATCGAGGCCGTCGTTGGGGGTGAACTGGAAGTGCCACTTGAGCTTGCCCGTGTCAGGGTCGAGGGCGATTACGCTGTCGGTGTAGAGGTTGTCGCCGGGACGCATCCCGGGGTTCCAGTCTGGGCCGGGGTTACCGGTGCCCCAGTAGGTGAGGTTGAGTTCCGGGTCGTAGGAGCCGGTGAGCCAGATGGGGCCGCCGCCGTGGACCCAGGAATTGCCGCCCCAGGTTTCGTGGCCGGGCTCGCCTTTTTCGGGGATGGTTTTGAAACGCCAGACTTCGCGGCCGGTGGCTGTGTCGTAGGCGGCGACGAAGCCACGGATGCCGAGTTCGCCGCCGGCGGGGCCGATGATGACTTTGTCTTTGATTACTAATGGGGCTGCTGTTAGTGAGTAACTTTGGCGGTAGTCGGCTACTACGGTTTCCCAAAGCTTACGGCCGGTTGCGGCGTTGAGGGCGATGAGGCGGGCGTCGAGGGTGCCGAGGTAGAGGGTGTTGCCGTGGATGGCAAGGCCACGATTGACACGGCCGCAGCAGGGGGCGACGCCGGCGGGGAGGGTGTGGGTGTAGCGCCAGAAGACGCGGCCGGTGCGGGCGTCGAGAGCAACTACGTCGTTCGGGGGATCGGTGAAGTACATTACGCCGTCGACTACCAGTGGAGCGGCTTCGATCTTGTCGGGGGAGTTGGATTGCCAGACCCATTTGAGGTCGAGCTTTGAGACGTTGGCAGGGGTGATTTCTTTGAGGAGACTGTGGTGGGTGCTCGCGTAGGAGCCGTTGTAGGTGAGCCAGTTTTGAGGCTCTTTGGTTTGAGCGTCGCGGATGCGGTCTGGGGTGACCTGGGCGAGGAGGGAGGCGGTGAGGGCTAGCTGGAGGATCATTGGTTTTCTCTCTGGGTGGAGACGAGGTAGGCGATGAGGTCGTCGATTTGAGTGGGGGTGAGTTTGTTTTCGAAGTTGGGCATGGGCGAGGTGCGGAGCCAATCGAGTTTCGTGATTTGGTCTTTTGCGATGGATTGCAGGCGGTTCTGGCTGTCTCGCAGCTGGATGGAGTGGGTGTCTTCGTTGAGACGTGTGCCGGTGATGGATTGGCCTGAGGTGAGAGTGAGTTGGACTCGCCAGAATTCGGGAGGAACGGTGTCGCTCGGTTGGAGGATGGACTGGCGGAGTTCGGCAAGAGAGGCGCGATTGCCGATGCCGGCGAGGTCTGGGCCGTTGCTGCGGTGGCAGTTGAGGCAGTTGGATTTGAAGAGGGCTTCGCCCGCGGTGATGTTGCCTGTGGCTTTGGTGGTGCGGCCGGCCATGGAGAGTTGGCGGAGGTGAGTGACGAGTTGCCAAGTTTGCAAGCCGGAGAGAGCGAAGGCTGGCATGGTGGTGCCGGGGACGCCTTTGGTGATGGTTTGGAAAAGGGCTTCGTCGGTGCTGCCGAGGCGGAAGGCGCCGGAGTTGAGGGCGGGGCCGGCACCAGCTCCCTGCCCTGTTGGGCCGTGGCAGCCGGCGCATTGTTTGAGGTAGAGGGCTGCACCGCTGGCTATATCGGCGGGCTTGGTATAGGGGTTGACGGTGGTGGAGCTACCGTGTTGGGCAAGGACGCTGTAAAGGATGAGGTTGATGAATTGCATGGTTGCCTAGTTATGCAAGAAGAGGGCGGATGAGCTCGCCGCCTACCTGGGAGAGTTGTTTTTCGCGGCCGGCGTGGGTGAAGCGGAGCTTGTTGTCGTCAAGGCCCAGAAGGTGGAGGAGTGTCACGTGGAAGTCTTTGAGTGGGTGGACTTGTTCGACAGCCTGGAGGCCGGTTTCGTCGGTGGCTCCGATGATGGCGCCACGCTTGACGCCACCGCCGGCTAGCCAGACGGACATGGCATTGGCGTTGTGGTCTCGACCCCAGGCGGTGGAGTTGCGGCGGATGCCGTTGTCGGGGCTGCGGCCGAATTCGCCGGACCAGACGACGAGAGTGTCTTCGAGGAGGCCGCGCTGCTTCAAGTCTTTGATGAGGCCGGCGATGCCTTTGTCTATGGCGCGGATGCGGGCGCCGTGGGCCTTGTCGATGTAGTCGTGGGAATCCCAGCCCATTGCTATGACTTGCACGAAGCGGGTGCCGGCTTCGATGAGGCGACGGGCGAGGAGGCAGCGCTTACCGAAGGAGTCGGCGTCTTTGTCTTTGCCTCCGATGCCGTACATTTCACGGATGTGGGTGGGCTCTTTGTCGAGTTCGAGGACCTGGGGCATTTCCTTCTGCATGCGGAAGGCTAGCTCGTAGGACTGGATGCGGGCCGCCAGATCTTCGTGGCCGGGGTGTTGGCTCTGGTGGATTTTGTTTAGGCTGCTCAAGTAGTCGAGGTTCGCCTTTTGGCGATCTGGAGAGACGCCTTTGGGTGGGGCCATGTCGAGGATTGGAGCGCCTTGAGAGCGGAGTGGTGTGCCCTGCAGGTGGGCTGGGAGATAGCCGCTGGACCAGTTGGCTGCGCCGCCTTGTGGATAGGCGACATCGGGGAGCACTACGAAGCCGGGGAGATTGGGGTTTTGTGAGCCGAGGCCGTAGCAGACCCAGGAGCCAATGGCGGGGTCGCCTCCGAATTGGGTGCCGGTGTTGAGGTGATAGAGGGCAGTGGGGTGGTTGACGCTTTCGGCTTTGAGACCGCGATAAAAGCAGATGTCGTCTGTGACGGTGGAGAAGCTTTCGAAGAGGGTGTTCATTTCGATGCCGAGTTGGCCGGCTCGTTTGAACTCGAAGGGACTGCGGACGTAATAGCGCTCGCCGGTGTTCATTGCGGCGGCGAAGCGGGTGCGGTCCTTCTGGAACTTCGTCATGTGAAGGTCGTTGAGGCGGGGCTTGGGGTCGAAGGTATCGATGTGGCTGGGGCCGCCTTCCATGAGCAGGAAGATGCAGCGCTTGGCTTTGGCGGCGTGGTGTGGCGCGGCATTGAGCAGGACCGGGTTGAGGCCGATGGCCGTGCTCATGAGGAAGTTGCGGCGGGTGGGATTAGTAGACATAAAGGAACTCGTTGGAGTTGATGAGCGAGAGGGTGAGGTCAGCGAGGGCGCGGGTGGCTGGGCTGACCTGGGAGGGGTGGAGGTTGGGCTCGATTGGGGTTGAGGGCTGGGTTTGGGTGAAGGTGAAGATTTCGCCCGTGAGTTCGCTGGTGATGCTGTGGATGATGGGTTTGGCTGGCTCGATTGGGGGTGGAGGATGTTGCTGATGGTGGGTGGTCATCTTTGCGAGATGGGCTAGGGAGAGTTGGAGTTCGCTCGATGTTGGCGGGCGGGAGAAGGCTAGCTCGAAGGCGCGGGTGATGCGGGCTTTGGGGGTGGCGGCTTCTTTGTCGAGACGGGCGGCGAAGGCGAGGGCCATGTCGTGCGCGAATTGACTGTTGAAGAGGGCGAAAGCTTGCGTGGGGACGGTGGAGGTTTCACGACGATCGCAGGAGAGGTCGAGGCTGGGGGCGTTGAAGACGTCGACGATGGGGTCGATGAGGGAGCGCTGCTGCACGGTGTAGATGGTGCGGCGGTTACGTTGGGATTTCTCTGGTGAGGGGAAGTAGGGAGGAGCGAGGGTGCCCATGCGATGTTGGGGCTGGCGGGCGACGTCGTCGTTGATTTGGGGGAATGTGCCGGGGCCGCCGGCTTCGAGGGAGAGTTCGCCTGAGACGGCGAGGATGGAGTCGCGGAGGACTTCGGCTTCGATGCGGCGGGGAGCAAGGTCTTTGGACTGGTAGTGGGCTGAGAGGAGGATCTGTTTGTGGAGGGCCTTGAGGTTGTAGTTGTTTTCGAGGAGGAAGGCGGCGAGCTGATCGAGGAGTTTGGGGTCTGTCGGTTTGGCTCCCATTTTGCCGAAGTTGTTTGAGTCTGCAGCGATGCCTTTGCCGAAGTGGATTTGCCAGATGCGGTTGGCGATGACGCGCGGGGTGAGGGGGTTTTGTTTGTCTGTGATCCAGAGGGCGAGGGCGGCGCGGCGGCCTTCGATTGTGTCCGGGATGGGTGCTTCTTTGATGACGGTGAGAGTGCCGGGAGTTACGGCCTCTGCCGGGGACTGGATGTTGCCGCCGGGCAGGATGTGGATGGTGGTTGGCTGGTAGGCTTCGCGTTTGGGGTATTTGAGGTTGGGGCCACCGTCGGTTGCGCCGTCGAGGGGGCCGCTCGAAACGGTGAAGGCTTTGGGCTCGAAGCGGTCTAGGGATTCTTTGTAGAGTGCGAGGTGTTTTTGTTGGATCTTGAAGGCTTCGTAGTCTTCAGGCGGGAAGTTGGGACGGTTGATGTTGCCGTAGGAATCCATGAGGGCTTTGGTGCGCTGGTGGATTTGCTGGAGACGTTCGCGGTCTTTTGATAGATGAGTGAGGTTCTCTGTGGGCAGGAAGGGTAGGTTGGGGCGCGCGAATTCTGTTGTCGCGAAGACGGCCTGGAGGCGGTAATAGTCTTTGGTGGGGATGGGGTCGAATTTGTGATCGTGACAACGGGCGCAGCCGGTGGTGAGACCGAGGAAGGTGGTGCCAATGGAGGCTGTGACGTCGTCGAGGAACATCTGGCGGGTTTGGGCTTCGACAGACATGCCGGTGTGTTCCCAGGGGCCCATACGGAGGAAGCCGGTGGCGATTTTGGCTTCTGGGCTTTGGGGGTAGAGTTCGTCGCCGGCGATTTGTTCGCGAACGAATTGGTCGTAGGGTTTGTTTTCGTTGAAGGCGCGGATGACGTAGTCGCGGTAGCGCCAGGCGTTGGGACGTTCGAAGTCGTTGGAGTAGCCGCCGGTGTCGGCGTAGCGGACGACGTCGAGCCAGTGGCGGGCCATGCGTTCGCCGAAGCGTGGGGAGGCTAGCAGCCTGTCGATTAGATTTTCATATGCTGCTGGGGATTTGTCGTTGAGGAATTGCTGGACCTCTGTTGGGGTGGGAGGGAGGCCGGTGAGGTCAATCGTGGCTCGGCGGATGAGGGTGCGGGGGTCGGCTTTGGTGGTGGCTTTGGGGAAGATGATGGGTTCGGATTTGGGGATGGGTTGGAAGGCCCAGAGGTCGGCGGGGGAGAGGTTCCAGCGGGGGGTGATTTTGGATTCGAGCCAGGGAGCACCGGAGTTGATCCAGGTTTCGAAGGCGGTGATGGTTTCGGCGGGGAGGGGTTTGCCGGGGGGCATCTGGCCGGATTTGAGTAGTTGGAAGAGGGGGCTGGATTGGGCGTTGCCGGGGGTGATGGAGGGGCCGCGGGTGCCTCCTTGCAGGAGGGATTCGCGGGTACGGAGGTCGAGTTTGGAGAGGACCTGGCCTTCGCCGTGGCAGCCGAGGCAATCGCGCTTGAGGGTGGGCTGGATGGCGGTGGTGAAGAGTTGGGCGGGGTCTATGGCCAGGGCGAGGAGGAGAGGGAGGAGTGCCATTGTGGTGATTTTATGTCAAGTCCAGAGCTGAAGGGGAGAGTATCGACTAGTCTATTGATATGGCGATTGTCTTGATGCTACTGGCAGTGTTGATGGTGGGGTGTGGGAAGACGGATCCGGTGGCGGAGAAGGCTAGCGGGTATATCGATTCGCGGGCTTGCGAGTCTTGCCATGCTCAGATCGCTAATACCTATCGCGAGACTGGCATGGCTCGGGCTTTTCATAAGATCGGTGAGGATGAGGTTCCGGGGGGTGCTTTTGTCCATGACAAGAGTGGGCGGAAGTATGAGTTCCTGAAGCGGGATGGCAAGGTGTTTCTGCGGCGGGATGAAGTGGGTGGGGGGAATGTTCTCGAAAAAGAGATTCAGTATGTGTTGGGGAGCGGGAATCATGCCCGCAGCTTTATTCATCGCAGTGAACAGGGGCGGTTGATCGAGATGCCGGTGAACTGGTATCCGGAGAAGGGCGGCATTGTGGCGATGAGCCCTGGTTATGATCGCGCCGATCACATGGATATGCGGCGGGCGATTGGGTATCAGTGTGCTTTCTGCCATAACGGGTATCCGAAGCAGGCAGGGACTTCGCTGTTTGATGACCCGGTGTTTGAAGGGGAGTTGCCGGAGGGGATCGATTGCCAGAGGTGCCATGGGCCGGGGCGGGAGCATGCTGCTTCGATGGGGCGAGGGAAGATCTTTAACCCGAAGAAGGTGTCAGCGGAACGGAAGATGGAGGTTTGTATGCAGTGCCATCTGGAGACTACGAGTTATTCGCTGCCGAATTCGATTGTGAAGTTTGAGCGGGGGATTTTCAGTTATGACCCGCGTGAGGCGCTGGGGGATTTCATTACGCATTTTGATCATGCCAAAGGGACTGGGCATGAGGAGAAGTTTGAGATTGCAGGGTCTGCTTACCGGCTGCGGCAGTCGAAGTGTTTCCGGTTGAGTGACGAGAAGCTGACTTGTACGACTTGCCATAATCCGCATCAGAAGACAACTGTTGCCGCTATTGATGCGGCTTGTAGCTCTTGCCATTCTGCTGTGGTTGGGTCGGCGAAGCATGTGGCGAAGGCGGAGTGTGCGAGTTGTCATATGCCGAAGCGGCGGACTGAGGATGTTGTTCATGTCGCCGTGACCGATCACAAGATTCAGAAGCCGGTGGTGGGTAAGGATTGGATGGCGGCGCGGGAGGAGCGGCATGAGGTGATGGGTGGCGGGTCTTATCAGGGTGAGGTGGTTCGGTATTATCCGCGCGAGGGAGATGGGGATTTGTATCCGGCACTGGCGCAGGTGATGCATCAGAGTAATTTGAAGGCTGGGGTGGTGCGGCTTGAGGCAGCGCTGCAGAAGGAGCAGCCGAAGCATCCGGCTTATTATTTGCAGATGGCGCAGGCGTTGCACGCCAGTGGGGAGGCGGCGAAGGCTTTGCCTTATTACACGAAGGCGCTGGAACTGGACCCGAAGTATTTGCCGGCGCTGCGGAGCCTTGGGGCGTCGCAGGTGCGGGCTGGTAATTTGGCGGCGGCGAAGGTGACGCTCGAGAAGGCTACTTCGCTGTATCCGAAGGATGCGCTTTCGTGGCTGGAACTGGCACGGGCTAATCGAGGGGAGGAGGCGGCTAAGGCGGCGCGGAAGGCGATTGCGGCTGAGCCGGAGCTGGTGGAGGCTCATAAGATGCTGGGCATGATTTTGATGGAGACGGGGGATCGCGCCGGAGCCGAGGCGGCTTTTGTTGCGGCGTTGCGGGAGCAGCCGGATGAGGCTGAAGTACGGGCTAACCTTGGAAATCTGCTGGCGGGCAAAGGGGATTTGGCCGGGGCCGAGAAGCAGTATTTGGCGGCGATTCGTTACGCCCCAGGGATGCGGGCGGGGCGGTTTAACTTTGCTGTTTTTCTGGCTGGGCAGAAGCGGTTTGCGGAGGCAGTGCCTCATGCGCTCGAGGTGGTGAAGATGGCCCCTAAGGATTTGGAGGCACTGGATTTGCTTGGGAATTTGTATATGGCAGGGCGGGACTTTCGGTCGGCTGCGGGGCAGTATCGCGCGGCGCTGGCGGTGAATCCGGCTTATGGGCGGGCGCTGCTGGGATTGGGGACGGCGCTTGGGGCGATGAATGATTTTGCTGGGGCGCGGAAGTATTTGTCGCTGGCGGCGAATGGGTTGGATGCGGGGGTGAGGGCGGAGGCGGCGGAGTTGCTGGGGAGCTTGCCTCGGTGAGGTGGTTGGTGGTTTGGCTGGCTTGCCTGGTGGCGCAGGGACAAGTGGAATTGCGATTGAAGGTACTCGATGAGTTGGGTCAGCCGGTGGCTGGTGCGATTGCGGTTGGAGGGTCGATTCATCCCGGGATACGGGAATCTGATGCCAAGGGGGAACTGCCCTATCGTGTTTCGGGTGGGGCAATCGTTGTTAGGAAGGAGGGATTTGAGTCGGTACGTTTGAAGGTGGGTGCCGGGGGTGAGATTTTGGTGAGGATGAAGAAGCTTGGGGTGGTGGCTCAGGTGCGAAAGTGCGGGGCCAAAGAAAAGACGATGGGCATCACTGGCCAGATTGGGAAGATGCGGTTTCCTCAGGTGGAAGGGGTCGAAGTTACCAAACGCAGCAGAGATATCGATTATTCGATGCGCTTCTATCGTTTGAAGGCGAAGAAGGAGTTCGGGATTCGACATGGCTCGGGCCCGATGTGGTCGGCTGGGTTTCCGACATCCGACCGATTTATCAACGGCATCGAATACTCCGAGGTTCAGATTGGATGGGAAGGGTTTTACCTTGTGGATGCTAGAGGTATAAGTCGTGAAGGAAAGCGATGGCGTTTTTTGGGTAGCTATGGGGAAACCGCAGATTATGAGGGGTTGGATGCCAAGGAGGCTGAGGTGCTGGATCGGGTGCTCGACGGGGTTTGTGTGGGGTCGGATACTTGACTTAGACCGGGTAGGGCCTTGGACATATACCATCCTATGCCTGCCATTGGTACCAGTACGGCTAAGTGATTGATCTCAAAAGGCGTTGTAACAAAGATTCCCACTAGTAAAAGTTTTGAGAATCCCTATACTGAAGGTAGAGCTTCGGCTTCAAATCAAAACTTAAAAGTTAACAATGTCGATAACCCTCCAACTCGCTCCCAAAAAAACAATGAGGCTGGCACGTGTTTTGCTAGCCGATGATGACCCTACCGCCCGACTGACGCTGCAAACCGTCCTTGAGGCTGGTGGATACAAAGTAGATTCCGCTGCCAGTGCAGCAGAAGCCATGCAAAAGCTGGATGCCCAAGAGTATTCTCTCGTTCTTACCGGACGGGATATGGGTGATCCGGATTCTGGCCGCCGCATCGTAGAACATGCCAAAACGATGGATTACCGGCCAGCAACCGCTTTTTTTAACACCGAGAGTGATGAAATTGCCGGTTCGAATGTGGACCGGAAACCTGTTTTGGTGTCTCCCGAAGATATTCCTGAGTTGCTAGGCATGGTCGCTGACCTGATCAGCCGCCGGGCCAGCATGCAGGTGCGCCGCGAGTTGCGGATCGCGGGCTAGTTTTTCAGGAGGCCGATGGCTTCCAAAGCGAAGGTGGCTTCATTAGAACCAACACCTTCGATCACCGCAATTGAACCTAAACGATTTTCAAGGCTACGGCTCACCCCGTAGCCTTTTCGTTCGATCAGGGTGGCGTTGCTCGACTCCAGGAGCTTGATGAGGCGGCCCTGGACTAGCTGAATTGCCGGTTCGTCGGTGCCAAAGCCGATGATGGAGCCTGTGAGTACCAGACGGTCTGGGTCTCCTATTGTGCGCCTGGTAGCGGCCTCACATCGCGCCAACCCAGAACCGGTGGCGCGTTGGGCCTGCAGGAGCGTGCGGGCTGCGCTGGGGAACTTTGCGGCCATGGCGCGTTCGAGGTTGGCGGGGTTGTCCAGATTTGAGACATAGCAGGTAACAGCGAGAACTTCGCCCTTTAGGCCGTTCATGGATTCTTCGAGGATTGGCTGGACGGCGTTGACGTCGCCGGATTCAGCCAGGGGCTTGGTGATTTGGGTGGCGGGTAGCCAGGCCACGCCGTTTGGGTTGACTGGTTTGCGGTCTTCGGCGATGGCTTCGATCTGAACCTGAGCACCTTCGAGGGGCAGAGCGCCAATCTGAAGGATTGTGAGGGCGGGGAGTGGGAGATGCCATTCGGTGAACTGCTCGCTGACGATGGCTGAGACACGACGGGCGTCACCCCGGCCAGCTACGAAGGCGCGGAGCTTGACGATGACGGCGCCGTGGGCCTGGCGGCGGAGCGCATTGAGGGCATCTTTGGACTGCTGGCTGAGGAGGCCTTTAGTCGTGAGGGGGCTGGTAAAGAAGACAAGGCGGGTGCTTTCGACCTTTACCGCAGGAGGAGGGTCCGGGAGAACCTCCAAAGTCTGCGTAATTGGTTCGATGTCTTTCTTCTTGTTCTTCTTCTTTTGGGCCAGGAGTGGGCTGGTGCAGAAGAATATCAGAATGAGTGTGAGTTTAAGCGCGAATGCCAAGTTTCAAAACCTCTCGGGCATAGGCGATGCTACGTTCCATGTGATCCTTTTGCTGGTAGTTGAGAGCGGCCTGGTATGGAGGGGGCGGAGTGCGACCGGTAACGTCTTCCTGGACGACGGGCTTCTCGTAGGGTCGGCCACGTTTGGCGATCGCGACGAAGCGGGCGAATTCCTGGGCTCGCGCCTTGGGATACCACTTGGCCCACCACTGATCATCGTAGACGGGGAGGATCGCGGGGGGGCGGCCGGTGATGGGCTTGATGAAGATGCGGACGTCCTGACTTAAGACCTGGCGGGCTTTGGCGATGATCTGCTTGAAGTCAATGGTGCCTTCGCCCAAAGGGACCCACTGGACGGCAATGCCACCCGGGTGTTCATAGACGACCGAGTCGCGGAGATGGAACGTGAGAGTGTAGGGCGCTAATGTTTCCAGCGTCAACAAGGGGTCTTCGAGAGTGAAGACGGGGTTGCCGGTATCGAGATATGTGCCGACGAATTCCTTACCGGCGGTTTCGATGATGATCTTGTGTTCCCAGGCCTGGAAGTCTTTGTGGACTTCGATAGCGAATTTAAGACCGGCGTCCATGACTTCGGTGCGGAGGGTGCGGAGGACTTTGATGGCGAGTTCCATGTTGGCTTCGGCAGAAGCCAGGGGAAGCTCGTGGCGGAAGCCGGCGCAGACGGCGCGGACGATGGGGGAGCCGCAGGCTTTGGCCCGGGCGATGTTCTTGCGGACAGCGGCGAGATTGGATTCCCACTGTTCTGGAGTTTTGGGGAGGAAGCCGGAACCGCCAGTTTGGAGGTGGAGGTCAAATTCTTTGGCCCATTGTTTCACCTCGACCCAGTGGGTGGGGTCTTGAGCGCGCGGATCGAGCGAATCCTGGAGGAAGAGGGCATCGAGCTTCCAGGCAGCGGCTTGTTCGAAGTGCTGGCGGTCGGTCATTTTGAGACCGCGGAGGCAGTAGGTGTTGTAGCCGATGCCGATTTTGTCGGGGAGGGCGGCGACCAGGGGGGCGGCGGCCAAAGATGAGAGAAAGGTGCGGCGCTGCATACTCTTAGTTTGCCTCTTGTGCGAGTGGGCTGCGGGATTTTGAATAGCCGAAATAAATGGCGAGGCCGATGATGAGCCAGATGAAGAAGGTGAGCCAGGTCTGGAGCGGGAGGCCGAGCATCAGGATGAGGCAGAAAGCGATGGAGACGTAGGGCACGAAAGGCACGAAGGGGACACGGAAGCCGCGAGGGCGCTCCGGCTGACGTTTGCGGAGGATGATGACGCCGGCCGAGACGCTGGCGAAGGCGGCGAGGGTGCCGATGTTGGCGAGTTCAGCGAAAGTTGCGATATCCCAGAGACCAGCGGGGATGCCGACGACGAAGCCGGCGACCCAGGTGGAGATGTGGGGGGTGCGGTGTTTTGGGTGGACGCGCGAGAAGATTTCAGGCAGGAGTTTGTCCCTGGACATGGCAAACCAGATGCGGGCCTGGCCGTATTGGAAGACCAGGAGGGAGCTCCACATGCCGATGAGGGCACCGACACTGACAAAGATACGCAGCTTGTTGTAGCCGATTTCTTTGAGAGCGCGGGCGACGGGTTCGTCGTTGTTGAGGGTGGTGTAGGAGACGATGCCAGTGAGGACGAGCGAGACTGCGCCGTAGAGAAGGGTGCAGACACCGAGGGTGATCATGATGCCCCAGGGGAGATCGCGTTTGGGATTTTTGCACTCTTCGGCGGCGGTAGAGACGGAATCGAAACCGATGTAGGCGAAGAAAACGATAGCTGCGCCGGAGATGACGCCAGACATGCCATTGGGGGTGAAGGGCGTCCAGTTGGCGGGGTTGATGGCGGAGGCGGCACCGAAGACGAAGGCGAGGATGGCGACGGTCTTGATAATGACCATGATGTTAGTGGCGCGGGCCGATTCCTTTACGCCTTTGATGAGGAGCCAGGTGAGGAGGATCATGATCAGAAGGGCGGGGATATTGAAGTAAGCGCCGGTGACGCCGCCGCCTTTGAAGGCGGGGCCGGACCACTCTGGCGGGAGGCGATAGCCGAAGAGATTTTCGAGGACATCGTTGAAGTAACCGGAGAAACCGACGGCGACGCTCATGTTGGAGACGGCATATTCGAGGATGAGATCCCAGCCGAGGATCCAGGCGAAGATTTCGCCGAGGGTTGCGTAAGCGTAGGTATAGGTGGAGCCGGCAATGGGGATCATCGAGCTGAGTTCTGCGTAACAGAGGGCGGCAAAACCGCAGGCGAAGGCGACCAGGAGGAAGGAGAGGACGACACCAGGGCCTGCACCGGGACGGCCGATGGTGGAAATAGCGTCTGGACCGAAGCGGAGGAGATCCATGACAGGAGCGTGGAGAACGCTGGGGTATTGCATAGTGACGCCAGCGGCGGCAGTTCCGGTGAGGGTGAAAATGCCAGAGCCGATGACAGCACCGATGCCCATGGCGACGAGACTCCAGAGGCCGAGGGTTCTGGTGAGTTTGGTGGCGGAAGATTCGCTTTCGCGGATCAGGACATCAATCGCTTTGCAGCGAAGCAATTGGCTCATCGCTGTATTCTAAACTACGCGATAGGGAGATGGGGTGAGAAAACGAGGAAAGGGCCAGTGGTGAGGAGGCACCGCTGGCCCTGGTTACGTCCGTGCAGGCTCGGAGGGGAGGCCCGCCGGGACGCACTGTTATTGAATCATAAAAAGGGGGTAATAGTACAGTCGTTTAAAAAGTACTATTCGTTTGCCAGAAACTAGCGCTTACGAGTACCCTTGACGACCTTCTTGACCTTGCGCTTGAGGGAGCCACGGTCTTGGCCTTTGACGCGGCCCTTGTATTCAGGGGCGGCTTTACGGGCGGCGCGCTTGAGCTTTTTTCGTTCGTCTTTGTCTTTTACGTGTGTCGTGTTCATCGGGGTAGAAATTCCAAACTTTTAGGATAGCGCAGGCGGGGGAGAAAAGCGAGTTTCGGGTGAGGCACGGAAAGGTGAGACTCAAGCCAGGAAGACGTCTACATCGATTGCGAAAAGCTTTGCAAGTTTGAGGGCGTTGCTCTTGGAGATAGCCTGGGTGCCATGGAAGATGTGGTTTGCCGTGGTTCGTGAGAGGTTGAGCAACCGTAAGAGATCCGCTTGGGTCATCTTACGGTTTTCCATCAAATTTACGAGAACCTGGTGCGGTGTCATCTCTATTGGTGGGCAGATTTGGTCTTCGTAAGCGACTATAGCCGCTGCGAGAAGATCGGCTTGATGGCGCTGGAGTGCGGTTGGGGTGCCTGGCGCCAGGTTGATCCTCTCGAGGGCTTCGACCATTCTTGAAAGTTCTTCTGGGTTGCTTGGCAGCATGGGTCGGGAGTGCCTAGTCCAACTGTTTGATGCCGGCGAATTTCTCGATTAGCTTTTTGAGGCCGTAGCCGGAGAAGGAGATGATGAGCTTGGCGTCTTCGCCGTCGCCTTCGCGGCGGACTACTGTGCCTTTGCCGTATTTGGGGTGCATGACGGTGGAGCCGGAACGGATGCCCGAGGCTTTTTTGAGTTGCTGAGCGGCAGGGCGGAATGTGGCTGCGGATGAGGCTGGGCGCACTGGAACGGGCGAGGGCACGTCTCGTTGAGGCGGGACAGTGGAGCGCGGCGGGACTGTTGGTTTTGCGACCGGTGTGGCTGCTGCGGGCTTGGTTTCCCAAGGCGGGGTGTCTTCGAAAAGGGATGCCGTAGTGGGCTTGGGTGGTGGAGGCGGTGGGGGTGGCGGGCCTGCGGGAGGTCGAGGGGGTGGCTGCACCACCGGCCTTGCTGTTGCAGCCGAGTTCCCTGCCCCAAAAAACTGGTTGATGTTGTCGGCAGCGGAGCTGGGACGGGAGCTGTAGCTATATTTTTTGACGGTTTCCCGGGCTTCCCATTGCTCGGCAGTGAGATCCATTTGTGGGATGACGCTGAGCCTGGAGAGCCGCTCGGTGAAGGGTTCCGGGACTTCGCGGATAAATCGCGAGGTGAGGGCTGGCTCTGGCATGCCACCGCCGTACTTGCGCCGCATGCGCGCCCAGGTGAGGAATAGTTGTTGCCGTGCGCGAGTCATACCGACGTAGCAGAGGCGGCGCTCTTCTTCCATCTGGTTGTCGTCCTGGAGGGCACGGGAGTGCGGGAAAAGGCCTTCTTCCATGCCAGAAAGGAAGACCACTGGAAATTCGAGGCCTTTAGCGTTGTGCATGGTGAGAAGAGAAATCTGGGCTTTTTCGTTGAGGTTGTCGGAATCTGAGACTAGAGCGGCGTGGTCGAGGAAGTCGCCGATGGATTCGCCGCGTTCGGTGGCCTCGGCGGCGGCATTGATTAGCTCGAGAAGGTTGGCGATGCGGCCTTCGTTTTCAGGGGCTGGGTTCTCTTCGAGGGTCTTGATGTAGCCGGTGCGGGCGAGGAGAGTGCGGAGCAGGTCTTCTACGGATTTGTTATCGATACCGTCGCGGAGTTCGAGAATCATCTTGCGGAAGGCGTCGAGGGCGGCTTCGGCGCGGGAGCCGAGTGCGTGTTCTTCGATTTGCTTCGCGACAGCGTCCCAGAGGCTGATTTTGTTGGCCTGGGCGAAGTGGTCAACCTGATCGAGAGTGGTTTTGCCTATGCCTCGGGCCGGGGTGTTTACGACTCGCAGGAAAGCGATGGAGTCGGTTGGATTGACGAGTAACTTGAGGTAACTCAGAGCGTCTTTGATTTCGGCTCGCTGATAGAAACTAAGGCCACCTACCACGGTGTACTTGCGGCCATAGCGGCGAAGGGCTTCTTCGATTTGCCGGGATTGGGAGTTGGTGCGGTAGAGGATGGCGATCTGGGTTTTGGGGTCGCGATCGAGGGTTTTGTCGATGCGATCGGCTACCCAGAGGGCTTCGTTTTCACCGTCCATGGCTTCGTAGAGCCCAATTTTGGGGCCGGCAGTTTGCTCGGTCCAGAGGTTTTTGCCTTTGCGCTGGGTGTTGTTGGCGACTACGGCGCTGGCGGCTTCGATGATGTTTTTGGTGGAGCGGTAGTTTTGTTCGAGACGGACGATTTTGGCGTTGGCGTAGTCCCGCTCGAAGTCGAGGATGTTGCGGATGTCGGCACCGCGCCAGGAGTAAATCGACTGGTCTTCGTCGCCTACGGCGACCACGTTACCGTGACTCATGCTGAGAAGGCGCATGAGTTCATACTGGCTGCGGTTGGTGTCCTGATATTCGTCGACCATGACGAAGGAGTAGCGGCGGTTGTAGAGCTTGCGGAGTTGCGAATCGTGCTTGAGGAGACGGACGCTTTCGAGGAGAAGATCGTCAAAATCCACGGCGTTGGCCTGGCGGAGGCGGGATTCGTATTGCTCGAAGATGACGGCCATGCGTGAGGCTTTGGGGTCTTTGGCGTTCTTGGCGAGGTCTGCGGGGCCTTCGTGGTGGCTCTTGGCATGAGAGATGCGCGAAAGTGCCGCACGGTATTGCATGAACTTGTCGTCGAGACCGAGGCCCTTGTAGATCTGCTTGATCAGGGTGATTTGGTCGTCGTCGTCGTAGATGTTGAATTGGCGGGTAAAGCCGTGGCGGATGTCAGCGAGACGGTCACCATCGCGGCGGAGGAGACGTACGCAGAAGGAATGGAAGGTGGAAACGAAGGGGGTGTCGTAGTTTTCTCCGGTGGAGGAGAGGAGTTGGTCGACTCGTTCTTTCATTTCTTTGGCGGCTTTGTTGGTGAAGGTGACGGCAAGGACGCCGTAGCCGGGGACTTTGTGGGCATGGACGAGGTTGGCGATGCGGTGGGTAATGACGCGGGTTTTGCCAGAGCCGGCACCCGCGAGGATCAAGAGCGCGCCATCGATGTGAGAGGCAGCTTCGCGTTGGGAGGGGTTGAGGCCTTCGAGAAAGTCCATTGGATTGAGTAGGTTAGGGTGAGACTCGGCTGTCTCCGCCAAGACTTCATTTTAGCATGATCAGGAATTTAGGCTTTTTCTCGATTGGTTAGGGGAATAGTATTAATTGAATATACCCTCATACGAGGGTATTCTATAACCGCAAAAGAGAGATAGAATACCCCCATTTTAGGACTTTAGCACCAGACTTAGTACTAGTACAAAGGACATATGTCACGTAGTAAGGCCTCCCCAACCCCGACGCGGCTGCCTGAGATTCAAAAGGAATTGAACCGATTGCATCGGCGTCGCCTGGCTTTGCTGAACCTGATTCGTTCAGTGGAAGAGTATCTGCTGGTAGCAGATTCTAAAGATTCCCTGCTCAATGCAATGCCCAGAAAACCAAACCTACGAGTCGTGTACACCAAAGTGTTCAAAGAAATGATGGCTTGATTTTCTAATGTAATCTTCCTATTTTTTTTAGAGGCCAATAAACAAAAACCGCTTTTCCATAGATGTATTCTCTGGGGACTGTGCCCCAGGAGCGGGAATCGTTTGAAGCACTTCGGTGGTCACCCATCACATAATATTCACCGGGCTTTACGATGGTGAGCGGTGCGCTGATGCGGTCTAAAAACTCTTCGGGGACATAAGGTTCTTCGATGCGGGACCCATTGAGGAGCACCGCGCCTTCCTTGACTTCCACGGAATCGCCAGGAATACCAATGACGCGTTTGATGTAAGACTTGGAGGTGTCGCCCGGGTACAAAAAGACGACCATATCGCCATGGTTGATGTCTTCAATGCCAAAGCGATAGGTAAACTTGTTGATGAAGATCCTCTCCTGATCACTCAAGGCAGGCATCATGGATGTGCCTTCGACCTTTACGGGCTGATAGAGGAAGAGGATAATCGCAACGGCGATGAGTACGCTCAACACGAGGTCGCGCAAGAAGAATCCCGCTGAGGGTGATGCTGGAGTTGTCTCGCCTGTTTGGTTGGTCATACCCGCTTACAATGAGGCAGACGTAATTGCACAAACTTTGTTGCGTCTACCCTCAGGCATTTTCGCGCAAGTGGTGGTTGCGAACAATGGTTCGAGCGATGAAACTGTGTATGAGGCTGAAAAAGCTGGGGCGAAAGTGGTGTCGACCGCGGAAAAGGGATACGGGGCGGCTTGCCTGGCAGTGCTTGCAGTCGCGCCGGATGACGTGATTCTGGTTTACTTGCAGGCGGACGGGAGTGAGGATGCGGGAGAGACGGAGTTGCTGGTGGCACCGATACTGCGGGGCGAAGCGGATTTGGTGATTGGATCGCGGGTGCTGGGCGAGGCATCGAAGGGTGCGCTGCGGGGACATCAGCGGTTTGGGAATTGGCTGGCGACGTCGTTGCTGAATTTGATTTGGGGGCAGAGTGCTACGGATCTGGGGCCGTTTCGGGCGATTCGGGCCGGGGTATTGCGGGACCTGGGGATGCGGGACCGGAATTACGGCTGGACGATCGAGATGCAGGTGCGTGCGGCGCAACAGGGGTTGCGGGTGGTGGAGGTACCTGTTCGATACGGGCTGCGGCTGGCTGGCGAGGAGAAGGTGAGCGGGAACCTGATGGGGAGTTCCCGCGCAGCATTCAAAATTTTGTGGGTTATATTTCAACGGCTTTGCGCATCGGCTGTTTCTGCCAATAGGTGAGCGAGCGCCAGGCCCACTCAGCTGGGCCGAAGTGGTAGTAGCGGAGCCAGATGGGGCTGATGATGAGTTGGACAATCCAGATAGCAAAGACGACGTAGTAGAGCTGATGACGTTCGAGGCGGCCGAACATCGCGAAGCCGTAGCCGCAGAAGATCGTCGAGCAGACGATGGAGTGGGTGAGGTAATTGGAGAGGGCCATCTGGCCAACTGCGCCGAGGGAGCGAGTGAGCCAGCGGAGGGTATCTGATTTGACGAGGAGAATGAGGACGCCAACGTGGGCGAGGGCGATGGAGAGGCGGCCGATGTCGTAGGTGATGGAAGTGTAACTGCTGATTACGAGATCGAAATTGCTCGAGACGCGGGAATAGGCGGTGTAGGAATTCAGTGAAAGACCAATTGTGTAGCCTATGCCGGACATGACAGCGTAAAAGCCCATGGACCTTGTGGCGCTGAAGACACCGAGCTTGAAGAGGGCCATGCCGATCAACATCATGCTGAAGACATCGAGATTCCAGACATGGTAATAGGCGAAGTTGTGGTATCGCCAGACGCCTTCGCTGCGGACTTTGAGGACATCCATGATGCTGCCACGCCACTTCTGGTTGACCTTTTCGACCTCTTCCGGTGTGGGCTTGGAGTGCTTGCGGAGGTCTTCCCACTTTTTGAGGGCGTCTTGCTGGTCTTCGGTAAGTTTGGTGCCTGATTTTTGCAGTTCAACTGCGGCCTTGCCTTCGGTGATGAGGGTAGTGGTTTCGAGACTGTTCTTAAAATTGAAGGCCGAAGTGATGAGGATCAGGGCGGAGCCGAGGATGAAGAGTGGCTTGGCAGCCATGCGGCGGAAAGGATAAAGGGCAAGGGCGCAGGTGCCGTAGGGGTAGAGAATTTCGCCGCTCCAAAGAAGGTACGCGTGGAGAATGCCGGCGGCAGCAAGCCAGAGATTGCGGCGGAGGTAAATGTCGGCGCCGGAGAGGCCATCGGTGCGGCGATCGGCACGGTCTGTCAGGAGGATAATGCCTGCGCCAAAGACCAGCGAGAAGAGGCAGCGCATTTTGCCTTCGGCGAGGATATGAAGAATGACCCAGGTCCAGAGGTTGATGCCTGTGGCTCCGCCCGAGTTGGTTGGGTCGTCGTAGGCAGCGTAGAGGCCAAAGCCTACGATGTTCATCAGGAGAATACCGAGGAGGGCAAAGCCTCTTACGGTGTCCAGGGAGGAGATGCGGTCTTCAGCGCGTACCGGGCCTGTTGCTTGCATGATTGATCTGTTAAGGGCAACCATAATAGCGGTGAAGCGGAGTGAAGACCGCCATTACAATTTCTTAGCGAATCGAGATGAGTTCGACGTCGAAGATGAGAGCGGCGTTGGGTGGGATGTCTCCGCCTGCGCCGCGAGCGCCGTAGCCGAGTTCTGAGGGGATGTAGAGGCGGTACTTTGCGCCGGTGGGCATGAGTTGGAGGCCTTCGGTCCAACCGGGGATAACGCGATTGAGGGGGAAGGAGATGGTTTCTTTGCGCTGATAGCTTGAATCGAAGATGCTGCCGTTGATGAGGCGGCCTTCGTAGTGGACCTCGACAGTGCTGGTGGGGCCGGGTTTTGCGCCAGTGCCTTCACGCAGTACTTCATATTGCAGGCCAGAGGGAGTCGACTTGATGCCGTCTTTCTTGGCGTTTTCTTCGAGGAATTTCTTTCCGGCTTCCATGGGATCTCCCGAGTCTTGAGTTGGATTTTGATTGGCCCGCCAGACCGCGCCTGCGATGACGAGGGCGGCGAGGAGGAGCCAGACTTTGTAGTTCATTGGTCCTTAGAGCAAGGTAACACGCCCCGCCGAGGAAGGTTCAAAAGAAGATCAGCGGGACGAGGCGATTGTGCATGTTAGACTGCCGCAATGAGTTTGAAGGCAGCAATGCCGCGCAGTGTGGTGTTGATGCTGACGCTGGTGATCGCGTTGAACTACGTCGACCGAAGCAGCCTGGCGACGGCGGCTCCTATGATCCAGGATGAGTTTGGGCTGACCAGTTCAGAACTGGGATTACTGCTATCTGCATTCTTTTGGGTTTACACGCCGGCGCAGTTATTGGGAGGCTGGCTGGTGCACCGTTTTGATGTGCGTGTGGTGCTGGGGATCGGGGTGCTGGTTTGGGGGGCCGCTACGGCGGCGATGGGACTGGCGGGTGGGTTCGTGTCCATCTTTGCTTTGCGTTTATTGCTTGCGCTGGGGGAGTGTGTAACGTTTCCCAGTATCCAGTTGATCGTGAGCCGCAATGCCGGGATCGAAGAACGTGGGCAGGTGAGCAGTCTGATCAGTTCGGGACAGGGGCTCGGGCCGCTGCTGGGGACGCTGCTGGGTGGCCTCGCGATGGCGGCGTTTGGCTGGCGAGCCATGTTTGTGGGTCTGGGCGTGATTACTGTGCTTTGGTTGTGGCCCTGGAACGTGGCTTCGCGCGGGAGACTGAAGGTGGAAGCGGAACACGCGCAGAGCGTACAGATTTCTTATGCTGCAATTGTGCGGCAGCGGGAATTTTGGGGGATGGCGATGGGGATGTTTGCCGTTAACTATGCGTTCTATTTTGTGTTTATCTGGCTGCCATCGTATGTCGTGAAGGCTGGAGGCTATAGCTTGAGTGAGATGGCCAGTTGCGTGGCGGCAATTTATGCAATCTATGCAGTGATGACGCTGTTGACCGGGAGGATGGCTGACCGATGGATTGCTCGGGGTAATTCGGCGACCCGAGTTTGGAAACTTATAGTTGCTACAAGCACGTTAGGATCGTTTTTCTGTATTGCGGGCTGTGCCTTTGTGGACCCTCGATTGGCGGTTTGGTTGTTGGGAATTGCGGGGCTTTTCTTTGGAATGGGCACGCCGGCTCTGTATACGCTAACGACAATCATTCCTGGACCGCGGGCGGGGGGACGGTGGGCGGGAGCCCAGGCAGTGGCGGGTCAATTGGCGGGGATTATTTCGCCTGTGATCACGGGGTTGCTGATTGACCGAACGGGGAGCTACTACTTGGCGTTTCTAGTGGCGGGAGCGGCGGCGCTGGTGGGAATGTTTGGGTGGGTAGTGGTGGTGAGGAAGGTGGAGACGGTGGACTGGGATGAAGGCGTCGGGCGCCAAATTGGAGCGGCAGCATAGGGCTGAGTTAGATTTGGTGGGGGGGACCGAATGCAGATCAGCTATGACGAGAGGGTGCGAGCCGAGAAGTTGCAGTACGACGCTTGTGAGGATGTTCATGAGTTGCCAGAGATTTTTCATTACTGGTCGAACCGGTATCTGAAGCCGCAGCTGGAGAGTTATGGATTTTCGGGGCCGGATGACTTCTTCCTAAAAAGTCTCGAGCAGGTTGCGGGGGAAACGATTCTTGCGTTGAGTGTGGGGGCTGGGAATTGTGATCTGGAAGTGGAGCTGGCTTCAAAAGTGCCGCGGGTGAGGATGGATTGTCTGGATCTGAACCAGACGATGCTCGACAGGGGGAGAGAGCAGGCCGGGAAGCTTGGCGTGGAAGATCGGGTGCGCTTTCTCGCAGGAGATTTTAATCACATCAAGCTTGAGCAGGTCTATGATGTGGTGATCTTCAACCAATCACTGCACCATGTGACCGAGCTCGAAACGTTACTGGATGAGGTACAACAGAAGTTGAAGCCGGGCGGAAAAATCCTTGTTTCGGACATGATCGGGAGAAACGGCCATGTGCGCTGGCCGGTGGCGTTGCACTGGATCTGGCAGTTCTGGCGCGAGTTGCCGCCTTCTTACCGGTACAACCAGATGTACAGGTGCTACGAAGAGTTTTATGTAGACCGGGATTGCTCTGGAATTGGATTTGAAGGGATTCGAGCCGAAGACATTCTGCCCGAGTTATTGAAACGCTTTGAATTTGAATTTTTCTTCGGATTTGGCAATGTAATCGATCCTTTTATCGACCGGGTGTTCGGACCTAATTTTGATGCAGGAAAAGAATGGGATCGGAATTTTATAGACCGAGTCCACGCTAAGGATCAAGAGCTAATTGACGGGGGGGAGATTCCACCAACAAAGATGCTGGCAGTACTTTGTCATGGTGGGGAGCCAACCGGGAAGCGGCAAAACATGGCCCCGGAGCATTGCGTTGAGGTAAGGACAAGGACAGATTTTGCTGTTCTTCGCCCTGACAGCGCCTACGGGTTTGCAATTGAGAAAGTGGATCTCACCCGGGAGGTCTTCTCTTTGGCCGCGATTGCGGCAGAGTATGAGAAGTACTGCGAGCTGGCGCGGAGCATCGTTTCAAAAGGGTCAAATGAAATAGAGCAGCTAAGCCATTGGGGGATAGAGGTAAAGAGCCATCTTGACGAAACGCAGAGACGAGTATCTGCCTTGCAGATTGAGGTAGCTGAGCGTAATGATTGGGCACTGGAACTTGAAAGAGTTGTGAAGCTCGCGGAGACCGAGCTTGCAAGCTTACGCGAGGAGGTAGCGGATTGGACCGCCGTAGCGCAAAAGCTGGAGCAGGATTTGAAGCAGCGTACAGCCTGGGCGCTGGATCTGGAACGCGAAAACAAGGATTACAAGGCACGGCAGGCTGAGTTGTCTCGCGAGCTCTCTGAAGTGGCGTGGCTGGTGAAGATGCGCCGGGCGATCGCCAAGTTCTTTATTTGAGTTCGCGGCCGGTGATGAGCTTGCAGATCGCCGGTGTTGGGAGGCCGCCTGCTTCAAGTACGGATTGGTGATAGTCGCTGAGTTTGAAGGCAGACCCTTTCACTTGCCTCGCGATCTCGCGCATGCGGATGTGGTCTCGCCAGCCGGCGAAGTAAGTTACCAGTTGGACGCTCGATAGCTTGGCCCGTTGGAGCTTGCCTTTGGCTTCTTCCTGCTCCTGGAAGGTCTCGTCGATCATGAGGCGGATGGCTTCGTCGTCGGTCATACGACCCGTCTGGAGCTTGATATCGAGGATGGCGTTGGCGATCATGCGGAGCTGTTGCTTGAGGAAGGTGAGCTTGAGATCTGGATCGTTGTTGATATAGCCTTCTTCGAGCAGCATCTGGGTGGAGTAAATGGCCCAGCCTTCGGCTGAGGCGCTGTTGGCATAGACGCTACGGAGGAGGCGTCGGCCGCGGGGTTCGATGCGGTTGGCGTATTCGAACTGCACGTAGTGGCCGGGCATGGCTTCGTGGATCGTGAGGAGCTTGAGGCCGTAGAAGTTGTATTCGCGGAGCTTGGATTCTACGCGGGTCTCGGGCCAGTCTGCGGGGATGGGGGTGAGCCAGTATTGGGCACCGAGGGTTGGGTCCATCGCAGGAGCTGGATTGAAACCGCCGACAGAATAGATACCTCGCATGAAGGCGGGGGTTTCGATGACGGTGAGGTTCTTGTTGGGTGGGAGTTTCAGAAGGCCCTTTTGGGCAACAAAGGCAGTGGCTTCGGCGAGGTCGCGGCGGGCGTCGTTGAAGTAGGTTTCGCGGGTGGCGTGTTTGGTAGCGATCTGGTCGAGACGTTTGCGGATGATGGGGTTGATGTCGCCTTTGCCGGTCCAGCCGGAGAGGCGGGCCATCTCTTCACGGACTTTTTTGAGTTCGGCTTCGGCGGCGGCGAGGAGCTGGTCTGGGGTTTCGGTGGTGCCTAAGGTGAGCTGGAATTTTTTGGTGTAATTGGCGGTGCCGAGGCGCCAGTCGTAGTCTTTGCCTTCGAGATCTTTGGTTAGGAACTGGATGTACTGGTTGAGTGCGACAGTGGCTTTGCCGGCGGCGTCATCGAATTTTTTGGAAAGCTCGGCCGGACGTTCTTTTTTAAGGAGAGCAATCAGATCGATGTTGCCTTTGGTTTCTTCGATCGCGACTTCTCGCCAGACTTTGGGAGCGCTGACCAGGTTGCCCTGAGCTTGAGACAGGCGGGAGGGGATACGCTCCATTCGCTTGAGGATGTCGTAGAAGCGTTTATTGCGGGGGCCGTATTCCTGAGCGTAGGGCACAAAAAGGGCGGTGCCGATGGCTTCGGCGTAGAGCTGGGGGGAGTGGGCCCAGGGGACGATTGCCTCGATTTCGAAGCGAGCTAGGGTGAGAAGCTGACTTACGAGATCATAATCGGCCCGGTCATCGGGGCTCAGTTTTTCAGGGATGATATCGCGTTTGAGGCCAGAGGCGAAGCGGCCATAGTAGGCACGCTGGCGAGCAGCCGAGACAGCAGAATACTCGTCGAGAAGTTCGTCCATCGGGACGCCATTGTGGCGGTGGTAGCCAGCGGCCGTGGCCTGAGAGGGAGCAAAGGTGAGTGTGTTTAGAACATACTCCTCAGCGATGTTCGAGAAGCGTTGGGGTTTGGGGGTGCAGCCCGCGAGGAGAAGCAGGAGGGCGAGGCTGAATACGGCGCGCATAGTTCTAGGATGTCACTTGAAGGGGCCGGTGAGATTCTTTGTGATCCAACCGCCGTAAAAATTGCTCTTTTGAGGCTGCACTTGCTCGTCGCCGACGAAGCAGGCGTCCATCGAGGCGGCATAAACTGCGATGTAGCCCTGGATTTGCTGGAAGCCTGGGGTGGGCGTTTCGTAGCTCCAGGCTACCTTTTCGGCTGATTTGCCGTTGAGGTTGATAGTCCAGTAGGTGGCATTGCCTTTCCATTCGCAGAAGGTCTGGCCGGTGGCTTTGGCAAGGATGCCAGGGAGAAAGTCTTCTTTGGGGATGTAGTAAGTGGGTGGGTGTGAGGTTTCGAGGACACGTAAAGTGCGGGTGGAGTTGACGATGGTTTCGCCAGCGAACTGAATGCTGATCTTATCGGGGACGACTTCTACGCGAGGAGGACGGGGGTAATCCCAAACGGACTCAATTACAGGCATGCAATTAGGATTCTGAGGAGATATACTTTGGTGCATGAAACTCGCGATGCTTGCGTTTTGCTTCAGTTTTTTAGCAGTCGCACAGGTGCCAAAGACCTGGGATGAGAAGCAACTGAAGGACTGGTCGACGCCAATCGCGGGTCTGGGGGTCAGGCCGGGGCACTTTACCGAGGAAGAGTATTACGCTTCGCCGGTAGATAACTACCGGACTTATCCGGTTTATGCAGCGGGTCGTGGGCCTGAGGGGTACTTCGAACGATTGAAGGCGCTGAAGCCGGCGCGGCTGATCGAGCCTGAGAAGTTGAAAACTCGTGCGCAATGGATTGCGGCAGGCAAGCAGGTTTGGGAAGGCTTTGACATTGGTGCGTTCCGGATGTGGGACCCCACATTGGTTGAAGAATTTCGGGAGGCGAAATCGAAGAGAATCGCGAGGGTAAAGCCATATTCCGATGGGCGGATCCCCGGTGTGCGGTGGATCGTTACCGAGAAGGGCCTGGGACTGACGGCAGAGAATTGCACGGGCTGTCATGTCCGGGAACTGACGGACGGGAAATTTCTGAATGGACCCGGGACTGATGATTTGCGGGCTTTTGGAATGCAAGGAGTCATGGCAGAAGCAGCTAAGGTTCCGGGAATGTCAACGATGCCACTGCCCGGGGATGACGACCAGCGTGGAATGTGGCGGAGTTTCGCGGCCCCGTGGGTGAAGGGCGATGTTCACGAAGAACTGCTCACAATGTCAGAAGCGGATTTGGGCAAGCGCTTCTTTTCTGCAATGGGGCCCAACCAGACCCCAAGATGGAGCGGAAGTATTTTCTATCCAACAAAGATTCCAGATTTGATCGCGCTCAAAGGGCAGAAGTTTATCGACCATTCCGGGGTGCACCGGTACCGGGGGACGGGGGACCTCATGCGCTACGCCGCACTAGTGTCGTTTGCGGATCGCTCGGATTTTGGGCCACACCAGATGCTGAGTGATGTGCAAAGAAAGGTCCCATTTCATGCACCGGACGAGTTGCTCTATGCGCTGGCACTCTTTGTCGAATCGCTTGAAGCGCCAGTGAATCCGAATCCGCGTGGTGAGTTGAGCGAAGCGGGCCAGAAAGTGTTTGCCCGGGAGGGCTGCGCGGGCTGCCATTCCGGGCCGAATTATACGAACGGGAAGCTGACTTTGGCTAGCGGGTTTGTGCCTTCAAAAGAAATGCTCAAGGAGTATGACATCTTGCCGGTGTCGGTGGGAACCGATCCGGGGCTGGCGCTGAAGACTCGCAAAGGCACTGGGATGTATAAGATCCCATCGCTTCGTGGGCTCTGGTACCGGGGGAGATACATGCACGATGGCTCTGTGACTACGCTCGAAGAGATGTTTGACGCAAACCGGCTCAAGCCCGAATTTGTACCGAGCGGCTTTAAGGGGCTGGATAAAAATCGGGCGGTGCCGGGGCACGAGTTCGGACTGAAGCTTAACGATTCTGAGCGGAAGGCGTTGCTGGCGTTTCTACGGACACTTTAGTCTCTTTGGAAGGCTTCAGATTTGGGTCAATCTTCTGGAGTTCTGCCATGGCCTTGCGGAGGGCTTCGGCTTTATCGTTGGGCCAAGCCTGGCCACGATTCTGGTTGTATGCGATTGAGAATTCTTCAACAGCCTGAACCAGCTTGTTAAACCGTTCTTGAAAGCGGCGGAGCTGCACTTTCTGCAGATAAGGACTGGGGCCGACCTCGGCGGGTTCGGTTACGACAGGAACTTGCGTGCGGTGGATGGCCGCAGTGGTTTCTTGTGCACGGACAGGGTCCGTGGGGTATTGAAGCAAGCAGAGCATCAAAGTGACAGCATGCATGTGATTGGGCCTCCAATTCGCCGAGAAAGTTGTACTGGACTACAGTGTACTTATATTTCATATCGGTTACAAGAGGATTTTCTTTAGGTTTCAATTTGATGTCTAAGGTGAAGGCCTCAGAGCAGCGTTCGGGTCTAACCCTATTTTTATCTAAGGGATAGAAATCAGTCGCGGAAAGACGGATCGATTTTGTCCATGAGGCGCACGAGCGCATCGAATTCAGGATTGGGGAGTCGGGAGTATCCGTCGCCTCCTTTGGTTGAAAGGAAGGCATCAGAGCGCTCTGCACTGAGTTCGCAGATTTCTTTGGGTGGAATGCACAGCTCGGCACCCGTGGCCTGGGCAGCGAGTTGAACCTGGCAGGC
Organism: Bryobacter sp.; assembly: GCA_022843625.1. Classification (GTDB taxonomy): domain Bacteria; phylum Acidobacteriota; class Terriglobia; order Bryobacterales; family Bryobacteraceae; genus Bryobacter. Next base: position 135,404 of record JALHNH010000008.1, on the reverse strand, counting down.
GCGCTCCAGACGAAACATGCGGATAAAAGCTTGAGCGACCGTCTCACCGCAGGTCAGGAGGCCGTGATTCCGCAGGATGAGGACGTTGTTCTCGCCTAAGTTGGCGCCGAGGCGGGCGCGTTCTTCCAGGTCAAGACTGGGGCCTTCAAAGTCGTGATAGCTAACCTGGCCGTGGTAGCCGAGAGCGTACATTGAGATCGGGCGTAAGCCGTCCATGATTGCGGCGATAGCCATCCCGGCAGTGGTGTGAGTGTGGACAATGCATTGGACATCGGGGCGCATCATGTGGATGGCAGAGTGGATGACGAAGCCGGCGGGGTTGATCTCCTGGGTCTGGTCGCCGACAATCTTGCCATCGGGGTCCACTTTGACGAGGTTCGAGGCAGTGACTTCGTCGAAGCGCAAACCATAAGGATTGATCAGAAAGTGGTGATCGGGACCGGGAAGCCGGACGGTGGTGTGGGTCCAGATCAGCTCAGACCAGCCCAGATGGTGAATGATGCGGTAGGTGGCGGCAAGTTGGGTACGGAGTTCTCGTTCGATAGGGGACATGGCTTTGATATAGTGACGACTGAAACAAGGAGTTTACAAGAATGTTTGAGGCGAAGTCTCGTCGATTTTTTATGGGAGCGGCTGCGGCTGCTTCTGCTATGCGCGTCATGGGTGCAAATGACAAGGTGAACCTGGCGATTGTGGGTCTGGGTGGGCGTGGAAGTGCGCATTTGAACGTTTACAGCCGGTTGGCGGAAGCCAAAGTGGTGGGCCTATGTGATGTGAATCAGGCTGCCCGTGAGAAGGCACAGGCAACACTTACGCGCAACGGTCAGGAGAAGGCCAAAGAGTTCGAAGATATGCGCGAGGCCTTTGCCGACGGCACGGTGGAAGCGGTGTCGATTGCGACCCCGAATCATTGGCATGCTCTGGCGGCAATCTGGGCAATGAAGGCTGGCAAGGATGTTTACGGTGAGAAGCCGGCTTGCTACAACATTCACGAAGGCATGAAGCTGATTGAAGTGTCGCGGGCCACCAAGCGGATGATGCAGGTGGGGTCGCAGCATCGCAGCAATCCGTTCAAGATCAAGGCAATGGAAGCGGTGCAGGGTGGCTTGATTGGCAAGGTTTATGCGGCGAAGGGGCTTTGCTACAAGCGCCGGGCATCGATCGGGAAGAAGCCGGATACACCGACACCTGCGGGTGTGAACTGGGATCTGTTTCTGGGCCCTGCGCCGATGCGGCCGTTTAACGAGTTGCGCTTCCGCTATAACTGGCACTGGTTTTGGGATACTGGCAATGGCGATATCGGGAACCAGGGTGTGCATGAATTAGGATTGGCACGCTGGGGTATGGGTGATCCTGAGTATCCGAAGACGGTAGTCTCCTATGGCGGTAAGTACGCCTATGACGACGATCAGGAAACCCCAAACACGCTAACGACGAATTTTGACTTTGGCGGGCGTGAAATCAATTTTGAAGTGCGTGGATTGTTGACTGGCGCTGAAGGTGCTGTGCCGCGGGGGCGCGCACAGGGCCCTGCCGCAGCAGCGCCTACCGCGACTGCTCCAGTGAACGGCACTCCGCTCAATGTCATGATTGGCGATTTGTTCTATGGGACGGAAGGCTGGGCGGCGATGAGCGACCAGGGCTTCCAGGCTTTCAAGGGTGAAAGCAACGAAATGATCATGGACCTCAAGCCGGAGCGTGGCCCGAACGGCGACCCGACCGGATTGCATATGCTGAATTTCCTGGCCGCCTGCAAGAGCCGGAACTACAAGGATCTGCATGATGGTGTAGAGAATTCTGTGATCAGCGCCAATATGTGCCATCTGGCCAATATCAGCTACCGCGTGGGACGTAAGTTGACGCTGGCGGCTGGCCCGAAGTTTGTTGGAGATGTCGAGGCCAACAAGATGATTACGCGCAATTACCGGAAGGGCTACGAAGTCTAGGCCTAAACACTTAGTTAGTTCATGCCGATGGAGCGGATATGCATTGCATTCTGCTCCATTTGCTTTTTGCGGGGACTTTGCTGGGCCAGCCAGTGATGGTTGCATTTGGCAAAGAGGTTGCACAGGCCGATCCGGGGTTGATGCTGATGACGGTGATGGAGGGGTATGCAGAGGCGCATGGATTGACACCTACTGAGGAAGAGATGGCACCGTTGTGGAAGAAGCTTGGCGGAGATAGTCCGGCGGCACGGAGGCTGAATTTCCCGCTCCGGATTTTGCTGAGCCACAAGTTGAACCAGGTGTGGTGGGGGCGCCATCAGGGGCGATTGGTTCTGTCGGCTTTTGGGGTCCATCTGGCGACGGACGCGATGCTCAAGGAAGTGGTGGGGATGGAGAAGACGGGTGAGGTAAAGTTTACGGACGCAGCGGCCCGGCAGAAGTTTTTCGACTATTTTGAGAAATACAGCGGGGATGGGGTAGTGAAAGGGGAGCGAGCTCGGGCGTTGCTGGCAGACGCAATTCCGAAATAAAGGTTCAAGAGAATATGCCTGGCACCGATAAGAGAAGCATCCAAAACGAAGAACCGGTTTGCCTTGAAGGAACAGGAGGCTGGACTGGAGAGTGTGCCATGGCGTCGTCCATAAACCCGATCCCCGCTGTAAGCGCGGAGAGTCCCAATCGAAATTTGAGCGAGTTTTCGCAGAGCCTGGAGAGACTATCTTCCGGGTTGCGGCAGAGTGGGGTGGGTGCTCGACCTGCGGATTATGCCGACCGGGAAGACCGCAAGGTGCAGGCGGCAGAGCTGTCGAAACAGATTCGCGACACCAACGATGCGGTGACTGAAGCCCGGACGGCCGATGAGGGATTGAAGCAGCTGGACGGTTTGCTGTCTCGAGCGAGGGGGCTGGTTTTTGGCGGGATCAACGAGCCGGGGCGCAAATTGAAAGAAGAGGATCAGGCGGAGTTTTCGCGGGTATTGAGAAGGGTGGATCAGGTTGCCGCATCGCTGGTGTTTGGGGGCGGGCCTTTGCTTGCCGGGAGCGCGAGCTTTGGAGCAGGGGGAAATCTGGCAAAAGCGGATGTGAGTAATTTTGAGGGTTCGATTGGGGCGATTCAGGTGGTGGACCGGGCGATCAGCGAGGTGGGAGACCAGCGCGGGTTGATGGGGATTTTTCAGAGCAACAAGTTGGCGGAGACGGGCAGGCTCTTGAGAGGCGGCTTGGGTGGCGTCGTTTCTTCGAACAGCGTGGTACGGGATCGGACAGTGGCTGTGAATCTGGCGCAGAGCGCGGCGGGAGAGTTAGTGCGCGAGCGCGAATCGAGCTTGCTGGGTAGCGGGAATGCGGCAGGTCAGATCCTGGCTTCGATCGTGGGGAGGCTCTAATGACCCAATTGCGCTTATTGATTCAATTGCTCGATCAGGCCATTGCCGGGATTGAGAGCGGGCGAGTGGAAGGTCTTCTGGAGGCGCAGTATGCCATATATGGTGTGGCGCAGGGGGCCGTGCCGGTGAGGAGCCGGGCGGATGAACATGTTGTGATGCTGTGTGAGTATTGCCTCGATTGCCTGAGCTACGGAGAACGTGAGCGGGAGTGGGCGGCAGCGCGTGTGTTGACAGAATTGCGGCGGGGCTTTGTGAATGCGGTGGAGCGAAAGGTAGAGGCCCTTGAGGTTGAGGAATTGGTCAACCTCACGGCCTAGTTGAGAAGTTGTCTTAGATTCCGCCGAGGAATTGCTCGGTTGCCACTTTGCCGTCGACGACGGTGTAGATGCCGGCTTCCCTGCCCGCCATGCGCTGGCCGGATTCTTTGTTAGTGACGTCGATATTGAAGATGACGACGAAATGTTCCGGGCTGACGAAGGGGCCGTCGGTAGTCATGGAATGGACCTCATGGGCGTTCATCCACCATTCGCCTTTGGCGAGGATTGCGGCTTTGCCTTCGGTCTTGCGGGGCATGGGGCCGTAGGCCATGGGTTCGAGGCTGGTGGCGTCTTCGGCGTAGAGGGTTGCGATGGCTTCGTGGAATTTGCCTTCTTTGCAGAGGGCAACGAGTTGGGTGGCTACTTCGCTGATAGTCATGTTTGGGAGCATATCAACACAAAATTGCGAGGTGATGAATTCCTACCTGGCAAACAAGGCGCAACTTAGGAATTCTCGCCCTGCTTTCCGGTCGAAGAACCCAGCCAGCGGCTGAGAGCGAGATGAAGATCAGCTGCGGCGATGGGCTTGCTGAGATAGTCGTTCATGCCGGCTGCGATGCATTGCTCGCGATCGCCTGGCATAGAGCTTGCCGTGAGGGCAACGATCGGGATGTTTCTGAGTGCCGATTCCAGGCGACGGATCTCGCGAGTCGCTTCCAGCCCGGACATCCCCGGCATTTGGACGTCCATCAGGATCAGATCGAAGTGTTCTTCATTGAGGCGAAGGAGGCACTGCTCACCATCCTCGGCGACAACGGTACGGCAGCCGGTACGGTCTAACAATTTACGGGCAACCAGTCGATTCACAGCGTTGTCCTCCACTAGCAGGACTACTCTGCCATCAAACCTTTGCTGCACGGCCGTAGCTGGGACCTCGATCCTCAAGGACTGAATAGCGATTTCAAAAGGGATTTCGATCCAGAAAGTGCTGCCTTCTCCAGGCTTGCTTTCACCTCCTAACTTTCCGCCCATAAGAGAGACCAGCTCTTTTGAGATGGCCAGGCCAAGCCCCACACCACCTACTTTTCGGGAAGAGGAATCGTCGACCTGAGTAAATGGTTCAAAAATGCGACTCATCTGATCGGGGGCAATGCCAATGCCCGTATCGTGAACCTCCACCCGAATCAGACTGTGCTTCCCGTCGCTGCCGATCTGACGAGCTTCAATGCGAACCTCGCCCTCGCGGGTGAATTTCAAAGCGTTTGAGGAAAGATTGATCAGTACTTGTCGCAAGCGGTCAGAGTCGCCGATTAGAACTGGTGGCACAGAGGGATCGATTTCGTAGGTCAGGGATATGCCGGATTCCCTGGCTGTAAGGCTTAAAAGGCTGCAGATCTTTGGTAGATTCTCCCGAAGCGAAAAGGGTCCGGAAAGGGTCCGGACACGATCTTAAGCCGGCCAGCTTCCATCTGCGAAATGTCGAGGATGTCATTCAAAACCGCCAGAAGGGAACGGGCTGAATCTGCAGCGATTGCAGCGTCACTTTGCTGCTCTGGGTCCAATTTTGTCGATTGAAGTTCGTCCAGCAGACCAAGGACACCATTCATCGGAGTGCGCAATTCGTGGCTCATGTTGGCAATAAAGCGACTCTTGAGTGCAGCAGCCTCGTTGGCCGACCTTAGCGCGTCTCTAAGCCGCGCCTGGATTCTTCGGCGACGTACGACGTTAACTACAAGGGCTGAAATTGCCAGGAATTGGAGACCGGCAACAGCAAGTCCAGCCAGGATCCAGTTGCGATATTCACGCCAGATCGATGGAGGTCGATTCAGGATCTGCGATCCTGGCGGAAGCGCTGACTCGCTCAGATTCCAGCGCTGCATTTCGGCATGGTCGAAATTAAGAACCACGTCTCCGGGCGAAAATGCAGGAATCGAATCGGGAGCGGCGCCCCCAAGCAGTTTTAGAGCTATGTTCGAGGCAGCTTTGGCATGCTCAAATCCACCGTTTGGGATCCCCATCAAAATGCCATCTCCCACGCGGCTGATATCGACGGCAAGTACAGGGACAGAGGAAACAGAAGCAACTGCCATTTCCCCGGATTTGCGATCCACGTAGCGGGATTCGGAATCCTGGCGAATCTCACAAAGGACTACAATTCCGCCAGGAGCAATTGCCTTCACCTCGGCCTTGATCTTCTCGAGGCTCAAGTACCTTCCATCAATTGAGTGGAACCGGAACTTTCCTGAAGGTGGAAGTGCCTGCTCAAAGGCTCTTCTCATAGAGGCTCCGAACGCGCTGTTTTCGGATACGACAAAGACGTCGGTGGTCTTAGGCTGAATGAAAGAAATTGCCGAGAGCACCTGATCCACGGGAAGCTTTTGAAGCAGACCTGTATAGCGGTTACGGGGAAGTTTGTAGGTTAGCTCCCATTCGTTGATTCCGCAAAACACAACAGGCACAGATCCAAAAAGACCATTGCTTCGATTTACTATAAAATCCAGTGCTTCATCGTCTACGGCCAGGATTAAATCGAATTTCCTGCCCTGGTGCCTGCTGGCTATTTGAGAAAGTTGTAATGCGGAGTTCCTCGGATAACTTTGGCGGCGGGCATCCAGAAACTCAGACCAGAGGTTGAACTCGCCAGCCTGTCCGAATGTCTCGATGAAGCCCCGGGAAGCTTCATCAGTCCAGGCGTATCCAACGCGGTAAGAATGAAGGATCAAAATATCCTTTGGGGCCGCCGCTGCGACTGCAACCGAAAGAAACGCAGCTATGACGAGACATTTCATGCATCCAATCTTCTCGGCTTAAAAGCAAAAGGTTGGATGCTTTGAAGCTTATTTTTAAGGATAGTTGAAAACAGAATGTGTTGTCGGGATGGTTATCGTTGGTAAAGCGAAACCTGCGGGATCAAATAGGGAGACCTATCGGAGAATATATCCTCGAATAGCGCAAGAGTCGGCTGATGGATGTGAGTGTTAGTAGCCAGTAAGTGATCGCTGGTGATGATGTGGTGGGGGGCGCCGTGCATGTCGGTGATCATGCCTCCGGCTTCTTCTACCAGTAAGCGGCCGGCGGCCATGTCCCAGGGGTTGAGGCCAAATTCCCAGAAGCCGTCGAGGCGGCCACAGGCTACATAAGCAAGGTCAATCGCGGCGGAGCCAGTGCGGCGAACTCCGTGGGAGATCATCGCGAGCTGGTAATAAAAATGGATATTGACGTTCTGGTGGCGGCGACGGCTGGGAAAGCCGGTGGAGTAGAGCGAGTCTGCGATTGCGTTCGCTTTGGATACAGTGAGGCGCTCTCCGTTGAGGTAGGCGCCGGCCGATTTTTCGGCGGTGAACATTTCGTCGCGGGTGGGATCGTAGACGACGCCGGCGATCATCTCATTGTCCTTTTCAAGGGCCATCGTGATGTTGTAAATGGGGAAGCCGTGGGCGAAGTTGGTGGTGCCGTCGACCGGGTCCACATACCAACGGTAGCCAGAAGAAGAGTGAGTGTTGTTGCCTTCTTCGGCAACGATCGCGTGGGTGGGAAAGGCTTCGCGCAAGCGCGTCGTGATGAGGACTTCGCTTTGACGGTCGGCCATCGTGACCAGGTCTGATTCGCCTTTGAGCTCAAAGCCTATCTTTTCGCGCTGGAAGCCTTCCACAATAACGGCGGCTTCTCGGGCAATATGGGCGGCAGTTTCTACAAAATGCTTCATGCTTGGACTTTTTCTTCGGCGAGATATTTAATTTCGTCTTTATAGATGAGGAGGCTGGCGGAGCCTGCTTGTGCAAGACGGATGATTTCGGCATCGAAAATTTCCACAGTCCCGTGGAAAGACTTGCCGTTGAGCATCTTTACATCGACTGGGGTTTTGTCTGCCGCGAGCTTTCGCAGATAGCCGTCTTCAGCCAGGGTGAGAATCGGCGCTTTGGTTTTTGGTTTGGCTTTGGCCATGGAGAGAGACTAGAGAGTCTCTTCATAGTAGCCAGTACGCGCAGAGACCCGCAAATTGGGGCGGCGGACTTTTACTTCCAGGCGATGAAAAGGGTTGCCTTTGACGGATTGACTCTTGGGGTAGTAGGCGAGGAAATATTGGGTGCGGAGGTCGCGGAGGATCTCGTCAAACGCGAGGCCGAGTTTTTCGTAGCTGGATGGCTGCAGCACGCGGCCGCCACTGCGTTCTGCAATCAACTGTAGAGCGTTTTCGCCTCCCGTGTTGCGGCCTGCATCGTTGATGATGGGTGTGACTAGAATCGGATACACGGCAGCCTGAGCGCGCTGGACGGCAATATTGGCCGCGTTGAATTTCTTGTAGGAGGCAGTGTCGCCGCCGTCTGAAACACAGATGATCACCTTGCGGCCTTCGCGGCCTTCGAGCTCTTCGCTGGCGAGGAAGAGGGCATCGTAGAGGGAAGTGCCAGCGCCGGTCTTGATATCGCGGACGGCATTTTCGAGACGCTGGATGCGGCGGGTGAAGCTGGCAATGATGTCGACGTTGTGGTTGAAGGTGATCAGGGCAAGGGTGTCGTCGGGGTTGCCTTCTTTGAAGAGGGAGCGGGCAAAGCGGATGGCAGATTCGGTTTCGTACTTCAGATCTTTAGCTACGCTCGCGCTGATGTCGAGCATCACGATGACGTTGAGGGCCTGAGTGGTGGAGCGCTCGAAGATCGAAATTTCCTGCTCGGTGCCGTTATCGAAAATCTGGAAGTCTTCTTTGCCGAGACCGCCGAAGAGCTGGCCGTTTTGATCTCGGACGCTAGCGAGAATTCGAATCAGTTTGACGTCTACGCGCAAGATTGGGTCTTGTGCGTGCAGAAGCAGCGGGGCAGCAAATAAGGAACGACGGGTCATTGGGCAGGACGTGATGCGGGCGGGGTACGCATCTATTTCAAATTATCAGACGCGGGAATAGATGTATTGGTTGCGCCTCGGGCCAGGAGCGCCGGGAGAAAAACGAGATCGCACACGGAGGCAGAGATTGCAGTAATCGCGATGAGCAGCCCGAAATAGGCTGTGGGCTTGAAGGGAGAGAAGGCAAAAAGAGCAAACCCAAGAGCGACGGCACCACTACTTACGATTGCCGCTTTTCCCATGGTGAAGAGGGCACGGCTGACGGCTGCTTGGGGGTCCATTTGTTTCCGTGCATTCAAATAGCGATAGAGAAAGTGGATCGTGTCGTCGACGATCAGCCCGAGGGCAATGCCAGCGACGGTTACGGTGGCGGTGTTAAGAGGAATGCCGCGCCAACCCATAAAACCGAGTGTGAGTGCAATAGGGACAACATTTGGAAGCAGCGCGAGGATTGCCACGCGAACCGAACGAAAGCCGGCAAAGACTACCAACGCGGTGACTGCTAAAGCGACGGCAAAAGACTCGATTTGTGTTTTGAGCAGCAGCACCTGACCTTCAACAAAAAGAGGCGTTGGGCCCTCGATCGTACCGGTGATGGCGCCATCGATCGACTGTGCGGCAAGGCGGGCGCGGAGGCGCTCGATCAGGCCAAATACGGCATTGGAGGAATCTGTCGTGGTGAGCAGCGTGGTTCTTAGAATGATGCGGCTGTCGTCCAGAACGAGGAAACGGCCGATGGCGTCTGGCAGGTCGTCAGAGGCGATTGCTTCGCGCAGTTCAGCCGGAGACAAGACGAAATCAAGCTGCTTCTGGCGAGAAGGTTCAATCAGAATCGACACGAGTTGTTGGACTAATGCTTCTGACTCGACCACCTCTGCGAAGAAGCGCTTGTAGGCGGCCAGCGTCTTGTCTGAGAGCAGGACATCCCGAGGGCCGGAGAAGACAATGTCGATTGGAGTGAGACCCATCAAATTTTTCTCGATAGCGCGGTAATTCATCGGGACACGCTGCGTGGCCGGGAAGAACTCTAGGATGTGTGATTCTACACGGATCCTGTAGATGCCCAGCAGGGCGAATGCGGCTGCGCCGATAATGGCGGCGATGATGGGCGTTCGCCAGCGCAGGAGCCAGTGTGTATAGGACGTAGCGCGATCCAGCGTGAACCAGGTTTGAGCCTGAACCCCGCGAGGCAGTACCGCTGCACTCAGACGAAGCAGGCTGGGGAAAAGTGTAAAGGAGAGGATGAACGTAGACACCACGCCGAAGGCTGTGAAGATGCCGAGATCGCGGATTGGGGGAATCGTAGAAATAGCAAGCGAAGCAAAGCCCGTGGCTGTAGTGACGCAGCAGAGCAGGCTGGGCCAAAAGATGCCCTGGAGCGCTTCACGCCAGGCCAGCTCGCGAGAGTGTGAGGCCGGGAAACTATGAAAGAAGGCGAGGATATGCATGGCCTGAGTGATGGTGACCACAGCGAGGATCGGGGGCAAAGTAGATACAACCAAATTGAGTGGACGGCCCAAGTAGGCCATCAGGCCGAGAGACCAAACGCTGGCAAGAAATAGCACAACCAATGCGGCGACGACGCCGCGCCACTGATGGGTGCTGAAGAAAAGCAGTGCGCACATGGCAAGGGCAACAAGGGGGCCCATCATCGAGAGCGATTCTCTGGAGCCGGTGTCAAGGTCGTGGGTGATCACCATTGTGCCGGCCAGGCCGAATGGGCCAAGCGGGGGCGGACTTTGAACGAGCATGGCTTCCAGACGCTCGATGAGTTTGCTTTGGTCGTCAACACTCAGGCCGGTTTTCGCTTGAAGCAAAAAGGCCGCATGTGCGTTGTCCGGGCTATTCAGATAGGCTGTCACCGGCGGCCTGGGGCCATCGACATCTTCTTCGACAAAGCGGGGCGGGTAAACGGCGTCAAGGGCAGGGATTGTGCGCAGTTGAGCAGTAAGAGATTTCCATTGGCTCAGGTGCTGCGGCAGATTCGGACCCGACACGTAAGCCATGAGTAGAGAGCCGTCTCCAAAACGGGACTCAAAAGCCTTGAGCGACCGCAGGCCTGGAGAATCGGAGGGGAGCCAGGATTCCGCGGTGTTGTCCACTCGCAAGGTATTGAGAGGCAGAGCCAGGACGAGTGTGACCAGAGCGACAGAGACAAAGGTGAGAGAGGAGCGGAGCAAGGTTTTCAGCTTTGAGGGTAGCTTAGAAATGCAGCAGGGGTTCGGTTTTTGGGGATACTTTAAGCATGGTTATCGCTGACACTTTTGCTGGACGCGGCATTTGGTTATGGTGTGCCTTGTTTTGTTGCACAAGTTTTTCGGGCTACGGCCAAAGCCAGCCCAAATGCGGATTGACACTTGCCGCTAGTGGAGTCAAAGGGACTAAAGGCTTTGTGGGCTTTGCCATCTTTTCGAGCGAAACGGGATGGCCCAACAACTATGAATTGGCGTTTCAACATGATGCGGTGCCCGCAAAGGATGGCCTGGTGGAGTTGAAAATGAAGAGCTTCGCCGCAGGACGCTTTGCAGTAGTGACGCTGCACGACGAGAATGCCAACAAGAAGTTGGACAAGAAGCCGAGCGGGAAGCCGAAAGAGGGTTGGGGGATGTCGCGGGATCCGAAGGCGGTGCTGAAAACGCCAAAGTTTGCATCTGCGGCTTTAGATTTGAAATGCGGCGACCGTGTGCAGATGCAAATGCGCTATCCGGGCAAGGAAGAAGCTAAGTAGCTTTTGTCCCAAGCCTGGCGACGGAATCGTCCCAGGCACCTTCGACCCATATTTCGCCATCGGTAAAGTATTCCTTCTTCCAGACCGGCAGGGTGCGCTTGAGCCTGTCGATGCCTTCGAGTGTGGCGTCGAAGCTGGGCCGCCGATGGGGAGATGCGGCAATCACGACGACACTCGCTTCGCCGATTTCCATGCGACCGAGGCGGTGGACTATGGCGAGGCGTGAGATCTGGTGGGCTTTGGCGATTTCAACGACCAGATCAGCTAGTACTTTGATTGCCATCGATTCGTAACATTCGTAGTCGAGATAGTGAGTCTGGCGGCCGTTGGAGTTGTTACGCACAACGCCTTCGAAAGTGCAAAGAGCGCCGTCGATGCCTTGAAGGATTTCCTGGCCAAGTGCATGAGTTGGGATTGGCTCGCGGGTGAGCGCGGCGATATGGCCTTCTGGAGTCACGACCCGGTGAGTGTAGAGGGTGCCACCGCTGACAGGAGGCAGGAAGGCGATCTCATCGCCATCCTCGAGAAGCTCACCGGGCTGAGCAAATTGCTGGTTGCGGGCGAGAGCAATAGAATCAGCCAGGCCTTCGAGTTTTGGGTATCGGGAGACGTAATAGGCGAAGAGGGATTCAATCGTCGAGCCTTGCGGCATGTCGACGAGATCTGTGGAGGGGTCGGCGAAGTCTTTGAGTAAGCCGAAGAAGAGGACCCGGATTTGCATCTCTAGTAAGCGTAACGCGGCACAGCCTGGTTGGCTGTGCCGCGTATTTGCAAGAGCGCTGAACGGAGGAGAGCTAGCGCTTGCGTGCTTTGAGCCAGGCGAGGGCGGCAAATGCTGTGCCGGTCAACGCATAGGTGGTTGGCTCTGGGATTGGACCGGGTTCTCCGGGCATCTCGGTATCGATCGCTCCGTTAATTCTGAAAAATGCGTTCGAGCTAAAGCTGGGGCTATCGATGGCAATAAATTGAAGGCTGTAAGCTGTACCGGCGGCGAGATCGAAGGTTCGTTTGGAGTAGACAGGGATTCCACCCTGGAGAGGAGTATCGAAGCATTCCTGAGGATTGAATCCGCAACTGACATTGGGGTTGAAGGGAACGGATTGAATAGTCACACCGAGCACAGTTCTGACATTGCCGGCACCAATCGTTTCGACACGATAGGTATCACCGGGATTCTCTGCGTCGACGACATCGAGAGTACCGGCCGCGAGAAGGCTAAAAGACCAGGGCAATGCGCCCGGGCTGAGATAGGCGTTAACACCACTGCCTCCTGAAACTCCAGGAGTGGCATCCACACCGGCAGATGTGAGGATGTTGTACCAGGTTCCAGCTGTAAAGGTTGCGGCACTGGACGGGAGCACTGCCGTCAGGGCCATAAGGAGAAGTAGACTTCGTTTCTGCATGGTCTGACTGTGCGGCAAAAAGGAATAAGAAACAATTAGGGCGATGCCTTAGCAGTTCCACAGAGGACTATCCTTAGTTGAAGAGCCTTAGATTTTGGGTTGGTGAAATACTGTCCGCAGATGGGGGGCTTCGTCCCAGTAACGGACAAACCGGACCTGAGTATTGAGTCGATTCATCAGAAACAAAAGAATTCTGGTACGGCAGGCCACTTGCATACGTATTAGAGAAGAGCAAAGAACTGAGAATGATCGTAGGGCAAAATCAGGTAAGAATTTTCGTGTGTGACGACCAAATGGAGGTTCGTGAGGCACTGCGGCTGCTGCTGAAATCCAATGGCTACGTCGTGGAATGCTTTGATGGGCCAGCGGCGTTGATTGAAGTAGCGGTACAGAAACAAGCCAGCGTCATCCTTCTCGATATGAATTACACGCGCGACACAACCAGCGGAGAAGAGGGTCTGGATCTGATTGCTGCGCTGCGCGAACAGAGGGTTCCGGCGGCATTGATCGCAATGACGGCCTGGGGGGATGTAAGTCTCGCAGTGCAGGCGATGCAGCGCGGGGCGAGCGACTTTGTAGAGAAGCCCTGGAGCAACGAGAGGTTGCTGCAGATCGTAGCCAAGTGGACAGCGGCGGTGCAGATAGAAGACCGGGAAATGGCTGGGGCGCGACGGGTACAGCAAAGCTTGTTGCCGCAGAGCAAGGGCGGCGATAGCGCTTTGCGTTATGCCTGCCGCTTTCTTCCGGCGCGCGAGGTTTCCGGGGATTATTACGATTTCTTTGAAAAGCGTCCGGGGCACTTTGGCTTTGTTGTGGCTGATGTGAGTGGCAAGGGTGTGCCGGCGGCAATGCTGATGGCAAATTTGCAAGCGCTCTTTCGCAGCCATGCCTATCGCGATGAGGCTACGCCTGAGCCCGTGTTGCGCGCCGTGAATGCGCAATTTCATGAATCCACTTCACCCGAGAGCTTCGCAACTGCCTTTTACGCCGACCTCGATGAGGCGACTCAGGAATTGAGTTATGTCAACTGCGGTCACCCGCCAGCATTACTCCGCAAGAGTAATGGCGAAGTAGAGATGCTGGAATCGAGCGCCCTGGTTTTGGGTGCATTTCCGTTTTGGTCTGCCGAGACAGGCAAGGTCAAAATGGATGAAGGGGACAGGCTGCTGGTTTATTCCGACGGGGCGGTGGAGGCACAGAGCGCAACGGGCGAGGAGTTTGGGGAAGACCGATTGCTGGAATTGTTCCGAAATACTGCGCATTTGTCACCTCATGAGGCACTCCCGGAGATAGAAGCCGAAATTCAAAAGCACTCTGGAGTGTCTCTATTCGACGACTGCACCCTATTCATGGCCAGCCTTCGCTAAAATCAAAAGAAGTACATGACAAAAACGAGCAATCCCGCTGAGCTGGCGGCTATCTCGAAGACTGTGCGGAGGCACATTCTCGAGATGATCACAGCGGCCAAGAGCGGACACCCCGGCGGGAGCCTTTCCGCAACAGAACTAGTAGTAACTCTTTTCTTCGACATTATGAAGCATGACCCGGCAAACCCGACGTGGGCCGATCGTGATCGCTTCATTCTGGGCAAGGGCCATGCCTGCCCGGTGCTCTACTCGGTGATGGCCGAATGCGGATACACACCGGTTGACAAGCTGAATACGTTCCGCCAACTGGGATCGATTTACCAGGGGCACCCTGACGTGCGGTTTATTCCGGCGCTGGAAGCTTCCACCGGCTCGCTGGGCGAAGGCCTGAGCGTTGCGCTCGGCATGGCGCTGGCGGCACGCTTCAATGGCTGCCCTTCACGCACCTTTGTGGTGCTGGGCGATGGCGAAATCCAGGAAGGCCAGATCTGGGAAGCAGCTATGTTTGGCGCATTCCACAAGATCGACAATGTTGTTGCAATCGTGGACTGGAACAAGATTCAGCTCGATGGCTTTGTAAAAGACATCATGCCGCTCGACCCGCTGGTTGAGAAGTGGGCAAGCTTTGGCTGGCACGTGATCAACATCGATGGTCATGACATCGAAGCCGTACAGAAGGCTTTCCATGAAGCCGAGACGGTAAAGGGCAAGCCAACCGTGATCCTGGCAAACACGATCAAGGGCAAGGGCGTTTCGTTTATGGAGAACAATCCGAAGTGGCATGGATCGGCACCTTCGAAGGATGAATGTGAACTCGCGCTGAAGGAGCTTGTCTAATGGCTTTGTCCAAGAAATACGAACTGAAGATGGGCCCCGCCACGCGTGAGGCGTTTGGCAAGGCGCTGGCCGATGTAGGCAGGAAGAACCCGGACGTTGTGGTTTGCGATGCAGACTTGTCGAAGTCGACCAACACCCATTTTTTTGCCAAGGAATTTCCCGAGCGCTTCATCCAATGTGGAATCGCCGAAAGCAACATGGTGGCGGTAGGCTCTGGCCTGGCAGCAGGCGGCAAGATTCCTTTTGTGTCGAGCTTCTCGGCATTTGTGATCAACAAGGGCTTTGAACAATTGCGCGTAACGGCTGCTTATCCGAACGTAAACCTCAAAGTAGTTGGCACACACAGCGGCATCTCGATCGGTGAAGACGGCCCTTCGCAGATGTCGATCGAAGACTTGAGCCTTGCGTGCAACCTGCCCGGCTTCACCGTGCTTGCACCCTGCGACGAAGTCTCGATGACGGCTGCAATTCATATGACTGCAGAACACGTCGGCCCCGTATTTGTGCGTGCTGGACGCTCGAAAGCAGCTCACGTGTATGAGCCTGGTGCGGAGTTCCACATCGGCGGCAGCACCGAATTGTTGGCTGGCACGGACGTTGCGATCTTCGCCAACGGCCTGCTGGTGGCAGAAGCTCTGCGTGCCGCCGAGACGCTGGATGCCGCTGGAATTTCCGCTCGCGTGATCGACCTCTACAGCATCAAGCCGATTGACCGCGCCGCGATCGAGCGCGCCTCTAAGGAATGCCGAGCCATCGTGGTGGCCGAAGAGCACCTGAAGGACACCGGCATCGGTTCCCGTGTGGCTCAGGTTACGACGGAGACCACACCCTGTGTGATGGAATTCGTTGGTGTCGACAACACTTATGCCGAGAGCGGTACGCCGGAGGCAGTGGTAGAAAAGTACGGCTTGCTCGCGAAAGATATCGTGACGGCTGTACACAAGGTTCTCGCGCGCAAGAAGTAAATGCGCGAGCCTGTAGCATTTGCGGAGTTGCTGCGTCGGCATGAAGAACTGACGCAGCGCTTTGCGCAATTGCTGCATGATGATGCGGGGCAGGTGTTGACCTCGATTGCCCTGCAGCTCTCTGCGCTTGAAGGTGTTGCTCCTGACGCGCTTGAGACTCTAACCGCGACGCTCGATGATCTGCTGGAGCGATTTCGCGATGCGCAGGCGAGTCTGGGCGGAGCCGTGGTTGCCAAGCGTGGTTTGGTTGCAGGCTTGTCGCAACTGGCCAGAATGAATCAGAAGTTTCGTCTTGAGGGTGATGTTGCACCCAGGTGGCCTGTCGAGGCGGCGCAGGCAGCTTTTCGAATTGTAGAGGCTCTGGCACCAGCCAAAGCCGTTGTCAATGCCGAGGGCGTAAGGCTGGATGGGGTAGGGGAAATCTCGGAATATGTGCAGTCGCTTGCTATTGCCGGTGGAGTTTCGCTCCAAAGCGGGCCGCAAGCGACTACAATCAAGATCTATTATGCCAATTCGGGTGCTCATCGTTGACGACCACAAAATCATGCGGGATGGGATCAAAGCGATCCTGAAGCCTGCCGTGGATCTTGAGGTTGTGGGCGAGACAGATTCTGGTGTGGATGCAGTGCAGATCGTGCGTAAGTTGAAACCGGATGTAGTCATGATGGATATCAACCTTCAGGGAATGAGCGGCATTGAGGCCACCATCGAGATGCTTCGCCACAACCCGGAAACCAAGGTAATGATGTTGTCGATGTACGACGACGAGCACTCTGTGGTGAGTGCAGTCAAGGCAGGCGCGCGGGGCTTTGTGTTGAAGCGTGCTTCTGATGGAGACCTGATTCAGGCCTTGCGGATGGTGTCGCAAGGGGGAACCTATCTCAGCCCTAAAGTTTCAGACCGGCTCCTGGAGCGAATTCAGAAAGGGACTGTGGACGAGAGCACGCAGGCTTTGCCGCTGGCAGATCTTTCCCCTCGCGAGATTCAGGTATTGCGGCTGGTGGCCGAAGGCAAGACGAGTAAAGAGATCGCTGTGATGCTCGATTTGAGTGTGCAGACGATACGTTCTTATCGTAAGGCAATGATGAAGAAGTTAAACGTAAACAACGTCGCAGGGCTGACGCAGTTGGCGCTGGCAACTGGGCTAACCCGGCCGCAGAGCTTCGCCGGCAGTGCCGAAAGCCCTCAGATCTCCTAGCGTCTGATTATTTCAGAGAATTTCCAGGTACTGGCAGCACTAGTCCTATGCATGAATGTGGTTTTGCGCGTTCGGGGAAACCCCTGGTGGATTCGCCAGATCGAAACGGTCAGCCCCGCTGTGGAACTGAGCCCGGAGGAGAAATTTCGACGTCTTGTGAATGCTGCACTGGCAACTCCTTACTTCACCAGGCGTGAACATGCTGAATCCCTTTTGTCGGCACAGAGCCTGAAAGACCTGCCGGTGCTTCCTGCGCGTACGTTGCTCGATCACAAAAGCCGGTTCTTGAACCCGAAGGCGGATAAGGCGCTTGGAATGCTTCGATTGCCTTTTGAAAGTAGCGCCTGCGTTGTTGTGGGCAAGAAGTTGCGGCTGCCCAAAGGGTGCAGCAATCTCGATGAAAGTGCACTCTACCGCCTGCATCATAGCGCTACCAGGATGCTTGCCGCCACCCCGGGTGCTTTACGCAGAATCTGCGCATTAGTGGAAGCGCGGGCGCTGGCACTTCCAAATTTGTGCGAAGCCGTAATTGTGCTTCAAGGCCTCGAAGAAGGGTTGCTCTACGCCGGAGAGCGCGACATGCTCTGGCGATGCCTGGGGGTGCCTGTATTTGAGCAATGGTTGGGACTCGACGGAGAATTGCTCGCCTGGGAATGTGGTGTACATCAAGGGCTACATTTTCGATCAAACAGGGCAGAACTTGAAGAAATCGACGGGGAGCTTGTGCTTACCAGTTGGTTTGGCTTGAGAACCCCAATTCTGCGGGTTGCCACGGGATTTAGCGCCAGAGTCGACCACAGGGTGTGCGCTTGTGGCGACGACCAGCCCGTATTGCTCCACCTGAGCATGAAACAAAGTAGCGAGTCTGTCCTGCGACATGCAGCTTTAGCATAAAAGATCCTACTGCACAGATTTCGACTCGAAGTCGTCATACTGAGTAGCGATGGCTGAATTCGTTTTAAAGTACGCCGATGCACGCGGACAGGTACACCAGGTTTCTGCTGTAGCGCGCAATGAAGCAGAGTTGCGCGAACGCTATTCGCGGGATGGCTTTCTGGTCTACTCTGTGTCGGCCAAGGGTGCGGCGGGCAGCGGCCCGCGCGGGCGCAAAGTGGATATGGAGAAATTCCTGATCCTCAATCAGCAGTTTGTCACGTTGATCAAAGCGGGTCTACCGATCCTGAAGGCACTCGATTTGTTGGCTGAGCGCTTGACCGACGACAAGCTACGCGGCCCGATGACTGCTGTACGCGATGAAGTCAGAACCGGCACGCTGTTATCTACTGCCTTTCAAAGTCAGAACCTCTTTCCGCCGATGTACATCACCACGATCATGGCCGGCGAACGAGCCGGCAGTTTAGCTGAGGTGATGGAGCGCTACATCACCTATCAAAAACTCGCGCTGAGTGTAAAGAAGAAGCTGTTAACTTCGCTGATCTACCCTGCCCTGCTCTTCTCGCTGGTCCTGGCATTGATCGTCTTCCTGATTACCTTCGTTGTGCCGAAGTTCTCCGAACTTTACAGCACGCTCAATGCCGAGTTGCCGACACCTACTAAAATTCTGGTCGCAATCAGTACGTCTGCCAGTTCCTATCTCTTGATTGCTTCCTTCGCGATTGCGGCAGGCGGCACGGCTATTTATTTTTGGTCCAAAACCACAGCGGCGCAGGAGAAGCTCGATCAGCTCAAGATGGGCTTCCCAATGTTTGGCGAGATCTGGACCAAGTTTCAGGTGGCGCAGTTGGCTCGTGTGTTGAGCACCTTGCTGGTGGGTGGCATCCCGTTGTTGCAGGCAATTCATACAGCGGGCGAGTCGGTTTCGAGCGTCCTGATCCGCAAGGCTCTGGCGACCGCAAGTCAGCTTGTGAGAGAAGGCCAGCCGCTTTCAACTTCGCTGAAACAGACCGGGATCTTTCCAGATCTGGCAGTGGACATGATGGAAGTGGGCGAGTCGACAGGTGCTTTGCCGACGATGCTAGGGAGCGTTGCGGAATTCTACGAAGAAGATGTGCAGAACAAGCTTGCGGCAGTCTTGAGCCTGATCGAACCCGTAATTATGATCTTTATGGGCACTTTCGTGGCGTTCGTACTGATCGCTTTGTATCTGCCTATCTTCAGCCTTGCTGATAGTTTGAGCTAGCAAAATAAGTTGCAACTTCGTTAAAATAGGGTCATATGCAAAGTTGTTTTCGGGCTCTCCTTGCCCTCGCTCTCTCCAGTTTTGTCCTCTTCGGTCAAGGCACTACATCACGACTCATCGGTACAGTAACGGACGCCTCCGGCTCTCCTGTGCCAGGCGTAGCCGTGACACTGACCAATGAAGGGACCGCCCAATCGTTCAATACAACCACCGGTGAAAATGGTGCCTTCTTTTTTGAAGCCCTGCAGGTAGGCAGCTACTCTGCCGCTGTCGAAGCCAGCGGTTTCAAGAAGTTTCTCGCCAAGGCAAACGTAGTCAATATTGGCCAGCCGACAACAGTCAACATCAGGCTGGAAGTTGGAACGCTTGCCGAGAGCATTGAAGTGTCTGGAGCCTATGAACAGGTGCAGACTTCATCCTCAGGCAACATTGGCAATGTATTCACTGAGAAGGTGATTCAGGAATTGCCTATCGTTGGGACGCGCGGACGCAATCCGCTGGACCTGGTGCTGCGGCAACCCGGTGTCGTGAGTGGAGCGAATACGGGCGGTGGAGTTCACATCAACGGCGCTCGCGATCGAGCTGTGAATTACACAATCGATGGCATCGATTCCAATGAAACCTCGGCAGGAGGAAGCAACTTTTCGCCAACCCGGACAAATCCGGATGGCCTTGCGGAATTCAAGGTACTCACTTCGAATGCCACGGCAGAGTTTGGCCGCAACTCAGGTGCGCAGGTTTCGATGATAACCAAGAGTGGTAGCAATGAGCTTCATGGAACGGGTTTCTATTTCTACCGGACCCCTCGCTTCAATGCGAATGAATGGGAGAACAACATTAATGCGTTAGGCAAACGGCAGTTTGTTCAGAACATTTACGGCGGATCTATTGGTGGCCCGATTAAAAAGAACAAGCTTTTCTTCTTCGGCAACATGCAGAGGCTTTCCGCTCGTGAGAGTGCCGTTGCGAATCGTACTGTCTACACACAACAGGCTCGACAGGGAGTTTTCCGCTATGTGCGTGGTGGCAGAAATCAACCGGCTGGCGTACCAACAGCATCCGTTGACGCCAGCGGCAACGTTCTGGCCGGTCTCAATATCGGCACCTACAACATTCTTTCAAGCGACCCCGATCGTCTCGGGGCTGATCCGCGCGTAAAAGGGCTTGTCGACTCAACGCCGCTACCGAATAACTTTTTTGGCGGCGATGGCTTGAATACCGCCTTTCACACCTTTACGGCTCTTCAGTTTGAGAAGCAGCAGGACAACGTTCTCAAGTTCGACTACATCCTCAACGACAAAAACACCATTTTTGCCCGCATCTCCTGGGGCTATCAGAATACGTTGTGTGACCGGGTCAATGGGGGTCAGCCCTTTTTTCCTGGCGGAGAATGCCCGGTAAATACGAATCGCGATCCGCAAAATTATGCCTTCAACTGGCGTACCAACCCCACCTCGCGCATCACCAACGAAATGGTGTTCGGTCGCAACTACTTTGGCTTTGACTTCGCCAACCCGCTTCAGAACAGTGCAGAAATCGACCTCACCGGAGCGCCGGTTTTCATCCCGCAGAGCTTCGCCGTTGGCAATGCCCGCAAGCTGAACACCTGGCAGTTTGTCGATAACTTCTCCTACTTTGCCGGGGCTCACTCGTTGAAATTCGGCTTGAATTTCCGAATTGCCACACACAACGACGTACGTGGCTCGATTGGTGGTGAAAACATCACCGCCAGCACAAACTTCTCGCGAGTCACCAATTCGGTAAATCCCGCCTTGTTCGGATTGCCTGCAGACATCCAACAAGCCAATGACCGCCCCAATCTCGAATCGAGCATCAACTATCTGCTTGGGCGAGTTGGCTCGATCGGACGCGGCTTTTCTTCCTCGCCAGCCGGAGACCGCTTTGTAGCCGCTCCTTACGATTACAAAGCCCTCTTCAATGAATATGACTTCTTCATGCAGGACACCTGGAAGGTGTCGCGCCGCTTGACCGTGGATCTTGGATTGCGTCTGGAACTCAAGCCAACTCCAGGCTCTGACCCAAGCGGCCGCATCCGCCGTCCTGACCAGAACCTCGTGCTCGGCGCACCTCCTACCAGCGTTGCCAAGTGGGAAATCGGCAAGCTCTATCGCAGCGACCGCAACAACTGGGCACCCAGCGTCGGTATCGCTTACGATCCTTTCGGTAAGGGCAAGACAGCGATCCGCGCTAACTACCGCATCGCCTACGACCGTCTCAATACTTTCGTGCTGAGCTCCAGCGTCTTCCAGAATTTGCCGGGACAAGTGCAGGGTCTGCGTACCGAGGCATTTGGCCAGGCCGGTGGACGTTTGCGCAACCTGCAAAACATCGCACCTCCCAATGTGAATCCGCTAACGCTCGCACAGCCTGCTGCTTTCGGCGTGCAAAACATCACCGTGGTGGATCCAAACTTCGAAACCCCAACGACACACATGTGGAGTTTCGGGTTGCAACAGCAGGTAGCCCGAAACACGGTTATCGAAGTGAACTACATCGGACGCCGTGCACACAACCTCTTTGGCGCTTACAACGCGAATCAGGTAGACATCACCCGCAACGGATTTCTCAATGCCTACAACGTAGCAGCAGCCGGTGGTGAGAGCCCGTTGATCAATCAGATTTTTGCCAACGACCCGCGACGCGGGGCTACCCAAACCGGAAGCGCCTTTATGCGCTCACAGTACGCCGCTGATATTCGTGGCAATTCCGTTGCGACCATTGCTCGTGACCTGTCGACGCGTACGGTCGGGGGAGTGCCCCTTGCTCAGGCGGCTGGGCTGGGTGCCAGCTTTTTCATTCCTTATCCGCAATTCGGCAATGGCGTGAACGTCATCGACTCCAACGACTTCTCTACCTACCATGGCTTGCAGATGCAGGTGGACCGGCGCATGGCTGGTGGCCTGACGGCTCAGCTTAGCTATACCTGGGCCAAATCGCTCGACACGCGCAGCTTCGACCCGGCCTTCACCGTTGTCGGCACCGGTGTCGGCCAGAGCGCATCCTCAACGCCTTTCGACATCAACAATCGCCGCGGCAATTATGCTCCCAGCGATTTTGACCGCCGTCACACCATCCAAAGCTACTGGATCTACGAACTGCCTTTCGGCAAGGGCCGTCGCTTTGCTGGCAATGCTGGCCGAGTTCTGAACAGCATCGTCGGTGAGTGGCAGTTGGCCGGATTGATGACGATCTCTAGCGGCCGGCCCTTTACGGTTTACTCGGGTTTCAACTCGTTCAGCAATGTAGTTGGCGCAACAGCCGATTGCAGCAAGTGCGACGGCGCAGGCACAGTAACCCAGCGAGCTGACGGCCTGAAGTGGTATTTCTCGCCTGAAGAAGTTGCTGCATTCACCAACCCGGCAGCCGGATCAAACGGCAGCTCCGGACGCAACCGCTTCTACGGTCCTGGCTCGTTCAACATGGATTCCTCTTTCCTCAAGCGCGTTGCAGTAACCGAGCGCTTCAAGATGGAGATTCGTGCTGACATGACGAACCTGACCAATACGCCGACCTTTGGCTTCCCTACTGCAAATGTCGCTTCCACCACGTTTGGACGAATTCGCGACACCGTGATCAGCGGTTCGCGTAAAATCCAACTTGGCGCCAAGTTCATTTTCTAAGGTAGATCTACGATTCGGGCTCTTCGTTGCCCAGCTTCGGCTGGTAGCGAGGAGCCCGATTTTTTTTGGTACCCATGGTGCTGCGAATCTGATCCGCGGGCAGTTTGGGCGCGAACTCTTCGTGGAGCGGCCAGAGCTATACCAACACCTCTTTGCGCCTACAAGTGCCGCCCCCAGCGGCCTCAAAGATCCTCCCCGCCCTTATGTCCTGCGCACCCGCAATCTCGATGGCCTCAGCTTTCGAGCGGGAGAAGAAGTGCCCTTCACGGTGCACCTCTTTGACCATGCATGGGTAGAGGCAGAACGCGTCATCGTCAACCTCAATCCCCCTGAAGAAGCTGTAAGTCGAGTGAAGGTTGAGTTTCTGACTCCCACGGAATTGAAAGGCAGTGACGGAGCTGATTTTGGAGTGCTCTTCGCAAGGCTGCGCGATCGAATCAGCAGCCTGAGAGCTCTCTACGGAGAAGGTCCGCTGGAGATTGATTTTCGCGGAATGGGAGATCGGGCTCGCCAGGTGCGATTGATCGAGCAATCTCTCAAACAGGTAGATCGCAACCGCACCAGCAGAGCCAGCGGAGATTCACACCCCATCGGCGGCTTCATCGGCGAAGCTATTTACGAAGGAGACCTGAGTGAGTTCCTGCCTTACCTCGAAGCGGGCTTCTGGACAGGCGTCGGCAGGCAAACCGTGTGGGGCAAGGGTGAAATTCGCACTACGGTGTTGCAAAGTCAGTGACAGCGTCGATTGTCCCTGGAGCATTGCCTTCAAGGCGGTTGTTGACAAAGACAAAGGCCGGTTGCTTAATGCGCTGGGCTCGGGCGATGATTGCCTTCAGCGCATCCCGGGCCGCTGGGTTTTCTTCCTGCACGCTCTTGTAGGGCTCAAAGGCTTTGACGGCACTTTCATAGGGCCGGCCGTATTTCAGTAAAGCGCGCACAACCGTGAAGTCTGCCGTGAAGACGTCATCGAGCTTGAGTTGCAGGTCGAGTTCGGGCATGCGTGTCCAGGCATTTAGAACATGCGCCACGTTGTAGCTGCGCAGGCAGGAGAAGTAGTCTGCTTCGAGATATTCCGGATTGCGAATCTCGATCGAGTAGCGCCAGCCATCGGGCAACTCGCTCAGGAATTTGTTCACTTGCGTCAGGAAGGCATCGAGCCCCGGCATCGTCTTCTTCGATAGCGTTCCGAATTCAAAGATCATCACACTCACGCGATCTTTGTAAGGCGCAAGAGCGTCGAGAAAGAGGCGGCAGAACAGATCTGCGTTCAGAAAGTTTTCATTCTCCCGGCCTGCACGAGCGCCATACCGGGCATGCCCGGGCCACTGCTTCACCGTGATTTCTTCCGGCACCTTGAAGGCCCAGCGCAGATTGGGTGGAGCCGTCGTGAAAAGCTTCTGCCAGAAGGCCTGCGTTGGGAATTGGTAGAAGGCGAAATCGCCACAAACGATGGGGAAGACTTCCCCATATTCGGCAATGCAGTTCTCTTCAAACTTCTTGCGCGAGAACTTGCCACGCGTCACGTAGCGGTCTTCGGTAAAGACCTGCCCCAGCCAGCCTTCATACTTCCATGAGGACGTGCCGATGTAGATTTCTTGTTCGGCAAGCTTGTGGAGTTTATCTACCAACCGGGTGCGGATCGGGGACGGCGGGGCATCAAAGAGGCCGGGCGAGCTCATGAATATATAATCGCCTGATGAGACGTCGCGATGTATTGGGGAGTCTGGCCGCTCCCGCCATGCTGCAATCGGCCCAGCAAAAATTGCCGAACCTCGTGCTGGTTCTCAGCGACGATCACACAGCAGATCATGTGGGATGCTTCGGCAACCCGGTGATTCAGACCCCGGTGATCGACAAGATGGCGCGCGACGGCATGAAGCTTACCCGCATGTTTACAGCTGCACCGCAGTGTGTGCCGTCGCGGTCGGCATTGATGACGGGCAGAAGCCCGGTGGCCAATCGAATGGGCCGCTTTGCGTCGCCCATGCCACCCGAGATCCAAACCTTGCCCGAGCTCTTGCGTGCCAAGAATTACTACACTGGCGTCTGCCGCCGTTACTTTCACCTCGACGGCGTTATCAATCCCACCCCACTCACCCGGCGCATCTATGAAGAGCACGACATGAAGACCTGGGCAAAACGGATCGACTTCTTGCATACTGGTGGCGGCCGGAATGAAACGCCCAAGGTGATGAACGAATTCCTCGATAAGGCCGGCGACAAACCTTTTTTCTTCTGGATCAATTTCTCCGATCCGCATCACGTCTGGGATCGCAATGCGATTCCCAAACCTCATGACCCGGCCAAGATTCCGCTGCCCGCGCATCTGCCCGATCTGCCCGGGATGCGTGACGATCTTGCCCGCTACTACGACGAGATCACCAGAGCCGACGATGAACTCGGAATGGTGCTGGCGACGCTTGAGAAGCGTGGCCTGGCCGACAACACCCTCGTTATATTCATGGGTGACAACGGGCATGCCTTCCCTCATGGCAAGGGTTCGCTCTATGACCCGGGTCTCAACGTTCCGCTGGTGGCGCGCTGGCCGGGCAAGATCAAGCCGGGCTCTTCGAGCTCCAATCTACTGAGTGGTGAAGACATCACGCCCACCTTCCTTGAGGCTGCCGGGCTGCCCACCACCAAGGGCATGTCCGGACGCAGCTTCCTGCCCCTGCTGCGTGGATCGGCAAGCTATCAGCCGCGCACACATGTCTTTGCGGCGCGCCTGCCGCACGGCAATTCCAACTTCAATGCCCAAACCAAAGCCAGCACATTTGACTTGAGCCGCTGTGCCCGCTCTGCCTCGCACAAGCTGATCTGGAACTACACGCCCTATCAGGAATACCAGCCCGTCGATAGCGTGCGTGACGCAGGTTGGCAGGAAATGCTCGCCGCGCACAAGGCCGGAACGCTCCCGCCAGCCATCGACAAGGCTTATTTCACGAGGCCAAGACCGATCGTCGAATTGTTCGATCTAGCCAAAGATCCAAGTGAATTGAACAACCTCGCGGGGCAACCCGAATACGCGAAGATCGAAGAAGATCTCAAGATCGCGCTTCAGGAGAAGATGGTTGCTGACTATGATTTCCTGCCACCGCCATTTGACGAAGCTGCTCCTAATCCTGCTGCCGCTGCTCGCAAGCAATAAGTCATTCGCACAATTGCGAGGAGTTGTGAAAGATTCCCGTTCAGGCGAGGCCTTGAGCAAGGCAAAGCTCGTAGCCGGGGATCAAAGTGCAGTCAGCGACAACGAGGGCCGTTTCTCGATCCCCGCAGCTTCAGACCTGCTCGTCTCACTCGTCGGCTATCGAAGCCTGCGCGTAGTCGTCGCCGATCCAGACCGCGAACTGGAACTGCTGCTTACCCCCGACGGTCTTTCGCAAAAGGACAGCGTCGAAGTGAAGGAAGGCCCCTACGAGCCTCAGTATGCATCGAGCCCTTCCGAGCGGACGCTGAGCTCAGCCGAGTTACGCAATCTGGCAGGCGTAATCGCCAACGACCCGCTACGCGCCGTCCAGAGCCTGCCTGGTGTGAGCGCCACCAACGACTTCACGGCAAGCTTCGCCGTGCGAGGTGCAGACTTCCGGCGTGTTGGCATTTATCTCGACGGCGTCCTGATGAACAATCCTCTGCACTCCACACAAGGCCAACAAGCCAGCGGTAGCATCTCCATGCTGAATACTGATGTCATCGAAGCGGTGACGCTGCACGCAGCCGCACCACCGGTAGCGTACATGGATCGGAATGCATCTACGCTCGAACTCTTGGTGAGGGAGGGCTCTGACAAAGGTCTCGCCTGGCGGGTAAACACAGGCGTAGCCGCTACCAGTGCAATGGCCGAAGGCCCCTGGAAGCGCGGCACCTGGCTGGTGAGTGTCCGAAAAAGCTACCTGCAGTACCTGCTACAGAAAGCTCGCGCGATTGATACGCTCGCCTTCGGCTTCTTCGATGTACAAGCCAAGCTCGGCTATAACCTCACAAGAAAGCAACACGTCACGCTGGCTCTATTTGACGGAATCTCAGATCTCGATCGCAGCAGTGCCCGCAGCAGCCTCGGCGTTAACTCCATCCTGAACGGCACCTATCATCTGACCAACCTGCAACTGGGGCATCGCTGGGCGGCCGCCGAGCGTTTGCTTGTGACCAACAAACTCGCCTGGATTCGCGAGCGCAGCAACAACCGCAATGTGCTCGATCTGCCGCTGTCATCGGCTGGCTATGGGGAGTGGGTGGCCAACACGGGCGTGGAGTGGAAGTCGTTGCGTGCAGGTACCTCCTTCCGGCAAATTCGCGACGATGGCTTTGAAGCCCGCTACATCTTCAACCCTCTTTCGATCCGGCGGCGCGACCCCTGGAATGGCAACGCGCTGCGCGCGGGTGGCTACGTCGAGCAGGGCTTCACCAAAGGAATCCTCAGCGTGGGCCTTGGCTCGCGCTTCGACGGATCGTCGACCCTTCAACCAGCATCGGTGTCGCCTCACGCCAGCGCACGTCTGAGACTGGGCCCATCGACACAATTGATTTCTGCCTGGAGCCAGGCCGTGCAGTACGTGCCGCTGAGCGCGTTGCTGATTGCAAATCTTGGCAATGCAGCGCTATTACCATCCCGAGCCATGCACGCCGTGGGAGGCATTGAGCAAGCATTAAATTCCACAACGCGCGTGCGCATTGAGGCGTATTACCGGGCAGACCGCGATCTGCTGGCGCAACCTCTGGCCGACATCCGTTTTCTACCAAACGGGCAAGTCTTCTTCCCGCCAGCAGCCGCCCGCTTCGAGAATTCCGTGCGAGGTGCCGCGCGCGGCTTCGAAGTCTTTCTACAGAAGCGCAGTGCCAATCGCTGGAACGGCTGGGTCTCCTACGGCTGGTCTCGATCGAGAATGCGGGACGGGATCACCGGGGCCCGTTACGATGCGGATTTCGACCAGCGCCACACCGTCAACGGCTACGGCAGCTACCGCCTGAGTCCATCGGTAAATCTGAGCGTGCGCTATAGCTACGGGTCGAACTTCCCAATTGCCGGCTTCTTCAGCCAGCGCAATGGGCAGTACTTCCTGTCGCAAGAACGTAACGCAGTAAGGTTACCGGTCTTTAGCCGGGCAGACTTCCGATTGAACAAACAGTTTGAAAGAAAGAAGTGGCGCGGCGTTCTGTTCTTTGAGGTGATGAATCTCTTCAATACCAACAACCGCACCTTTGATTCCTACAACGGCTACAATACGCGCACGGGCGTTGCCAGCATCTCGCTGTTGCGACTCTTCCCGATCGTGCCAGGGGCGGGCTGGATGATGGACTGGGGCAATCGCTAAGGCAGTATACTGTAAATATTTACAGCATGAAACTGACCGCACGCCAACAGGAAGTTCTCGATTTTATTAGCCAGTTCAGGCACGAGCAGGGCTGCTCGCCTTCAATTCCCGAGATGCAACGAGCCTTTGGCATGAAGAGCCCGAACGGGATTGCCAGTCACCTGACGGCCCTTGAAGCAAAGGGTGCCATCCGGCGGGCAGACCGGGGTTCCCGTCAAATTGACGTTGTGGGCAACGGACCTGTCGTCTCGATTCCGATTTATGGCGGAATTCCAGCCGGGCCGCCACAGGACATGGGACAGGTACGCAGTGAAGGCTGCATGCAGGTAGACCTCGAAACACTCGGCTTCAAGCCCCAGCGGGGATGTTATGCGCTAAGGGTTCGGGGTGATTCGATGAAAGATGCGGCGATCCTGGATGGCGATATCGTGGTCCTGCAACCCACCCCCAACCCAAAGGCAGGGCAGATCGTCGCAGCGTTGATCGACGGGGAATCCACCCTCAAGAGACTGGTGCTGGCCAAGGGGCGCTGGTATTTGAAAGCCGAGAATGCCGCCTACCCGGAATTGATCCCGCGCTCGGATCTGGTGATCCAGGGCGCGGTTCAGATGATCATTCGCCAGTTGAAGGGCTAGTTGCGGTAAGAGAGCTGGAGGGGACGAGTGGGACGGGACGGGCCCAGATCGTCCATCACTTCACGGACACGCTGGCGATAGCCAGGGACAGGGTTGTAGGTAGTGAGGATCTTGTCGATCGGCTTGTTGCGATAGTAATGAGAGTTGGCGAGCCGTTCGGCTACGGTATGGATGCTCTCTTTGACGCTCACAAATCGGTGGTCGCCATTGCTCCAGCCAAAGATGTTGTTGTTGTGAAAAGTTTTCCCGCCACTGCTTTCGACGAATGCAATGCTTGGCAGCAAACGCCAGTCGAGATTGTGACGGTCTGCGGCTGCGACAAAGTCACGAGCCAATGGCTTTACGGGGCACTGCTTTTCTTCAAAATACTTCTCAAGGCGCACCAGTCTGGGATCTTGTCTTCCAGCTGCCTCATTGCCCGTTGGGGCGGGAGAAGTGGCTACGAAGGGGCCAGCCATAATTCCAACGATAGCGAGCAGTCTGCTCGAGGGTCCAAAATTCATGATTAGAACATCACTCCTTGCGATGGTACTCCGGTCCTAAGGACCGATGTTGGCTTCGCTCGGGGGAGACGACGTGGCTCCACTCTAACGTGCCGATGGGGGGGTATCAAGGGCCAAAGGCGAAAAAATTACCTTTGGCGCAGGAATGCGAGCGGGTCTCGCTCATGACTGTATTATAGCTATTTATGACGCTAAGTGTGGAGACCCTCCCTTTCGTGCCGCCTTTCGACTGGAAGGGCCTTCTAAGCTTCTTTGGGCCTCGGGCCATCCCTGGGGTCGAGGCAATCGAGGGAGACGTGTTACGACGAAGTTTCAGATCGGGGTCGAGTTCGGGCTGCCTCGAAGTCAAAGCCATCGACGGCGAGTCGAGGTTGGAGTTGAAAGTCTGGGGCGAAGGAAGTTCAGAAATTCGCGCTTTAGCTGCACGCGTCTTCGATCTGGATGCACTCCCGAATGAGATCAAAGCCAAGCTGGGTAGGGATTTGACGGTGGGTCCGCTTTTGCAACGCTGGCCCGGAATCCGGTTGCCAGGGGCCTGGGATGGGTTCGAGATGGGGGTGCGAGCCATCCTCGGTCAACAGGTATCGGTGAAGGCGGCTCATACATTGGCGGGCCGAATTGTGGCTCGATTTGGACACCCCTACTCTAGTCCTTTTCCTAGCGTGACTAAGCTATTCCCCTTAGCTGAGGAGCTAGCGCAGGTGCCAATCGAAGATTTGGCTGCCGTCGGGATCACCCGCAAACGGGCCGAGACGCTACACCACTTTGCGGAGTGGTCGCGTCTCAAGAGGGAAGACCGAGGACCATTGCTCGACTTGCCAGGGATCGGACCTTGGACGGAAAGCTACCTCCGGATGCGCGGCAGCTCAGACCGAAATGCCTTCCCGGCCGGCGACCTTGGAATTCAAAAGGCTCTCGGCATCCAGGGATTGGGGCCAGTCAAAGCAACCCGAGAAGCAGAAAGAATCAGTACCCAATGGGCACCACTTCGCGCCTATGCGGTATTCCTATTGTGGAGATCGTTGTCGCAGGAGGAGGAATCTTGATTTATTTGAGCTACATGGATTCACCGGTGGGCCGAATCACTTTGACCTCAAACGGTGCAGCTTTGACAGGTTTGGCTTTTGAAGAAGAGCGGCATCCACGGGATCGGACCGGAGCCATTGAAGAGCCGGACGCGATCCTGATCGACGCTGAGCGGCAGTTGCAGGAATACTTTGGCAAATGGCGGCAGACCTTCGATTTGCCGCTACAGCCGACCGGCACCGACTTTCAGCGAGAGGTTTGGAGTCTGCTGGGCCAAATCCCATTTGGGGAAACCATCTCTTATTTGGAGTTGGCAAAGCGCTTGGGGAATGAAAAGGCGGTAAGAGCGGTGGGGATGGCCAACGGCAGGAATCCCGTTTCAATCGTGATTCCGTGCCATCGAGTGATTGGAGCGAACGGGGATTTGACCGGCTACGGGGGAGGGTTGTGGAGGAAAGAAGTATTGCTCCGGCTGGAAGGCGCGATACCAGATTTGTTGTTTGGAAACGAAAGATGACCAGGCGCTGCGAAAAAGAGCGCCTGGTCTTCGATTGGAAGAACTCACCTTACTGGCTAATGGTTTTGGACTCTTCCTGAGCAATGACAGCAACGCTGGCAGCGATACCGGCGACACTGGCCACGGTAATGCCGGCGATCATCGCGGTAGAGATCCCAGTAGCGGCAGCAGCAGTTCCGGCTGCGGCTGCGCCAGTTGCGGCAGCAGCGGCAGTTCCTGTCGCTGCTGCAGTTCCCGCAGCGGCGCCGGTTGCAACGGCTACAGGGATTCCAGCAGCACTGCAGGTCGTAGTTGCGGCGGTGTTCGGAGTGGTAAATTCCTTGACCATCAGCAGTTTGCGGTCATCACCGCTTGCGTTGCCGAGTTGACCAATTGCTTGTACACGCGCACCCAGATGCACCTCAGGGCTTCCACCTTGAAGCTCCGTCTTCTGACAAGTCACCTCATCGGTGAGATAGTAGTGCCCCTTTTCGCTCGTGACCTTCCCGGTAATTCTAGTTTCTTCTCCGCTTGCGCGATTTGCCGCAGCAGCAAAGGCTAAGGTCTGGCCAGGACGCACCATGGCAATCAGAGTGCCATTGGATTTGCGAACCTCTGTAGCTGTAGAGGCTGCCGTAACGATCAGTTCTCGCGAGTTGGGCCGTTGCACCAGGCCCCCGCTAGCCTTAATGTTGAATTCGCCCGCGCTAATGCTCAGGCGGCTGCCAGCAGCTGAAACCGAATCGATCCGCGCTGAACCCTGTTCGAGTCGAATTCCGTCCGAACCAACGTTCAAACTAGTGGCTGCGCTGAGTCGCATCCTGGTGCCGTCAGCAAGATAGAGCTGTCCAGCACTGCGCATGGTTTCCAGTCGAGCCCCTGGCAGCACATTGCCTGAGCCCGAGTGGTCTGCACCGTTGATTCGCACAACCCCCGCCGACCAGGCGACGGCCGGAGTTGCGCTCGAAGATATGACGCTTGGCGACTTGGATTCGGACAAAAGTGGCCCGCAAGCCAAGGCGAGGAAGATTGACGATCTAAGGATTGATATTTTCACTTTGAATAACCTAGAGCTCTTATCGGAGTGACATCCCAAACGTGAGAGAAAAAAACTCTAAAAATTGCTCTGCTCCTTTTCTTCGCCTCCGTCGATGGTCTCAATGTGACGAGGCTGATCCGCCTCCCGTTCCTCCTTTGTTGGGTCCTCGCTGTCGGAGGGCTGACAGTTTCTTCCAGCGCCGCCTGGGTACTTTGGACGGGCAAGCATTCTCCAACAAAAGAGCAATTACTAAAGATCCTCCCAACGGCAGAAGCACTCGGCATGCCTTCTTCTGCCTACTGGGTCCAACTGGCAGATCTCGATCCAGATCAGGAGGAAGCTCACCTCCGTACCGCAATCAAAAATAATCCGCGTGAGCTCAAGGCCCTCCTCCGCCTGGCACTGATCGTTGAATTCCGGGGGGATCGTCCTCAGGCCCTCAAACTGATCGATCAGGCAACGGGATACCACCGTTCATACATGAGTTATATGGCCGCACTCACTCAAGCCGCTCGCTGGTGGGATGCAAATCGAGTGGAACGATTCGCCCGGCTGGCCCTGGAGTATTGCCCACGCGATGCTGACGGCATCTATGCACAGCTAACGGGCCTTGGGTTGGCAAACAGAGTCCTGTCACAGGTAGACCGCAAATGGAGTGCCGACTATCTACGCTTCCTCATCGGGCAGGCCCGGCTCACAGACGCCCTGCAGTTCCAGGCCAATCTGGGAAAGTCGCCGCAAATTGACCGATACAAGCTCGAACTCTGTGACCGGCTATTCTGGAACGGACAAAAGCGCGAAGCCACGGAACTTTTTGCCGCTCAACATCCTGACTTTGCGGCTGATGGCTTTTTCAATCTGAAATTGAGAACCCGGCCAAGCTCGCTCGGTTTCGACTGGCGGCTGAGCCAACACGAAAAGACAGGCTTAAATTGGCGCCCAGGCGAGGTCGAAGTGAAAGTCCAGGCGCACGCTCAGGCTCTGGAATTGATGAGCATCCTCGTGGAAGTGCGCAAGAGACGCCTCGAACGAGTAATCCCCTCCTGGGCAGGAGAAACCGATGGCCTCTACTGGCAGTTTTCAGAGGCGGGGCCGGAATGGAAGCGCGTCGCCCTTGTCGCCCCTGCCGGGGATCGCGAGCGCCGCTTTCGCCTGATGGAAGTGCATTTCGAATGAGGCCAATTGCGACTGCCGTCGTTTTGATCCTCGCCCTGCTCAGTGTTGCCGATCGCAGCCACGCCGCATGGATGGGAGCGCGGGCATTCTGTTTTGCGGGCTGTTTCCTGGCCGGGTCAGTAGATCCAAATCGACTGCTCTATTCCTTGACTGCCGCCTTTGCATCCATCGCAGTGGCAGGGCTGGGCGGGCTAGACCTGGCCATCGCCGCTCTCGCATTTTCACTCTTCGATCTCAAGTTGCGCCACATGGCCACACTCCTGGCCGGGCTTGGTCTTACAGGTGCAATCAGTTTTGGCTACTCGCGATGGGATCCCGCCTGGACACCGGTTTTCTTTCCATTCCACAACCGCAACCACTATGCGGTTTTTTGCGAACTGGGGCTGCCCTTGCTGGTTTACGCCTACCGGCGCACAAACAATCGCAGCTTTATCTATGCCGGTGCAGTAATGCTGGTGGCGGCTCTGGCGGGAGGCTCGCGCGCCGGAGCATTTCTGCTGCTAGCCGAGGCCGCAGCGCTCTGGGTAGCCGTCGCCGGAAAACAGAAGGCGTGGGTCGCCGGACCAGCGATTGCAATCGGGGCCAGCATGTTTTTCATGCTCAGTAACAGCGACCGGATTCAGAACCCCTTTGCCGGAGACCATCGCCTGGAGATCTGGCAGTCTGCGGCACAAATGGTGGCGGCCAGGCCGCTTCAAGGCTGGGGAGCCGGTAACTTTGCAAATGCCTACCCCGCCTTTGCCAGCTTTGACAATAGCGAGCTTGTCAATGCGGTGCACAACGACTGGCTTGAATGGGCGATAGAATTCGGCATCCTCCCGGTGGCAGCATTTCTGGGTTTCTTTTTCTGGTGGATACGAAAAACGATCCAGTTCTATCCGTCTTGGGGTATTCTCATTGGTGCGTTGCACGCGGCGGTAGATTATCCTTTCCACCTGCCAGGTCTCCTGGTCTTTGCCGCGGCACTTGCGGGGAGCATTGAAAGCTATGGAACCAGCATCGAAGCCGAATCCACAGATCGTCAAAGACGAAATCGTCGAACACATTCGCCGTGAAGGCTTGGCCATCTACCATGTAGAGCCCGAAATGTGGCCCGAAGAACGTTCCGTCTGGTGGGACACTGGTCGGGTTCCCGACTATAAAAAATTCATCGTGGCCGCCAAGAGCGCAGGCGCAAAAATGATCCTCTACTACGATCAGGATCTAAGCGAAGAAACCATCGCCGATGCTGAAGACGCCCTTGAGCTGGCCGTACTAGAGCCCGAAGAATATCGCGAGTATGCCCGCCAGATCGGCGAGCTGCGTTCCTACATTGGCTTTACCAGCCGTTTGGGCGTAGGCTTTGCCAGTGAAGGCATCTTCTACTGGTTCGACCTTGAATCCGCCTGGTATGAAGAACTCGTCGATATGCTCGAAGATCTTCACCTGTCGGGATTCCCCCGCGAGGGCCTCGGCGCCGCAGATGAGGATGAGGACGAAAATCCCCCCCTTGGGAATTTCTACTCCAACAACTAGGCCAACATAAATGTCATCTTTGAGTCCGCGATGGGCCCTGGCCGAGCCAGGGGAAGATGTCGAAAGTCTAGCCGCGGATTTCGTCAGCCGCTTCTCGATCTCCCCCACCGTAGCAAGGGTACTCATCCGCAGGGGCTTTCGCGAAGCAGCCCAGATCGACTCCTATCTCAATCCCGGTCTGAGCACACTACACCCGTGCGAGGACCTTCTCGGGCTCAAGGCCGCAGTAGCCAGAATCCAGACGGCCCTGTCGAAGCAGGAGAAAATTCTCCTCTACGGCGATTACGACGTGGACGGCACCAGCGCCATCGTAATTCTGAAAACCGTTCTGGATCTGCTCGGTGCATCCGTCGTCGCCTTTGTCCCGCATCGTATCCTCGATGGCTACGGCATGAAAGAAGACCGCATTCGAGAAGCGGCCGCAGAAGGCGTCAGCCTGATCATCAGCGTCGATACCGGAATCCGTGCCGGTGAAGTCGTCACCCTGGCATCATCCCTTGGGCTGGACACCATCGTGACAGACCATCACCTGCCCGAAGCCGAGATCCCGCCGGCAGCCGCAGTCCTAAACCCGAACCAGCCCGGCTGCCAGTACCCTAACAAGCACCTCTGTGGTGCGGGAGTAGCCTTGAAGCTGGCACAAGGCATTCTGGAGCAATCCGCCATGCCAGTGGCGAAGCGGCAGCGCCTGGTCGAATCGCTCCTCAAGATTGCTGCTCTGGCCACCGTCGCCGACATCGTCCCCCTCGAAGGCGAAAACCGCGCAATCGTAAAGCTCGGCCTCGCCGGCATGGCAGAGGTCAAGAACCCAGGCCTGCGCGCCCTACTCGAAGTTTCGGGCATCAAGCCCGGCACGGCCCCCACGGCGCGGCAAGTGGGCTTTCAGATCGGCCCCAGAATCAACGCGGCAGGCCGCATGTCAAGCGCCTCAGAAGTACTTGACCTCTTCTTTACCCAGGACGAAACAACTGCCCGCCGCATTGCGGCCACGCTTGACGAGCTCAACCGCGAACGCCAGGACACAGAACAGGAAATGCGGGAGGCCATCTTCAGGTCGATCGACGAAGATCCCGCCTGGGAGCACCGTCTCGGCCTGGTTCTCTTTGGAGAAGACTGGCATCTGGGCGTTGCCGGAATCGTAGCCGGCCGCATCGCCGAAAAACACCGCAAGCCCACCTTCGTTCTCACACAACAGGATAAGGATGGCGAACTTGTCGTCAAAGGCTCAGGCCGGTCGATCCCCGGCTTTCATCTTCTCGACGCGCTTGAGTCGATGCACGAACTCTTCGATCAGTTTGGCGGACACGCTCAGGCTGCCGGTGTCACCCTCAAGAGGGCACAGGTGCCAGCTTTTGTCGAAGCCTTTGCAGCCTATGCCGCAACCCAACTCGATGATGAGAAGCGTCGCGCGGTAATCGATATCGACGCGGCAATCACTGTGCCCGACGTAGGAATCGGCCTCTATGATGAGGTGCAGCGGATGGCCCCTTTCGGTCACCACAATGCGCCCCCAGTCTTCGCAATCATGGGCCTTGAAGTCGCAGCGCCGCCTTTCGCGATGAAAGGCAAACACCTGAAGTTAACCGTTCGCCAGGCAGGAAGATTACTCAATCTCAAAGGCTGGAGTGTCCCTCAGGACTGGTTTGCACTCAAAGCCGGCGACCGTGTCGATGCCGCCTTCCAAGTGGAACACGATAGCTATGACGGCTGGGCCCCCATTCTCAAGGACCTCCGCCGCACTTGATAAACTCAAGGCGATGCTTCGTACATTTCTGCTGACACTGCTCGCCTTCTCCTGCCTGCCTGCCGCCTCCTGGAAACAGCTCTTCAATGGCAAAGACACGAGTGGCTGGCAAATGACCGGGCCTGGTTCCTTTGAAATTGAAGACGGTCTCCTCGTTACAAAAGGCGGTATGGGCCTTCTTTATTACAAAGAGAACACCTTCGCCAACACCACCATCAAGGTCGTCTTTAAGACCACTGGCACCCGCGCCAATTCTGGCGTCTACATCCGCATGCCAGAACAACCCAAAGACCCCTGGTACGGCGTCCACAATGGCTATGAAGTGCAGATCGATTCTGGCGGGGACGAGTGGCACCGCACCGGTGCCATCTATTCGTTATCCAAGGCCGGCGGTGAGTGGAAGCAAAACCCTGCCGGTGAATGGAACACAATGGAGATCGTGCTCAAGGGCAAAACAACGATCGTGATGCTCAATGGCAAAAAGGTGAACGAGTATGTCGATGGCCAGCCAGTACCCGAGCGCAAGGCCTGGTATGAACCGGTCCGCGGCCCACGCACCAATTCCGGCTACATCGGCATCCAGAATCACGATGCCAATTCAAAAGTAAGCTTCAAGGAAATCAGCGTTAAAAAATAGGCTCGAAGCCGTCATCGAGCACACGGCCGTCCTTCATCCGCACCTTGCGATCGGCAAAATCCGCCGCCTCGGGATTATGCGTAATCATCAGGATGGTCTGCCCATACTTCTTGTTGATGCCACGCATGATGTCCAGCACCGCAACGGAATTCTCAGTATCGAGATTGCCCGTAGGCTCATCAGCAAGCAGAATTTTCGGTTGACAGACCAGCGCGCGGGCAATCGCAACGCGCTGTTGTTCGCCACCGCTCATGGCGCGCGGCTTGTGCAAAAGACGGCTCGCCAGGCCTAACGAGTCCAGCACTTCCCGAAACCACGGCTGGCTCATATTGCGAGTGCCAGCAAGTTGCTCAGCCAGCGCAATGTTATCGTGCGCAGTAAGCGTTGGCAACAGGTTGTACTTCTGAAAGACGAAGCCCACTGTGCCTCTGCGTAATTTCGTGCGGTCCAGATCCGTCATGGCCAGCAGATCCTGCCCACCTAGATGAATGCCGCCGCTGGTGGCGGGAGTCAGCCCGCCGAGAATATTGAATAGCGTTGACTTGCCACTGCCAGAGTGTCCAACGATGGCGAGAAACTCGCCGTCCCCGACACTCAAATTGGCACCACGCAAGGCATGCACATCCACTTCGCCCACACGGTATGTTTTCTTGAGATCACGGATCTCGATAATAGGCGGTTTACTCATATGCAAGAGCCTCGACAGCATCCTGACGTGCTGCCTTGTAGCCGGGATAAAGTGCACCTACCAATGATGCAAAGACAGCGACAGCCATGGAAATGGGCCACCACTCATACACGATCTGCATCTGGAGGCTGGCCGGAATCAGAGTCGCAATCAGCCACTGTGTCGCATAACTCAAGCCCACTCCCATCATGCTTCCAACAATCGACAGCGCAATCGTCTCTCGAAACAGGAGACTGATCACAAATCCTGGGGTAGCGCCAAGGCTCTTGAGGATTCCGATTTCCCGAGTTCGTTCGAGCACTGCCGTATAAAGGCTGAGAAAGACAACGAGGAAGCCAACTACTACCGCAAGGCCAACAATCACATTGAGGAATGGCCGCAAGCCCGGAGCATTATCAATGCTAATCAGCGAAGTAAAGGCCTGCATGGAATAGATCGGGTATTCCTTCATAGCAGGCAATGCCTTGATCTGATCGACGATCGCATCCACATTCTTTACATCGTCCACCTTGAGGTAGATCTGGCTGTACTTACCCGTATTGCCGGTCAGATCCTGGAGGACATTGACGTCCATAAAGATGCGGCTCATCTTGCCACTCTCAACAATGCCGGAAACATTCCAGTCGCGGTTCATCATCGTCACCGGGCCGCCGACCTTCAGCTTACGCTGAGCAGCATAGTACTCATCGACAATGACATCGTTCTTGGTCTTCCAGGCACCGCCCGACTTGAATGTGAAACCTCCACTGAACTGATCGAACTTCTTCAGGTCAATGCCGGTAGCACTATTGAGAAATCCTTCCATGTTGTGAACAGTGACCCCAAGTGCATCGCTAACATGCGGTTGTTCGAGAAGGTAGCCAACCATAGCCTCCTTCATCGAAGGAGCGCTCATCGAAAGCACACTCGTATTGGGAGGCCGGATAATAATGTCAGCACCGACACCACGGCTTCTCCGCTGGAAGTCGTTCAACATGCCGTGACTCATCCCTACAAGCGTGAGCATCAGATTTACCTGAATGGCGATGGCAAATACTACCAGGAGTGTCCGAATCGGCCTGTGCTTCAGGTTTTCAAGGACAAGTTTGTTGGTCAAACCTTAATTGTAGCCCGTGAAGTGAGCACCCAGAGAAAAAATGGTCCGCCAAGCAGTGCCGTAATCACTCCCAC
Organism: Bryobacter sp.; assembly: GCA_022843625.1. Taxonomy (GTDB): domain Bacteria; phylum Acidobacteriota; class Terriglobia; order Bryobacterales; family Bryobacteraceae; genus Bryobacter. The sequence goes on along the minus strand of JALHNH010000008.1, from coordinate 96,758 downwards.
AGGCAATTCGGCAGGGGTAAAGACGGTCCGCCCAATCGCATCGCAGACAGCCAAAAACGCCCCACCCAACAGAAATGACGTGGGCAGCAGGAGCCTGTGATCCGGCCCAATCAACATGCGAAGTGCATGCGGGACGATCAACCCGGCAAAGCCGATCGGCCCTGTGATCGCGGTAACCGATCCAGCCAGGACTGAACCAGCCGCATAACCCAACCTCAAGCTCGACCGCGTATCCAGACCCTTCGCAGAAGCCCACGCCTGTCCCACAGCCAGCAGATTCCAGTGGTGTGATCGCCAAATCAGCACCGCAGCCGCCGGCAGCACGAACAAAGAGAGCAACCCAAGCGTGCGATATTCCACCGCATCCACGCCCCCCATCAGCCAGCGCGTAATCGCCAGACTCCTCCCCAACGAAGTCACGCTCTGAAGGAATAACATTATTGCCACGCACATCGAATTGATCGTGATGCCAGCCAGCAGCAGCGTGAAACTCGAGACATTGCGCCCTCTGCTCGACAGTCCAACAACGATCATCAATACGATTCCGGCACCCAGCAACGAAGCAGTCCAGAGCCCACCCAGCCGTGCCGAATCGGCCCAGCCAAAACAAATGGCCACCACCGCCCCCAGACTCGCCCCGCTTGAAACACCAAGCGTATCGGGTGTCGCCAGTGCATCCCGCATCAATGCCTGAAACAGAACTCCGGCGCTAGCCAATGCCCCGCCAGCAAGCAGAGCCAACAGAACACGAGGCAAGCGCGCCAGCCAGAAAATCTGTGCGTCAAGCGAACCATCTGTAAAGATCTTTGAGAAGTCCAACGGCGTTGGGCCAATCAACGGGCAGATCAGCAGCGCCGCAATCGAGATCAAAACACTCGTGCCAAGCACGCGCCAGTAGCGGCTCATCCCCGCGAGGCTCCCGGCTGGAGCACCACCGGCGGGCGGCCCTCAACTACCATCACTTCCAGCGGTACACCAAACACTTCCAATAACAATGCTTCGTTAGAAAGCTCGGCAGGAGAACCAGCGGCAGCTACCCGACCGTTCTTGAGCAGAATGATGCGCGAAGCCCAGGCCGCCGCAAGATTCCAGTCATGTGTCACAGCGACGATCAGATAACCTTGCGTGGTCAGACGCTTGATTGCTTCAAACAATTCCATCTGGTGGCGCACGTCGAGAAATGCCGCCGACTCATCCAGCAATAAAACACAAGGCTGTTGGGCCAGCGCACTCGCCACCAGCACCCGCTGCTTTTCGCCGCTCGACAAATTGCGATAGTCGCGCTTGCGCAGAGCCTGGCAATCCATCACGGCCAATGCGGCATCTACCTGTGCCCAGTCTTCAGCTCCCTCAAACCAGGCATCCATGTGAGGCGCACGTCCCATCATCACCACCTGCTCCACGCTATAGCCAAAGGGGAGATCCAGCATAGGCTCCACCATCGCCACCTGCCTGGCCATCTCGCGCCGCCCGATTTTCGCAATCGATTCCCCGCCCAGCAAAATCTCGCCGGCACTCACCGGCTCAATGCCTGCCAGAGCCTTCAACAGTGTGCTCTTCCCTGCCCCGTTAGGCCCAAGAATGACTACAAGCTCACCAGCGGAAAGTTCGAATTCGATGTCCGAGATTAGCGGGCGTCCGTCCTTGATAACGGCAAGATTTCGAATTTGGTAAACAGGCTTCAACGGCTCCAGCCCCCGTGCAACATTTCGTAAAAGCGCTCGGCGGCATCGGCAAACCTTGGCCCGGGCACCACATAAATATTGTCATTGAGAGGGAATACCTTCTTGCCTTTCACAGCCTTTAACATCGGCATTTTCGCCCACACCGCAAGCACATCTTCGCGGTACTTGCCGTGTTCCATGCCCTCATGCACCGAGTCCCCCATCTCAAAGATCACCTCAGGATCACGAGCCAACAACTGTTCGATCGAAACCTTGGGATACATCGCCGGCGAGTCCGCAAAGATGTTGTCACCCCCGGCATATCGCATCAACTCATCGAGGTAACTCTTGGGGCCGACAGCTACCATTCCCTCAAGCCGCTGCGGAGTGCGTCCGACCAGAAACGTAACCCGCCTCCGCTGCTTCACTTTCGCTTGCACTGCGGCCAGTCGCTGCTCAAGGGTTGCCCTGAGGGCTGCTGCACGAGCCTTACGATTGGTTTCCGCACCCAGCCGGTCAACTGCGGAAAGTATCCCTGGCAGCGTCTCAAGATCGAGTTCTTCCACGCGCAGCCCAATTGCCTCCAGTCGCTGCTTCAGGCGCACCGGGTTCTTGATGATCAACACAAGATCAGGCCGGAGAGCCGTAATTGCCTCGAGATTGGGCTGCAGAAAGGACCCTACTTTGGGCTTGGTGAGCGCAGCAGCCGGAAAGCGGCAATACTCGCTTACACCAACCGTCCGGTCCCCCAGTCCAAGTTCGAAAAGAATCTCGGTAAGCCCGGGGACAGTGCTAACAATGCGCTGCGGCTCGGCAAACAGCGATAAGCCGGCAAAGAAACTAAAGAAAAAACGAGTCAAGCTATTGATGAGTCTAGCAACCCTACCCAACTCTCTTTGCGACAATAGACAGTGATGATTGAACATTTGCGACCCGGCGTCCACGCCAACGACGCCCGAGTCGTCCTTTTTGATTTTGATGGCACGATTTCCCTGATTCGTACCGGTTGGGTAGATGTGATGGTGCCCCAGATGGTTGAGATTCTGGCCCAACTGAAGACTGGCGAATCGGAAGCCGAGCTGAAAATTCTCGTCGAGGAATTTGTCGCCCGCTTAACGGGCAAAGAAACGATCTACCAGATGATGGAACTCGCAGAACAGATCCGTCTGCGCGGTGGCCAACCCGAAGACCCCAAGGTCTATAAGAAGATGTATCTCGACGCTCTTCATGAAGTGATCAAAGACAGGCTCGACGATTTGCGGGAAGGCCGCGCAACCCCCGACGCTCATATGGTGCCAGGCTCAAAAGCGCTGCTCGAAGATCTCAAATCCCGCGGCCTCAAACTCTATCTCGCCAGCGGAACAGACCACGAAAATGTTGTGGAAGAAGCGAAACTCCTGCAAGTCTACGATTACTTCGACGGCGGAGTTTTCGGTGCACTCGACGACTTGAGCAAATTCTCAAAAGCCCTGCTAGTGAAACAGATTGTCGAATCCAGCGAGTACAAAGGCGAAGAATTCCTTGGCTTCGGCGACGGCTATGTAGAAATCGAAGTAGTCAAGCAAGCGGGCGGCGTAGCAGTTGGCGTTGCAACGGAAGAGCCTGCCTGCGTCACCATCGACGCCTGGAAGCGAGACCGTCTCGCTGGAGTCGGGGCAGACTTCATTGTCGCCAACTACGCCAATCTCGATCAGTTGCGCACTGCCCTCTTTCCCGCCTGAGAACTGTTACTTATGAGTTCCAAGTACCGAATTTTCGACCGCAGCGCCTTGCGGATCCTTCCACTGGCCGAGCGCAAGCATGACCTTGAGATCTCCAACTGGCTCAGCCTCGATAGCGAAACTCCCCCCTTTGAACACCCCGACCTGAAGGTTCTGGCCGATCGTATCCGCTCGGCCCGTGCACAGAATCGTGCCGTGATCCTGATTATGGGCGCACACGTCCTGCGAGCGGGCGTCAACCGCCACCTCATCGATATGATCGAACGCGGCTGGATCTCGCACATAGCCTTCAACGGCGCAGGTGCCATTCATGACTATGAACTTGCACGCATCGGTGCCACCACTGAAAGCGTCGCTCGCTACATCCGCGAAGGCCAGTTTGGTCTTTGGCAGGAAACTGGTGAGCTCAACGACTGGATTCGCGAAGCCGCCAGCCTCGAACTGGGCCTCGGTGAATACATCGGCCGGCGCATCGACGAGTCTGACTATCCATACCGCGATCTCAGTGTCTTTGCCGCTGCATGGCGCGCAGGTATTCCGGCAACCGTGCACGCAGGCATTGGCTACGACATCCTCCACGAGCATCCCAATTGCGACGGCGCGAGCCTCGGCAAAGCCAGCTACCGCGACTTCCTGATCTTCACCGAAACGGTGCGTTCCCTCGAAGGGGGCGTGATGCTGAATTTTGGTTCTGCCATCATGGGCCCGGAAGTTTATCTCAAAGCCCTCGCCATGGCACGCAACGTTTCATTGCAAAAGGGCGAAGAGATCCGGAACTTCACCACAGCCGTCTTCGACCTCATCCCGATTCAAGGCGACTTCAGAAAAGAGCTCCCCAAGTCTGATCCCGGCTATTACTTCCGGCCTCAGAAGACCATTCTCGTCAGAACCGTTGTTGATGGCGGCGAGAGCTATTACTTCTGCGGCAATCACCGCGCCACTCTTCCGGCCCTCTGGAGACAGCTGCGATGAAGATCTCGGAAATTCTCGAAGCTTTCTCAAAACTAAATGTCCTGGTAGTTGGAGACATTTGCCTCGATCGCTGGTGTACTTATGATCCTGCGGCCGCCGAGCCTTCCCGGGAGACCGGCCTGCCCCGCATTGGTGTTGTCAGCTTTTCGTCCACTGCGGGAGCATGCGGCACCATCGCCAACAACCTTGCAGATCTCGGCCTTGGCCGCGTCGCAGTCATGGGCGCAATTGGTGAAGACACTCACGGCGATGAGCTCTTCAGGGCTCTGGGTATCAGAGACATCGGCGTCGATCTGGTTCTGCGTTCCCACCTGATCCAGACCTTCACTTACACCAAACACATCAATGCAGCAACCGGCATTGAAGATCTTCCTCGCGTTGACTTCATCAACAATTCTGCTCTACCGGAATCACTCGATGCCCAGCTGGTGCGTTCCTTCAAAAGTTATGCTTCACTCTTTGACGCAATCCTGGTTTGCGATCAGGCAGAAACCACCAGAGGTGGAGTTGTCACAACGGCACTAAGAGATGCGATCAACGAATTTGGCCGGTCGGATCCAGGCAAAGTAGTTTGGGTAGATTCACGGAAACGAGCTGAGCTCTTCGCTGCCTGTTATCTCAAACCCAACGAGGATGAAGCACGCGAAGCTGCAATGCGGCTTCTGGGCCACGAGGAATACGCGTATCTGTTCGGGGCGCTCGGCTTGCGTGCCCTGATCGTAACCGCAGGTGAACGTGGAGCCACCGTTTTGGATTCTCTCGGCACCAGAACGCATAAAACCGCCTCGGTAGAGAAGCCCATTGATATTTGCGGTGCCGGAGACAGCTTCTCCGCCGCAGCCGCTTCCGCTCTCGCTGCTGGGGCCACAATCGACGAAGCCGTTCAACTTGGCAATCTTGTTGCCAGTATCACCATCATGAAGAAGGGCACCGGCACTGCCACTCCCGCCGAAGTCAGTGCGGCCGCCAGAAACGCCGGCATCGAATGAATACCCTCGCAATTGACATCGGTGGAACCAAGTTTTCTCTGGCACTCTTTGCCGGAGAAGAGATGGTGTTGCGAGAGTCCAGACAAACGGACCGGGCCGGCGGCCCTCGCTCCATGCTGTCCCAAATCGAAGGCATCATCAGCGCCTGGAAACAGGAACATCCAATCCATCGTTGCGGGATCGGCTTCGGCGGCCCGGTAGATTTCGGCCAGCAGAAGATTACTCTTTCTACTCATGTCGAAGGGTGGGCGCAAAACCCACTAGTTGAAACCGTTCGCCAAATTGCTGGCGCACCTGTAGTGGTGGACAACGATGCCAATGTGGGCGCTCTAGGCGAAGGCATCTATGGAGCTGGCATTGGAACCAGACCACTTTTCTACATGACTCTCTCCACCGGCATCGGTGGCGGCATTCTGACCGAATACGGCATCTATCGCGGTGCAGACTGGTATGCCGGAGAGATTGGTCATCTCACCATCAGACCCGGTGGCCCGGAATGCCTGTGCGGCGCTTACGGCTGTTTCGAACGGCTCTGCTGCGGCCTCTGGCTTGAACGTGATCACGGCAAACCAGCTAAAGAACTGATCGAAGACCCAGCCTTCGTCGACCGCTATGTTGTTGACTTAAGCCTTGGCCTAAAAGCGGCCATCATGATTCTGAATCCCATGCGAATCGTAATCGGCGGCGGAATCAGCAAGGCGGGCGACAAACTTTTTGTTCCCCTTCGTGCTGAGTTGCGCAAGCAGATTACTGGCTGGTCCCGCGCCCGAATTGATGTGGTTCCAGCCACCCTTGCCGATGACAGCGTACTCTACGGCGCACTTGCGCTCGCGAAAGAAACTTATCCCTTATGACCTTTACTCAAACCTACCGCGACAAACTCATTGAGACCCTGAACGGACTCGACCTCACCAAAGTAGATCAAGCCATCGCCTGGCTTTCAGAAGCCCGGGATCAGGGCAAGACCATCTTTACCACCGGCAATGGTGGTAGCGCGGCATCCGCATCGCACTTCGTCTGCGACATGCTCAAAGGTGCCAGCTACAAACAGGACAAGCGCTTCCGCATCATGTCGCTTCACGACAACATGCCCACGCTAACCGCCTATTCCAACGACGTCGACTATCACGACGCAGCTGTCGAACAGTTGAAGAACTTCGGCTCCGCAGGCGACGTAGTGATTGCCATTAGCGGTTCTGGAAATTCCCCAAATGTGTTGCGTGCGATTGAATATGCCAACTCGATTGGCTGCCGAACAATCGGCCTCACAGGCCGTGATGGTGGCCAACTGGGTCCACTGGTACAACTACAAATTCACACTCCAGAACCTCATATGGGCCGCATCGAAGACGCCCATATGATTGCTTTGCATATGATCTGCTACCAGTTCATGGATGTGAAGTAGCTTACTTTTTGAAGAGACTTACTTTTTGAAAAGACTATCGAAGGCTGCCCGCGCTTCCTGAGAGCTGCGCGGGGCAGAGATTTGTTCGAGCGGGCGGGAGGCACCGTTGCCGCCGCCCAATACCTGACGGCCACCCGGAGTATCGCGGGCGACAGTCACGCGCTGTTTGAAGAATGTGCAGGTGTTGGCCTGATCCTTCTTGTTCACGCGTTCCGGGATCGGCTTCAGACATTGAAAGCGGGTCGAAGGCTCAAAGTGTGTGCACTGCTTGCAACAATGCAGTGCCGAATTGCACTTGGGACAATTAGCCGTAAATTCAATGCCGTCCATCAACATCGTGGAACAGTTCCAACAACGGGATGCGGCGACACTTTCCACCAGCCTCGGGAGTCGTGGTCCAGTTACGTCAATTGGTGGCTTGGGACCATTGAATTTTGGTCTATCGTCCCGTCGACCAGCCCCATCGGGGCGGTCGTTATCGTGGTAGCCGCGCTGCGAATATTTGCGATCGCTGTCCATGCGGTCCTTTACTCCTTGAAAAACATGACACTTGCCGCGTTCCTGTAAACTTCGTTGGTATGTTCGACAAGAGGAGAGTGTGTTGCGAATTCCCGCTCTGCTCCCAAAGCTGGCACTGCCGATACGAGGGGCAAGTGCACGAAGCGGTGATCCATCCTTTGTGTATCACAGATTCCAACAAGATTCCAGCAAAATGTTTTAGGCCCAGCGGATGAGCGCCCCACAGGGCCGCGTAATCGGGTCGGTAAAATGGTTCGGAGTGATCCTCAAACCATAGCCCAGGCGTCCGGTGTGCTTTGGAACATAATCGCATTCAAACACGCAGGTACTGCCCTTTTGTTCCCCAGCCTTGAGACTCACCACTTCAGAGCGCTCCAGCATCCCGCTGGCTGACACAACGCCTACAAGAGCTTCCACTCGAACATCCGATGGCACAAGCCCGGCAAGATCCACTGTTACACGGAAGGGCAGTTCCTGACCGCTAGTAAGCAGGCTCTCGGGTGTTGGCCCCATGTCGATAAAACGAACCTGGTTCCAGGCATCCTGAATCTTGGTTGCCCATTTCGCCTTCTCGCGTGAATTCTTATATCCATCCTCACGGTAGGCAATCGCCGCCTGGTAGGCAGGCTCATACAGACGATGCATGTATTCACGAATCATGCGCTGCGCGTTGAACTGCGGGCTGATCTTGCGAATGCAGTTACGCACTCGCTCCAGCCACTCCTCAGGCAATCCGTTCTCGCCACGCTGGAAGTACATTGGGAGGATCTCGTTCTCAAGGATTGAATAAATCCCCGAGGCATGAAACTCGTCCTGGCCCGGCTCATAGCCATCACGATCTCCAAGCGCAAAGCCGAGATCGGATTCATACGCCTCGTCCCACCATCCGTCCAAAATGCTCAGGTTGGGCACACCGTTGATCGCGGCCTTCATGCCGCTGGTGCCGCAAGCTTCTTCACCGCGCCGGGGATTGTTCAACCAGAGGTCAACGCCCTGCACCATCTCTCGGGCCACCTGCAAATTGTAGTCTTCAACAAATACAAGATGCTGTGCCAGTTCCGGATCTCTCGACAATTGCACAATTTCGCGAATCAGGGTCTTGCCCGGATGATCCTTCGGGTGTGCCTTGCCGGCGATGATGATCTGCACCGGACGGTCTTTCGAATTCAGCAACTTCTTCAAACGCGCTACATCCCTGAAGATCAGCGTCGCGCGCTTGTAAGTGGCAAAGCGGCGGGCAAACCCGATCGTGAATGCATCAGGATCAAGCACTTGCTCCAGACGGTGAATCTCGGTTGCACTCGCATTACGCCGCTCGGCAGCCTTAGCCGAGCGCTCGCGAACAAACTGCACCAGTTGTCGCTTTTGCTTCTTATGCACTTCCCACAGCTCCCGCGCAGGAATATCCTTCACGTCGTCCCAGATTTTCGGGTCTACGTAACGCTCGCGCCAGTCCGGCTGCAAATACTGGTCATAGAGCATCGCCAGTTCACCGTAGAGCATCGTTGGCAAGTGAATACCATTGGTCACGGAAGTGATCGGCACTTCTTCTACCGGCAAGCCAGGCCACAACTCAGCCCACATCTCGCGTGAAACATCGCCGTGCAGGATCGAAACAGCATTCCGGTAAGACGAAGCCTTCATCGCCAGAATCGCCATCGAATATCGCTCTGAGGTATCAGCAGGATTGCGCCGGCCCAGTGCAAAAAGCTGATCGATCGGAATCCCGGCCTCTTCGCAATAGGCACTCAGGTATTCATAAACAAGTCCGCCGTCAAAGAGGTCGATGCCCGCTGGCACGCTCGTATGCGTAGTAAAAATATTGCTGGCCCGGGCAGTCTCAAAGGCTTCTGCAAAACTCAGCTTCTGAGCTTCCATCAACAATCGCGTCCGCTCCAGCGGCATAAATGCGGAGTGGCCCTCATTCATGTGAAAGACATTCGGCTTCAGCCCCATCGCACTCAAAGCACGCAGGCCACCGATTCCGAGCACAATCTCCTGCCGGATGCGAGTGTGAGAATCCCCGCCATAAAGTTGATCGGTAATGTCGCGGTATTCCTGGGTTGCGTTCTGAGGGATGTTGGTATCCATCAGATAAAGCTTCACTCGGCCAACCATCATCTGCCACACCTTGATCGACACCACCCCGCCAGGCATTGTGACCTTGACAATCAACTCAGTCCCGTCGTCCTTCAGAACCGGCAGAACCGGCAATTGATAGAAGTCGTTTACCGGAGTTCGCTCCTGCTGCCAACCATCGGAATTCAAGCTCTGCTGAAAGTATCCTTTTTGGTATAGAAGGCCAACGCCAACCAGCGGATAATTCTCATCGCTGGACGATTTCATGTGGTCGCCGCTCAAAACACCCAGGCCACCTGAGTAAATCGGCATGCACTCCGCCAGGCCGTACTCCATCGAAAAGTAGGCAATCAAACGATCATCGCTGTAAGCAGGGGGTGCTTGCATGTAGCTGTCAAAACGCTCACAGGCGCGCTTGTAAACAGCAAGGTAACGAGGATCTGCAGCCGCCTTGGCCAGCGTCTCAGGCTTCAACCGGCTCAACATCAAAACAGGATTGTGGCTCTCGCGCCAAAGCACTGGGTCCAGGCGGCGAAACAACGCCCGTAACTGATGATCCCAGCTCCAAAGCACATTAGTAGCAATTTCCGGTAACCGGCTCAAAGCAGGCGGCAAAGTTGGACGGACAAGAAACTCTGAGATAGGCTGAATTTGAAATGGCATTTGTATAAGTTAGACCTGAGTGAGAATTGAAGTCGTTGAAGAGCCGCTTAAACAGCCTTAACTAGCTTGCGTTAAAAATGGCACAATATATCGCACAAATTTAACATGTTTGAGTTAAGATACTGCTTATGAAACTGAGCGCACAAGAAGAATATGGAATTCGTTGTCTGCTCCAAATGGCAAGCCGTGGCGACGAGGCTAGCCTCAGTATACCGGAGATCAGTCGCGCTGAAGGGCTATCTGTACCAAACGTCGCCAAGCTGATGCGCTTGCTTCGCATTGCAGGATTTGTAAAGAGCGTACGCGGCCAGTCGGGTGGTTATAGTTTGGCAAAGCCGGCAAACAGGATCCTGGTCGGTGAAGTACTCGAATCGCTCGGGGGCAAGCTTTTTGGAGAGAAATTCTGTGGCCGGCATTCCGGGCTTGAATCCGCCTGCGTTCACAACTCCGATTGCAGCATGAGGGCATTGTGGGTTGGTTTACAGAACATGCTCGAAAAGGTTTTGTTTCATACAACCCTTGCCGAACTGATGCAAAAAGAATGCGCGATGCACGAAATGCTTGAGTCTCGCCACGGTGCGTTGATTCTGCCCCAACCTGCGGACAGCAAAACCGCCCACGCCTAGTCCTCCAGGATGCGCAACAATGAGGGCTGAGTATGCACTCGCCTCGCCTTACCAACTCCCGCCTGGGCTCTTTTCTCGCTTCCCGCTGGATGCTTTATGGCCCTGTCCTGGTCTTGACCACCCTGATTGCCGGTGGCGGCTGGTATGGCTATCAGGAGTACCAGCGGCGCGCTCTCGCTGCCTTGGAGGCCGCCAAACCCAAGCCAGTGCCAGACCCATACAGGCAAACTTACTCCGGCAAGATCCGGGCCAGCAACACCGTTTTGATTCCAGCACCTATTGACGGCACGCTGGAATCGGTTGAAGTAGCCGATGGCGACGAAGTCTTTGAGGGCCAACTCCTCGGCAAGATCCAGAACACTGCCGTAGAAGGCCAAAAGCAAAAGACAGAAGAAGATCTCGACCGCGCCCAGGGTAAACTCGCAGACCTCGAAAGCCAACTGCTTTCCGCACGCCTTGAAGCCAGCCGTGCCAGCGCAGACCTGGCCCGGGTCCGGGCCGACTACGAATCGGCCTCCCGAGCTTTTGACAAACTGCAAAAGCTCTATCGCGAAGGCGCAGCCGCTCGCAAGACCTTCGAGAAATCGGAAGCGGACTTCCGCAAACTCGTAGAAGAACTAAAGGGTACTCAGGAGGCTGCCCGAATCGCTGAATCCAAGGTCAATGCCCTCCAGACAAGTGTGGAAGAAGCCAAGACCCGCCTGCGGGAAAAGACAGAAGATTTGGAAGAGGCGGACACAGAACTGCTTACCGGCGCAATCAAGGCCCCCGTCTCAGGCCTCCTGATCGGCCACCGCAAGAACCCGGGCGAACAAGTAACTCGTGACATCGAAGATCTATTCGAGATCGCCAGCGACTTGACTTCAATGGAGATCCTCACGGAGGTGCCGCCCGAGTTGGCAAAGAAACTCACCGTCGGCGGCCGGGCCTTCGTCCAGATCGCCGAAGCAGGCGAAGCCCCGCTCAACGGAACCATCCGCGAAATCAGCGACAATCAGACGATCGTCGAATTCACTTCACCCTCGCCCACCATCAAGCCGGGAATGACCGCACAGGTCCGCTTCCTCAATTAAATACATGACGCGAGAACCAGTTCAGGTTCTCATCCATCACATGCATCGCCTCTTTCGGCTTGTTGATCCCATGCCCAAAGCCCTTATACAAAACCAGTCGTGCAGGCACCCCAACATCTTTCAGTCCCTGATATAGCTCAAACGCGTTCGGCGGCGGCACACGCTTGTCGTTGTCCCCGTGCTGAATCAACACAGGAGACTTCGCCTGCTTGATGTAGGTCATCGGCGAAGTCTTCTTGTAAACCTCCATGTCGTCCCACGGTGTCGCCTTCAGGTATTGGCGCGTAAAGGGGTGAATATCGGTATTGACGTAGTAGGTAACCCAGTTCGAGATCCCTGCCCCAACACTCAGCGCCTTGAATCGATCTGCATGAGCTGTCGCAAGGAATGCTGAAATATACCCGCCCTGGCTCCAACCCATACTGCCCACCCGCGCTCCATCCACAAAACCCTGCCCAATCAAATGGTCGATACCGGAGATCACATCCCACGCATCACCAACCCCAAGATTCCCGACATTGAGTGCCCGAAACTTCGCTCCATAACCAATCGAGCCGCGATAGTTCGGCCGCAAGACCAGCCCGCCCTTGGCCACAAACTGCTCGGCCGGGTAGTAGCTGTCCGGCGTCACATAAGGCAAATCAATCCCGCTCGGGCCGCCATGAATGATCACCAGCAACGGATGCTTCTTGGTGCGATCAAAATTCTGTGGCGTAAACAAAATGCCTTCCACCGTTGCCCCGTCCTTCGATTTCCACGACACCACCTCGCGCCGCGCGGGCTGAAACTTCGCCCATTGCGCCTTCAAATTGGTGACAGCCTGCGGTGCCCAGGACGTACTCGGCGTCACATACACCTCCAGATTCTGGCTCGTACTCGCCCCGATAAACGCCACCTTGTCCAGACTCTGCGTGAGCGACACACTATTCATTGTCCAGCCCGAAGGCAAGTTCAATTCACGAGGGGAATCAGTCGACGGATTGGCGATATAGGCATTCATCGAAGTCTTATTGCGAGCCAGAAAATAGATCCCGCGCAAAGTCCAGTCCACCAGAATCGGCTGCTCGTCCACCGCTCCAGACACCTTGCGCGCAGCCCCGCCAGACACCGGCCGCACCTCGATAAACCCATTCACGTAATAGCTAAACTCCACCTCACCCGGAGTCGTGTACGCAAGCTCCTTTGAATCGGGAGACCACACCACACGGCTAAACTGATTCCGCGTCTCGGCCAATACCCGCAGCGCCTTCGTCGCAGGATCGAGAATTTGCAGCTTCGCCCCAAGAGTCGAAAGGTCCGGGTTCTTCTTGGTCACCACTGCCAACTGCGATCCCGTCTTGTCCACCGCAATCGACATCACCGTAAAGTCCCCCTCGGTCAATCGCTCGGCCTTCTGCTTGGGCGTATCTCCAACCTTCACCCGCCACACATGGCTCATCGTGTACTCTTCATCGATCACTGTCAGCTCGCCATATTGCTTCTTGCGATCCTTCGCCGCACTTGATTCGGCATCCCCGGCCAGGAAATAGATCTTCCCAGCATCCCCCCACTCAAAGCTGTTCACACCCGTCTCGTGATCGGTCAACTGCATCGCCTCGCCACCGGCAACAGGAATCAGATACACCTGCTGCTTCCCTTCCCGGTTCGACAAAAACGCGATGTGTTTGCTATCGGCAGACCATGCGGGCGCAGAAGAACTCTTCCGGCTCGCCGTCAGCTTCAGACTCTTCGTAGTCCCCACCTCTGCCAGATAAAGGTCAGACTCATTGGCATTGTCTTCCCAGTTGGTACGCGACAAAACATAAGCAACATATTTCCCGTCCGGAGAAATCACCGCATCCATCGGCTTCTGCATCGAAAGAGCTTCCTTCGACGAAGGCGCCTGCCCCAGCAACGACACAACAAATGAAAGGCAAACCAGAATTCGCATGAATCTTAGAATACGCTGTTGTTATGGACTTTCTCGCCGGCTCACTGCTTGAGCTGATCACGCAAACCTCTGTCAATCTTCCTCCCGATGTACGCGCCGCCATGGGCACCACCATGGCCGCCGAGACCCCAGACACCCAAAGCGCACAGGCGCTCAGCATCATTGCCACCAACGTCGACATGGCCGTCGAAGACCAGGGCCCCATCTGCCAGGACACTGGCATGCCCACCTTCCTCGTACACACTCCCGTCGGCGTCAACCAGATCGCCCTCAAGCGTGCGATCCATGAAGTCGTCGCCGAAGCCACCCGCCGTGGCAAGCTCCGGCCCAACTCCGTCGACAGCATCACCGGCAAAAACTCCGGAGACAACCTCGGCCACGAAACCCCCGTCATCCACTTCGAGCAGTGGGAAGAAGACGACATCGAAGTAAAGCTCCTGCTCAAGGGCGGCGGCTGCGAGAACAAGAACATCCAGTACTCTCTGCCCGCCAATCTCGATCACATGGGCAAGGCTGGCCGCGATCTCGAAGGCGTCCGCAAGTGCCTCCTCCACGCCGTCTGGCAAGCACAAGGCCAGGGCTGTGCCCCCGGTGCCATCGGCGTCTGCATCGGTAGCGACCGTGCCCACGGCTACTGGCTCGCCAAAGAACAGCTCTTCCGCACCCTAGACGACACCAACCCCGATCCGGTCCTGGCCAAACTCGAAGCCGAAATCATGGAAGAAGCCAACAAGATCTCCATCGGTGCCATGGGCTTCGGCGGCAAGGCCAGTCTCATTGGCTGCAAGATCGTCGCCGCCAATCGTCTCCCGGCAAGCTTCTTCGTCAGCGTCGCCTACGATTGCTGGGCCTTCCGCCGCCTGGGTGTCAGGCTCGATGCAAGCAATGGCGCAATCAAGCAGTGGATCTATCGCGACCCGGAACGGCCTGTCGAGAAGATGGCCCAGGGCTCCGGCTTCCCCCTCACCGGCCGCGAAGTCGTACTCACCGCACCCATCACGGAAGCTCAAGTCCGCGCCCTCAAGGTTGGCGATGTCGTACTCATCCGTGGCCGCATGTACACGGGCCGCGACGCCGTCCACGCTCACCTCATGAACACCCCGCCGCCAATGGACCTCAACGGCCAGATCATCTACCACTGCGGCCCCGTCATGATGAAGACCAACGACACCTGGTACGTCAAGGCAGCCGGCCCCACCACCTCCAGCCGTGAAGAACCCTATCAGGCCACCATCATCGAGAAGTACGGCGTCCGCGTCGTAATCGGTAAGGGCGGCATGGGAGCCAAAACCAGCGCCGCACTCAAGCAATTCGGCGCTGTCTATCTCAACGGCATCGGCGGCGCAGCGCAGTTCTACGCCCGCACGGTCAAGAAGGTAGCTGGCGTCGACCTGATGGAATTCGGCATCCCCGAAGCCATGTGGCATCTCGATGTTGAAGACTTCGCCGCCATCGTCACCATGGACGCACACGGCAACTCGCTACACAAGGACGTTGAAGAGGCCACAGCCAAAGAACTGGCCGCCCTCGCCAGCGTCTAGTCTTTCTTTTTCTTTACCGGAGGCGCTGCTGGAACAGGCGGCGCCTCTGTTGGTTTATCCCCAAAGCTGATCTCCGATTCGGTCGTAGAGATCGAAGACTCCGTTGCGAACTTGCGATAGTTCTTGAAGTCAATCTCATTGCGGGAGCACTTGGTCGTGTAGCGGAAGCAAGCCAGATTCTCACTCTTCACCGGCAACAGATATTTCTCGCCCTTGATTGTTACCCACCCATACTCTGTCATCTGTTCCACCCAGTCCAGCTCATAATCACTAGGCAACCGCACCGCCTGCATCTCCGTCCGCAACACCCTGCCGGTCTTGGGATCAATCCAGATCGCACCTTTATAAGCTGGCTTAATCGGCTTTCCAAAGCGAATGATCCAGTGCGAATTTGCCTTCTCCACCTTGAAGTCAAAAACCTCGCAATCCACACCAGCCACCTTATCCTTACCGCGACGTGTAAACACCGCCGCCGTAGCCGGGTGCAGAATATCCACCAGCGTCGTGCCCCAATCCCCCGTAGACCAGGACCCCGTATCCTCAGGCGACCCCGACTTCTGCAACTTCCCGTTCACCCGCACATTCCGGTACTCTTCCTTGCGGTCGTTGTACATCAACTCCACTTCCACAAGGTCTTTCTTCTTCCACTTCGGAGGCTTGGCATCGCTCATAAACCGCGTAACGATCTCGTCGCAAATAAAATTCGGCAGCGTCGAATCGTAGTCGTAAGAAGCAACTGCCGCCTCATCAATCAGCGGATCGTTCACCACCTGCTTGGGTACGCTCCCCGAGATATCGATCTCCGGCTTGATCCCGGCCGCCCCTGCTGGAATCGGCAGCGGGCCGTCCTCTTTCTTCTTAACAGTAGGAACAGGAGCCTCTTCGGTCTCCTGAGGAATCCCGCTGATGATATTAGGCCCCTTGTTACCAGTCGCAGGAGCCTTGCGCGGAGCATTGCCCCCGCGCTTGACTACCGGCGGCCCCGGATCATCCGGGTCGACGACGGGAGGAGGCTTCTGGGCCGGTGTCTGGCTAAACAGCAGCATGTAGGCGACAAAAGAGAGCATGATCATTAATACCGACGTCTTTCCCATTCGGTAGGCTTCATGGTAATCTAAAGATTCCCACCTGTCGTGGCCAGGTAGCTCAGTTGGTAGAGCAGCGGACTGAAAATCCGCGTGTCGGGGGTTCAAGTCCCTCTCTGGCCACCATCAAATCTTCTTTCCCCTCAAGCACTTACACCCATTCAAGGCCCTACTACTGCACCCTCTCGATACCCTCCAGTGTGCCAATAGTGTGCCGCTCTGCCGCAAGGGCCTTTTCTTCGAGCGCCGCCATGTAGCTGGAAAGCTTCGCCGCCCCCTGCCGGATGTCGGTTTCACTCGTCACGTTGTACCGCTCGAACACGGTACGCGATTTGTGGCCTGAGATCCGCATCGCTACCAGTTCCGAAGTTCCCGCCCGAACCAGATTGCGAACCGCGCTTCTCCTCAGATCGTGGAAGATGCGTGTGGGTTCTCCAAGCTCATTCACCAGCCCCGCCGCCTTCGACGCCGTACGCCATGCTTTATTGAAGGTCTGTAGCCGTTCGCCATTGAGATGGAATACCCAAGGGCAATCAGGGTGCGCCGCCCTTGATGCGGTGCGCTGTAGCTTCAGCATTTCGACAAGATCCGGCCCCAAAGGAATGATGCGGCCTTCGCCGTTCTTCGTCTCACCAACTTCGAGCCGAACCACGCCGGAACTGAGATCGACTTGATCCCATTGAAGGGTAAGAATCTCCCCTTTTCGGCATCCTGTTTGGTAGCCGAACATCAAGACGCCCTTGAGGTAGTCGGGAAGCCGAACCTGCCGAACTGCGGGCGTGGGTGTCGCGGGTGGGTGGCGTCGAGTCGCCCAACGCATTCTCGGCTTGTATGAGCGTCACTTGTACGCTGTCACTTGTCGCGAGGCAAGCGACCTAATCATTACTGAATCGAAAACTCGACCCTTGGGGGAATCGCGTTTCAGGCTGAGGGGGAACTTCGGACTACTTGCCTATCGCACCCTCAGTCTCTGCAAGGCCAGAAGCCCCAAGGCGACGGCGCAAAGCGCATAGGTGGTAGGCTCTGGGGCGGCAAACTCTGCGCGTACGGAAACATCATATGTCCCCGCCTCTGAAATGGTCACGATCCCCGTGGCAGAATCGTACGTGATCCCGCTCGGATATGATCCAACCGGAACTACTTGGTACGATCCATTCCCATAAATGTTGAACTGTACGCCTCCATTTGTACCTAGAGGTAAGTTAATTTGTCCGGTTGAGAACGTACCGAATAACCGATAAATTAGATCAAAAGTGACTCCAGTGGCAGCCGACGCAGTTTGGTCAAGCACTAGGCTGACTTGGATTAGTGATGTGTCGCCAATGTAAAATGGTTCCAGTGAAGGATTCATTTGGATATAGTAGCCGCCATAGTCATATGGCAGTGATCCACGCTCAAGGCAACTGATTCCTTGAAATTGAGCCAGAGTTCCTCCTCCATTGCAAGCCCCACCATTAATCGGCGAGGCGCTTAGCCCTACCGCGAAAGCCATCAGCAAAAGAAAATGTTTCATACCGTCCTCTTCCGCTCAGGGGACAATCTGAGCGTTCCTTAATTCTACGACTACCGCCCAATTTTTTGTCTAGTTTATATCGCACTAGTTCGCTCCTCACGTTTTTTTGCACTTAGTGTCGATAGCGTTTTCTGCAAGTTCTGGAGTTTTCAGGCGGCGCAAGGGTTCAAGTCCCTCTCTGGCAACCATCAAATCTTATTTTCTTTCAAGCACTTACACCCATTCAAGGCCCTACTACTGCACCGTCTCGATACCCTCCAGTGTGCCAATAGTGTTCCGCTCTGCCGCGACGGTCGATGGCTCGCACTCTATGCAACCTCCCGACGCCACCCACCGGGCAATGCGGAGCCACCAGCATTGATCCAAGCCTGATACTTCTCTTCATTTATGAGGATCTTGCGACCCAAGCGAACCGCTACGCCGATGGGTAAAACACCCTCGCGCACCGCCGTATAAACTCGTTGTGGAGTGCCGAATTCAGTAGGATGCTTTCGGCAAAACTCGTTTACTCTGGTAAGCATTTTTCAACCTTTAAGATCGGATTCGAAAACAGTACAATTGCCTCGTGATTTGATCTTAGGTTGAGTAATTCGGACAGCGACCCTTGTGATGCAAAAGTCCGCATTACGTGCCGCGTGGTCTGCCTTTTGGCCCATCGGGCAAGGGAATAACAAGTGCTTCGGCAAGTCGCCTAATCGCCTTTCGGACGGTGTCAGCAGTTGCGCGGGGTCTACCTTTCAATCCAATATCCCCGTACGTCTTGTTAAGGCACAAATACTGGATCAGCCATTTGAAATGGACTGGCTCTCGATCCCGCGCCAACCTCAAGCCACGCTCCTCGGCCGATTGTTGAGCTCGTGTGAAGTGCTCCTGGATAGCACCTTTCATGTGTTGTTCAAGTTCGCCCCGATATCTCTCGCGCGATTCCCCGGTCAACTCGAAGCCCCGAAACTCGAAACGGAATGGTTCCGATTTCACAGCCCATCCCCCTCGATTGTGGTCGGCGTGATACGCGTCCTTGAACAACTCGGGGAATTGATCAAAGTCCTTTAGGGAATCGAGCAACGCTTCGATAAGCCATTGGCATTGGTCCAATCGATATCGGCGTAGCCACCCAAGAAACGTATCGCGGAAAGGTGTCAAGTCCGGCAAGTGATCTTCACTGCAAAGGGCAAGGTGAGAAGCGCTGATGTTTCCGCTTGGGTGGCGATGGAAGCAATGGAAGATGGCAAGCGAAACGCGGCGTTCCCTCGCTTGAAAGGCGGCCAATTGCAAATCACGAAATTGCTCGTCAATGGCTGCAAGACGAGCCCGCGCTTTCAAGATGACTAGCTCTCAATACACAGGCTCCTTGAACTCATTGAAGGCTTGGGGGCACTCATTGAAGAAAGTCTCAAGGAATTGCGCCCGCCAGTCTTGAAGCTCGTTATCTGCCACGTATTCCGCGCCACGGAATGAGGCAACCCTAGCTGTTGATCGGTCTTTCATCGGTTCCTTTCCGATAGCCTAAGTTGGTGAGCCGCCAGCGTGGCAGGTTCCCACGCGTTCGCCCCGTCGAGCTAGGCGGGAGACAAGGAATCTAGCCTGATGCGATTCGAGTCCATTTCCCGGGCTAGCCTTCTGCGGCAATATCGGTTGGGGGATTGGCAATTTGTTGGGCTACCGCCAATAGCCGTGGTGAATTTAGATCGAGGCTGATTATTTCGTCGATTAACCCTAGCCAGTATGCATCTAGAGCTGTTAGATCATTTTCTCCGGTTTGAAGCGTATGGCACAGTGCAACTAGAAATGTCCAAATTGGCTTAACCAATTCAACACATCTTTTATTCCGTTCCGCAGGGCGAACCGCCTGATCCATCTGATCCAGAGCAGCGAGGTCCTCTGGTCTAAGGAAATAGTTTTCCCACATGACAAGCATGTGCTGAGGCTTCTTTGAGTACTTGAAGAGGTAGTTCCAGATAAGCATCGCATCATCCGAGAGCAGCTTCAGCCCACCTTCACTAAACCTAAACTCAGCTTCGGGGTGCAGTTCCACTTCAAGATCGACAAGCGCGTGCAGCATTGCGGCTTCGACTTCTGCCATTCTTGCCCCAGCGCGATTTAAGGCAGTGTCAAATCGTTGATCTTGAATGACCTTAGACACGAGTTGGTTGTATCGCGCAGACCTTGCAATTGTCTGTTGCAATACATCCTTCCCCGAAGGTGACAATTTAGGGCGAATGAAATCGATATGGTTGCGCAGTACAACCGAGTTATCCTGCACGAAGGTAGCTCCACGTGAAGTCACGAGCCTTAACAAGAATCGATTGAATGCTTTTTCAGCAAACCGTTGTGCTGTGCCTGCATTGGTTTCAAGCAGCCGCTCTGTCTCCGCCTCCGCTACCTCCGCAGTTATCAACTTTGTGACTCTTACGCCATGGAAGTAGATTTGACTCCATGGATACGCAACAGCGTAATCACCATCCACCAAAAGTTTTGCGGCTGCGCTGGCCGCAGTGAACATCGCTACCGTGATTATTTGGCACGCTGAAGGACTGTCAATTGTGCCAGCCTTGAGCAATTTCAGCAGGTTGTCGCAATCTTGGACCGTGCCACCTGGACTATTGATGTAAACGGTTATCGGATCTTTGGACTCAGCCTGGAGTTTGAGAATCTGAGGCAGCAGATTATCAATTAACTCATAGGCGATGACACCGTGAATGAGAATCGATCGATTCGGATTGGGGGTGAAATTAAGGTTTTCCGGCATTCGCGAGTGCAGATCTACTCTGCGATTTTAGCGGCTCGACATCGCCAATATCCTGCAATTTAACCGTCTCCCTCAACTCCTTAAACGAAGCGGAAAGGTCCGGTCCATGCTTACGGAAAGCGGCTGCCAAGGCACGGTACAGATCTTGGTCTGAGCTTGAAAGTCTGTCCTTCAATTGGATGTCCATATTTTCAACCACTATTCTTATCGGCATAATGCTATCACTTCTTGAGATGTGATTGGAAAGGCTGTCGTTTCATGTATAGCGTTGGGAGCAAAAGTATAACCAGTTCTTATACTACGCATGCAGGACGGATCCGCCGGAAATATATAACAGTGGCTCGTATTCCCCTGACTGCGACGCGACAGACCCTTCCCAACCCTCCTACATACCGGATTCCTGCATCAGATCCATGAACGCCACCTACCATGCCAGAATTTTTGCCACAGACACTGGCAAGTTGGTTAATCGGAAAACTGTACCGCGCGGAAGGCGGGATTTGTGCGCCGACTGTGTGCCAACTCAGAGACTCTCGGCAATTCTAGCGAGTTTGGTTGAATTGCGCTGAACGATGAAGAGCCTGATTCTATTGGCCTGTTGCTCATACTCACCAAGACTCAGGAATACTCCGCAAGTGCTTGATAGGACTGAAAATCCGCGTGTCGGGGGTTCAAGTCCCTCTCTGGCCACCAAATTCCTCCCTTTTTATTTCCTCCAATTCGTCCTGTTCTAAACTTCGACGTCAATAATCTCGAAATCTTCGCTAACAAACTTCCGTCCGCTGGTATCAGCCAACAGGGCGTCTATGTCCGATTCGCACTCTTCGTAACTGCGCGGCGGGTTGGCGCCCAAAGCGGGATCATCGGTATGGCCTTGCCCATTTTTGTCGAAAATAATAATTTGATAGAGATCGTCCATATATTTTGCATTCCTTCAGGCGTGGCTTCATTGCCTCACCTTCCAATTAAAGCCGCACACTGAATTATGTCAAGCGTGGATTTCACTTGAGGGCGGGGGCACCTTCAGGCTGGGACTACCGTGTCCAGTCCTTACCTCTTTCGTTCCCACCCAGTTGCAACGCATTGTTGGTGTCGAGGTTGGACAAATTCGGTGCTTGCAGGGTCCTAATCGAGAAGGAAAATCGGCTAGACTTGGTGGTTGGTCTGTTTGGTTGGATCTCTCCAGCCACAATCAATTTTCTTATTCTTATGCCCAAGCTCACTCTCTTTAACGACGGTTCCGTCCACGAATTCGAAGTCGGCAGCGTCCCCTACGGCGGCCACGGCAAGCCCGGCTCCATCCTCGATCTCGCCATGCACTTCAACCTCCCCCTCAATCACGATTGCGGCGGCAACTGCAGTTGCACCACATGCCACGTCATCATCAAAGACGGCGCAGCCAACCTGAGCGAGCCCAACCAGGACGAACTCGATTTCGTCGGCATGGCTGAAGGCGTCACCGACGATTCCCGCCTCGGCTGCCAAACCATAGTCCTCGGCGACGTCACCATCCAAATCCCGTAAAATAATCCATCCGCGACAGCCGTACCTCCATCTCTCTGGTCGTATGCGTTTGCTAATCGCCCTTTTCACTCTTTCATTCGCCCTCCTCGCCGAAGGCACCCCCGACGGCGAATGGTCCTGGAAGATGGCCAGCCCCTTCGGCGAACTCAACGCCAAGGCTGTCATGAAGTCTGAAGGCGGCAAGCTCACCGGCACCTTCTGGATGTCAGAAACCCGCAAGCTCGAAATCGAAAACGGCACCGTCGACGGTGACAAAATCAAGTTCACCCTCAAGCGCGAGCGCCCCTCCGGCGGCTCCATGACCTACGAGATGACCGGCACCGTAAACGGCGACGCCATCGAAGGCAGCGCGAGCGCAGTCGAAATGAGCGCTACCAACAAATGGAGCGCCACCCGCAAAAAATAACCCCTGAGCTTCCCGGCCTCCACTTAGCGCGTGTTAAGTGGAGAAATATCTGTTGAAGTCCGTTGTTCTCTTCCTCGTCCTGATTTCCGTAGCCTCCGGTCTGGCCTGTATCTGGCAGATCGATTGCGTCAAATCCCGTTCCACCCAGGACGCCCTTATCATCGCCAACCGCATCACCCAAACCCCCAACAACCTCCACACCGCCCAACTCCTCCTCCAATACTCCTTCGAAGGCCGTTCCTTCCGCGAATGGAAAACTGACGGCAAACCCAACTCAAAGCGCTCCCGAATCGAAGCTTTTCTCGGCGAGCGAGCCCCAGGCTCCCACATCCAGATCTCCGTAGACCCCGCAAACCCCACCCACCTCACCTCCACCCTCACCGGCTGGCAAGCCTACCAGGCCGCAATTCTCTTGGGAATCCTTTGCCTCGCCGCTGCAATTGCCGCTCAAGTGGTTTATCTTAGCTAACATGACCCGCCGCACTTTGCTGGCTGCAGCCATGGCGCCTGCAACAGAAATCCCGATCATCGATACCCACATCCACCTCTTCGACCCCACCCGCCCCAAAGGCATTCCCTGGCCGCCCAAAGAAGACAAAGTCCGCTACAAAACGGCCCTCCCCCCGCGTTACATAGACCTCACCTCCAAGCTCGGCGTCGTCGGCGCCATCGAGCTCGAATGCAGCCCCTGGCTGGAAGACAACCAGTGGGTTCTCGACGTCTGCGCCCCCGCACCCATCATGGTCGGCATGGTCGGCAACATCCCGCCGGGTGACAAAAACTTCCGCACCGAACTCGACAAGCTCCGCAAGAACTCGCTCTACCTCGGCATCCGTTACGGCAACATCTGGGGTTACGATATCGGCAACGAGCTGGGCAAGCCCGAATTCATTGCCGGCCTCAAAGAGCTAGCCAAAAACGGCATGATCATGGATTCTGCCAACCCCAACAAGAAACTCCTCGAAGACCTCCGCCGCGCTTCAGACCTGGTCCCCGATCTCCGCATCATGATCGACCACCTGCCAGGCATGGAAGAAATCAGCAAAGCCGACGCAGTCCTGCGCGACCTCTCCGCCCGCAAGCAGATCTACGTCAAAGTCTCGTCTGTCCTCAAGATCAAGAACACTTCAGGCAAACCCAATAGCGTCTTCTACAAACCCGTCCTGGATGAGATGTGGCAGCGCTTCGGCGAAGATCGCGTCGTCTTCGGCAGCGATTGGCCCAACAGCGATGGCTTCGGCACCTACGAGCAAGTCCTCACTGTAGTAAAGGATTACGTCTCCACCAAACCCCGCGCCGTAGCCGAAAAATACTTCTACAAGAACTCCCTCGCCGCATACCGCTGGAAGCCCCGCACTGCCGCACAAAAGAAGCTCGTCTAAATGCGTTACATTCTCGTCCTCATCGCAGCGCAACTCATCGCGCAAGACTACCGCACCTGGAACGATTACGGCGGCGGCCCAGACTCCTCGCAGTACACCTCGCTCACCCAAATCAACAAGAGCAACGTAGCCAAACTGCAAGTCGCCTGGACCTTCAAGATCGGCGAAAACAAGCGCTACAGCTTCAACCCCGTCGTCGTCGACAACTACATGTACGTCATGGGCGCCGGCAACTCCATCGTCGCCCTCGAAGCCTCCACCGGCAAGCAGCTCTGGCAATGGACTCCCCCCGCTGGCACCACCGCCATCACCAACCGCGGCATCAACTACTGGGAGAGCAAAGACCGCAAAGAGCGCCGCCTGATCCTGGCCAGCAACCACATCATGCGAGCCATCGACGCCCTCACCGGCAAGACCATCGAATCCTTCCAGGTCGATCTCCGCGAAGGCCTCGATCGTGACCCCAAACTCCTCACCGTCCTCCAGTCCCTCTCCCCCGGCCGCATCTTCGAAGACCTCGTCATCGTCGGCTCGGCCACCAATCAGGGCTACGGTTCCGCACCCGGCGACATCCGCGCCTACAACGTCCGCACCGGCAAACTCGCCTGGACCTTCCACACCATCCCCCGCCCCGGCGAATTCGGCTACGACGGCTGGCCCAAAGACGCCTGGAAAACCGTCGGCGGCGCCAACGTCTGGAGCGAGATGAGCATCGACGAAAAGCGCGGCATTCTCTTCGCCCCCACAGCCAGTGCCAAGTACAACTTCTACGGCAAAGACCGCGAAGGCCACAACCTCTTCGCAGACTCGCTCATCGCCATCGACGCCCGCACCGGCAAACGTCTCTGGCACTACCAGATGGTCCACCACGACATCTGGGATTACGACGATTCCACTGCCCCCAAGCTCCTCACGGTAAAGCACGAAGGCAAGACCGTCGACGCTGTCGCGCAAGTCTCTAAGCAAGGCTTCGTCTGGGTCTTTGATCGTACCAACGGTAAGCCCCTCTGGCCCATCGAAGAACGCCCCGTCCCCAAGACCGACATGCCCGGTGAGACCAACTGGCCCACCCAACCCTTCCCCACCAAACCCGCACCCTTCGCGCGTCAGACCTTCGGCGTAGACGATCTCAGCCCTTACTTAAGCGCCGCAGACCGCGCCAAGTTTCGAGACCAGATCCTCAGCGCCCGCAACGAAGGCCTCTTCACGCCCCCGGCCAAGCGCGGCGCAATCCAGATGCCTGGCAACAACGGTGGAGCCAACTGGGGCGGCGCAGCCGTCGACCCCTTCAAGGGCACCCTCGTCGTCGTCAGCAAAGATCTCCCCTGCCTGCTCAAGCTCGACAAGAAGGTCGACGAAGTCCCCGGCATGACTGCAGAAGAACGCTTCGAAAGTGCCTTCGGCTTCATGATCGCGAGCGACGGCCTCTCCGCCATCAAGCCACCCTGGACCTCCCTCACCGTCTATGACCTCAACGACGGCTCCATCAAATGGACCCAGCCCCTCGGCGAAGTCCCCGAGCTAGCCGCCAAGGGTATCAAGAACACCGGAACCCACTATCCCAAACTCGGCCCTATCGTAACGGCCACAGGCATCATCTTCACCGGCACGCGCGATCGAAAGGTCCGCGCCTTCGACATCGAAAACGGCAAGCTGCTCTTTGAGCAGGAAGTCCCAACCGCGATGGAAGGCATCCCCGCCATTTACGAAGTCAACGGCAAGCAGTACATCGTCTTCTGCGCCTCAGCTCAAGTCGGCCTCACCCCTGCCACCCAGAAGCCCATCGACGGCCAGTACATCGCCTTCGCCCTGCCCTAACAGTTACGGCGCTAAATAAACAACTGGGCTGCGAAAAGCGCTTCCGATCCCAAACCCGATCAGCGCCCCAATCCCCGCCACGATCAGCACTCCGGTGGGGGTAAAGTCGAAGCGCTCCTGAGCACCGATAGAGCCTAGCACTGCCGCTCCGGCCGCTGCACCAATCAGCGGAGACGACTTCCTAACCCCATCGGAAGCGCGAATCTGTTGAATCTCAGTCCTGTTCACCCTTCTCGTAGCGCGGCCCTTAAGCTCTAAATCAATACCGGTGTCGTCCAGCTTCACCAGTGTCCCTTTCAACTTGCCTGCCCTTTGCTTAAGCTCTATCTTGAGCTCTGCCCCGGGTTTGAGCGATTCGAGCCTGCGCCAGTCCTTCAAGTCTTTTGCCGCGGCAGAATTGCTAAAAAGCAGGCTCAGAACCAAGATGATCCGCAGGTTGAAACTCACCATGCTTATGTTTATACCTCGATCCGCAACTTCCGGAACCACACATCACAAGCGTGGTTCTGCAACGAAATTGCCGACGGCTTCACCGATTCGAGCTCATACGAAACCAGCCGCTCCCCGTTGATCCAGTGTTCCACGTGGAGCCCGCGAATCAACAGGCGAGCCGTATTGAACTCACCCAACCGAACCTTAGCCGGCCGCGTGCAAGCAATATGGTTATACAGCGATCCACACTGTTTCAGCGGCCCCTTCTGCGCATCCGCGTTCCCCGCATCATCGACGAGTTGCATCTCGGGCCCACGTGCACGAATGTGGAAACCGTCAAGCCCCTTCGGCTGCCACTTGTCGGACTTCTCAATCTGGTACTTCACACCGCTATTGCCAAGCGGCATCATCTTCCACTCAAACGTGAAATCAAAGTCCTCATAGAGCTTCACCGTCTTGATGTCCTGAAAAGTCTTCAGTCCCCCAATCGATTGCAGTCCATCCTCGGTCACCCTCCACGATGACGTTGGAAACGCGCTCCCATCCGCAGCAACCCAGTCTTCCAGTCGAATCGCCACCAGCGGCGCCATCAATAGATCTCGGCGGGTCATCGTTTCTTGGTCGGCACCGCTGCCGGCATCTCCTTCTGCATCAGTATCTGCACTTGCGGAACCATGTTATTGAAACTATCAAGCAAAGCCGAAGCAATCACCTTGCCTTCATTCGTTGTCCCCCACCCACCCAGCGCCGCACCACCCAACGCCCCAATCATCAACCCACCCGCCCCAAGATCGGTCGCCCGTGCACTCCCCGTCGCGCTCGCCACCTGCTCACTCGTCTCGTTGTCAGTCAAAAACAACACCGTCTGCGCTTCCTTGAAGTGCACATTCCCCAGCAGTCCCGCAAATTCACCCACGATTGGCAACCGCGACACAAGGCCACCAAAGCTATCCCCCGCATTCTTCTCACTAAACACAATCGAGGTCAGCATCGAATACTGCGCCTCAATCACCTGCCTCTTGCGAATCGTCTGATCCTTGCGCAGCATCCCGGAATTGTCAAGCTCCTGCTCCCGCTTGGCAGCTTCAATCCCGGCACTACGATCCACCACCCGGAAGCATCCCGATTGCTGCATCATCAGACGCATCAGCGATAGCGGCGAAGGCAGGCTGTAACGGGACATGTAGGCATAACCAGCCGGATCTTCCACCAGCGCCACGGTCGCGATCGGAGCCGCACAGCGCATCAAATCCTTCGCCGCATTCTTGGCCCCGGCGCTCCCCCCAGACCCCGACACTTCGCTCCCGCCCTGCCCCTTCTCTGTCTGACGGCAGCCGCAAAGGATCAACAACAAACAAAGGCTAAAAAAAATTCGCACTCTCTAACTAATAACACTCCACTCGCGCCCAATCTCGCGCGCAACCACCCGCGACGTATCCGCCCCCACCGCCGTCATGAATCGCTCAATCGGCTCATTCACCGGCTCCCGGCTCAACACAAAGGTCTGATGGTGCACCGGCATGATCCTCTCAGCCCCAGCCCATCCCGCCATCTCAATCGCCTGCTCCGGCGTGCAATGGCTCATAATCCACGGGTTGTAAGCCCCAATCGGCATGATCGCCAGATCAATCGGCTTGCCCCCACGAAGCTCGGCAAACGATTTCGTGTGCGACGTATCCCCGGAGAACAACACCTTGTACTTGCCCGCTTCGATCAGATAGCCGTTGTACCCGCGATGCGTATCGCGACGCACGCGCGCGCCCCAATGCTGCACCTCAACACCCTTCACCTCCACCGGCCCAAACCGCACCGTCTCCCGCCAACCCAACTCGGTAACACTCTTCCATCTCGAAGCGGTGAGAAGATCCTGCGTCTCACGCGCACACACCACCGGAATCCCGGTATTAGATAGAGCACTGAGCGACGGCATATCCCAGTGATCAAAATGCGCATGGCTCAGCAATATGAGATCAATCTTCGGCAACTCCGGGATCGTCAGCGCCGGCTCGACAAGCCTCTTCGGCCCCATCGTACCCACCAGCAGATCAATCCCGCACCGGTTGCTAAACACCGGGTCGGTCAGTATCGTAAACCCGTCTATCTGAATCAATGTCGTCGCATGCCCCAGCCACGCCACATTAAGCCCGGCATCCTTCCAACCCTTTGGATTCGGCTTCGCCGGCGCCTTGGCAATCGTCTTAAAGAGCTCTTCGCCAAACTGATCAAAGAAAATCGGAGCCTGCCGGTACACCGCATACCCAGCCATCCCCAACGCCACCGGCGCACCTGACAGAAAGATCTGTCTCCGGCTAATAGCCAAAGCGCTCCTCCTTCCAGGGGTCTCCATGATTGTGATAGCCGTTACGCTCCCAGAAGCCCGGCTTGTCTTCCGCCAGCAACTCAAGCCCACCCAGCCACTTCGCAGACTTCCACGCATAAAGCTGCGGCACAATCAACCTTGCCGGCCCGCCATGCTCCGGCGTCAAGGCCACTCCATCGTGATGCGTCGCAACCAGCGCATCCTCCATCAGAAAATCGGCAATCGGCAAATTCGTCGTCCAGCCATAGTCATAGCCAAGCGCACTCACAAACTTCGCCTCGGCCTTCACCCCACCTGCCAGCTCCATCAAAGTTGAAACAGCCACCCCAGTCCACGTATTGTCCAGGCGCGACCAGCGCGTCACACAGTGAAAGTCCGAAAATACCTCGACGCGCGGCAGAGCCATAAACTCATCCCAGGTCAGGGAAACTTCCTTCTCGACCAGGCCAAAAACATCCAGCCGCCACTTCGTCATATCCATCGGCGGCGTACCGCTGGCATCCAGCACCGGCCACTTCACCGTCTGGCTCTGCCCGGGCGGGATCCGCTGGCCTCGTTTTGTATCGGGAGAAATAATCATGTCTTTATTTGGATGAGCTTCACAGGCTCTTCGATCTTTCCAAAACTTAAAACTGTCATCGGGCAAACCGTAATGCAGATCCCACAACCAATGCACGAGGAATTCTGGTTGTTCAATTCCTTTTGTTGCAGCGCATAACTCATGACGTCGATACCCACCTGGCAGTTCCGGGAACATTCGCCACAAGCGATGCACTTGTCATCGGCCACAATCGCAAACCGGCTCCAGCGCATCCGCGTGTAGAAACTCGCCCACACCTCCATCATCTTAGCCAGCGGACACCAGTACCGGCACCACACCTTGCCCCCAAAAAACGGATAAAGCGCCACAGGCAGGATGCCCACCAGCCACGTATCCACCACCAGCCTGTAGTATTTGATCCCCGTCCCGGCCGGCTCACGAAAAGCCTTCACCACATCCTGCCCCAGCATCAACACCGTCACCACAACAGCCGCGCCCAGCACAATCAGATTCATCCGCTCCCACGAGATCGCCGTACGCCCCTTCGGTGCCAGATGCCGCCAGCGGTCCCCCAGCGTTTCAGCCAACCCGCCACAACCGCAAATCCAGGTGCAATACCGCTTGCCATGAAACAGCACGAGGATGGGCAAAAGCACAAAGCTCAGAATCACGCCCCAAACAATCCACACATCACTCGGGTTCGAGAAAAACGTATAGAAAAACAGCGGCCAGGCATAAACAATCCCGTAGCTTCGCCACGCATTATTGGCAAAGTTCGGGTCCTTCGCCAAACTCTCCCCCACCCACTGATACTTCACCGCCCAGGCAAACAAAAACTCCGGAATCAGAAAGAAAAAGATCCACTGAAAACCAATCAGCGAAGCAAAGCGGTAGATCTGAAACTTATCCTTCTTATCGATCCCCCACCGCTTCATCGCCTGCAATCCAAACACGGTCACCACCGATGTATAGAGCACCGTGTACCAAAAACTCCACCCACGTCCAAAGAAGCTCATTGCCTCATAGCCCCAGCCACGATAAGGCCAGAACTCCTCGCCCTTGCCCAGCTTGATGCCATAGATCGAATAGGCAATCGCAAAAGTCACAAGCAGCCCCAACCACCGCTTCCAGTCCCACTCATTCTCAAGCTTCACACCAAGACTCTTCAGGAATCCCGTCGGTAAATCCGCACCAATCAACACAAAAATCTGATCAAACTCAGTATCGAAAGACTTGAGTTCCGAATTGAAACGAACCTCAACCGTCGACTCCGCCAGCTTCTTCCGGTTCTCTCCAAACAACCGCTCCAGCGTCGCGCCACGGTGCATCAACACCACCTGATTTCGCTCACTCAGCGCAATCGCCGCCTCCGCCGCACTATTCCCGCCACCCACCACCAGAATCTTTTTGCCCACATACAAACCCGGGTTGTAGAGCTTATGCAGCACATGCGGCTGATCCTCCCCAGGCAGCCCCAACTTGCGCGGGTTCCCCCTCACTCCGCTCGCCAACACTAAGAACCGGGCCCTATATTCAGCCTTCGCCGTCTTCACCACCAGCGGCACGCCAGGAGTCACCGCAGTCAGCGCTTCCCCGCAATGCAAAGGAATCCCGGCCGCCGCAACCTGCCGCTGCCACCGCTCAATCAGTTCTTCCTTCGGAGCCTCAGAAAAATCAAGAGCGGAAACATTTGCCCGCGACTCGGGCTCTGCATAAATAAACTTGCCTTGCGGAAAATCCCGAAAAGTCGCAGCAAGCTCCGACTTCTCTATCACCAGCACCCGGTGCCCCTTCTCCTGCAGCCGCAACGCCACCGCCAGTCCCGCCGCCCCAGCCCCTGCCACCACAACGTCATAATCGACAGCCAAACCACCCACGCGCAACAACCCACCCAGATGCTGAGCGAGCTCTTCTCCCTGCTCGAGTGCCAGCTTGATCACCGGCGCCCCGGCAAGATCCCCCACAATAAACACGTTGTCGACTGAGCTCTCAAAGTGTTCCCGCAGCACCGGCCTACGGGTCGGCATGTCTGCCGTCCGTAGTACACCCCCAACTAGGTCCCCAACCTTAGAAATTATTGAGATTTTTTCCACACTCTTTCCACTATGGTTATGATGCGACAATTTGGCCGTCTCCGGATCGAATTAGTTCTCTGTCTGGTTCTCTGCCTGATCGGTCTTGAAGCAGCCGACAGCAAAGCTGAATTTATAGGGGGCACTTTAGCGACATTCAAAAGTGGTCAGGACGGCCGCCTCGCTATGGATCAAACGGATCTAATGGTATTTGGCAGCAAACAACAAAAAGTTACGATCCTCTACAACCAAATTCGCTCGATCGAGTATGGCCAAAAAGTAGACCGCCGCTACCTCGAAGCTATCTTGATCTCCCCGATGTTCCTGCTCAGCAAAAAGCGCGACCATTACCTCACCCTTCACTATCGCGACGAAAAAGGATATGATCAGGCCTTGGTACTGCGCCTACCAAAGTCGTCAATCCGTCCAACTCTTGCCAGCCTGGAAGCGAGGACCGGATTGAAAGTAAAGGTACAGGACGATGAAGCCCGGAAGGCGTACCGCAGCTAAACAAATGCTGCTCGGGTTTGGCTGGTCAGGCTTTGCAGCCTCGGCCGCAGAGAAACCTGCGTCCACACCACCCCCTCCCCCCGAACAGCCACTACCATCTCCCCCCATAGTCCGAGTCGAGTCCTCATCCATGAGTCCCGTCGATGAAGGTCTCACTCAACTCCTCCGCATCCGCCGTCTCCACGTCCAGGAACTCAGCGGTGGCGAAGCAGCAAACCAGATCCGCGACATGATCATCGCCGCCATGCAAAGTGCCGGCTTCTTCGCCGTAACAGAAAACCCCGAACGCGCCGACGCCTTCCTCAAAGGCACAGCCGAAGACCTCGTCTTCAACGAACAGTTCAGCTCGCACGAAAGCCTCGGCGTCAGAACCGGCACATCCACCGGTCGCGGCTCCCTCAACGGCAGAAACTCCGAGCGCGCCGCAGCCTCCATCGGCGTAACATCGAACGAAGACGTCAAGATCAACGAGCGCAAACACGAAGCAGTAGCCGCCGTCCGTATCGTAAACAAAGAAGGCGACGTCCTCTGGTCCACCACCCAGGAAAGCTTCGGAGCCAAATTCCGCGGCGCCTCCGCCGACGTAGCCGACAAGATCACCCGCCAGCTCCGCACAGATCTCGACCGCGCCCGTAAGTTCCCCCCTCAAATTGCCAAAGGCCGCGAATGATGCAAGCAAATACAATGAAAGACATGGCACCCAAACTAAGTGTAGTGATCGAGCAAGACGAGCACGGCTACTACGCGTGGTGCCCGGAACTTAAAGGCTGCCAGTCGCAAGGCCAGACCATCGAAGAAACCCTCGCCAACATCAAAGAGGCGCTAGAACTCTACCTCGAAACGATGAACTGAGGGCGACAGGCAAACTCAAAACAGATCCCTCCGTCCCCCAGGAAAATCCCCGTCGAGCCCCATCCGTAAGGTTGGGGATCCGCACGTCAGACACTGATGCGGTGACAAGAGTAGCGCTCCATTTCCACAGCGGAACCACCCTTCACCCCAAAATCGTCAAGCAGATCCTGGAAGCAATCGACGAGTTCCCCCTGTGGCTTTCAGCATTCCTTAGCGTACTTCCGTCAAAATAGTTTTGCGTGCTTCCGAGTCTTCCCGTCGATGCAAATAGTGCGGCGCGGGCTGCGTACTACTCTCCGCTACACTGCGCGACTTTCGGCGAGTCAAATTGACCGTAGGCACCGCGGGCAATGCCCAAAGGGTACGATTACGATAGATGGGCAGCCGCGCTCCACGCAATCCAACTCGAAGAAATCGCAATATTGGCACCTCCGCCAGCGGGCGTGGTCACGATAACCGATTGGTGATTCCCTCAAGGTTCAACGGGCCAATCTGGCATTGGCGAGACCTTGGAGAATATCGGACCGCGAAGCGGGTCGTGCGTGATCGCGATGTGGATTTTGTAGTCGAAAGGACTAGTCGAGGATGCGTCCATGCATGCACTGTGGAGGACATTGCATACCTGCTTAGTCACCTTCCGTTACAGGACTGGGAAGGGCTTTCGCTATTTGTTTTGCGCCAGCCCAAGCGTAAGGAAGCCTTGCTAAATGGAGTGTGGGGACGCCTTGCATACGGAGGTGAGATCGGTCGCCCCCAGGACGGCATGTTCAAGGGCCCTGCCATTTTTTTGGAGTCGACTGAACCGGACTTCGGGTTTTCACTGACTGCCTCAATGCGACCGGACTCGAAAGCCGAATTTGAACGCCTTCTCAAAGATGGCCACATCGTAACAAGGAAGGGCCGCCGCTTCTCCCTTCAATGCTCGTTAGAGACAATTCGAAACACCCAGCTATACCGCACCGTCCTTCATGAAATCGGTCATTGGGTCGATCGGCTGGAAAGAGTTGAACGACCGGTTGCGCCACCTGACTGGCAGAAAGATGAATACGATTGGCGCGCGGAGCTGCAGGCGATATACGATGAGCGCCCACCCCAAGAGCGCGAGGCATCCGCGAACCAGTACGCGGATCGAATGTGGACCAATCTCGTTGCCGCAGGCGTGATTCCGTTCCAGCGGCGATTAGAGTTTTTTGACCTCGATCCCGCTGATTTCGTGCCAGGCTTGAAATGATCCTGGAACCATCCGAGACATCCCCAATAGCGATAGCTCCTGACTAACGGCGAAGGCATCCGTCAAATGGTACGCCCCAGTAGACCGTACCATTTGACTTGAACAAACCGACGATTTTACAACGGCATCCAAGGCTTCCAACGGCGGGGCCTAAAGCACTTAGTTTTTTTTTTTGCACTAACCATTCGTAGGGCGTCAGGTTTCCGCATCACCGGACATGCCGAATCCTTCTCAAAGTGCCTCCCTCAGATCGGCAAAGGACGCTACTAAACTAACGAAGTGAGCGACAAAACTCAGTCCTTCACCCGCACCAGCTTCCGCGTACTCGTCTGCCCCGCAATCACCTCAACATCCGCACGCTTCACCTTGTAATGAGCCGCAAGCACCTGGCAAACTTCTTCATTCGCCTTTCCATCTTCCGGCGGGGCCATCACCTTCACCTTAAGCGACCCATCGGCCATCGTCCCAACAACCTCGCTCTGGCTCGACCTGGCAGCTACTTTAACCGCGACAACCAAATCTCACCTGCCTTAATCTCCGAAGGTCCACTCCAGTCCACTCCCTTCCGTTCCCCCTTCAACTCGACAAAGGCCACTCGCTCAACAACACAACTCCCCTTCCCGTAACACGCAAACACCACCGTCCCCAAATCCGCCAGCTTGGTCCCCGGCGGCAACTCCGTCGCGAGCCGCATCCACCCGCTCCGCTCCACAGAATTCCCAGGCTTACCCAAATGGCTCATCTGCACCTGCTTCCCACCTGGCAACGTAAACCCAACAGCCACCCGCCCCCCAGCCTTTTGCGTAGACAAAAACTCGACATACACGTAATTAGTCGGGTCGCTGATATCCTCACCCCGCACCACCCCGTACGGCCGCAACTTCCCTTCCCGCTTCAACTCCTCACCCATGATCTTCCACGTCTCCGGCTTCTGATCCATCACATACTCCCGCGAGTGCTCACTCAAATCCATCAGGATCGGATCAAAGTCAAACCGCCGCCCCGTCTTCTCCTTCACCCCAGCCACCATGTTGTTGCGAGTCACCGGAACCAGCAACGGCCGGTCCCCCTCAAACGGCCCCTCAAAAGGAACATCCTTATGATCCTTGGCCTGTATCTGCCTCACCCCGGCCGAACCATCCTCATTCAGCCAGACCTTATACACATACTCAATATCGGTGGTCCGGCCCCAACGCGCCATCAGGTCCCGGGTAGAAGTCCCACCATCTTCATTCGAAAAAATCACCGTGTAAGTAAGCGACTGATCCGTCTTATCCCATTCCACATACATCAGCAGCGGAATATCGTTATCGGTCCCCACCGTATCCGCACGCTGGTAAAGAATCGGCGCATGACGCTTCAAATCCTTAGGCTGCCCAAAAGCCGCAACACAAAACACCATCAGCACCAACAAAGCCTGAATCGTCTTCAGCAGCTTTCCAGTCGGGCAAGGCTTTTCCAGAATCGCATCCACCATCTTTTCCTCCTCGGTGCCACGCAGCTCTGCCACCGCACCACTCAAAACAACCAGCTTAGGCGGCTTCGATGAATTCTTGATTTCACGAATCTGCTTGAGGCCAGCCTCAAGCGTCGGAATCCGCAAATCCATCAACACCAGATCCTCACCCTGGGCCACCACCGTATGCCCCACCGTCTCAAGCAACATCGTCCGCAGTTCCCGCTGGTCCCGGTCGTCTTCAATCAGCCGTATCTTCCCCATTACTCAAACACAATCCCGGCAATCACCATCTGCGGCATCACCTGATTCCAGGTCTTCGGCAGCGTATCAAACGGCAACCGGAACGGCCTCGTCTCATTCGATTTAAGCCCACCCTTGTCCGCCCTCACAATAGCTACCGTCTCGCGCAACACCACCTGCCCATACGGATCAAAGAAAACACAATTCAATTCCACCTTCTTCAAAACACGAGGCCCGTTATTCCGGATCTGCCCCGTAATCTCCACCAACTGCTGCCCGCCAAAGCTCTCGGCAGCCTTCATCTCCACCTGTCCTAGCGCCAACTCGCGAATATAAGCCTTCGCCTCTGCCGGACTCGCAACCGTCCCCGAGCCTGCCGGGCTGCAGCCCCAGAGCCCCATCAATCCAAGAATCACAAGCAAAAACCGCATCTCTAGTCAGCATATACGCCTCCAAGCCCGCATGAGCAAGAAAAAATCTTAGCAAATCACACTCATAAAACTAGACAAAGATGAGCTAAGTTGATATTCTGTGACTGGCGGTAATTATGGATTTCAATCGTTTCACCGAAAAAGTTCAGGAATCACTCAGAACAGCGCAGACTCACGCGCTCAGAATGCAGAACCAGCAGGTCGATGTCGAGCACGAACTCGTCGCCCTCCTCGATCAACCGAACGGGCTTGCCCCGGCCATCCTCAAAAAGGCCGAAGTCCAGCCCGACGCGCTCAAGCAACGCCTCGAGCAGGAGATCAACAAACTCCCCAAGGTTTCCACTCAATCCGGCGGTCCGGATCAGATCTACGTCACCACGCGTCTCACCAAGCTCTTCGCCGACGCTGAAGCCGAAGCGAAAAAGAGCAAAGACGACTTCCTGAGCGTCGAGCACGTCCTCCTGGCTGCCCTCGAAGACACCGGCACCGCTGGCCGTCTCCTCAAAGAAACCGGCCTCACCCGCAAGCGTCTCGAAACTGCCATCCAGGCCGTTCGAGGGTCTCAGCGCGTCACCAGCCAGAACCCCGAAGAGACCTACGAAGCTCTCGAAAAATACGGCCGCGACCTCACCAAGATGGCCGCCGAAGGCAAGCTCGATCCAGTCATCGGTCGCGACGAAGAAATCCGCCGCGTCATCCAGGTCCTCTCCCGCCGCACAAAAAACAACCCCGTCCTGATCGGAGAACCCGGCGTCGGCAAAACCGCAATCGCCGAGGGCCTCGCCCAGCGCATCATCCGTGGCGACGTCCCCGAGGGCCTCAAGCAAAAGCGCATCGTCTCCCTCGACATGGGCGCACTCATCGCCGGTGCCAAATACCGTGGTGAATTCGAAGAACGCCTCAAGGCCGTCCTCAAAGAAGTCGCAACAGCCGCAGGTCAAATCATCCTCTTCATCGACGAACTCCACACCGTCGTTGGAGCCGGCAAGACCGAAGGCTCCATGGACGCAGGCAACCTCCTCAAGCCCATGCTCGCTCGTGGCGAACTGCACTGCATCGGCGCGACAACGCTCGACGAATACCGCAAGTACATCGAAAAAGACGCCGCCCTCGAGCGCCGCTTCCAGCCCGTCATGGTCGACCAGCCCTCGGTCGAAGACACCATCTCGATCCTCCGTGGCCTTAAAGAGCGTTACGAAGTCCACCACGGCGTTCGCATCAAGGACGCAGCCTTAGTCGCCGCCGCAGTCCTGTCCAATCGCTACATCGCAGACCGTTTCCTGCCCGACAAAGCCATCGACCTTGTCGACGAATCCGCAGCCAAGCTCCGCACCGAAATCGATTCGATGCCAGCCGAGCTCGACGAAATCTCCCGCCGAGTGATGCAGCTTGAGATCGAGCGCACCGCCCTCAGCAAAGAGAGTGATGACGCCTCGAAAGACCGTCTCGAAAAACTCGACAAAGAACTTGCCGACCTCAAGGGCCAGTCCGACGGCCTCCGCGCCCAGTGGGATCTTGAGAAGGGCGGCGTAGACCGTCTGCGTCAAATCCGCGAAAAACTGGAACAACTCCGCGTGGATCTCGACCGTGTCGAGCGTGGTGCCGATTACAGCGCGGCCGCCCGCATCAAGTTCGGTGAGATCCCGCAACTAGAACGCGAGCTCGCCGACACCGAAGCCAAGCTAGCCACCAACCAGGGCCAGGCCAAGCTCCTCAAAGAAGTCGTCGACGAAGAAGACATCGCCGCCGTAGTCGCCCGCTGGACCGGCGTCCCCGTCTCGAAACTCCTCGAAGGCGAAATGAAGAAGCTGCTCAACCTCGAAGCAGACCTCCACCAGCGCGTCATCGGCCAGGACGAGGCAGTCACAGCAGTAGCCGAAGCCGTCCTCCGCGCCCGCAGCGGCCTCAAAGATCCCCAGCGCCCCATCGGCAGCTTCATCTTCCTCGGCCCGACAGGCGTCGGCAAAACAGAACTCGCAAGGGCTCTCGCCGCCTACATGTTCGACGACGAACGAGCCATGATCCGCATCGATATGACCGAATACCAGGAGAAGCACAACGTCTCGCGCCTCCTCGGCGCGCCTCCCGGATACATCGGCTATGAAGAAGGCGGCCAGCTCACAGAGCTTGTCCGTCGCCGCCCCTACTCGGTTGTCCTCTTCGACGAAATCGAAAAGGCCCACCACGACGTCTTCAACGTCCTCTTGCAAATCCTCGACGAAGGCCACCTCACCGACGGTCAGGGCCGCCGCGTCGACTTCAAGAACACGATCATCATCATGACATCCAACCTCGGCTCTCACAAGATACTCGAGCATCGCGGCAGCTTCTCCGGAGGCGAATACGACATGATGAAGATCGCCGTCATGGACGAACTGCGACACTTCTTCCGTCCCGAATTTCTCAACCGTGTCGACGAAACCATCGTCTTCCACGCTCTCAGCGAAGAGCACCTCAAGGACATCGTCGAGATCCAGCTCAACGGCCTGCGCAAGCGCCTCGCCGAACGCAAGATCGAGCTCACCCTCACCGATGCCGCAAGGTCGCAACTGGTTCGCATCGGTCACGACCCCAGCTTCGGTGCCCGTCCCCTCAAGCGCGCGATCCAGAAAGAGATCGAAACTCCGCTGGCCCGCAAGCTGCTCGGCGGCGAAGTCCGCGACGGTACACACGTCAATGTCGACTACGATCGCCAAACCGGCGACCTCCGATTCGAAACCGTCCCGGCTGAAGAGCTCGAATCATTGTTAGCCTAAGGGCTCATGGATGATTTGCAGTTCGACAAAGCAGAGTTCTCAAACCCTTCCGGGATTGGCCCCTGCGTCATGTGTTCGACAAAAATCGGGAGCCAGTATTGGCACGCCAACGGGCAGGTGGTTTGCCCCAATTGCGCCACCACTCTCGGCACCGCACAGCAGGCTCCGGCTAGAAGTCTCCTCCTCAAAGGAACCCTCTACGCCGTCATCTCAGCCATCGGTTGCTCTATCGCCTATGCGGCAATCCTGATCATCACCAACTACGAGTTGGCGCTGATCTCGATTGCCGTCGGTTGGCTTGTGGGCAAAGCCGCCCGCGTGGGCACCGGCGGCCTCGGCGGTCGTCCAGTCCAGATCGTGGCCGTTATCGCCACTTACATCGCCATCAGCGGCAGCCTCTTCTTCCAGATCATCTACTCCTTCTTTAAAGAAGGTAAGGTTGTCAATGGAATCCTCGGCTACGTCTATCTCTTCGTAATCTCACTTGGGAAACCCTTCTTCGAACTCCAGGAAGGCTTCGGCGGCCTCCTCGGTATCGCCATCCTCTTTTTCGGCCTGCAGCAGGCATGGCAACAAACTCATGGCATCCAGGTCGCAATCGCTGGCCCCTACTCAACAGAACTGGCAAAACAAACCTAAATGGACGATAAGAAATTCTGCCAGCAATGCGGTGAGCCGCTCACCCCCGGTGCCCTTCTCTGCCCTTCCTGCCACCGCCTCGTCTACACGGTCGAACTGCAGGAGATGGCAGATCGCGCCCGCAGAACCGAAGCCGTCGGCAACACCGACGAAACCCGCGCCATTTATCAGCAGATGCTAAGCCTGCTTCCCCAGGGTTCTTCGCAATTCCAGGCCATCGCCGCCAAGCTCGGCGCACTCCCTCCACCCAAAGATCACGACGTCCCCCACGACCAGCCCTGGAAGAAAATCGTCACCAGCATGGGTGTCGTCGGCGCACTCATCTGGAAGTTCAAAACCATCGCGCTCATCCTCCTAACGAAAGGCAAATTCCTCTTCCTCGGCCTCACCAAGCTCCCCACCCTCTTCTCGATGTTCGCCTCGGCCGGCGTCTACTGGGCACTCTACGGCTGGCGCTACGCCGTGGGCCTCGTCCTCAGCATCTACCTCCACGAGATGGGTCATATGTGGGCCTTCCGCCGCTTCGGCATCCCCGCCACCGCGCCGATGTTCATCCCCGGCTTTGGTGCCTTTGTCCGCAGTGAAGCCGCCATTACGAACCCGGGCCAGGACGCCCGCATCGGCCTCGGCGGCCCGTGGTGGGGTATCGGTGCTTGTCTCATCTTTGAAGCCGCCGCACAGTACTTCAACCAGCGCTGGATGTCGGCCGTTTCACATACGGGCGCGGTTATCAACCTCTTCAACCTCGTCCCCGTCTTTGGCCTCGATGGTAGCCACGCGTACAAGGTCTTGGGGCAACGCCAGCGCATCATGATCCTCGCCACAATGGGCATCATGTGGTACATCACCGGCGAAACCATGTTCTTCCTCATCGCCCTTGGCGCAATCTACCGGCTCTTCACAAAAGACGTCCCTGAAGAACACGACCAAGGCGTCTTCCTGCAATTCGTCGGCCTCCTCGCCGCCTTCGGCTTCCTCAGTATGTGGACCGCCCATTGGGACCGCTCCCTCATGAATGGCCAGTAATGGAACGAGTCCCCTTCCGAGTCACCCAGGCCGCCAAAGCCTACGACCACATCGACAAACTACCCGTCTCGCTCCTGCTCGATAACATCCGCAGCATGTACAACGTAGGCAGCTTCTTCCGCACAGCCGACGGCGCTGGAATAGAAAGCCTCTATCTCAGCGGCATCACAGCAAGGCCCCCCAAGAGCGCCATCACCAAAACCGCTTTAGGAGCAGAAGACTCCGTCCTCTGGCACCCCAGCGACAACGCGATAGCAACGGTAGACACCCTCCGCGCAAGAGGCTACGAAATCGCCGCCATCGAGACAGCCGTAACAGCGGTAGACCTATACGACTGGCAACCCAAATGGCCAGTCCTATTACTCTTCGGCCACGAAGTAGACGGCATCGGCGACGACTTACTCAACCGCTGCGACACCTTCGTCCGCCTCCCCATGCTCGGCCTCAAACACTCCCTGAACGTATCCAACGCCGCCGCCATCGTCCTCTACGAACTCCTCCGCAAATACCGTCACATTGACTTTACTTCCACATTGCGCTAGTTATGAGCAATGAGACGCTACTCATTTGTTGCAGTTTTCTTAGTCGCGGTCGCTGCTTACTCCCAGCAGAATCCTGCTAATTACAAACCGGTAGCCACGCCCAGGCCTTCCTTTATGCCCCAGGGCATGATCCGCGCTGCTTCCTTCGCTCCGGCTACAGGTGAATTGCTCGCGCTCGTACACTCCACCAACCCAACCCTGCCCCTCTCTGTTGTCGATATGGAAGGCCCCAACACCGGAAGAGTGCGGCCCGTCCCTGCTAACCCCGCTTCCATTCTGACATTCAACGAGAAATACCTGATCTGGAACCAACCAACGCCGATAAACTCCATCCTCCACATCCACAGTTTGAAAGAAGGCACACAACGCACCCTCAGTTCAGATCTTCGCGGCATCGTCTCTATGTCGATAACTGGTGAAGATCTAATCGCTGCGGCCAAACAGTCCGGCACGATCACGGTTGCAAAAGTAAATCTACAAACCGGAAAAGTAGACCGCTGGGACGAATTCACAGACGATGCTCCGGTTCTACGTCTGCATCAAAGCAGCTCCGCTTCCATGCTATTGGTCGACCAGGGAAACGCACGTTTCAAGGTCTATCGTCTGGATGCTGCACCCGGTTCTGCCCCTTGGACTAGCATTTCCTCCTCATTAGTTTACGAAGTAAAGAACAAACCGCGCGGTGGCGTTTCAGCCCTTCCTGGCATGGGACAACATTGGATCCTGATCGGACATTACGAAGGTGCCGAAGAAACCCACTGGTTCCTGATTGCGC
The DNA here is from genome assembly GCA_022843625.1 of Bryobacter sp. GTDB lineage: Bacteria > Acidobacteriota > Terriglobia > Bryobacterales > Bryobacteraceae > Bryobacter. Next base: position 55,273 of record JALHNH010000008.1, on the reverse strand, counting down.
ATTCTGAAAAAGGTGTCGGCCGCTACGCAATCCAGGTAGACCGCAATGGCAGGGAACTTCGCAGAGCACTTTTTCACTTCGCCGACGGTAGTCCCAGAATGCTTGGCTTTAGCGATTTCTCAACAGTCATTCATTGGCAAGACAAACTGCGCATCTTGAACATGGAAGGCACCTTGGTCCGGTACGAGACAACTTCCGAATAAGCGGCAAGAGCGTAACTTTCTCCCACTCTGAGGCGAATCGGTAGTCAGACACCCATGAACCTCACAATCGCACTCCTCACCCTGACCATCGCCGCCAGCGCACAAACCAAGTCCCCAATCCTGCTTGAGCTCTTCACCTCCGAAGGCTGCTCCAGTTGCCCCCCAGCCGACAAACTCGTAGAATCCCTCGACAAACAACAACCCTACAACGGCGCAGACCTCATCATCCTCGGGGAACACGTCGACTACTGGGATGGCTCCTGGAAAGACCGCTTCTCCTCCCGCGCCTTCACCAACCGCCAGTGGGAATACGCCAAGTACTTCGGCCTCTCCGGTGTCTACACTCCCCAACTCATAGTCGACGGCCAGTCCGAATTCGTCGGCAGCAGCGGCCCCGACGCCAAAGCCGCCATCAACAGAGCCATCCAGAACCATAAACACCCACTCACCCTCTCCGCTAAAGCCACCGGCAACAAACTCCACGCCAGCGTAAAAATAGACAATCTCGGCAGCAAAGGCGCCACGCTATACCTGGCCCTAGCCGACGAACAAGCCACCTCCAAAGTCACACGCGGCGAAAACTCAGGTCTCACCCTCAAGCACGTAGCCATCGTCCGCTCCCTCACCGCCGTCGGCGACCTCACCAACTCGCTCACCAAAGAGCTAGACCTCACCCTCCCCGCCAACCACACCGGCCTCCGTGTCATCGCCTTCGTTCAGGACCGCACCACCGGCCGCATCCTCGCCATCTCGCAGGAAAAACTCTAATGCGTCGCCTCACACTCATCCTTCTCGCAACCACCTTGGGCGCCTATGCGCCCAATCTCAACCCAGTCCAGTGGAAGCTCACAGGCACCCCCACCACGCTCACCCTCCACGCCAGCGTCGCCGGGCAATACAAACTCTATTCACTCACCAAACCCAAAGGCGGCCCCATCCCGCTCGAAATCAAAGTGCGTGAAACCGATTGGGTCCCCACCATCAAGCCAACCCAACCAAATCCCTCAGCCACCCTCGAAGGCGAGATCGACTTCGAGATCCCCCTCAAGCTAGCCAGGCACATCCCCAAAGAAGGCCTCACCCTGCACGTCGATCTCCGCTACCAGTCCTGCAGCGATGAGATCTGCCTCCCACCCACAAAACGAGAACTCGAAGTCACACTCAACTCTCAGTCCAAATAGAGGCAAGATAGAGAGAGATGAAGTTCCTTCTCCTCCTCTGCCTCGCAGCAAATCTCGCGGCGCAACTCAAAAAGCCCATCCTCCTCGAACTCTTCACCGCCGAAGGTTGCGCCTCCTGCCCCCCAGCCGACGAACTCATCTCCGCCGTAGACCAACTCCAGCCCATCCCCAACGCCGACCTCATCGTCCTCTCAGAACACGTCACCTACTGGGACCATTCCTCAAAAGACCGCTTCGCCACCACCACCCTCAACAACCGTCAGCTCGGTTACTCACAGCTCTTCAAGCTCGAAGGCGTCTACACGCCCCAGCTCATCATCGACGGCAAATATGAGTGCGTCGGCGGCAATGGCCCAGAAGCCAGGCGCCTCATCCTCGAAGCCTTGAAGCAAGACAAGCCCCTCCTCGAACTCAAGGCCAACCGCATCAACGGCAAAATCAAAACCAACGTCTCTTTCTTCGGCTTGAATGGTGCCACAATTCTCGTAGCTATCGCCGAAGACAACGCCGAAACAAAAATCACCAAAGGCGAGAACGCCGGCAAGACACTCAAGCACACAGCTGTCGTTCGTGCCCTCCACACCATCGGCACCGCCGAAGGCCTGCGCACAGACCGGACAGTAGAGCTCCCCATGCCCCCCATCGCCTCAAACTTCCGCGTAGTCGCTTTCATCCAGGACGGCAAGACCGGCCACATCCTCGCCGCCACGCAACTAAAGCTCTAATCCATGCGCACCCTGCTTCTGATCGCTGTCACGCTCACCGCCCAAACGCCAAATCTCAACCCCGTCACCTGGGCTCTCTCTACCCAGCCAGGCAAACTTATCCTCCACGCAAAAATCGCCGAACACTACAAACTCTTTTCCCCCACTAAGTCCACCCCCGGCCCGATCCCGCTCAGAGTCAAAGTCCTCGAATCCAAGTGGCTCCGCACGGCGAAGCCAGTCGCTCCCACTCATGACCAAACCCTCATAGAAGCAGTTGACATTACGATCCCCTATAAACTTCGTCGCAAGCTACCAAGCGACGGCATCACCGTCCATGTCGAGGTCGAATACCAGTCCTGCAGCGATCAGATCTGCTTGCCCATTACCAGGCGTACACTCGAAGCTAAACTACTTCCCGCGAATCCGGTTCTTTGAATCGCCCGTAGTTTCAAACTCACTCACGTTATCGAGCGTAGTCATCGCAATCCCCTGCAGAGCCTCAGTCGTAAAGAACGCCTGATGCCCTGTAATTAAAACATTCGGAAAAGTAAGCAGCCGCGCAAACACATCGTCCTGCAACACCTGGCTGCTCAAGTCCTCAAAGAACAACTCCGCCTCTTCCTCATAGACATCAAGCCCCAGAGCCCCCACCTGCCCGGACTTCAGCGCTTCAATCACAGCTGGAGTATCTACCAACCCGCCGCGCGAGGTATTAATCAGCATCGCCCCTTGTTTCATCTTGCCCAACGAATCGGCATTGATCATGTGATGCGTCGCCGCCAGCAACGGGCAATGCAGACTTACGATATCGCTCTTGCGCAACACATCCGCCAGCGGCTGATAACTCACGCCCATCTCGCGAACGCTAAAATTCGGCGCCACATCAAAGGCCAGCACTTCACACCCAAAACCCAGCATGATCTTGGCAAACACTTGCCCAATCTTGCCCGTCCCGATCACCCCAATCGTCTTCCCATGCAGGTCAAACCCAAGCAAACCATCCAGCGCAAAATTCCCCTCACGGACCCGCGTATAGGCCCGATGTGTCTTTCGATTCAAAGTAAGAATCATCGCCACCGCATGCTCAGCCACCGCAAAGGGCGAATAAGCTGGCACCCTCACAACTGCGATCTGATTCCTCTTGGCAGCCTCGAGATCAATATGATTGAAACCCGCACTGCGAGCCGCAATCAACTTCACCCCCAGCGCGGCCAACCCATCGATCACCGCCGCATTCAGCACATCGTTCACAAACACGCACACACAGTCGTGCCCTGCTGCCAACCCCACCGACTCTTCATTCAGATGCGCAGCAAGATAGGTGATCTCATGACCCTTCCTCGCGTTGTAATCATCAAACGCCCCACGGTCAAAATCTTTAGCGCTGTAAAATGCCAGTTTCATAAAACGTCCGCAAAACCCTTCTTAAGCTGCTTGAAAACAAGTCCGCCAGCAATAAACGCCACACTGGCCCACGCCGCCAGCAGAACCAACTCCTGCAAGTCCGGCATCCGGTGCGTCAGCATCCGGTCCCGGTAAGCACGAACCAGAAACGACAAAGGATTCAGTGCCGGCAAGAATCGAAACCTCTCCGGAATTTGTTCCATATCGATAAAGATCGGAGTAATCCAGAACCACAAACTCAACACTACCGTCACTACTTGAGCCGTATCCCGAAGATAAACCTGAAAAGCAGCCACCATCCAGGAAATTCCGATCGTAAACAACCCCAGCAACACAACATAAACGGGCAGCAATAGTGCAAACTCGCTAATCCCGCCATCAAAGAAAATCACCGCCACCAGTGCAATCGCAAAAGTCAGGGCATGATTCACCAGCGAAGACAAAAACACACTTACCGGAATGATCTCACTCGGGAAAACCGTCTTCGTAATCAGATTCGATTGATCCAGCAGCGACATCGAGCTCCGTGTCACAGCCTCAGAAAACAGCATCCACGGCAGATAGCCCGTAAACAGAAAAATCGTATAGTTGCTTGTTCCCTGCCCCTCGGGCACACCCATCTTCAGGCACCAGTGAAAGACAAAGGTCCAGCTCAGCAGCAGCACCATGGGCTGCACCAGCCCCCACAACCAGCCGCCCATAGAGCCGACATAACGCCGCTCGAAATCGCGCCTCACCATTTGATAGAGAAGGCTACGGCGTTCAATAAGATTGCGTAGAAAGCCGAAACCGGGAAGACCAGCCATGAACCTCTAGGATAGAGCCTTAGCGCGCCTTCTGCAGCGCAATCCGCGCATCTTCATTTCTACCCACCACCCGGTAGGCATTCGCCAGTGCCGCCCACAGGCTCTTGTCGATGTTCGCGCGGGCCGCAATTTCCAGATGTACAATCGCTTCATCCGCCTTCTTCAGCCCCACCAGCGCCCGCCCCAGCGCCGCCCGCGCATTGATCAACTTTCCGTCCAGCCTAACCGCATCCCGGTAAAACGGCAGCGCCGCCTCCGGCCCGTCCAGCTTCTCGTAACAATCCCCCAACTCATATTCCACGCTCGCCGAAGGCCCACCCTGAGCCTTTACCCGCAACAAAGCCTCGCGCGCTTCCCCAAACCGCCCTGCCGTCCAAAGCCCCCGCGCCACATCCCGCTCGAGCTTCCTCAACTCAGGCGAAGGTGGCAACGTCGACAACCGCTCAAACGCAAGCTTGGCCGCCGCCTCATTCCCCTCTGCCACCTTGGCCAGGCCCAAACCATACCAGCCCCGCGTATTCCGAGGTTGCTTCACAGTCAACAACTCAAACCACCGCGCCGCCTCCGACGGATGCCCGCAAGCAGCTTCAGCTTCAGCCCTCTGCTCCAGATACTCGGGCAGTTCCCGCAGGCTTATCGCCCGCTCAAAATAAGCGATCGAAGGGCAAGCCTCCCCCAGCTTCAGCATCGACGCCCCCGCAATGAGATTCCCCTGCGGCGAAGCCGGCTGCGACTTCAAAAACACTTTCAGCTCCGCCACTGCCGCTGCGTATTTCTTCGCACTATACAGTGCCAGCCCCACGTTGTAGCGAATCATGAAGTCCTCGGGAAACTGCTTCGCCAGCACCGCATACAGCCGCGCAGCCTCCTCATACATCCCAGCACGCATCGCATCGCGCGCAGCATCAGCCTGCCCAAACGTCAACGTCAGTATTAATAGCCAGATCATTTGCACCTATTTTCAATCAACACGGCTGGCGCATTGAGCGCCGTTACCACCACATCCGGGCAGCCATCCTTGTTGAAGTCTGCCACCACGAGCCAGCGGTACATCCGCGCCGGCGTCTCGATCTCCCCTCCCAGCGCAAATTTCTTACCCCCACGATTCCAGAACAAACCCATCGGCTCAGCCGCCCCCGCACCACTCAAAGCATCACTCCGGGCCACCACAAGATCAGGCCAGCCATCGAGATTAAAGTCTTCCGCCGCAATTCCCCACCCCGCCATCCCGCGCGTAAGAGGTGCCAGCCCAGTCTCAATCCCAGCCTCTACCAACTCCTTGCCCACATTTCGGTACAGCGGAAAAGTCTCCTCCCGCAAGGCCGTATAGATCAAATCCATCCGCCCATCCTTGTTGTAGTCAAATGCAGCGGTCCCCATAGCCGACGGGCTTTTCCCATCCGAAGGCACCGCCACACCAAAATCAAAAGCCTTCTCCTCAAACTTCAACTTCCCACGATTCAGAAACAAAAAGTTCAACACCCGGTCATTGGTCACAAACACATCGGGCAACCCATTCCCGTCAAAATCCGCCACTGCCAAGCCCATCCCCTTACCAGCCTGAGCCGCAATCCCCGAAGCCACAGACACATCCCGAAACTTCCCCCCACCCAAATTCTCAAACAACTGATTCGCCGTCGTCCCGTAATAGCGCGGATGGCAATAATTCGGCTTCCCCGCAACCACACACTCGCGATCGAGTGTAGCCGACCACTTCACATAATTCACCACAAACAACTCCAGATCCCCATCCCCGTCAAGATCCACAAACTGCGCAGCATAAGCCCACCTCCCCTGATTCGGCAACTCTGTGTATTCGAACTTCCCCCCACCCAAATTGCGATAAAGATGAACAAAGCCAACGCCCAACACAGCAAGATCCACTCGCCCGTCCCCGTCATAATCCCCAGCCGCCGCCCCCATCGCGTAGCCCACCTGCTTCAACCCAGACCCCTCAGTCACATCTTCAAACTTCAAACCACCCACATTCCGGTAAAGCCGGTTGAAGAACTTGGGGCTGCTCTTCTGAAGCCCCGGCAACTCCGCCCCATTGGCAAAAAACAAATCCTGCAACCCATCCCCGTCAAAGTCCAGCACCGCCACCCCGCCCGCCATCGTCCCCGGCATATACTTGCGCGCCCCCTCACCGTTAGCCAGAACAAAGGGCAACTCAACCGTTCGAAACACGGGCTCGGCAGCAAGCAACAAAAGCAGCAAAAGCATCTAGGGTCCAGAATATAAGAATGGAATTGAAGAGCGTTCAACTGACGATCCCCGAAGGCGCAAACCTGATCTTTGGCCAGAGCCATTTCATCAAAACAGTAGAAGATCTTTATGAAGCGATCATCAACACCAACCCGTCCATCGAATTCGGCATTGCCTTCTGCGAAGCCTCCGGTGAGCGCTTGATCCGGGTCGAAGGCAACGACGAAGCAATGAAAGCTGCAGCCACAGAAAACGCCCTCGCCGTCGGTGCCGGACACACCTTCTTCATCTTCCTGCGCAAAGGTTTCCCCATCAACATCCTCGGCCGCATCAAAGATGTCCCCGAGGTAGTAACCCTCTTCTGCGCCACAGCAAACCCAGTGCAAGTCATCCTCGCCGAATCCGAACAAGGCCGCGGTGTTTTAGGAGTCATCGACGGAGGCAGCCCCCTCGGCATAGAAGGCCCCGAAGGCGTCGAGTGGCGCCACAGCCTCCTCCGCAAATTCGGCTACAAGCGATAAGCCCAAGGTCATCCTCGCAATTTGTCTGCGGCAACTCAACGACTAAAGCTTCGTTCGTTTGATCAACAAGCCCGCACCGGCAAACACAACGCCAAACAACACGAGGATGCCACAAGGCACCCAGAAGTCTTCTTTCCAGTCCAGCGTCTCCTCCGCACTCCAGCGGTCCTTCGGGCTCACATAAAACCGGGGCGTCTCCTGCCCAAACACCACATCATAAGCTCCAAACCAGCCCCCATAGCCGCCGTGCAAAACTCTGCCGTTCCATTGAAATTCAAAGCGCTGGTAGGCAACTTCCGGAAGCTTCTCCATTGCCTTGGCCGTGAACTCCACATTCGGCAAGGGCTGCAGCGGGTCAAAGGCCTTCCGCTCGCCAATAACCGTTCCAGACACATACTCCCATGTAGTCAATCTTTCATAAGCAAAATAACCAACCGGCAAAACCGCAATCAGAGGAAGTATCCCAAGTGCCACAAAGGCAACCCAGACGCCACGCTTTTTCCACTTCCTCCAATCGAGAAAACCCCAGCTTATGATTCCCAAAAACACAGAACAACAGGTCCAGGCAATCCCCTTGGAAACTTCAAGTTGCGTCTCCATTGAATCAAAGCGAAGTTCCCGGGCATTACCCCGCAGCATAGAAACGTTGTGCGTCGTCCCGGCGGCAAATCGCGCCAGTTCGTCAAAGGCCTCCTCGGGATACAACGCACTGCCCGGCACGCCTTCCCAGTGAAAGCTGCGCTTGGATTCGTCCGTAGCAATGAAATCTGCGACAAGAGTGTAGAGAGGTTGCTCTCGCGCTTCAGAATCAGAAAACCCGTAATCCACCTTCAGCTTTGAGGCAAGCACCTGGGCCGGATAGTGCCGCATCGTGAAAGCCGCGCGAAAGTTGTCAACTGCATTGTAGGCGCACAGCAAGGTAACCAAACCAAACACAATGCCAGCGATTTTCATCAGTAGGTTTTTGGAATTCATATGGCCTCCCTCGATGGCCAACAATAACGGTAGCGATTCACTCCAGGAACTTGCCGTGAATCCTCAGCAGAAAACGATAGCATGTTAGGTGCATGAAGACCGCCAAGATTGAAAAGCCCCTCGGCTTCGACACCCGCGCCCTCCACAAGGGCTATGACCCAGACTCCGCCACGCACGCACGCGCCGTCCCCATCTACCAGTCCACCTCCTTCGCCTTTGAAAACTCCCAGGACGCCGCCGAGCTCTTCGGCCTCCAAAAATTCGGCAACATCTACACCCGCATCATGAACCCGACCACCGACGTGCTCGAGCAGCGTGTAGCCTCCCTCGAGAACGGTGTCGCCGCTCTCGCCGTCGCCTCCGGCCAGGCCGCCCAGTTCCTCGCCATCACCAACATCGCCCAGGCTGGCGACCACATCGTTGCCGCCAGCACCCTCTACGGCGGCACCTACACCCAGTTCGACGTCTCCTTCCGCAAGATGGGCATCGAAACCACCTTTGTAGAACCCGACGATCCGGAAAACTTCCGCAAGGCCATCCGCCCCAACACCAAGCTCGTTTACGGCGAAACCATCTCCAACCCACGCGGCAATATCCTCGATATCGCTGCCGTCGCCAAGATCGCCCATGAGGCCAAGATCCCCCTCATCATCGACAACACCTTCGCCACCCCATACCTCTGCCGCCCCATCGATCACGGCGCAGATATTGTCCTGCACAGCCTCACCAAATTCATGGGAGGCCACGGTACTTCGATTGGCGGCATCATCGTCGACTCAGGCAAGTTCCCATGGAAAGAAGGCAACTTCCCCCAACTCAACGAGCCCTCCCGCGCCTACCACGGCATGGTCTTCTCCGACGCACTCGGCCCCATCGCCTACATCATCAAGGCCCGCGTCGAAGGCCTGCGTGACATGGGCCCGGCCATCAGCCCCTTCAACGCCTTCCTCTTCATCCAGGGCATCGAGACCCTCAGCCTCCGCATGGATCGCCACATCTCCAACGCCAAAGCAGTAGCCGAGCATCTCGAAAAACACCCTGCCGTCTCCTGGGTCAAATATCCGGGCCTCAAATCCAGCCCCTATCATGAGCTGGCTCAAATTTATATGCCCAAGGGCCCCGGCGCTGTTTTCAGCTTCGGCCTCAAAGGCGGCCTCGACGCAGGCAAGTCCTTCGTCGACAAGCTGCAGATCTTCTCGCATCTCGCCAACGTCGGTGACGCTCGAAGCCTCGTAATCCAGCCCGCCGCAACCACCCACCAACAGCTCACTGCCGATCAACAGGTCGCCGCAGGCGTCTCCCCGGATATGGTTCGTCTCTCGATCGGTCTTGAAAACATCGAAGATCTCCTCTGGGACATCGACCAGGCTCTCGCCTAGTCAAACTCAAACGGCTTCTTGGGCGGGCCCTTTGTCGGGTCCGCCTTCGCCTGCTTGAGCAACTCGTCGAACTTCTTGTTAAATACCTCGCCCTGATTCTTCGTCGCCGCAAAACTCTTCTGAAATGCCTCATCCCGGCGCGCTGCTTCCCCCTTCAAATTCTGCACTGCCTTGGCAAAGTCCTCAATCGCCGGCTTTTTCTTTTTTTCCTCATACGTAATCACGGCCTCGGTCACAATATCCACCTTCAGCTTCGCCTCACAACACGGGCACGTGATCTCCATTAGCTTTTTCATAAAGAAATGCTATCGCAGCCCGATATGTAGCAACAGAAGATGATCCTGAACTGCGTAATGATCGGCCCCGATCGCAACCTTGCGATCAGTTTGCAAACCTCCCTGCATGACCTCGGCGGTATAGACATCATTCGCGAATTCACTCAATATCCCCACGAATTCGAGCTGCTCCGCAGCATCCGCAGCCTCGGGCCTCACATCGTCTTTCTCGGCCTCAGCGACCCAGATCGCAGCAACGAAATCATCCAGGCCCTCAACGCAGAGTTCCCTACCCTCCAGGTCGCCGTATTCCACGATCAAGTTGAGCCCAAGCTCCTTCTCAGGCTGATGAAAAGCGGCATCCGCGAATACATCGCTCCCCCCTTCGACCCCGATGAACTCGCCGAAATCCTCATCCGCCTGCGTGATGCAGCAATCAAGAACCCCCTCACCACCCCACGCTCCAACCTCGTCTATTCCTTTCTTCCCTCTAAACCGGGCTCCGGCACTACCACCCTCGCCACAAACGTTTCTCTAGCCATGGCCCGTCAACCAGACACCTCCGCCATGCTCATGGATCTCGATCTCAATAGCGGCCTCATCCGCTTCCTGCTCAACCTCGACAACGAATACACCATCCTCGACGCCGCCCAACACGCCTCTAACATGGACGAAGCCCTCTGGCCGTCCCTTGTCTCTTCCAAAGGCAAGCTCGACGTCCTCCACGCCGGAAAAATCAGCCCAGGCATCCGCATCGAAAACGATCAGATTCGCAACCTTATCGACTACGCCAGAAAAAACTACACCGCCATTTCCGTCGACCTCTCAGGCAACATGGAAAAGTACGCCAATGAAGTCATGCAGGAATCCAAAAAAATCTTCCTCGTCTGCACACCCGAAATCCCTTCGCTTCACCTCGCCCGCGAAAAATTCAATTACCTCAAAGACACTGGTCTCTCCGACAAAGTCTCATTCCTGCTCAATCGCCATACGAAAAACGACATCCTTCAAACCAACCAGATCGAAGACATCCTCGGCGACAAGATCTACATGACTTTCGCCAACGATTACCGCGGCGTTAACACCGCCCTTGCCGAAGGCAAAGCCATCAACCAATCTTCAGAACTCGGCAAACAACTCAACAAATTCGGCTACTTCCTGCTCGAACGCCCCATCCCCTCCTCCGTCCAAAACGCGAAAACAAAAAAAGAAGTACACGGCCTGATGGACCTCATCCGCTACGGCCTCTCCAGATTCACCTCAACTTCCAATAGCGCATCCAAAGCCTAATCGTTAAAATAAGAATCTGCGTTGCCAGATGCTTAGAGCGATTTTCCTATCTTTTTTCCATTTTTCCGCACTGATCCTGACAGCCCAGGATTTCACCGCCCTCAATCGCTTTCTCGACTCAGAAAAGACCCGGCTCAAAATCCCAGGCTACGCCGCCGGAGTCTACTACAAAGGTGAAATCCTCTGGACCCGCGCCTCCGGCATGGCCGACATCAAAGTGGGCCGCCCAGTCCGCCGCGACACTCCCTTCCGCCTCGCTTCCATTTCCAAGCCTCTCACCTCCGTTGCACTTCTCCAGATGGTGGAAATGCAAATGCTCTCCCTCAACGACGAGATTCATAAACACTGCCCCGCTTTTCCAGTAAAACCTCACCCCATCACCCTCGCTCAAATCCTGAGCCACCTCGGCGGCATCCGTACCTACAAAGAGAAGGACCCCTCCGACGCCAACAACGCCATCCGTTTCCCCAACGTCATCGAAGCCCTCAAAAAATTCTCTGCCGACCCGCTAGAGCATGAGCCAGGCACCAAATACCTTTACACTACCTACGGCTACGGCCTCCTCGGCTGCGCAATCGAAAACGCCTCAGGCATGCCTTACGAACGCTGGATGGCAGACAAACTATTCGCTACAGTCGGCATGTGCAACACTGCCCCCGACAATAACCGCGGCATCTCGCTCCGCCGCGCCCAGGGCTACCGTAAATCCCTCGAAGGCGAAATTGAGGACTGCGCTGTCTCCGACAACACGGCCAAGATTCCAGGCGGCGGCTACGTCTCCACAGTTGACGACCTCTTGAAATTCAGCGAAGGCATCTACCGCCAAAAGCTCATTAAATCGGAACTGATCGATCTGATGTGGACATCCAGCAGGCTCAAATCCGGCAAAATCACCGGCTATGGGCTGGGCTGGAGCCTCGCCAAGGCACCAGAAGGCGATCGCGAAATCTACCACACCGGCGGCCAGCAAGGCACCAGCACAATCCTCTACCTCCGCCCCGAACACAACTTCGCCTTCGTCTGGCTCACCAATCTCGAAGGCGTCGACAATCGCCTCCCCACCTCGCGACAAATCTTTAAGCTGCTCAAGTAACACTTTCGCCCGGCAACCGTACCTCCCCAGTAGGCCCCAGCGAAATTGCAACTGCAGACCCTTCCCAGCCCCGCGTCAGACTCCGACGAGTCACTCATGGCCCGCGTCCGCGATGGCGACTATACCCCCATGTCCACCCTCTTCGATCGCCACAGCGAAAAACTCTTCCGCTACTGCTGGCGCATGAATCAGGACCGCCAACTCAGCGAAGACCTCGTGCAGGAAGCCTTCTGCCGCATGCTCCGCTTCAAAAGCAGCTACAAAGACGGTCACAGCTTCCAGGCCTGGGTCTACTCCATCGTCCGCAACCTCCAGATGGACCACTGGCGCAAAAAGCGCTTTGAAACCGAGTGGGAAGAGGGCTTCGACGCACCGGCAAGAAAAGAAACCTCTCTCCAAGACATGCAGGAATCCGCCCTCCTGCACAAAGCCCTCAGCCTCCTGCCTCCCTCGAAAAGAGAAATCCTCGTCATGGCCCGCTTCCAGGGTCTCCGCCACGAACAAATCGCCGAAATCATTGGCTGCGAAACCGTAGCCGCCCGAGTCCGCCTCCACCGCGCCCTCGCCTCGCTAAAAGAAATCTACCTCAACCTCCTCGAAAGGAAAACCGGCTCATGAGAGAAACCAGCTTCTGCCCCACCGGCGAACGCCAGCTCGCCGCCTACCTCGAAAACCGCCTGAATCCCAAGGATCGTGATCAATTCCGCGAACACGCCAGCCTCTGTTCCATCTGCCGGGAAGAAGTTGAAATTTGGGATAAATTGAACAGCCTCCCTCAAGCTAGCCCCGGCCCCTACTTCCGTCAGGATTTCGAAGCTATGCTGGCCAGAGAAACCCGCAATCGGCCACAACCCCAAAAGCAGCAACCGTGGCAGATCTGGGCTGCCGCCGCAGCCATCGCAATCGGCGCCTTCCTCGCCGGCACTTACTTCGCCGGCCAAAAACCCAAGTCCGAAATGGCCGAGCTCCGCGAAGAACTCCGTGGCATGCGCACCATGTTCGCCACCAGCCTCCTCCAGCAGCAAAGCGCTGTAGAACGCCTCCGGGGCGTCAACTACTCAGTCCGCCTCGACAACCCGGACGAAGAAGTCGTAGGAGCCCTCATTCAGACCTTGCGAAGTGATTCCAGCGTCGACGTCCGCCTGGCCGCCACCGACGCCTTGCGCAAATACTCAACCCGTCCTCAGGTGCGTCAATCGATGGTCGAAGCGCTCACCCTTCAGGATTCCCCGCTAGTCCAGCTGGCACTAATCGACGCCATGGTCGAATTCCGCGAACGCCGCGCCGCCTCAGCCTTCGCCCAGCTCGCCGCCAGTCAGGCCATCGACCCCACCGTCAAAATCCGTCTCGTCAAAGCCATAGAGGAGCTCAAAGTCCAATGAAAATCCATCGCCGCGCCATCCTGCTCTGCCCTTTAACTCTGCTAGCCACACCCAAACACAACTACCGCTTCGACAAACAGTTTGCTGTCACACCCAAAAGCATTGACATTGAAATCGCAAACGGCACTGTCAAAGTCCTTGCCAGCAGCCGAAAAGAGATCAGGGTAGTTGCCGACATCGAACTCTCAGCACCAACAACAGAAGACCTCGAACTGGCCAAGCGCGAAGTCCGATTCGACCCGCACCTCGACAACGATTCCTTCCGCATCTGGGTCGAGACACCAAACGACCAGCGCCGATGGAATCGCTACAACACCCGCCACAACGTCGAAGTCGACATGCCAGCCGACACCCGCCTGATCCTGCGCGGAGTCAACGGCAAAATCGAAGTCTCCTACGACCAGCGCCCCACCAAAGACATCTACGTCAAGAACGTCAACGGCGAGATCCAACTCGAATTCCCCAAGCCACTCAACGCCGACTTCCAGATAAAAACTATGAACGGCCACGTCTACTCCGGCTTCGAAATGACGCCCCTCCCGGACGAATCAGAAACAAAAGTAACAGAGCAGGGCATGAAGCGTATTGTCAGCAGAAACCGCTTTGCCGGGGGTCGTGTGGGACATGGAGGCATCGAAATCAAAGTCGAAGGGCTCAACGGCGACATCCGCATCGTCGAAAGAAAGGCATAACAAGCAAATGAAAAATCTACTAATCTGCATCTCGATCTGGGGGGCAACTCTGCTTGCCCAAAACACCGGCGACAAGCTCTCCATCGCCTTCCGCGATCCCGCCCGCCCCGGCACAGTCAAGATGAACATCCTCCATGGCTCCATCTCAGTCAAGGCCCACTCGGGCAAAGATGTCGTAGTCGAAACTTCGACCAAAACCGAAAAGGAAGCAGAGCGCGATGTGCCAGAAACCGCCCGCGGGCTCAAGCGCCTCAACTCTACCGGCTCCTCGGTCACACTCGAAGAAGAGAACAACATTGTCACCGTCTCGATGGGCTGGAAGGCCCGCGGAGAAAACGTCACAATCCTCGTCCCAGTGAAAACCTCCCTCAAACTCTCCGCCACCAACGGCAAAATGATCTCAGTCGAGGGCGTCGAAGGCGAGATGGAACTCAACGCCACCAACGGCAGCATCACTCTCACCGACGTTTCAGGCTCGGTCGTCGCTCACTCCCTCAACGGCAAAGTCCTCGCCAAATTCAAAAGCGTAGACCCCACCAAGCCCATGAGCTTCAGTTCCATGAACGGCACCATCGACGTCACCCTCCCCGCCTCCACCAAGGCCTATCTCAAAATGCAGACCAATAACGGCGATGTATTCACCGATTTCGATGTACAAATGCAACCAAATGCCGCCAAAGTAGAAACGACAGAACCGCGCCAGGGCGAACGGAATCGCAGCAGAGTCCACCGAGAATCCATGAGTATTGGCTCCGTCAACGGCGGCGGCCCAGACTATAACTTCAAGAATTTCAACGGAAATATCTACATTCGTAAAGCAAACTAGGCCTTTTCAGCCGGAATCGGGCATTCTATTATCGAGAGAGTACGTTTTGTCGATAAGCACATGAGAGGAGTAGCCCGATTCCGTCTTGTTTTTTGATGCTGGTTTTGTTGGTTCTAGCCTCTGCCGGCGTATCGCCAGCACAGCCACAACCATATTTCCGCCTCGACACCAAACCCAAACTGAGCGAAGCGCTTCAGGAGACTTGGCGTTGGACTAAGTTTTCCGAACGCGATGGTCTGCCCAGCAATGTAGTATCCCAGGTTGTCGAAACCGCGGACGGTACTATTTGGGCCAGCACTGCTTCAGGCCTTGCCTGGTACGACGATTTCCAGTGGCACCCTATCCCCTGCCAGGCTTTCGACAAGAGCCGTTCCCCTCGACAGATCCAACCCCTCGACTCTTCCTCCATCATCGGCACCGGTGAGGGCTTGCCCATCATCTTCGAGCGCGCCTCCTGCAAACCGGTTCAACTAAAATTCGAAGGAAAGCCTATCCGTATCACTGCCAGCGGTCGCAAGTCCGATGGAGTCGTGATTGTTCAGGACTCAAACTTGAACTTCTACACCTGGAATGGCTCAAGCGAAAACGTCCTGGCCAAAATCTTCAATGGCCACGAAAACCTCGCCAGCCGCCTCAGTGTTTCAGCCGGAGCACCAATCTTCCTCTCCAGCAGCACTGGCCTGATCAAACTCGACAATACGGGATCAACCACCTTCCTCGATGCAAAAGCACTCAAGGACCCCGCTCATATTGCTGGACTCTTCATCAGAGCCGCAGCCGACAACCGCAATGGCTCGGGCATCCTTTCCATTGCCTTTCCCCAGGATTGGATCGGTCTTTGGGAATGGTCCCCAAAGGGAACTTTCCGCCAATTGCCTCAGTCTCGCGGACAGGTTGCCAGACAATTGGCCATCTCCGACTCGGGCGATTCCATTGCTGTTTACAACTCCACCGAGGCTTGGCTCAAAGAAGGCGGCAACTGGGCGCAACTTCGCCCTATCCCTCCTCCACTTCGTGTATCCAACAGCCTCTATTTTGATCGCCAGGGCCGCTTGTGGGTTGCCACCTCCACTGGCCTCCACCACCTGCGTTCCGGTCAATCCATCTGGTCCAGACTCCAGTTCCCATTCCCCAACCTGAACAATCATTTTCTTTCTCTGCTCAGCACTCAGGATGGCAGCCTCTGGGCAGGAACAAACGACGGCATCCTGGTCATTTCCCCGGACGGTTCCATCCGTCAAACCACTCATATCGGCTCCCAGCGCCTCGGCCTCGTCACTGGCCTCGCTCAACAAAAGGACGGCTCCATCTGGTGCAGCAGCGGTGCCAGCTTCGGCGGTGCTTTCCGCTTCTCATCCGGCAAATGGCGCCATTTCGGCTCGGCGGAGGGACTTCTGGATACGCCCATGCACCGCGTTCAGGTGGATACCAGCAACCGCCTGTGGGTCCTGGGCAGTTCCGGTGGCCTGCCCCTCCGCCCCAGCGGTGCTTTTGCCTTCAACGGCACCTCTTTTGATCGATGGGACAAACAGCGTGGCCTCATCGATTCCCGCGTGTACAGCATGGCTCTCGGTGACGACGGTGCTCTTTGGTTCTCAACCTTCCAGGGGATTAGCCGATTCAAGGATCAGTCCTGGACACATTGGTCCCAACAAAATGGCCTGCTGCATCCCGCTGTTTTTTTCGTCTTGCCTCAGACCAACGGAGCTGCCTATTTCCTCGACCGCCGCAACGGTCTGGGCCAAATTGGCACCGATGGCAAGATCAGCTACCAGGCACTCGGTAAATCGGCTCCAGCTCAAGCCACATGGGAACTGCGGGAAGACCCGCAACGCATCCTATGGCTCGCCACTCGTGGCGGCCTCATGTTGCGGAGAGAAGGTGAATGGAGCACCATTGGCACCGCCGCTGGCCTCGAAAACCCCGAAATCTGGCCCATCGCTTTCTGGCAGAATCAGATCTGTACCGGTAGCGATGGCAGCGGCTTATATTGCCTCAGCCGTGAAGCCCTCAACCGCCCTGTCCCCAGACTTGTCGTCCTCCCCCCTAAGATCAACGGCTCCTCAGCCGTTCTCGATTGGCGCGTATTCGGCTTTGGAGAATCCAGTTCCGAAGACGGCAACCTCGCCCGCTTCAGCCTCGACGGCGGCCCCTGGTCGGATTGGCTTTCTGCTGGCACCAGAACCATCTCAGACCTCACCCATGGTGCGCACTCCATCCGCTTCGAGGCCAAAGACCAATTCGGTGCCAAAGCGAAATCGATTCCCGATCTGTCTTTCGAAGTCCCCGCACCACTGCTGCAGCAACCTGTCTTCTTCATCCCCGTGGGCATCAGCATCATCGCAGCCCTCCTGGCCATCTACGCCTTCATCACCCGCACCTACCAGCACAACCGCAAACTGGCCGAAAAAGAAGAAAGCTTCCGCGCCCTCATTGAATACAGTTCGGTCGGTATCACCCTCTGGGATCACAACCGCCGCGTCTTCTATGCCAGCCCCGCTCTCAGAATCATTCTCGGCTACGAGCCGCAAGAACTGCTCGGCGATTTCAACCCCGATCTCATCCATCCCGACGATCTTCAGGCTGTTCAGTCCCGCCTCAAAGGCCTTCTCGAAGTCCCCGGCCAAACCCAACGCTCCCGCGTTCGCATGAAACACAAAAACGGCGAATACCGCTGGATAGAAGTAATCTCCCGCAACCTCTTCGACAACCCCGCTGTTGGTGCCATCGTCACGAACATGCGTGACATCACCGATTCCACCAACGCAGAAATCGCCGCTGCCGAAGCCCGCCAGCGCGCCGAAAGTGCCAATCAGGCCAAAAGCGACTTCCTCGCCATGATCAGCCACGAAATCCGCACGCCCATGAACGGCATCACTGGCATGTGCCAGCTCCTGCTCGAGACCAATCTCAATAAAGACCAGCAGGATTACTCGGAAACCATCGCCCAGTCCGCCCAGTCTCTACTCGCCCTGATCAACGATGTCCTCGATTTCTCACGAATCGAAGCTGGAAAACTCAGCATCGAGCGAGCTCCGATCGATCTCTCGGTCGTCCTGTCGGAAGTCGTCCAGCTTATGCGCGTCCGTGCCGAAGAAAAGGGCCTCAAGATCAGAACCACCTACCCCGCCGACGCTCCCCGCGCTTTCTACGGCGATGCCCTCCGCATCCGTCAGATCCTCTTCAACCTTACCGGCAATGCCGTAAAATTCACCGATGCCGGCGAGATCTGCCTCGACGCCAAAATCAAATACTACGCCGCCAGCCGCTATTCCATCTCCATTGCCGTGCGCGACACAGGCATCGGCATTGATCCCGAAAAACTGGAAACTGTCTTCCACAAATTCACCCAGGCTGATCTGTCCACCACTCGCCGCTATGGCGGCACGGGCCTCGGCCTGTCCATCTCACGCAGCCTCGCAGAACTCATGGGCGGCACAATCGCAGCACAAAGTGTTCCCGGCGAGGGCAGTGAGTTCCGACTCGAAATTCAGCTCGATGTCGCCCCGGAAAACGCTCTTGAGCGGCGCGAATCCAGCCGCAACGCCCTCCAGCCTCTGCCGGAATCGCTGGATGTCCTGCTGGTCGAAGACAATAAGGTAAATCAGAAGCTCGCACTCCGCCTCCTCGATCGTCTTGGCTGCAAAGCCAAAGTAGCTGCCAGCGGCGTCGAGGCTCTCGCCATGCTCGATCGCTACAATTTCGACCTTATCCTCATGGATTGCCAGATGCCTGAAATGGACGGCTACGAGGCCACCAGACGCATCCGCGAGCGCGAACATGGCTCAACTCACATCCCCATCGTCGCGATCACTGCCAACGCCATGGAGAGCGATCTCGAGCGTTGCCTCACCAGCGGTATGGATTCCTACCTCACAAAGCCAATCGACTTCGCTAAGCTCCGGGATGCTCTGGAGACATGGGGAATAGATTACCGCGCCCCAAAAGCCACTTCGGATCCAGGTGCCTCTTAACCGCCTTCATCGCCTCAATCTCAGCCTCTGAATACAGAAACGGCAGAAAGTGCCGTTTCCGTTTCCCCAACCCGTGCTCGGCAGCAATCGTCCCACCCAACTCAACGCTCTTACGCGCAAAGTCGTCCATCAGCTTCTTGCCCTCAACACCGGTCTCCTCGCTCGACGGAAACAGGTTCACATGCACATGCGCATCCCCGATATGGCCAAAAATCGCGAAGGGGGCTGGAAACCGCTTCGCAATCTGGTCCCGGTAAAAATCGAGCATCTCCCGGTTCTTCTCGACAGGCACCGAAAAGTCCGAACCCAGTTTCGAGAAGCCCAATTGCCTCACCAACTGAATCACCCTTTCAGGCAAAGCATGGCGAAATGCACGAAACCGCTCCCGGTCCGCTTCCGACGACCCAAACCAGCTCTCATCCGCCATCGCATTCTGTTCCTCTAGACGCTCCACCCAGTCATCTACCGCCGATTCGTCTTCCACCAATTGCTCGACAATCACACAAGCCACGGCCGCTTTCGGCAAATCAGTGTACTTCTCCCGAATCAGCCCCAGCGACGGCTCATCGGCCCACTCCAGCATCCGCAATCCAGGAATCGATCTCCACGCCTCTACCGCACGAAGGGAATCCGCATCACTGGAAAAAAACACGATGCCGTTGAGCATCTCTTTTGGCACCGGCTGCAATTCAAGCTCAGCCTCAATTACCACCGCCAGCGTCCCCTCCGAGCCTGAAATCAGGTCGATCCACTCCATGCCCGCCGCCAGTGGATAACCGGCCGAATGCTTGGTGGAAGCAGGCCGGTGGACGGGAATTACCTCAAAATCGATCTTGTCCCCGCGACGAACATCCAGTACGCGCCCGTCCATCAAAGCAAAACGCAGACGCCGGATCCAACGCCGTGTAGCTCCGTACATGAAGCTGCGGCTCCCGCATGCATTGCAGGAAATAGTACCGCCGATCGCCGCCATCGTCTCGGTCGGATCGGGCGGATAAAACTGCCCGCTCCGCTTGGCCGCCGCATGTAGATCGCCAAGGATAGCCCCGGCCCCACACACAGCAAACCCATCATGGATCTCGATCTTGTTGAACTTCTCAAGCGAAACACACCAGCCGCCCTCGGGCACACGCCCGCCGGTAAGGCCAGAGCCTCCTCCGGCAATCGTCACTGCAATCCCGCCAGCCTGCGCCTCAGCCAGTATCCCTACCAGCTCGGCCTCCGTCTGCGGGATCAGAATCTTATCTGCGTGCCCCTGATAGTTGGACGCATCCTCAAGATAGTTCCACATCGAAACCTAAACCTCCATGATTACCGGCACGATCAACGGCCTGCGTTGCGTCTCCTTGTTCAGGAAACGCTTGAGATCCGTGCGAATCTTTTCCTGCATTACACCCCAGTCCGAGCGCTCTTCTTTGTTCGACCCTTCAATCGTCTTCATCACCAGTTGCTTGGCGAAGGACAACAACTCACTCGATTCCTCAAGTGAAACAAAGCCACGGCTGATAATCTCCGGCGGGCCCTGCAACTGCCCTGTAGCCTTGTCAAAGGCAAGCACGGGAATTACAAAGCCATCCTCGGCCAAATGGCGGCGATCCCGAATAATCAGGTCCTCCACCACATCGCCCAGCGAACCCGAATCGATATAAACACGCCCGGTAGGAATCTTCTCGCCCTTGCGTGCACCTTTCTCATCGATCATCAGGCTCTCGCCGTTCTCAATGATAAAGATCGACTCAAGCCCTTTGCCCTCAAGATGCTTGGCCAGTTTTGCGTGACTCTTCAACTGCAAATACTCACCATGCACCGGCATAAAGTATTTGGGCCGAACCAGATTCAGAATCAGCGTCAGTTCCTCACGGAACCCATGCCCCGACACATGAATCGGTGGCGAACCGGCACCATAAATTAATTCCGCGCCACGCCGCGCAAAGTGATTGAGCATCCGCCCGATCGGTTTCTCATTGCCAGGAATAATGCGGCTCGAAAGCACAACGGTATCGCCCGGCTTCACCGAAAGATTTTTGTGGTTATCCACGGCAACACGCGACAGGCTCGACATCGGCTCACCCTGCGTACCCGAGACAATACAGCAAACCCGGTGTGGCGGCGTTTCCATGATGTCCTGCGGCCTCAGCAAAAGATTATCGGGAATCCGCAACAACCCAAGGTCATGCGAGATCTCGGTCGTTGCCAGCAGGCTGCGTCCAATCAGCGCGACCTTGCGGTCGTACTTCGCCGCCACATCCAGAATCTGCTGAATACGGTGAATCGAGCTCGAGAAACACGAAAATACCAGCCGCCGCGTGGCGCTGGCGAAAATCTGCTCGAGGCGAGGCCTCACCGCGCGCTCCGATTCGCTATAGCCCGGCCGCTCCACATTGGTCGAGTCGCTCATCAGCAACAACACACCACGCTTGCCATATTCGGCAAACGCATGCAGATCAAAATGCTCATCGTCAATCGGAGTCTGATCGATCTTGAAGTCAGCCGTATGCAACACAACACCCAGCGGAGTTGTGATCGCCAGCGCCACACAGGACACCGTCGAGTGTGTCACCCGGATGAAGTGAATCTTGAACGGCCCAATCTCGATCTTGTCGCCAGCCTCAACTTCATTGAGCACCGCGTCTTTGAGCAGGCGATGTTCTTCCAGGCGCCGCTCGGCCATGGCCAGCGTAAAGGGCGTGCCGTACACAGGGATGTTCAGCTGCGATAGCAGATAGGGGACACCCCCGATGTGGTCTTCATGCCCGTGCGTCAGAATCAGCGCCCGCACTTTCTCGCGATTGTCCTTCAGATAGCTGAAGTCGGGAGTCACGATATCGACACCCAGCAGTTCCGAATCGGGGAACATCATTCCGGCGTCAATGACGATGATGTCGTCGTTATAACGGAGGGCCATTGAGTTCATGCCGAACTCGCCGATACCTCCAAGGGGGATTACTTGTAATTTGCCTGTTGGCATTCTGTTGTTTGCTTCTATCTAAGGATAAACTGTCGGATGCATGAAAATTCTTCTGTTTCTAGCATTTGCCGGAATCGTCTGCGCGCAAACTAAAGGCTACCAGCCTTTGTTCAACGGAAAAGACCTCACCGGCTGGGAAATCCGCGGCGACGGCAAGTGGAATGTCATCGATGGCGGTGTCCTCGTCGGCCAGCGCGACTTCGATTCCAAGTCCCTCGCCCCCGGAAAACGCTTTACAACCGAAAAAGAATATGGCCAGTGGCTCAACCACCAGGCTTGGCTCTACACCAAAGACAGCTTTGAACAATATGACCTTCATGTGGAGTTCTGGACCAAAGAACACGGCAACAGCGGCATCTCCCTCCATGACACAACGCGCGCCGCAGCGGCCATCGCCTGGCCGCCTGACTTCACCAAGACCCCAGCCAAAGCCGCCTACGAAGTCCAGATCAACAACAACTACCCGGATCCCCACCCCACCGGCAGCATCTACGGCTTTGTCGACGCCCCCAAAGACGCCCTCAAAGAAAACCAGTGGAACGCCTTTGACATCGAAGTCCGAAAAGGCTCCATCGTCGTCAAGCTCAACGGACGCGAAGTCGCCCGCACCGTACCCGATCCCAAACGCGCCTCCAGCGGCCCCATCGGCCTCCAGCTCCACGACCAGTTCAGCGTCATCCACTTCAAAAACATCCGCATCAAAAAAATCTCTTGACCCTCCCCTGAGAGGAGGCCTTCCAATCAGACTATGTTCGCAATTGGTGAATTCGCCAGACTCGCTCAGGTAACCGTCAAGACCCTTCGTTACTACGACGAAGCAGGTTTGCTAAAGCCCGCGCACGTCGACCGGGACTCCGGCTACCGCCGCTACAAAGCCTCACAACTCCCCCGCCTCAATCGCATCCTCGTTCTCAAGGAACTCGGCTTCTCCCTCGATCAGATCGCAACCCTGATCGACGAGGGCGTCAACGAATCGGAACTCCAGGGAATGCTCCGTCTTCGCCGTGCCGAACAAAAATCCAAAATTGAAGAGGAGAGCAGCCGTCTGGCTGCCATTGAACACATGATTGAAGAAATCGCCCGCGAAGGCGCGCCACTTGAAGTTGTCATCAAAGATTCCACCCCCAGCTGGATCGTAAGCGTTCGCGATCTGATCCAGTCCTACCCTGAAATCGGCCGCCTGTACCCGGAAGTCTACAGCCAACTCGGCGCTCAAGCCGCCTGCGGCAAGCCCATCGCCATCTGGCATTGCCCCGAGAACAAATCCAGCGACATCGAAGCCGAAGCCGGCGTCCTTTTCAATCACGAAATTCCAGTCACCGGCCGCCTCGCCTGCTACCAGCTCCCAGCCGAAAGAGTCGCAAGCTACGTCCACCACGGCAGCTTCCAGCAATTCAAAGGCGTCTACGACCGGCTCACCCGCTGGATGGAAGAAACCGGCTGGCGTCCCTCCGGCCCCTGCCGCGAAATCTACCTCTCCATCGGCAACCCCGTCCGCCAGGACGACACCAGTTACGTAACTGAGATCCAGTTTCCGGTCGAAAAAAGCCTATAGCGAAGGCACAAAACACTGCCAATTCACACTTACTAAGATCCGCCCCTGTACAAGATGGATGGCGTTTGTTATGCTCATCACGCATTACCCAATCTCACTAAAAGAGGTATGAAATGACCTTGCAGCACCAACCATTAGCCGGTAAGTTTGCACTTGTCACCGGCGCTTCGCGCGGCATCGGACGCGGCATCGCTCTACGGCTGGCCGACAGAGGCGCGGCCGTCGCAATTAATTACCACAAAAACGAAAACGCAGCCAATGAGGTAGTTAGGCTGATTCAGGAACGCGGGGGCAAGGCCATTGCCGTGCAGGCAGACGTTGCTTCCTCAGAGGAAATGGCCAACTTGGTCCATCAGGTACACAGCACCTTTGGCGCCCTCGATATCTTCGTCAACAATGCACTCGGCGATTTACTCAGCTTTATGGCTCCTCCATTGTCTGTCACACTCGATCAATGGGACGCTGCTTTCCAGTGTCAGCCACGTGCCTTCCTTGTCGGGGTCCAGCACGCCGCGCCTTTAATGCGCGAAGGCGGACGCGTGATTGCAATTAGTTACTGGCCAGGAAGTCATCTCGGCGGATTTTCCTCATATTTTGCCATGGGCGCCAACAAAGCTTCCCTGGAATCCATGTGCCGTTATTTTGCGGTATCTCTGGCCGGGCGAGGAATCACAGTAAACACAATTTGTGCCGGAATCACCGATGACAGCATCGTTAACCAGCTGCCGCAACCGGCTCAGGAAGCGATGCTCGGCTGGCTGAAATCCGGGTGGAATCCAATGTGCCGCCCAGGTACACCTGCGGACATCGGTGGCGCAGTCTCAACCCTTTGCGCTGACGACGCCGCCTGGATTACGGGTCAGACCATCGTTGCCGACGGCGGTGCTTCGTTAATGTGCCCTGAAATTCCACTCTTCTTCCAGAAACCGTGATTCATCCTGCGCCTTGAAGCATAACAATGAAGAAAAAGACCGCCTGGGAAAAACTCAAGTGTGGCAAATCGCCCAAGATCGTCGAAGACTATAAAGACGGTCCAATGCTGGTCTCCACCCCGGAGGAGGTCGAAAGAGAAGTCGCCAAGATCCCTAAAGGTCACGTCATCACCCTGACCCAGCTACGCGATGAACTGGCCCGCCAGCACGGCGCTGCCCTCACCTGCCCCATGTCCACTGCCATCTTCCTTAACGTAGTAGCCAGAGCCCACGTCGAGCGGGAAGCAGAAACCGGAAAGCCCGGAGTCCCCTGGTGGAGGGTGCTCCGGGCTAACGGCAAACTCAACGATAAGTTTCCAGGCGGGGCGGCAGAACAAGCCCGCCGCCTCCGCCTCGAAGGTCTAGAACTGAACTCTTAAACCCATCTGTACGTTGCGCGGTCCAACATTGGTTGTACCGGTCACAACGCCAAAGTTCGGGCTTGAGATATCCGTGTTCGCTCTCGCAAACTGCGGCGTATTCGTCAGGTTGAACATCTCCGCCCGGAACTGAGCCTTAAAGCGCTCAAAGAAGCGGAAGTTTTTAAGAATGGCCACGTCAGCATGATTGGTCGGCCCGAACCGGATGTTCGGAACCCACCGAGGCATGCTGCTCAGCTCATATTGTCCAGGACGCGTAAAGGCTGCCGTGTTAAACCAGCGGTTCGGGTCCGGATTTTCCACTGATGCCGTCTTGAGGTCGGCAACGTTGGGCCGCTGCACCTGGAAGCCATAGTTCGCCAGAGTATTCGGCGCAGTGAAACCAAGCGGCAAACCAGATCCGAAGCGGATGATCGACGATACCTGCCATCCACCGACGATTGCATTTGCAACCGGGTTCATGTTCGACAGGAACTTACGACCCTTACCAATCGGCATTTCATAAACGAGTGCGTTTACAAAGCTCTGTGGCAAATCGTGCGCCGAAATGGATCGGTCCGCACGCTGATTGTAGTAATCACGCATCGTATCGCCCACTTCCCAGCCCTGCCATTCACTCGCGTTATCGATGGCCTTGGACCACTGGTAGGTCGTCAGCAAATTCAGCCCACCGGAAATCTGCCAGTTGTAGCGAACAACCAGTGCATTGAAGCTCGAGCTCGCACCGGGCGTATCGCCACTCAGGTTCACTGCAGTGAACTGCGGGAAAGGCCGCAGCAAGCGATTCTGCGGAATCGTCCGCCCTGCCAAAACGCCCGTTGGAATCACACCAAAGAACGGATTGTTCACGGGAGCGTCCAGCGCAGCACCCCGCGACAGCAATGATGTTTCTAACTGGTTCGCCTGCTGTCCAGTTCCATAGAGAAGCTTTCTTCCCTGCGATCCGGTATAGCCAAACTCGAGCACCATCCCCTTCTGGATTTCATACTGAATATCGAAGGAGAAGTTCTGAACATAGCCAAGCGGGTGCAATCGGGGGAAGAAATTCACCGAATCGCCCACCTGCGTATTTAAACCCTGCGTCGCTCCAATCGGCTGATTCAAGCCTTGCGGAAATGGGTTGCGTAGCAACGCAGTCGGATTCGGGTTGAAACCGTCGCCGCCAACGGTCGATACCCAGGTCGTGGTGGTCGAGAAACCTTGATTGGTACCACCACCGCTTTGCGGATAGAAGATGCCGTAGCCTCCACGCACAACCAGTTTGTCTGTCATCTTGTAAGCCATGCCAATGCGTGGTGCAAGATTCAACCAGGTAGTATCCCAGGCGGTACGGTTGTCCTGATTGGCGAAAACCAGCCCGCCAACCAAAGGCAACCCAGTCCGCTGCGCCAGCGGACTGGCAATATTCGGATCGAAGTTATTGAGTCGGTTATAGCGCTCGGTGCGCCCCAACTGAGCTTCCCAACGCATGCCAATATTGAGCGTCAGCCGCCGATTCACGCGCCATGCATCCTGTATGTAAAGTCCATAATAGGGCGAACTGATTGCTGGTGCGGCATTGATCGCCGCTGTACCACTTGCACCAACTCCCAGCAACAGGCTCGCGATTCCATCGCCGCTTGTTGTTGCCGCCTGGGCAGCAATCGGCCCGGAGGTCAATCCGCGCGTAAAGTTGAAAGTCGGTGTATTAAAGTCGGTGTTGTTGAGTTTGGCAAATTCTCCCATCCAACCAAATTTCAGTGAGTGTTTCCCAAGCTCCTTGGTCGCATTCGCCTGAATATTATGCGTCTCACGCGCAACATTCGAGAATCGGGAATTTCCAAAGCTCGAATATCCCTGCATATTGAACGCCGGGAAGGTAGCTGTCTGGAACTGACTCACCAGCGAAGCAGGTAAGCCCAAAGTTGTGCCGTTCAAGCCTTTGGACGGAGAGTTTTGATTCTCACGCCACCGGCCTGAGCCAAACAGTACATTCAGCACCCAGGTTGGAGAAGGCGTAAACGTCGCGCCAATCACCGCATGATGCCGGGGATTCACATCCGAGAAGTTGGTATCAGCACCGTTGCCAAAGAAGACCGGAGCAACATTCTCCTGCCATGCTTTTGTCATGCGGCCAAACATCGTAAACTTCTCGTTCTTGGCCCAATCGATGCGCAAATCCATGCGGTCATTTGTTGTTCGTGTTTTATCAGCCAAGGCAAAATTCAGAGTATTGGTTCTGGTGTCGCCAGGTGTATTTCCAGCCGGAAACAAGCTCACAACCTTCGCGCCAACAGGATCAATAAGCGACGCAGGAATGATGTTGCCAGGAAAAGCATCACGCACAAATCCGGCCCCATTCGGGTTCGGCCTTGTGGTGAAGGGGTTGAAGATAGGGGCTACACTTCCGTCGCCGTTCTTGGTCTCTGAAAAGTTACCACTCCGCTGCAGTGCGGTAGGCAGCGTAGTAATGACAGTATTCGGAGTTGCCTGCCGCACAGCCTCATAGGTGCCAAAGTAAAATATCCGTTTCGATTTCGAAATCGGTCCTCCAATCGATGCTCCGTAGTTATTGCGCTGAAATACCGGCCGTGCAATGCCCGAACGGTTGTTCTGCCAGGCATTGGCATCCAGCTTGTCGTTGCGCAGATACTCAAACACCGAACCATGAATTTCGTTGCCGCCACCCTTTGTGATCATGTTCACCGCGCTGCCATCAGACTTGCCGAATTGCGCGTCAAACTGATTCCGTTGGATATTCATTTCCTGCACCGAATCCATCGAAGGTGAGGCAATCAAACCACCCCAGTCCACCGCAGCCGCCGGCACGCCGTCAATAAGCGTCAAACCAGCCTGTCCGCGACCACCATTCATCGAGAACCGGTTGTGGTTCTGATCCTGCGTCGCCTGTGAAATACCAGTTCTTACCGCGATAACGCCCGCGTTAATGTGCACAAGCGCAAAAGGATTACGCGCGTTGGTAGGCAGATCGAGAACCGCTTGAGAATCAAGAGTAACCGCTCGGTTGGCCGACTGCGTATCAAGAAGTGTCACAGCGGTCGAAACCTCAATCTGCTGCGACACATCACCTACTTGCAGAGCAATGTTTAGCTCCAGCGTCTGGTTCACACGAAGCGTCGCATTCGTGCTGACTGCTTTTTTGAAGCCGGGATGCTCGGCGGTAATTTCATAACTGGCAGGAGGTAGCTGTGAGAAAACATAGCCGCCTTCCGCGCCAGCCGTAGCCAGTCGGGTATCACCCGTGGCTTCGTTCTTGGCTGTTAATTTGGCTCCGGCTACCGTCGCGCCATTGGCGTCGGTTACCGTGCCAGCGATAGTGCCGGTGAAAGTTTGACTCAGCGCAAACGCGGCTGAAATCAGAAATAAAAGAACAACGTGGGTTAACTTCTTCATTCTTCAAGACTCCTTAAGGGGTGTGACAAGTTTATTACAGTTGCGAAGCCATTGTTAGCATGGACTATGAAATGAAACTTTTTGTTTACTTGCTGGTTGCAATCTCCTGCCAGGCGGCCGAAACGCACCGGCTCGATCTGAAGGGCGTACTCAAACGAGCCATGGAACAGTCCCCGGATCTACTCTTAAGTCGTTTTGATGAATCTAACGCCAAGCAGGCGGTTCAGGTGGCTCGCGATCCCTTCGCCCCAAAACTGGTTGTCGGCAGCGGCCTCGCCTACACCTACGGCTTCCCTATGAGCATCGAAGGCAGCGCCCCTTCCCTTTTCCAGGTCAAGGCTTCACAGAGTCTCGTCAACCGCCCGCAAAGCTACCTCCTGGCCAAAGCCAAAGTAGACGCCACAGGCGCCCAGCAAATGACTCAACTCCGCCGGGATGAGGTTCTCGAGCGCACCGCCAAACTCTTCCTCGACGCCGATCGTGCAGCCCGTAACCTCAAAATTGTCATTGGACAAATTCAGAATCTCGAAGAAGTTCTCAAAGTTGTACAAGCCCGTCTGGACGAAGGCCGTATCCTCCCAATTGAGTTGCAACGCGCCGATATCAACCTGAAAAAAGCCCGCCAGCGTCAGCGCATACTTACTGTTGAGCTGAAACAAACCGAACACAATCTGGCCTACGTGCTTGGCTTCGAATCCGAAGATCGAGTCGAGGCAATGAGCGAATCGACTCTCGACATTCCCCTTGCCGCCAGTTCTGAAGCCGCAATCCGCGAAGCCCTCGACAACAGCCGGGAGCTCAAGAAGCTCCAAAGCGACCTGCAGTCAAAAACGCTCGAAGTCCAGGCCAACCGTTCCGCGCGGCTTCCTCAGGTTGACCTCATCGCGCAGTATGCCTTATTCAGCCGCTTCAACAATCTCGATCAATACTTCAATCGCTTTCAAACTAGCAACGCCCAACTCGGTGTCAGTTTCAAATTCCCGATTGTCCCCGGCCCAGCCAGCGCAGCTCTAGCGGTTCAGGCTCAAAACGAAGTCAGCCGGCTTCGCCTTCGTGTCACCAACACCCGCAACCGCATTGAGATGGACACACGAAAACTATACGAAGACCTCCAGCTTCATAAAGAAAACCGAGAACTCGCCAAACTCGACCTCGACCTCGCCCGCGATCAGATCGCAATCCATCTTGCCCAAATGGAAGATGGCAAGGCGACCCGCCGGCAAGTCGAAGAATCGCGTTTTCTGGAAGCGGAAAAATGGCTCACCTACTGGGACACGCAATACACCTTCGACCGGGCCAGGATCTCCCTCCTGGCCGCAACCGGAGGTCTTATGACTCTGGCAGCAAATTGATTAGAACGACTTCATCGCAACTTGGGATACTCTTGAGTGTTCATAGGGTTAGCTCATGCTCCGCATTCTTATTTTCTTCGCTATAGCAATCGGTTCCTTCGCTGCCACTTTCGGCACCGTCACTCCGCTTACCGGCGGGGTAGTCGACATTGTCCTCGACAGTGCCCGGCAACGCCTCTATCTGGTCGGCGTCCCAGACAAAATCGAAGTCTACTCGATCCCGCAGCGCCGCTTCCTCACACCAATCCGCACCGACTCTCTGCCACTATCCGCGGCCATCAGCACTGACGGCAGAACACTCTATGTCGCCTGCCACAACTCAGCGACCGTAAACGTGATTGACCTTGAACAATTGGCTGTCGTCAACCGCATCAGTCTGCCCTCCCGGCCTGAGGGCATTGCCGTCGGAGGTGATGGCCGGGTCCTGATCACCACCATCGGCACCGGTGTCAACAATTCTCAGAACACTCTGCTCCTATATGACCCTGCAATCACGGATGCCCGCAGCCTCACGGCACTAACCCTGGTCCCCCCAACCCCGGCATCACCGGGGGCGACCAATACCGGACAGTTGATCCAGGCCAATCGAAGTTTCCTGTCTACCTCGAGCGATGGACGCTACATCTTGGGCGTCAATATCCCGAACGGCACCAGCCGTGCAGTCTTCGTTTATGAAGTCGCTTCGGCGACCATGCTCCGCTCTCGAACGGTAAATAACATCTCCAGTGTCCTTTCTGTTGCTCCTGACGGCACCAGGTTCATGGCTGGTCTCAACCTTTTTGAGACCGATACACTTGCTGTCCTCGGCCAGCAGAACCTCGCCAACGCACCCTATCCGATTGCCGCTGCCATCAACTTCAACGTCCAACAAAACCAGGGTGGCAGCGTCTTCTCACCCGATGGCCGCACTCTGTACTCAGCATTCAATATCGCACCCACCCAGAACCCTCCAGCGCGGGCCAACGTCGGGCAACTTCAGATTTCTGACTCAGCTAACCTCCTCATCAGAATGGGGATCCAGATGCCAGAGAACCTGTCGGGCAAAATGGTGATCTCCCCGGACGGAGCCAATATTTTTGCCATCTCGGAATCCGGATTCGTCACGATCCCAATCGGCCAGTTGAGCCGTAGCCCCCTGGCTTCCCCTGAACGAACAGCGCTCCTCCTCGCCAATGACCAGTGTGGGGTCACAACCACTCAGCGCCGGGCTTCGGTAATGGTTCGCAACGAAGGCACTGGTCGCCTCACTGCAACTGCTCAAATCCTGACCAACGTCACCGGTACAGCCGGCGTTGGAGGCGCAGGCGGTCCAGGCGGAGGAGCACCCGGTGGCGGAATCGTGATCGTCCCTGGTGGTGGAATCGGAGGAGCGATCGGCCTCCCAATCGGCCGGCCTGTCGGCGAAGTTGGAACCCCCGCTACCAATCCAGCCGTCGTCAACGCCTCTCCTACAGTACAGAATCTCATCACCGCAGACGGGCCGGTGATCAACTTTGGCTACAACAGCACCAACCAGAGCCTGGGCAGCACCGCCCCTACCAACTTCCTTGTCCAGTCGCCCGAAGCGGTCAATATTCCTTCATTGGTTCGTGTCTTTCAGAACAATCGCGATGCCGAAGCCAAAGGTGATATCGTCCCTGTCGAGCAAGGCATTTCGGCATCCGAGGGCCTTGTGGACATGGTTTACGATTCCAATCGCCGCCGGGTTTACATTGCCAATTCGGGACTCAACCGGGTCGAGGTTTATGACGAACGAACCCGATCCATGCTCGCCCCAATCAGCGTTGGCCAACTGCCCCGCTCCCTCGCCCTCTCAAGTGACGGCAGCACGCTTTATGTAGCGAATTCAAGCTCGGAGTACATCAGCGTCATCGACCCGGGTACCGGCCGCGTAATCAGCCGGCTCACGTTCCCACCTCTCCCGGTTCTTGCCAACGTCGCTCTTATCTATCCTTCACATATCGCAGCCACCCAGCGCGGCTTGCTGGTAATAATGAACAATGGATCGCTTTGGGTCTCGGTAGGCAACCAGCTGATCCCGCGTACCAATTGGAATATCCTTGGGGCCAACAACCTCGCCGCTCCCCGCACCATGGCCGCGACTCCTAACGGAGAATACGTCATCATGCAAAACGGCAATGGAGTGGTCTATCTCTACGATGCAATCGCCGATGACATCGTCCAGTCGCGCCAGATCTTCACTGGCACACAATTGCAGGGCTATTATGGCCCGATCACGGCAGGTCCTCGCGGATCATACTATGTCGTCAATGGGACCGTACTGAACCAGTCATTAACCCCGATCAGCGGAACGACTGCTCCGGGGCAAGTTGCGACAGCCACCATCCCGGCAGTTGCCGCTATCGGCAACAACCAGTTCGCCCGCTTCTCGATGCCAGTGCGAGCCAACGCCACAGCAATAGTGACAGCCCTGCCCGCCGTTGAAATTACCAACACCGATACCGGCCAGGCTTTGCGACGTCTGACCGCCCTCGAAGGTCCAATCGCCGCCGTAGTTGGGAATCAACGCACCAACATCGACGGTCGCACCATGGTCGTCGATGCCGCCGGTGCGAATGCATATGTCATCACCACCAGCGGGCTCAGCATTGTAAGCCTGGAAGCAACCGTATTGGCTGATCGCCCGGCCCTCAGCAATGGAGGTACCGTTTCGCTTGGCAGCTACACGACAGATCTCCCAGCGGGCGGCATCGTTTCGATCTTTGGCCGCAACCTTGGCAACACGGTTGTTGCAAATACCACACCATTACCAACAATTCTCGACGGTGTATGCGTCACTCTCAACAACGCACCGCTTCCCCTGTTCTCCACTTCGAGCGGCCAGATCAATGTGCAAATTCCTTTTGAGCGCACACCCGGTGCTTTCCCGCTGATTGTCCGCGACACCAACAAAAAGATTGCCAGCCTACCTCAGACGGTCCGCATTGTCCGTGCAGCCCCTTCTGTTCTTGTCGATCCGGTCTCAAAGCAGACTGCCATTTATGACGATAAAGGGAGGGCCATCACTCCCGACAATCCAACCACGAGAGACCGTCGCCTAGTCATCTACGCCCTCGGATTAGGGCCAACCAAAGGCACGCGAGTGGCTGCTGGGGCTCTCTCGCCAACAACAGTTCCAGCTGAAACTGTTGATACTGTGAAGGTTTTCTTCGGCGACAAGCGCTACAGCCAGGCGGAGATGATTGTTGAGTGGAGCGGCCTCGTTCCTGGATTTGTTGGTCTCTATCAGATCAACATTTACGTTCCTGGAGACCGACTCCGGGGAGACAATCTTGACGTTACAATCCGCGTTGGTGCGGTGGAAAACCGCTTCATCGATTCCGTCAAACCTCTGGTGTCGGTCGAGTAGAGTCTTTCACTATGTATAATTCTGTTGTGCGATTTGTATTTTGCTCTACAGTACTAGCTGGCGTTTTATTCCTAACGGGTTGCGCCAAAGACATCAACAACAAGGAAGCGGTTAAAGAGGCGGTGATGAAACGCCTGACAACTGTTTCCGGCTTGAATATGTCTGGGATGGAAGTGGAAATCTCCAGCGTTTCGTTTCAGGGCGACAAGGCCGATGCACAGGTTGCATTCAAGGGCAAAGGCTCAGCTGAGGCCATGCTGAACATGAGTTACAAACTGGAACGTAAGGGTGACGAGTGGACGGTGAAGTCCAGTAGTGGCGGAATGGGCGGCGGCGGATCAAGCTTGCCTCCCGGCCATCCACCAGCCGCTCCGGGTGGCGGAAATAAGTGAAGCGAGTCGCAGTTCTCGGGGGCGGACCTGCCGGAGCACATGCGGCAGAAAAACTGGCGGCGTCAGGTCTTGAGACGATACTGATTGACGAAAAGCTCGCCTGGGAGAAGCCCTGCGGCGGCGGCATAACCTATAAGGCTTACGAGAAGTACCCTTTCCTTTTCGAAAATCAGACCCAAAAGAAGGTAGTCACCGAGACTTATCTTGGGGCCCATAAGTCTGACTGCGTGAAGATGAATTTGAACCAGCCGATTCTGATTTTTTCCAGGCGCGAGTTCAATCAAATGCTTCTGGACCGGGCCGAGAAAGCAGGGGCTCAGATCGAAAAGGAGCGAGTCACAGCCATCAAAGAACGTGAAGCAGGCTGGACACTCAAGACCAAGTCTGGCTCAATCGATGCCGACTACATGGTAGTCGCGACCGGGGCTCGCAACCCGCTTCGGGACTTCGGGACGCAGTGGAAGGCCGAAGACACGATGGTCGCTCTTGGCTACTACATCCCGAGCAATCAGGAACACATCGACATTCAATTTCTCGACCGGCTGGAAGGCTACATCTGGGTTTTCCCTCGCAACGGTCACCTCTCTGCCGGGATCTGCGGACGAGGCGCTACGGCTCAAGAGCTGCGGCTTCGCCTGGAACGCTACCTCGACGAGAAAGGTATCAACTGGAAGCAGGGTCAGCTTTATGCGCACATGCTGCCATCGCTTTCAAGGTCCAGCTGGAGAAACAACCGAATGGCTGGCAAGCGCTGGATGGCTGTTGGCGATTCAGCCGGTCTGGTAGATCCGATCACTGGCGAAGGCATCTACTACGCGATCCGATCGGCTGACATAGCGAGCAGTGTGATCACATCCTCAGGCTTTGATCCGGCGACTGCAGGTGGCGTTTACCGCGGCCGCATCGAGGACGACTTTCTGCTCGACCTTGAGTTTGGGGCTAGCTTTGCTCAGAAGCTCTACCTCGGGCGCTTCTTCTTCAAGAGCATCCCTTCCTGCATCGTCGACTACATGCACCGCTCACCGAAACTGTATGAGCTGATGCAGGACATCTTCTCTGGGACGCAGGACTACCTGAGCCTGCGCAATCGTCTCTTCCGCAACCTGAATGGCAGTGTGAACGAGACGATCGTCAACTTTATCTTCCAGCGCATCATCCCGGAGCCTCCGGTTGGCATGCGCGCTACAGCCCGATAAGTACATGAATAAAACTCGATCCACCAGTCTGCTCGCAAGAGCCAGCAAAGTAATTCCTGGCGGGGTGAACTCCCCTGTCCGAGCCTTCCGCAGTGTCGGTGGAGGACCACTGTTCATAAAACGCGGTGAAGGCTGCCGGATGATCGATGAGGACGATAATTCGTTTATCGATTATGTCGGTAGCTGGGGTCCGCTGATTCTTG
Organism: Bryobacter sp.; assembly: GCA_022843625.1. GTDB lineage: Bacteria > Acidobacteriota > Terriglobia > Bryobacterales > Bryobacteraceae > Bryobacter. The sequence goes on along the minus strand of JALHNH010000008.1, from coordinate 20,580 downwards.
GCCATAAGCCGAAGTGCGTGATCGATGCCATCAATGCCGTCCTTGAGATTGGGACCAGCTTTGGAGCGCCGACCGAGCGTGAGATTGTTCTTGCCGAGGCCATCCGCGATGCGGTGCCTTCGATGGAGATGGTGCGGTTGGTCAACAGCGGCACCGAGGCGGCGATGAGTGCGCTGCGAGTGGCTCGCGGTTTCACTGGGCGCGACCTCTGTATCAAGTTTGAAGGCTGCTATCACGGCCACGTAGACTCGCTGCTGGTGAAGGCAGGCTCTGGGCTTGCAACGCTCGGGCTGAGCGACAGCGCGGGTGTTCCTGCGGCGTTTGCGGCTACTACGATTTCGGTTCCTTTCAACAACCTTGCGGCGGTGGAAGAAGCCTTTGCCAAGCATCCCGGCAAGATTGCCAGTGTGATGGTGGAGCCAGTGGCGGGCAATATGGGTTGCGTGCCTCCTGCTCCCGGCTTTCTCGAAGGCTTGCGCAAGCTTTGCACGGCCAACGGCACATTGCTGATCTTTGATGAGGTGATGTGTGGCTTCCGGGTGGCCTTTGGTGGCGCCCAGGCTCGTTATGGTGTGAAGCCGGACATGACTGCGTTTGGCAAGATCATCGGCGGTGGGCTGCCGATTGCCGCTTATGGCGGCGGGGCAGAAGTGATGAACTATGTCGCACCGGTGGGCCCGATCTATCAGGCTGGTACTCTGTCGGGCAATCCGCTCGCGGTATCGGCTGGCCTCGCGATGGTCACCTATTTGAAGGAACATCCTGAGGTCTACACGACGCTTGAAGCTCGCACAGCGGCGCTTTGTTCAGACGAGTTGCCTGGGGTGACGGTGAACCGGGTGGGATCGATGTTCACGTTCTTCTTTACGACCGAACCGGTGTTTGACTATGAGTCAGCTAAGAAGGCCGATACGGCTCGTTTTGCCAAGTTCTTCAACCACATGCTGGAGCGCGGCATCTACCTTGCGCCTTCGCAGTTTGAGGCGGGCTTTGTTGGTATGGCCCACCTCGATAGCGACATCGATGAGACGCGTGCGGCGGCCCGTCAGTTCTTCGAAGCCGAGTAGACCAGCTTGCCGCCGACATAGGTGGCAGTGATCTTGGTGGTTAGAACTTCTTTAGGTGCGATCTTCATGATGTCCTTTTCCAGGATCAGGAAGTCGGCGAGTTTGCCGGCGGAGATCGAACCCTTCTGCTTCTCTTCAAAGGCCGCATAGGCCGGGGTGAGGGTGAAGCTTTCGAGCGACTCTTCACGGGTGAGCCTCTGGTCTGGCTGCCAGCCACCTTCGGGGTAGCCGGTGTGGTCCTGACGCGTGAAGGATGCGTAGAAGCCGTAGAGCGGGTTGGGGTCTTCGACGGGGAAGTCACTGCCGTTGGCTAGGGGGATTCCCATTTTCAGGTAGCGACGCCAGGCGTAGGCTCCGGCGATGCGGTCTGGCCCGAGGCGCTTCTCGGCCCAGCGCATGTCACTGGTGGCATGGGTTGCTTGCATGGAAGCAACGATGTTGAAGTCCTGGAAGAGCTTGAAGTCGGGGAGCGCGACTACCTGAGAGTGTTCGACGCGGAAGCGGCGATCGTTCTTGCCTTTGAGCACCTGGGCGAAAGCGTTAAGGACGATGCTGTTGGCTTTGTCCCCGATGGCGTGGGTGCAGACCTGGAAGTTTTTGGCAGCTACTTCTTTGATCTGGTCTTCGAGGGTTTCCTTTGTTGTGACCATCAGGCCATGTATGGACTTGTCGTCGGAGTAGGGTTGCCAGAGGGCGGCACCGCGGGAGCCGAGAGCGCCATCGGCGTAGAGCTTGACGCTACGGACGGTGAGGTGAGAGCCGGTCTCAGGGCCTGACTTTGAGTATTCCTGCCAGAGTTCTCCGGTGCCGCCGATCATGGCGTAGACGCGGACGGGGAGGGCGTTTTCTTTGATGAGTTCGCGGTAGGCGTCGCGCTCCTGCACGCCGATGCCGGCATCGTGGACGCCGGTGAGGCCGAGCTTTGCGGCAGCAGCACCAGCAAGCTTCAAGCGGCGCTTGACCTGATCGTAAGTGAGTGCCGGGATCTTGCGGGTGACGAGGCCCTGGGCGCGATCGATCAGGACGCCGGTGGGGTTGCCGGAAGCGTCGCGGATGATCTGGCCGCCGGGAGGATCCTGGGTTCCTTTGGTGACACCAGCGATTTCGAGAGCCTTACGATTGGCCCAGCCGGCGTGGCCATCAACGCGGGTGAGGTAGACGGGACGGTCGTTAACGACCTTGCTGATGTCGTCGGCGTTGGGGAATTCCCCGCCCCAGTTGGTTTGATCCCAATTGCGGCCGCGGACCCATTCGCCAGCGGGTAGCTTGTCGGCGGCGCGCTTGACGATCTGAGCTACTTCTTCGCGGGTTTTGGTGAAGCGCATGTCGAAAGTTTCAAGCATGTCGCCGAGGCTGCGCATGTGGACGTGGGCGTCGATGAGGCCCGGGATGACGGCAGCGCCTTTGGCGTCGATGCGCTGAGTGTTGGGGCCGATGTGTTTCTTCATGTCTCCGCCGACGGCGATGAACTTGCCGTCTTTGATGGCGAGACTGTTAGCGGCTGGCTTCGTCTTGTCTACTGTGTAGATGGTTGCGTTTTCAATCACAAGGTCTGCCACTTGACCGAAGGCGGATAATCCAATCAGGACTAAAATAAGAAACATGGAACACAGTATGCCACAGGCCCAGTGGAAGAATTGGCTCGTTTGGGGATCGGCGATCGCGGTTGCGGCGTTGTTTTTGTTGGCGGGCGGATGGAAGATGTCAGACCCGATTGGGGCGGGAGCGAAGCTGGCTCAGGCGAAGGTGCCGGGATTTTTGAGTGAGTTTGGAGCGGTGAGTTTTGGCATTGCCGAGGTGTTTGCTGGGCTTCTTATTCTGACGCCTCGCTATCGCAAGCTGGGGGCGTGGCTGATCGGGCTGATGCTGGTGGCATTCATGGCCTGGATCGGTTACTACTACCAGGCGTTGCAGGGTGAGGAGTGCAGTTGCTTCCCCTGGATCAAGCGGGCAATCGGGCCGGGTTTCTTTGTGGGCGACGGGTTGATGCTTGCTTTTGCAGTGGCTGCAGGCTGGTGGGCGAAGTGGAATACGGATTGGAAGAAGCCAGCGATTTTGCTTGGTGTGCTTGTTGTGATGGGCGTTGGCAACTACGGTTATGCACTGAGCAAACAGAGTGGCGCGGTGCCGCCGGAGAGTGTGCAACTGGTGGATGGTTCGACTCATCATTTGCGGACCGGACGGCAGTTGATCTACTTCTTTGACCCTCAGTGCATGCATTGTTTCCATGCGGCACAGGCGATGTCGAAGATGAACTTTGTGGGGACGCAGGTGCTTGCGATCCCGACGGAGGTGAAGCAGTTTGCGGGACAGTTTTTGAAGGATACGGGCTTTCAAGCGAAGGTGTCGAACGATACGGACAAGTTGAAGAAGGTGTTTCCGTTTGGAGATGCGCCGTTTTTGGTGCTTGTAGAGAACGGCCGGCAGAAGGCGGCGATCAACAAGTTTGACGAGCCGGCGTTTCAGAATGAGCTGCTGGCCTCAGGGTTCGCTACAGTAAATAAATGAGCAGTTCTAGCACCGCAGCACCTTCTTTGTCGAAGCTGCAAAAGATCCAGGAATTAGAGAGCAATTACCTCCTCCAGAACTATGGCCGCTATCCGCTGGCGCTGGATCGTGGCAAGGGCGTCTACCTTTATGACGTCGATGGCAACAAATATTTGGATCTGTTGTCCGGCATCGGGGTGAATTCTCTGGGGCATAACCATCCGCGTATCAGCAAGGTGATCCGCGATCAGAGTGCGAAGCTGCTGCATACGTCGAATCTTTACTACCACGAGTTTCAGGGCAAGCTGGCGAAGAAGCTGGTTGAGGTGAGCGGTATGGACCGTGCGTTCTTCTGCAATTCAGGCACGGAAGCGGTTGAGGGTTCGCTCAAGATTGCCAGGTCTCACGGGCACAAGATCAGCCCGGAGAAGTACGAGATTATCTCGCTTGAGAATTCGTTTCACGGGCGGACTTTTGGGGCGCTGAGTGTAACCGGGCAGCCGAAGTACCGGGCGGATTTTGAGCCGCTGCTGCCAGGGGTGAAGTTTATCGAGCGCAATGATGAGGCGGCGCTGGAGGCGGCTTTCAGTGAGCGGACGGCGGGAATCATTTTTGAAGGGATTCAGGGCGAGGGCGGTATCTTGCCTGTTTCTGAGAGTTTCTTTGCGAAAGCTCGTGCGCTTTGTGACCAGCACAATGCGTTGTTGATTCATGACGGGATCCAGTGTGGTGTGGGGCGGCCGGGCAAGTATTTCTCTTACCAGCTTTTGAGCCAGCCGATTTTGCCGGATTTGATTGCGTTTGCCAAGCCGATCTCCTGCGGGTTGCCGATGGGTGGCATTTTGATGTCGCAGAAGGCGGCTGATGCGCTTGGGACAGGCATGCACGGGACTACGTTTGGCGGCGGCCCGCTGGTTTGCCGTGTGGCGCTGGAATTCTTCGATATTCTCGACGATTTGCTGCCGCAGATGGTTCGGGTGGGTGAGTACTTCCGTGAGGAACTGCGTGGCTTGCAGGCCAAGCATGGGTTCATTAAGGAAGTTCGCGGGGCGGGTCTGATGATCGGTGTCGAGTTGGACATCGTGGGCAAGCAGATGGTGAACGACGGCTTCGAGAACGGCCTGTTGTTCAACTGCACGCATGAGACGGTTTTACGATTCCTGCCGGCTTACATCCTGAAGGAAAAGCATGTCGACAAGGCGATCAAGGGTCTGAAAAAGATCTTCAGCAAATATTAGAGACTTTTAGCGGGCGCTGCAAATTTCAATGCTGAATTCCGCACATATCTATTAGAGCCGCAATAGCGGTCGTATCGAGAACGGAGGGAAGCGATGGCAAGAGGACTCATCAATCAAGACCTGAGGTTGTATTGGAATGTGGATTCCCATGTTGGACCCGGATGTCCGAACAAGGTTGACGACTGGCAACTTGTTCAGTTTGGCTACTGGTGTATGGGGAATAATCCCAAGACACCCATTAGCCCAGCGGATCGGGCCCTCTTCGCGGCTATCAAGCCCGGAGCGCCGTACTCTGGATTGGCAAGTGACCCGCTCACCATTGCGATCAAGCGTCATCAGCAGATACGAGGTGGGACGCAGGATGGCAAGGTAAGCCCCATGCTGGCGAACCAAGGCTACAACTGGATCATTTCAGCTCTCAGCAATAATATGAGCAATTACCTGCCTTCGCTATGGCCACGGATTGACAACCATCCCAAGTGTCCTGCCGAGCTTAAGGCGGCGATCATGAAGTGTTTTGCCCCGTATCCCGGATAAATCGAAGGTCTGGAAGCGAATAGGTTACAATAGAAAAGTTGATAGTCGGGGCGTAGCGCAGCCTGGTAGCGCACCTGCCTTGGGCGCAGGGGGTCGCGAGTTCGAATCCCGCCGCCCCGACCATTCCTTCCTTCTCACCCACGTTTGTAGCTAATACTGACGTCGGAGTGTGTCTATTTTTCAATTTTCAAAGAGCTTGCGGCTGTTGGGCCTTGTTTGTGGGGGATTGTTAGGCAGCTAGCTTCGATTCGCGGTGTTTGTCCACGATTTCGCGGGCTTCTGGCAGCAGGGCCATGAGCTTTAGGGTGAGCAGGCCGGCGGTGGTTTTGGAGAGGTCGGTTTTGCGGACTTCAAACATGGGGAAGGTTGCAGGGATATCGAGGGTTTTGTCCAAGAGATAGAGTTCTGTGTGGATATCCATGGCGAGGATGCGGTCTCGCTGGAGCTTGGCGAGTTCTTTGAGGGCTTTGTCGGCGCGGCGCTCCTGGGCGGCACCGAGCTTGAGGATGCGCTCCATTTGGGTGAAGAGGATTTCGTTATTGGGTTCGTTTGACCAGCGGGTTTGCGCGTCGATTTCCAATTGTCTGGCACGGTCTGCCTGGAAGAGCGCGAACGTGTAGCGCTCGAAGGCCTGGAGCTCAAGTTCGCCTTCGGGGAGGCATTGCTTGAGGAGTTTGGCCTTGAGTGCGTCGTATTGGGTTCGTTCGTGCGGATTGTTTTCGAAGATGGTGGTTGGATTTGCCTGGAGGCCGTGACGGGTACTGTTGGCGGCGGAGGCGGCGCGGCCTTCGGGAGTTTTCGGGCCAGTCGACTTTTTCGCGTTTTGCCTGTTGGCATCGATTTGGGCTTGTGTTGACATGGTGCTTCATCCTTTTCTGATTTGAAATAGAAAAAGAGGCGCACAGGGCGCCTCCCGATCCAAAAGCTACCATTTGAGAAGTCGATTCCGAACCATGGTTTCTGGATCTTGTTGAGGGGATTGAAAATAGAGGCAGAAAATTTCTGCAAACGACAAATGTCGAAATTGAATGGATGGAGCAATATGTGTTGGCAGCTTTATAGATAGGTGTTAAATTTTATATAAAGATATAAATTTATGGCCCTTAGCATCAAACACGAAGAAACGGAGCAGCTTTCACGTAAGCTTGCGAGTTTGACGGGAGAAACTCTGACTGAGGCGATCCGAGCTTCGGTTGAGGAGCGTTATGAACGCTTAAGGCGAAGCAAGGCAAGCAGCTTTGTTGCGGATGAGCTCAGAGCGATCGCCGTAAGGTGCGCCAAGCGTCCCATCATTTCTGAAATGAGTGCGGATGAGATTCTTGGTTACGACGATTTAGGCGTGCCAACGCGATGACGCTGGACACATCGGCGATCCTGGCAATACTTCAGGATGAGCCTGAGCGGGAAGAGTTTCTATCAAGAATTGGGACGGCGGAGCGACGACAAGTATCGGCGGTTTCCGTTTTGGAGGCCGCAATGGTTTTGGAAGGGCGGAGGGGAGAGGACGCAGGGTCTGACCTTGATCTGTTCTTGAACCGGGCGGCGATTGAGATTGTCCCGTTTGATAGCGAACAACTGAATATCGCCCGGTCGGCGTTTCGGCGATTTGGGAAGGGCCGGCATCGTGCCGGACTGAATTTTGGGGATTGTGCCGCTTATGCCTTGGCGAGGTGGTCTGATGAGCCCTTGCTGTTTAAAGGTGAAGATTTTTCAGCTACTGATGTTCGGCAAGCAAGATAGGAAAGCAGGCGATTTACTGTAGGGCAAACGAGGTATTGGCTCCGACATGGTCGAAGCATATTGTTCGTGACGGTAGAGAGGCGTCCAGGAGGGTGTTGCGTTTGGCGCAGGAGTACCTGTCCCGCGCGGACTTTTGGGAAAGCACGGCTGTTCTGATGGTGCTCTGAATTTTGGCTGAGCCATTGATATGGCGGTAGTTGACGAATCGCTGGCAAAAATCATTTGCGCGGACGGTAGAAAAGTGTCGGCGGGACTGCGCGTGGCAGAGCCCTTAACATTGAGCAAAATGGATGGATGTGGTTGGGACGGATCAGGCTGAGGACATTGCGAGGACATTGCCGCTTCGAAATCGAATTGCTAGACTATGCTATACGTAAGACGAAGTGGTCAAATTTGTCGAAAGTGCATTCAAGCATGGCTACAACGAAGACGACTTCTTCGAAGTATTGGAGACGGGTCCGCTGAAGCTGCGTTCCCGCCGTGGGCTGGAAGGAATCTATGAACTGCTCGGCAGAACTCATAGTGGAGAGTACCTGCATATCGCTTATAGGCAGGAGGCGGACGGGATCGTCGTCTTTCATATGCGCGTTATGAGTTCAGGGGAAAAGGCAAGGTATCGAAAACGATGAAGAAAAACAGCAAGGTTAAATCGGCATCAAAAGTCCGGCTTCCACGTAAATCTGCGAGCTATGAGGAACTCGACGCATTCTTTGATCGCAACGATGCGGTGGCGTTACTAAAGCAGGGAGTAACCGAAATCGATTCGGATCGTTCGGATCTCGACCGCATGTTGGAAGAATACTGGAAAGAGGCGAACTCCAAGCAGTTAAATATCCGAATTCCAGTGACCGCCAAGCGGATGATTGAGATGCTCGCCAAACGCAAAACTATCGAAGTTTCGACGCTTGTTCGAATGTGGGTGATTGAATGCATGAGGCGCGAGGCTACTCAGCCGTAGGAAAGGTCGATTTGTGGCTTTGCCAGGGTTTGTAGATTTGGGGAAATGGATCTCTTGATCTAGTGATTTCCGGATTGTTTCGTTGATCTGTGGATTCATATGGTTCAGCGTAATCTCAAACGATCAGGTCTGGGGCACAGCGGTGGCGCGAGTTCAGGCGGAGGCTGGGAAGTGGAGCGTTGCGTCCATCGTCTCGATGAGCGCGTCAAGCCATCTCTCGGCATGGTTGGGTCCCCGCAAAATGGAACTCCGGTTCGGGTAGCAAGAACATTGATTCTCTTGCGCGAGGTGTAGTTTCAACTTCCGGATAATGCTTAGTTCGGACAAAGACCGCAACGAGTTTCCAGAACGCCGTCTCTCGCGAGCGTCAAGGTTGAGGACCCAGAAAGACTGTTTCTCGTGAGGAATTAGGTGTCGTGCAGCGCCAACCAAATCAAAACAACTCTGGCGTTAGGCTCATCGCAATGCGCTGCATCATCGAGTGGACAGATCTTCCGGGCGTTAACCTTGTAGGATTCGTCGCAAATCGTTCCGAATTGTAACAGCCGGTCCACTCAGGTCCAGTGTCTCGAAAGCAATCGAATGGTTTTGGATAACTGCAAATTCCCGGACACTTTGGTTAATCGCTGGGTGAAGAAACAAGCCTGTGGCATACTGCCAACGAGAGTCACGCTCCTCCTGAGACCGCAGATAAGCGTACATCTGATAAAGGTATCCGCTTTTTAGTCTGGCATCAGCAAAGCGGCCCATTGTAACGATAGAAGTGAACTTCGTGTCGATCACGATCCGGCGGCCTCCGTTCGGTGGATCGAGCACGATGTCAGTGACCATACGAGGAAGAATAGATGCTAATCCTTTAGAAGCAGACGACACCTGCCAATTCAGGGAAACGCCACCACGGACTAACCATCCTTGTGGCTCCAACTCGACTCGGGCGAATCCGAGAACAGCTTTTTCAAACAACCGACGTACCCAGACTTCCTCTTGTTCCGGCTCGGCTAAAGCTGTCGGCCCAGCATTTTCGGTAGGGAGAGCCAAATCAAAGGCAAGTCGCGCAAGCGCAACCATGAACCGATCGGATGAGTCGTTGCGTCCGATTTGATCTGTGGCCAACTCGGCGCGGGATGGTCTCCCGCTACCCACGCCCACAGTTGCCAGGCTGGAAGTCAAGGCGCGGCATCGTTGGCGCAAGTCGTCGCGTCGAACAAGACGCACCATCAAGTCCAGCGCTGCTCGAACAAGTCTGTTACGGGGAGTGTCACTGGTTAATTCTTCGAATCGACAGCAAACTTCCCCTCTTGACAAGAGTTGACGGGACTCGGTTTTCAAAACGCTGATGCGCCCGCGAACTCGCTTAACTACCATCTCGCGGTGGTGATAACCACGGGTAAGGTTTCGGCGAAGGCTACGCTCAACAGCGTCCGCCAGGAGGCGTGCTATCAAGTCCGGCAGATCGTCAATATCTTTGTCCACAATCGCGTTGAAATCGCCTCTCACCCTGGTTAGTTCCGAGGCGTAGAGCATCAAGAGCCAAAGGTTTCGAACCGGGATACGACCGATCAGGCGCTCGCCGGAAGCAATAGTTGTTGTCACACAAGCCGCGCGAGAAGTTTGGCGCGCGCCGCTTTCGCCGTTTCCGGTGCATCGTACCAGTATTCATCGAGCAAAGGGCCGATCTCCGTCTCAACTTTAGCCCGGAACCAGGCGCGGGTATCGTTTATCGACTCCTCGATATCTGGTGTCACATACGAATGTCCGATTTGGAATTGCGGGCCCAATGAAGTGGCAGAAGTAATCTCTGCGTTCAGGTCTTCAATCCGGGCCTTAATATCTATCAGCATTGCTTGATCAATACCTCGCTTGAGACACCAATCGTGCCACTCTGGTCCGAGTCTAGGCTCAAGATCGACGAATGCGAAGCGCCGTCGCAGGGCAAGGTCGACAATGGCAAGAGATCTGTCGGCCACATTCATCGTGCCGATAACGTAGAGGTTTGCGGGGACGTGAACTCGCTCGCCGGGCGCTTTTCGATAGGCGAGTTCCATGGCCTCGGAGGGTCGACGCTTCGTATCCTCGAGGAGGGTAAGCATCTCGCCGAAAATCTGAGCTGGATTGCCACGGTTGATCTCCTCGATGACGAGTACAAACGGTCGGTCCGGTTCACTTGCCGCAGCCTCAATTGCCTCCATCAAAATGCCGTCGACTAGGCTCAGCCTCCCATCGCCATGCGGTCGCCACCCTCGCACAAAATCTTCATAAGCGAGTGAGGGGTGAAACTGAACTATTCGAAGACGAGATCGTGTTGTTTCCCTGTCGTTTGACCCAACTAAGGCGAATCCAAGACGTTTGGCGAGCCAAGTCTTGCCAGTGCCGGGCGGCCCCTGAAGAACCAGGTTCTTCTTGGATCGCCAGCGTCCAATCATGTTGTTGAGTTCTTCAGCACTCAGAAATGCCCCATCTGCGATGATGTCGGCAACACTGTAAGTTGGCTCTTCCTCGTTTTCAGGCAGATCTTCTTCATCAAGGTCGGGAAGTTCTACCGCAACTTCGGCATCTGTTTTTGCCTGCTTGACCCCATACTTCTCGACCCAGTAGGGTTGAGCCAAAAACCAAGCGTAGTCCTGCTGTGCGCCTTCGAAAGTAAATTCGACCAACCGTCGGGCATCCTCCCGTTCCAAGTCGGCCTTCACAATGGTTGTCCGATACGTATAGAAGTACCAGTCTCGCGCCGGAGATGGAGAATCCCAGGCGACTTTCACCGTCTTTCCATCGTTAAGGTTTTCAAAGATAGTGCCTGTCGCCTTGATGCGCATGCCAGAGACTGGCTTTCCACTTACGTCAAAAGGCAACTTGTGCTTTCGAACGAAGCTCGACTTAATCGCGATGCGATCACCCAACTTCATCTGTCGAACACGGTTCGCGTCTGGTGAGGAAGTCTGTCCATTGGGATCTGAGTCACCGTTTTGCCAAATGCCTTCCTTGAGGAAACGAGGCACCTGATCATCGGCTTTATTCCAGAGGGCACCCACGAACCAGCACGCAGCAGGATTTTCGTCGCTGTATTCATCAATGCCAGGAGCCGGAACGTCACCCTCGTCTGCAGACGAATCCTTGCGGCTGGAGGTACGAATGCGGATACACAAAGCCTCTGCATCTTCGTGCGTCAAATGCGCACCCCGGCCCTCTGGAGTCAAACTCCACATCCCACGTTTCTGCGACCCAATCAGACCCGCTTTCGCCAGGTAGAATCTTGCCCAATGGATATCGTTTTCAAAGATGGTCTGGGTTCCTGTCTCTTTACCCTTTTGCTTGATGAACCGTTTGAGATCTTGTTCGGGCACCTCTATTTTCGACCGTATCCAGGCGCGGACTGCCGCAGGTGGCATAGGCAATGGGTCCGATGCACGAAGCGCATCGAGGAGCGGTGCGAAATAGCGGGTAAATCGATTCCCTTTCTGCTCAAGCATCTTGTTCCTCGACTCGCCTCACTCTTTCTCCTATGCCGTCTCGACTAGATCTATACCTAAAACAATCCGGCATTAATGGCTTTCCTTCAACGACGATATCAGTTATTGTGGACCAATTTCACGATTGAAGGCCGAGAACTTGGGCATGTCTGGATTGGATGACTATAAGTGCAAATAGTGGATGTTGCGTGCAATTTATACATCGATTGAAAGGGGCTGCGCGCCGAGGCGGCAGACTTGGTCTAGGAAGACCGACTCAAATCCCAGCCGGGCTGGGCGGCGGCTTGCTGGATCCAGGCGGAGAATTGGATTTCATCGATTTGGTCGCCTTCGTGGATGTCGATCCAGCGGGCTTCTTTACTGCGTTCGGTGTGGCCTGATGGAGGTGGGTTCAGTGTGGTGCCGCGGAAGAAGGTTACCTTTACGTATCGGGTAAAGACGTGGAAGGAGAGGAACCAGTCGTTGCCGTTGGCGCTATAGAAGGGCGAGTTCCATTTGACGGCTTTGGTGACGCCGGGGACGTTGGTTGTGATGAGGGAGTCGATGCGCTTGCCGACGGTACTTTTCCAGCCGGGCATCGCGGCGATGTAGGCCTGGACAGGGGAGTCGCCGTCTGCCTTGGTGATCTTTGGATTGCCGCCGGAGAGCAAAACCTTCTTCTTTGCAGAACTCATCTCTTCAGAATATAGAGCATCTCGGGGGCGGTGATAGCACGCAATTTACACATTAAGTTCAGCCACCATGCCGTGGAGGGCTGAGCAGATTCCCACATGTGGGACCAAGACGAGTTTCACGCCAATTTCTCAAAGTGCGGGAGGGATGCCAATACAGGCGGCACCATACAAGGCGCGCCTAACAAGCAGCGACCAAGAACGAGTGAATGATCTTTCGGCAAAGGCTCAAACAGGGTCTTTGACAGAAGCCGCAGAGATTGCCAATTTCGTAGTTCCGTTGCCTTTCCTCAGTTGTGCGGTTGGCGGTAGACTTTTGGGCAGGAGGCACTCTGAAATTGAAGCTTAGAGCTCTTGCGGCGATCGTCTGGATTGGGCTCTTTGCAGAGGTTCGGGCACAGGTTGAACAGCCAAGCTTCCTGGCTGAGCGAGTGCTTCCCTCCAACAGCGGAATTCCTTCACCTCTGTCATCTGGGAAGCTGTTTTCGATCTATGGAGAGGGACTTGGACATGGTGTTGGATGCATAGGTAAGCCAAGCGGGTTGGCGGGCTATCCGACGGTGCTTTGCAAAGTTCAGGTTTTCATTGGGGATGAGGCGGCAGAATTGCTTTTTGTGCAGGAGAAGCAAATCAACTTCAAGGTACCTAGCAAACTGCCTGCGCAAGGAACAGTATTGGTGCGGGTGATTTTTGATGGGACTTCGAGCCCAGCAGTAGCCGTGGCAGTTGGGTATCCCCGAACCAATATTTCCCTTGAAGGAGTTGGCAGAGTGGGAGGACCCGTTTGGCTGCGGGTTCATTTGCCGGCAGAACTTGGCGAGGTTGCTTATCCGGGTGGGAATCCGCCTATGGACTTTGGGTGCAATCAGGTGGAAGTGCGGCAGAATGGAGCGCTTCTTGCGAAGAGAGTGATGTCAAGCCTACAAGGCGCTGTGGGGCCTTCCAACGGTTGTGGGAATGATCTGACTTATCCGGGAGCCACAAGACCACACTCGGGGCGACTACCCATTCATCTTCAATACCAGTTCTATCAGCCGGGAAGTTATGAGGCAAGGTATACGCGGCTTCGTAGTATTTTTGATCAGCAGATCGTAGCTCAATCGGGTTGGACCAAAATCGAACTTTTGCCTGAGGCACCGAGGCCACCCCAAATTGCACCCGAAGAAGTAGCTGAGCTTTTGAGTGAGTACCTGCCAAGTATCCTTGTCTCAGCGGGGGAAGAGACATTATCGGCCCTGATCGGTTTTCTATACCATCCCGATGTGGCTGTGCGGCAATACGCAGCCGCTGCTCTAGGCTGGTGGCCGAAAGAGGCACTCGATGGCAAAGTTAGGGAAGCAATTCGCAAGCAGGGCCCTAGCGATGTCTTGATGGCCTGGTACAGCACTCGACTGGGACCGGAGTTCATCGACCCATTAGTGCCGTACCTTCAATCGAGAAATCCAGTGCTTTTAAAGGGCGCACTAATTGGTTTGAACTGGCTGCTTCGTACGCACAGGAGCAATATGGGGGCGGGATTGGCAACACGCACCGATGCAGCTGTTCTGAAAGCAGCAGAGCAAGTGATAAAACAAGGCGATCCTGAGACCTCTGGACGCTTGGTGGAAGTGATCAGCGCAATACCAGACCCACGCGCCGGCGAGTTGCTTTGGAGTCTGGTCAGGCGCGGGATTGCTCGCGGACAGGCAGTTATTGCGATTTCGTGGAGGAAAGATGTTAAGGATTTGGCCCCGCTCGGAGAGTTGCTGATTGCGCCAGCGACGGACAATGCGCAGCAACTCGAATTCTCAAGTCTTCCATATGCGTTGCACAATGCTTTTGGATCTTCAGCGTACCCTTTTCTTGAAGCATGCCTTCAGAAATCGGGACACATATTTGTCCGGGTCGCCTGTGCTCGTGAATTGGTGAGAGCGGGTCGAGGATCCGGATTTTCCTTCATCGTTGAGGCCATTGAGAAAAACCGGAGCTACCGGCAAGAGGTGACGCAGTTTGTTCGAGATCAGTTCCTGGAAGTGCGGGGGAGGGATGATGCGACCTTGCTCATCTTTCTGAAACAGCGCATTCAGTGAATCAGATTACGGATGTCTGCCTGATTGGTGCACCTACGATCTCGGATCGCGTCCGCAATTTACATCAATCAGTTTCAGAAGAGGCATTCGTCAGCTTTGGCGATAGATGTCGACGAGGAAGACCAAGGCTACGCCCTGGCCGAGGTTGCGGATTGAGTGGGGGAGGTCGGCGCGATAGCTTACTGAGTCTCGCTCGTTGAGGTCTTCTGAATCGTCGCCTGAGGTGACTCTTACTCTTCCCTTCTCTACCGTTAGAAATTCTCTGGTGCCGGCGAAGTGGGCGGCGCTTTTTAGGTCGCCTCCTGGCTGGAGGGTGACTTCGTAGAACTCTACGTCTTTTTCGAGGAAGAGCGGAGAGAGGGTGCGGATCTTGATCTTGTCGTCGGAGCGGAAGTGGTAGGTGCGGTCTTCTTTGCGGATGACGTGGAGGTTCGACGATACAGCCGGGGATTCGAGGAACTCGCCGATCGACATGCCGAAGGCTCTGGCAATCGACATCGTAACCGCGAGGGTTGGGTTGACGTTGGAGCGCTCGATCTCGCTGAGCATGGAGCGGCTGACGCCGCAGGCGCTGGATAGGGCGTCGAGGGACCACTTGCGCTGGGCCCGCAGGGTGCTGAGGCGGGCGGCCAGGAATGCGGCTGGGTCTTGAACCGCGGGGGCTTCTACTTTTTCCTTGCGCTTTGGCATTCATCCAGTATAGTGGAATTACGTCCTGTACATTGGAGGCGAAAGTTGAAAGCATTAGTCAAAGCGGAACGGCAGCCCGGGCTGTGGTTGCAAGATGTGCCGGAGCCGGAGATCGGCATTAACGATGTGTTGATTGAAGTGATGCGGACGGGGATCTGCGGAACTGACTTACACATCTATAAGTGGGATGAGTGGGCAAAGAAGACGATTCCGGTGCCGATGGTGGTGGGGCATGAGTTTGTGGGCCGGATTGTGAAGACTGGCTCGAATGTGAATGACTTTCATGCGGGAGAGATTGTGTCTGGCGAAGGGCATGTGGTGTGCGGGCGTTGCCGGAATTGTATGGCCGGGCGGCGGCATCTTTGTGCGCATACGCAGGGCGTGGGGGTGAACCGGAGTGGGGCGTTTGCTGAATTCATTTCGTTGCCGATGAGCAATATCTGGCGGCATTCGCCGAGCGTCGATCTCGATACTGCTGCGATCTTTGACCCGTTTGGAAATGCTGTTCATACTGCGCTGTCGTTTCCTGTGCTGGGTGAGGATGTGTTGATTACCGGGGCTGGGCCGATTGGGATTATGGCGGCGGCGGTGGTGCGTCATGCGGGGGCTCGACATGTTGTGATTACGGATTTGAACGAGAGCCGACTTGCGCTGGCGCGGCAGGTGGGGGTGACGCTGGCGGTGGATCCTCGGACGACTTCGCTGCGGGATGTGCAGGCCAAGTTGGGGATGCATGAGGGTTTTGATTTGGGCCTTGAGATGTCGGGGAATGCTTCGGCGTTTCGGGACATGATCGATAACATGGCGCATGGCGGGAAGATTGCGATGCTGGGGATTCCTCCGGGTGAGATGGCGATTGACTGGAACAAGGTGATCTTCAACATGCTGACGATCAAGGGCATCTATGGCCGCGAGATGTATGAGACGTGGTATCAGATGACGGTGATGCTCGAATCCGGGTTGAACCTGAAGCCGGTGATCACGCACCGGTATCACTACACGGAGTTTGAGAAGGGCTTTGCGGCGATGAGTGGTGGAAGCTGTGGCAAGGTGATTCTGAGCTGGGAGAAATAAGTTATGTACGGATCGATTCAAGGGTATCTGCAAGGACAGTTGGACGGGATTCGCGAGAGTGGGCTGTATAAGGGCGAGCGGGTGATCTCTTCGCCGCAGAGCAATCAGATTCAGTTGGCGGATGGGCGACGGGTGTTGAACATGTGCGCCAATAATTATCTGGGCCTGGCGAATCATCCGGCTATTGTGGCGGCGGCGCATGAGGCTTTGAATGAGTGGGGATACGGCCTCGCTAGTGTTCGTTTTATCTGCGGTACGCAGGCTTTGCACAAGCAGCTTGAGAAGAGGATTAGTGAGTTTTTGGGTACTGAGGATACGATTCTTTATTCGTCCTGCTTTGATGCGAATGGGGGCGTGTTTGAGACGCTGCTGGGGGCTGAGGATGCTGTGATCTCCGACTCGCTCAATCACGCGAGCATCATCGACGGGATTCGACTGTCGAAGGCGGCGCGGTTTCGTTATGCGAATGGCGATATGGGGGAGCTAGAGGCGCGGCTGATTGAGGCGCAGGCGAACCGGTTCCGGCTGGTGGTGACCGATGGGGTGTTTTCGATGGATGGGTACCTTGCTAAGCTGCCTGAGATTTGCGCGCTGGCCGAGAAGTATGACGCGATGGTGATGGTGGATGATTCTCACGCGGTGGGCTTTATTGGGCCGCGCGGACGTGGGACGCCGGAACACTTTGGAGTGCAGGCGCGGGTAGATCTGATTAGCGGGACTTTGGGTAAGGCGCTGGGTGGGGCTAGTGGTGGTTATGTCAGTGGGAAGAAGGAAGTGATCGAGTTGCTAAGGCAGCGGTCGCGGCCTTATCTGTTTTCAAATACGCTGGCGCCGGTGATTGCGGCGGCTTCGTTGCGGTGTCTTGATTTGCTGGATGAGTTGGATGATTTGCGTTTGCATCTGCGGGAGAATACGCGGGTGTTTCGTGAGGGGATGACGGCACTGGGGTTTCAACTGCAGGAAGGGGAGCACCCGATTGTGCCGGTGATGTTGGGGGAGGCTTCTGTTGCGGCGGAGATGGCGGAGAAGTTGTTGGCTCGCGGGATTTATGTGATTGCGTTTTCGTTTCCGGTAGTGCCGAAGGGGCTGGCGCGGATTCGGGTGCAGATCTCGGCGGCGCATTCGCGTGAGGATGTGTTGTTTGCGGTGGAGCAGTTTGGGGCGGTTCAGGCGGAGATGGCCTTGTCTCGCCAGGACAAAGCCATTTGAGGGATGTGACTCGAGGCTACTAACGAAGGATAGGCTCTGTAGGAGTGGCGGCGGCTGAAGCAAAAAGGGATTTCAGGGTTGCGCCTTCGAGCCAATAGGGGAGCTTGCCATAGTGGTTGAAGAGCTGGGCTTCGTAATCTCTGGTGATTGGCTGGTCTTCGAGATATGCGGGAGCGGTCTGGATGCGTTCTCGCGTGAGGGCGAGGTGGGCTCTGGATTCCATCCAGTTGAGACTGGCGATCCAAGCAGGTGAGACCAGAACCTTCTTGCCTGGCCACCAGGTGCGAGTTGCTACTTCGATGTAGCGGATGGCCCATGCGTCATTGTCGATGACAAAGCCATCGATGTGGCCGATTTCGCCGTCGAGCGCTTCGATGTTGTAGGCGCTGACGATCTGTGTGCTGCGCAGGTGGGAATCTCTGGATTCGAGGTCCATCATTTGGTCTATGGACTCCTCTGGCTCGTCTGAAGAGGTGGTGACGATGACTGGGCCGGGATTGGATTCCCAGTAAACGGGGTAACCGTAGTAGCCCAACCAGGAGGCTTCGTGTTGACGAGAGACCGGCTTGTGGGTGTCAATATTGGGGCTGTTTTCAACCTGTTTTTTTGTGAGTACTACGTCAAGGCATTTGGCCTGCCAGTCTGTATTGAGGATGGCGAAGGGGGAGATGAGCACTTCTTTGCCACCGAGCCAACCACCCGTTTCTACGGTGAGGTATCGAATAGCCCAGGTCTCATCGTCGAAATAGAAGTCATTTAGAGTGCCTAGTTCTCCGTCGGTTGCACGAATACTGAAGCCTTTGAGGTCTTTTAAGTTTTTTAGCATGAGGGTTTCCGCCTGTTGTCTAAGCACTTGTTGGACCAATGCAGCGGGCCAGCACATAAGACGGATTTTGAGTGACGCTATGTGGTCGAGTGACGTGGGCTGGGCAGGGCCTGGTTTCGCTTTAGGGGCGGGCTGTCTTAATGCGATAGACACTGCCGCCGGCTGTAATGTAAAGCATGGAGGCTTCGGTGCCCCGGCCGAAGCCGACGTTGGTGGGGCGCTCTGGAGTGGGCAGGTATGCGAGTTCTGCTCCGGCTGGTGAGTAGACTATGATTCCGAAACGTTTCTCGTCGCGGACTGCTACGAAGAGGTTGCCACTTGCGTCGCAGACGAGACCATCTGGGCCGTCTTCTGGAGCGTAGTTGACGAGACGTTTGTTGTAGGTGGCGGTGCCGTCAGGGTGGAGATTGTAGGCGGAGAGTTCCATGCGGCCCTTGCGGGCTGGGGTGCCTTTGGGCATTCGGTCGAAGCCGAGGTGACCATCGTCGTTGGTTACTACGTAGAGGGTCTTTTGGTCTGGTGAGATGGCTACTCCATTCGGCTTGTTTGCGTCGGTGATGATGCGCTGGATTTTGCCGTCGGGGTCGAGACGGTAGACGGCCATAACGGGCTGGTCGATCGATTCGTGGCCGAGGTAGCGGGGATCGCTGAAATAGATGCGGCCTTTGGCGTCGATGGCAATGTCGTTGGGGGAGTTGAACGGCTTGCCTTCGAAGAGGCCGGCAAGGATGACGCTCTTGCCAGTTGCGAGGTCTGTGCGGGTGATGCGGCGACCGCCGTAGTCTGCGCCTTCGGCTACTACGAGACGACCCTGGGCATCGAATTTGAGACCGTTAGACATTCCGCTTGGGGATCGATAGACGACGGTCTTGCTGGTCCTGGGATCGTAGCGGAGGATGTGGCCGGCTTGCATGCCGGTTTCTGTGGTGAAAGTGATGTCACTGAAGAAGACGGTGCCGTCGGGGGCGACGGCGACACCTTCGGTGAGGTGGCCGCCTTCGTAGATCTTTTCGAGCTTTGCATTGGGGGCAAAGATTTGCGCTGTCAGTTGCGTCGCGGCAATGAGGATGAGCAGGATCATTTGAGTGGGATATTATCACTCTCTATGAAGGCCTGGCGATTCTACGGATTTGGCGACTTGCGACTGGATGAGGTGGAGGTGCCTGAATTGAAGGCGCGGCATGTGCTGGTGCAGGTGCTGGTGGTGCAGCCTAGCGTGACTGAGGCACAGCTTGCGGCCGGGGTGCGGACTCTGGCCTTTGAGAAGATCAAGAAGAGGCTGGAGACGGAAGCGCCGGTGCAGTTGTTTGGGCATGAATTTTGTGTGCGAATTGTGGAGGTGGGGCCTGGGGTGACGCGGTTTCGGGTGGGAGATCGTGTTGCGGCGCGGGCCAAGTTGCCGTGTGAGAGTTGTCAGCTTTGTACGAGTGGGCGGGGGCATTTATGCCGCAAAGGGCCGATTATCGGGTTTCAGTTGCCGGGGTGCTTTTGCGAGTATGCGGTGCTGCCGGAGATTGCTTTGACGCTGGTGGATGAGCGGATTTCGGATAGCGAGGCGGCCTGTTTGCAGAGCCTGAGTGATAGCGTGGCTTCGGTTGAGACGGCTGATATTCAGATTGGCGATTCGGTAGCAATTCTTGGGCAGGGGAGTATGGGGCTCGAGTGTATGCAGATTGCTCGGGTGAGTGGGGCGGGCAGGATTATCACGGTGGATGTTCGCGATGAGGCTTGTGCGATGTCGAAAGAGCTTGGGGCGGATTATGCGCTGAATGCAAAGACGGTAGATCCGGTGGAGGCGATTCTTGAGTTGACCGATGGGAATGGCGCGGACATTGTTTTTGAGTGTGCGGGAGGGAGCCCGACGCAGGGGTTGGCTGGGGTGCGGAGTGTGGTGCAGGCGATGCATGCGGTGAGGTCTGGAGGGAAGATTATTGGCGTGTCGTGGTTCGGTTCGCCGTTTGAGGTGGATGTGGATTTGATGCGGGAGCGAAGTTTGCGGTATCTGTTTCCCGATATCAGTACGCTTGAGCATTTGCAGCATACGGTGAATCTGGTGGCGGCGGGAAGGGTGAGGATGAAGCCTACGATTACTCATGTGCTGGAAGGGATTGAGCGTGTGCCGGAGGCGTTTGAGATTACTGCGAATAAGGGTAAGTACAAGGCGATTAATCCGGCTCAGGTTAGGATGGCGGTATGAAGATGCGTGAGCGGTTGATGAAGTTTGGGACGGGGCCTGTGTCGGATGCTCTCGATAAGGGCGGGGCGATGGGGCACGAGATGCGGCCTTGGTCTGCCAGTGCGAAGATGGCGGGACCAGCGTTTACGGTACAGGTGCATACGGCGGATATTCTGATGGTGTCGAAGGCGCTGGCGGAGTGCCCGGCGGGGCATGTGCTGGTGGTTGACGGGCATGGGGAGAAGAACACCGCGCTATGGGGTGGGTTGACTACGATGTCAGCTTTGAAGAAGGGGCTGGCTGGGGTTGTGGTGGAGGGGGCGATTCGGGATCTGGCTGATATTCGAGTTAGTAAGTTGCCAGTGTTTGCG
>JALHNH010000007.1 GCA_022843625.1 Bryobacter sp. | reverse complement strand
TTCCCAAGCTGGACGTCGCCGGTTCGACCCCGGTCTCCCGCTCCAAAATCAACAACTTACGAGCCGTCGAAAAACACACCCTCCATAGACCCTCCATTAAGCATCAGGACGCCTTCTTCTTGCGCTTGGCGAACACCGCGTCTTCCAGCTGTTTGGCTGCGGCTGCCCGCTCCTTCATGCTCGACTTCGTGTAGACATCGAGCGCGACTCCGATGCCGTGACCGCGCTGATCAGCGGATACTTTCGGATCTACGTCGGCGTCGTGGCCGAGACTCGCGTGGGTGCGACGCAACACCTGGAAGTCTACCCAGCCCAAACCGATTGGTTCGAGCTTGGTTTTGATGTGATCCTCCAGCAAGGTCGAACGCCAAAGCGGTTTGCCGGTCTCACCCGCGAACACGTATGAGGCGGGATCAGTTTCAACAGCGCCTTCCATCCAGTCTCGAAGAATCGCGGCTGTCCTCGGGCCGGCAGCGACCTTTCGGATCAGACCGTTCTTGGGCGAATTGATCTCGCCCCGATACACTCGTTGCCGAACGAGGATGACCTTGCCGTCGGCAGAGACATTCTCGCGTTGCAGCGCAAGCAATTCCCCGGGGCGCATCCCTGAGAACACGGCCAAGTGGAACATGACCTGCTCTCGGAACTCGAGCGACTTCATGGCACGTTCGACGTCCTCGATGGCCATCGAATCGGTGGCGGCTCGCTTGGCTGCCTTCGGTGTGTAAAGCGAGGCCGTGGGGTCCACCAGGAGCAGCTTCTCGGAAACAGCCAACTCGAACATCGAGGACAGGTCCCATCGCAGGTGATCCACCATGCTGAAGGACAGTCCGGACGCCGCCTTACGTTCCAGGAACTGCTGGAGTGCTGCCAACGTCAGGTCCTCCAGTCGATTCTTGCCAAGATCCCCGCCGATGTGGTGACGAATCCGATTCGCCGAAGTTCCGGCCGTCGACTCCTTCCACTTGCCCAGGTAGAACGGGAAGTAGACTTGTTCAAGGAATTCGTCGACCGTTGGCGGCCGAATTGCGCCGGCGCTGCGGCCAACACCACCGTTGACCTCACGCATGAACTCTTCACGTTTCTCATCAGCCTGACCCTTGGTCATCTCTGAGGCCCAACCGATCGTGTGGTATCGGCGTTCGCCCCTGTGATCGTAGTAAAGAACCACCCATACTCTCCTATCCGCATGCCTGCGAAGCTGCAAGCTGCCTTTTTGAAATCTCCTGCGTCTCATGAATTCTCCTTGAGATGCGCAGGCGTTGATTCGGGGTGATTCGATCGTAGCATTCGAATTCACCTGGACTCGCTGAGGGCGGGTTGGTGATGTTGTTCCTGCTCTTGGAGCCATCGGTCGATCACGGTTCGGCGGATCAGCGCGCGGCGGCCGGCGCGAACGTAGGGAATCGCGGGAACGCCTGGCACCTTTCCCGCAAGAAGGTGCGAAAGATGAGATCGTGAGACGCCAAGGTAGCTGGCGGCTGCCTTCATGTCCAGGATTTCGCGTAGTGGAATCGCAGCGGCTGCGGAGTTCATGGCCGTGCCCTCCGGAGGCGATGATGTTCAAGGTGATATGCGCGTTGCCAGGTGTATCGGGGAAGGTGGAGTCTCATGACACCGTTCTACGCGAGATGCGTGATTCCACCAAGCGAGTTCTCGCGACGGCTGCGTCACGACAATTTTCTGAAGCGCTGGCCGTAGTGTCGACGGGCTTTCAGTGACT
This sequence comes from Bryobacter sp., assembly GCA_022843625.1. Classification (GTDB taxonomy): domain Bacteria; phylum Acidobacteriota; class Terriglobia; order Bryobacterales; family Bryobacteraceae; genus Bryobacter. Next base: position 196,208 of record JALHNH010000007.1, on the reverse strand, counting down.
TACCGAAAGGCAACGCATATGCCCCTCCCGCAACTGCGGGTATCTGTTGCTGGGAGTTCACAATGCGTGGCAATACTTCCATATTGACTCGCATTGGCCCCTGGATTACTATTTTCATCACGCGGCTTCGATCGTGCTGCGGGCTCTGGAAGTAGGAAAAACAAAATGTAGCCAAGTCGTCTCACAGGCGGTTGTCATGCCGAAGGCAGTCAGAACCTACACCTCCCCCGGGCTGCATGGTTCCTCGGTAGATGCTCGGCCTGAACAGGGTCAATCCATCGGAGGAATCGCGCACCTCAATGGGCGCCTGAACGGATCGCCGACCCGTTCTGAGGACGCCCCTATCCTCCCGAACGGCAATTCGCGTTCAACCCAAGAGAAATATCCGTTTTCAGCGACGGACGACGAGCTACTGATGTCATGCTACGGGCAGAGTCGACGGTCGAAGCGCGAAGTCATCGCTCAGCTCCTGAAGGAACATCCGACGTATCCGCGGCACGTGATAACCCGCCGCGCGCGCCGGCTTGGGATTGCCGGACAAGAGACGCACTCCCGCCCATGGTCTGAGGCGGAGATCAAGCGGTTGACGGAATTGAAGAAGTGGCCTCTGAGCCAAATCATCGAGGAGCTTGGGCGCTCGCCGGATGCTGTGCGCGCACAACTCCGCCGTCAGCGCTTGAACGCCGATTTCTTTGAAGGTTGGAAGACGAAGGATCTCGTAAAGGACTTTCTCGTGACCGATGAGGATGTGGAGCGTTGGGTCCGGCGCAGTTGGATTCAGCGTGATCATGGCCGCGTCACGGAAGAGTCGATACACAAGCTTTTTCGCGAGCATCCCGAAGAGATTCCGTTCGATGCATTGGAGAAAGAGTGGCAGGACTTCCTCCTGGCGCGGCCTCGTCAGGCTTGGGCTTCCAGGTAGGCGTCGGAGTCTGCTAGCCATTGATCGAAACGAGGCCACACAGTGGGCCGTGTACGATGCCAGCTCTTGTCGCATTCCGCCCAGTACGCAACGACGCGTTCGTTGCGGACATGGCTGCGGGCGGTGTCCCTCAACGCCTGAAGCCAATTCCCCTGGACGGCATCCTTGAACTTGTGTTGCTCGATCCAAAAGAGCAATTGCTCCCAAAACCACATCGAATAGGTCGGACGCGTTGACTGCTTGCCGTGAACCGATTCGAGGAATCCGCGACAGCGACGATCAAGTTCGACCTTCGCCTCTGCAGGAACATCGCCCGACAGATCGACCAGTAGCCTGACCCAAAACGCGAAGGCTTCCCATTCGACGTACTGCGGTACGGCCACAGTCAGCTCCGGTGAGTGAATTGTCAGCAACTCGCGCTGCCATCGCTCGGCATCCGGGTATTTCGGCTGCCGCGCGGACCAGGGACCCACTTGCCGAAGTCGGCTCATCTCCGGGCGCCGGTCGACGTAGTAGTTCAGCGCCTGGTGCCAGCCGCCTTCATCCGCCCTGGAGAACATGTGGTGATCGACCCATTTATCGAGTTCCACGCACAAGTTGAGGGGGCTCTTCGGCTGCTGCCGCGTTCCGAGGAATCCGGGGCACCGCCGATGGATCTCCGCTTCCAGCCAGGAAGGAATGGCCGCCTCGGTCTCTGTTATCGCTCCTGCCCATCGAGCAAAGCATCTCCATCTCAATAGCTCATCGCAAGCGTCTTGGAAATCCCGCCAGGGGATCTTCAGCGATTGGTCCCGCATCCGGTGGCGGACTGCGTGGCCCGGGTTAGGTGCGCTCATGGCAGAAGCGTCGGTCGTCACAAACAACTAGTCAACTTGGAGCAGGGATATTTCAGCAGAACGGGATGAGCACAAACGGTCAACAGCAAACGACCCATCTGCGAACCCTCTTCGTGGAGACGTTCTAGCTTAAATCCCCAAAGGGCACGATGCAAGCACTTTTTTAGCTTCGTCGTTCCCGCCATGCGCATGCCATGACAATTTCTTTAAGCGCAGGTAGTGCCGCGTTTCCCGTCCCTGCCCAATCTGGAACTGTCTGTAGAGCTAGACGCAAGTGCTCGCGGCTCAAGGATTTGCGTTGGGGAGCTGCTCAGCACCCAGTGCCACTTGCGGAGCCAGAGGTTCCGGAAGACGCGGATTTTCTCGACTTGCTCAGTACACCCGGTCCGATCTAGGATGCCTTGTACTCGCTAACCGCGAGTGCGCAGAAGCAGGCGCCGGTAGTGCCGGCGTCGTGCGGATCTTCCTGACGGGACCTTGCATTAGGAGGACACGCAGCCATGAGGATCTGGATGAACCGCGAGGCCAATTTGGTCATGGAGTGGGTCACTGATCCGCACCATGATCGGGCGAGCCTATTCGCTCTGGCGCAAAGGATCGGGCGGACACCGGAAGCCATCGTCCACTATTTGCGGCGCAAGCTACCACCCGAGTTGTTCCCTTGGCGCAGGAAACCGCGCTGGAAGAAGGAAGAAGAACTCGCCCTTAAACAGCGCGGTGAGGTCAATGGCCGTTCGCGCGACGCGGTGTACAAGTACGCTAAGCGGAAACACATCGAGCCGCCGGCTGATGGAGACGAAGATGAAGACAGCCAGCCGCTGAAGGTTACGTTCGTTGCGGAGAGCCTCGGCGTCTCCCGCACGCAAGTGTACCGTTGGCTAGACCAACGGCTGCTCCGCCGATTCAAAGGCGGGGTCGCGGAGTCGAGTTTTGTCGCCTTGCTAAAGGATCATCCCGAACTCGTTCGATTCGACTCGCTGAGCCGCGACATGCAGGAGTGGCTGGTTGTGATGGGCTATGAGAACTCCTCTATGCAAGTGAAGGAGCCTAGCGTCCGCGGTCTCCTCAAGGAGCGCGCAGATGACGGAACGCCGCCATCAAGTCGAAGGGCTTGCGAAGCGTCGCGATGACCTCGCCGCGCTGGTCAATCGAGCGCTCATTCGAGTTGCCCAGCGGAGCAGCCATTTCAAGGTGCCGGACTCGCTCTGGCTCGATGCCCATCAAACGGCAGCAGGTGAAATCCGCTGCTACCGGGTCGTCGGCGAACACAAGGCAGCCGAGATTTCGAGCGGCACCGTGCAAAGGACCGTTCCCCTCCATCGCCGTGATCCCGTCTGCAATCACGTAGTGAACCGGAACGGTGGCTGCGAGTTCCACAATCGAGTTGTCGATGCCTTCCCAGTGAAGGATGTTCTTCGGCCAGCCGTAGACCGATCCCGGCAACACGCCGAAGAGGTTCTTCAGGCTCAGCGTGACGCCGGCCCAATGATGGGTTTTGATTTTGGGCATGGAGATCACGATGTCAGCGGCCAGCACCGACTCAGGCAGCCACAGGTCTGGGAGCGCAGTTGTCCTTGCGGCTGTGTTGACGCGCCGCACCGGATCGTAGTTTAGGTCGACCAGCGCCGGCCTTTTCAGGAGGCGAAGCTGTTCCGTGAACCCGCTCTCTTCGGCCAACATTTCGAAATCCCGCACATGACCCGGCCCATCAGCCACGGTGACCGCGGCGGCTCCACGACGATAAAGGGAGTCAGCGACGGCCGCCACGAGCAAGGGGTGCGTATTGATCGGCGCAGTCGGCGAATACTCGACGAGATTGGGCTTGAGCAGCACGCGTTTATCCTTGACGTCGAGTCCACCGAGCCGAAGACCATCCTCCACAACCGATGGACACAATCCGTAGCGCTCACATTTGAGAACCGCAACAGTGGAACGCCCCGGACTGCGCCGCTTCAGTTTAGGTCGCCACAACGTTCGTGCAGCGATACCAGCAGTGCCGGCTAGCATGATTCCGTTGAGGGCATGTCTGCGATTCATTTGGTGAACTCCCGAAAGCTGAATGTGGGTTCTTCCAGCGCTAGAGCCGCCGCGGCGAGGACTCGCGTCGGTGCACCTTCCGGCAAACAACGGAGCAATTGATCGCGCACGAGTGAGGAAGAAGGATGCTGATATGCGGCCAGAGCCATCGCACCCCATGCAAGAGAGTAGGGAGATCGACAAGTCGACAATCTGCTCTCCAGGTACCCGAGTGCTGCTCGGACGGTTTGCCATGGTGTACTTGGCCGAAGTGCTAACAACGCCATCGAAGTGAAGTCCGGATGCGGATCAAGGTTGATGCCGAAAACCTGCGAATTGCCGGCGTTCCACCCGCCCGCGGGGCACTGCCGATCCAAGAGCATTGCGTCGGCTGAGGTGATTCTCTGGTGTTCCACATCCCACGCTCGGAGCGCGAGCACCGTCATCGCCGTCGGGGCGATCCAACTAACGGTGCCGGGAACCCACGGCCAACCGTAACGATCAGGGTCAAAGCGAACCTGCCGGTCGGAGAGGCGGAACTTCCATTTCCAGAGCCAGTGTTTTTCGGCTGGCTGCAGGCTGAGGAGCCACTCGATCCCCCTCCCAACACTGTCGTTGCGATCCGACGCCGTAGCGCGCAGCGCAAGCAGGGCGAGCGCTGTCAGGAACGCGTTCGGTGGCTGGTCCGTGTGGTTCGCAGACCAGGCGCCATTTGAGAGCTGCGAGTGACGGAGGAATGCAATATCTCTTGACCGCAAAGCGAGGCACCGGAGTGCCGCGTCCTCCGTGCCCCCGGCAGGCCGTTTCTCTAGCAGTAGTCTGGCTTCGCGAGATGTCACACGGCATTCTATGCCGGAACGAAACGCTCTCCTACTGAGAAATCAATGGTAGTCAAACTGCGAGCTCGGCCTGAACGATGGCGGACGGTGTCCATCGAGTTGTTGTCGCGACAGTGCGCTCTTGGCGGATGGCAGTGAGTGTCCAGTGCGTTTTTGTCGTCTGATGGCGGAGACTGTAACAGTTTGGCCGATGGCGAGCGTTGTCCATCGAGTTTTTGTCGTGACACGACGCCGCGTGGCGGATGGCAGCCAGTGTCCGGCTCATTTTTCTTGAACGATGGTGGATGCCGTCACTACTTGTCCGATGGCCGGTGGTGTCCACCCACTTTTTGTCGTGACAGGGCGTTTGATCAACGGCTGAGTCTCTGGTGTAGTGGTGCGGCAGGCCGTGCGCTTGTATTCGTGGCTCGGTTGAACGATGGCAGGCGGTGTTCGTGTTGCCTTTCTTGGCGGATGTCCAAAGTGTCCAAGACCTGCACATTCGTCGAGCCTATCATCTGGCTTTGGCAAGGGCAGCGGAGCACTTACTCTGATCCCGGATGTTCGAGACAGCACAAGATGTCGCCCGAGGATTGCGAGAAGCCGGATATGCCGCCGATCCTGTATTGGTTCAAACGATCTGGCTCTCCACCAAAATGCAGAAGCCGATCCTTATTGAAGGACCGCCTGGAACCGGCAAGACCTATCTGGCGCAAGCGTTCGCGGCGGCGGCGAAGACCGACCTGATCCGGCTCCAGTGCTTCGAGGGGATCACGGAGCGGCAGGCGATCGGCTCGTTTGATGAGGCGCTGCAGCGGCTGTTCCTGGAGACCCAGGTCGAGGCCCTCGACCGAGAGTGGGAGAAGTTGCGCAATCAGCTTCACACGCTCGACTTCTTTACGCATGGGCCGCTGCTGCAGGCCGTGCTGCAGCCAAGGCCGGTGGTTCTGCTGATCGACGAACTCGACAAGGTAGACCAAAAGTTCGAGGCGCTGCTGTTGGAGATTCTGTCGGATTGGCAGATCACCATACCGAAGCTGGGCACGGTGAAGGCGAAGTCGATTCCCGTAGTCGTGATGACGTCGAACCAGGAGCGGCGGTTGGGAGACCCTCTGCGACGAAGAAGTCTGTACAAACGAATCGAGCATCCCGATGTCGTGAAGGAAGCCGAGATCCTCGACATTCGCACGGCCGAGGCTCCGTTGGAGTTGAAAGCGCAGGCGGTGGGGCTGGCGCAAGCTCTGCGCGGCTACAACCTGGTAAAGCCGCCTTCGATTGATGAGATCGTGCAATTGGTTCGGGCGTTGCAGCTAATGGGGCGCACAGAGATCGTGCCGGCTGACCGTGATGTGCTGCTTCCGTTCCTCGCAAAGACCGAAGAGGACGTGAAGCGGCTGCTGTTGCGAGATGGTTTCACGAGCCTGGTTGCGACGGCGCTCGAGTACCGCGACCAGGCCTTGGCCGCGATGAAGGGAGGCAGGGAGGTTCTGGCCGAGGCTGTATGAAAATCGCCCTGCTGTTTGTAGTGGTTTCTGTCTGTGGCGCGCAGTCTAGCGATGCGATGCGATGGGCGAACTACTGGGCGGATCACTACGGCCTCGAACGCGAGCTGGTCTACGCGGTGATCGAAACGGAATCGGGTTGGAACGTTCGCGCCATTTCTTCGGCCGGCGCAGCAGGGCTGATGCAACTAATGCCAGACACGGCGGCGACGTTCGGAGTTCGCAACCGGTTCGAGGTGACCGAGAACATTCGCGGAGGCGTGGCGTACCTGAAGTGGCTGGAACGCCTCTGTGGCGGCGATCGCCGGCTGATGCTTGCAAGCTACAACGCCGGGCAAGGGCGCGTGCTTCGCGCCGGACTTGCGTTCGATTCGGAAGATGTACATGCGTACGTCTCGCGTGTGGCGTATCTGTATCGCCGGAACCGATGGGAAGCAGTCTTGATCGCAAGACGCGGAAAGGAAGCTTGGCCATGATGAAACTCGTTTTGGGGGTAATGGTTGCGGTCGTAGCGCATTGCCAGGTGAAGCCGATCGTCAGCGAACGGCAGATGAACCAGCAGGTCAACGTGATCCGTGTGGCTCCACGATTTGCGACTGCTATCAGAATGCCGGAGCCCGTGAGTTCGGTAGTCGTCGGCGATCCGCAGAAGTTTCTTGCGGAGCACTCGGAGAAAGAGCCGGCGTTGGTGCTCGTTAAGCCGGTCGTGGAAGAGGCAACGGAGTCGAACTTGCTCGTTACGACTGTGAAGGGGCGCCAAGTGAGCTTCGTTCTGCGGAGCGAAGGCGCAGGCGCAAAGCCGGTGGACTTCGTGGTGAACTATCGCCCGGTCGGATCCTTCCTCGTCGAGGAAAGCGCGCCGCCGAACCCCTCGGAAGTGCCCGTCACAAAACCTGTCGCGTTGCAGGCTGTCAGCACAAGCTCTGTCCCTGCAGACGAGCCTGAACGTGACCCGTTGGGCGACCTGGTCGCACGGCAGCAGCGCACACAACTTCCGGCGCTCTTCGGCGAGCGCGCTCCGGCGCCACAAGGCAAAGGAGATCCGGTGAAGGCTGGCGTGTCTGAAGTAGTGGACCAGGGCCGTCAGGTACTGGTGCTGTTCTCAGTGATCAACCCGCAGGACAAGGCCATCGCGATTCTGCCGCCGCAGGTACAACTCGCAGGCAAGGTGAAAAAGGGCGTGCTGATCCGGCGCAGCCGCTGGGGCACCAGCGAACAACTCGCGGTGAGCCAGTATCGCTTAAGCCGTCGCCGGATCGGACCTGGCGAACGCGCCGACGGAGTCATCGTCTTCGACCGGCCGAGCTTCAAGCAGTCGAACGAAACGTTGTTCTTGCAAGTGGCGGAGAGCGGTGCGGTGGATCGACCGGCGCTGGCGCCGATTGGGTTCGGTGTGTCGTCGGTCAGAAAGGATGTGCGAGATGGCGAGTGATCGAGATAAAGCGGAAGGCGTGAAGCCGGATCAATCGACGGGACACGCACCAGGACCGCCAGTGCCTACGCGGGACTCGGAGCCTGAGGCTGCGGCCGTTGAAGAGAGGCCACTCGAAGGGATGCCTTCACAAGTCGCTGCAAGATCCACGAGCAGCGAGGCGCGTGAGGCCAAGGCTGGCGAGCGGACGCGTGCGCTTGTATTGCTCGCCGGTGGGGCTGTGGCCTGCGTGCTGTTGTTCTTCGCGCTGTTCACGACAGATGGCTCGTCCAGCCGGAAGGAGCGTCGCACGAAGCCGAGTCTCGGGCGACCAGAGAATGCGGCCTCAGCGACGGACCAGCCGAGCCGTTCGCCAGTACCGCAGCTCTCCGTGAACCAAACGCCCAGCGAAGAATCGGGCGAACTGACCGAAAAGGATCTGCTCGGCACAATGCGGAACCGCGGCACTGTGGTGCCCAAAGATCCACCGCCGCCTGTGCCTCCGAAATCACCAGCAACGCAGCGCCGCACTCTCGCCGGCGTCAACTTTGATGATCCGGCACTGGCCGAAGCGTATCGGCGGCAAGGGCTGACACCTCCGCCGCAGCGCACGGAAGTGGTCGATTGGAATGCGGCCATACGGGACTACCAAAATCAACAGCAGCGGCCGGCACTGGCTCCGAGTGGGCCGGTGGTCAATCCGAGCGAGGCGCTGCGCAAGTCTTCGATTGTGTACGTTCGGAATGCCGCCCTCACTGCGGTAGCTCAAGGCGGTCCTCAGCCTGCACTGATTCAGAAGTCAGCGGGGCTTCTCCCGCAAGGCACTGCGCTGGTCGCCCGGCTACAACACGCGGTCAGCTCAGCGGCAAAGGTACCGGTGATCGCCGTCATCGAGTACAACTACGAGGATGACGGACAACTGATCATTCCCGCCGGAACGAAGGCGTACGGCGAGTTGGCGCAGGCCACACCACAGGGCTGGGTGACGCTCAAGTTCGACGCGCTGGAGTTTCCAGATGGCAGCCGCGATAAGATCAGCGGGTCCGCGATCAGTATGGATCGGCAGATGCTGCGCGGGTACGTGAATGGCAAGAACACCGGGATGAAGGTGCTTACGCGCGCGCTAACTGGCGTCGGGACGATCGCCGCATACGCAGTCGGCGGCCGAAGCGCGAACGGTGGGATCGACAGTTCGATCCTTCTGCGGGAGCGACTGGCTTCGAACGTCGCCCTTGCCGGCGAGCAGCAGATGTCGATGCTCGCCTATCAGCAGAACATCGTTGTGACGGTGCCGGCGAAGACACAGTTCTATCTAGTCCTGCATGAAGCCGGTGTTTCGTTGCCGCGACCCGCGCAGGAAACGATTGCACCTGTGGCGCTTCCCGGAGGCGCAACCCTTCAGCAAGCGTCTCAACGTTCGACGGCCCCGGCGTTGACCGAGCAAGAGTTGCGGGACATGCTCCAACTGCGGAACGAGATGCGGGAGATGAATCGCTTGATGCAGCAGAGCCAGCAATCCGCGCCGATGCGTCCGGAAACCCCTCCGGAGCAGCGCTGAGGCCTTCCTGCCGCCGCCGGAATCGGATATTCTGAGGAGGTTTAGGGCGGAAGCTGCCCATGCCGCAGTACACGAGGCCGGGACAAGTCGCACCGTTCAACCTAGCCCATTGGATCGGCTGGTGGATCGGTGCCGGTGCGGCCAAGGTCGGGCAGGAGGTGGAACACCTCGCGCAGCGCGCCAGACACTCTTCTGGCAGCGAACGGGCGGATTGGGTGCGGCGTTGCATCATCGCCTCCGGCGTGGTCCTGAGCGAGTTCGCGCTCATCCGCTTGTTCGAGCCTCAGCCGGATTCGATCCCTACGCTTATTGGGACATGGGTCGTTATCTTCTTCCTTCCCAGGCCAACTCCTCGTATTCCATTGTGGTTCGCCCGCGTGGCAGCGTTCGTAGCGACATTGGGCGCCTTGAACGCCTATTGGAAGATCGCTTCCTCATCGTGGCCAGCACTCAGAGAGTGGGATGGCGCTTTCACGATCTCGTGGGGCTTGCTGAGCTTCGGGATGATCGTGTGGGTGTTTCTATCCTTCCGGAGAAAAGGAACGAGCGCAGCGGTAGCGCAAGTGGGAGTTGCCGATGCTGAGCGCCAAACGGTAGCGCGCTGGTCGAACATTCCATCGACGAAGTTCCGCGATGTTGGAGGGTGCGAGCTTGCAAAGAAAGAGATCGGCTCGATAGCTGACAACCGGCTCAGGGTCAAAAGGAACGGTCGGGTCAGCAACGGAATCCTGCTCTACGGGCCACAAGGCACCGGAAAGAGCCTGATAGCAGAGGCGACGGCAGGCGAATTCCAGGTTAACTTCCTACACGTGCGCTGTCCGGATCTTGTCGGGCAAGTAGTGGGCGCTACAGGCGCCGAGATCCGCGCCGCTTTCGAGTCGGCGGCGGCGAACCGGCCTGTGGTCTTGTTCCTGGATGAGATCGACTCAATCGGGAGTCGACGCCAAGCGCAGGGACAAGGAACCGACGCCGGAGGAGCTGGGCGTGAGTACAACACGGTCACGACGCAGTTGATGTCGGCGATTGACAAGTACCGGTCCCTCGATGGTCTCCTCATCATGGCCGCCACGAATCAGTTGGACGGCCTCGAGCCTACGCTCATTCGCGAAGGCCGATTCGATGTGAAGCTTCGGCTGGATCTGCCTGATGAAGCCGGGCGCAAGGAGATTCTTGGAACGCTTCTCAACCAGTTCAGGGTACGGCCGTTCGATCTGACCGATGTGGCGAAGCGTACACCCGGTTGGAGCCCGGCCAAGTTGAAAGCGCTGGTCGACCGTGCCGCGGAGATCGCAGGGAGAAGCCCAGTTGAGGGACGCCACTTAGTTGAGGCGCTGGAGAGGGCCGGCGGGCGAGATCGGCCCCAATTTGAACGAGTCGAGTGGGACGATGTTGTCCTGCCGGAGGCGGTCGTGCACGACCTCAAGGCGCTCATTGATCTCATGCGGCCTGGGCGTGCGCAGAAGCTATCGCTGCCGGCTCCGACGGGCCTAATCTTGACCGGTGCCCCTGGCACTGGGAAGACACTGACGGTCCGGCTGATCGCAACCCAGGCGGATAGAAGCTTCTACTCTCTTTCGCCGAGCGATGTGCTGTCGGGTGACGTCGGCGGCTCAACGAAGAAGCTGCGGGAGGCCTTTGCGCGGGCTAAGGAACACGCGCCGTCGATTCTCTTCTTCGATGAGATGGACGGGCTCTTTCCGAACGTCCACGGCCCGGTGAGCCAGCACGATGTGCAACTCGTGGAACAGGCGCTGATCGAGATCAGTGCGTTGAAACCCGAGCACAATGTCTTCCTGATCGGCACCACGAACTACCTGGATCGAGTGGACCTGCGAATTCTCCGCGGTGGTCGATTCAGCGAGAAGATCGAGATCGGCGTGCCCAATGGCGATGGGTACCGAAAGCTCCTTTCGCGATATCTCGGTACGGCTCGCCTTGCGGAGAGCCTTCGAGTGGAGGACCTTGTTAGCCGACTCCAAGGCATGTCACCGGCTGATTTTGAAGCGACCGTGACGGCTGCCAAGCGCGCCGCGATGCGCCGGATGCGGTCGAATGCCGACGTGCTTCCGCCGCTAGAATTGGCAGACTTCGAACTCGCTCTGTCACGGGTTCAAGCCCATTTCTAGGCTGTGCTGGTAGGTCTCGGGCTGGTGGGCTATTTCGCTGGTGCTAATGCGACGCGACCTTCCGATTCTTGCGACACTGATACGAAGGATAAACATTCATGGCGAATCCCACTCGGCCAAGGGAAATACCGCCTTCTACGACATCAGCCTGACAAAGGCAGAGAATCCGACTTCCTGATGAGCTCCCTAGCCAACGATCTACTGAACCCCAGCACGCTACCTGGCCTTGTCTCTTGGGGAGCCATCTTCTTTCTGGCTGCCACGTCGATAGTTGTTCTCATCCGGCGAACAGCCCGGAGGATCGCAGCCCACTTGACCGACGTCACGGCCGTTCGGTTCGTTAGTGCACTGGCACAGGTACTGACCTATCTGGTCGCGTTTGTGCTGTACGCCCATCTTGTCCCCGAGTTGCGCACCATTGGAACGGCCTTGCTCGCAGGCGTCAGTGTCGCTTCGGTCGTTGTCGGCCTCGCGGCTCAGAACACGCTCGGTAATCTCGTCGCTGGGTTATCCCTGGTGCTCTATAGACCCTTCAGTGTTGGCGACAGAATACAACTCAACTCCCCGATTGGGGTCATACGTGCAACAGTTGAAACCATCTCGCTCGGGTATACGATGCTGCGTGCCGACGAGGGGCAGGAGGTCATTGTTCCCAACACGATCATGGTCACGAGCACTGTCATCAGGCTGAGCAACCACAAGGTTTTAGCCAGCGACTCGAGCGAGAAGAGCGCGGAAAGTGTGCCAGAGCAATAGCGGCCCGCATGTTTCGACCGGGCGCAGCCCGTGGGCACCGATCCCGCTCACCGTACTGACCTCCTGTCGCAGGTCAACGATTTGTTGTTCTGTTCCGACCCCGGACCGGGCGAAGTAACCACCCAAACATGTCAGCGGCATGAGCGATAGCAAATACACTGCGTGGTACCACGTTGGATAATCCGCCCAAGCACTGAAGGGCGAAATAGGCAAATGAAGAGGAGCAGACCCAAGTAGCAAGACTGCGCCAAGCCGGCTAGCTGCTCGCCAGTCTTCCTTGGCAGCCTTCGTTGCAAGGAAACCCGACGCAATGGAACAGACCGAGGCCAGGGCGAGCCGCGAAACTAGCATCACGGAGCTGTATGCCTTCGTAGGCACAGCAGCCTCATAATCACTCCACGCCGTGCGGAGCAAAAGAAGGCCGATTAGTCCAATAGTGACCCACGCGACACCTCCCACAATCACGCCGATGACGATCGGACGCGCGTGATCTGCGTAAGCGGAACGCCGAAGGGGTGTGCAGATCGAACTCATTTGGCAATGGTGACACAAATAGCCCCGAGTGACGCCATAGGGTCTTCGTACCGCCGAACCGTGCCCTGCCAAGTCCACTGTGTACTCGAGTCTTGTCCCACCAACGTCATCTCCTCAAACTCAAGTCGCTGAAAACACGCTATCTTGCGACCTCTTTCCAAACTCGCTTTGAGATTTCCCAAACCTGCCTTATGTTGCTTTCCAGGCACGAGCGACGCTCGGGCCGAGATCGACAAAGGGAGGTACCCCTTATGAAACAGCTTTGGAGATCGAGACCGCCAGCCCACCAAGGAGTTCGCCAGTGGGCGGCCATGGCGCTCGTCGCGATTCTCTTGGTTCTGGTGATGGGTAACGCGGTCGTGCTGGCGCAGAACCTCGGGGCCGCGCCCCAAACAAACGTTGCCGTACAGGGACAAACGGGCGCGCAGCCGGAAGGTGCGTTCCTCAACCTGGTGAACTGGATCGGCAACGTGATCGCGCCGGTGGGCGCCGCGCTGGCGATCGCCGGCGGGTTGATCAGCTACATCGGGGGCCGTGGCGTCATGCGGTACGTCGTCACGGCTCTCGGGTGCTTGGCTGTTTCGGGAGTCACGCGCCTGCTCGAATTCTGGATTCAGCAGGGCGGCGGTGGCGTTTCCTGAAGCGGCGTTGTGGCGGGAATGCGGGCTCACCCGCGCGGAGAGCCCGCATGACCTGGTGAGGTGAACCAACGAACGTGAGATGAACGATGCCTTCCCTGCTTTACGACATCATGCGCGTTCTACTGTTGCTGGCTCCGGCAGCTGCGTTTGTGTGTCTGCTGCTGGCGGGCATCTCGCTGAGGAAGGAAGGCGGAACGGTGTTCTGGGTGGGCGGCGGATTTTCGCGGCACATGACCTGGGCGGTCGTGTTCCTCGCCCTAGAGCCGTCCTTGACCTGGTTCCAGGCGCTCGGTGTGCCGGTCTACTTTCCGCCCGGGGTCGCGATCGGGAACGGATGGTTGGCGCAGATTCAGTCGGGCATCTCGACGTTTGTCAATTCGTTCATCGTCGCCCGGATTGCACCGGTGGCGGCGGCGTTCTTTGTGCTTCGGTCGGTGCTCGATACGGCGAGCGGTGCCGGGCCGTTGCCCTCGATTCTCAGCGCGATATTTCTGCTGGCGATTTCAAGCACGCATGCGCTGATCGACGCATGGACGCCGGTGGGCAACCGGTTTTCGATTGCGCTTGGGCTGGAGTCGATGTGGAACTACACAGCCAGCCGGGTCTTCCCTATTGCCGCAGGCCTGGCCGTCTGCGGCGCGATTGTGACTTTTGCGTTCAACCGTCCCGGGTATCTGCGGATGCTTGCGTGCGCAGGCGGGTTCCTAACGGTGAGCGCGTTGTGGATTCTGATCAACCGGATGATGTGAAACAAAGGCGGGCTCCCATGCAGATCTTCTACAACGACCGTACGCTCGAATTCCTATCGTACGCCTGTCCTGCGCTACTCGCTATGGCGTTTCTCTCTCTAGGGCAGATGCGACGTCCGTTGTTGTTCGCTGCTGCCGTAAGCCTCGGATTCGCGATCTGGATCGTCTCGGAAAGGCTGTAGACATGGATTTCCTGACCGGGCTCACGAATCTGACGAACTGGTTCGCGAACGTCATCATGCCGACGCTCGCTGGGCTGTTCTTCGTGATTTCGGTGCTGCGCTTTTCGCGCAACTCGCCGTTTCAGTATTCGCTCTACGCCGGCTTCTCAGCGCTAATGGTCTCTGGAATCCTGCGCGGGATCGAGCGCTTCGCAGCGCAGAGGGCCTGGAACGATCCTGACGCCGTCTGGGTGACGCTGCTCGGGCTGGTCAATTGGTCGGCCAATGTGTTCTTGCCGCTCTATGGCGTGCTGCAGGTGGTCCTCGGGATCATGCACTACGGCGGCATGGGATTCCGCATCTATCCGGGCGCGCCGTGGGCCCGTCATGTACTCGCGGCAATGGCGTGTTTCGGATTGTCGGGCGTGTTGCGCCTGGCCGAGTTCTTCGTCGCGCAAGGAGCGGGCGGCGTGAGTTGAAAGGAGGCGTATGGCTCTTGAGGTGACACCGGTGCACCGCAATCTTCACCAGCGGGTAACGTTCTTCTACCTGGAGTTCGAGGACCTGTTCATTGTGATCGGCCTCGCGGCGATCATGAGCCTGGTCGGCCGCTTCCTCGACCGCGAGTTGTACGGCGTGCCGTTGAATGTCGTCTTGCAGTGGGGAGTACCGATCATCGCGGTGCCCATCCTGATGCTCTTCAAGTACGGCAAGCCGCGCGGCTACATCCGTGACTTGATCATGTGGCACACGAAGCCGCACATCTACTGCGGCCTGGAAGCAGATCGCGAGTTCACCAAGGAGTTCCTCAAATGATGTCGCCGTTGACCATCGCCAAGAGAAACGAAGAACTGCGCAAACCGGCGCTCGCGGAACTGCTGCCGGTGCGGGAGTACGTCGACGGAGTGATGGTCCAGTCGGACGGAAGCCTAGTCGCCGGGTATGAGTTGGCTGGGCTCAACAGCTTTTATCACGACGACGATATGAGGAACCGTTCGAAGCACGCGCTAGAGGCCCTGGTGCGGTCGTTGCCGGAGCGGTCCATGCGCCTGCAGATGCGATTCGAAATCACTGAAGGCATCGGCGACGTGCGGGCGGCATATCCGCGGATGAATCGCAATGAGAATCCAGTGCTGCAAGACATCGACCGGATGCGAATGGAGCGTTGGGACTCCAACGAGGCGCGTGGCTACTACCTACGGCACCCTTTGCATGCGTACTTCATCTGGAATCCGCGCACGCATCACGAGTTGGCCGACCGGCTCCAGGGAAAGAAAAAGAGCCTCTTCAGTTTTTCTGTCGAGAAGTGCATTGAGCGCGAACGGCGAGAGCACGAGGACCTGTTGAGTGAGTTCTCTAGCCTTCTTGCCGGCGTCGAGCAGACTCTAGTTGCGACGGGCATGGGTGTCCGTCGGATGACCGACGAGGAGATGTTCCAGGAGGCGAAGCGGGGTCTGAACCCGGTGTTCAACGACCGGAGCCCTCTACGCCGGCCCGACTACGCGCTTCAATACCGCAGCGCGCGTAGCCAGATCACGAATACGAGCATCGAGGATGAGCAGGAGAACTACCTGCAAGTTGGCGGATTGCTCTACACCTTCGTGAGCATGAAGGACTTGCCGGACGGCACGTTCCCAGGAATGCTGCGGGAATTGCTGGTGCTCGACTTCCCGATTGTCGTGGACGCGGAGGTCACCATCCCGGATCAGACCAAGGTCCTGGAGCACTTCAAGGGGCGCCTGCGTCGAATGCAGGCAGCGCAGCGGGATTCGAACGGCGCATTCAAGATCAACGTCGAAGCGCAGGTGGCGCAGAACCAATTGCAGGACGTCTTGCAAGCCGTGATCTCGTCGTCGTTGAAGGTCTGCAACTACTCGATGGTGATCGCTGTTCGGACTTCGAAGCCCATCGTCAGCCGGGCGGATCTCGAAGAGGCACAGCGAACGCTCAATGACCGCCGACAGCGCGTAGTGCATGCCGTTACGCGGATGAATGGCGCGCGTGCGATTCCGGAGTCATTGGCGCAGCGGCGTCTGCTGATAGGCAGCTTGCCTGGCATGGGGCAGGAGAACAAGCGCGACCTCAGTTGTCTGACGCTGCACGCAGCGGACCTCATGCCGATTGAGACGCCTTGGAGCGGCACGCCGCAGTCACCGCTGATGTTGCTGGAGACGCCGTACCGGCAGTTGATTCCGTTCTCTCCCTATGACCCGTCGATCGGCGACGCCAACATGTTGTTCATGGCCAAGTCCGGTGGCGGCAAGACGTTCATGGCCCAGATGTTTCTCCTGATGATGGCGCGCGCGAACCCGCTCATCTCCATTGTCGAGCGCGGCGATTCGTATCGTCCCCTCGTCGAGTTGATGGGCGGGCGCGTCATCGAAGTGGATCTGGAAGGCGCGGAGACGCTGAATCCCTGGGACCTTTCGCCCGGTGCAGTGCAGCCGACCAAGGACAAGATCGCCTTCCTAAAGAACCTGACGCGCCACATGATCGGCGACCTTGGCCAAACGGACACTTCGCTCCTCGACAACATCCTTTCTGAAGCCATCGCCAAGGTCTACAAACGCGCGTCTGTGCGAGCCGACAACAAGACCCCGACGTACACGGACCTCCGAAACGAGCTGTCGACGTGGACCGACGAAGAGCGGATCGAGCACATTCGACAGCTAGCGCAACTCGCTGCCGTCGCCCTGCGGCAGTGGACCGGCGAGAAGGGAGTGTACTCGAAGCTGTTCGATCGCCACACGACGATCCGCACAGATGCGAACTGGCTGTTCTTCAACATCGAAGGATTGAGTTCCGATCCGCGCCTGGAGACTGCAATGAGTATGCTGATCGCGCAGGCGATGTCCGAGCGGGCGTCGGGCAAGTCAGGCGAGCCGTCGATCACCGTGCTCGATGAGTGCTGGGCATTGCTTGAGTCGCCCGTTCTGGCGGACTGCGTTGTGCAGCTCTTTCGCACGGCCCGCAAGCGCGGCGCGTCTGTGTGGGGAATCTCGCAGACACTTGAGGACTTCGTGGGAACGAAGCAACGACCCAAGGAACATGGCGCGGGCATTCTGCGGAACACGTCGGTCAAGGTGATCGGGCAGCAGCCGGGTGATGTAAGCCCGCTGGTCGAACATTTGTCCTTGAACGAAGTTGCTCTGGCCGAAATCAAGCGCTTTGCCTCCCCACGAAAGGGCAAGAGCGCGGAGATATTGCTGGTGCTGGGCGAGAAGGCCGAGACGACGCAGACGATCCGGTTGGTGCCAACTCCGGTGGATTACTGGGTCGCCACAACCTACCCGCGCGAGCGCGCGTATCGGACCTACTTCTTCAAGCTGGAACGAAATCGCAAGCGGCCGCTAATCGATGTCTATCGGGAATTGGCCGAGCGTTTCCCGCATGGCCTCGCCGACGAAGAGGTGCTGCCGGAAGAAGCCAGCGGCAAGGTCCAGCAAGCAGTCGCAGAGCGGCGCGAGCGATTCGCCGCGGCCGGAGTGTGAACCATGAGCCGCCTTCAGGTCATCCTCGCCCGGGTTCAAGGACTGGTTGCCCAGTTCAGCGCTCTGCTCAACCAGGGGTCGGCGTTGTGGCGGCAGATCAGCGGAATGGTGAAGGAGAAGCGGTCATGAGCACGATTCTCTTGCTTGGAGCAGCCGCGTTAGCCGCCACGGCACGCCCGGACGCGACGAAGGTGATGGCGATCGGGCTGATCGGCGTCATGCTCTTCACGATGATGCTCGCGCCGCAACCGGCATACGGCCAGTTCGGGTTGGGCGGGATCACTGGCGCGTTCAATCTCATCAACCAGGCCATGACGGCGATGCAGAACTTCATTAACAACGTAATGAAGCCGTTGCTAGAGGGTATTCAGTCGGCGGCGAATGCGCTGCAGGGCTTGCTCGCACAACTGCGGCAGCTGTGGGAAGAAATCGTCTGGCCCTTGCGGGCCATCAACGAAGCAAAGGCACTAGCGCAGCAGTTGATTGGGTTGTTTCGAGGAACACTGAACGGTCTCTACGGCATTGGCGTGAACTCAGCGCAGCTTCCAAATCCAGTGTCGCTAGAGACGATCATGCGCAACAAGAACCCGGGCGATCACGGCGCACTGGTTACGGCGTTCAGGGGCGCGTTCGGGCCACTTCCTGCGGCGACTGAGGTGCATCCCGAGGAACGGAATCTAATTGACGTCGATGACGCGATGGCTATCGACCAGCTCATGACTCTGAAGATGGGCGATGCCGGAGCCGACCGGGTGCTGCAGGCCGCGGAAGCGGTGGAGGACGAAGCGCGCCGGTTCGCTCCCGGAACGGCCGCGATGGCTTCGGCTGCAGCGTACATCGCCGCGATGCAGAGCCAGGCTCACATGCAGAAGATGATCGCGGGCCAGCTGAGGCAGGAGGCTGCGCGGCTGGCGCACGAGACGATGGCGATCAAGCGTGGCGCGTCGTTCACGCGCGAGACGCGTGACAAGGCAAGGGACCTGAACAAGTAGGAGGCGGCCGTGACACTCCAAGCATTCCGAGAGTTCTTCGTTGGCCGGCGTTTGCAGTTTGCTGTGCTGCTGCTCATCTTGGCGCTGCTCGCACCAGCTCCGGCCGAGGGTCAGTTCCAATTGATCTTCAGCCTGATCAACATCGTCGGCAGCGGGCTGAGCACGATCAACAATGTGATGACGTCGATCAACAACACGCTGAACAACGTGATCCGGCCCCTGCTTGAAGGCATCAACAGGGCAATATCGGCGGCGCAGCAGATCATGGGGGCGATCTTCGACTTTCAAAGAAATGTCGTGTATCCGCAACTCGCGATTGACCAAGCGCGAGCGCTGATCGGCCAAGTGATGGGCATCTACAACCAGATCCGCGGAATCTGGGCAACGATCGTCCGCAGCGCGACGCTGGCGAATCCACGGAACCTCGAAGACGTCATCCTGTCGAAAGACGCCGGTCGGATCGGACAGGTGGGGGTCGTTTTCTCCTCGGTCTACACACCTCTACCACCCGCAACCGAGGCGCACCCGTTCCAGCGCGACCTAATTGACTCCCGAGACGCGGCTTCGCAGGCCGCGATGAAGCGTTCCATCGCCATTGATGCCATTGCGGACCAGGAGCTTCAGGCCGCTGAGCAGATGATGGGAGCGCTTCAGGCCACAGCACCAGGCACGGCGGAGATGATCGGAGCGCAGGCCGGTGCGTGGCTGGTTCGCGCTCACGCGTACTCGCAGCAGGCGATGGCGGAACTGATGCGGATTCGGTCGATAGAGCTAGCCGCGCAGAGTGCGCTCGTGAAGGAGAACGCCCGATACACGCGAGAAACCAGAAACAAGATGACGGACCTAAACCGGTAGGAGGCTGAGATGTTCCTGTTTGAGCAGATGCTGAACACCGCTATTGCGGGAATCGCGCCGATGATGAGCGTGGTGATTCTTGTTGCCTACGGAATATTGCTGACTTCTCTGCTGTTTTCAGTTTATGAGGCGTGGGCAAGGGGTGGCGATGTTCGCGCTCTGGGGATCGCTGGCGCGAAGTATCTCGCGATCGGTTTGCTTCTTGTCAACGATGGAGCGGTGTACCGAAGCGTGTTTCAGTCCGTTGTCGGCGCCTTCAATCAAATGGCGCAGGCGATGGCTGGCCCTGGCGATGTTTTCCGAACTTGGTTCAACGAATTGAGAAACGCCGCGTCATTCTCAACTTGGCTCAACATCGTGACCGGAACCGTCGCCGGTGCGATTAGCGCGGTTTTGCTCATGATTGCAATGGTCGTTTATCCCGTCGCGTATGGAATCTTCACGATCCTCTACTGTCTGTTCGGAAGTCTGCTGTACGCGACAGGCCCTCTGGTCTTGGCAGTCATGCCGAGCTTTGGCTTGGGCACGCTAGCAAAGCGCTATGCCACGAACTTCGTGATCTTCGCCTCCTGGGGGCTTATATACGGAATCTTTTGCCGACTCACCCTGGCCATCAATCTGAACAGCATGGCCGCAATCACAAGTGCCGGCAACCTCATGGGGATCATGGTAGCCGCTAGTTCCGAAGTGCTCCTCGCAGTAGTGAGCATTCTATTCTCGGTCTGCATCTTGCTCATACCGTTCCTGGCCAAGCGGATCGTTGAGGGCGACGTTGGAAGCACAATGCTGACCGTCCTGGGTACGACCTCCGCGATGGCACAAGCAATGATGAGCATGGCGGCCGGGCCGGGCGATGGATGGAGCCGTGTAGGTGGTGCCGGCGGTGGCGGCGGCGGAGAGAAGGGTGCACCGAGTGCTGCGGGAGGAACCGCCCCAAGTGGCCCACCCTCGGGCGGCGGTCACGGGTCAGTTGGCTCATCGGGCGGATCGCACGCGCCGAGCGGGCCGGGCGGACGTTCCCCCGGTGCGTACCGTCCGCCGAATGTGCCGCATGCGATCGGATGGCTTGCTGGTGCGGCGGCAGCTCTAGCTGTGCAGGGTGGCGCTAAGGCAGCACAGGCCGGGAAGGAACTGGTGAAGAAGGCGGGCGGCTCGCCTTCTTCGACCCCACAGCCGTCGAGCAACCCGCCGCCATCGACCGGCAATCCGGTTGACGAATGGGTGTGAGGAAAGGAGGCATGAATGTTCGGTCTGAAGCGAAAGACAACGAAAGAGCAACTACCCGAGAAGGCGCAGCTTTCGAAGTACTACGAGATGGACGGCGCATTGCGCGCTTACGCCAATCGCATGGCGCTGCTGGGGAGTCTGAGCGGAATTGTGGCGTTCGGTGCGCTCGGGCTCTTCGCCTATGTGCGGCTGCAACCACCGGTAGTCATTCGAGTGGATGGCGCGGGCGAAGCGACTCTCGTTGGTGGCGAGACGGCGCTTATCGGTGGGGGCGGACTGCTCACTCCGATCAAGGCGTCTGCGGCGTCGCCCGAGATTGCCGGCCCGGCGCCGGCGGATGTCGAGGGCCGAGCCGTCGTGCGAAAGTTCCTGACCACCTACATGACGTACACCCCGGCCAACATCGAGCGCCAGTACGCGGATGCGCTCAACTTGATGACTCTCAATTTCCGCACATTCACGATGAACAAGTTCCGGGAGGACGACACGCTCGGCAAGGTGAAGGCGGATTCAATCACTTCCACCATCAAGATCCGTTCAATCGAACCCGTTGCCGGGATGCCTTGGGTCTACCAAGTGTTCGGTGCGAAAGAAGTCCACCGGCTCAACTCGCAGCGTATCGAGCAGACCGAGAAGATGGTCTGCCGCTACCAAGTCCGGCTCGTCTACTCGGGCCGGTCGCAGATTCATCCCACCGGACTACTTGTCGGCGAGTTCTGGGAACAGCAAATGGTCGGCGAGAAGGACATCGACCTGGAGCAAAACAGCCTGCTGCTCGACCGTGGAGGTGAGAGCAGGCCATGAGCGATCTCATTCCCAATTGGGCGCCGCTCGAAACCAGACTCGCGCCCGAGCTGTGTGCCGAGTTCATGTGGATGTACCGCAGAGACGGCGTCGAGCACTACAAGCACATCGGAACGCGCCGCTATTTGAGGCTGACTACTGACGGTCGCGTGGAGCCCGACACCGAGTCATTCGAAGATCACTGGAAGCTCGTCAGCGGACGAACAGGAGGAAATCATGAGTTCAGTTGCTGAAGCAGTCGCGTCGGGGAAAGCAACAGAAGCGCCCAAGCGCGAGTCCCGTAGGCGGGGCAACGGCCGCCGCTCGCGGAGCCAGTCGAACGACGGCCAGCGCTATTTCGTGGCCAAAGCATCGAACCGTCGCGGGGCACTGACCCTGGACCAGGAGGTCGCGAGCGAGGCCGAGGCTCTCATCGCGGCATTCAAGGGCGACAGCCGCGTTTTCGTCGTGACCGAGTACACGGTCGCCCAAAAGCTTCAAGGAACCAGCGTGACGCTTGTGAAGGAACTTGCGCCGCCGGATTCCGTTTCACGGGTTTCTACCACCAACGAAAGTTGAGTAGAAGGCGCCCACGACTCGCGTGGGAATTCGCATTCAGCGCCTTCAACCTGCGTTGATTGCAACCTGCCCTCGAAAGCAGGCAAGACAACGGAATAGGGCGGTCTCCCATCACGAGGCCTGACCCGAGACTTCAGTGTTTCGGCAGCAGGCTAAGCGTGGGGACCCCTTGGGCTCTCCGTGCCGACGGCTTGTTGCCAACCCCAACAGCCGTCTTCAGGAGAAACCAATGAACACCCAACCATCCGTTACAAGAACCAGTGGCCTTGCGGTCATCAACCTCCAGGTCACGAAGGAAGGAAAGATCGAACGCAAGATGCCGAACGTCAGCCCACAGGCGCAGTTGCACAACACACTGCTGGAAGCACTCTGCCCCGGCATTCGTGTCGCTTCGGTGACTGTGACGCCCGAACCGCTCGACCAAGTGGAACGGGCCCGCGTGGAAAGTGCCCTGTCACGCTTCAACGTGGATGGCACCGACTACCGGCTGATCGGCGCATCGGGTTCAGCCAAGAACGGGAAGTACTACGCAGTGGACTCTCGCTTCGAGCGTCCGCTTGCCGCGCGCTTTTCCGACTGGCCGCAAGCTGCCGTGACCTACTTCGGGATTCTGGTCTCGCCTTGTGCGGTGAGAATGCAGATTCCGACAGGCCGCGTCACTGTGGTACCCGATCACGAACTGGGAACGAACGACTGCCGCGGCTGGCTTCGCAAGTCGATCTTTGACAAGCTGAGCCTGCCCGACGGCCGCTTCTACCAGTTCCGCCTCGCGTTCGCAAACACACAAGCAAAAGGATCGTTTAAGATCATGCCGGACGACGTGGCCGACGCGCTCGACACGGACCTGATCGTCCCCGTATCCTCCGTCAAGCCCGAATACAAGGGTCCCAGCAAGCTCATTGCCTGGCTCACTGGCGAAGCACGCACGTTCGCCGGCGAAATGATCCTCGGAATTCGCGACTACTCGCGGCCTCTGAACTTCGAGTCGAGCTACACGGTGGTGCAACACGCCCCGGAAGACTCGTTCGAACTCGAAATCAAGCCGCACGCCCTCGCCGAAACCGCCAAGCTCAAGGCATTCCTCGAAGACCGTGACTTCACCGGGTTGTTCGAGCTTCTAGGGATATCGGAGACTCAGCAGCCGCTGGTCGATGAGATTCCCGCCGAAGACGATCAGGCAACCTCCGTTGAAAGAACGGTTCTCGAAGCAGTGCTGAAGGCCGACCCGACCGGCTACATGGTCCAGCACCCCTGGGTCAACAGTCAGTTGGAGCGGACTCTCGCGCGCTGGGCGTTCAAGGTGTGCACGGCTGGTGGCTTCGAGATGCCGGCGTTCGCCCTGGCTGACGACGGCTACCTGATGCTGCACGAAGGCAAGGTCTACTCCGGGTCCGACTGGATGCCACAGGACCGCTCTGTCAACGCCTTGGCCACAAGCCGGGGGCTGGTGGTGCGGTATCCCGTGCGCATGAAAGAGGACCTGCTTCCGTACACGAAGATTCCCGCTCCTGAGTTGCGGGGCCTGATCCGTTGCGAACTCGATCGTCAAGGCTGCCCGGTAGCGGAAAGTCTGGCATCGCGCGTCGCGGCGGAGCAGATCGAGTTGGAAGGCACGTTCACGCTCCACTCGAAAACCGCAGCCAAGAATGGCGGCGACTACGATTTCGATTTCGTCTGCGTGGTGGAAGGCGACCGGTTCCCGAGGTTTGTGGACCATCGCTTCAACTACCGCGGGACCGGCGCGATCGAAAAGACCAAGGCGAAGAAGGCTCGCTCACCCTGGTGGAACCTTCCGCAGGTGGCAGTGGGTGCAATGGGAAACCAGATCGGCTCAATCACCGACCTGATGACTCAGTGCACCGCGGCCGGCCGGGAAGACCTTCACCGGGAACTGGTCGAGCAGCTTCAGCTTGCCTTGGACCAACTGAAACACGGCGTAACACCTGACCAGGAGAAGATCCGCTCGATCCGCGAGCAGATCAAGCAGAGTCCAGCGGCGCAATGGTTACGGGCAAAGCGGGTGCGGTCTGTTAAGGATCTGCCTGAGCACTTCGACTGTCCGACCACTGACCGTATCGGCTCCATGTACAACCTGGTCCGCAAAGAGCTGACCGACTTCTTCGCCAATCGCATGCCTGTTGGGCAGTTCCGAGGCCTAGTCCAAGGATACGAGTTCACCGAGGAGATGGTCGAGGAGTGCCGCAGGCTGAATCGAGCCTGGGCACTGACGCTGATGGCCGGCATCGAAAAGAAGAAGTTGTTGCAGGATGCGGTGCAGAAGGCCGAGGCCGCGTTCGAATCAGTAAAGGAAGATCGCGAGCAGAAGCCGAAGGTGCTGCACGTTCTGTGCCAGGCGCGAGCGGCGCTCACGGCGTATGAACAGCAGTGGCAGGAAGAGATCCGGTCGTTGATCTGGCTCGTGCGCACTTGGGCGGCACGCAAAGAAGAGAACCGCATGGGATGGCTCCAGGCCCTGTACACAGTGGTCTGCAGCACCAAGAGCGACCAGTCATCGGGTGCTCTGCCGTTCTATGCGTTTCCGAACGAACTGTTGAAGGCAATCGTCGAGCGGACCGGCGGACGTCCAGTGCAACTGGCCGCGCCGAAGGTTCGCGATGGCGAAGTGGAAGTCGACGAGGAAGGTCGGGTATTCCTCGTTGAAAGCGTAGAAACCGAAACAGGCGAAAGCTACACCAAGATGACCTTCCTGATGGCGGTGACGCAGGACGGCAAGGTGGTCTACGACGGCGGCCGTGTGCGATGGGTTCATCCGTTCCCGTGCGAAGCGGGCGCGGGCGAAGTGCGCAACGGAAAGGTTGCGATGCCCACCAAGCAGGTTCCGCAGGTGAAGCAGTAGTCACAACCAAACCGACGCGGCCAGGGCTCTTCGGAGCTCTGGTGCGCCGGGTTCAAAGGAGCGTGCAAAATGAGAACGCTGATCGTAGCCGCGCTGGCGGCGTCGGCGGCACTCGGGCAGAAGCTCGAAACACAGCCGCTGGATAACAAGAAGGTGATCAGGGTGGAGACGGCCAAGGATCACCTGACCGTGATCGAAGTCGCCGACCCGGTCACGATGGTCGCCGTCGGCAACACAGGCGCTTTCACCGTCGAGCGCCGGGACAACAAAGTCTTCATCAAGCCTACCGAGGACGGTGCGCAGACCAACCTCTTCATCTGGACGAACGCGGGCCGGTACGCCTACGAGTTGTTGCCGGCGGCGAGCGTCGCCCAGATGCACTTCGCGATTGACCAGTCGCCGACCACCGTCTCTCAAGCCTCCCAGCCGGAGCCGGCCGTGGAGGCTGCTGAAAAAACTGTCCCGTTGCCCCGGGAAATGCTAACAAAGGCGACGCCGATCACGATGCACGGCGAGCGGGAGACAGCAGGTCGGGTGGCAGTGACGTTGCGGGACCTGTTCCGGCAAGGCGACAAGCTGTACGTTCGGTACGCAGTCCACAACCAGTCCGCGGCCGGGTACCAACTAGCACGCCCAAGCGCGTGGCTCCTCAGCGGCGTCCGGGCGCAGCTGTCTCTGGTTCCGCTAGCGGAGCAACAGCTCGGAGAAAAAGCTCAGCGGTCCCTCAAGGCAGACGCGCAGAGGGAACTGGTGGTGCTGGACGCTGACCACATCTCGTTCGTGCCTACCGGAGGGCACGGTTTCGGTTGGGTGGCGGTCGAACAGCCTCCCGAACCGGCCGAGCCCCCCGCGGCACTGAAGCTGGAGTTCGCTGCCGATGCCAAGGGGCCGGTCCAGGCCGTGCTCGTGCTGCGGGCGAACGACCGGCGGGAGGTTGCCAATGCCGGTAGCACTCGTTGACGATGTACAGCGACCGGCCAACGTGACGCCGGAACAGGTGCACGCCGAGTTCGAGCAACTTCTTCGCAATCGCCATCACATGGGCCTGCGGAACATGATCGGCGACATTACGCTGGAGCCCCGAAATCCGTTCCAGTCGCAATCGCGCCGCGCTCAGAAGTGGCTGGTCGCGGCGGTCGGAATCGGTCTGCTCGGAATGCTGGTCGTGTACTTCTTCCACGTGCGCTGACCGGCGCTAGGAGGCAGCCGTGGACTACAACCCCAATCCCAAGTACCGCCCTTCCCTGATCGAGGAGAACCCCGCCCTCTTGGTGTGGCTTCTGATCCTATGCGCGTACTTCGTGCTCGTCCTGATTGCCAAATATGCCTGGTTCTTGTACGACCGCCAAATCGCCGAGATCACCATGTGGTTGATCTGGCTCGGCCTAATTGTGTACCTCGCCGTGTACCAACTCACGCATGCCAAGACGGCACGTGAGCAGGCGTGGCCGAACCAGTTGCCGACCATTCCCACTCGCGGCGAACGCCAGATCGTGGAACGCACGTGGAGGGAGAACAGCGTTGTTCTCGGCTATGACGTGCACGGCAAGCCGTGGAAGTGGGCCGACGACACGCGAGTCATGCAGGCCGTTGTGCTCGGACAGACCGGCTCCGGCAAAACGACGCTACTGCGCAACATCATCAGCCAGGACCTGATGCGTCAGGTGGGGCCGGAAGGCGAGCGCCACCGCATCCCTATGCTGATCTTCGACGGCAAGGGGGACCTGGAGTTCTTCCACTCGCTGCTGCCGTACATCCACCGTGCCGGGCGTATGGCCGATCTTCGCCTACTCAATCCGTCGCGCCCGGATCTCTCGGTCCAGTACAACCCGTTCGCCTCCAACGACGACAACTACATGGCACAGGTGTCGATGATATTCGGTTCGTTCGACCTGCATGACGAGTTCTTCGCCAAGCACCAGTTGAACTACCTTTCGGACATCGTCCGCGTGCTGCACTACACCGGCAAGCGTTTCAACTTCTATGACGTGATGGTGATGGCGCTCGACGCAGGCGTCATTGAGGAACAGGTCGCGATCGCCCGCGCGCGCATCGCTCGCGATCCAGAAATCTCCGCCCAGCGCCGGTTGAACTTCGAGATGTCGGCCAAGAACCTGTTCCAGTCCTTCCATGACCGCGACCGCGTCCCTAAGATTCAGGGTCTTTTGAACGAATGCATGACCTTCCTCGACGACGAGCTCAGCGTGATCACTGGTTCCTACGACAATCTTCTGTCGCTGGACGAGGTGATCGACCAGGAACTAATCCTGTTCGTCAGCCTGAACATCAACAAGAACACCGCCCCGGTGCGCGCGCTCGGCAAGATGATGCTGCAGAACCTGCAATTGGTGGTCGGCAAGCGGTACGAGTCAGAGACGGAGCGCCGGCGCAAGAACCGCCCGTTGTTTTCCGTGGTGATGGACGAGTTCGCGCCCTTCGGCTACCGCAACTTTGCCCAGATTCTAAACACTGCCCGCGGCACGAACACGGCATTCCTGTTTTCCATGCAATCCTTGCCACAACTGTTGCAGGTGGGTAAAGGCTTCCTGCAGGACGTGTCATCGGCGCCGGGCACAACTATGTTGCTTCAAACGCGCGACGAAGAGACGGCCAAGTATTTCAAGCAGGCGTCCTCGCAGGTGCCGGTGCAGAAGCGCACGCACCAACTCTGGCGCAAGGATTTCCTCGGATTCGAAAGCTACCAGAAAGCCATGGGCGCCAGCGAGCGCGAACAGCTCGAATACCGCGCGCTCGACCACCACATCAAGAATCTCGGCAAGGGCAAGATGGAAATTCTCATGACGGACCCCGTCCAGGGCACATTGCACGGCCGTCTGCACGTCCGCCCGCCCGCCGATGTTCGCGTCCCGTTGTTTGAGCCGCGTCTGTTGCCGAACCTGATCGGAAGCCGAAGCGATTCTGGCGCCAACCTGCGGTTCAAGGACGCAAAGCTTGCGGCGACTATTTCGATGGCCCGTCGCAGATAGGAGGCAGGATGCGCATCACTTTAGTTGCGTCAGTCGGGTTTCTGCTTGCGCTCGGTGTCGTGCTGGCGCAATCACCACCACAGCAGGCCAACCAGAAGAAGCAGCAGCCCGCGCCGAGAGTCGTCCCGAGTGGGGATGGATACGTCGGTGTCGATCCGAAGCAGCCGTACAGGCCGATTCCGCTGAACCAAATCGAGCCGCGCGAATCAATCTTCGGCTTCTATCTTCGGGTTCTGAATCCTCGGCAGATCCGGTGGGGTGACGAGTTCGACCGCCGTTTTGCCGTTCTCTCCGAGCAGTCGGTCGAGAATCCCTACTTCAGGCTGTGCGCGTTCCAGTTGGCGCTGATCGTCATCCTGCTGACCACGTGCTGGCTGTGGTGGGACAAGCTGCGGCAGGTGAAGTGGGTGGCGGCCGAATCCTTGGCCGACGCCATCAACGCGCGAACTCTTACCGAACTGCGGGCGCGGGAGGCCATTGCTACGCACAACCGGCACATGGAAATGTGCAACCGCGTGGTGGACGGCCTGCCCACACTGAACACTGAGGGCGGTCAGACCTTGGATGAACTGCTCTCGGATCTGGCAGCGTCCAAGACAGAAGTGGCCAGGTTGACGGCGAAGCTCACTGACAGGGAGACGGAGAGCGCCAAGATCGAAGCGCGGCTTCGCCAACTCGAAGACGATCTGCAACACCGCACGGCGGAGTCCCCCAATGCTGAACTCGCGGCTCGCCTTGCGAGAGCGGAAGGTCAGTTGGCAGCGAAGTCGAAGAGGAACGGCTCATGATCGTACACGCAGTGTCGTTCGGTTCCGTTTGGCTGGCGAACAAGAAGGACCCACGAACAGTTTGGAACACGACGGGCGTGCAGGTGAGGGGCCAGTTACGTCCACGAGCACAGTCCTTCGGACTGGTGCGCCTCCCTTCCGTCGATGCGCATCGGGTGCTAGCCAACGCGCAATTGCCGCAAACACGCTGGCACGCGTCGCGTGTGTCCGTCCACAACGGGGCACGAACGATCCATCTACATCGCCCGGCCGAGCAAAGCACGCCGCCGGATTGGTTTCTCGCAGCGCTGACCAATGCTTTCGTCGGGCGACTTGGCTCGGGTAGCTGGGATCGCGGGTCAGTGCAGGCACTTTCCTTCTCCGAGTGCGGCGAACACCAGGAGGTGTTGCTCCTCGTCCGGGCATTCGGGTGGGTCCGCGGAGCCAGCGGTTGCGCCGTTCTGGTGCCGACCGGTCGCAGCTGCACTTGGCAAGTGACGAGGTGGTAAGCGATGCGGTACCTGAAGGGTTCGATCACGCTGTCTGATCGGCTAGATATCCCAACACTCCGCATCGTGTATCACGCCGGCCACGCGACCGTGAGACAAGTGTTCCGAGCCTTGTACAGGGTGGCCGGAACGACCGCGCCAAGTAGCGCGTCTATCGGACCTGGCATGGTGCGCATGGAGAAGACATTGTGGGACACGTTCAGCCGCCGGGTGCGCACGCTGGCCGAGAAGGGTTACCTCTTACGCACTGCTATCCCGGATCTTGACACGCCGGTGCTGACACTTTCGCGCGAAGGCGAAGCTGTTCTTGCAGGAAAGGAGCGCGACATCGTCGAGATTGGTACGCGGACGACGCACGGCAGCCGTCGCAACCAAGTGCGACACGATGTCGAGTTGTTCGAGATTTACCTCCAGGTGAGCCGGTCCGAGCTGTTCGGCTACTGGCAATTCGAGCCGGAGATTCGCGCGGAGAACAACTACACGGCCAACGTCCATGCCAAGGACTTTGACGCGATCGTGAAGTTTCGCACCGGCGAACGCGCCGCGGTTGTGGCACTCGAGTACGAGCGTTCGCCCAAACGAACGCAGGACTACGAACGCATCGGTCAGGCACTCGCGAATGAGCGGTACGTGAACGCCATCATCTACGCCACGCCAACTGCGCAACTTGCGGACTTCGTCAGCCACGGATTTCGCAACGCTGTGCACAAGGTGTACGTAACCCTTGCGCGCGAGTTCGCTGCTGATCCGAGCAAAGCAATGCTAACGGACACGCGCGCGAAGCGCGTTGTGCGCATTGCTGATCTTCTTTCCTGATCCCCGCCGCGTTGCTGCATTGAATCCCTAAGTGATCCCTAGTTGTGTCGCAGGCCGCCCCGTAAGTGGCGCAGTCTCAGCGATATGCGCTTTGACATCCCCTGTGTGGAGTGGAGGTTTGCGGAAATGGCCGGTTGAGGCCACGGTTCGCCGCGCGTGGGCGTCGAGAGACGAGGTGTGATGTGCGCGGGCAGGTGAGGGCATTGGTGGAAGTCCGGCGAGTGAATGAAGGGAGATTGAAACATGTTCATGTCAAAACGAGTGGCGGCCAGTGCGCAGCGGTATCGCGACCTGGACGAATTGGTGCATTACCGGAGCTACGAAGGGTCGTGGAGCGGATTCTTTGAGGAGAATATTCTGAGGCCCAAGCTGCGTGCGCTCGGGTACACGCATGTGCGGTTCTTCGGCGGCAAAGTGTGCGACTACGACGGGGGCTACCGGGAACGAGTGTGCGAATTGAAGCGCGACGGTGAGCCGGTCGAGTACCGGGTGTACGGCTAGATCGGGCGGGGTGACCGTTGGTATGCGCAGCGGCCGCTCCCGGGGTCACTCAGCGGAGTTGAGGAATGGCGTCGAGCGCTTTGTAGTCGACCGGCTTGAGCCCAAGCCGGTCGGCGAGCCAGCGGACGCGATCGCGGCGCGCAGCGGCGTTCAACTCGTGCCCGGCGTCGTAGAACTGCAACCGCTTCGGTTCCTGAAAGCGCGCAACACTGGCGCGAACGATCCGTTCAGGTATCTCAGCATCGGCGCGTCCGTTCTGTACGAACACCGCAGCCGGAGCCGAGTGCGTGATGAAGGGAAGCGAATCCTGAAACGCAAAGCGCTGCAGGTATTCACGAACACGTTCCTCGCCGAACTGTTTCCGCCAGGCAAGCATGGCGTCGTTGAGCTCATCGTAGACGAAGTCGCGCAATGAATACGTGTTGGCCATGAGCACAAACGATTGGATGCGCTTTTCGACGGCGGTGAGTTTGGCGCCGACTTCCGCACTGAAGCTGTGACCAACGTAGGCAACGCGACTCGGGTCTACATCGGAGCGCGCAAGCAGGATGTCGAGAGCACGGCGCCACTCGCGCGTCATCTGTACGGCGGCAAGTGGTTCTTGACCGTGCATGACGTCCGGGTCTCGTTTCACTCCTTCGCGCACCAGAGGTGTGTCTAGGAGGAGGCAGATCGCGCCCGCTCGGGCCAGGACCACGGCTTCTTCCAGGAACTCGTTGCGGTTGCGAAGCGGTGAACCCTCCATCATCCAGTGCCCAAAGAGCAGAACGGGGAAACGCCCGGAGCGATCAGGTGTGATCAGCACGCCAGGTACGCGGCCATTCACTGGGCTGGCGAACGAAAGGTCGAAGAATCGCGCGCCGGAACGAGCGGGGATCTGCCGCACTTCCGCGCGAAGCGACGGCACCGCTTGGTTTTGAAACAGCGCTGCTAGTTGGTCGAACGTCGGCTGTTGGCTTGACGCGGTGCAAGCGGCGCAAGAGAAGGCGGTCAGGAGCCGCGCGATCCGGAACATTCCATTTACGAGTGTTGCGGATTGTGGCGGAATCGCGCAAGCGAGCAGTGGGAATTGTCGGTCAGAAAGGAATAGTCATGAGCTACGTCAATGGTGCAGCTATGCACGAACAACCGGTGCCGCCTATCGCGACGGTGCCAATCATGGCGGCAGTTGCGCAGAGCGACACGGTTTCGCCGGACCGCATCGAGCAGATTCGGAAACAGCTACTTGAACCGTTCGATCCTAGCGAGATTCGCTGGCGGGT
Organism: Bryobacter sp.; assembly: GCA_022843625.1. Lineage (GTDB taxonomy): Bacteria > Acidobacteriota > Terriglobia > Bryobacterales > Bryobacteraceae > Bryobacter. The sequence goes on along the minus strand of JALHNH010000007.1, from coordinate 164,552 downwards.
GACGGCGACGTCCACGCAGCAGTCGAAGAACGGAACGGTCAAACGCGGTCAACTGGTGGCGTACGCCGACCAACGCGCGTACACGGACCGGCTGAACGATGTGTTCGGCGAGTGGGGATGGACGCGCACGTACAACGTCCAGGTCGCCCAGAACTTTGAGCGCGTGACGCGCCAGGGACCCAAAGGCGAAAAGCAGACCAGCATCTGTGCGAAGGTCGTGGTCGTTTCGACCGTGACCGTCGTTGGACTCGGCTCGCACACGGGCGTTGGTGAGGAATGGGCCGATGACGAGAACTCGGCGACGCGCGCCGAGGCGCAGGCGTTCAAGCGCGCGTGTGCGTGCTTCGGCTTGGGCCGGTACCTGTACGATCTCGACAAAGTGTGGGAGGACCTGAACCAACACAATCAGCCGGTGCGCACGCCGAATCTGCCGGAGTGGGCACTGCCGTCGAACCTTCGTCCAGTGCGGACGACGCCGCCGAAGCAGACGCCTCAACCACGTCAAGGCGTGGTTCGGGAGGAAGCGCTCGCTCAGGTGAAGCGTTTGAGCGAAGCGGTCGGCCTTGGCTTGGCGAAATTCACGCTCCAGAAGTTCGGCGGCGTCACCGAGCCGGAGAAGCTTGGGTTCACGAAGCTCACCATCGTGATGGACAAGCTGACCGACGTCAACCGCGGAGTAGAGCGGCTGCGCGCGGCGGTGGCGAAGATCGGCGACTCCCGTTACGCGGTGATGTGCCAGGAAATGAACTTGGCCAGCGACTCCATCGACGACATCCCGAGCCGGGATGCGTTGAAGGGTCTGCTGCAGCGCGCCGAAAGCGAGGCTGGTTCACCAGCGACCGATTGCAGTCAAATCGACGGCGCTCGCGGACGTCTGCTCCAGGCTGCCCGGAAAGTTGCCGAGCGGGATCGGAAGCGCCTTGCGGAGGTGATTGCGGAAGCGTCCGGCGGTCGGCTTAGTTTGGACGGGTTGAAGGACCTGTCAGCGGGAGACCTGCCGGCGGTCGAGGCGGCGATTCAGCGATTACGGTAGCGATGCCAACAGCGCTGGACGCGGACGCGCGATTACAATTACCACGAATGACGTCGGATATTGAAGCACGGATAGCCAGCGTGCGGCGCAAGTACGCGGACCTTGGCCTGCGCCTCAAGTCGAACGCCTTTGAACGCACCGTGCGAAGCTTCGAATCTACGTACGGAATCACTTTGCCAGAAGACTACCGGCGTTTTGTGTTGGAGGCCGGAAACGGCGGTGATGGTCCGCCGCTGTACGGCCTCGCCCCAGTGCAGCGTTCGGATCAGAACTCCGCGGGCAGCGTGTGGCCTGGATTTTCGCCTGCAACCGAATTCTCTCTACGTGAGCCGTGGCTGTGGGATAACGACCCAGAAGTTGATGAGAGCGTCGGCGGGCCGGTTGATCGAGTGCACAAAAACGGCCACATCTACCTTGGTACACACGGTTGCGGGATCGAATGCGTGCTGATCACAGCAGGTCCCGAGCGCGGAAACGTGTGGCTGATCTCGGGTGAAGGCGCCAAACCCGAATCAGACGGCACCGGACGCCTATCGTTCCTTGATTGGATCGAGACGTGGCTGAACAGCGGCAAGGCTACGAAAAGCCGTTCTCCGGGTAGCGAGCGCTAAACATCGTCTGTGCAGAGTTGTCACTTTCCTTCAGGCAAGAGCGCGCGCTCATAGAGACCCGCATCGTCCACGGCTTGGCCGAGGCGGTCCAGCCTTGAACTTAGAAGAGGCGATTCAAATTGCTGTCGGAGACGCGGCTTGCGGCAACTTCCTCGCGGAAGCCACTCGGAATCTCGTCGGATGTTTTCGGGCCAGCCAAGTCGCGAGACACCAGAGCACGGATGTACTGTTCGCGGTCCAGACCTGCACTCCGGGCCTTCTGATCCAGGCGTGCAATCAGATCGTCGGGAATCGGGACTTCGATGGTCATGGTCATAACCACGCTCCTGCTCAATTGTCGCTGAAGCGGACGGAGTTCCGGTCAATCCCCATCACAACCAGAAAGGAAATCGAAAATGACAAGTTCACTCGCAATCGACGCACGACCGGTGGTCTCCACAGGAGACCTCGGCACCCGCCCGGAACGAGACATCGCCGAAATCGTTGCCGGGTTCCTGAAGCTCGGCGAAGGCGTGGTCGCTCACTGGGTGGAATACGCCCGGGGCGCGCTGCTGTTCGTCATGGCGCCCGGCGATGCCCGCTCGGGCGAGTTCTATATATATGACCGGCGGAAGGGCAGCTTTTGGCTGCTCTCGTTGCCGGATGGCGTATTCGGCGGCTATGGAATGTGCGACATGCGTCAGAAAATCAAAGACTTCCGGCTGCTGGACTTGGCTGAGGACCCCTCCCGGCTCGCGGCGGTCCGGCACTAGCCGCAACTCGTTTGGAGATAACTCGGATTGGGTGTAAGGAACTTGTATGGCCGAGTTGTTGACGGCGACGTTGGACATGGCCCGCGAGTACGCCCAATGGTTCGTGAACCGGCGGCCGTACACGCGGCAATCGGAACGGCCCCACCCGGAATCCGGCCGACACTACTATTTCCGTCCAAAGAACGGGGGGGATCTGTCGGCGGACTTCCGCGAGATCCAGCGGCACCTGGCCGGTGAGATCACGCTGGGTATCTACGCGATCAATCCGGCGAACCAGCGCGTGAAGTGGATGGCGATCGACGCCGATTACCGCCAAGCGTTGGCCGATCTGCTCAAGTTGCAATACGAACTTCAACAGGACGGCGTGCAGGCGGCTCTCGAACAGAGTCGTCGCGGTGGGCATCTCTGGATCTTCTTCGCCGAGCCCGTGCTCGCTCGGCATGCACGTGTCTACATTCAGCATCTGGCTGGCAAGCTCTTGGTGAATCTGAAGGCGGGCGCAGCGGACGGGATCGAACTGTTCCCCAAACAAGACCGCCTCGAAGACGGCCAGTTCGGGAATGCGATCCGTGCTCCCCTGGGAATCCACCGCGCGGTGAACCGGCGGTATTGGTTCTACGGAGCCGCGTATTCGCTGGACGCGCAGATGCAATATCTGCGGAACCTGAGGCGAGTCACCGAGGAGCAACTGAAGCAACTGATCCAAGGACTCGAGTTCGATGAGCCACCGCCCGCGCGGGTTGAGCCTCCACCGACCGGCAGCGGACGCTCGTTCATCATCTTGGAGCATCTGTCTCCGCGACCTAAGCGGCGTGTTGGCCGGAACTGGGTCACTCAATGCCCGAGTTGCGCGGCGGCCGGGCGGGATCGCGGTCGCGACAATCTCGCGATCTCGGTGGGAGAACCGCACAAGTACATCTGCTGGGCGGGATGCACGAAAGAGCAGATCCGCGCCACACTCGGCGTGCCGATCCGCCTGGTCCGGGAGGAGAGACGCCAATGGCAGGCGAGTTGAGCAGACTGGTATTGCCGAAAGCGATGCTGCGGCGGTTGGACTCGGCAGGGATCTACTGCCAAACGTGGGTCACGGTCGAGCGCCAAACGCGCGCTGATCGCTGGGTGTTGCGCGGCGTCGAGAGCGGCGGCGCGAACCGTGAGGTCGGGCGCTACATCTCGTTCTTCGCTCCAGACGGGAAGCAGTTGGCTTGGCTTCAGAAGCTGGATCGCATCGGCGGCAATGGCGCGCATTCCGTGGCGGTGGCGACGGAGTTCGTGAGCGTCGAGATTGCCCGAGTAGAGCAGACCTACCAAGTGCTGATCGCCAAGCATCGGCTTGGGAAGGCCGAGCAGGGCCGACGACCCAAAGCGGAGTCAACCATCCTGTTCCACGGAATCGACGGGCACCTGCCGGCCGACTTGCTGAAGCAGGGTCTCTCACCCGAGTTTTTCACGCGCGGCGGCGAAGTGCGCCCGATTCCGGCGGAGTTCCGCCAAGCGGTCCAATTCGTCGTCGCGGGCGTCAACTGCGCGAACTGCCGGCACAGTCATGGCCTGGTGGCAGCAACCGCCGAGCCAGAAAAGCAGCAAGTAGTTTCGATCGCGTCGTAGTCGAGAAGGAGGTCGCTCATGGAGTTCACAAAGAAGGTTTGTCTGCTACTGTTTCTCGCCGCGATCTTCTCCGGCCGCACGAACGAATTGGGCGTGCTGGTCGGATCGGTCACCGGCACGATCCTCCTTTGGCCCATCTATCGCAAGTACGCGCCCGCGCCTCTGAAGAAGCGGCGCGTGGTGATCGAGGAAACGCAGGACGAAGAGCCGGTGGCCGCGCCCGAGCGATAGGTGCGGACTGGAGGCCAAATATGGCTGACCACTCCTACTTCGAATTCTCGTGCCCGTGCGGCAAACAGTACCAGCGGGAACGGCAAGAGACGTTTTCCTGCGAATGCGGAAGGCTGCTTGTCCTCGATTGGAGCGGGCGGACCGAATCGGTCGATGCGCCACCTGCAACGCCAATCGCAGTCGAGCGCGCCACGGAGCCTCAGTCAGGGACTGCCTAAGACGAAAGGAATCCTCTCATGATCCAACAGGCGAAGTGTGACTTCTGCTCTGATCTTGCCCCCGCTTGGTATTACCCTGCCACGGATTTTGTGGCGTTCGAGATCGGCCCCGTCGTTTCCAAAAGCGAAGGGTCGTGGGCGGCGTGCGACTGCTGCCATGACCTCATCGAGCGCGGCGACCGCGCCGGCCTTGCGGAGCGCTCTGCCTCCATGTTTGTCGTAGCGAATCCCGAATCAGCCGAAGTGATCGACAGCCTGCGAGGCGAGCTGAAGCGGATTCATGACCTCTTCTTCTCAAACTGCTACGGGACCGCACAGCCATTGACTTCGGAGGTGCTGCGGTGAGGTCCGCTGCCGTTTTGAAGCTCGGATACTACCCACTCGCACAGGGGGAGGCGGAGCGCATCCGGCGCTTCCTTTGGTTCTCCGATTCGCCTGCGAGTGTCCTCGATCCCTGCGCTGGGACAGGAGCCGCGTTGACGATGGTTACCTGCGGCGCCAACGTACGGCGCTACGGCATCGAGTTGGATGCGTTCCGTGCGACCGAGGCGCGTGGAGTTCTCGACGAGGTGATTCACGGCGATGCGATGAACGCCAAAGCGCCGGTCGAGTCCTTCTCGATGGTGTTCTTGAACCCGCCGTACCAGCATGAGATCGGCGAAGGAAGGAACCAACGGTTCGAGCGGATCTTCATCGACGAATTCGCGCGTTGGCTGAAGCCCGGCGGCCTACTCGTGTTTGTCGTGCCGTTTGACCGCGTGACAGAATGCCGACAGGCTCTGACCCTCCAGTTTCGAGACAAGGCAATCTATCGGCTGACAGCGCGGGAAGCCCAGACCTACAAGCAAGTGGTCGTGTTCGGAGTTCGGCGGAGCCGCGGGGAACGCGAACGCATGAGCGATGCCGCAGTGAGCCAAGGCCATCGGATGTTGACCGAGTTAACTCGGCGCTATGAGCAGATTCCAGCATTGCCGGACGAGCCTGATCAATCATTTGCCGTACCACCGGGCGAACCGGTTCGGATCCAGTATCGCGGGCTGCCGCTGGACCTCATTGAAGATCTCCTGGAACAATCGCCTGCGTGGAAGCAGGCGAAGCGAATTACGCACGCGCCGGCACAGAAGCTAGTCGGCCGGCCGTTAACACCTTTGCATCCCGGACACCTTTCGCTGCTGACCGTGAGCGGATGTCTGAACGGGTGTTTGGGTGAAGGCGATGACCTGCACTTGTCCTACTGGGAATCGGTGAAAGTTGTGGACCGCGTGGAGGAAGAAGGCGAGGGCGGCGAGTCGATCGTTCGTGAGAAGCAGCGGTTCTCGCAGCGGCTCACGCTGCTCTTCGCAAGCGGCAAGTACCTGCTACTTTCTGAGAAACCGCGAGCAGCGGACGCGAGCGAGAGCACCAGAGGCGATGGGTAAGGCGCATCTGCACCGTCTACTTAGGCCGCTGAGCATGAACTGAAATGGTGCCGATTGGTACGCCGCGCCCTCACTTCCCATTGCGAAGCCCACTTCGCGACTTGTCGCGAATCATCTTCGGGATAGCCAAGGTTCGCGCCGCCAGTTTTGCCTTTTGCACCTTTCGAGATACCGGCTTTTTTGCTCTTTTGGTTCGGGATGCTTCTAGAAGTTGCGATCTGTCATGGGCAGATCCCAAATTGGCCCTCCGAAACCGAAAGTGCGGAACATCTCACGAGCCTCACTGATCGTCCATTTCCGCCAGCCCGGATCCAGATGCCGGCCGTACCAGGATCGAGCGAATTCGTAGACAGTCTGGATCGGCTGAGCATCCCCGCGCGGCAGTGCATGGCGATCAGACCAAGCGTCGACGCTTGGTTCGTCCTTGAAGACCAACATGGTGCTGCACGTAAAGATCACGTTGTCCCAGGCGCGGGCCATGGGAATTGGAAAGTGTACGACTAAGTCCTCACGGACCCTATGTCGGTCTACGTGGACTGTGACGGGCTCGCCTTCGCCCCCGATTGTAGTGTGTATCGCCACGCCCTGGCCGCCAAGAAGGGCGGCGATACCAAGTGAGCACCAGGCACAATTTCCCCACCAGATGCGATCGTCCCGTTGTACGGCGAAGGCTGTAGGGGCCATGGAGAACGGATGAATGACCCAAAGAGCGGGCGCGTTGGGATGGAGAACACAACCGTGGTTGTCAGCGAGGTCCCGTAGGGCCCTTTCAATGGTCCCACTGTCCATGGCGAATAGCCTGGACAGTGCCGCAACCGAGGGAGCGTGGCCGCGATCAACTACATGTTGAAGAATCGCGCAGTGAAGGGAACCACGAGAGAGGGCATTCGCCATTGGTTCTAGTGTACGGGAGTGTGTTTGCCAACCTCCCGTTCGTTACTCGGGCTCCTGCTTCGAGCGGGCGGGCTGTTTGCTGAGTGACAGCGCAGCGCGGCCACCAGCTTAGCAGAGCCTGTCGAGCGGATGCGCTCACATGAGAGCCGCTTCGCGGACCCGTAACGAGTAACGCCAGTCGCAACCGAATCTCACGATTCGCGCCGGTCCGTTAGCGATGATCGGCGGGGCGTTGCCGCCGGTCAGTACGCCACCCGGCTGGGTCCCAGCTCGCCGGAACAAACCGACTACAGGTTCTTTGGTCTGTCAATCTCGCGGAGCACGGCTTCGTCAACCATCGAGTTCAATAGGCAATGGACGCGCACACGCTGATCGGCCGATAGCGCCGAAGCATAAGGCGCGAAGTGTTTTCGCGGCGCGCAGCGTCATCTCGGGCCCTCACCCGGCGGCGTCTCGTCGTCTAGGTCCATCATTCGTCCTTTGCAACTCGTTCGTGGCTCGAGGCGAGTAAGCCGCGTCGGAGGAAGGTGAGCGCTCGACGCCACCGCCCGGGCAAGCGCTCAACGGTATTAACTGCCAACGCGCGTGGCTCACCGAGGTAGGTTTCCGGGTGATCCACCACCGCTTTCAGTTCGGCGTCGAACTCTCCTCGGCTGAGCCCGAGCAGAGCCGCGTACTGCCGCACGAAAGATCTGTAAAAGACCGCTCCGGGGAAGGCTGCCACGTCGTCCGCCTCTAATGCGGATACACTGCATTGACGGATTCTCAACTCCCGCGCGATCTCATCGACAGGCCGACTTTGGCCCTCTCGTGTGGTGCGGAGCACGGTGCCTATTGATCGCATAGTCGTTGGCCTTAACGAGGATGATTTTCGCTCTTGAGCGTGAGTGGTTTTGCGTCCTTCTTTACAAACGCGTCGGTCACCCGGTCGCCGTTCTTCATGTCGACCTGGTCGGCGAGACACAGAACGGGCAGAATGACGGGAACAAGAAGAGCGCGCACTACCGACAGAAAACTCACCATAATACGATGCCAGAGGCGGCGATGAAGAAGCAAGCGTCTCCGGAATCATGTGCCTTGTCCGAAAGCCAAGAAAGAATACCAGAGCTCAACAAGCAAAATAGTCCAATGATCGTTGGCTGAAGAACTCCGCGCCAGGGGCGTGCAAGCCCGTGCCATCTACCCCAACTTCGGGCACCAGATTCCGGTTGACGTTCGGGACAAGGAAATCGATCCCTTCACCCGCAACGTTCTGGACGGAGAATAGCTGCAGGTTGCCCCGAAAATGGGGAATGAAGAAGCAGGGAACAGCGGTGCGTCCAAACGGCTCTTCTAGCGCGACTTAGACGATTTGAAGCAAGATAGATCGCGATATGCGCCACAGTACCACGAAGACCGGTACAACTCTCTGCGAAATACCGGTTCGTCTTCACCGGAGAGGAGAGGAGATCATCGCTAATGGAGAACGCACACCTCCGAATGGGCAAGCTCAAGTTCGTGAAGCAGACTCGCGACACAATCACCGAGGGCTCAGCTCATTTGGAGCGCCTCATAGCCGAACCGCCGCCGGAGCGCGGAGACACGGCCCTGCATTTGGTTTCTGTGTTCGGTAACGACCAGGAGATCGGAGCAGTGATTGCAGCGGCTCAGGAGGGCCTGAGGTTTCAGATCGAATTCGGCGGTCGAGTGTTTATGGGAACGCTGGGCGAGAAGCCGACCGCCTACCGCGCGTCCCTACAGATCCCCTGCCGGAAACGGCCGGTGCGGCACGTCATCCTGCTCTCAGCAGCGTTTGCCGAGACGGCGCTGGGGGCTAACGCCGAGGCGCGGCGAACGATTCTGTTCGACACAACGCCGGACTTCGTGTTGCACCGGCTCGCCGTCCGCTTCGGTCTGCCAGCGCTACCCGAATGGGCGAGTTGGTTTCAGCGGGAAGTTGAGGCAAGAGGTCACGTGGAGCATCTGTTCGGTATCAACTGCATACCCATCGCGGTCAAAGGCACAAAGCTGCGCCTGCTGCGCATTCTGAGCCAGGGTCTTCGTAAACATACGATTGCGATTCCAGACGAGAGTGCGTTGGTATAATGTGTACAGTGAGTACGCAATATGGAAACGATGAAGGTTGGCATTCGTGAGTTTCGGGAAAAGCTGGCGGGCTACCTGGAAGCGGGGCAGCCGCTGGCGATTGAACGTCACGGAAAGACCCTGGGCTACTACATTCCGGCGCAGAAGCAGAGCCGCAAAGCGCAACTAGAGGCGATGCGCGCCGCCGCCAAAGACTTGGACGCAATGATTTGCACCTGGGGCGCCTCGGAGGACGAACTGATGGCGGAGTACAAGGCCATCCGCAGCGCTGCTCGGGAGAAGAAGCGCAATGTCAGGCAAGGCTCTCGTCATTGACGCGAACATCTTGATTCGCTCTGTTCTGGGAACTCGAACCCGAGCGCTACTCGAGCACTATTGCGAGCGTGCGACGTTCTTTGTTCCAGCATCCGCTCTCGGAGAGGCGGAAGAGCACCTCGCAGAGCTCGTTGCAAAACGCGGCGGCGATATTGCACTCGCCACGAAGCTGCTGCGGACGTTGGCCGCACTCACAGAAGTCCTGCAGGAGGAGACGTACGTCGAGCATAGGCAGGAGGCGATTGAACTGCTGGCCAGACGGGACCCGGAGGACTGGCCCGTGCTCGCCGCGGCGTTGGCCATCGGATGCCCGATTTGGAGCGAAGACAATGATTTCTTCGGTTGTGGTGTAGCTGTCTGGACGTCGGATCGCGTCGAACGATATCTAAAAAGCTAGCTCTTTGGCAGCCCTGAGATTGCTCGCGTCTTGAGCGCAGTGCGTGAAGAGGACCTTGTGGCAATCTAGTCATCGCCGATGAGGCACACATCCGGTCCGAGAGGTACGCTCGCCCACGGCTAAACTTCATCTTGGCTGCTGGTTCGCAATGCTGCGCAGCATCACCTCGGCTATCTTGGGCCTTCGGCCAACGGGAAGTAGTGGACTTGAGCAGCTTGATGGCCGACTCGCGCACGTCTTCGTGACTTGCGCCAAGTGCCGCCGAGAAAGCCGCGGCTGTTTCGGGCGAGTTCAGGATACGCAGTTGCAGAACCTCCGCCCATCGAGGCGCGGCGGTAACGAGTTCTGGGAGCGCTGAGGCCAGGTGATGAGTGTAGATCTCGTCGTCGAAGGTCTCGACGGTATGGATGATTGAAAACACTCTTTCGTCGCCGGCGGTGTCGTTCAGGAGCATCAAGAGCGGGCGAATGCAGCGGGCATCCGTAAGCGCGGCGACCTCGGCTAGTTTCGCTTCGAATTGCTGAATCGAAGAGCCGGGCCGCGAAGTAAGTTCGCGCAGCAGAGAATCCAGGGCGTCGGGTGGCGTGGTCACAACGCAGCTCTACTCATAGATTGTGCCCTCGTAAAGATTTTCCGCCAGCCGGCGGCATCGTACCGAGCGAGCTCAGGCTATTCGTGCTCCGCCCTGCCGCTGCCACACGATCTTCGCGCAACAATCTGGCGAAAAGAAGAAAAGACTCAAGATCGTGACGGCATCTTCGACTTCGTGGAGTTCCATTGGATCGATTATGCCGTGAATACGCGCCCAAAGAGGAGGCCCCATGCAGCCACTTGACTCGATCGGGGCATACCTCGAACAGTATGGCGCGGCCCTGAGCACGCGGGTCCTTTGTGAGTTCCCGCCCCTTCACCAGCCGAGTGATCCAGTCTGGCCGGCGTTAGCCCGATTGAAGCGTCAGCCCTTCCCCGCCCAGCGGCTAGCGATCATGGGGATCGTCAAGCGCTGGCAGGAGGCCCGGTGCGCAGCGGCGGTGGCCGAGTGCGGCACGGGTAAGACTCTGATCTCGCTCGGGAGCGTATTCACTCACGCCGACGGGCGGGCGTTCACCGCGCTAGCGATGGTGCCGCCGCAACTCGTCGAGAAGTGGACAAGAGAATGCTGCTTAACGATTCCGGGCGTCCGCGTGTTTGTCATCGATGGCCTCCGGAACGGCGTTGCCTCGAACGGGTTCACTGGCGTGAACGAAGTTCGGATGCGCGGTGACCGGATCGTGCGCGAGGGACTGCGGACTACATTGAGCGACTTGCGTCTGGCGAAGAACCACCGCTCGGCAAAGGTACGGTGGCGCTCGCAAGTGCCGGGACCCTGCGTGTTCATCGTTTCGCGCGAGCGTGCCAAGCTCGGCTACTTCTGGAAGCACGCGTTTGCTTCGCCCAAGTCAGGGCCGCATCTGGGCAACTTGGTGAACCCCGACACGGGGCGGCCGGTGGTGATCGGCGATGAGCAGGTCCGCCGATCCGACCTGCGCAAGGTGAAGCTCTCGGAAGAAGTGGTCGTCGACGGCCCAGCTGGGCGCACGTTCTATAGCCCGCTGTGGCAGGCCGACCGCGAGAAGATCCATCGTATGGCTCCCATCGAGTTCATCGGTCGCCATCTCAACGGATTCTTCGATTACGGCATCGCCGACGAAGTTCACGAATTGAAGGGCGGCGACACGGCACAGGGCAACGCGCTGCGTACGATCGCTTCGGCCTGCGCACGCACGGTGATTCTGACCGGCACGCTCTTGGGCGGCTATGCCGACGAACTGTTCCACATCCTTTATCGAATCGCGCCCGCCGTGATGAAGGAAGACGGCTTCGACCACGGCGAGGCTGGCATCCGCCAGTTCGCCGAAGCGTACGGCGTTCTCGAAAAGGTGACCACCATCGAGCCGTCCGAAAACGCGTGCTCCAAGGCCAAGGTGACCACCACGGTGAAGCGTCGGCCCGGAGCATCGCCTCTACTGTTCGGCAAGTACCTGATGAATATGGCGGCGTTCGTTTCACTCGAAGACATCTCGGACGCGTTGCCGCCGTATCACGAAGAAGTGATCGCGGTGGACATGGACCCGGTGCTGAAGGCGGCCTATTCGTCGCTCGAGGACCAGATCCGGGATGCTCTGCGCGAGAACCACGGCAACTCTTCGGTGATCAGCACAGCGATGAACGCGCTGCTGCTGTATCCGGACCGACCGTTCGGCCTGGGGACGCTCTACGGCTATCGAACCGACGAAGAGGGCCAGCGCGAGCGGTTCATCATTGCCGAGCCCGAGGATCTCGACGAGCGCGCACACTACGCGAAAGAGCGCCGCTTGGTCGAGGAGTGTAAGCAGGAGCTGGCGCAGGGGCGCCGAATTCAGGTGTACGCCGTGTACACGCAGAAGCGCGACGTGACCCGTCGTCTTCAGTCGTTGCTGCAAAGCGAAGGCATCCGCGCCGAGGTGCTCACGGCCGACATCGCGCCCGAACTTCGCGAGGCCTGGTACGAGCGTCATCTGCGGAACGGCATGCAAATTTGCATCTGCCACCCAAAGCTTGTCCAGACTGGCCTCGACCTGATGTTCGCCAAAACAATTCTGTTCTACGAAAGTGGCTGGAGCACCTACGTGCTGCGCCAAGCGAGCCGCAGAAGTTGGAGGATCGGACAGAAAGATCCGATCCGTGTGGCCTTCCTCGCCTATGCGCAGACAGCTCAAGAGAGTTGTTTGCGGCTGATGGGCAAGAAGCTCCTGGTGTCGCTCGCAATGGAAGGCAAATTGGCTGGCGGTGGGCTGCACTCCATGGAAGACGATGACGACGTGCTGACCGCGATGGCCCGCGAACTGGTCACGCGCCAGGGTGTAGGGGATGCGGCGGCCGCGATCTGGAAACAACTCCAGCGCGAGTTGCCGCCAACTGCCGCGCAGCCCGTGGAAGCGCCACTGCCCATGGCAGCAGAGCCGTCCACTTGGATTCAACCGAGCGGCCCCGCCGTTCAACTCAGCCTGTTCTAACAATCGGCGAACAATCTGGAGGTGTGCCATGGCCGCCGCGCTCGTAATTGCTGCCCCGCAGGAGTCTACCCTCGACTTGGCCGAGCGCCTTGTCGCCGCGCTGCGCGAATCGAGCGATGACCGCGCGGCCGACATCGTGGACGCGCTCCGCTCCCGCCTGTTGAAACGCACGCCGCGCGATCCACGGTCGCTCTTCGAGCTCGATGACCGTCTGATCGACCTCATGGACCGCGCCGAAGAAGCCGAGGAGGCGCCCGGCGCAGTGCCGGACGAACTGATCCAGGAGATCAACGACTACATCGAAGCCTGGCACGGCAAGGTGGACCGAATAGCTGGCTACTGGCGCTGGCAAGAGTCCATCGCCGCCATCTGCGGCAAGGAAGCCGAGCGCTTGACTGCACGCAAGAAGTCCGCCGAAGCGAGAGTCAATCGCCTGCGGTCCATGCTGCTCGCATTCATGATGTCGCGCGGGCTGAAGAAGCTCGAAGGTGAGAAGTCCAGCATCGGGATGCAGGCGAACAGCAGCCCGTCACTGGTGATTGACGATCCGCTGAAGGTGCCAAAGTGTTTTTGGGAGCGGCAGTTGACCTTCTCTAAAACCGAGATTGAGGAGATTGCCAAGCAGTTGCCGGCCGGAAACACGCGCCACCGACTGGAGTCATTGCTCGCGGGATCTGACTGGCAGATCAACACTTCGGCGGTGCGGGCTGGCTTCGATAGCGGGAAACTGACCGAGGGAGCACGGCTGGTACGAGGCAGTCACGTTCGCGTCCGATAGCGTGGCGCTTCGGACTCGGCTATCAGGCTCTGCCGATGGTGGCGGAGATTAGCACGAACAGCGCGGCCACAAGCACAAACGCCACAGTAACCATTTGCAGCCGCTGACGGGCCAGGTCGTCCGCAGTCTCGCCCGATGGCGCCCTCCAGTTGGCAGCGAGCCGTTCCGCCTGATCCCGTTCAATGCCGAAGCGCCATTGAATCAACAGAACGGCGCGGGCCTTTCGTCCCGCAAGTAGATACTGGATGGCGTCCGGGGGCAACTCAACCAGTGGGTTACCCTTCTCGGGCAGATAAGTCTCTACCGCATTTTCGGCAGACTCGTAGCGAAGCCCGGTTTGATCCTGCACGACTCTGATAGCCCGGCTCAAGTCGCCGTTCTCGGCTGCTGCAATGGCTTCGTCTGGTAGCTGCATGGCCAAATCCCTAAGGGTCAAGTCCTGAGAATGTATCGGCGCACCTAGCCCACGGGAACATGCTCATTCGACAGTCTATGCGCTCGGACTCAAACCGGGGCGACGGCAAGAACAGCTCTCAATCTCGGATGCACGGGTGAGCACGAGCGTATCGCTCCGCGACGCCCGGCCACCGAGATTGGATCAGTGCGTCATTGAACAGGTAAAGAATGACGAGATACGACCAGGCGAGGCCCCACGGGGCGAAGGGGCCCGAGAGCACTGCGCACGCGCCGCCGCTAGAGAAATCACCCAAGCCTCCAGATAGAGCCTTGCATGACGAAGTGGAAATGTCAGCACGGCCGGGGCGCGGTAAGCAGCCCGGTAGCTTCCTGCCAGAGCCACTTGCACGAAGGCCGACGGCATGAAGAAGGTGGTGACCGAGAAGAGCACGACAAGAAAGGCCACTTCCCAGGAGGCGAAGCTGATCCATGGGTACCGCCAAGGCAACACCACCGGCAGTTGCGGCAATGTCACGGGCGGAAAAAGCGCGACCAGTCCCAGGAATCCTAGGACAGTCCATGCATGCTCGACCAACTTGCCTAGCGATCCGGCTGCCAACAGCCAGTAGGGTCCACCGCGATACGCGTGCGGGGTCTCCTCCATTTGGCCCGAGATCCTGTGATCCTAGAGAAGCCCTATGGCGATGACCCCTGAACAGATGGTTGCCTTTCACCGGCAAAGTGCCGAAGACAGCTTGCTCGCACTGCAGACACCGCAGGTTGCGTCGGATCAATATCTCTCCTTGCTGAATATCCAGTTGGCATTCAAGGGGTACCTGATGGAGGGACTCATCAGTTGGAGGATCGACTTTGCCTCCCCCATGCAACCGATGGCCAACGCTCTTCGAGTGTTGCGCGAGGGCATCGGCGTACTCCAGGCGTCGGGGCTGAGGATTGGCGCTGATGATCTCCCGATTCAATACGCCGCGATTGTCGCGTTCCTGCTGAATGAGGAACCGGTGCTTGCAGGGTCTCCGCGAGACGAACTCCGCGCGGACAGCCAGTTGGACTGGTTGCTTGCATCCGGTCTCCACGGAGAATGGGATGAGGCGAGTTGGGGCAAGGCTCTCGACCAGTTGCGCAAAATAAACAGAAGTCAACTCGCCGTCGATACCTACTCCACGTATCGGAAGCTCCTTCTGCAAGAGGCCGCGACTGAGGAACTCGTGGAGCAGGCGTGCTCGCTCTTCGGCAAACGCGCCTCAAGTGCGTTCTACGGCGGCGGAGACCAAACCGAGGGTGGATACGACGATAACAAAGTGACCGTTGACTATCGGCTGGCGGCGATCCTCAAAAGAATCTCTTATCAAGGCAACGTTGTTCACATGTGGCGGTGGGGGTAAGCGGGCCGACCATTCTTCAGCGACAATTCGAAGTGCGGGAGTCTGCCATGCCGGGCATAGCAATCACACTCGTTGCTCTTTGGGCGCTGTGGATGGCGCGGGGCAAGCTGAACTCGCACGGGCTGGAATTCCTCGCTTGGCGGCCGACTCCAGCCCAGCCGATTCTGGTTGGCACAGCGATTTCCGTTGCGGCTGCGCTGGCCTTCTCGGCGCTCTTCGGGAACTACAGGGTTGACGCGCTACCGCGATTCGCGGACGTCTGGATGGGCGTCACGCTTGGCCCGGTGGTCGAGGAATTGATCTTTCGGGGCTACGCGTTTACACTGCTGGCGGCGTTGTTGCTGCGATGGAAGGTGCCGAGGTCCGGATGGATCACAGTGGTCATCCTCGCGGCGATGTTTGCCGCGGGGCACCTGGTCAAGCCGGCTATCACCTCAACCCAGATCGCGAGCATCTTTGCGATGGGCTGCCTCTACGGCTGGCTTCGACTCAGCAGCGGCTCGACGGTTCCTTGCACAATCGCCCACATCGCCTACAATGCCGTGATCTTTGGCATGGCTGCATATCGCGCTATCTGAATCTCTTTGTCCAGGTCGGAGGAGCGCTTCTACAAGCTGGCCAACCACGATTGATGGAAATATTCCTGGTCCTCAATAGTCGAGGGATTGCAGGCTGGATCTTCGTCGAAGATGTTCACGATGTCCGCGGTAAGCGCAGGCTTCCCCAACGTGGTTCGGTACGCCAGTTCGGCCGCCCCCATCGATTCCTGCATCGGCGACGGGTAAACGTATTTGTCTGTCCCAAAACAGATCAGAAAGATTTCCTTCGGTTCAAGCTGGCGGCGGACTTCGCATAGTGCGTGAAAGTAGCCCCGATCCGACGACGCTTCGTGCATCATCCCCTCGATGGTGAGGCGAAGAACGACGCTGTCCGGATCGTCAGGCACGGATTCCCAGCCCTCAACATCCGCGAACGATTCGGACCCGTTGACCCTCGCTTTGATTCTCCGGACCAGGTCCGGTTCCCCAGTCACACTGATCATGCAAGTAGGCTCTCAATCACTATGGCTCACACCCACGATGACTTTCAACGTGTTTTCAAAGCAGCGCGCCGGTCGGCTACGCCTTTGTTGGCGATTCGAACCGCCGATCCGATGAGCGCATTGGATCAGGTAGAGGCGGGTCTCCCCAAGCAGGCCGAGACGCCGGTGCTGTCCTGGGATATCCTGCGTGGCCTGACCGCGCGCAACGAGCCGGGGAAGGCCGCCGTGCGCGACGTTGCGGGCGACCACCCCGAGACGCTCGGACCGGCGGAATTACTTGGTGCGCTGTACAAGGCAGCTCGCGCTGGCGAGCGCAACGCGTTCACGGACGCGGTGGTGTTCGTCAACAATCCGCATCGGCTCTGGGAACAGGTGGACATCCTCCAGGGCATCTGGAACTTGCGTGACGTGTTCAAGGCGGGCGGCCAGACTCTGATCCTGGTCACGACGCCGGGCGCTGTGCTGCCCGTGGAACTCCAAAGCGACGTGATGGTGATCGATCAACCCTTGCCTGCGGCGCCCGACCTCGAAACGCTGGTTCGCGAAACGTTCGAATCGGCCGAGTTGCCGCTACCGGACGATGCCGCGGTGACGAGTGCGGTGGACGCCTTGATCGGGCTCGCGACGTTCCCGGCTGAGCAGGTGCTGGCGATGTCACTGTCGAAGAAGGGGCTGGACGTTGAACAACTCTGGGAGCGCAAGCGGCAGGCCGTCGAGCAGGCGCCGGGACTCGACATCTGGCGCGGCGGCGAGACTTTCGCCGATGTCGGAGGCTGCGCGAACATCAAGCAGTTCCTGCGCGCGGTAGTGAACGGCAAAGAAGCGCCGCGCGTGGTTGTGTTCGTGGACGAGATCGAGAAAGCGTTCGCCGGCACGGGCACGGATCTCTCCGGCGTCAAGACCGAGATGACCGGCACAATGCTGACCTGGATGCAGGACCGCGGCGCGGATGGATCACTTCTCCTCGGACCGCCGGGCTGCGCGAAGTCGATGATCGGGAAGGCCGCTGGCAACACCGCGGGAATTCCGACCATCGCGTTCGACCTCGCGGCAATGCAAAGTTCGCTGGTTGGCGGCTCTGGCGAGCGGCTCCGCTCAGCCCTGCAAGTCGTCGATGCGATCTCGCAAGGCCGCAGTCTCTGGATCGCGACTTGCAACTCGATCACGAGCCTGCCGCCCGAGTTGCGGAGGCGGTTCACGCTGGGCACGTTCTTCTTCGATCTACCCGACGCAGAGGAGCGTGAGGCGATCTGGCGCATCTACCTGGACAAGTGGCAAGTCGAAGACCGCGATCGATCCAGCGACGACGGCTGGACCGGTGCGGAGATCAAAGAGTGCGTCCGCAAAGCCTGGCGGCTCGGGTTGTCGTTGAAGGAGTCGGCCAACTACATCGTCCCGGTCGCGAAATCGGCGGCGGATCAGATCGAGTCGCTGCGGCGGCAGGCGTCCGGCCGCTTCCTGAGCGCATCGCGTTCGGGCGTTTACACGGCGGACGCAAAACCGGAACTGGTGGGCTTGGGCAAGCGGGCCCTCCGCGATTTGGAGTGAGAACAACCGCTGTCACCGCCGCATTCGAGCTTGGCGTGGACGAGTCTTCCACCTGCTTTAGTCAACCAACGATGAGAAATTCTGATCCACGACCATGCGGGCAAAGTCCTCTGGCGAAAGCGGCTGGCCGGCCTGCCGTGCCACCTCTTGATTGTGAGTCCACATTTGCCGCAGGTTCTCGTCCAGCGATTCGTCCAGATGCAGCGTAGAACGCAACGTTGTCTTCCAATCGTCACCGCCGCCGTAGACCTGCTGGGTAATGCTAGTGACCGTCGCCACTGTTTGGCTGGGTAAGCAGCCTATGCAATCCAGGACGTAATTCTCCAGCAGGATCAGGAGAGGCTTGCCCCGATAACGTGCACTGTTGAGCGTTGCTGGCTGCTCCTTCTTCTTGCTGAACCAACCCATGCTGATCTACTCCGCAATGATTTCACTGACGCGCGTCGGACGGCCGCCGTAGGGAAGCTCTCCCTCGTCGGGACTCGATTAGCGCGCCTCATCATATCCATCGGTCACAGAAAGATGCAAGGTTAGGCCCCGACTGTCGACGGTCGGTCGACGCGGCCGCCGGTCGGCCAAATTCTAAGGAGAGACCATGTCCAAATTCGAAGAGATGCGTACCAGTGTGACTGAGGCCCAGTATTTGGTCGAGGCCCTTCAGGAACTTGGCTACCAGCCAGTCGTTGATTGGAACGGGCAGACGCTGCTCGGCTACGGCGGTGCAGTTTGGCGGGAGAAAGCGCAAATCGTGATCCCGAGCGCGCAACTGAAAGGCTCTTTGGCTGACATTGGGTTCGTGCGCGATGCCTCGGGCGTCTATCAGGCCGTCATCGACGACATGGATCGCAACCACCATGGGCTTGGCGTAGCTTGGCTAGGGCGCGTCACGCAGACTTACAAGGAGAAGCAGACGATGGCGGTCGCCCGCGCAAAAGGCTACGTCTTCAAGGGCCGCGAGGTGATCAACACGCCAACGGGCCAGAAAGTCCAGCTGCGGTTCGCCGTGCGCTAGGATGAAGACCGAGGGCGAGGCTCAGCGCTGCTATCGCGCCCTGTGGCAGCCAATCTCGGTAGTGCCGGAGGCTGGCAAAGGACACGCGTAGGTAGGGGCTCCCCCATGGGTGGTGTAGCCGACCTTCAATTTCAATCGCCCAGGATAGCCAAACGACCGGCGGTAAACTAGGTAGCATGAAGCGTTACCTGTGGTTAGCGCTGGCAGTGATAGCGGTCCTCGAAGCCGAGCCGCTCCCTAGTCCGCTGAAAGGCGAATACGCATGCACTCTGCTTGGCGTGACGGCGGGACTTCCGATGCCCGGTATGGCGCCAACCACGATGGTGACGGCTTCGCCCGCTCCAATCGGAAATCTTGTGATTGACGGCGCGGGCAAGTATAGGACTACGGTCGGCCAGAACTCGGGCAGCTACGAATTTGCTAACAATAAGGTGACGTTTACCGGATTCTTGGGGGCGATGCGGAACCGGTATGAAGGAAGAGGAAGCACACTTTCCTTTTCGTTCAGCACCGATGGCGTGCAGTTCAGTTGCGCGCTGAAGACGGACCGAAGCTTCGATCCACCTTCGGCGCAGCAGGGCGCGCTCAACCAAGGTCCTCAAGGCGGATTGCAAGGCGGTTTGCTGGGCAAGATCTATTTCGCAAATCGTGGAGGCGTGTTTTCGATTGACCTCGCAGCGGGACGGCAGCGCGCTCTCGGACTTTCCAGCAACTTCGATATCCGCCCGAGCGGCGAAGTTGTCTACCTCACGAATCGCGGTGAGATGATGCTCACAACGACAGATGGCACTGGCTCGCGTCAGGTGCCGGTCTATGGCAACAAGAACTATTCGCCCAGGTTCTCTCCGGATGGAAAACAGATCGCATATTGGGGCAGCCAGAAGCCGCAAGGCCTGGACGCGGCCATGATGGGCGCATTCAGTAACGCCAATCTTGAGCCGCTGGTGATCGATCTGCAGGGCAGGCTGATCGCCGCCCTTGGCACACAATACGCCCAGCCGGCATGGACACCCGATGGTCGCTTGGTTGTCTCGGGCGCAAAAGCGACTGGCGGAAACGCTCAGAACGCGGCGATTGGCATTTTTGTGTCCGACAATCGGTTGCGGAGTCTCCGCCGCATAGACGACAACTTCGACGCTCCGAATAGTCCGGCGGTAAGCCCCGATGGCAGTCTGGTCGCCTTCGCCAATGGCCCGAACATATGGGTGTGCCGCCTTGATGGCACCGGTCTGCGCAAGGTTTACGAAGGCAATACCCGGTACGTACGCTTTCCGGCTTGGTCGCCCGATAGCAAGGCCGTCGCGTTCGTCGATAACGAAATTGTTCGGGTTGCGAGCCTGGATGGAAAAGAAGTCGCCGTCAAATCGGCGGATGGCGCCGTGGCCCGCTCCATTTCCGAAGTGCTGTGGCTGCCCTGAAGTCTTCGCGTGCACGAGCTCTTGCGCTAGACGTAAGCCTTCCACGTAGGCGGCGAGCCCGGGTGGCATCCTGCGCGAACAGGCCGTCGCGAGTGTAGAAGTCGCGGTCGAATGCAGTACGCATCCTGACGCGACTGCTCGGCGCGAGCTCACGTTCCGACACCATTCCACTTCTTACGTTAGTCTCCAGATCATGGGCCGGTTCGATGCCGGGCATGAAGCTTTTGGCAGTGAGGTCCACGATGTCCCCCAAATCCATAACTATCGTCATCGACGAAAACGGTGAGAGCTCAATTGACCTGGAGGGATTCCAGGGGAAGGGCTGCGCCGACGTCGCGAAAGCACTTCAGGGAAGCGACCACGTGATGCGCTCTGAGAAGAAGCGAGAGTACCACGTCGAAGCACCGCGATCCACCAACCGAACGCAACAGGCGTGAGGTGGTCCATGCTCATTCACGGAAAGATCGCAAGCAGCCGGGTGAACGGACCGGGCGTGCGCGCAGTATTGTTCCTGCAGGGATGTGTCCTGAACTGCCGCTCGTGCTGGAACCCGCGAAGTCACCCGTTTAGCGGAGACCAGGAATGCGTTGACGAACTCATAGCTTGGATACTCGCTTGCCGGCAGAGCGCCGGGATCATGGGCGTCACGTTCTCGGGTGGCGAGCCAATGCACCAGGCAGGGGAACTCCTGGAGCTTGCAAAGCGGCTGACAAAGGCCATACCGGAACTAAGCCTCGGAATGTTCTCCGGATACTCGGAGCGTGAGCTTGAACGCGGCGCGTACTACACACTTGCCGGCGTTGACTCGGTGCGCAGAAGCGCGGTCTGGGCAGAGTGTCGGACGCATCTGGATTTCGCGATCCTCGGGCGCTTCAATGACACGCTGCCTGCAAGGGAACCGCTTCGCAGCAGCAAGAATCAGGTGCTTCGCCTCTATTCGACGCGGTTCAGCGCATCAGATTTCTGCGATCCGCAGGTCGAGGTTACGATCTCGGAGCAAGGGCTGGTGGCGATCACAGGCTTCCCAGTAGTGGGCTTGCCCACCTAAGGACGGTTCACCCGAACCAACCGATCGGCGATGCCCGAGCCGACGGCGTCATGAATTCGTTGTGCCTGTCCGGCATAGTCAAGGTCGACGCTGCACACCACAATGCCGACATGCGGCCGGGTCCGATGCCAGTGCCGACGGACGAAGTGCAGCCGGTTGTGGCTGACGAGGACGCGGTTCTGCTCTACTGCGAAGGAAAGCACATCGTCGTCGTCGACCGAGCGGTTAGCATTGCCGGCTTCGAAAGAAGTCAGCACATCATGCCCGAGCGCACGAAGGGCTTGGACGATCTGCAACTCGATATTCTCATTCGTGTAAAAGCGGGCCACGTCGATCTACGCAGCTTCGTTTTGGTGAATTTGAGCATCTATGGCGTCGGGATGCGTCCTGGCGTAAGCCCACGCGTTCTGCAGATCCTCAGCGCGAATCGTGGGATAGCTGGTGAGCAGCGCTTCTTCGGAAGCGCCAAGGCGCCGGGCTTGCTCCAGAACCCAGACCGGAATTCGTGTCCGCACGATGCAGGGTTCGCCGCCGCACACGTCGGGCCGCGAATCGATGCCAGGAAAAGCGCCGCCTAGTTCCTCAACCGCCCACTTAAGGATCTGAGCCTTTTCTCCTTCAGGCACCGACTTCAGAAGCGCTTCGAAATCGCGCAATCCAGCCACGGCTTCATTATCGCAACTCTTTCTCTGGAGGTCATCCAATGACAACGCAAGCAATTCTTTTCCCCGTCCCTGAAGCGGCCCACCCACTGTCGTCAGCCCCACCGATAGCAGCCGCGAACAACGGTGATGGTGGCGGCCGCCCCGTCGGCATTCCGATCACCGAGCCCGGCGTCGATCTCGCCAGCAAGACGGTGTGCATCAAAGTGCGGCTCTCGACCATGGGCAACACGCGCAAGGTCTCGACATCGCAGATCGAAGCCGACGCCGACAAGGACCTGCTGAGGGTGAGCAAGCACCTGCTCGACTCACCCGAGTTGAAGGCGATCGGCCGCTTCGACGGCGAGATCCGCCGTTTCCTCTACAACATCTGCCTGCCCTTCGAGATCGGCATTCATCTCTTGCCGATTCCTGCGCTGGAGATGGTGGAACAGCGGCTGCGCGGGTTCCGTTCGGATCGCGAGGCACTCGTCCAGATCTTCCTCGCTGCGTACCCCGGCCTGTGCCAGGACGCGGCCCGGCGACTCCGCGGACTCTACAATCCGGCCGACTATCCTCCGATCGAGGATGTCGCGCGCGAGTTCGGGTTCTCCTGGCAATACGTCAGCTTCGGCGTGCCGGATCAGTTGAAGGGAATCTCGCGCGAAGTGTTCGAGCAAGAGCGCGAGAAAGCTGCGCGCCGCATGGCCGAGGCATCTTCAGAGATTCAGCAGGTCTTGCGCGAAACCATGGCTCGATTGGTGCAGCACATGGCCGAGCGTCTGAAGGACGGCACCGATGGCAAGCCGCTGCGTTTCAAGGAATCGACGGTGTCGAATCTCGTTGAGTTCCTGGCCAACTTCCAGTTCCGCAACGTGACCGATGACGCCGACCTGCAACGGCTGGTCGGCCAGGCACGCGGCTTGCTGCAAGGCATCAATGCCGATGACCTCCGGTCAACAAGCACTCTGCGCGCGCGAGTCCAGCAAGGCATGGCGGAGATCGCCGGGCACTTGGACACCATGCTGGTGAAGGCCGGCGGCCGTAAGTTCCGCTTTGATGAGGAGGCGCAATGAACGCCGACTTCTTCGCGGCGATCTTAGAAGGCTTCGAAGGCACGTTCGACGAAGTTCTCGCGCGCGAGTTGCCGGCGACTCTGCGCGCCTCCGCCACAGCACTACAACGTCACATCGCCCACCAGCGCGAACAGATTGAGCAACTCGCATGTTGCACAGCCAGGCCGGCTGCCTCCGGCCCAATTCAATCAGGAGAAAGCATATGAGTGGAATCAACAGCATCACCATCGTAGGAAACGTTGGGTCGGCGCCCGAACTGAAGTACACGAAGAACAACGTCCCGTTCTGCCGATTCTCGGTCGCCGTGAACGAGCAGTGGTCGAAGAACGGCGAGAAGAAGGAAGCCACGACCTGGTTTCCGGTGGTCGTTTTCAACGGCCTATCTGAGGCTTGCGCCAATTGGCTTGATCGGGGCCGCCTTGTCGGCATCGTCGGGCGCGTCCGCACCCGCGAATACAAGAGCAACGACGGCACGCAGCACAAAGACATGCAGATCGTCGCCGAGAACGTCACATTTCTGGGATCAGCCAAACGCGGCGAAGACGACGCTCCGCGACCGGAGCAACCGGGGAGCACGGCGACAGCAGCCGATGACGATGACAGCGTTCCGTTCTGAGGGCGTCGACATGAACACAACCCCAGGATTGTTCAGTCAACTCGAACCGATGCTCGCCAACCGTGCAGTGCTGATCACGGTATCTGCCCCTGACGGCAACGGCGGACGGCTTCAGGTGAACATCTGCCCTCGTCAACTCAAAGACGGCGAGAACAAGGCGCTCACCACGCCGCTGTGTCTGGCGGGAACCGCCGCAGAACTCGACGCGGAATTGCCGGCGCAGGTATCGGCGTTTGTAGCAACGCACACCGGCCTCACCACGAATCTAACTCAGCTACAGGCCGAGATCGCGGAGGCCGAAAAGGCTGCGCGCGAAGACGCCAAAAAGAAAAAGACCGTGGGCAATGGCAGCAGGAAGGCCGAGCCCGCAAAAGAAGAGAAGGCCAAGGAGCCTGATTCCGCACAGCAGCCGCTGGGCCTTTTCGACGCCACGGAACAAACGCCGGCGCAACTCGCCGGTGAGGAAGGAGCGAATCCGAAGCTATGCCTGTGACCGTCACCAAGATGACGCGCCAATTCCTCTTCAACGGAGTTCGGCTTCCCGATCCCGGGGAGCACATGAGCGTTGATGACGTGAAGGCGCTCTACGCCGCTCAATACCCAGAACTCGCCACCGCCGCCGTCAACGGACCCGAGGCCGTCGGCGACAAGATGCGTTACACCTTCGAACGCGCCATCGGCAGCAAGGGCTAATGCGATGGCCCGGCGATTAGACAAGGAGGCCGTCCTGCGTGAACTAGACAGGCTGGCGCAGGGCGGACCTCCCGAACAGCAAACACCAGTAGAAAGGTTCCTGCAATGCCCGGACTGGCAGAAGGCGTCAGAGATATTCGCCCGCGCACTCGACGCGTCCCTCAGAAACGGCGACCGGCGCGGCAACATGATCTCACCGCCACCCGGATGGCTTCCGCCGATGAGCTGATGCCGCCCGGTGGCGGCTGGACGATTCCTCGCCTGGGCGGCATTCCGGGCGAGCACCAGATTTGGCACGGCCAGCAACTCGCCGCCCGCGCCGCCGCCACATTCGTCCGCGCCGGAGTCGCGCGGCACGAAGACTGGCCCTCCGCCCGGGGCAATCCTTTCGAGTTCCTGGAACTGGCGCTGGATCGTTGGGTCGCCGACCACGGCGGAGCGGAAATCAGCGAGGTGTTTCACCTGCATTTGACGCTCAGCACCTCGCTCGACCGATACACCGGCTCGTGCGATCCAACGAGTTCAACGCTATACCTGACTATCGAGCCGGATTCGGCCGGCTACGTCGTGCTCGGCCCTACGCTCCGGTTGCTCGAACCGATCCACCCCCGGCTCCCGGTCACGTTCGTGCACATGTTGATCGGCGCGTTGAACAAGTGGGTGCGTGTGTACGATTGGCGGGACGCCCTGGCGCGAGTCGAGCAGATGCGCGAGTGGCACGAGATGGACCCGGAGTCCGCGGCCGACGTGGAACTGCCCGACATCGAACGAAGTCTGCCTGCGTGCATGAAGCGCCGCCCGCTGGCGAGGTCAACCCTGGAGCAGCTGGCGGCGTCGATCCACGACAAAGCCGTGCGCGAACTGGTGGAGCAAGCTCTCGAACTCGAAAAGAGTGCCGAAGACAGCCGACGCAAGCCCGTGACGGATGATATTGCCGAGTTACTTCAAGATTGCGGCGACCCGCTTCCTGCGCTCCTTGCAGTCTTCGAAAAACAGGACACCATAGAAGGGCAGTTCGATGAAGAATCCCAAGGCATGTTGGAAGTGGCTCCGGAGCCCAACACCATCCTTAAGTTGAACGTGGGTGACAAAAGTGCGGTGACTGCCGAGTTCGCCGCACTCATCCACTGCTGCGCAGTCTTGTCATCGGCGGCTCAGCTGATTAAGTCTTTGCCGGGGGCCGCTGACTAGCGTGGATTAGTGTCCGTTGCGCGGCAAACAGCAGACTTCCCTCACATGGCTGGCTTCTCGACGTCTCTATGGGGGTTGGCTTCCCAATTGGCTCCGCTCGGTCTCAGGGGGAACTGAAGCCAACAGTTGTTGCAGTGTCTGCTGAATTTCAATGGCAGTCTCCTTAACACTTGCCCGCCGCAACTTGGCTAGCTGCTGCACCGTGGCCGCCACGTCTGCTGGCCGTGATGGACGACCCGAGACTTCCGTAAACGGGCCATCGGTCTCGGTCAACAAACGAAGTCCCGGAAGGTCCACGACTAGCTCGCGCCCCCTATGGTTACCTAACATTCGAGCGTTCACCGAAAAAAAGCATCCCAGTTCGACCGCCCGTGCCGTTTCCGCCTTCGAGCCTGTGAACCAATGCAGCACGACCTTTCCTCTATCCGGCGGTAAGTGGGTCTCAATGAGGTCGAGCACCGCTTTCGCTGAGCGAATACTATGGACCGTTAGGATCTTATTGCCCGCTTCGGCGCAGCATGTCAAGATTCGCGCCAACACACGCTTTTGCAGTTCCAGCGAGGGGCAAAATCGGGGCTGGGCATCAAGGCCGATTTCGCCAACGTATCGCGTCTCGGGAAGGTACTTTTCCCAAGTTGCCAGTTCATCTCTGTGCTCCGCGACGAGTTGAGGATGGAAACCCAAAGCTGCCCGAACGTGCTTGGTGCGCCGAGTAAGGGCAAGATTTCGCGGCCAAGCCCGTGGCGTGGTTGTTACGGTGAGCGTATACACTCCCGCCGCGTCGGCTTCCGCGATCGCGACCTCTGGATCCGGGTATAGATCCAGGTGGCAGTGAAAATCGACGTACTTGGCGATCATGACGGACT
Organism: Bryobacter sp.; assembly: GCA_022843625.1. GTDB lineage: Bacteria > Acidobacteriota > Terriglobia > Bryobacterales > Bryobacteraceae > Bryobacter. The sequence goes on along the minus strand of JALHNH010000007.1, from coordinate 138,227 downwards.
AGCCCGGTGCGGTACGAACGCCGGATAGTAGCGCGGCGACCTCTTCGAGCCCTCGGCGGTACACATCGGCAAGCGCCTCCTGGCGGGTGTCCGATTCATCCGATAGGGGGCCAGGTTTATGGATCAGAAGCGGTGTGAGCTGGGGCTTGCGCTTCAGCCTTTCGATCGCAAACTGGAACGCTCTCACCTGCTGACCCTCTGCCTGCAAAGTGTCGAGAACGTTGGCTTTCAGATCAACGGTGTAACCAGTTCGGTCCGGCGCGCCGAGTCCCTTACGCAGAGCAGCCCGCCGGATAAGGCATGGCAGGCAATATCCGCAGTGTTCAGTCGCCTTCCCTTTCCATCGTGCCTTGGCAGGAGAGGCGCATGACAACGAGGTCGGTACAAGTTTGGCGAGAAGCGTCTTTTCGCTGCAATCCGAGATCATCTCCCCTTTCGTCATGTCCCAATAAGGGTTCTCCACCTGTCCGTCAATCCCGAGAGCGAGGATCAGATCATTCCATCGGGCCATGTAGAACGGATGCGTCGTACGTGTGCTGAGCGCGCCGAGGCGCAGGGGATCGAGTGGGACATTGAGCGCGATGGGTCCATTCTCCGGCACGCGGAGGGTAAAGTTGCCGCTCAAGCCAGTACCTGCGAAAACTCCTGCCGCGAAAAAGAGGAAGGACCTGCCGCGCGTCGTGTTCTCCGGATTGACGCCGGACACGAGGCCATTGGGAAAATTCATCCATATCCTGAGGCGGTCGAGCCTCCGCTTGCTGTAGTGACGCTTCAGTTCGTTGAACAAGGTGTTCTGTGCGTCACTGGTGGCTCCCTCGCCAGCGTGGCTTATGAACAGCGGAGCTTTGCCGTCTTCGAGCGTATCAATCGCACCGATGAGACTGTCAAGGCCGCCGGAAAACAGGCCGAGGCTATCGTAGGGTGGCGCGAACAGGCTAGGTCGCTTCACCCTTACCGTGCGGTCGAATCCAGATGGGCGCGGCCTGAAGCCGAGTGTCCATCGGTCGCCGGTAAGGAAGTTCAGCATGCGCTCCAGAATCGGCACCGCGGCAGTCCACCGTCCAACATCACTCACCGGGACGACGAGCCGCATTTCACGGGTCCATGCGTCCTGAGATTCCGTCGCGCGCGAGATTCTGGTGTCGGCCGCATGCACATGCGCGGCGACGACGAGCAAGTCAACGCCTATCTCGGACGGAAAAAGCTTCAAGGCGGCCAGGTCATCGAGAGCGCGCCCGATGCCATGCTCCAGACGGCGGTTTGAGACCACGAACTCAACACGCGTGGCAGTCTCATCGCCAGCGACGGGAATCTTCACTCGATCATTCGAGCCAAAGCGGCCTATCAGAACATGCCGTCTCATCGCGTGTCCGCCTCCGCATCTCCCATCGTTTGCAGGATAAAGAATGCCTGTTCGTAAATACCGGTGACGAAACCGAGCACGCGATCAGGAGTCAGCGTTTGCATCGTCGTGCGCGCTGCCGTCAAAGCGTCGGACACGCCCCGGCGTATGAAGTCAAGCAACTGCTCTTGCACCCTCGCTGCTGAAGCCGCGTTGGCAGGGAGCGAAATCGACCTCGTCCCGATGTCGTTGCATAATCTTGCTTCGATGGCATGAGCAGCATACAGCTCGAAGATCGTTTGCATATGTTCTGCGGTCAGATTGTCGATGTCTGTAATGCCGTTCTGCGCGAGGTCCCCTATGGTCTCGATAAAGGCATCACGGGCTATCCCTTCATCTATGGTTCCACCATCGGGACAAACATATTCCGCCAGCCCGAGGAACACTTCTTCTATGGGGCGTCCGGCAAGGTTCTCCAGGTTGAGAGCCCGCAGCGCCTCCCGTGGGCCGTTCGGAGCTGCGCCGGAGAGAAACAGCGCGAGCCTGGCACTTGCGGTTCGCGATGCCCCCATCCGCCGCGCGGCTGTGCGACTACCGCCAGCCGCTGTCGATACATAGCTCGACAAGGCCCGCCCAAGACTGACCCTGTCGTTTCCACCCGACCGAGCGAATCGGGAGAGGTTGTTGCGTGCCGAAGTGTACCTGCCCACGTCTCCGGCCGCTGGCATGGTCGGAAGAACAGGCGGCGTGGGAACGGTCGGCGGCGGCGTTCCCGGCTGCGGAGCGGGAGGATTCGGAGGTGGCACGGGCGGACCACTGGCGGGCCCTGCGCCTCCGCCGCCGCCCAGCCAGCTCGGTATCAACGGAGTGCCGCCGCTAGCGCCGCCGTATGAGTTGGATGTGCCCATCAGCGATTCCTCGTCTGCCTGCGCATCCGCAAGGTGGTTGAGGCCGCTGCTTTCAGCATCGCGCCACCTTCCCTGCTCCAGATCTCAAGCAATCCCTCGAAGCGTTGAATCATGGGCGCATCCTTGATCACGCCCTCCCATCCGCTGCAGGGCCATGCCCCAGCTCTTCGGCGCGGTAACGCTTCCAGGAGATCGAGTAGCGCCCCTTGCAGGCTCTGGTGCGCCTTGACCAGGACCGCCAATCCGTCTACCCCATCCGGCTGCACATCAAAAGTGTCGGCGCTAATGATCCGCCCGCGCACAGCGTCGAAGACCTGGGCAGCTTCCGGAGGCGCAAGCTGGGCCAGTTCTTTCTCCATGCCCGCGACCGCGAGTTTCGGCCCGAACAGCTTCTCTGCCACCGCGGCGATATGGCCGAGGACCGAGGTCGCTCCGAAGTAATCCTTGCGATCCTTGGCGACGAACAGATAGGGACGGAGGTCGATACCACCGAGGGTCGGCGCAATCCTCGCCCATGACTTTACCGCTTCCGAAGAAAGCCATTCGCCGAGCTGCAGGGACGCAGACGCCTCAGCCGAGTTGATCGGCTCGACCTTCGCGGAACCTTTAGTCCGTGTGGAGGGCCGCACCTCTTCAGGCTGTGCTTTTCCCGCCGCCATGACTTTCGCTTCGGCGACGGCGGCTTCGAGTCCCGCCAGGTCCGCACATGCGCCGTCAGGAGAGGCGGCAGCGGCCATCGCGATCTGGTCAAACACATGCGTCAGAAACCGTTCGGCCAGCATGAGCTTCGCCAGGGCGGGAAGTTTGACATCGTTCCCGAAGCCCCGCGCCTCGGCGGAGGCTTTGCGCAAGAGCAGCGTATTCAGGAAGCGCTTGATCTGGCGCGGATTCCCCTTCGTGCCGCTCGCAAGTATTGGCCCGATCTGCGCACTGAGAATCAACGCATCCTGCGCTCGCCCTGCGTTATTGCCCAGAGCCGAATTCACCGTTGCCGGATCAAGCGCGCCCCTGGTCCAGGGCCGTTTCAGTATTTCGCGCGCCGCCGCAATCAGGTTGACGAAGCCGGGATCTTGTTCCCCAACCTCGGCACCGATCAGCAGCAATGTCACATAGATCAGCGTTTCCGTCTCGCCAAGTGCGGGGATGCGGAAGGGAACCTGGATGAGTTTCTCAAGGTAGTTCCGCGCATAGGTCTGCGGCCCCGTTGTATCCGGAAGATCGGGGAAATGCTTGCGGACGGCATATTCGATCATGGCCTCGTCGGCTGCGACCACGAATGCGGTGCGCGATGTGAAAACGAACAGTCGCACGGCTTCCAGCGTCTCGATTGCGATGTCAGGGAGGCAGCGGTCCAGGTCGTCGATCAGCACCACGAGCTGGTCGATGCCCGCTTCCGTCAGCAAGTTGTCAAAAGCCTCGCGGAACGCCGCGATTTCCTCTGGCACGTTCTTTGTCTCGGCGTCGGCCCTGAGAAGACCTTTCGCTTCTGTTAGCACTTCGCCGAGCTTTTCCGGCGACAGGTTCTTCGCGTCGGAGAAGTAAGCTTCGAGCTTGCCGACCAGTACTTGGAGCCCAGCCGCAGGGATGCCCGTGTATGCCGTGAGAGCGAGGCCGCCTGCCTTTTTTGCGACTTTCAGCCAGTCGATCCGGTGGAAGATGTCCTTGACCGCGATGGCGGCCTTCGTCAGCTTGGGGCGTTTCTCGATCAACCCGGTGACGATGCCTTCGATGAGGGCGATCTTGGCATCCTCGAATCCCTGAAACCGCCATCCGTTGAATTTCAGGCAGAGAACCTTGTTTTCGGCGTTCAAGCCGACTTCAATCATTTCGAGAACGCTCGACTTGCCGGCGCCCCAGTCGCCGTGGACACCGACCGTAACAGGATGCTCGGGGAGCTTCCGCAAGAGCCTCACGATCGTCTTGGCGATCGCTTCGTTGTTCAAGAGATCGACTTTTGTTTCGTTGTCAGGAAGAATCATGCCTTTGTCTCACCAACGCTGCGTTGCCTGCCAACGTGGGCAGCTATCGATCGGCCGGTTCGGACCTTCCAAGCTATTCCAACACGAAACGGCACCTCAGTTGGGATCTCAGCAAGCTGTACTTAACTCTATCCCGCACACATTCGGCACAATTCTGCGGACTTTCGTGGAGATTCGCTGGCGAACGCAACCTCGGTCACTGATCTGAGGGCGTCAGTGGCCATAGCCCGCAGGGGCAGGAGGGCTGCATGAAAGCACACGTCGAAATCGGCGGTGGTGAATTGATGGCACTTCAGGGCGCCGTCCTCGTCTACGGAAGCAAGGGGCGGGCGTTTTGTTCATGGCACGGCGCAACGGGTCAGGCTGGTCAGGCCGACATCTTGGGTCCCGCGCAGTCGCTTACTACAGACTTCGTACGCCGGCTCGCCGGAGAACTTGGGCTCCGAACGGCGATGGAGGTACTGCCCGGCAACGTGCTTGTGAGGACGGAAGAACTCCTGGTCTGGTGGACCCCGCCCGCCTGCCGAACCATGTTCTTCCGCGATACCGATGAAACCATGTCCGCGCTCAGCGGCAGGCAGTTCCCGCAACCGCCACTGGTATGGGCGGTGAACGGCCACTCGCTCCGGGTTCGCGCGCTGGCGGCGAATGAACGCCCGACGGAATCGACCGACCTGTTCATCGCACCCTACTACAATACCGACGGCGGGGACGGCCAGGTCTGCCAGGGATCGATGAGATCGCCCGAAGAAAAGGGTGTCGCTGCAATCGGGCAGTGGGAGCGTGCCTTCTTTCAGAGCGAGTTCACGCACCACACTGGCGCGCGGAAGCTTACGTCCCACCCAGGCGGGTTCTCTGGACTGTGGAAGAGCCTCGCTGGCAAGAAGCGGTTCCCCGTCGCGCACTTGATTCCCGCCAAGGAGACCCTGTTGGCGTTCGCGAATCGCGCGGTCAAATGAGGAGGTGATATGCACCAGATCCACGCCGATCTGCTCCGGCGAACGGTCAAAGTGTTGGTCATTGGGTGCGGCGGTAACGGGAGCGCATTCGTAGGAGGTCTTCCGTATCTGCACCAGGCCATGCTCGTCGCCGGGCATCCGGGCGGGCTGGACGTAACGCTCATCGACGGCGACGTGATCTCACCGGCGAATTGCGTCCGCCAGCCGTTCTCATCTGCCGAGATCGGCCTGAACAAGGCCATCGTGATGATGAGCCGGATCAACCTGTTCTGGGGCTTCAACTGGAAGGCTGCCGGCGAGTTCGTCACCGCCAAAACCGACATCGGCAAGTTCGACATCGTGGTCGGTTGCGTGGATACGCGCGCGGCCCGGCACACGATTCACAGCGGTGTGACCGGATGCCGCAGTGGAGTTGGCTACTACCTCGATCTCGGCAACTCCGCCGATAGTGGCCAGTTCATCCTTGGCGAACCGTGGAACTACCGGAACAGGCAAGCTGCGGCCCGCCTGCGCACAGGGGGTGAGCTCTTTCCCGAACTACTGGAAGCGTCGCTCGATGCAAACGACGGTCCAAGCTGCAGCGCGGTTGAGGCGCTTGAGCGACAGGAGCCATATATCAATTTTGTGGTGGCACAGCACGCACTCGCGCTGCTTGCGCGGCTCTTCCGGTACGGTACGATCGACCACCAGGGCGCGTTCGTCAGTATTGCTCAGAACCGTGTTCAGCCGATCCCGATCAATCCTGCGGTCTGGCGCAAGATGCGCCGGCGTGGGCGGAAGCTCATTGCAGTCGTTCGGTCACAGGAGGTTCAGCCTCAAGCAGCTTGAGGGGATCGGCGAAATCAATTCCGAGCAGGTCCCCAGCCGTCACGGCGTTGCTGCCGAGCTCTTCGGCCATCACCACGCGCAGACCATCCGGATGCTCGCGAATCAGCGTTTCTTTCATGTCCTCCGGCACCGGCGGCAGCGGTGGGATGTAGAGCTTCATCTATCAACTCCTTATTCCAGAGACTCAACGTAGTCGGCCTTCTCGCCGGCCAGCTTCAGAAGATTGGCGAGCCAGCGCTTCTTCCGCCGCCCTCGTAGGACACGGCCGACGAAACCGAGTTCGCCGCCGCGATTCGAACGGTTGTGACGGATGTCTTCACGAGTTGCAGTGGCATACCGCGTGAGGAACGCTTCCATATTCTCAGGCTTTGCAAAAACGTAGGTGGCGTGGCCAGATTCCGGCACCTCGGAGACCAGCACATGTGGCAGCACGAAGAGGAACTCCCGCCGGAACAAATACCACGTAGTGGCGTGGCGCCCGAGCTCGTCGAAGTAGTAGACGTCGTAATCCGGTTGCCAGCTAACGTGTTGCGGCTTCAACTGCACGGAGACGCCAAGCTCGTCAAACCACTTTTGCACCAGCTTGTACTCGACGGGTTCCGTCTCGATGAGCGCGCGAACGCGTTCAACCACATCTGCGTGCTCACCGAGAAGCCGGTGAATCGCCCGCGCGCTATCGACATCGGCGTGCACGGCTTCAGGAATGCGGGCCTTTGTGCGTGAAGGAAGCGCGGAGAGCCATCGCCGCAGTATCCACTCGCCATCGCGAAGCTGGTACTTGCCGGTGTAGACGAAAGTCGCATCCACTTCGACGCGGCTCTTCAGCCAATGCTTCCACTGGTTCCACGTCAGGTCCCAGCGAAAGCCGGACAGCAGATTGGCGTCGAACGACGCTTCCACGTGGCGATGTGGGTCACGACAGACGACCCGATCGGCAAGGAACTCACACTGACGCAACAGAAGTGAAAACCTACGCTGCCGTACGTCGGGCCGGTAGGCAAGGATACGGTGTCCGAAGAAGGCGTCATCAGCGAGGTCTCCGGCAACCAGGATGGAGCCGAAGCCGCCATAGGGAAACAGCGGCGGCGCGTCTTCGTCCGCCCGCAACGCGTCGTAGCAGCGCCGAAGATCGGGATTGGCAAGGACGTTGAAGGCGCGTTCCGCCCGGGACGTCTCGCGTGGGGTTCCCGCTAGCTCCAAATTTCGGAGGCGCCAGGACACTCGCATCGCGCCGGCGTCTGTGTCCGACTGGCAGCCCAGAACCTGGTAGAGCGAAGCCGAGCCATCGAGGAGATAGAAGTAGCTCCGCAATGCGTCGCCAGTAATCAGCAGCGCCTTGGGCGCCGCCGCCGCGGTCGGCAACTCTGCCCGCACCAGCCATTCTCCGTTCTTCGATTGCTTCGGCTGCGCAGCATAACCGACGGAGGCATGCAGCATGTGAATCTTGCGGCCATTCACGCTTCGTTGGATCAGAAACTCGGTCGGACCGAATTGGGCAAGCCCGTCTCCGACCTGGATGTGCCGGCCGAGGAATGGCGGAACTTGGCTTTCACGGCCGTCCTCGTGTACGCAGGTGCAGGAGTCGCGTCCGGACCTCGTGGCCCAGACCGGACTGAACTCGATGGCGGGAGTTGCCGTTGCGGTTCCCACGGCAACAGCGTAAAGCGCAACACCGGAATCTCAAAGCGAGTTTCCTCCACTCCTTGCAAGAATTTGATTCTGAATCGGTTCTTCGCCGGACGAATGCGATCCGCCCGGGCAACCGGTTAGCCGAGCGTTTCGTCGATCGAGGGCTGGCGTAGGCGAGGTGGGAGAATAAAAGGCGAATATGGTATGGTGGCTCAGTGGCTCGCAAGACGTGCGCAGTTTCTGTTCAGGGCTTTGGCGATCCGGTGGACCATGCAGTTTCGGTTGAGGCCGAGACGCTGTTTGAGGCTGCGGTACGAGGCCTTGCTGCTTTGCGGCTCGAATCGTGGAGCAGCATGGATGCTGGTTCCGCGGCTTTCGTCACAGTCACCGTACAACCGCCGGCCGTAACGCATCGGGTAAAGGTTGCGGAGCTGAAAGCCTGGCTGGACGGATCGGGCAGGAGCCCGGCGGACCGCATCCAACGCCAACGCCTCCGAGCTCTGCTTCATGGCAACGAAACTCGGACAGACGCCGGCGGACCCTCGACGTAGCGTCAGGGTTTCGGAAAATCGTTGATAACACAAGGAGACTCGCCTGTGAGAGGGCATATCCGATTCACGACGGACGTTGCCGAGCCGCAGTTCGAGGTGAAGTTGGAGCACCAAGAGGCCGGGGGCAACTCCGTTGAGTTAACCTACTGGCTGACGCATGACGCAGCCATCTGATCCGCCAGGCGACGTGCTTCCCCACCGCCGCCGACAACGCCTTAGGGGGTTCGAGCACCTGCAACGTTTGCCGCTGAATGGCGACGCTTCGTCGCCTCCATCGGGGGGCGTTAGGTAAGATTCTGACCGGCCGCGATGTCTATAGCATGAGCAGCTGCTCAGCTTGGAGCCCACTACGATGACGATGACGCTAAGCATTTTAGCCATGATGTTCGGACAGAAATCAACGACCGCTGGGAATGGTTGGTTTCGACGGAATGCGCAGGGTGCTGATCCTGGCGGGCCTGATCGAGACACCGACCTCGTGATGGCAGTTCGGAGGGCCTGCAAGAACCAAGGGGTACCGGCCGACCTGCCTGGTCGCATCCGCGGTTCATTGATGTCGCTCGCGGGAGATGGGGCAACGAACTAGCGATGCGAGCGGTTTGGAAAAATACGGTGATCGCGGACAGTGACGACACTATCGAGGTTGAAGGAAACGTATACTTTCCGCTCGCCTCCCTGGATCGGCGCTACGTGGTGGACAGCAATTTGAAAACCACGTGCCCCTGGAAAGGAAGTGCGAGCTACTTAAGCATCAAAGTAGGCGTGGACATCAACCAGGACGCCGCTTGGTTTTATCCGGCCCCAAAAGTCGGCGCAGAGGCCGTCGCGAATCGGGTGGCGTTCTGGCGCGGAGTGAAGATCCAGCAGTAACCTAAAGGGTGACGACTCAACCGAACCCGACGCCCCGTCAGTATGGAGGCTATCTTGGCAACACGCGGATTTACCGGTAAGCGGCCAGCGCCGGCAACAGAACGACGCTTACCGCCCGGACAGTCTTTGACCACCGGGTTCCCTGTGCTTAGCCTTGGGCCGACCCGCCATATTCGACAGGAGGACTGGAGCCTGCGGATCAAGGTAAGAGCAAAGGAAGTGAAACGGTTTTCATGGGAACAATTCAATAGCCTGCCCCAGACGCGTATGGTCGCCGACATCCATTGCGTGACGGCCTGGTCGAAGTTGGACACCGTCTGGCGTGGAGTGACGATCGACACCATCATGACCGCCGTCGGCATCGAGGTTCCTTCCGCCTACGTTTTGGCGCACTCAGCGGACGACTACAGCACGAACGTTCCATTCGAGGATCTCGTGAATGGCAGAGGAATGGTCGCGACCTCCTACGACGACAAGCCGCTGGATGCGGAACATGGTGGGCCGGCCAGGCTGATCGTGCCACACTTGTACTTTTGGAAGTCGGCCAAGTGGATCACAGGTCTGCAGTTCACTGAACGTGACGAGCCTGGTTTTTGGGAGTCGCGAGGATATCATATGCGAGGGGACCCGATGTTGGAACAGCGATATTCGAGTCGCTGATTTTTGCTCTCCAGGAGAACTGATGACACCCATAGACAAACAAGCTCTACGTTCGGAACTATTGAAGATCGAATCCATGTCCATAGGCGAAGCAAAGAGCCTTTACGAGGAATTTCTCAAAGGCGCACGCCTTGACCGCGGGGGGCCGGTTGACGATGGGGACCGTTCGCAATCTGCTCAGAACAGCAATTCGGCAAGCAGATTTGAGGAGCAACTGCATCTCCATGAAACGCACCGCAAGACCATAGAAGCTATTGACTTCGGCGGCAAGCAGCAGGTTGTGCCTGGCGCGGTCGTCAAGGTCAACGGCCGCTATTTCGTCATCGCCCTGCCGTCGCCCGTCATTCGACTCAATGGAGCCGACGTTCTTGGGATATCAACGGATGCACCTCTCTTCAAGGCGATGCAGGGGCTTCGGGCCGGCGAGGCCTTCGAATTCAATGGCAAAAGCGTCACCGTCGAGGAGGTGCAGTGAGCCTCGGTAGACGTCGTGCAGTCTAAAGAAACGTGGATCAAGGCACGAATCGAGAGGCTGGAGCGGCTGAGCCCGAAGATCCTGCGAGTGGTTCTTAGGCCAGAACACTGGCAACCGTGGCTTGCGGGGCAGCACATCGATATCCGGTTGACGGCGCCGGACGGATATCAGGCTCAACGAAGCTACTCACTTCTATGGAGCCCCGAGCCGCGCGTTTACCACGTGGCCATCGAGCGCCTCGATGATGGCGAAGTATCTGGGTATTTCCATGGCGCAGCTCTCGTCGGCGACGAGCTAGAGGTTTTGGGCCCGGTGGGTGGATATTTCGTGTGGGACGAGGCGAATCCCGTGCCCGCGCTGCTGATTGGCGGTGGTTCAGGACTCATCCCCCTTCTATCCATGGCTGCCCGAAGGTCGGCTAACGGCGTCACCATTCCCATGGTCTTAGTAGTCGGCGCGCGACGGATTGATGATGTAATTTTGTGGAAAGAGATTCAGGCATGGGAAGAGGCGGCGACTGGTTTCAATAGTTATCTTGCATTGTCGCGGGAGACTCAGGTGCCCCGGCCACAAGATCAGTCCGGGAGGATCGACGCCGGCCTGCTTGGCAAATGCCTGTCTCAGCTTGGAAGTTCACCTGTTGATCGGCTGTGTTATGTGTGCGGGCGAAATGAGTTCGTCGAATTCATAACCTCCGCCTTGCAGATCCTTGGCGTTGAGCCTGGCTTGGTACGAACAGAACGCTTCGGCGGCTGACGGGACCTTTCGCCGCGCGGCATCGCGGGCTCCTGTTTGCTCGACAGTCAAGCCTCTTTGTACTTCTGGGGGTAAGAACTCGGCCATCAATAGCGTCTACGGAATGCGGGCGCTTCCTCGGCGGAGCGGTTCCCCATTCTGAGAAGAAGCGCATGCCGCTTCCATCTTCAGCAATTACCGGCGGCGAAGGAGATTACGACATGTTTTCCAGACCATTCAGATTCGGGCCACGCGTGGCAATCCCGACGGTGGGACTGTTGCTTGGGCTTGCCGCCATCGTATCGGCGCAGCGTCCCGGGCGGAACGCAGCCTATCCACAGATCGATATTGCCCCGGTGTTCAATGCGCAGAACGAGCTCGTGCAGCCGAAGGCCTTTCGGGAATGGATCTTCATCGGCGCTCCGATCACGCCGCACGGGTTGAACAATGGAAAGGCCAACTTCCCTGAGTTTCACAATGTCTACGTCCAGCCCGCTGCGTTCAAGGCCTATCGCGCTACCGGCAAGTGGCCGGAGGGGACGATGATGGTCAAGGAGCTGCAACTCGTCGATGGTCCGGCGGAAAATCCGGATGGCTCTCGTCTTGAGGCGTCGGGCCGGGGATACTTCCCTGGCAAAGTCGCGGGCCTGGACGTTGCGGTGAAGGACAGCAAGCGTTTCACGAAGAGCAAGAACTGGGGGTACTTCAATTTCAACCACGCGCCTCCCCCGTATCTGGCCGCCGCCGCGGAGCGTCCCGTTGCGGAATGCGCGGGTTGCCACATCGCCAATGCGCACGAAGACATGGTCTACGTGAAGATCTACAAGCCGATCCTCGACCCTTTGCCCGCGAAGTAGTAGGATTCACGCTGATAGGAGCCCCACATATTCAGCCAGAAGAAGTATCTCATTTCGGTATCTGCGGTCCTGTTGTTGCTTCTCGCCTCTACCTACCTGTTCGGGCAAGGCGCAGCGAGACCCTTTAGCCCACTAGTGAACGACAAGGGCGACATCGCGTTTCCAAAGGATTTCCCCAATGGCTTCGAACATATCGGCACGGTCGCGGTTGCGGGCAATGGTGGCGTGACGGATACTCACGCCACATATGCTCGCCCGGCGGACGCAGCGTACTACCGCGCTAACGGTGTTTTCCCTGACGGCGCGGTCCTCGTCAAGGATGTTCAAGGCGTAATCGGTTCCCCCCACACTACTGGCAACGCGTTTTGGGCATCGGAACGAAAGACCTGGTTCCTGATGATCAAGGACAGTGTTGGCCGCTTTCCGGACAACCCGCTGTGGGGCGACGGGTGGGGTTGGTCGCAATACGACCCGAAGGACAGCTCGAAGCAGATCGCCAAGAGCTACAAAGCGGATTGCCTCCAGTGCCACGTTCCTGCAAAGGCCACTGACTGGGTATACGTTTATGCCTACCCAGGTTTGGGCGAGGGCATCCGGAAATTCACACCCGCAGCGGCACGCGCCGCTACCGCCAGGGCTGACGCCGCTCCCGCTCAGGCGGCGCCTGGAAATCCCGCGATGATCGCAGCGGGTAAGTCCGCCTTTGAAGAGACTTGCGGCGGCTGCCACACGGTGGAGGCGGGAAAAAACAATACAGGGCCGTCGTTGTTCGGATTGATCGGACGAAAGGCCGGTACGCAAGCCACATACTCGTACTCGCCCGCAATGAAAGATGCTGCCGTGGTTTGGTCTCGGGACACTCTTCCCAAATTCCTTGCCGATCCAAAGGGATTCATTCCAGGCAACCGGATGGGGCGCTTCTTTCCAGGCGTGGACTCATCTGAGAAACGCGAAGCTCTTGCCGCCTACCTGGAGTCCGTGAAGTAGGGCCGTAGTCGTTCGGCGGGTGCCCTTTAGGGGAAGGTGGCTAATGACCGATTCCTACGACGCGCTGATCATCGGCACGGGCCAGGCTGGACCTTCCTTGGCGGGACGCTTGGCTGGCGCTGGGATGAAAGTCGCCATTGTTGAGCGAGGCCGGTTCGGCGGCACGTGTGTGAATGTGGGCTGCATCCCCACAAAAGCAATGGTTGCCAGCGCCTATGTAGCGCAGATGGCGCGGAGAGCACTGGAATACGGCGTCGTTCTTCCCGGTCCGATTGCTGTAGATATGAAGCGCGTGAAAGCCCGGAAAGATGCGATTTCGGGCCGCTCCCAATCTGGCGTCGAGGGCTGGCTGAAGGGGATGGCGAATTGCACGGTGTATCAAGGCCATGCGCGCTTTATTGGCCCTCGAAGAGTTGTCGTCGGTGAGACTGAACTCACGGCTGCGCGGATCTTTGTCAACGTCGGGGGACGCCCGCACGTACCTGCTATTCCGGGTCTCCAGGACGTTGGCTATCTGACCAGCGACACCATGATGGACCTAGACGTTCTTCCTCGTCATCTGATCGTGGTGGGTGGCGGTTATGTGGGCCTGGAATTCGCACAGATGTTCCGGCGGTTTGGAAGCGCTGTGACCGTTCTGGATAGCGGCGCGAGACTATTGTCGAAGGAAGACCTGGATGTGTCCCACGCTGTCAGCGAGATCCTGACCAACGAGGGAGTTTCGATAGTTCCGAGTGCCACCGTATCCCGCTTGAGTGGACGCAAAGGCTCTCTCTCCATCGAGGTCGAAGCGACGAACGGCCACAAGATCGAAGGGTCTCATCTCTTGATAGCGATTGGCCGGGTACCGAATACGGACGACTTAGGCTTGGCCGCCGCCGGCATTTCCACGGACTCACGGGGCTTCATTCCGGTGGATGATCAACTGCGGACAAGCGCTGACGGGGTTTGGGCGCTGGGGGATTGCAACGGTAGAGGAGCTTTCACCCACACGGCCTATAACGACTTCGAGATCGTTGCGGCGAACCTTCTGGACAGCGACCCGCGCCGGGTCACGGACAGGATCGAGACGTACGGGCTATTCATTGATCCCCCGCTGGCGCGGGTCGGGATGACCGAGTCCGAGGCCTTGGCGACCGGGCGAAAAATTTTGGTGGGTCGCCGCGCGATGACACGGATCGGCCGCGCCATCGAAAAAGGGGAAACCCAAGGGTTCATGAAAGTGGTTGTTGACGCGGAGTCGAAACATATCCTCGGTGCGGCGATTCTCGGGACGGGCGGCGATGAGGCGATCCACTCCTTGATTGACATCATGTATGCGGGAAAACCTTATTCTGTAATTCAACGCGCCGTTCACATCCATCCAACCGTTGCAGAGTTGATCCCGACGGTACTCGGTGACCTCCGCCCTGCAGTTGGGCAGGAGTCGTAAGTGTCAGACAGACAGCCGCTCCTTCAATCCCTCGCAAAAGCCCGGCTTGCATGCGACGAGACGTTCCGGCTGGTCGATCCACAGTTCTTGTACGAGCGCCCCATCGCAGAGCGTCACCGGATTGTGTTCTATGTCGGGCACGTTGACTCATTTGATTGGAATCTCCTTCAATCGCGGTTCTCCCTCAGTGATATCAACCCCTCCTTGGACAAGCTGTTTGCTTTTGGTATTGACCCAGTGGATGGTCAACTGCCATCAGACACAGCCCGAGACTGGCCTTCTTTGGAAGACATTGCCCACTATACGCAGCGACTCCGAGGTGAACTGGACCGAGCGCTCGTGACTGCCGGCGACGGTGCGGAACTTGACGCCCTGCTTCATGTGGCGATAGAGCATCGATGGATGCACGTCGAAACCTTGTCCTATATGTTGCATCAATTGCCCATCGATAGGAAGATCGCGCCGGTGCTGCGCAGGCAGGATACCGCGTATGGGCGCCCAGGCCATGAGACCACGTCAATGATCGGCGTTCCCCGCGGACCTGCAACTCTTGGCGCAGCGCGAGATGGTTCATTCGGCTGGGACAACGAATTTGATGCGCACACCGTAGACGTTCGGGAGTTTTTCGTTGACAAGTGCAAAGTCACAAACGTGCAGTTCGCGGAATTTGTCCGTCAAGGCGGATACAACGATCGCGCGCTCTGGACGCCCGAGGGGTGGGACTGGAAGGAACGCCACGGCCTGACCCATCCTGCGTTCTGGAAACCAGATGTTTCGGGATTCCGACTGAAGGGCATGTTCGAAGACCTGGCGTTCGCCGGGGATTGGCCTGTGTACGTGAGTCACGCCGAAGCCACGGCGTATGCCCGCTGGGCGGGGAAACGTCTCCTCACAGAAGCGGAATGGCACCGTGCCGCCTACGGGACCTCGTCCGAACAACGGCAGTATCCCTGGGGTGATGCAGTGCCCGCGGCTCAGCACGGGTACTTCGATGTCGCCACGTTCGAACCCCATCCAGTAGACGCCTTCCCGGACGGGCAGAGCTTTTGGGGCGTCCATGGTCTCATCGGGAATGGCTGGGAGTGGACAGCGAGTCAATTCGCTCCCTTCTCAGGGTTCGAGGCTTTCCCGTTCTACAAGGGCTACTCCGCAGACTTCTTCGATGGCATGCACTACGTCATGAAGGGAGGATCGCCCCGGACCGAACGAGGCATGCTCCGGCGCTCATTCCGGAATTGGTTTCAACCTCATTACCAATACGCGTATGCCGGTTTTCGATGCGGCAAAGATGCCTGAGGACTGCCTACGATGATCATCGCACCGATTGCCCACAGCTGCTCCAGCGACTTCGCTTCAGAAGTCGCTGCCGGCCTGACAATGAATCCCCAAAAGGAGCTGCCGTCCAAGTATCTGTACGACCAACTTGGGTCCCGGCTCTTTGACGCGATCTGTGAACTACCTGAATACGGCCTGACGCGCGCGGATGAGCGGCTGCTACGCAAGCACGCCGGAGAGATCGCTGCCCAGGTGCCGCAGGATGTTCTTGTGTGTGAGTTGGGTAGTGGCTCCGGAGGGAAGACCCGTTGGATCTTGGAGGCCCTGACTCGCCACAGAAAGATCAGCTACTTTCCGATCGAGATCTCTCCAATGGCTCTTACGCTCTGTCAGCGTGAGCTCTCCGACATCGAGTCCCTCGCGATCGTCGGCCTAGAGCGGGAATACCTGGACGGTTTGCGGCATGTCGCCGAGCGCCGGCACGCTGATCAGGCCATGCTGGTGCTATTTCTTGGAAGCACCATCGGCAACTTCAGTGACCCGGCGGATGTCGCGTTTCTACGACAGGTCCGCGGCATGCTGCGGCCTGGCGATTTCCTGCTGCTCGGCGCGGATCTGCAAAAACCGCTCGCGAATCTCATCCCGGCCTACGACGATGCACTGGGTGTTACGGCGGCGTTCAACCTGAACCTGCTTTCCAGGGTCAATCGCGAACTTGGGGCCAACTTTGATCTGAACGCGTTTCGCCACGAGGCTCGCTTCAATGCCGAGACGTCCAGCATCGAGATGCATCTTCGCTCCGTGCGTCCGCAGAGCGTCACGGTCGCTAGCGCCGGGTTGGCAGTAGAGTTTTCCGAGGGGGAGACCATTTGGACGGAGAACAGTCACAAGTACTCGTTGATAGAGCTCAAGCAGAAGGCGCTAGTTGCCGGTTTCCAGGTCCATGTCCAGTGGATTGATACAGAGTGGCAGTTTGCCGAGAACCTTCTCGTTGCCGCCGGAGAGCCTGTTGGGTAGAGTGTAGTCGGCAGCGATTGTGAGACTTGCATTGGATGGGCGGCATCGGCAACGGCTTTAGCGAAAGCGATAGGAAAAGGAGTCGGCAAAGTCCTATGTCTATTGACGGCGTCGAATCGCCCCGGCCACCCAGTTTTATCCGCGATCTCATCGAAGCCGACAACGCCTCCGGCCGCTTCGGCGGCAAAGTGCAAACGCGCTTTCCGCCCGAGCCGAACGGCTACCTCCACATCGGTCACGCCAAGTCCATCTGCATCAATTTCGGCCTCGCCAAGGAGTTCGGCGGCAAGTGCAATCTGCGCTTCGACGACACCAACCCCACCAAGGAAGGCGTCGAATACGTCAACTCCATCATGGAGGACGTACGCTGGCTTGGCTTTGAGTGGGACGCCCTCTTCTACGCCTCCGACTATTTCGAGCAGCTCTACCAATGGGCCGTTGCGCTCATCAAGGAAGGCAAAGCCTACGTCTGCGACTTGTCGCCGGAACAAGTGCGCTCAACGCGCGGCACCCCCACCGAGCCTGGCCAGCCCAGCCCCGATCGCGACCGTTCCGTCGAAGAAAACCTCGATCTGTTCGCCCGCATGCGCGCCGGTGAATTCCCCGACGGCTCCCGCACCTTGCGCAGCAAAATCGACATGGCGTCGCCCAACTTCAACATGCGCGACCCCGTCATGTACCGCATCCTGCACTCGGAACATCACCGCACCGGCGACGCCTGGTGCATCTTTCCGATGTACGACTTCGCGCACGGCCAATCCGATTCCATCGAAGGCATCACGCACTCCCTCTGCACGCTCGAATTCGAAGACCACCGCCCGCTCTACGACTGGTACTGCGACAACCTCGGCATCCACCATCCGCAGCAAATCGAGTTTGACCGCCTCAACCTCACCAACGCCCAGCTCAGCAAGCGCAAACTCCTCACGCTCGTCCAGCGGGGCCTCGTCTCCGGCTGGGACGACCCGCGCTTGCCCACGCTCAGCGGCATGCGCCGCCGCGGCTACACCGCCGAAGGCATCCGCAATTTCTGTGGCATGATCGGCGTCTCGAAGACCAACGGCATCATCGAGTACAACTTGCTCGAACACGCCGTGCGGGACGACCTCAACAAACACGCGCTTCGCGTGATGGCCGTGCTCGATCCGCTGAAGGTGGTCATCGACAACTACCCCGCCGGCCAGACCGAACAGATGGAAGCGGTCAACAATCCCGAAGACGCCTCGGCGGGCACCCGCCCCGTGGCCTTCTCCCAGGTCCTCTACATCGAGCGCGACGACTTCCGCGAAGACCCGCCCAAGCAGTACTACCGCCTCTCACCCGGCCGCGAAGTGCGCCTCCGCTACGGCTACTTCATCACCTGCACCAGCGTCGTCAAGAACGAGCAAGGCGAGGTGATCGAAGTGCACTGCACCTACGACCCCGCCACGCGCGGCGGCAACTCCCCGGACGGCCGCAAAGTGAAGTCCACCATCCACTGGGTCTCGGCCGCCCACGCCATCGACGCCGAAGTGCGCCTCTACGATCATCTGTTTCAGCCCGGCGTCGAGCCCAAGGAAGACGAAGACTTCACCGTCGCGCTCAACCCGGCCTCGCTCACGCGCGTCACCGCGAAGGTTGAGCCCAGCGTCGCCGGCGCCGCGCCCCTCGCCAGCTACCAGTTCGAACGCGTCGGCTACTTCTGCGCCGACCGCGACTCCACGCCGGACAAGCCCGTCTTCAACCGCACCGTCCAGCTCAAAGACACCTGGGCCAAGACCGAAAAGTCGCACCAGCAGAAAAAGCCATGACCCGGCGCGAAGTATTGGCGGCGGGCGGAGCCTCGGCGTTGTGGGCCACGGGCTGCGCGAAAAAGCAGCCCGCCTCGCGCCCCAACATTCTCTTCGTCATTGCCGACGATCAGTCCTACGCCCACACCGGCGCCAATCAAAGCCAATGAAAGGGGCTTGGAGACTCATGGACAGGAAAGATAAAAGGATGACCTGCGCTGATGTGCAGGACGCGGTCTATGGTTACGTCGCTTGTTCCTTGGCGCCCGATGAGATCACCGCATTCTATGAGCACTTGGTGACATGCGAGGATTGCAGGCTGCATGTAACGTGCTACCGAACGGTGGTCAGCTTGCTTAGGGAGGAGAAGGGTTCCCCTCAGAAAACGGAACTTATCGTTCTCTATCGCCCGGCAACGCCCGAGTGAATTTCAATTGCAGACTGGGCACGCACCCGAAAAGCGCTTGGTAGCTCACCTGCCACTCGTCGGAAGAACTTCACAAAGTTTGTAGGTTCGGTGAAGCCAAGCTGCTGCGTGATCTCTTTCACGGGCTGATCGGAGTGGGCGAGAATTCTTTTGGCTTCAAGCGCGACACGCTCCTGGATCACGGTCTTCGGAGGGACCCCAGCGACGGTGCTGCAGGCGCGGCTGAGGGTCTTTTCGGTGCAGCCCAACTCACGGGCCATGATCGCCGTGGAGCGGTGTGTGGCGAACGTCTTATCCAGCAATGTCTCGAATCTACGAAAGAGCTTCGCTTCCGACGATTCGCCGCCTGACGGCGATCCCAAGCGACTCTGCCGTCGGAGCCTGAGGAACAGGGCGATCGACTCGTGGAAGATGATGTCGCGTGCGCTAGGATCGCTTGCCACCTGCGAATACTCGTCAACCAACGTCCGAAAGCTGCTCTCAATCGCGGGTGCAGACGGAACTAGTGCCGCAATGTCGTTAGGATCTGGAGCGTGCTCGCCAGCGGAGAGGAACGCTGGTTCCAAGAGCAGGAGCATGCCTTCGGAATCCTTCGATGTCGAAAGTCGTTGGACTTGGCCCGGCCGAGTGAAGGCCACTAGACCGGGCTTGATCTCGTAGCGGACGAAATCAACCTCCTGGCTCGCCGAGCCCCTTTCCAGCAGCATTACCTGAAAGAAAGACAGACGCCGCGGCGTAGCAAAATGGTGTTCTCCAACACGTTGAACGACTTCCCTCAAGTCCAAGGCTTCGAATCCTAGGCCGGGAGTGCCCGCGCTGCTAAACCGTACGCGCAGGATCTCACGGTTGCGCTGTCCGATTTTGACCATCCTTCGTCCTATTCTGACACTGTTCGCCAAGCGGTCCTTGGCTCAAAATCAAGTCATGAAGACACCAGCGTTCTCTACGTCGATCCGGCGTTCGAGCCTCTCGTTCGCCGCTTTTCTGTTGCTTGCCGCCAGTGCTCACGCCCAGATAGGCTCCGGATCTCCACCGCCGACCTACGATTGGGACAGCGTTCTCCCTGGGACGCAGCCCCCGCAATCGCCACTCGTTGCAAATTGGGACTTTCGAAGCGTCAGGCTCTACCAGATGAGCATTCCTGTGTTGGTCCCGCTGGCCCAACTCCAAAACATCATGCCGTCAGGCTTCACAGCCATCGCAACACCCGCGGGCTCCCAAGTTGGCACGGTCAACCTTCTCTACATCATCGACCAACGCTTTGAACGAACAGTGACGGGCCAGACCCATGGACCCTTCTCTGGCGTCCTGCTAACGACGACGGCAGTGAACACGAACGTGACGCCCGCTCGTCAAGAGATTCTGTTGCCAGCCTTCGAGGTCTCCGGAGAAGTAGCCTCCCTGAACGCGTCGTTTGGACCTGGAAGCAGCAGGCTGGCCAAGGTCAAAGTCGAAACAGAAGAGGAAGAAGGTCAGATCAAATTCAAGGTGGGCATCAAAGACCCAGGAATCGGCTTCGACGTTACTGCGTCCGCCACCGCACCGCTCGACATCAACAATCGGACGAAGAGCGATCCCGTCGCACTTCCCTTCCGGGCGCTGAACGGTCTGGTCGCTAACAGCGCATTCTTTGCCGCGAGCCAAGGTGACTCTCTTTCGGTCCCCACGGCATCGTCGTCAGTCACGGTTCAGACGCCGGACGGGCAACTTCGGCTCCCAGGCGGAGTACTGACGGTTGTCGGACTCGGTTCAAACATCTCGTTCAGCCGCCTCGTTGAATTTTTCATCAAGTTCCAGTAGCGGGTCCTCGGATGTACAACGCTTCGCAATACTACGATCAATGAAAGGAACCAACAGCATGTCACTCCAGAAACAACAAGTAGTCGCTCTTCTAAAGAGCATCGAGACCGGCGACTCCGGCCCGGTGGCGTTCATCAACCCGGCGAAGTACATTCAGCACAACCTCAGCGCGGCAGACGGTCTGGAAGGTTTTGGAGCCCTTATGGCCCTGCTACCCAAAGGCTCAGCGAGGGTCGCTACCCGCCGCGTCTTCCAAGACGGTAATCATATCTTCGTTCACAGCGAGTACGACTTCTTCGGCCCGAAGATCGGCTTCGATATCTTCCGGTTCGAAGACGGCAAAATCGTCGAACACTGGGACAACTTGCAGGTGACGCCCGCCAAAGCCAACCCGAGCGGCCACACGATGGTCGATGGCCCAACTGAAGCGATTGACCTGAGCCACACCGAAGCGAACAAGGCGCTGGTGCGGTCGTTCGTGGACGACATTCTCGTGAATGGCCGCATGCAAAAGCTCCAAGGCTACTACGACGGTGACAACTACGTTCAACACAATCCCCAGATCGGCGATGGGCTGTCGGGATTGGGCCAGGCGTTGGAAGCCATGGCCAAGGCTGGCGTCTCCATGAAGTACGATACCGTGCACAAGGTCCTAGGCGAAGGTAACTTCGTCTTGACGGTCAGTGAAGGCAACTTTGGCGGAGAGCACGTCTCGTTCTATGACCTGTTCCGCGTGGCTAACGGAAAAATCGCGGAGCACTGGGACACGATCGAAGAGATTCCCGGTCGCTCTCAGTGGAAGAACAACAACGGCAAATTCTGAAAGTTCGCGAACAGTTGGCCTCTGGGGCGCCGGCCCTGACCGCGCCCCTCGAATCGTTTTAAGGAATGATAAACGCCATGCTCACCCGAAGACTGGTACCCGCTCCTGGGACGGACCGGCTTCGCGTCCAAACGTCGCACTCGGGACGAGAGCCGCGCCTTAGCGTACGTTATATTCCGTTTTCTGAGGGGACCCCGAAAAGAAATGCCCGTCGCAGGTCTAGAGAGCCGTCTTCACCGCCGCCCGCAGGCGAGGTAGAGCGGTTTGGACGAACCAAGGATTCCTGGCCAGCCACATCGCGTTTCTCGGCGAAGGATGCGGAAGAACGATCTGCGCGGGCAGGAGTTCGTCGAACGCTTGTACTGCCTCGGTCAGGTTGCGAAATTGGTTTGGGAAGTAGCGAGCCAGGGGATACTGCCCGATAAAAACGCGAAGGCGCACGTTCGGCAGTTTTGCGAGTATTTGGTCGTGCCACAAAGGCGCGCACTCCGGCCGCGGCGCGAAGTCTCCGGTTGCGCCGGTACCCGGATAGCAGAAACCCATTGGCATTAGTGCCATCTTTTCCGGATTGTAGAAGCAGTCCCGCTCCACACCCAACCATTCGCGAAGCTTTTCTCCGCTGCGGTCGTTCCATGGCACGCCGCTCTGGTGCGCAATCCGGCCAGGAGCCTGACCGATGAGCACGATCCGGGACGCCCGGGACGCCGCGACCAACGGCTTCGCACCGTCGGGTAGGCCGGGTTCGCATACCTTGCAGGCTCTAACGTGACTGAGGATCTCAAGTGCTTTCGGCATCGCCTTGTTTCAACCTGGAGTCTCCAAGCCCCTTATTCTTATGATTCTGTGTGGATCGCTGGCTACGATTTGAATGGAAGCCGCAAAACAAAAGTGGCTGGCCCCCACACCTGGGGACCGGCCACGTCTTCGCTGACTACCCCTTCTAACCTAAGCCACCGCGTGACCGGCCTTCTTCAGGGAGACAGCGTTGATGCAGTAACGCAGTCCGGTTGGCTCCGGTCCGTCTTGAAACACATGCCCGAGGTGAGCATCGCAGACGTTGCAGGTAGTTTCGACTCGTTGCATGCCGTGGCTAGTGTCCAGATGATAGCCGACTACCCCGGAGTTGAGGGGCTGTGTGAAACTGGGCCATCCCGAGCGGCTGTCGAACTTGTTCCCAGCATCAAACAGCGGTGTATCGCAGCACACGCAGTGATATCGGCCCGGTTCGAACAACCCGCACATCTCGGAACTGAAGGCCCTCTCGGTGCCCTTGGCCCGAGCTATCCGGTACTGCTCTGGCGTGAGAAAGGATCTCCACGCGCTGTCGCTTCTCTCATCGCGGCGTGGAGGTGCAGGATTACCGCGTTTCGCCCAGGTGACGACCTGTTTCCAGTTCAAGGCTTGTCCATCGGGGGCCGCACGGCCCTCGGGTTCGCCTTTGGTAGCGAGCGCGATCACCGCATCCGCATCAACCCGAAAATCGGAATGAATGATCCGGCCTGATGGGTCGATGACGATGAACCATGGCGTTCCACCGGTACGATAGTCGGCCATGATCGTTGGCTGATCGCCTTCCCCGGTGTCGTGGCCAAAGGGGACCTCCAACGAGTAGCGCGACTGGGTTTCTTGCAGTCGTTGCGGCGTGTTCTCCTCCGCACCCTCAAACACGGTCTGCACAACCGCAAAGCCGAAGCCGCGCCCGCGGAGGGCATCGATCAGCCGTTTGAGAGTGGGAAACCCCGTGGCGTGGCAGCCGGGGCACCAGTGCTGAAAGCAGTATAAGACTTTGTAGCCCGTCCCCAGGTCAGACAATTTGAGTGGCTCTCGCGGATTGCCTTCCTCGTCAATCCAATAAGGCACCCGCAACTCAGGTGCCTGGCGATGTTCGCTTGCAACGGATGGCATAATGACCTCCTTATCAGGATGAAAAATGACGCTTCCAGGAATGCCGGCGTCGAGCAACGTGGGCAGGAAGCTACGCCGTTGTAGCACGGCGCTGCAGTGTCCAATTCGGCCGAGGGTAGTGGCAAGTGTAACCGTTTGGAATCCGTTCCAGATAGTCCTGATGTTCGGGTTCAGCTTGCCAGAAGGGGCCGGCTGGCTTGACTTCAGTGACGGCCTTCCCAGGCCACAAGCCGGATGCATTCACATCCTCGATTGTGGCAACTGCAACGTCACGCTGCTCTTCGTTCGTGTAGTAAATACCGGAACGATAAGACGAGCCCCGGTCGTTTCCCTGACGATTGGACGTGGTTGGATCGTGAATCTGGAAGAAGAACTCCAGGAGCGTGCGGAAGGTCAGGCGGCTCGGATCGAAGATCACCTCAATGGCTTCCGCATGTGTACCGTGATTGCGGTACGTGGCATTGGGCACATCACCGCCGCTGTACCCCACACGGGTCGAAGTGACGCCTGGGAGCTTTCGGATCAAGTCCTGCATGCCCCAGAAGCAACCTCCTGCAAGTATTGCCGTTTCAGATTTGCTCATATTGTCCTCTCCTATGTTCCACAGAATGTCTTACATTGCCAGTCGCCTGGCCGGGGCGGCTCCTGATACGCCGAGAACTTCGGCTGGTCGTCGAATGGCCGCGACAACACGGTGTGCAACTCTTCCGCCCGTGAAAAATCTCCCTTCAAAGCGGCGTCAATGGCGCGTTCCACGCGATGGTTTCTCAGGATGAACGCAGGATTCGCACGCAGCATGCCTTTGACAGTGTCAGCATTTGGCCGGTCCTCCCGTCCCAGTCTCGATCGCCAACGAGCAAGCCACGGCTCCACACTTTGAGGAATGCGGAACAGCCCAACAAAAGCTCGTTCCCCATCCGGACTAGCCGCTTCAGCAAGATTCCGAAAGGTCATGGTGAAGTCCGCCGAGCCTTGCCGCATCAAGTCGAGCAGTTCTTCGATCAAATTGACGTCTCCGGGCAGGTCCGCGGTCAACCCAATCTTGGCCTTCATCCCCGCCAGCCAGTGCGATTGATAGACTCCCTCGAAGCCTCGGATCATTTCCTCGGCCCAGGTGATCGCCTTCTTTTGATCCTCGTCAATCAGCTCAAGCAATGTCTCCGCCAGGCGAGCCAAATTCCAGGCTGCGATCGACGGCTGGTTTGCATAGGCGTAGCGCCCGCGTTCGTCAATTGCGCTATAGACGGTCGCGGGATCGTAGGCATCCATGAATGCGCAAGGACCGTAATCGATTGTGTCTCCCAGAATCGACATGTTGTCGGTATTCATGACGCCGTGGATGAATCCAATCTGCATCCACCGGGCAACCAATCTCGCTTGCGCATCGCGCACCTGCAAGAAGAACGAACGGTACCGCTGCTCGTCCCCCGCCAAGTCTGGGAAGAAGCGTTCGATGGCATGATCGGCGAGTGCGCGAACTCCTGCGGAATCCCCGCGCGCCGCAAAGTATTGAAACGTTCCGACCCGGATGTGGCTCCTCGCCACCCGCGTAAGTACTCCACCTGGGAGCGCCTGCTCGCGGTAGACGGCTTCTCCTGTCACTGTCGCGGCGAGCGCTCGGGTGGTCGGAATGCCGAGCGCGTGCATGGCTTCGCTCGCTAGAAATTCACGGATTACCGGCCCCAGGCTGGAACGGCCATCACCGTTTCTGGAGAAAGCGGTTGTGCCCGCACCTTTGAGTTGAAACTCGTACCGGGCGCCCTGGCAACTGATCACATCGCCCAATAGGATGGCTCTTCCGTCGCCTAGCTGAGGCACAAAGTGACCGAATTGGTGGCCCGCATACGCGGTGGCCACAGGGTTCGAGCCCGGCAAAGTGGAATTCCCAGAGAGCAGGTCCGTGTATCGCGCTGGGTCTTCGTGCAATCCGAGCTCACGAGCCAACTCCGAATTCCAAAGCGCTAGTGCCGGGCGTCTCACGGGCGTAGGCGGTGCGGGGCGCGAGAAGCGTCCAGAGAGCTGGCCATAGGCGCTTGGGAGCAGGGGAAATCGCAGTGAAGAAGTCATAGTGGATGGCAACTGGGGCCCAAAAATCCTGGGCCAAACGGACTAGAACAATCTCCTCTTCTTCGATACGAGAATCGAGAATGCTAGAAACAACACACACACTCCGGAGAACATCCAGAACGCGCCCTCGTTTCTCATCCCTGGGAGCCCGCCCAGATTCACGCCAAACAGTCCGGTCAGGAACGAGAGAGGGAGGAAGACCGTGGCTGCCAATGAGAACTTGTATACCGCCCGGTTCAACTCGATGTCCTGGATTCTGATGATTTGCTCATTGATGATCGCACCACGATCCCGGACCTCATGTAGCGATTCCAACAGCCGCGTCAGTTGATCGCGAGATTCCATCAACCGCTCAACGTCTCTCGCGGAAAGAAAATGAATACCGGAACCGATCAACGTGTCAAGAACGTTCTTCTGCGGCGATAGGTGTCGCAGAAAGACCACCGCGCTATGCCCCGTTTCGGCGAGCGAGGAGCAGGCTTGCTTGATCTCTCCCCGGCTCACCTGCTCGTCTAGGTCGGCAATAGAATCCTCTAACTCCTCAATATGGGGCTCGATATCCGCATAGATCTTTTCGAACAACTTGGTCAAAAACTCACCACTCGTTTGCGGTCCGGTTCTCCCTTTCACGAGGAGTTTCATCCCCTCGATCGCATCGATGTCCCGTTCACGAGTCGTGATAACGCGATTCTCGTCAACCCAGAGGCGCAGTCCGACCATGTCGTTTGGACTCGCCCCTTCAAGGCGATGCATCGCCTTGATGATAATTAGAGCTCCCGTTGGACGTATGGCTGTTCGAGACCGGGTTTCTTTTGCGAGCAGCGCCTCAACCACGACCTCATCAAGCTTCGCGTCCAGCATCAGATAGCCGGAGGTGGCTTCATGGGAGGCACACAGATGCACCCAACTTGGTACCGTGTCAGAGCGGGTTTCACTCGACACACGGTCCGGAGTCGCCTCGGCGCCGCCCAGCTCTGCCGCATAGAGAACTCCGGGGCCATGTGGGATCATCAAACATTGCTCCTCAAAGCGTCCGCCGGGAGCCATAATCTTTGGCGGATGCCAATGCCGGAGCGACGCTACTCTGCCGTCGCCCGCAGCATCCAGGCCATTTTGCCGTGATCCGCAAGCAGCCCAGTAAGCAAATCTAGCACTTCGACGGGGCCCTCCGCAGTTTCCAGGGCGGCTACATCCGCACGCATGTAGCCAATGAGCTTCTCGTGGTCAACCAACAGCGAATTCACCATCGCCTCAGATGTTCCTACTTCGCCGGAATCTTCCTTCAGGCGTGCGTGTTTCAAGAATTCCGCTAGTGACGCTGGCGCGGGATATCCGAAATAGCGAATGAACTCCGCGATTTCGTCGATCTTCTCGTCCAGTATCTCGTATTGGGATTCGAAGAATTTGTGCAGGTCATTGAACCGCCGACCCGTTACGTTCCAGTGGTAGTTGCGGGTCTTCGTATAGAGCAGATACTCGTCCGCCAGAGCGAGCGCTAAGATCCTGACCGTGCTATCCCGCTGTTCCGTTGAGAGTTCCGCTTGAGTTGCGCTCATGTTCTTCTCCAATCCGCCAACCACCGTCGTTCACTATTCGGACGCTGGATGCTCACGAAATCTTACCTCGTACGCGGGCAGGGGTGCGGAGGCTCTTGCGCAACAGGTTCCATTCTTCACGGCAGTCGCGACATCGGTCCAGATGGTCAGCAACTTTCCGAAGCGAAGGCGGTAGTCGGCGACGGCGTGCCGCCGCCTCCGCGTAAGCGGGAAGACGTTCGGAGCAGTCGTCGCACCCTATTTCTTCTGGGAGGGTACAGAGGGCCTCAGAGGCGGCCAGGAGTAACACCCGGTTTGGTGCCACTGTTCTGCGGTTTCGCGCCATTGCAACGGGCCCTCATACGAAGAGATGTCACCAGAAGCCCGGATCTTACCGAATAGGGAATTTTTCATTCGCCCAGGAGTACCACCGCAGCCGTGGTCCTCATCTGGAAGGAGCCGCTGGTAGAATAGGCCTAATCTCAGAGATCGTGCTGACCGCCCAGGCTGTCGCGAGCACCTTGTACCGCATCCAGCAGCAACTTGAACTCTTCCAAACAGGCCTCGCAGCGGTCCAGGTGTTCGCCTACCCCCTTGAGTGAATCAGGGGGCGTCCGCCCCCCCAAACGATAGTCCGCGTAGGCCGCGAGGTAATCCGCGCAGCTATCGCAGCCTAGTTCCTGCGGGAGCACCGACAGGGCTTGCTCCACCAAAGCCTTGACGCCTGGACGCTGCTCAGCCATTTGTGTCAAAACCCTTCAGGACTGACTTTACGGAATCCGGCGTCCAGCCCGCGGCGAGAATGGCACGTTTCAGCCGGGCTCTGGCGTCGTGAACTAGCTTGTAAACCGCATTGCGGTTGGAGCCCATTCTCTCCGCGATCACGTCGGGAGGCACGCCCGCGAGTTCGGCTTGAATGATTTGCCTTTGCCGGTCGGTAAGGTCGTTTTCGATTGCAGCCCGAACGACGTCCATTAGGCGCAGCCGGTCCAAATCCTCGTCGTTCGAGACGACCGTCGCCAGACGGGGGATCAAACCCGCTGCCGCCATCTCATCCAAGGAGACGTTTTTCCATTGGGCCCGCCGCAAATGGCTCAACATGGAACGCGTCGCAATGGCCATGGCCCATGTGAGGAACCGGCTCTCGCCTCGAAAAGTCCCGACGCGATCTACGATACGCAAGAGAGCCTCTTGCGCCACATCTTCGATCAACGCCGAGCCCACATCGGATTGGCGAAACGCGCGATTGAGACCAGCAACGAGAGCAGCGCGCAGATCTGCCACGGCCGCCTCCCGAACGTGGCCGGTGGAGGTGATGTCGGCAATCCATTTTTCATCACTACGGGCGAGAGATGTCAATTGGGGTGGTCCTGAAACAGCCGCAACCGCAAAGGCCCATTCTATCAATTCGAGTGCTCGCATTTGGTATCGCAGGCGAAGGCGGGGCGACCAGGAGTGAAGACGACTTGCCCTTACCGCAACCGCTCATTCGAACTGAGAAACTTCGCCGCAATCTCCGACACACTCTTGTGCTCCACATCGGCCGAGTAGTTTAGGCGCCTAATCGTAGCGGTGTCGAATTCTCCAGACAATTCGGATAGAGCGGCCAACAACGCCGGGTTGCTCTTGACGCGTACTCGCCGGACCAGAATGCACGCCTCATATGATGGAAAGGCGCCGAGGTCGTCTTCGAGCATCGTAAAGTCTTCCCTGGTCAACAACCCGTCTGTCGAATTCGCGGCGATCATCGAGACCTGGTTCTCCAATAGAGCTCGGAAGAGCAGACCGAGTTCCATTGTCTTAGGGCGTGTATTCCAACGGAGGCCGTACGTGCGGTTGAGCGCGGCCAAGCCGTCCGCCCTGTTCTCGAACTCGTAGCCTGCGCCCAGCAACCAGCCAGTCGCTAAACGCCTGGCATCCGAAAGGCTCCGGAGCCCAGCACCGGGCGCTTGGCCGGTACGGATAACCATCGCAAAGGTGTTGTTGAAACCCAGCGGATCGAGCCATTCGATATCGAACTTGCTCCGATACTCCTGGCGCACTTGCTCCAGCAGTTCAACCACCTTCTTGCGAGGCTCCTGTTTGAGAACGGCGGCGGCTCCGGTGCCGGTGTATTCCGGGTAGAGATCGATCTCACCTGCCACTAGGGCCTGATGTGCGATCAGGGTGCCGCCCAGATTGAATCGGCGAGTCACCGGCTTGCCGAGCCGATGTTCGAGATGCTGGGCAATGATTTCACCGAGGATCACCTGTTCAGTGAAATTCTTCGACGCCACCACGATCTGGTCTGCGCGTCGGCCACAGCCGGAGAAAATGACCGCCAAGCTCAGAGTGGCGATAGCCGTCGCTCTATCCATGCCAAACCTCCATCGGCAACCAAAGCCAAAATCGCCGCCGGGATTGCGCCGGCCAAAATCTGCGCGGAATCCACTGTTCCAACACCGCGAAAGATGAAGACACCCAACCCGCCGCCTCCAATCGCCGCGGCGATCGTAGCGGTTCCGATCGTCGCGACCGTGGCCAGCCGGATGCCAGCCAGGATCGTGGGAGCGGCGAGTGGTAACAGGACTTGCCGCAGCATCTGCGAATCGGTCATCCCCATCGCCACAGCCGATTCACGCACCGCCGGATCGATG
Organism: Bryobacter sp.; assembly: GCA_022843625.1. Lineage (GTDB taxonomy): Bacteria > Acidobacteriota > Terriglobia > Bryobacterales > Bryobacteraceae > Bryobacter. The sequence goes on along the minus strand of JALHNH010000007.1, from coordinate 108,761 downwards.
CCATCAAGTCCGACCACTGTATTGCGCAGAATGGGGAGCAATGCGTACAGAACGAGCGCCACGACGACCGTGCGGGTCCCGATGCCGCCAATCCATGGCACGGGGATCAGGAATCCGAAAAGCGCCAAGCTCGGAATGGTCTGCATGACGCTAGCGAAGCCGAGAAGCCACCGGCGTAGCGTGGCATGCCGGGCGCATGCAATGCCCGCTGGAATGCCGGCCAAAATGGACACGGTAACCGAGAGACCGACAAGAAGCAGATGCTCCCAGGTGTGTTGCAGAAGGTCAGCAAGAAGATCGGAACGCATGAACCTATTCCAGGCAAGCAAGAAACTGACGCGCCGCTAACGTCGATGCTTGCGGGAATTCAGATGCTAGCTCAATTGTATCTAGTCTCCCCTCGTGCAGCAATGCGATGCGCGTTCCCACGCGGAGAGCCTCGCGAATGTCGTGTGTGACGAAAAGAGACGTCTTTTCCATACGGTGCCGCAGAGCCAGAAATTGATTCTGCAGGTCTACCCGCGTGATCGGATCGAGTGCGCCGAAAGGCTCGTCAAAAAGGAGAATGGGCGGGTCAACGGCCAGGGCCCGTGCAACACCCACCCTCTGTTGCTGCCCACCCGACAACTGGCGCGGGTACCGCTGGGCGAATTCCGCCTCCGGCAGGCCGACGCTTTCGAGCAACTCCGCCACCCTTTCCGCGATCCGGCCGGCTGGCCATCCTTCCAGCTCGGGCACTACCGCGATATTGCGGCGGACGGAGAGGTGGGGGAACAGCCCTATGTGTTGAATAACGTAGCCGATCCTCCGCTTCAGTTGAATCGGATCCCATTGCCGGGTGGAACGGCCGTCCACCTGGACCTCGCCCGACGTGGGCCTGAGCATCCCGTTGACCAGTTTCAGCGCCGTACTCTTACCTGATCCACTTCGGCCGAGGAGTACCAGCGTCTCCCCGCGCTCAATCGAGAAGTCCAGGTGCGAGAGGATGTCGCGTCCCCCGATCGAGTAGGATACGTCCCTGAATTGAATTGCTGTGGCCATCGCCTTTTGAATTGTGGCACGGACTGTCGCTGGTCATTCCACTTCAATCACGCCACGCATCAGTGTGTAGCCTGCGCCACTTGGATGTGAACTCTCAAACCAACACCGGCCCACCTCACTGCCGCGGAACCGTACTCTAAGCGCCCCCCTTCCTTTCGGCGGAATCAGTCCACGTAGCTTGAGATGAGGAATCAGCAGTCCATGGTCGGTATCAAGGCTCGTGAACACCAACTCGACCAGTTCCCCTTTCTTCACGCGAATCTCGGCCGGGTGGAAGTGGTATCGCTGAGCGGTGACGCTTATTGTCCGGCCTGGCTTCTCCGGCTCTGCACCGAAGGCCATGGCAGCCGTCACGAGCGCGATCACAACAAATGTCCGCATTTTAGAAGTACCAACCGAGCCCGAGACGGAACCCATCTCTCCTTCGGCTTGGAATGCTGCGATTGCCGCTAAAGGTGTAATCGACTTTGAGGGCAACGTCCTGAACGGGGCGGAGCGTCGTGCCCACAATTACCGCGTCACGCTGGTATTCGTCCAGCGGCGTGTAACCCTTCGGCATCGCCAACTGCGTGTTGAACCTTTCATAGCGCGTGAAAACGAGCAATTCCGCATGGCCTTCGGACGAAAATAGATTCCAGGCAGGCTCGATGTACCACCCACCCAACTCGCTTGCGATGTTCGGCCTTTGGGACGACTCCTCGGCAATGCTCCGATTGAGCTCACCGGCCTTGCTGATCCAAACGTGAGCGAACAATCCGCGCAAGTTGAAACGCCCTCGTCCATACTGCCCATCGAATTCGGTGATGTTGACCCTTGGATTGATCCGCTTCAACTCGAAGCCAGACTTGCTCGTGTATCCGCTGGCTCCCAATGTTAGACCGCGCAGGCCGAGGTATTCGACCCGGCCGACTTGGGCCGGATTTCGAAAGTTTGTGAAAAACTGTCCACCTTGCCGCCCTCCACGGATGCCATCTTCGGCCGCAAAATGCGACGCGTTCAAGCCGCCCATTACATACGCCCGGTAGCGCCAAGCCCGCCCAAAGTTTCCCGTGAGCCCAATCCCAGCATCTCTCCAGCCAGAAGGGATGATGTACGTCTCCACAAGCGGGCGATTCACGCCGTTGAAACTGGTCGGTTCATGCTTTTCGTTGATGATGCCGATGGGTGCCAGCAAAATGCCGGAACGGACCGAAAGGCGGGGAGTCGCCAAGAACTCCAGATAGGCTTGCCCGAGAAGTACCTTCCTGGCCTCTCCCATCGATTCATCTGCCGTCGGCTCTACCTCAAGGGCGCTGGAAAATCGAAGCCGAGAGCTAAACCGGTGTCCGAAGTACAGGACAAAGCGTTCAACTCCCGCGTCCCCATTCGTGTTTGGGCGTTTCCCGTACCGAAACTCCGCATAGCCGCTCACCACGTCGCGGAGTTCGCCGCTCGGCTCCCCGGTGTCCCCTTCCATCTCCACGTCAGTAAGGATTCCGGCCGCCAATGGGGGCGCTTGCTTGCCGACTTCCGGGCGGGGTGGTTCTTCGCTCCTTCGCTCGCCAGCGCTAGCAGGTGCCATGGCTATCTTGGACTCGAGCGCCGCGATCCGTTCCTCCAGAGTTAATGTGGATGGAGCCTGCCCACTGAGACTCAACCGCCGCTCCAATGCAGCGACTCGGTCTTCGAGTTTGGGTGTCTGGGCATTCGTAGTCGCTGCCAGCATGGCCAGCAGTATGCCTACGCCGAATAAACGCGACGAGAAGACGGCCGGCGGCGCCGTCCGCCGTGACGTTGATTCGATGGCGGCAACGCCGAGGCGTGTATCAATTCCCTCTCTCAGACTTGGCCCGATTGAAGGGGGGAGCCTCATGTGATTCCTTCCGTTAGGGCATTTGTCTCCGATCCAGCATCCGGCCACCTGGCACTGGACATTGCGAACGTGCTCAATACGCGTTCAGATCAGCGACGCCTCCAGTCCTTGACGCTCTTCGAAAGCGAGATCTTACCCCACGGTAGCCGGACGTGGCTGCGTTGGTTGGAATCGGTGAACCCGACGCGTTACGGACCGAACGCTTCGGAGGATTGACTATTTCTACTTCTGGGGGTAAGAACACGACAATCAATCGCATCTAGGCAGTGCGGGCGCTTCCTCTGCGGAGCGGTTCCCCATTCTGAGAAGAAGCGTGTGCCGCTTCCATCTTCAGCAATTACCGGCGGCGAAGGAGATTACGACATGTTTTCCAGACCATTCAGATTCGGGCCACGCGTGGCAATCCCCACGATGGGACTGTTGCTTGGGCTTGCCGCCATCGTATCGGCGCAGCGTCCCGGGCGGAACGCAGCCTATCCACAGATCGATATTGCCCCGGTGTTCAATGCGCAGAACGAGCTCGTGCAGCCGAAGGCCTTTCGGGAATGGATCTTCATCGGCGCTCCGATCACGCCGCACGGGTTGAACAATGGAAAGGCCAACTTCCCTGAGTTTCACAATGTCTACGTCCAGCCCGCTGCGTTCAAGGCCTATCGCGCTACCGGCAAGTGGCCGGAGGGGACGATGATGGTCAAGGAGCTGCAACTCGTCGATGGTCCGGCGGAAAACCCCGATGGCTCTCGTCTTGAGGCGTCGGGCCGGGGATACTTCCCTGGCAAAGTCGCGGGTCTGGACGTTGCGGTGAAGGACAGCAAGCGTTTCACGAAGAGCAAGAATTGGGGATACTTCAATTTCAACCACGCGCCTCCCCCGTATCTGGCCGCCGCCGCGGAGCGTCCCGTTGCGGAATGCGCGGGTTGCCACATCGCCAATGCGCACGAGGACATGGTCTATGTGAAGATCTACAAACCGATCCTCGACCCCTTGCCCGCGAAGTAGTAGGATTCACTCAAACTGCCCACGGACTATCGGCCCGGATAGCCGTACCCGTTGTGTCCCGGCTAGCAAAAGAATGACTGGATTGGAGATGCGCTATGAGTTCAACCAATGGTCGCGGTCGATATCTGTACATACAGACCAACGACATCCGTGAGGGCCGAAATGCGGTACTTGGCTACACGCGAAAAGATGACGGCACGCTGGACCCTTTGCCCGGAAATCCGTTTTATACGGGCGGCACGGGAGTAAACAACGATACCCACGGGAAGCTCGGGCCCAATGACAATGATACGCCGCTCGTGATCAGCCAAGACGGCATGCGCCTCTTTACCGTCAACACGCACAGCAATACGATCGCCGTTTTCGACATCCGCCAGGATGGCTCGTTACAGCATGTGACCGGGTCACCGTTCTCGTCTCAGGGTGTCGCTCCGAATAGCCTTTCGGTGAGGGGTACGACGCTGTTGGTGTCGAACCGAAACGAAGACTATCACCAAATGGACGCGCTCCGTGGTGCGGCGAAGGCAAGCTACGTTTCGTTCGCAATCGAGGCCAACGGGGCACTGCGCGCCGTATCCAAGATCGAAGTGGAAAAGTTCAACAAGCCGACACAGGTCTTAGCCTCCTCGTCGTTTCCTAACATCGCGTTTGGTAACGATTTTCAGGTTGATGTGGATTTTGACGGCGAGGGGACTCGGTCGTTTTTGGCGGGTACCGAACCCAGGGTGCAAGGGCAGCTGCACGTCTTTCAGGTTGGTCCGGACAGCCAACTGGTGGAGCGTAGTCTCATACAGTTGCCGGAGACCAATGCGGGCTACAAGTACAAGGGAATGGACGGGGTGCCATCGATGCCGCTAGGCATTTGGACTCATCCGACCGAACCGCTGCTCTACGTCGGCTTCGTTACCCGTAACGAACTCGGGGTTTACCGCTTTACCCGTGACGGCGAGATGAGTTTTCTCGGGTCCGTCTCCAATAGCGGCCAAGACATTTGCTGGATATTGGCGAACAAGAGGGGGACTCGGCTCTACACGGTGAACAACCTCCCGCGGAGCGACAAAGATGACAAGGCAGCGACGGTGAGCACCTATGACATCGCCGGCGAGCGAGCAACAAAACCAGTCGAGATCAGCCGGCTACAACTCCCCCATCCAGGCGAGTGGTTCATCAATAATCGAATGTTTTCTCAGCCTGGGAGTACGGCGTTTCAATGTGCGCTAAACCCAGAGGAGACCATTCTGTATGTAATGTGTCAACGGATCAACCAAACCAGCGAGAACACGGCCGAAGAAGGGAACATCCTACACAGCCTGAAACTCGATGGCCAGGGCATCCCGTCAGTCGCCGGGTCGCGCCACCTGAGCCAGGACGGAGTGTACTTTCGTTCGCGACCTCAGGGTGTCGCGACCATCGATCGTTGATCAGCAAGAAACCGATCTGATCAACGCTCTGCAAAGAGGTAAAGTGCCCGTCCACATCGGGCACGCGATCTAATAGGGACAATGATGAGATGGGCGGCCGCAATATCGGGCAGGTTCGCAGCTCTCGCGGCGGCGCCCTGGAATGCCCCTTGCAACCGGAGGTCTTTGCAGAGTCTCGAACTGGCAATCTCGGCCGGCCCGAAGCACCCCATTGCCGCGGCGATTGCCGACCACCTCAATTGGACGTAACTCCGGTGCCGGCTTTGTTTCCTCGACGGGCTTCGACACGATGACTCCGCGTCGTCTTTCCGCCGCTATCATTTCCTCTGCGGACATGTTTCCATGATGAACGCCGTCGCAGAAGCCTTGCCTGTGCTGGGCGGTTCCACCGCAACAGGTTCACAGTGAACGTTTCGAGATGTTCCCGTTGCGCGGACGCGTGTGGTATCAAAGGGGAAAATGACAATTTACCTCGCTGCGCTATTGAGTCTGGGGTTGTTCGCCGGCATCCTGGCACTATTCGAGTATGGGCGTCATCTCAGCGCCCGCCGACGCACCCTCGAGCCGGAGGGCGGGCGAGGCGGAACCGGCACCGTCGACGCGGCGATCTCCGCGCTATTGGGATTGCTGCTGGCGTTCACCGTGAATGGTGCCGGTTCGCGGTTTGATACTCGGCGTCAGCTAATTGTGGAGGAGACGAACGCGATCGGTACTGCTTATCTGCGACTGGACGTTTTGCCGCCCGCCGCCCAGCCGCCGTTGCGAGAGGCGCTTCGCCGCTATGTGGGCGTACGCCTCGACGCCTATTCTAAGATCGGCGATGACGCCGCAGTCGCTGGTGCGTGGACACGCGGCGAAGAGCTGCAGCAGGAGATTTGGCGCCAAGCCGTCGCCGGTATCCGTGCTGATGGCGCGGCCCCCCAAGCGAGCTCAGTCCTGTTGCCGTCTCTCAATGCCATGATCGACATCACGACGACACGTGCCATGGCGACACGAATGCATCCACCGCTCATCATCTACATCATGTTATGTGCGCTGGCTTTGCTGAGCGCCTTTCTCTCGGGTTACAGCACGGGCGGGACGACGACACGCCCGTGGCTGCACATGTTGTGCTTCGCGTTCGCAATCGCGATAACGTTCTATGTCACTCTGGATCTGGAGTCGGATTCTTCCGCGTGGACGATTTCGACCAGGCGTTGATCCATCTACGCGACTCAATGCGCTAAACGAATCGGCTATGAGCACCCACCATGTTCAGTGGCGAAGAGTAGGATTCCGCCGACGATCGTGGGGGACCTGCGAGCGTGTGACGGGCAAACCGGAAATGGCCGCTGGTCCACCGAGTAGATCCCCGACAAACGCCATAGCGGCCCGCATCCACGGTTTTGGCTCGTGGCAAGACACCGCGCACGCGCCGTGGTGATCTCGAGATCATCGACACGGCGACCGCTCGCGAGCAGGATGGACGTTTGCCCCTTCAGCAGATTCTAGGAAGTTGTTCTCCAAGCTGGATCGGAATGACCCGATGCCCACCAATCGCGGTTTTGGCTAGCACCATCCCTTTACGCTCTGCTACAGCGGTGCCGATGATCGCGGCGTCTCGCCCCAAAGGGTGATTGCGCATGGCGCTCAAGACACCGTTGGCGACGGACGGATCGACAAAAGCGACCATCTTTCCTTCGTTCGCGACAAATAGGGGGTCGAGGCCGAGCAGTTCGCAGGCCGAGCGCGTTTCTCCGCGTATGGGCACAGCGGCCTCCTCGATCAGAACACCGACATCGGAGGCGCTCGCTATTTCCTGAAGCGTCGCGGCGAGCCCCCCGCGCGTCGGGTCGCGCATCGCATGAACACGGTCGCTGCCTCCCGCCTGCAATAAGACCCGCGCTAGATCGTTGAGCGGAGCACAGTCACTCAGGATGGAAGACTCGAACTCGAGGCCCTCCCGGACACTCATGATCGCCATTCCGTGATCGGCGATGTGGCCGCTAACTATAATGACGTCACCGGAACAAACGCGAGAAGGGCCAATGTTGACTTGATCAGGGACTACACCCACACCTGTTGTGTTGATGTAGCATCCGTCTCCATGCCCGCGCTCGACTACTTTTGTATCGCCAGTCACAATCTCGACTCCAGCGAGCCGCGCTGCTTCGGCCATGCAAGCCACGATGCGCGCGAGGTCGGAGATCGGGAACCCCTCCTCGAGGATAAAACCGGCGCTAAGATACAGCGGTGTCGCGCCGATCATTGAGAGGTCATTCACCGTGCCGTTTACGGCCAGATCTCCGATTGTGCCGCCGGGGAAGAAAAGGGGCCGGACGACGAAGGAGTCGGTGGAAATTGCGATGCGGCCTTGCGGTCGAGCAAGCACTGAGGCATCGCCCAAGTTGGCCAGGGCCGAATTCGAAAATGCCGGCAGAAACAGATGCTGCACCAACTCGGAGGAGAGCTGGCCGCCCCCGCCGTGACCCATCACAATGTTCGGATAGTCGCGCAGAGGGAGAGGGCAAGACCAGGTCGAGAGATCAGGCATGGCTCAATTCTTGAATCTGGACGAAGCGGCCGTAGTTGTAGTAGGCAGCGCAGGCGCCTTCGCTCGAAACCATCGTGGCGCCCAACGGATTCCGCGGGGTACACTCCTTGCCAAAAGCGGGGCATTGGTTTGGTTTGATGGCTCCTCGCAGCACATCGCCGCTTCGGCATAGCGGAGATTCTATCGTGCGAATGTCACTGACTTGGAAGCGGTGTTCCGCGTCAAACTCGCGATACGCCGGGCTAATGCGCCATCCGCTGCGTGGAATCACGCCGATCCCGCGCCAAGCTCGATCACATTCCTCAAAGACTTCGGCTAACAATTTTTGCGCTTCCCGATTTCCGTCGAGTGTGACGACGCGTTCATATGCGTTCTCCACTCGGGCTTCACCTTTCTCTAATTGCAGCAGGGTACACCGAATGCCGTTCAGGATGTCCAGAGGCTCAAATCCCGTGACAACAATCGGGACCCGGTAACGTTCCGAAAGGAGTGGATACTGCCGATAGCCCATGACGCTACACACATGCCCTGCCGCTAGGAAAGCCTGGACTTGGTTTCCTTCCGATTCGAGGATGGCCCGAATGGCTGGCGGAACAAGCACGTGTGAAACCAGCATGGAGAAATTCTCCAAGCCCAGCGTGCGCGCTAGGTGAACAGCCATAGCGTTGGCCGGCGCCGTGGTCTCAAAGCCGACTCCGAAAAAGACGACCTGCTTTTCGGGGTGTTGCCGCGCAAGGTTGACGGCGTCCAAAGGCGAGTAGACGATGCGTACGTCGCCACCGGTGCTCTTGACTCGAAACAAGTCCCGGTCTGTTCCGGGCACACGCAACATGTCCCCGAAGGAGCAGAAAATGACATTGGGAAGCGCGGCAATGGCTAATGCGCGATCGATGACCTCGAGCGGCGTTACGCAAACCGGACAGCCTGGCCCGTGTACCATCTCCACATTGGACGGCAACAGTCGATCGATGCCGTTCCGGATGATCGAATGCGTTTGCCCCCCGCATACTTCCATAATGGTCCAGGGGCGGGAGGTCGCTTGCCGGATTTCCCGGACAAGACGCTGGGCGAGCTCTCCGTCGCGGAATTCACTCAGGTACTTCATCGAGGCTCCTCCCTCATGCCTTCTGGGCTCAGCTCTTCCTCGAGGAGCCCCATTTCTTGAAACGTGTCCAAGGTCCGCTTCGCGGACTCCTCGTCTATTTTGGAAATCGCGAATCCAACGTGAACGATCGTGTAGTCGCCAACTGTGAGGTCGGGAAGATATGCGAGGCACACGTTCTTCACAATGCCGCCGAAGTTGACCTTGCCCATTCGGACACCGCCATCTTGCATGATCTCCTCGACCCGGCCGGGGACAGCTAGACACATATTGGGGTTGCTCCTTCACTGCTGGTCGAAACTCTAGCCTCCGGCTCGAACACGGCGGGCAATTTCCAGACTGTCACACGGTTGTTGCCAGAGTCCGCGACGGCAAGGCGCGTGTCGTGACAGCAAAGACCATAAGGCCAACAAAGCGAATCGTGGGTGACTGCCTTCCAACGGTTTTCACCACCGCTGATGAACCCGTCCTGGCCGAGCACATGGGCGGCGGGAGAAAAGTTTGCACACGGAATCGTATCCCAAACCAACACCCGATTGTTGGCCGTGTCGGCGACTATCAACCTGCCATCGTTGGTAGAGAGTCCATAGGGGAAACGCAAGCGCGCGGGCCCCTGCGGGGTATGTGGAAGTTCGAAGGTAGAGCCGAAATCAGATTGCCCAGCAACGAAGTTTGCACTGCAGTCCTCTCGCGGCCTGGAAGACCAACCCAGCACACGGTGATTGCCGGCATCAGCAACCAAGAGCGTCTGCTCGTGTCCCGCAATTGCGTGCGGCCAGCGAAACGAGCGCGCTGACGGCGCCCCGCCTCGATTTTCTTCATTCGCGGACTCGGAAGGCTGGCCAAGCACGACGTGGGCCATTTCGCCGCGATCCGGAATCGAGGGCCATCCCAGCACACGCCTGTTGCCAGTGTCGGCGATCCAGAACCAACCGGCCGCAATACCGATTCCATAGGGCCAGTACAACGAGAGCGCCGAAGGGAGACCACCGCGATTCGGCTCAACGGAATTCAGGTCCGATTGCCCGATCGCATAGTCAGGAGCGGTGCAGCTTCGCTCGGGTACACGATTCCAGACGAGAACGCGATGATGCCACGAATCGGCAACGAGGAGCCGTCCGTGATAAATCAATACACCCGTTGGCAAGTGTAGAAGCTTGGGACCCTCGGTGGTGAAGTCCGGCTGCCCAAGGACCAATTCAGCGTGAGCGCCATCTGCCTCCGGAAGCCCTCGCCAAAGGAGAATCCGATGATTGCCGCTGTCGGCGACGACGAACCACTCGTCGTTGAAGAACACCCCTCTGGGTGCGTACAACTGCGACGTGGATGGATTCGCAGCCGGTAGCGCAAGACCGCCCGGTGAGCGGGCTCCGAGCCAGATCGGCGTTGTCATTTCGCGGTCCTTACCAAGATCCGACCTCGTTCGACCCTTAAGGGGAGAGCTTCTAGCTGCGCCTCAGGCGCGGTGATGCATTCACCGGAGGCACAATCGAAGCGGAATCCGTGCCAGGGGCAAGTGAGGATACCTGACTCAAGGTCGAGTCTGCCGCCGTCCAACGGCATGCCCAGATGCGCGCACTCGTTGCGATAGGCGTGGAACTCGCCTTGGTACTGCACGATCAATACGCTGACACTCTCGTGATCCCATCGCGCGAGTTCGGCGCCGGACACCTCAGAAACCAGCGGGCCCATCGCCCAGCCTGCTTCCACTTTCAGGGGTGTCGTTAATGAATCAAGGGGGACGAAACCCAACGTTGCTTTCTCCGGCTCATTCGGCGCGACCTCGACGGATTGAATCTGTGGCAAATGCTGTTTGATTGCCTGCTCGACCGTATCGCGCAGCGTCACGGCCGACAGTGAGCAACCGTTGCAGGAACCAGCAAGTTTCACGACAACCGTTGTCTCATCGACATCTACCAACTCAACATCGCCGCCGTGGGACTGCATGTACGGGCGAACCATGTGAAGGACCCGGCTCACACGGGTTCGCAGATCCGCACGGACGAGGCCATGCATGGAAAACAACGCATGGACACTCGGATCGTCGACGAGTTCGAACAACAACTCCTTCCCGCGAGGATCTTCTTTCATGCGCCGCACGATCTTGGTGAGACCGATTTTGTGAAACTCCTCAATGGCGCTTTTCAACGCCATCGCCTTTGCCTGGGACTCCGCAGGCAAGGTACGTACTTCGGCCGTGGCCCTGTCCACCCGCTCGGCCAGTTGATCGAGATCGGAATTTGCAAGTGTTGGCGTAGACGGAATAGTGGCCATCTCTAATCTCCCGGCACGGGGGCAGCTTCAAACGCCGAATGCTGCTCCAGGAGCTCAGCGGTCTTGCTCTCGAACACCTCGGAGAACACCGACTTAGCTGCCTGAATCAGCGCTTGCTCTACCGAAACGGGATGTCCGATTGCTCTTGGCGCCGGTAGCGAGCTCAAAGCACGCAGGACAAAACACGCACCTTCGGCATTGTTGATGAGGAAATCGTCGAAGATAGTATCGACGAACTCTGGCAGCCAGATTCCCTCGCCAGCACGGTTCAAGCGAAGACGCGACAGCGCACGTGTGGCACCCTCGTTGCGCTGCTCGAGGCGCTCCACATAGCGTTCGACCGCGGTGTGAAGCAAGAAGTCAAACTGTTGTCTCTCGTACAGCTCCATCACTCGCGCCTTTCTTCGATCTTGCTGTTGATGTCACCCACCAGCTCAAGAACCGATGCCGCCATGTCAGGCTCACCGTGCCAATGAAAGAGCTTGTGCGCTTCGTTTAGTTTGGTCGTGGCTGGCTCAAACATGCCCAAGTGTGCCAAGGCGTTACCTTGGTTGGCCAGGGTCCGCGCATATCCCAGCGGGTCTAGAGCCCGATTCCTTACTTCCAGCAACTCTTCGTACAGGTTCACCGCTTGCTGGAGGTTTTCCTCCGGATGCGAGCTCGGAAGATACTGCAGCGCGTTGGCTAAATTCATCTGAGCCGACGCCCACATCTCAGGATGTGTATCGCGGCGGAAGACTTTCAGCGCTTCGCGCAGGCACTGGACGGCTATGCCCATGCGCAGTTGGTCGCTGGCCTCGCGGGCCGGAGTGCCGAGGTAGGACAGCGCAAGATTCATTTGCGCCGTTGCGTACATCTCAGGCATGTGATCCAGGCTGAGACCGCAACGGATCGATTCCTGGAACGCCTTGGCGGCTTCTAGCAGCGGGCCGCGCCGGCCTTCTGCGGCCAACTGCCAGGCGATTCCGAGGTTCATCCACAGCTCGGCACGCAGCGACGTCAACGGCGTGCTGCCGGCAAGTGCGATGGCTCGGCGATAGCGCTCGATCGCTGTTTGCGGATGCGTGCTGCGCTCAAGCGAACCGATCTGATTCAGGATCTGTGCAGCTAGGAGCGGTGATGCAGACTCGGCCTCCGAGAACGCGCGTGCGAGGAGCGCAGCCGCCTGTTCCTGATCCTCGCTCTCCAAGAACTTGGAAGCCGCCGTCGCCAATACCAACGCTAAGAGTTCGCCGTCTAACCCATCACCGGTTGGAGGCTCCTCAGCCAAACCTACCGCGAATGCCGCCGCATCCAGCATGCCGCGCATATCCGGTGCGATTCGCAGCCGCAGATCTTGATAGGTGTTGGCGTCTGGGCGAAGCACAAAGCGGTTCCAATGATCGATCTCGCCCGAACCAGTGATAGCCTCATACGCTTCCTCAGCACGACCGTCCAGTGCAAGACGATAGAACCGAAATTCGCGAGGGAGCGAGCAGTGCGAATCGCCCATCAACAGTGCAGCCAGAGCGGCTCGATTGTCGGTCTCGGGCAGCAGTAGAAATGCCGCTGGCAACTGATAGATTCCCACCGGTTGGGGTCGAAGCTTGACGAGGGCCGACATTTGCGTTGCGGGCATAGACATTGCTAAAAACCGTTTTGGACGGGCAAGTCCCGATCAGCGGTTCGCTCAAACCACTTTGCAGCTACTCGCGCCTGATCCTCCGAGGCGTAGTCGGCTATCCGGCGACGCCCAATGCGCACACCCGGAGACTGAGCCACTGCGAATCCAACTTCCAGATAGACCACCCAACGTCCCCGATCCGGTTCCACGACTGCCTTGGCGCCGATCGCCGATCCCTCGCCCTGCCCGGAGGGAGTCCGAAACGCGACCCGCAGGGCTCCGTTGCGTTCGTCCCATATGGCGGGCCAATTGGCAGGCGTGGTGTCGGGCGGCAGGTACGGAGCAGCCAGAAAGCTGCGGTCGCCGGCGCGATTCCGCTGTTTGAGCAGCAATCCTCCGGCGGCTGCGCCTCTGGTTGGCAGCATCCAAAGCTCTTTGTCGCGCACTCTCATCACCAGGGTGTCGCTAGGGAAGTATTCGCGTGCCACATCCTCACTCAGGTGGATGTAGCCTTCCGCCGTGTATTGGATTTCAATTGGAGGTCGCAGCTGCATTTAGGCAACTCCACTGGGGAAGCAGCAATTCGGCCAACCGGTCCAAGGCGCGATCGACGGCCGGAGACAGGGAAGTTCCGAATTCCAGCTGCTCAGCCTCGATCAAATAAACCGTGATGTTTTTCGGGTACTCCTCTTTCAACAACCATCGTGCGAACGCGAGAGCGTGATCCCAACGAAAAGCGTGGAGGTTGATGCCAGTGAGAGGAGGCAGATGCTCTACTTCGGAGCCCGGTAGCCGAAAGATCGACCCGGGTTCGGAATTGCTGCTGCAAGCATCCACCAAGATCACTTCAGGGACGCCGCGCATTTGGAACGCGACATCCATTCCGCCGGTTCCCCCGTCGGCACACCGCACCCCCGGCGGCAGCCCCCGGTCCCAGAGTCTCCGCACGAACACGGGCCCGGCCGCATCGTCACCGCGCAAGAGATTCCCGCAGCCAATGACGAGCGTCTCGACCGGAGCCGTGTTTGAGAGTGGATCAGTCACACTGCCTACATTCCCTCGCCAATACGGAAGCGAGCCAGTTCCTTGCCGGATTTCTCGTCGTAGGTATGAACGGTGCAAACCAGGCACGAATCGAAAGACCTCGCTACATGGCCCATTTCCACTGGATCAGATGGATCTGTAATCCGCGCGCCGATGAACGCCTGCTCCATCGGTCCATGCACCTTTCGACCATCTTGCGGCCCAATGTTCCACGCTGTCGGGGTTACCACCTGGTAGTTCTCGATTTGCCCGTTGCGGATCACGATCCAGTCAGAGAGCGAGCCACGGGCCGCTTCGGTAGAACCGAAGCCTTTGCCTTCGGCATGTTCGACCGGCTTGGTGTAGAACTTGCCGTGCAGGTCGATCTGATCTAGCCATTTACGAGCCAGTTTGTAATACTTGCAAGCCTCGTGCATGCGCGCCATGACACGCACTAATACGCTCGGCCCCGCCGTCTTTATGGCGTCAAGGAACAGTGGATCGTGGTCCTGGTGGCTGGCCGCGCTTGCCCTGCCAGCGATCACTTGTCGAGACAGCGGCCCGGCTTCGAGGGGCATCGCTCCTTTCCCCGGAACCTCGTAGCGCGGTGACTTGGCCCAGCTATACTTCCCTTGCTTATGGCCGTCGAGCGGATCGATCGGTTCGGTTACGCCTTCCCAGGGATGCAAATACGTAGAACCGCGATAGAAGGAGTGCGTTGTGTCCTCGCGCACGTTCAAGTGGTTGAAGTCGTGGAACTCCTTTCCGTCGTAGATGCCGGCGCGATTGATCAAGGCCGCATTGCGCCCGTCGATCGTTGGATTTTCGTACAGCTCGGGCTGGAAGTACGTGCCAGTCGCCAAATAGGAGCCGCAACCGGCCCCGAACTTGTCGAGGCCAACGCGCTTTGAGAATCTGAGAAACAGGCCGCAGTCAGAGTTCCGTTGACTGTCATTTTCGTCCGCCCACTTCCATACATCGTTCCACGTCTTGTTTTCGAGCCAGCGCTCGACTGAGCAGCCTAGCCACTGCTTTTCCAGCCACTCGCGCTTCCAAAACTCTAGAATGGAGATCGAGCGCGTGACGTCGGAAAGCGAAGGCGCGCACATCACACCGCCTGGGATCATGAAGCTTGAATGCGGCCATTGCCCACCGAAGATTGCGTACACCTCGACCGGCTTGTTGGACAACGTCACGCCCGGTTCGTAGCTGGTGCCGACGAACGGCGCGAACCTACGCACGACTTCGTCGTACTCCGCCGCTTTCGCGTAGTTCTTGTTGGTCAGGTCAATCGCAAACAGCGCGTAAAACCAGCGCGGAATCGATTGCAGGGTTTCGCATGACTGCGCAATGTTGCGGATCAACGTTGCGTTTTGCGGCACATGTGTCCGCCAAGCGGTGTCCAGCGCGTAGACGGCTTTGTACAGGTGACTGCCGCCGCAGATGCCACAGATGCGGGGCGTGACAATCAAACCAGCCTGCGGATCTTTGCCCTTTAGGATGATCTCGAATCCGCGAAACATGCTCGCTTCGGTCCAGGCGTCAGTGACGACCCCGTCCCGGACCGAGATCTTCAGGTCGAGATCTCCCTCCACCCGCCCCAAGGGGCTGATGCGCATATTTGGTTTTGGTGCTTCTAGTGTGGTGGCCATTTCCTATCTCCTTGGGGCTCTCTCTATACGACGAACATGTCTTCTTTGGCCCACTTCGGCGCCGCGATGCGCGCGGCGGCGGCGTGTGCCATGTAGGTGACGTGATCGGTACCGTTGGGCACTTCCTTGGGGATGGTTCCGCTGATCTTCTGGGTCTTGAAAACCGTACCCGGCTTCAAATCGTAGAAGGGGAACTCGGGTTCCGTGCAACCGGTGCATGGCATCCCGGCGCGAGTCTTCGACGACTGGCGATTCCACAGGATCCGATTGCACGGTGAATGCGTCAGCGGACCCCGGCATCCCAACTCGTAGAACAAGCAGCCGGTTCGAGTCCCCTGTCCAAATTCCATGGTGGATTGCTTGTACTCAAAGAACTGCACACGGGTGCAGCCGGTTTGCGTGAAGGTCTTGAAGAAGGTTTGTGGCCGCTGCAGATCGTCGAGCGCGATATCCTTCGCGCGACCGGAAGCGACGGCTACCAAAATCTGTGTCACCCAATCAGGGTGTGACGGGCAACCCGGAATGTTAATTACAGGCAGTCCCCATTTTGAGCGGAAGTCAGCACCCAAGAATCCGCCCTGCTTTCGCTTGAGGAACTGAAGGCCGAGGTTATCCACTGGGTTGGGTTCAGTCGCGGGAATTCCGCCCCAGCATGCGCAGTCGCCGAGGGCAACCACCGCGCCGGCCTGGCTTGCCAGTTCCTTGACCCAGTCTTTCATTGGCCGATCAGCGAACATGTTGAACCGCCCCGTCCCGTTGGGTCCCATGATGACAGTGCCCTCGAACACGAAAATGTCCAGCGAACGCGAACCCGAGGCTAGGTCATGGAAGATCTTCTTTGCGTTGTCCCCCATCTCCATGCCCAGTGAGGGGTGCCAAAGGACGTCAATGCCGAAGTCGGTGACGAGGTCGCAAGCGCTGGGCTCCTCCGCGTTCAGAAACGACATTGTATTGCCACTGCACGCGCCACCCTGCAGCCAAAGTAAGGATGCCATGTTCAACTCTCCTTGAAGGACTGGTCTGACCCAGCGTCGATTATTGCCCGTGCCTGCCGCCGCCTCAATAGCAAGAACTAGGTATTTTTCAATGGTGGCCTGGGAAGCACCACCAACCCGCGCTGCGAGGCCGCTCGCACCAATTCCATCTGCGTGTGGGCATTGAGCTTGTCCATCAGGTTTGCACGATGTCTAGTGGCGGTGTGCGGGCTAATGGTCAACATGGATGCGATCTCCTGCGTTGTGTGTCCATCAACGATCAGCTGCAGCACTTCGCGCTCCCGAGCAGTCAGGTCAGACTTTTCGATCTGCCTGTTCTCCACGCTCGGCAGGTCGATGGCAGTGCTCACATATCTGCCGCCGGCCACTACCTCTTGTAGCGCGCCGAAGAGCTCATCGTCCATTCCCTGCTTGAGGACGTAACCTTTGGCTCCATCGTTCAAGGATTGCGCCACGAATTGCTCGTCGTCGTACATCGAAAGCACGATAATTTTGACTCTAGGAAACTGCCGCGTAAGCCGTCGTATCGTCTCCAGGCCATTCAGTCGTGGCATGTGCAGATCGAGGATAACGATGTCCGGCTGAGTAGCCTCGACCTGGGCCACGGCCTCGTCCCCGTCGCTTGCCTCTGCGACCACACGATAACGGTCGTCTGCCGACACTAGGGCGGCCAAGCCTTTCCGCACAATCGCGTGGTCGTCCACGAGAAGAAGTCGAGTCGGTTTCATCGCCTTGGCACCTCAACTTCGATGACGGTGCCATGCCCGACTAGTGAGCGAACGGCCAGGGAGCCCCCGAGCATGGTCGCTCGCTCGCGCATCCCCAGAAGGCCCAGACCCGCTGTCACGGCCGCCTCTTCGAATCCGCGGCCACTGTCACGAACACAGAGCCGAATCTTGTCCGGATAGTAGTGCAGTTCCACGGTCGCGACCTGCGCCCTAGCGTGCCGCACGATGTTTGTGAGCGCTTCTTGCGCTATGCGGTAGAGAGTGATGTCCCATTCCTGTCGGAGGGGCGTGTCTGGCGATTCCAAATCCAACTCCACACGCAAATCGCCGCCGGCTTGCAAGTCGGTAGCCAGCTGCCGCAAGGCGATTTCAAGCCCTAGTTGGTCAAGTGTTGGAGGTCTCAACCGGCGTGCCAGGTCTTTCAACCGCTCGGTTGCCCGATTCACCTGATCCCGTAGGTCGTCCAGATCCTGACGCAACTCCACTTGGTTTGGCGCCACATCTCGTGCGGCAACCTGAAGTGCCAGCTTAATACCGATGAGAATCTGGCCTGCCTCATCGTGCAGCTCGCGTGAGATGTGGCGCCGTTCTTCCTCGAGCAAATTAACGTGATTCGCGGAGAGCGCTTGAATTTCTTGATTCTTGGCTTCCACTGCCTTGAGCAACTGGGCGTTGCGAATGGCAACCGCTGTGACGTTGGCTAGCGATTCAAGGAACGCCGCATCCTGCCACGTGAATGGGGATTGGGGTGTCAGGCGGTGCAATTCGAAAAACCCGATCACGATGTCATCTGGGCCCTTCACAGGTACACACAGCGCCGCGCGAACTGCGAAATGGTGTGCCAATTCCGGGTCTGCGAAGGGCTCTTCTGGGTAGTTATTGGACAGATGTGGGAACTCGCTCTCCATGACCAGCCCGGCCAAGCCCTCTTGAGCCCTCCAGCGGCGGCGCCAATCCAGCCACCGCTTGTGAATCCAAAGACCGTCGCAAGCCATCTGCCGCTCGCCGTTCTCCGCCGCCACGACCAATCCGGCCATGCCTCCTTCGGCCTTCACGAAGAGCGCGGCGTTTTCGACGAGGTTGCGCATCAGGTGCGTTGGATCGAGGTGTTGATTCACCGCAGCACTGAACGCTAGCAGCATTTCGAGGGAGCGCGACCATTCCGCCAGTCGTTCCACCAACCTTCCGCGCTGGAGCCCGACAGAAGCTTGGAGTGCAAGCGTCTCCAACCGGTGCAGATCATCCCCGGTGAAGAATCCTCCACCTGTCCGATTAAAGACCTCGATAAACGCCAGCACGTTCGATTGGTGGTTCATGATGGGGACGCAGGCTGCATTCCGCACCTTGAACCGCGTCGCGAACTCTTCGCCCAGTCGGGGGTCCACGCGCGCATCATGACAAAGCACTGCCCGGCCTGTGGAAACTACTTCGGGACCCAGACCGCAACCAGCTCCCGGCGAAAGCTTGTGGTCATACTGATGGATCGGCCCCTCAGTCACCTCAGGCGCGTGGTACTGAGACTGTGCAACCACGGCGTCGTATTCTAGGATGCACACCGTTGCCCGTTCGGCAGACGCCGCTTGGGCGGCCAAGCGAGCCAAAGCCTGCGCCAACACAAGCGTGTCCAGTTCGTCCACCGTGGTTCGCGCCGCAGTCCGCAGAAGCTCGACTTGACGTGCGTAGGCGCGGTTCTCACGCGTCAGACGCGCGATGTCCTCGCGCGCTTTTTCGAGTGCGTGCTGTGTGTCGTTATTCCCGGCCGCAAGCTGCGGATCAAGGAACCGGGAATTCATGCGCTCTTGCTCGCTCACGCACTTCGGCTAAGTAGTGAAGCCACGGCGCGAATCCCGCGCCCGTTTTTGATGACGTCTCAAAGATCCGGATTCCTGGACGGATCTCCTCGATATTTCGCCGCGCAGTCTCACGATCGAACTCGCATGCCCCAGCCAAGTCCATCTTCGTCAATACGGCCACGTCGGCGGAATTGAAAATCGAAGGATACTTCAGCGGCTTGTCCTCGCCCTCGGTCACCGACAACAGCGTCACCCGGGCGCTCTCACCCAGGTCGTAGGAAGACGGGCACACTAGATTGCCGACGTTCTCAATGAAAAGATACGTGAAAGCCGAAAGGTCCCACCCTTCCAGGTGCTGCCCGACCATTTCCGCTTCAAGATGACACCGTCCATGAGTGTTGATTTGCTTCACAGGAGCGCCGCTGGCGGCTAGACGCCGGGCATCGTTGTCGGTCTCCAAATCTCCCACCAAGGCTGCCGGATGCTCACCCGCCGCTCGCAGTTGGCGCAACGTGCGCTCGAGGAAAGTGGTTTTCCCCGTTCCCGGACTCGAAACTAAATTAACGACCGGGAGGCTGTATGCCCCGAAGCGAGAGCGCAGGCCCGCCGCTATTTCGTCGTTCTTCTTCAACACCCCTTTTCGAAGCTCAACGATGCGCGTTCCCGTGCTCATTCTTCAACCTCCACTGATTCTATCTCCAACTCGCGCCCGTTACGAACGTCGCTGCTTGGAGTACCACAGCGAGGACAGCGAAAGCTCTGTACTCCCGGTAGCTCAGCTTGCTCGGCGCAGCCGCCACAGTAGATCACTACTGGCTGCGAATGAACCCGCAGGACGGAGCCAGACAGCGGCGTTCCGTCCGTTGCAATTCCGTAGCAGAATTGCAGCGCACCTTCGACCACGCCACTCAAAGCCCCCACTCTCAGGGTCACGACGCTCACCTTACGCTCCGGCCGCTGCGCCAACCACTCCGTCACGGAACTGACGACGGAGTTAACGATAGACAATTCGTGCATCTAGGGCAACCGCTTGCCGAATTGACGCGCCATTTCGACCAGCAGGTGAATCGCCTTTGATGCTTGCGGATCCTTGAACAACCGAAGCAGATCCAGCAGTCCGTATTGCCTTGCCGGTGTTGACTTCGCGGCCGTGTAGGCTTCAGTTGCAAGGCGGCCCACCTCAGCCAATGGTTTAACCGTCTTTGCGTCAAACAATCCTGCGTCGGCCAGTACCATGCCTGTCTCGGTCAGGTCGTGCATTTTTTCCAGTAGTCCGCTGGCGATCAACTCATGCCCAGCCTTCGTTAGAGTTGGAAGTTCGGTGGCAATGCGACTCAGCTCTTCCGTGTTAATAGACGAGGCGATCTTTTTAAGGTCCCCGAGCCCCTCGGCCATTGAATCAGCAACTTCATCTCCGCGGCGCACGAAGCCTTCGACCGCGCTCACGGCGAATACGGCCAAATCCAGCTTGTCGAGTAAGAAGCGAATTTTGCTGAGGACTTCGGGCTTGCCGAGGTCCTTGCTAAGCGCCACCAGACCAGCGAATTCAGGTGTGCCCGATAGGTCCGCCAGTTGCACGGTTGCGGAGGCGATTTGAGGTAGTCGCTCGACGACGTTCGCCACTTCTGGCGACTTCAAGCTCCGGATATCAGCAACTGAGTCCGCGATGGAATTCGCAACCTCGTCGCCGCGCTTGCAAAAGCCCTCCAGCGCTTCCATTGAGAAGGCTACCAGTGGAAGCTTGTCTAGCAGAGCGTTGAGGGCCTCAAGCGTCCCTGGAGCGGACAGCCGGTCGAGCAATCCCGATTGCAAGAGGCGGTCGAACGCTTCCGATTCTGCGACGCTCGCGACTTTCATCCCGGCTCTCGCCAGCGTCGGCAGCTTTCCGAAGAGTTGCGCAGTGTCGTCGCCGCCCGGCGTCCGAAGACTTGCAACGCTTTCTGCCACATTGTCGGCGATGTCCGAGCCTCGCTGCAGGAAGCTTTCGACCATCTCGACGCTGCCCGCAATCACGTCCAATCGATCCAGAAGTCGATTCAAGGCATTCACCGTTCGCGGGTCCGCGAGCCGGGCCTGCAGTTGCTCTTGTGGGGTGGGTGCGGCTAGGGTTGCGGTAGACATGGCAAACTTCCTAACCCCAAAGTATGAGGCTCGACCGAAGTGAAATCTATGGCATGAAGTTGCTATTCCTCAGGCCCCGACCTCCGGAACTACAATGACAACACCATGGGTGCTGCCCTCCGTCAGCGGATTCGAGTAATGGGAGTAGTCCAGGGAGTGGGGTTCCGGCCTTGTGTCTACGCTCTCGCGATGCGCCACGGCTTGGCGGGGAGTGTAGCGAACGATAGCCAGGGCGTAGTGATCGAAGCGGAGGGCCCATCGAGCGCGGTATCTAAGTTCATCCGTGATCTACG
This sequence comes from Bryobacter sp., assembly GCA_022843625.1. GTDB lineage: Bacteria > Acidobacteriota > Terriglobia > Bryobacterales > Bryobacteraceae > Bryobacter. The sequence continues at coordinate 87,331 of JALHNH010000007.1, read as the reverse complement.
TGATTCGCCGCCGCCGCTTGCGAGAATCGACGCGCTCGAAATTCACGACATTGAACCCACGGGGAATGGCGGCTTTCGCATTCTCGAGAGCCGCAACCTGGCTGGCGGGAGCACGCCGGTCCCCTCCGATATCGCTACCTGTGCCGAGTGTCTCGCTGAACTGTTCGATCCGGCCGACCGGCGCTATCGCTATCCCTTCCTGAACTGCACAAATTGCGGGCCGCGCTTCACGATCATTGAGGATCTGCCCTACGATCGCGCAGCGACCACTATGGCCGCGTTCAAAATGTGCGCAGCCTGCGAGCGCGAGTACCGCGAGCCTCTCGACCGGCGCTTCCATGCCCAGCCAACGGCTTGTCCAAATTGTGGCCCGCAACTGGAGTTTCATCAAAACGGCAATCTGACCACAAGCAAAGGCGAAGCAGCTCTTGCGGCCGCGGTGAAGATGCTTGCTGACGGCGGTATTGTTGCCATCAAGGGCATCGGGGGCTTTCATCTCTCCTGTGATGCTACCAATGAAAACGCCGTGGCCGAGCTAAGACGCCGCAAGAGGCGTGGCGATAAGCCGTTTGCAGTGATGGTTAGGAACGTGGAAACAGCGAGCCGCTATGCCCGAGTGGGCCCGTCAGATTCGGCGCTTCTTTCCTCTCCCGAACGGCCGATCGCGCTGCTGCAGTGCGCGGAATGCCACCGTGCCCTCGCGGCATCGGTCGCACCTGGACAAACAACGCTGGGTCTGTTACTTCCTTATTCGCCGCTACATCACCTTCTGCTAAGTGACATGCCCGAGTATAAACCCCTGGTGATGACCTCCGGCAATCGCTCTGAAGAGCCTATAGTGCATCACAACGCCGAAGCTGTAGAACGGTTGGCGTCGATCGCCGATGGCCTACTTCTTCATAATCGGGACATTCACACGGTCTGCGACGATTCAGTCGTCAGACCAGTTGGGCCATATACGATGCCGATCCGTCGCTCGCGCGGGTACGCGCCGCTCCCAGTGGCCTTACCCGAGGCGGGGCCGTCCGTTCTGGCAGTCGGCGGCGAACTCAAAGCCACATTCTGCCTCACAAAGGGATCGCGAGCCTATCTGAGTCAGCACATTGGGGACATGGAGAACATCGAAACAGTCCAGGCGTTCGAGCGATCGCTTGAACTCATGCAGCGCGTGTTTCGTGTTCAGCCTGAGATCATCGCCTGTGACTTGCATCCCGGATATTTGTCAACGCTTTGGGCCCAACAGTTCGCAGCGAGCCGCGGACTACCCCTCATCAGGGTGCAACATCATCACGCCCACGCTTCCGCGCTGATGGCTGAGCACGGGCTAGCCGACAATGCGGAAATCCTGTGTGTCGCCTTCGATGGAACCGGCTACGGTTCAGATGGGAAAATCTGGGGAGGCGAGTTTTTTCGCTCGACCTACGCGTCGTCCGAACGTCTTGGGCAACTTCGCTATGTTCCGTTACCCGGCGGCGACGCCGCCATCCGTAAACCCTATCGTGCCGCCCTCGCACACTTGTGGACCGCTGGCATCCCGTGGAGTCAGTGGTTACCTTCCGTGTCGGCCTGCAGCGAAAGTGAACGTCGCATTCTAGCTCGCCAGCTCTCGCGAGGTGTAAACTGTCCTTTGACTTCAAGCATGGGGCGGCTATTCGATGCGGCGTCGTCGATGCTGGCAATCCGGCAGGAAGCTTGCTACGAAGCACAGGCAGCGCTGGAGATGGAGGCGTTGTCCGATTCGGATCCTGCTCCGCTTGATCCGTTTGAGATCTGTGCGCAAGCGGACGGTTTCGGCTGCGACCCGACGCCAGTCTGGAAGTCGCTGGCAACACTACAACACCAAGGAGCCTCCATTACATCCCTGGCCGCCGGGGTTCACCGCTGCGTGGCAGAGATGATCGTCGGCGGTTGCCTCCTGGGGCGGGAGCAAACCGGCATCAACACCGTGGGGCTGACGGGCGGTGTGTTCCAAAATGCGCTGTTGGTTGATCTCGCTCAACGCATATTGCAGGAACATGGATTCCAGGTGCTCCTTCATCATCTTGTGCCGCCGAACGACGGAGGAATCGCTCTCGGACAGGCGGTTGCGGCACTCCATCAACGGTAAGGAACCCCCGAGGTCTTGCACAAGCTGGCGTCCAAATAAATGGCGACATCTCTACGCCAGATAAAGTGCAAAGTGATTGAGGATTGCTGCCGACGTGCGCCACCACCGAGGCTGCGCAGCCGAGCGCTACGGCTGCGGCACCGCTTTCCAAGATCGTGCGTCTGGTCATTGTCATAGATACCTTTTTGCGAAGCAGGGGGCAGCCTTAAGAATGGCGACTTCACTACGCCGCTATCCACGCGCAGCGCCGCGCCGTTTGGGGCCACACGACAACCTACGTGGCGCCGAGTACTTCGAACAAGACCCCAGGAGACCATTCATGTTGCAACAACCTTTATTGGAGAAGCTGACCGCGATGCGGCTGCTCGGCATGGTCGAGGCCCTCCAAGCCCAACAGAACGATCCGGCCGCGCGCGAGTTGACGTTCCTGGAACGGCTCGGGCTCATGATCGATCACCAATGGAACTAGCGCCAGAATCAGGCGCTGACACGCCGCCTGCATGCGGCCAAGCTCAAGGGGGCTTGTGTCGAGGATATCGACTACCGCGCTGCTCGCGGTCTGGACAAGAGCGTAGTGCGCGGGCTGGCGCATCAGTCGGCTTGGGTGGCAGCGGAACTTTGACGCTTCTTGGCTTGTGAAGAGCCTCGAACGCCCATGAGGGCTGCTGCGCAACATGTGAGCCTGAAGAAACCCTCCGAAAACCCTCTGTTTGGAATCGCGTGGCAAGACCTCTGCGTTTTGTTGGCGTTTTTGATCTCCCGAATCAACGCCTTGCGCGGTTATCTAACTGAAAACAAATCCTGGCTCAGATTCCCAAGCTGAACGTCGCCGGTTCGAACCCGGTCTCCCGCTCCATTTAGAATCAATAGCTTACAGCGAGTTTGAGACGTCAATTTGGGGGCTTGCCTGATTCAGGCTGAACGTCGGGCCTGTAAAGGATTGATTCCTGGGTGGTTACGGGTGGTGCAAAAACTGCAAGTGGAGTAATCGGAGTAACGCGCGCAACTCTCTTATTTTCAGCTACTTGCTGGGCTTGAAGCCCTTTTAATCGCGCATTCAGTCTCGTTGGCAGGCTGGACGGCATCCGTTTTTTCCGGTGGGCTGGAATGCCAATATGCCAACGAGCACCTCGCTGAATTCTGGTCACTTTGTTGCTTGAGAGGGTTAACTGGCGATTACTGCATACGGCGCGATCCATGATCTGCGCCGAGCTGCTCAAAGATCGGCGGGATTGGCCAAATGACTACAGGAGTGTTTTGATGTCTTCGAACCGTTCCCGTATCTGCGCCCAACTGGGATAAGGACCGTAGCAAAGCATTCGGCATTGGGCTTCGTACCCCGCACCAAGAACGGCCGCAAGTTCAACAGAGGGGAATAGCGCATCGCTTGCCGCAAAGCTCATACCTGCGGGAAAGAAGTAGCTTTTTTCAAAATGTTCGCGGCTGATGCGGTCGTAGTCTTGCTTGATTGCTGCGTATTCGTCTGAGCGCAGCATCTGGTTGACTTCGGGCTGTGCGGCGAGTTGGAAGAGGTCATAGTAGTGCCTGGCGTATGTGCCAAGAGGCTGCCCATCGCGCTTGAGCAATTCCACTTTGCCATGGATTGCAAATAGCTTCTCGACGAATGTCCGGCGGAAATGAAGCAGTCGCATGAGGAAGGGAGCTTCATCTTCTGTACGCAGGGTGATCCCTCGCTTCGCCAAGAACTGCCCCACGTAGGAGCTGATCTCCACCGTCTCCGTTGGCTCACGCCCGCTTGCCGCGCCGGCTTCCAGCAGGACACGGTCTGCGACTTCGCCCGGTCCGCCAAATTTCTGCGTATAGGCGAAGCGGTCATTGCGCCCGAAGCCTCCGATGGTTGCGCTTTCGCCAGCGACGAAGGTCATCGCAGGATGCCCGGCCACGGCGTCGCGGAGGTTCTTGAGCTCACGGTCGATACCCCGCTTGCCAAGTGGCGGATCGAAGGCGAGCGGATCGAGGAAGATGTCGATGTCTTCCGAAAAACGGTGGATGAGGTTCCAACCTTTGGAAAGGCTTGTACCTCCCTTGAAGATGATCTTGTTGTTGGCCGTAGTGGCGGTGATTTCGACGCTGTTCTCCGCACCCGCACCGAGGGCGCGAGTGCCGGTGGTGCTGGTTGAGATGGTGAGCGCGCGCAACGCTTCGGTGACGTAATAGTCTTTCTCAATGATGGCCGGCCTGAGTCCCTGCTCGCGAAAGAACTCGGCCGCCTGGAGGATGGCTTGCTCAAAGTCAGGATGTTCAAAGAGCTTCATTGAATCGCTGCTCCTTTGCTTGCCATTCTTTTGCATGCGGCAGACCGGCTAGCATACCGAAATCAAATTTCGAGAAGGGATTCAGGGACGCACGCAGACGTTTGAGCGCAGCGGCCTTCTTGCCAAGATGAGTTCCGATGGCTCCGAGCATTGCTCTGACGCGCGGAGGCTCTGTGGCTGCAACACCGACTAACCGCTCGAAGCGTCCCTCTTCGGAAATCAACGTTATCACTCTCTGAACGGTTTGCCCTGGCGATAGTTCACTCAGCTTGCCGCCCTGCCTTAGAAAGTCGAGAAGTGCAGCATCCTGATCGGAGAGTTTCGCCCAGGCTTCCGGCCTGCGCGTGTGAATTACGGTATCCGGGCCGACCAGTTTACGAGGCAGGCTCAGCCCACTGGTTGAAACTTCGCCGCGACGGGCAGACTGGGTGCTGAAACCGAGGAGGTTTGCAGCCGCTGTACCTGCCGGAAAGACCGATCTGGTCTTCTTCGCAAGTCTCTGTATGACAGCGGGATTGGGTCTGCTCTTGCCGAAAGCCGTCTCCCGGTGGCGAAAGTAGACGCCTTTACTAAGTCGTTCTATCAATCCTTCCCGTGTCAAGCGAGACAGACTTTGCGCGACGGCATCGAATGGCAGATCGCGAAAGTCTTCGAGTCGCCACAATTGCTCGCCGCCACGCTCGATGCGTCGGCGAACCGAAGCCGCGATACCCTTGGGTTGGGCAGATTTGAGGGCGCTGGCCATATCCAGAGTATCGGCCGGGGGCTTCATAGTGTCAAGTTTTATTGCATACAAACTTGACATGCTCAGGGCGGAAGTTCACCGAATTTTTGGGATAGAGTTGGAGCATTTGGCCATCACAACTGATTATTGCGGGGCATTCTGGCCAAAGTCCGCGAATGGTTCGAAGCCACTGTTCCAGCATGGCGCGAAATCGGCTCGGCCGGGAATACTCCACGCAACCTAGTTGCTGTGTCAGACCACATGGCCCGAAGAGTGGAATCGACTCGAGGCCTTTTGAAACAAAGCAGCGGTAGCTAAGCCATAGGAATAGATCCAACAGTGCCGGCGCTGCCGCAAGCACCTTGATGGCTTCGAGATCGGATGGGATAGGGTGGCAAGCTACCTCGGCGTAGAACTCGTCGCTCAGCATAATCGTGTTCGTTCTGTGGGCCTTCTCTGCAGGTCGACCGTACCAGATCTCCGCCTCGCGTAGGAAATTGAAGCGGCTGCGGTGGGTCATCGTGGCTGCCGAATCATGGGTTTGCGTTGAGAAGAATATGGTCGCACCGAAGATGCGTTCGAATGCCGCCACGATTCGTCGATACTCCTTGCCTCCCTTCGACATTCCGAAGAAATCGAGCATCTCCGCCGCAGCCCGAAACTGCACTACTTGGCTTCGTTGTCGAACCGCCATCGTGGCAAGGAAGATTAGGACCAAGCGGTCCTGGCCGAAGGGCAGGCCAAACTCCGGGTGCCCGGTGACTTGGAGTTTGAAGTGACCGTTTCTTCGCTCGAAAAGGAGTTGGTCTTTGGGCGGGCGGCGAACTGGCAGTCCGCACAAAATGAACGGTCGTGCCGTGTAGGCGAGAGTTTGAGATTGTGTTTCGCGTTTCTGCCGGACGAAGAAGATGCCCTCGGTTTGGCGAACCTTCTGTTTCGAGACGATGAAATCCCCGAACGAATCCTGGAGGATCGAATCGACACTCGCGAGGCCATTCTGCGGTTTCCTGCTTGGGTTCACTAGGCTCCCCAGGCGCATTCGAGCGCCGTTTGGGCAAACCTCGGGGAGGGAGGGTCTTGGTTACTCCGATTACTCCATTAAGGTGGCAACCCGGACAAACTTCAAATTCTCAGTGGTTTTCAATGGCTAGAATGTTCGCCTTGGACGCCTATGTTCTTTATAGTCAATCGATGTCCAAGTTCCCAAGCTGAACGTCGCCGGTTCGAACCCGGTCTCCCGCTCCATTTTTTTCAACAACTTGCAGCGCTGGGCTTCAGCATGGCTTGGGCCTTTGGGCCCACCTCGACTGCTTCCGGCACCCGGGCAAAGCACTTATGGTTTTCGTCCGTTTTGATTCGGGCGATATAGTAGGACAATGGCATTGCCTTGTAAAGTTTGTAGCTCACGCATTCAGCACCAATCCCTGCCATGTGCTAGGCTCATCTTTTTCTAATGCCGCGTTTCCGAACTCTTATTCTCGTCTTTTTGGATGCATTGATCGTTTTCGCCTCCTACCTGGTCGCGTTCATTGCGATTCGTCCCGCATACGATCCTCTTTTCTTCGAAGAGCTTTTCCTCTTCACAACAGACTTGATGCCCTTTGCGCTGATCTCCATGACAATGCTGTTTGCAATGTACATGATCGGTCTTTATGAGCATCTTCGTATTCAGTCACGACGTCAATTTGCCGAAGACCTGCTTCTCGTCTTTGGCTTTACCTTTTTGCTGCAGTCTCTCCTCAGCTATTCCCGCAGCGCTATCATCCTGTCGCGCTGGGTGATGATTGGCGGCTCTATCATTGCCTTTTTCGGCTTGATGCTCTGGAGATATTTTTATTCTCTTCTTCTCCTGCGCATTGTTGGTTTTCAGAAAGTGCTGTTCTGGGGAGATACCAGCGTCTCCCGAAGTCTCGCCGAACACATCTCTCATTTTCCCGAAAAAGGTTTCGAAAACGTCGGTGTCGTCAGTCTTGGGTCCAACCTAGATGCCAAGGATCACTCCCCGTATCCCGAGGTCTTCAGTGTCCACGAAGGGCTCTTTGAGAAAGTGGTAGCCCTTGCACCAGATCGCATCTGCGTTTCCGGTGTCATCTCCCCGGACGATAGTTTCGGCGAAGCACTCCTGCAGTGCAGCATGGCTGGCATGACCGTCGAGACCGTAGGCGACCTTCATGAAATTTTGCTTCAGCGGGTGTCACTCGATTCCGTTACCATCAACGAGCTCATTTTTTCGCCTTCCTTTCGTCCCGCCCGCTGGAAAATCGTTTGCCAGGACATTTACAGCCGCCTCTTTGCCATCGTTGGAATTGCACTCAGCTGGCCATTCATGCTGCTGACGGCCCTTGCCGTTCGTCTGGACAGCCCCGGCCCGGCGCTCTTACGGCAACAGCGTGTCGGTTTTAACGGACAAGTCTTTAATATCCTCAAATTCCGGTCCATGTTTGTCGACGGCGATGCCCGCTTTGGTACGATTCGCGCATCCGACAACGACCCTCGCATCACCCGCGTTGGGCGCTTCATTCGCATCACCCGTCTGGATGAATTGCCACAGTTTTTCAATGTTCTGCGGGGCGACATGACTTTTGTCGGCCCACGGCCGGAGATGCCCGTTTACGCAGAAAAGCTCACCAAGGGTTTGCCCCTCTATCCGCAGAGGCTGCGTGTCAAACCCGGTATCACCGGCTGGGCCCAGCTCTACCACGTGCCAGAACTGTCTCTGGTTGAGACCAAGATGAAGGTTGAGTACGATCTCTACTACATCAAGAACATGTCGCCCCTACTCGATTTTCTGATCGTCTTTCATACTCTGCGTACCTTGCTGTATCGCACGGGGGCCCGTTAGGCCAATGGCCCATCTCACGCCCGTGCTGCTGATCCCTGTTTACAACGATTGGGCCAGTTGCAGTGTATTGCTGGAGAAGCTGGATGAGAATTTTCTGGCCGCATCGAGAACCCTCACTGTTGTTTTGATCAATGATGATTCTCCGGTACCGCCTCCAGAAGAGTTTGCCAGGCGTTCCTACCGCGCCATCGAGTCCATATCGATCCTTCATCTCCGTATCAATCTAAGCCACCAGCGGGCAATCGCCGTTGGGCTTTGTCACCTGGTTGATTCGGCTCAAGCAAACCCCATCCTGATCATGGACAGCGATGGGGAAGACACCCCGGCTGATTCCATTCGGCTTCTGGATCGCTTTGAAGAGCTCGGCGGAGCTACCGCCGTCTTTGCCCAACGTACCCGCCGCTCTGAAAACTGGTCTTTCCGGCTGGGCTACTTCCTTTACCGCACCCTCCATTTGATCCTTACCGGTATACCGGTCCAGATGGGGAACTTCAGTATCATCGCGCCCAGCCAGGCGGCCCGGCTGGTGCTTACCTCCTCGTTATGGAATCACTACGCCGCCGCCGCTCTGCATCACAAGCTAGCGCTGTTTCTGTTGCCAACTCATCGCGGCCACCGTTACTTTGGTGCTTCCTCGATGAATACCGTCTCGCTGGTCACCCACGGGTTGAGCGCCATCTCGGTTTTTGCCGAGCGGGTAGTGGTGCGCATTCTGATCGGGGTTATAACGGCGGGGGTCCTTCTGGTGCTGGCACTGCTTGGGGTGGTAACTCTAAGATTGTTCACTCAGCTTCCGATCCCCGGCTGGACTAGCACCGTTAGCGGCCTACTTCTGCTTTTATTGGCCCAGCTCGCCACTGCCGCCGGAGTCCTTGTCTTTTTTCTACTGTCTTCGCGGGGCGTTGCTTCCGTAATTCCACTCAGGGATTACAAGCTGTTTTTTTCTCATTTGGAACAAAGAGGGTCTTAGCATTTATGAGCGCCTACATTGGAAACGAGCTGGAAATTTTTCTCCACGCACAAAACTGGAAGAAATACTGGGCGGATTTTATCAGTCCTTATGTACGGGATGAAGTAGCTGAAGTCGGCAGTGGCATTGGGGCCAATACGCCTATGTTCTGTGGCGGGCGGGTGAAGAATTTAATTTGTATTGAACCCGACGGCCGCCTTATCGAACAGGCCCATTTGCGCAAACCCTCGGCACCGCACCCTATTGAATGGATCGAAGGCACCCTATCCAGTCTCGATCCCGCCAGAAGTTTTGATTCCCTCGTCTACATTGACGTGCTTGAGCATATCGAAGACGACGCTGCCGAGGTTGCTCGTGCGGTTGAGCGGCTCAAACCGGGCGGCCACCTGATTGTCCTTTGTCCGGCTCACCAGTGGCTCTACAGTCCCTTTGACAAGGCGATTGGCCATTATCGCCGCTACAGCCGCGATTCCATGACTGCGGTTTTTCCCAAGCGGGGCGGGGAATTCGTCGAGCGCGTCTATCTGGACAGTATCGGGATGGCGGCATCCTTAATGAACAAAGCTGTCATGCGCCAGTCGATGCCCAATTACGGCCAAATTCGCCTTTGGGATACCTGGATGGTGCCCCTCAGCAAATACATCGATCCACTGTTGGGCCGTAATTTTGGCAAAACCGTCGTCTTTGTCTGGCGTAAAAACGACGCCTGAATTCAGCAGCATGCCTGTTGGAATCCCACCAAGTGCAGAGTAGAGACTTGCGCGCGCCCAGTCAGCGTTTTGGCTTTGAACCTTATTTTTTGCGGAGTGGAAGGTCATGTAAGATCATCCATTGGTGGGTATTGGGCTGCGAGCTCTGCATCGGATAACTCCATTCGGCGGCAAAACTTCTCTTAGATGTATTCTATGAGCGGGTAGATTCACCCTTCCTGTTTCTGCGCAGTCCGAGCAAGGTGATTCCCCCCAGCAAACCAAAAGAAGCCATACTGATCGTTTCTCCCCACCATTCCGGCCCGAGCTCAGTCAATTCAATCTCCAGGCCGTAACGCCCAGCTGGAAGCTGCATTTGCATCAACCCTACATCGTCGGCGCCGACGCTAATTATTTCTCCCGTATCGATTCTTCGCCCTACCCATCCTGGATAAGCAAAGTGGTGGATCTTAAGTGTTCCCGCTGCCGGGCTGTCCACTGATAAACGGATCTTGCGAGCCTTCCAGCTTTCCACCTTCGGCGAAGTCATTGTTTCGCCCTGGCCACCCTGTAGATTCATTTGCCGTGGCGGGTAAACCTTCATGAATTCCGCAAGCTTCTGAGGCGTATCGATTTCGCGCACATGTGTGGTCCGCGGAAGATACTGATAGATCTCAGGCCGTATTCTCATACACAAATCCCACATCGCCTGGCGCTCCGCCTCAAAAGGCCGCCAAACGCTAAAAGATTTCGAAGCGCCCCACATTGTCACTACGATCGTGCAAAGCAGAAAGAGGCCCACAGCCAATTGCGGCACCCGGCCTCTCCAGCCCCCCTCCGGCAGCCGCAAGTAAGGCCAGCTGAGAGCCGCGATTCCCGCAACCGGCACCACAAAGACCTGGAGAAAGCGCGTGGGAAACTGCAACATCTGAAGTGGCTTGAAAATACTGTAGATCGGGGCGCTTAATTGCGAGGCCATGAAGATGGCGAAGACAATCATGAAGCCTTGAAAGGTAAGCTGCAAGTTTCGGTTTGCATCTTTTTCCCTTCGCCGAGCCATCCACCAGCAAATCGCCGTTGGCACCAGCGTGAGGATGGTTAGAACCATCAATCTCATCTGCGATTGCAGCAGCGAATCCCAACGGAACAGCCACAGGTTGTAGTACTGGAACATCCCTTCCGACATGAGTTCCAGATAAGCCTTCTTTTGGTCGAACATCGCCGGGCCCAGATAGCCGCCCGCCAGCCCCATACCCAGCGCCATCGCCAGACCCGTCTTTACAAACACAGTCCAACCTTTGCCCGCCGGTGATAAAAACCATGCTGCGGATAAAAGAACTGGCGAGAAACACAGCGTTGTGGGCATGTGGTTCATCACCAGGCATCCGTAGCTTAAGGCCAGCGCCGGAAATGCCATCCGCGAGCCACCAATCATGTGCCACTGAGCCAATAGAATCAGCGGAGGCCAGATATTGCCCCACATCTCGCCCATGGCCCCACGCGTGTAGAGGTTCACCGCCAGATGATACGGCTGTACGGTATAAATGACAGCACCAAAGAGCGCCGCCTCGGGTGTTGCAAAACTCCTGCACCACCAATAACAGGCTACTGCGGCGAGGAAGAAGGACAACACCGCTCCGATGCCCGTCATATAGAAGCCATTTGGATCCCAGTTGCCAATCAGTGGCTCGAGCCACACCACTGCGAAACGCGAAAAGGTGGGAATAAAGAAAAAGCTGGTCGAACCTAACTTGCCATTAAAATCCGTCAGCCAGCGCGGATACGGGTCGCCATCCCAGAATTGCCGGGCAAACTCCTTGGTCTCCAGCGCGTGGTGCATTCCGTCGTTGCCCCAATCGGACAACCCGTAGCGCAGTATTGGCCAAGTGCATAGTAATACGAGTGCCAATAATACAAGGAGATGCTTGAGGCTTTGCGCCTTTCTAACGTTCATTCGCTTCACTCTTCTCCATTCCACATCCCTTAGTTATTCGGCAAATTTTTTCTTTAGTTGCACAATGCGTGACTCAAAGAAGTGCCAGGACATCCAGGCTACGGCGAACACAACTGCCGAGATGATGACTGAAGCCATAGGTCCGCGTGAATTCAACCCGGCGTAGCGTTCGAGAAATTGACCCATCGCCCAACCTACAGGTGCATGAAGAATATAAAGTCCGTATGCGATTTGACCGGTAATTACCAAAAGAGGCGATTTGAGAAACGTCGATAGTATTCCGGCCGGAGACATGACTATCAGGATCAAGACGGCCGCACAGGTGACGTCTACCAGCGTATAGCCCACGGTTTGGATCCAAGGATTGAACGCCTGCGGACTTACGAGGACAAATAACGTAAAGCAAAGAGTTGCTAAAAGGATTGTTATATTCCGGATTTTTTCCAAACTGGGTAAGCTGCCTGGTTCTTTCAGATAAATCGAAACTAGCCCACCAATCGCTAACGCGTCCATTCTGCTTGGCGTCAAAACATAACAGATATAGGCGCTCGTACCAGGGAAAAACAAAGTGGCAAAGCAACGAAATCCCAGTGCGAATGCAGTGCATCCCCACAAAACCTTTTTCAAGATCGGGGTCGGACATACAGCCACCACGAATGGGTAAATCAAGTAGAACTGTTCTTCCACCTGCAGTGACCATAATGGAAAGAAAGCGAAAATCGGCGGTGCCGCATTCTCCAGTACGATGCGGAAGTTGCCGAGGTAAAAAATAAACCAGAATGGCCCCCCCCAGTCAATAAACGCCTTCCAGCTACTTTTGTCGGGATGAAAATACGCTGCAGCGCAGAACAACCCGATGCAAATGTAGTAAAGAGGAAGAATTCTCAAAGCCCGCCGAATGAGAAAATTTCTGAAGTAATGTGGGGAGTTGCGACTGGCGGTAAGAATCCCGGTGATCAGATAACCACTCAGGACGAAAAAAAGATCAACCCCTACCCAACCTAGATGAACAAAAAACATCAGCCATTGCCACGCTCCAGCTGGATGAACCAGATGACTGAACAAAACGGGAGTGATCGCGAATGCTCGTAAGCCATCCAGTTCTGCGATTCTCGGCCGATCTTTATGTAATTGTGTTGAGTTCAGGGTCAAGCCTACATTCATAACAGTAATGCTCGCAGTCTTGTCATAATTTAGCTCGCATCCAGGTTTCCAGCACCATCAGAAACCACACCTGCCGGGTGGCCCTTCCGGTTTGCCGAACCTCGTCAGCACAGCGAGTTAAGGCTCCCGGTGCCAGCCAACCCTGTTTCTCCAGCACCGAATCCCTCCCCATAGCGGAAAACGACTCCAGCCAGGGCCCGGCCAGCCACCGCTCCACCGGTACTGTAAAGCCCTGCTTCTTGCGGTTTGCTACTTCAGGGCTAATGCGGCGGCGAACGATGGTTCGCAAAATGGTCTTCAACTCGCCGCCCTGCAGACGCAGAGATGGCGGCAGCTTAGCGGCGAAGTCCCAGAGCTTCTGATCGAGAAACGGCGCTCGCGCCTCAAGGGCATGATGCATCGCTCCGCCATCCACCTTGGTCATAAACTCCGACACAAACCAGGTGCGTTGCTGATACTGCAGCAGTTCGCGCATCATGTGCCGGGCTGCGTCCATCGTCAGGGCAATTTCACGCTGTGCCAACGGCATCTGTTTGAGCCGTGGCCCCAGCAATCCACGCTGCTGGTAGAAGGGCAAACCATCGTGGGCCCGCGTCAGCCCACCCAGGCCGCCGGTAATGTAATCGGCAAAGTGTTTGGGGCGGCGCAGGGCGGGAATCGCGTCCGCGACAGGCCGAAGGCTGCGCCAGAGCGGTCCTGCAAAATCTGGCAGTATGCGGGCGATTTGTTCCGTCTTCAGATAAGTCGGATAAAACCAGTAGCCCAAAAATAAATCGTCCCCGCCGTCGCCGGTCAATAGCACTGTCGCATGGGGTTTGACCGCCGCCGATACACTCAGCATCGCCATCGCCGATTGTGCCCCAAATGGTTCGCTATAGGCAGTAGTCACCTCTTCGAGCAACCCGCTACTGTCGCTGGGAAGAGAAATAACCTCATGCGGTATTCCCAGCAGCGCCGCTGTCCGCCGGGTAGCTTCCGTCTCATCGGCAGGGTCGTTGGGCATGCTTACCGTAAAGGCCGTAATATCGGCCTGGGCTTGCCTTACAGCCCAGCACACCAGTGCCGAATCAATGCCCCCACTGAGTAGTGCGCCCACCTTGACATCAGAGATCAGGCGCAACTTCACCGACTCAAGTAATAGCCTTTCGGTTTCCTCTACCGCTTCTTCAAATCCAATCCGCGAGTTTTCCTCAGGGTCCGGTAGCCGCCAGTATGTCCGCTCGGTGATCTCGCCGTCTTTCCACTCCAGTATTTGCCCGGCCCCCAGCTTGGACACTCCCTCGTAAATCGAATGCGCGTCCGTCACATATCCAAACTCGAGAAACTCCAGGATGCCGGCGGCACTGATCTCTTTGGCCAGCCCTCCAGCCACTAGCGCAGCTGCCGTCGAAGCAAATCCAAAGTTCTTGCCACGGCGCGCATAGAGCAAAGGCTTTACCCCGAGACGGTCCCGCAAGAGCGTTAGCGTCGCCCGCGGGTTATCCCAGATTCCAATGGCAAACATGCCACGCATCCGGCGGGCTAAATCGTCCACCCCCCATTGCTGATAGCCGCGGACGACAACTTCCGTGTCGCACATCGATCGAAAGCGGTGCCCGAGTTGTTCCAGTTCCTGCCGCAATTCCAGAAAGTTATAAACACACCCATTAAAAACCACCCCAACCGCGCCATCTTCAGACAACATCGGCTGCCGTCCCGCGTCGCTTAAGTCGAGAATCGCCAGACGCCGGTGTCCCAGCCACGCCCCCGGCCAATTTTCGACCCCCTCACCGTCGGGGCCACGCCTCTCGATTGCCTTTACCATCCGCCGCAGGATGGGCTCAGCTTCTGCGTTGTTGTTTTCTCCGACGTAGCCTGTGATGCCGCACATTGTGATCAGACTCTAGTATGTCAAATCAGAGTTTCTGCTTAGTCTCGTCGAGGCTTCTAAGCACACGGGCCGGATTGCCTACGGCGATCACTCGCTCCGGGATTGCCTTTGTTACAACTGCGCCGGCTCCTACTGTCGAGCCCTCCCCCACGGGGGCCATCACAATGGCCGATGCTCCGATCCAACAATTGGCTCCAATCTCTACCGCCTCAAACTCCCCCACTTCGCCGGTCAGCAATTCACCCTTTTCATTGCGGCCGTGCTGGCGTGCCCCGCTTAATACCTGCACCAGAGACGCCAGTTGCGCGTTACGCCCCAGCCTGACTCGCCCCAGTACGCTGTAGGGGCCGATATAGACGCCGTCTTCAACTGTTGCATCGGGATTTGAAAAAATTACGCCAAAAGAAATCCTGCACTCTGCCGAACACTCCTTCAACGTCCATCGATAAAAGGCGCAGCGCAGATAGTCCCCCAGGATGCCCGGCCCCAGCGCCACCAAGTGTGCCCCTGTCAGGTAGCCAGCCCGTGATTTCCCGAAGAGGCTGAGCAATGCCAGAGGCCAGGCCATTAGCGCAAACACTCCGCGTACACCTGCTTTGAGCGACTGCTTCATGTATCCATATCCGTTGAACTTTGAATTATACCCCCCATACAGATTTTCCTTTGATCGTGCGATCCTAGAAAGAGGTGCATGCTTGAGCAAATTTAGACCTTCCGCCGCCAGTTTCCGGGAGCCAATGCCCAGTCGCATCAGCGCTCCACCGGCCCGCCCGGTACCGTCATTTCAGAGCTTTGCTAGTCCAGTCCCCACTCCCAGTGCACCCCGGTGGACTCCCGAACCCGGTAATCCCTTCCAGCGCCTGGCGCTCATTGCCGCTTGTGCCTATCTGTTTGTTCAGCTCAGCTTCCTCCATGAGATTTTGCTCATGCGTTACAATTTGGGACTCTATCTTCCTGTTGTTACCGGCATTCCTGCCCTGATCGGCTATATTGCCGTGGGTGGATTGAAACGGTCTTTCAAATACTCCCCGATCATTTGGTATGTCTTGTTCTCTGCCTGGCTCGTGATTGTAATCCCCTTTAGTGCATGGCCCGGAGGCTCTTTCCCCGTCATGTCCGGCTTCTTCCGCACGCAAGTCATCTTTCTACTTTTTCTGAGCGGCCTGGTTTACAACTATCGCGATCTGCGCTTAGTAATTTACTCCATTTGCGCGGCAGGTTTTCTAAACGTCCTCACCGCCGAGTTCATGTCCAAGCAAGGCGAGCGGCTTGAGCTGGAATCCATTGTCACAATCGGCAATTCCAATGATTTAGCCGCACAGTTGTTAATGATTGCCCCTCTTCTTTGGGCTGCTTCCAAAATTCATTCGGTTCCGTCTATCTTGAGATGGGCTTTACTCGGGGTGCTGGGTTGGGCCTTCATGGTTTGTCTGCAAACCGCTTCCCGCGGCGCAGTTCTTGCCATGGCGGCCGGTTATATCGTTGTGCTGCTTTTCAGCCGTGGCTGGCAACGTGCGGCGCTTGCTTTTGCCGTGCCCATGCTTTTCTTTTTGCTGCTTCTGTTTACGCCAGCGACCATTGTTAACCGCCTCGCCACTCTGACAAACGATGAGAATACGGGTTCGGAAGCCTCTGAGTCCAGGCTCGGTCGAACCGAACTCATGAAAAGAGGGTTGGTTGCCACGTTACAAAACCCAATTTTCGGACTCGGTCCAGGACAGTTTTCAAACGCGATAGTCGGGGGCGATTTAACTAATGGCCGGATGGGCCGTGGAATGATGAACCATAGTTCGTTTCTCCAAATTTCAAGCGAGGCGGGCCTTCCTGCATTGCTGCTTTTCACCATGAGCCTGATAGCCAGCTGGCGAAAGACAGCAAGTGTACGTAGAAGAGCGATTCTGCATCGTCACAAAGAACTTGAAATCATTAGCCTGGCCTTGATGCTCTCGATCGTTATGTTCTCAGTGGCAGCCTTCTTCCTAACGCTAGCCTATCGCCTCTACTTCCCCGTCTTGGTCAGCTTTGCAGTAGCGCTGTATATTGCGGCTGAGCGTGAATTGCCCCAGGATGCTCGCATTCGTTGAGTTCGTACCGGAATCGCTATCTCGCTCTCTTTCCCCAAAATGAAAATCAAGTTCGTTAATCTGAAAGCCTATTTGTGAGCTCCAAGTTATCTTATTTGTTGATTTCGTACTCGTACGTGCCTGTCCTTGGAGGATCTGAAATTGAAGCTCAAAGGGTGAGTCAAGGCATGATGGCCAATGGACATCATGCCAAAATCATTACCGCTGGAGGCCCTCCCATGCCCCCTGGAAGGGATTGGGTTGACTCATGCGGTGTCCCTGTGCGAATGATCGGAGAAAGCTGGCCAGTGCGGTACCGGGGCTATATTTTCGCTTTGGGTGTGGGTTGGACTTTGTGGGCAGAGCGAAAGAACTATCAGGTCGCCTATTTCCTGATGCAGGGAATCCATCTCCTGACTGGGCTCCTCGTTGCCCGCCTGCTTGGGAAAGCGATTGTCATGAAGTTCTCTGGCAGCAGTCTGGTTGCAGTAATGGCTTCGTCCATGACGGGTCGACTTTCACTGTTCTTGCTTCGCAAATGGGCAGATCGCATTCTGATTCTGAATTCGGGCATGTTGGAAGAATGCCGGCAGGTGGGCTTCGATTTGACTAAGGTCAGCTGGATGCCAAATCCGGTCGACACCAATGAATTCAAACCCTGTAGTCCGGCTGAAAAGATCGAAAAGCGCATTCAGCTTGGTGTGCCCATTGAGGCACCTGTTATTGTTTTCGTCGGCCGGCTGGATTATCCAAAGAAGATCCCGTCCATGCTGGGTGCATTCCAGAAAGTAATCGCTCAGAGGCCTGATACCATTCTCGCGATCTTGGGCGATGGGCCGTTGAGAGAACAGATTCATGCCCTGGTGGATGAATTGGGATTGAAGCGTAACGTAGTCTTAACCGGCCGCCTTCCTATGAGCGGAGTCCTGGAATGGCTACAACTCTCCGACCTGACCACTCTTGTTTCTGAAGTGGAAGGGCTGTCTTGTTCCCTGATTGAAGCCATGGCAGCCGGCCTGCCGGCCGTAGTAAGCGACATACCCGCTAATACACAGTTGATCGCTCATGAGGAGAATGGCTTAGTCACTGAGTTGGGCAACGAAGATTCCATCGCCGCAGCCCTGTTGCGGCTTGTCAACGATGAGCCTCTCAGAATGCGCCTGGGCGAGAGCGCGCGCCTGCGAATGATTGCCGAATTTTCTACCGGTCAGGTGGTGAAATATTACGAGAATCTTTTCAACGAAATCCTTAGCCCTCCCAGGGATTTCGTCCGTCCAGCTTCATAGCCCGGTGGGCATTCGCATTGACTTGCTAGCTCCATGAATGTCACGATTGTCAGAGCTCCAACTTTTCCGGCAGCCTTCCGATTTATAAACCCATAATGTATTCTCCAGGGCAATCCAAACTCAAAGTTGCACTTCTCGGCACAGGTGGAATCGCTACCCCTCACGTCACTGCCCTCAGGCTCCTTCCTGGTCTTGAGGTGATTGCCGTCTGTGATATCGATCGTCCCAAGGCAGAAGCATTTGCTGCCGAGCACGGAATTCCTCAAGTCTTCGATACGCTCGATTCCCTCCTCGCCCCGGCCCGGCCAGATGTCGTTCACGTCTTGCTCCCGCCTGCCGCCCATGCCGCTCCGGCCGCTCAATGTCTGCGTGCGGGCGCACACGTCCTCGTTGAAAAACCCTTTGCCCTATACCCGGCTGAATGCCATCAGTTGTCCACTCTGGCGAGCGAATCGGGTTGCCACCTCGGTGTGAATCACAATTATCTGTTCACGCCGGTTTTTCAGCGCTTTATGGAGTGCATCCGCCGTCGTGAGCTGGGAGCGATTGAACACGTATCTGTCCAATTCGCGATTTCGATGCCCGCTCTATCCAGCCCTCCGCATACCCACTGGATGTTTCGGGAGCCCAGAAATATTCTCCTGGAGTGGGGCCCTCATCCGCTTTCCATCATTTGTCATTTACTAGGCGCGGTCACGCAGGCTTCGACAGCAACCTACTCGCCACTGACCTTGTCAAACGGACAGATCTTTTTCCAGGACTGGATGAGTTCCATGGATTGCGAAAGGGGCTGCGCCAATCTTCAGATCCGCTTCGGTTCTCAAAACCATAGCCTCTCTGTTCGTGTTCTTGGGCAGGATGGCGAAGCTTATTTAGATCTCTCTCGCGATATTCTGCGCGTGCATTTAAAACGCCCCTATCTGCGCCTTCATGATTTAGTCGATACGCTGGCGGTTTCTGCTTCGACTCTTGCCCAGGCAACGAAAAATTTGGGTGGCAACCTTCTTGGAACTGCCGGGCTGCGAAAGCCATTTCTTGCTCAGGATGTGTCGGTTCACGCTTCTTTGCTCAATTTTTATCAGGCTTTAGCGCAGAATCGTCCGCCGATCGCCAGCGCCAGTCACGCCACGGCTGTCATTGAAGCTTGTGAGCTGATGTGGGCAAGTGCAAGCCAGACAGACCGGAAGGGGGCCCCGCATGTCTGAAGCCATTCATGCAGTACTGTTTGGAGGAGCCGGATTTATCGGCTCTCAGTTGACCCGTTTGCTGCTGGAGCGGGGTTACCGTGTCACGGTGGTGAGCCGCTCGGCGGCTTCTCGCAAGAGCACTAACAGCATGCTTTCCTATCGCTCGGCGAGCGTGACTCAACATGATCTCATCCATGAGGCCATTGCAGGTGCCGACTTTGTCTTCGATCTCACAATGCCTTTTGGCGGTGGGCCGGATTGGGAGAGTTTTTCCAACGAAGTAGTGGGTGGAGCCAGAGCCATAGCCGAATCCTGTCTCGCCCATTCCGTTCGACGCCTGATTTATACAAGCTCGATTTCAGCCCTCTATCTGGGCGGCTCGCGAAGCGTTACCGAGAAAGAGGGCCCCGATTCCTCGCCCGAAGAGCGCAGTCTATACGGCCGCGGCAAAATCGAGGCCGAACGCGCTCTGCTCAAACTTCATTCCAGCAAGAAGCTTCCTGTTGTAATTGTCCGCCCGGGTGTTGTGGTCGGCCCTGGTTCTCGAGTACTCCATGGCGCTCTCGGCGACATCGTCTCGGATATCCATGTCTTCGGCTACGGAAGCGGCACTTCCCCTTTGCCATTTGTGCTGGTTCAAGATGTAGCCAGTGCCTTGTTCCACGCGATGATTACCCCGGAAATCGAAGGCCTGTCTTTCAATCTTGCTGGAGATGTGCGCCCCACAGCCCGCCAGTATTTGGAATTTATAGCCAGGCATTCTTTGCGCAACTTTCAGTTTCACCCCCGCGCTGTCTGGCGCATTCAATTGCGTGAGATTCTTCTTTATGCCGCCAAGCGGTGCATTCGCGGACGGTCTGCGGAATGCGCCTCGTTGCGCGATCCTGCGAGTCTTTCCATGTCTGCCCCTATCGATTGCTCGCTGGCGAAAAAGCTCCTGGGTTGGCAACCGGTATCGGACCCCGATGAGTTCTACAAGCAAGCCGTTCTTGCAAATTTGCCGCCCATCCCAGCGGGCGATCTCCGCCTTAGCGCCTGAACACCCGAGCTCCGGCGTTGGCATAATCTGGCTTCTGTCTCCATATCCAGGACTCTTTGTCGGCCCAAATTGGGTCGGCTGGCACTACCACGATCACACCCACTTTATAGTTCTCGAGAAAGGCGTTGCGTTGCGCTTCTGTAAGCTTGCCACTAAAAAACTGCAAACAGTCCTCAAGGGTTTTTACTCCCATTTCGCCCACAGCGAAATGTGTACCGTATAGGCGCCCGGCAGAAACCGTCTGGCGGTTGCCGTAAAGCGAGTTGAAATAGTCGATTGTCGAGTTGGGATTAAACGCAACAATCGTTTCCGCTGTAGTGTTCTTATCAACCCATCGGTAAGCTTCATAAGTGGCGACGCCTTGCGGCCCAACCTGGTCTATATTTCGCAGCCTGAAGTTGATCATCTCTACGGTTGTCCCGGCAATGCCCGTTATTAGTAGAAACAGCAATGCACTGCGCCACTTTTTCGTTTCTGGCGTTCTCGTCCAAATCCAGTTCGTAACCGGTATTGCCCAAAGCAGGAGAACAAACTGGGCCACCAGGAAAGCCCTCCACCCCAGGTCATTCCATTTGAAAGTTGAGCTTAAAAAAGTACAGACTGTAAACGATGACACCGCAATTGATATCAGCAGCTTTTCCACTGAATCGAGTTTTGGTGTTAGTTTCCGCCGCCAAACCCAGTATAAAAGTGCTGCTGCCGCAAAATACCCGAACTCCAGAAAGTAATTGAGCGGCAAGAACAACAGCCTAAGCAAGTAACGGGATGCAGACCACTGCTTTAAGACCTTAACTATGGACGGGAGCCAATAATCGGTTACTTCAAAGGCTCGTACCGACAGTTGCAGTGGAAGGCTTTCGAGTTTCGAGCTGGAGCGAAGCTCGAGGGCAAACGGCGCATATAGAACCAGCGCCAGCGCTCCAGCCACCACCAACCCCAACAGACTGCGACGCTGGGCAGCGTCTCTCAACATCCACGCTGCCCAGATTCCAAGACCTAAACCAAGAGCCATCGTGACATACAAGGAAACTCCCGCCGCTGAAGACATCGCCAATCCAATGAGCGCCACATTCATCCACCATCGCCACCCCGTCAAGCCACCATCACACAGACGCACCAGCAAAAGAATTGCCGTAAAGCCCATTACCAGCGCGGCGGGATGGTGAGGCGACATTACAACGGCCCCCATCCAGGCAGTTACCTGTTCGTTCCAGTGTTCCAGACTCACGCCTCCGCCAGGTCCCAAATGGAAGAATCTATGGATCAAGTGCAGAAAGGTCCAGGGAATCAGGTCTAAACCGGTAACGGCTAGCAAAATCCAGCCGAACTTCGCGTTTTGGCGAGCACCGCCAGGAAACCATGTTCTTCCCTGCAACAGGTTGGTGAAAACTACGATCAATGCTGCAATTGCAAGCCCAACATAAATCGACCCAGCCTGCACCGCCGCCCGGGCAGGAATCCAGGCACCTCCCACTTGGTCCACAAGGCTGCAAATCAAATACCAGTAGTAGTAGTAAAAAAGTCGAATCGGCTCACCCGGATACGTGAATGGATTTGCGGGAGGGACACCGGTTCGGGTTATAGAATCCGTAAAAGCTACATGCGCCACTGAATCCATGATGTTCAAATTGCGCCAGATATCGTCGGGCAGAATCAGATCGATCACGGCCAGCGAGCACCCAACGATCCAGGCCAGCAGGATGATCGCGCCCCTCCAGTGGTCTTTCCATAAAACCTGGATTCCATCGGCAAAATCGCGCCATTGACGAAGGAGAGTTAGGGTGGCCAGCACCCAGATCAGCGAGTAAATCGCCCATACACCTTGCGACCCCAGATAGCGCGCCGCCAGATAAACAAGCACGGGGCTTAGCGCCATGGACAGCAGCAAAGGAAGGGCTAGACGGCTTGTGAGCGGAAGTTGGTCAAAGTCCAGTACGTTGCAGCTTTTAGCCAACAGCCATCCAGGCACCCAGATCACCAGGGGGAAAATCAAGACTGCGGTCAGCAGTCCCAGAAGTTGAACAAAAGTATCCAAAGCTCACGTAATATAACATGCTATCGAAGACAGAACGGCCCCGGTGCGCGATACACCGGGGCCGTTCCGGTGGTTTAGTCCACCACCAGTGGGAACCACGCGCCGATTTCGAGCAACCGATCCTGTTCGTTGAAGTATTCGTAACGAATGATCGGGTTACCCCAGTTGGTCGTCACATTGATGCTACATGGCGAGCTCGTACACTCCCCCTGCGCAAACGAACCATCCGGATAGAGCGACGTCACCCGGATTAGAGTCGTATTGGGGACAGCCGTGAAGTCTGGTTGCACGCTGGCCGTATTTTGTTGCTTCGGTTGTAACCCTCCCACTCGTGCTGCAGGCCAGCTTGAGCTAAACCCATAGC
The DNA here is from genome assembly GCA_022843625.1 of Bryobacter sp. Classification (GTDB taxonomy): domain Bacteria; phylum Acidobacteriota; class Terriglobia; order Bryobacterales; family Bryobacteraceae; genus Bryobacter. The sequence goes on along the minus strand of JALHNH010000007.1, from coordinate 64,761 downwards.
CGAAAAAGAAGCCGAACCATTTGTTCGTGAGCGGATCGGCCCGGTTTAGCATAAATCCCGCCGGTGGATCGTCAATGTAAAAACCGTAGCTTCCGGTAAAGCCGGGCTCAGAGCACCTCCAGCCGCCCGGTTGTTTGCACCAGATGGCAGAGTATAGATCGTCGCCCTGGCTTCGTGTGAGATCCGAGCCCGTAAAGAGGTACGCTGCTGTAATCCCCCGAGTGCCTTCCCCGTTGAGTACCGAACCGCCATCGCATCCTGGTGAGGTAGGATTGTCGACACAGTTTAGGAACGAGCTGGCACCGTAGAGGTAATGGCTGCTGGAGCGGTAGGCCGATTCGGTTGCCAGCCAGTTCACACTGTCGATTGTGAACTGCCGCGCTTTGTTAGCCTCCGCCGTATCACCATAGAATTGCAGCGTGTCGTACACATAAGTGCCGAATACACCGGCCGTCAGCGCCATCATAAAGGGCTGAGTGCCGAAGCCGACAATTGACGAGACGATGGCACCTTTAGCGCCATTGCTTCCAACATAAGGCCGATCCAGTGTCGCCGTAGTGGGCGAGGTGACGTTTGTCACGCGGTAATAAACTGTCTCACCGCCGAGATCCGCGTTCGTCTTGCCTGGCATCTCGGCATTGTTTCTAGAACTGAAGAACCAGATCCAGGCTTTGTAATCGCAAGGGCTGAAATTGCCGTTGCAGAAGGTTCCGGCGCTCCAGGTGCCGCCGTTGAGTGTAATCACGTTGGACCCGTTGTTCACCGTCACAGAACTCGCGCCAGCATAGGTAGCGTTCTGAGGGCTGGTGTTGGTCCATTCTCCGGTGGGCAACTGCAGCGGCGCCCAGAGTTGGTTGATGTACTGCTTGAGGATGTTGCGATACTGCGTGCGCGTTGTGCCGTCGGGATGATATCGTGCCGCCAGCGCGTAGGCGGCGGTGATGAAACCCTGCTCACGAAGGTCGCCAATCTGGGTGACCCAGTTTCGCGACAATGCGAAGTCATAGCCCACGCCTTTCTGATACGTCAGCACATAGTTCATACCGGGCCAGATATCCTCGCCAGTTTCGAGAGCCCACAGAAACAAACCCGTGATCGATTGGCCGCGGGCCGGGCCGGCAGAGATAAAATTGCCACCCATCGAAAGCGTGTCATAGTTTTTGCCCCGGTCATAGAAAGGTCCGTACCACCAATTACGGGCCAGGGTCCGGGCAGCATCCCGGTACTTGGTCAGCCCGGTGCGGTAATAGAGCGTATAGAATGCCAAAACGTTGTCGTAGTAGTTTCCAGGTGTGTTGGAGTTTGTCCACCACCCGGCTAGCGACCCATCGGCTCTCGCATACTGGATCCCGGTTTGGGTTCCGTTCGCGTGGGCCCAGCCCGCATTTACAATCATGCTGGTCTGAGAGTCGCAGCGAACTACGTTATAGCGAGCCAATCCTTGTGTGCCTGGATACTCCGCTGAATTATATTTAATATAAATCTGCGAATAAGTAGAGGTCGGGCTGGTGTTGCCTACCCCACCACAGAAGTCCCTTTGGAACTGCGTGCCGTTACCTGTGATCGTCGCACTACCTTTGACTAGAGTTAACGTGCCGCCCAGATTCGTCTGCCAGGGCGCGTTGCTCCAGAAGGCTGGCGCGCCGTTGGTTCCATATAGTTGGTCGAGTTGATATTGAGCTGCCACGATGGCTCGGTCATCGTGCCAGTTCCAGGGATTGGCCCCATGCCGTATCATCGGCCCCAGCAACTGATTGATACTTGCATCCTGCACCACCACCACACCATTGCGGTCTGTGAGTACAGAGCCTAACTTAAAGTCGCTGTTTACGCTCAAGCCGGCTTCGGTAATTCCCACGGCCCGCAAAGAGTATTCACCTGGCAGAGTGGGTGTAAAGGAAATGCTGGATGCAGTTCGATCTGTCCATATTCCGTCGGCGGGCCCATCCATTCGTAACCAGCTTATGCTGAGTCCCGGAGTATCGTCGTTGGTGTAGCCGTTGGCTTCCAGGCGAACGGGATCACCCGCCCGCCCCGTCAATGGAACGTTGATCTGCATTCTTGGAGCTAGAATGGCCGTGGCCCGGTATTGAGCGCTACCTGAGGTAAAGGCCAGGTGCAAGCTCTTGCCGCTGGTGTCCTGCAAGTTGTTTTCAAGTTCCAGATTTAGCAAATTGCCAGGTGAAGTGGCGATGCGTGGTGGTGGATTTTGCGATAGCTGTCCCGGGTCGCTATAGATGCGGATAAAGGCTATATCCATATCCGGCGAAAGCGGGTCGTATATCGATCCGATGGCAAATGAATCTCCGCTCAGGTTATAAACCGTTGGGTTCGGGTCTGTCTGTTCGGAGGAGCAATAGCTGCCGCTTACCTCGTCCCAGACTTCAAAGCTATATTTGGAAACTGAGATATCGCGGCGTAGACGAAAGCGGATTTCCCTGGCTCCGTTTAAGGGACAAAATCCACCACCGCTGGTGCCGCGCAGCAAAGCGAAGATATTACCCCCGCTATCCAGCAGCACCCCAAAATCGTTAGCGAACCGGAATACCGGTTGCTGGCCGGTAGATGCGGTGTTCAGAGTAAAACGGCCTTCAAGCCGGTATGACCCCAGTGTGCTCCAACCCGATGTTCCAGGAGGTATCGACTTAATTGTTCGATTTGCGCCCGTGATTACCAGAGATCGTGATGGTGCCCCCCGCAATGGGGGTGTACAGCCGATCAGAATGAGAACTATTATTACTGCCGACAGGCTTTGTATTATCCTCGCCTGCAAAAGTGATATGGATGCCATTTGATTTGTCTCTATTCTAGCTTTAATAAATGAGCCGCCAGGCATATATATTGCTGGCATTTTTGGCGCAAACCGCCACCTCGTCTTTAGCATCGGCGGCCGTCGGTTGATACCAGATTCTCCCGGCCAGTGACGCGACGCAGGCTGGTCGTGTTGCACCGAAAGCTACGTCTTCTTTTCTCTTCATCAATCGAAACGAAGTGCCGTCATACCAAATTTGCTCTTGTTTTCCCGCCACGATTTCGCCGTCTATGGGATCGGTAGCGCCGTCGGAAAGCTTTACTGAGACAGCCGCCAGACCGTTGATGGCGAGAGTGGCCGGGCCACCAGCATTCACGTCGGGGATCCACTGGATTACCATTCCCGTCTGGTAGCCGCTGAGAGCCGGTGTCATGGCGCAAGTGTATGCTGAACTGGAAGCGCCGCCTGACTGACACAGCAAGCTCTGGCCGGATTGTGCGTTGGCCTTCGTCAGGGCTACACCCGATGCAACTGGATCGGTTTCCTTGATCAGCCGGAAATGCGCCCCGTCATACCATATGACGTGCAGACGTCCGGCAGTGAGGTCGATAGCCGCAGGGTTGGAAGTACCGTTAGCAAGTTTGACGGGCACGGCCGCGAGACCGCCGATCTGGAGAGTGGTGGCACCGCCTGTGGCACTGGCATCCGGGAGCCAGTTAATTAACATCCCCGTCTCATAGGCGGCCAGCGCCGGAATCATATTACAGGTGTAAGCCGAACTCGATGCACTTGCCGACTGGCACAACAAATTTTGCCCGGATTGTGCGCCGGCCTTTGTCTGCGCCACGCCGGAAGTCACGGGGTCTGTTTCACGAGCGAGCCGAAAGACCGTCCCGTCATACCAGACCGGATAAAGCCGCCCAGCCATCAGGTCTGCAGCCTCCGGGTTGTCAGTACCGTTGGATAGTTTCACTGGAATAGCAGGCAAACCGTCGATAGCCAGTGTCGTCGCCGTCCCCGTCGCGTTGAAGTTGGGGATCCAGTTCACTACCATCCCTACGCTATAGCTCTGCAACATCAACCCAAACGAACACGTGAATTCGGTTGCCGAAAGCCCAGCTGAAATACACAAAGTATCTGTGCCCGCTTGGGCATTGCCCCGCGTCTGCACTGTGGTTGAATCGATGGCGGTGACCAGATTGATTCGCGTACCCTGATCCACAAAAGCTTGCGTGAGCCCTGGCCCCGCCGTGTAATTCAATATAGGCCGCGTGCCCACCTCAATACCGTTGCTGAAGATGCTGATCGCTCCGGCGCCGCCAGTCTGTAATACCCAATTGTTCGTCGTGGGACAAACATATATATTCTGCCCAGTCGGGGCATTGGTTTTGATGAATACTTCGCTCGTTTCACACACTGTAGGCAGGATTGAACCCGACTTCACTTGCCTGGTTAAAGGCTTAGATTGTTTGACTAAATCGATCTGCGTCTGAGCGAACGCAAATGGAACCAACGGCAACAGCAAGAACAAGAATTTGTGCATGTTCTTTTACTCCAGCCCACTGAATATAGAACCAGATAAAAAATCCGTAGATCAAGTGGGACTCAATCAAGATCGTATCTGTGCAAAGTATCTGGTTTGAGCTTTCGGAGCGCGTCTCCGCTACTAACGCGAGTGCAGACGATTTATTGCAGCCCCAATCGAATTCCAGGAATATCTTTTGTTTACAATCTCTTGCGAATCTTTTACCATGCGCTCCAAGGCAGGTTCGCCGGGGCGAATGTTACAAATGGCGCTGGCAAAGTCAGTTGAATTATTTTTCAAAAACATGTGAACGCCATCCTGGATTTCAATGCCTTCGGCTCCCAGCGAAGTGGAAACGACCGGAACGCCGCTCGCCATGGCCTCAAGAATCTTCAGCCGGGTGCCGCCGCCTACCCGTAACGGAACAGCCAGTGCGATGGCCTGAGCGTAGTAAGGGCGTACGTCGTCCACTGTCCCGGTGACCTCGATGCGATCTGAGGCCAAGGCCCTAACAGCCGCCACCGGCGAACGGCCCACAATTTGTAGTTTCCACTCTGGGCGGGCAGCGGCAATGACGGGCCAGATTTCGCGGGCCAGCCAGAGAACTCCGTCGATATTGGCGTGATAATCCATGGAGCCGACAAAGATCACGTTGCGAGCCGACTGCGGGTCTCGCACGATGCTGCCATAAGAATCAGTATCCACCCCGTTGGGGACCACCTCTATACGGGCATTGGGATTGCGTGCCGCCAGCTTGATTTTCTCCCGCTCACTCACTACTGTATGGATGTCGCACTGGGCGAGGAGACGGTTTTCGGCCTGAGCGATGAGCTGCGCCGTGCGCCGTGCATAGAGCTTTCGGGGCAAGCCGGTGCAGCCGTCGGCGTAACGATCCATGAGTTCGGATTCGATGTTATGCCAGTCGGCGACAATGAGCGACCTGGGGCTATTCTGCCGGATTGTCGATACATATTCGGCCAGGTGAATCCCTTCGATCTGCACGGAATCAAACCGGTTTTCGCGCAATAGGGCGGCCAGGGTGGCGGCGGCCTTGGCTGAGGTGTAGTTCAGGAGGGTTACGGGTAGCGGACCTGTGAGCCCTCTCAACAGGTTCATGGGCGTATAGCTGGTGCCCCGCTCGATCAGAACCTGTCTAAATCCCGCACTCTCAGGGGGCGGTGCGGGAGCGGGCATCCCAGGCTCCACCAGAGCGACAAAAGTCAACTCGTTATTTTTCGCCAGTTGCTGCGCCAGATGGTAATCGCGCAGCCGGGCACCCGTTGTCAGGGGCCAGCAGTCGCGCGGCGAGAAGTACAGAATACGCAATTTGCCTATCCAGCGTTGCGGGGACAGTGTAGATGCCCGCGTGCGGCGATATCGGAGTTGGTCTCGTCGATTACGGTTCCCGTTTCGATATGGACGATACGTTGATAGCCGAAACTGCAAAGTAATTTCACAACCTCGGCGACGTTCTGTTTCTTCTCGTTCATGGAATTGCCGTGAATCTCGATGAACAACTCGGGGTGCAGTCGCATAAAAGTCTCACGCCCACCTGCGAGCACCTGCCGCTCAAAGCCTTCCACGTCTATCTTGATGAAATCAGGCGGAGCTAACCCGGCAGCGAGTTCCTGGTCGAGTGTACCGATCTCAATACTATCTCCAGCTCCTTTACCGCTCACCACACGGGCTCCACCGGGAGCGGCCGCATCCCAGAGCATATGCGCCGTACCGGCCTCAGCCCCCAGAGCCACCCCCCGCACTTTCACGTTTCCGATACCGTTGATGGCAAGGTTGTCCTGCAGCCGGGCCCGGTTCTTTGCATTGGGCTCAAAGGCTACAACCTCTTTGGCCCGCTGCGAGAACAGCAACGTCAACAAGCCATGAAACGCGCCAATATCATAGGCAGTGCGACCTTTCAGGTCGATGTTTCGCCAGAACATTTCTTCGGCGTTCGGATTGGATTCCGTCACAAAGCCGGGTAGCCAGCCGAGCCCGCCCCTGCGCTTGAGCCCTGCCAGTTTGCCATGGCGGACGGTGTAGGTAACGTTGTCGAAAAACGTGCGGCTGATCCAGGCGATGAGCCGCTGTTTGGGGCCGTAGTGAATAAAGAGCCGATCGCCTTCGGCTTCTGGTGTGCTGTTAGCCGCCATGCTGGTTAGAGTCTCCTGTGTTATTGCGGCCAAAAGTAGCGTACTGCCCGCCAAGAGGAACCGACTTCAAAGCCGCTTCCATCCACGGCATCCGGTTGTAGACTTTCTCGGGCAGATACAAAAAGAATTCGGTTTCCACCGCTTGTAGCGAGGCTTTCCGCATCAGGTCTTCCGTCTCTCCCGCCCGCAGCAGAATGGCGTTCTGATCTACCGGCGTGCGGCTGACTATAAGGCGCGTGGTGGGGTTTAACGGGTTATGTTCGAAAATGCCCAGAATGCCGCCAGGGGCCAACACTCGCTTCATTTCATTTACCAAGGCCAGACGTGTCCCAGGTTCGACATGGTGAAAAACGCAAACGGCGGTGAGAAAGTCGAAGCTGCCGTCAGCGAAGGGAAGCCGGTCGGGATCGGGTTGCAGGCAAATGTCAAGGTCGCCTCCCGATACCATCATTTCCTGCGATAAATCGCAGCCCGCAACCTTGCCGAAGACACCCTTACCCATGCGCAGCAGTTCGCCTTTGCCGCAGCCGACATCAAGCCAGCGCAATGAGGAGAGCGGTCGCTTCTGACGGGCGAAGAAATCTTGAATCAGCTTCCATTTACGATCGGCGAAAAATTTACTACCTGGGGCGAACGCCTCTCGAATCGGGTCCTGCAGTAGCTCTTCGTATCGCCCGGCGTAGTCATCGAACTCCTGTGGCATCTTTATCCTTTATGTACACGCTGATTGTTGGCCCCAATGCATTTCAAAAATATCGGCTCTTAACCGCATAAACATGAGGTTAGCAAAAAGAGTCGCCTCTACCGGGTACCTTGAGGCCGCACCACCCCAAGCCCGGACACTTTGAAGCACTCCGCTACAGGATTGACACAGGCCTGGGCGAAATCGCCGGCACCCAACGCTCGCGCCGTTAGTGCCCGATTGCCTGTGGCTACTCGCAACGCCGACTGCAAAGCCGGGACATTGTCAGCCTTAACGTCAATCGTTCCCAGCCCGTGCGTATTGTACAGACCAAAGCGCGGGGGCTGCACATAGCCGTCCTCGTCGGTGAAGTACAGCAATGGCTGTCCGGTTCTCCACCTCTCGAGCGGTAGCGATTTCAGAATGGTGCTAGCCGTCGCCGCACAAGCCGATACCCGGCCAGAGCGCGCCCAACTTCCCGTCAGTGACAGAGCCAGAAATACGGCCGTCACAGCTACTGCGGCACGCGGCTGAATCCAGCGCTCCAGCGCTCCTCCCACCAACAAACACAACGCCGCGACAGCCAGATATAAATAGGTTTCGCTGGCATGATCGGTATTGACCAAAAATGGGCTCAACGCCATGGGAATGGTCGCCAGCCAGACCCACAGCCAAATCGTAGCGGGCTGTGCCTGGCGACGGGCATAGACCCATAACAGCCCGGCCGCGATCAAGGGCGCCAGGCACAAGAGCCCGAGCACCGCCAGACTCGATGGGTTGGTCGCCAACTGGCTTGGCAGGGGCAGACCAAGCCAGGAGTTCAGCAATAACAAGTCCACCGGCAGGACCATCGACCCGAGATAAAGCGCCAGATTCTTCACAATGATCATCGGTGGAGTGACCGGCATGCGGCCACCGACAAAGATGGACCGCGCCACAAAGAGGCAGGCGATGGCCCCGGAGACGCCAGCCGCCAGAGGGACGGCCAACGCGGGCCAGCCCGCTGCCGGACTTTCCTTGCGCCAGCGCCGCCAGACAAGAGTTAGCAAGATCGGCCCGGCAATCACGATTGTGGCCTCATAGGTAAACAGGGCGGCTAGCAGTAAAGCTGCGCCCCCGAGAATGCGCCGTAGCGGCCGCATAAGACCCCAGGCACTCCCTAGTAAATACCAGCTCCACAGCGCGGCAGCATAAGCCGTACTATTGGTCCAACTGGCTCCCGCCACGGTCTGATGCACAAGCGGGTGCACTGCAAAAGCCAGGGCCGTCAATCCCGCCCCCGCCACGGATTGGCCGCCCAGTGAAGCCAGTTGAAATATTGCATAGGCGCACAACACGTGCCCAGCCAGATTCCGCATCCGGTAGAAGGCAGCCCCGCCTTCGCCCAGCCGATAAGTTACCCAAATTAGTGCCCGGTTCAGCGGACGGTATTTTGGGGTCCCCTGGTGCGTGGTGGTAAACATACGCGACGGAGATTCGTTGTCGTCAAACGCCGCCTTATAGATCTCCGTAAAGTCGTCGAAGCCGCAGTAATAGCTACCCATCAAGGGCAGATAAGCCACAAACGCCACGGCACATATCAACGCCAGCCAGAAGCCCTTTGCCTGTAAAACCGACTGCGGCATCAGGATAGTTCTCTAGTGCGCGGAGGTTTCGGTGTCAGATTGGACCACAAATTTATGGTGTAGAGCGGCCGCCCCTTGATCTCCTCAAAGATGCGCCCCACATACTCGCCCAACAAACCGATTCCAATCAGAATCGCCCCGCCGATCAGCCCTGTAAATGTAATGCTGGACGCCCAGCCCGGCACAAGTTCCGCGCCTCTGAGAACGGCGTAAGCAGCATAAACCAAATAGAGTGCGCTTGCACCAAAAATTGTAAATCCGAAGCCGAGAGACAGTCGCAACGGTAGCGGCGAGAACGACACTGCCGCATTCCAGGCAAAGAGCAGCATCTTACGTAACGGATACTTGGTTTCACCAGCCGCCCTCTCAGGCCGCACAAATGTTACATCGGTTTGCGCAAATCCTACCCAGGTAACCATACCCCGCAAGAACCGGTGCAACTCGCGCATCTGCAAAAGGACATCGAGACAGGCCCTGCTCATCAGACGAAAATCCCCCACATCCACTGGCAGGTCCTTGTGAATGAGCTTTCGCATGATCCGGTAGAACATCCACGCCGTTAGCTTCTTAAATTTCGTTTCGCCCTGCCGCCCGATGCGCCGGGCATACACCACGTCATAGCCAAGCCGGTATTTTTCTACCATCGACAACACCAGTTCCGGCGGGTCTTGCAGGTCGGCGTCCATCAACACGATAGCGTCGCCGGCTGCGTAATCCAATCCCGCTGTAGCGGCGATCTGGTGACCAAAATTTCTGGCCAGCGAGATCACCTTGTAACGGGCTTCCCGTTTGGCAGCCTCCATCAGCAATACAACACTGCGGTCGCGGCTACCGTCGTTGACCAAAATTACTTCCACCGGGCATGGTATCGCCTGAAGCAACTTGTCCAATCGCGCCAGCAATAAACCCAGAACCTCTTCCTCGTTGTAAATCGGAATCACAAGCGAAAGTAATTGCGGGAGAGGACGTTCTGTCAGAACGTAGTGTGTGTTGCTCATAATGTTGGTGATCGCAGGATGCGTACTAGCCTACCAGTGTGAATGTAAACCTCATCAAGATAACAAAATTAACTGCAAAGCGGCTAGCCAAGCGCCGTTCAACCGCTACCGGGTGTACTGGCCGACGTCACTTTCCATAGCGACCGCGGTGGAACAAAAAACACTTTTAACGCCAGCACTGCAGCGATCATCATCACCACAAAAGTGCGCGCGGGCGAACTCAGCTTCTTTAACTTCGCCCCGGCCGGAATCCAGCCGTCGATCGCCGCGAGCCCGTATCCGCCAAGCTGGATTGCGCAAACAGGCCACCGCCATGGGTGCGGCAGTAAACTTGAACAAATCAAAAGCCCCAAAAGCGCCCAGGGCAACAACAATCTCCCCAACTTGTAAGAGACAAAATGCCACCACATTCGATTGCCGGGTCCCAGTAGAGCCGGATATGCCATTAGAATCTGGAAGTTCCCGGCCAGCGTACGCACCTTCCGCCGGAATTCCGTCTCCCGCGATGTGGCGATGTCGTACGCCTTGGCTTCTTTTTCCATCACCAAGCGGTATCCCTTGAAGTAAGCCGACAGCGGCAAGTACACATCGTCGAGCAGCATATCCGGCGGGATCGTCACCGCTAGCGACTTCCGCAATGCATAGAAGGGCCCGGTGGCGCCAAACATCGAATCGATCAGGCTCAGCCGGTCCCGCATCCAGGTCTCAAAGCGCCAATAGGCCCCAATCTCGGCCTCTTCGCCCCCCCGGGCATTGCCTATCACCAGCTCCCCGCTTACAACACCTACAGCCGGGTCGGCAAAGCTGCGTACCAGAAGCCGCAAACTGTTGGCCTCCAGATGCTGCCGCACATCGGTCAACAGCAGAATCTCGCCGCTCACTGTCGGGATAGACGCATTGAGCGCCGCCGGTTTGCCGCCTCGCATCACTCGTAGCAGCTTTACTCCTTCAGCGGCGAATTCTCTTGCCAGTTCGTCGGTCCGGTCCGTTGAGCCATCACTCACCACCAGAATGTCTAACTTGTCCTTCGGATAATCGAGGCTCAACACGCTGCGCAGTTTCGAGGCCAGAAAGCCTTCGCCGTTATACGCCGGAATGATGACGCTCACTGTTGGCTCGCAATCCTGCTTCTGATGCGGTCTGCCACCTCGCGCAGCCAGTGCAAGCAGGACGGGATAGCCCACCAGCACATATGCCACCAGTCCCGCAAAGAGCGCAAAACCAAGCCAGATCATGTCGCCTACCATCGGGCCAGCGCCGCTCCCCACGAAAATCCAGCCCCGTAACCCACCATCGCAATCAATCCTGCGTCCGGCACATGGCCTGAGTCTCGAAATTCGCGCAGTGCAATGGGAATACTAGAGGAAACCGTGTTGCCACATCGCTCCATAGCCAGGACAAACTTCTCTGGCGGAATGCCGATGCGCTTGCGCAAATGTTCCAGCATATAGCGATTGGACTGGTGAAACACAAAAGCGTCCACTTCCTCCAGACTCTTTCCGCCGCTTTCCAGCAATCGCTGCACACTGGCCGGCACGGTGGAAAGGGTGAAAGAGAACACATCGGCACCGTTCATTCGCAAATGGTCGGCACTCCGTATATTGCCGTTCTCATCTTCAATCTCAATAGCCGTTTCGGCACTGCGCGGCTGTCGCGCTCCTCCCGCTGGCACCATGATGTGCTCTGCCCCTCCGCCGTCGGTGCCGTAAACAAATGGCCCCAGGGTTCGCTCACCCGACTCGCTCACCCGCAGCAGTGTGGCCGTGCCGGCGTCGCCAAAGATTGTTCGTACGCTTTTGTCCCGTTCATGAATATATTTACTGTAGGTTTCCCCCGTCAGCAATAAAACATTACGAGCCTGCCCGCTGGCAATCAGCCCTTCTACTAACCCCAGACCGTAAACGTAGCCCGAGTGAGCCATGTTGTAATCAATAGCGCCACACTGTGTTGACAGCTTCAGCCTGTGCTGAATCAGACACGCCGTAGCGGGTACAAGATAGTCTGGACTCTCTGTGCAGAACAATAGATAATCGATCTCTTCGCGTGTCGCCACTCCGCTAGCGAAAAGCTTTTCGGCGGCGGCCACAGCCAGATCCGAGGCGCACTCCCCGGCTGCTGCAATATGCCGCGTTCGAATGCCGCTGGCCTGGTCTAGCTTCTCAACTTTCCAGTCTGGATACATCGCCGCCAGAGCCGCAGTCTCAAGTGTTGCTTCGGGCAGATAATATTCGATCGCCGCTATTTTCGCGTGCATTGCAGCCTGTTCAACCGGTGACCAGCCCTATTGACCTGCGCCAATTTTGGCCAATTGGAGCAAGTCCTCCACCGTGTCGCACTCTCGAATCTGTCGCGGGCTCAGTTTCGCGCCGCTCGCCGTGTCGGCCAGAGCGATATAGCCCAGCATCGCCATGGAATTCCAGTTCTCCAGATCTTCCAGCTTTTCGCTTCCCTGCAGCGTGCCTGAGGGTAATTCCACCACTTCGTCTAACTCTTTCAAAAATTCATCCCGTTGCATCGCGTTTATGTTTTCCCCTCCTACCCGACAATTCTACTTTCATACTATATCGGATGACTTTTCATTGCGCCGATGCGATGATGAATTTCCCGCCGATGAATCGCATCCTGCTCAAAATAAAAAACGGCGACACCGCCTTTTATCGCTTTGTCCGGACGATCGCGAGATACTTTCTCTATCCGCGGGCTCCCATTTTCCCCGTTTTCTTCAAACCCGTACTCGCGTCTCTCTACCAGTTCCATTTTTTCGTCATTCGCCTTTGCAGGATGACGCTCACAGTGTTTTATAGACACCCGCTGCTGCAAGGCCGCTGTGCCTCGATTGGTCGCAACGTTTCCATCGACGGTCTGCCTTTCATCAACGGGCACTGTGAAATCCATTTAGGCGACGACGTTTGGCTCGGCGGGAACATCACCATCCAGAGCGGTCGTTTTCTCGATAACCCCCGGTTTATCGTCGGGGCCCGCTGCAAGTTAAGCTGGAACCTCAACGTTACCGTCAACCAGGAGGTCGTCATCGAAGAGGATGTCCTGATCTCCTATGATTGCCGAATCTCCGACAGCGATGGGCATCCGCGTCAGATGGACCTCCGCTTGTCTAACGCTCCACTCGATCCCCGCGATATTCGCCCCGTCCGTATCTGCCGCGGCGCCTGGATTGGCAACGGTTCCCACATCATGAAGGGCGTTACTATCGGCGAAGGTGCGATCATCGGTGCCAACAGTGTCGTCATCACCGACATTCCCCCATACGCGCTAGCCTTCGGCAATCCTGCCGAAATCTATTTTAAAAACCACGGAAAACCCTCGCGCAAGACTCCCCTCTGATGGCTTACCTTCTGTCTCGTCTTCGGCGTATGATTGTCGGTCTTTGTCTGTGCTGGGCGCTGACTACCATTCTGATTCTTCTGCCTCCCCCGATCTCGCCTCTTGTCCCCTGGAATCTTTTTCTCACCGGTAAATGGAGCGATGCCCAAGGCGACACCCTCATCGTCCTGGGAGCCGATGCAGTGGCCGATCATCTTCTCGGTCTTCATTCCTACTGGCGCACTGCCTACGCGGTTTATGAATGGCGCCAGGGCCACTACCGGAGAATCGTCTTCAGCGGTAAGGACTTAAGCGGCCCTATGCGTGATTTCGCCATCGCTCACGGCGTCCCGGCCGCTGCCATCGAGTGCGAAGACGTCGCCATCACCACTCGCGAGCAGGCGGAGCGCGTCGCCGCCATGTTGCGCCGGTCCAGTGCCAATCCCACCGGCCGCATCATCCTGCTCACCAGCGACTTTCATTCCCGCCGCGCTACAGCCACATTCCGTCGTCTCGGAGTCCCTGTAGAACCCCGTCCCGTCCCCGACGCGGGCAAACGATTAAACGACTGGTCCCTGCGCTGGAATGTCTTTCTCGATCTCAGCCTCGAAACCACCAAGACCATCTATTATCAGTGGCATGGCTGGCTCGGCTAGCGCCCGTTGTCCAGCTTTTCGCTAACGATGAACGCAGGCCGCCTCCGGGCGTTCTGCAGCGTCAGCCACAGATACTGCCCCACAATCCCCAATCCTACCGTCGTTAGCCCCCCAAAGAACGACACCGCAAGCATCGTCGCAGCATAGCCCGGCACTTCGATCTTGCCGGCCAGCTTTGCCCCCAATACTGTAACCGCCGCCACCATCGACAAGCCCATGCCCAGAATCCCCGTCGTCAACAACAACCGTATCGGCAAATCGGTGAAGTTGAAAACGCTGTTCACCAGATAATTCATCTTCTTTGAAAAGGTCCAGGCACTCTTACCGGTTTCCCGCTCCCGCCGGTTGTAGGCCACAAAACCCCGATTGAAACCAATCCAGAAAAGTAGCCCAACCAGGCTGGTTTCTACTTCCTTCATGGAGCAAATCTGATCGCGTACTTTACGATTGCACCCAAAGATGTCCACCCCGCCCTTGGGAATCTCGGGATTTACCAGCCACCGGTACAAGAACCAGAACAGGTTTGAGGCCATCATCGATAACCCGGGGTCTGAACGCGTTTCCCGAATGCCAAAAACGACATCGGCCCCCTGATTCCGCATCGTTTCATAGAACTGGATGGTGAGCTCGGGCGGCTCCTGCAAATCGGCCGCCAACACCGCAAAGTAGTCTCCCCGCGCACTCTGCAAACCCGCGGAAATGGCCGAAAACGCTCCAAAGTTGCGGCTCAACAGAATCAGTTGCGAAGCTACCGGAAACTGCGGCAGTTTTTCTTTCACAATCCGTGCACAAGCGTCCGGGCTTCCGTCGTTGACAAAAACAACTTCCATCGCCACCGGACACAAGCCCGCTACGCGTTCCAGTTCTGTGAACAATGCCGGCAGATTCGCCTCACTCTTATAGAGAGGAACCACGATAGACAGCATCTCAGCTCCAGCCGTTAGCTACGCGAATCACCTCTGCTACTTCGTCGTCGCTCAAATAGGGATGGATCGGCAAGCTAAGCTCTCTGCGGCAGAACTCAATCGACTTGGCGCAGTCTGACCCCAGCTTGCCCTGCCACGACTCCAGCGCCTTCTGTTCAATCAGGGCCATCGGATAATGTTCGCCCACGGCCACTCCAGCCGCCTTAAAGTGCGCCATTGCCTCCGGCTTGCGGCCCGCTGGCAACAATACTGGAAACAAGTGCCACACCGACTGCACCCCCTGCGGAGAACCTGTCAGCTGAATGAGGGGGTTATCGATGCCCTTCAGGTATGCCGCCGCAATTTCTCTCCGCCGCGAGGTCCATTGGCTCAGCCGCGGCAAAAAAGCACCGTCAAGAATTGCCGCCTGCAATTCGTCGAGCCGACTGTTGTATCCCAATAGATCGTGCTTGTATTTTGAGGTCTGCCCGTAATCCCGCAACTGACGGATCTTGTCGGCGTAGGTGCCATCCCGGCACAAGACCGCCCCACCATCCCCCAGCGCTCCCAGATTCTTGGTCGGATAAAAGCTCGTCGCCGCATACTGGCCCACCGTGCCGCAAGCGAGCCCCAGATGGCTGGCTCCGATCGACTGCGCACAATCCTCCACCATCCCAAGGTCGAAATCTTTCTTCAATGCCGCAAGCTCGCCCATATCCAGACTGTGCCCATACAAGTGAACCGGTACAAAATAGCGAATCTCGGGCCTGGCGGACAAAACCCGGCGGCTCTCTTTCAAATCAATCAATCCAAACTCGTCGCAATCGACAAATACAGGCGTCGCCCCAAGTTTCAGAATCGCCAGCGGTGTCGCAAACGCTGAGATCGGGCTCGTCAATACGAAATCTCCCGCTCCGCATCCCAGTGCCTTCAGCGCAATCTCGATCCCGTCCAGGCCGTTGGCAACCCCAACTGCATGCTCAATCCCCCACCATTGAGCCAAATGCCTCTCGAAATCCTTGACGCTCTGCCCAAGCACATACCAACCGCTCGATCCAACCTGATCCACCGCACCAAGCACATCGGCTTTCGTTTCGGCCCACTGCCGTCCGAAGTCATTCAATAAAATCACTCTTGTACTCCTACAACGCGGCGAAATTCCGCATAATCTCGAATATAGTCTTTGGCGTCATACGGTGCCGATGCCAACACCAGCAAGACTGCGTCTGGCGAATGCTTGTATTGAACGCTCCAGATTTTTGGCGGCAGATGAAGCCCTAAATTCGGAGAATCAAGACGGAACTGACGACGGGTTTTTCCATCGTCTGCAATCACACTGCACGAGCCATGTACACAAATCAAAAACTGTTCCAACTCATGGTGTGCATGTTCCCCACGGATTTCCTTGTTGGGCACTCCATACACCACAAAAAAACGCTTTGGGGCAAATGGAATGTGTTTCTCAACCTCGGCAAAGGTCAGCATTCCGCGCATGTCTTCCACCGCAGGCAGGTGATACAAAAGAACGCCCGGCACTTCAGTTTCCGTCCGGCTGGCGGCACTCACTTGATCCGGTGTACGCTCCAGCCTCGGCACCCCGACATAAGCCGTAATCTGCGCCGGGTTCCCCACGACGATCGCCTCGGGTGGCACATTACGATTCACCACTGCGCCCGCGCCAACCATCGCTCTTTCTCCAATCTCGATGCCGGGAAGAATCGTCGCATTGGCTCCAATCGAGGCACCCTTGCGGACCGTCGTCCTTTTCAGACTCCCCTCCGGCAGATATTGCTTGCTACGCGGAAACGGATCGTTTGTAAAAGTTACATTCGGCCCGACAAACACATCGTCTTCAAGCTCCACACCATCCCACAATTGCACTCCGCTTTTGATCGTTACCCGATCCCCCACTTTCACGTCGTTTTCGACAAACACGTGGTCGCATAAATTGCACTCCTTGCCAATGCGTGCACCAGCCAATACATGCGTGAACGCCCAGATCCTTGTCCCTTCGCCAATTTGTGCACTCTCCACAATCGCCTTGTCGTGTTGAAAAAAAGATGCCATTGTTATCTCCGTCAGACTGCCTCAAGACCAAAATCAAACTCTCGCTTGCTTAGTATATCCCGCAGCTTGGCTACAATCAGGGTTTTGCACATGACGAACACTTTAGAAAATCCGCCTCTTGAGCCGGGAAGCGTTTCCGCTCCAAATCTTCCAAAGCGAATCCCGTCTCTTGATGGCTTGCGGGCCATCAGCATCCTTCTGGTAATCGTCGCTCATGCCGTCGATCCGGTTGCATATCCTCGCATGTATTCACTCATCGGCCATGTCGGAAACTACGGTGTCAGAATATTTTTCTTAATCTCGGGCTTCCTCATATCAACCCTTTTGCTCACCGAATATCAGAAACATGGTTCAATTTCAATCAAGAATTTCTACGCCCGCCGCACGATTCGCATTTTTCCGGCTTTTTACTTTTACGCCGGTGTCGTGATCCTGCTCGCCTATTCCGGCTGGATCAAACTTTATCCCGGCGATATTTTCCATACTCTTACTTACACGATGAACTACCACCAGGACCGCGCCTGGTACTTTAACCACACCTGGTCCCTGAGTGTGGAAGAACAGTTTTATCTCATCTGGCCCGCCCTGATGCTGGCAATCTCCCCGCTCCGTGCCATGCGCGTTGCTGCAGCTATGATATTCGCTGCCCCACTGATCCGGGCCATAATGTACTTCTACTTCGACTCCACCCCCACCGCTCTCGGTCGCCAGTTTCAGGCTGTTGCTGACGCCCTCGCTTGTGGCTGTTTGCTTGCTGGCTCCTACAACCGCCTCGGAGAAAGTTCTACCTACGTTCGCTGGCAACAGCACCCACTCTACCCGTTGCTGCCGCTTACTTTACTTGCTGCCTCCGGCCTTACTTACAAGATCGGTATGCCCTTTTATTACATCGCTGGACAAAGCGTCGCTAATGCCG
This sequence comes from Bryobacter sp., assembly GCA_022843625.1. Lineage (GTDB taxonomy): Bacteria > Acidobacteriota > Terriglobia > Bryobacterales > Bryobacteraceae > Bryobacter. The sequence continues at coordinate 47,164 of JALHNH010000007.1, read as the reverse complement.
CCTGCTTCCTGCTTCTCGATTACGCCGTGCGTTGTTCTCAATCCCCAACGGGTACTTTGCTCAATGCCCGTGTATTTTCCTTTATTGGAGCCTGGAGTTACTCCCTTTACCTCTGGCAGGAATTGTTTCTAGACTACGAACCCACTGGCCTGCGCGTACCCTTTCCGCTCAACGTCGTCTGCTCTTTCGCCGCCGCACTCTTTTCTTACTACTTCATCGAACGGGTCTTCTTTGGCTTGCGCCATCGATTCAGTCGCTAATTGAGAACGCGCTGCAACGTATAGCGCATGTCGATCTTGATCGACTGCCGTTTCTTTTCGTCGATACCCTGCAACTCATATATTTTCAGTTGGCCGCCGATAGAATTGGTTCCGGAAGCCGGATGGATACCCACCAGCCGCCACTTGGCCGGGTTGTTTTCAATCAGCTTGCCCAGCAACTTGTGATGCTGCATCGGCATCACTCCTGCGGCTGTATCGTAAACCAGTATTCGCACCGGAATGGATTCCAGAAATTCCTGCATCTTCTGCTCGTCTGGATACAGCAGCTCGTATTGGTCCAGATTCCACCGGCTGCGCGCCAGCATTTTCGTTGCCCTCAAAATGTAGTGGCTCGGCCGTAGTTCGAGCGGAGCAATCTCAGAAATCAGCATGCCCTCTCCCATCGCCTCCGAACTCACCAAAATCACCGCTTCCCTGTAGGCTGGATTTCCCGCAATTTGCCTCGCCACCACGCCGTAGCCCACAGGCTCCCGCTTGCCGATGGAGAACGTTGTCATTCCATACAACACCCCGGCCGACACCACCACCGCAGCCCCCGCTACCGCCCCATAACGCAGCGCGGTCACTTTGCGGATTTCATACAAAGCCGAGGCCGCAAACAGCGTGAGTCCCGCCAGCGATGCCACGTGATAGCGTGGTTCGGGAGGCAACGGTGCCAGACCAAACAGAAACATACCCACTACCAGCCCCGTCACCGAAGCCCACCGCGGCTCCAAACTTCCTCGCCGGAACGGAATCACTACCCGGATCAGCACTCCCAGTAGCGCCAGGGTAAAAACCACAATCCCAGGCAGATTGGAATACATTGAAGCATGCACCTGTAGCATCTTCAGCATGTATTCCATCGAATACCGGTTCGCACTCGTCGCATTTGTCCAAAGCTTCATCACCAGTATTTGCCAGGGCAGCGCTACAGCCAGGGTCAGCACCGCAGCTCCTACCATCGGCCAGCTCAGCAATTTGCCCGGCTTTTTCATCAACAGCAGTGCCACCACAGGCAACAGCGCCAGTCCAGCCGCATTGCTCTTGGTCATCAATGCCAGCCCCGTCAGAAATCCAAATAGAAACAGATACCGCCGCTTCCAGGTTTCCATGTAATGCAGAAATGCCACCATCGCAAAAAACGAAAACAAACACATCAGATTGTCTGCCATCACCATCCCGGTGAACAGTTGCACCGTAGGTAGACCCAGAAAGGCAAGCCCGGCCGAAATGGCAATCCACCACCCATATGGCAATGCCATCCACGCCACACACGCCGCCAGTGTGCCTGTGATCAAGGCCTGCAATACAAATGCCGATATCTTGCCCGGAGGGGTAATCAGAAACCAGGCCGCCTCAACGAAGTGATACATCGGAGGCCAGATTCCAAATCCCACCTTCGGATAGTGAAGGTAATAATTTTCGGCGAATTCCACCGGAGACTGCCCCAACCCCGAAACCAGATAATCTCGTACCATCAGTCCTGTTATCAGATGCGCCGCCTCGTCGGCATATCCGTTCAACTCGGATTGGTATACCCCGCTTCGCCACTGCAACCAGACTGCGGCTCCCGCCAATAACGCAACCACTCCAATAAAACGCAATATCTTCTTCGACAGGGTCAAAGACCCGCTAGGGGACATGGAACCCACTTGGGGCTTTGAATCGGGGACGATTATGTTTGCTTCCTGCACTTGAATTAAAGCGTTGAGCTTGACGGCTCTCTCAAATTCTACCAAGCCGCACATGGCAGTTAGATAACGGTTACCATACCTGTTTGACACCCACCCATAAACCCATCCGCCTATTGGTTGTCATTGAGGCAACCTCTGTCACCGGCCCCGTCAAAAATTTGCTCGCTTTCTGCCAGTGGACCCAAACCGCGCAGGCCCGCTCCCTCGGCATCTCGATCGAGCCAACCCTGGCCACTTATGTCCGCGGCGGCGGCTCTAACGCCTTTATCGACTCCGTCCACAAGCTCGGCCTTCCCCTCCACCTCTTGCCCGAAAAGGGCGCTTTCGATTTTTCGTTATTTCAGTCTCTGAAAAATCTGGTCTCCACCGTGCAACCCCATATTCTTCAAACACACAACGTCAAGACCAATTTTCTCGTTAAAGCCTCGGGCTTCCACCGGCGCTATCCCTGGATAGCTTTTCAGCACGGTTACACCGCCACCGATCTCAAAATGCTTGCCTATAACCAGCTCGACCGCTGGTCCTTACCCTCGGCTCACCGCGTCGTTACCGTTTGCCAGGCTTTCACTGCCCGCCTGATCGCCTCCGGCGTCTCTCCCTCACGGCTCTCCGTGCTTCACAACTCCGTACCTGCCTTCCAGTCGCCCGGCCCAGAGGAATCGGAAGCGTTGGCTCTGCGCTTCGGCCTTAACTCACAGGACACCGTTCTTCTTACTGTCGGCCGATTCTCCCGCGAAAAAGGCCATGCCGTTCTCATAGAAGCCCTTGCAAAACTTCGAACCCAAAGGCCTGGAGGCTGGCGCGCCGTTCTCGTCGGCGATGGCCCCGAACTTCCCCGTATGCGCTCTCTCATCTCCCGTCATTCTCTTGAGGATCGGATCGTCTTTGTCGGCTTTCATCCCTCTATCGCCCCCTGGTTGGCAATGGCTGGCGTCTTCGTGCTTCCTTCCCTCAGCGAAGGCTCCCCGAACGTAATCCTCGAAGCCATGGCCGCCGGAATCCCCATTGCCGCCACTATGGCTGGTGGCACTCCAGAGGTCATCACTCATGACCACGATGCCCTGCTAAGCCCCGTTTCCGATCCTCTCGCTCTGGCCGCCAATATTGAGCGCATACTCGCAGACATGAACCTCCGCCGGCGATTGACTCGTGAGGCACTCCATACCGCTACCAGCCGCTTTTCTCCAGACTCCTACCGCACCAATCTCGTCGGCATTTACCGCCAACTCCTCAGCGACCCCTCAGTTTCCTCGCCAGGTGAGCTACTGAAATCCCTTCCAGCTCCATCAGCAGATCCAGCGCCCGGTAGCGGGAATTCGTCCCAAAACGTTTAATGTCATAGGGGTCGGATTCCCCGGAGACATAACCCCCATGCGCGGAAAACAGCGCCACAAACCCTGCTTCCTTCACCATCTCCCTTACCTCGGGCCGAATATTCGTCTCCTTGCCAAACGGAAAGGAAAAGAACGCTACTTCTTTGCCCGTAATCTGTTCCAGATCCTTCTTGCTTTGCTCCAGTTCCCACCTGGCCTGTTCCGCATCAATCGTCCCAAGATCTACATGATTCACCGTATGCGCGCCCACCTCTACGCCATACCTGGCCAGCCCGGCTACCTCCTCACGCTTCAGATTTTCAAAGCGCAGTGCGTATTTCACCCGGTCATGCTCGAATACCCGGTCGGTGTCGATAAATCCGGTCGCAATGAACATCGTCGCCGGGGCTCCGGCCGCCTTAAGCAGCGGCCCCCCACACTGATACACATCCCGGTAGCAATCGTCGAAATGAATCGCAACTGCTCCGCGGCCCACGGATTCCCGCCTCAGAATTTGGCCCGCCAATACTGCTGTTTTTTCCACCCGGTAGTAACGCTTTAAAACCAACAACTGCTCACCCAATACTCGAGTCTGCGTCGTCAACCGGTCCTCGGAGCGATCGTTCACCCGGTGGTGCAAAATGATCCCGGCCCGGCCCAGTCGAACCGGCCGCCAGTAGCGCAAAGCAGCCCATACTCCCCCGTAATACAAGGCAAGATGCACCGCCGTTTTGACGATCCGGCGCAAATCCGAATCCTCATCGTCTCCCGCAATGCGCCCGGCAAGTTCCTTACGCTGGGCCGCTGTCGGCCCCGTGCGCGCCAGCCATTGGCCGCTTTCCTGTCGCGTGCCTCGCAGTTGTCCACCCGCCATCCTCTCCACTGTTTCAGCAAGCGTCGCCGTGCCCAACTCGTCTAACTTTCGCTTCAGTGAAGAAAGCGTCTCCTGAGGGTGTATCGTCGTCGATCCGCTTCCTAAAACTTCTCCCGTATCCAACCCGTCGTCGACATAATGCACCGTTACACCCGCCTCGGCCGCTCCTTCGTACAACTCCCAAAACGCCGGCGGCATCCCGCGATACTGAGGTACCCTGCCCTTGTGTAAATTGATGGATCCAAAATCCGGAACACTAAAGGTGTGCCGCTTCAAAATCCTTGTCCCCAGCACAATTCCCAACTGAGCCCGGTGGTGCCGCAGCCGCTCTCCCGCAAGCGGCCCATTCAGATTCCCTACCTCTTCAACCACGCAACCATAGCGTTTTTCCAAATCCTTTAACTCGAAAATCCGGTCTGGAAAAGCCTGCCGTAATAGCGCCTCTACCTCTTGTTTTGGCACAATCCGCCCGGCTAATCCATCCAGCGCTTCCCGCACAAACGACAACACACGCCGCGGGACATATCCAATGCCCTCCCGCTTGATATTTCGCCTCAGGTTCTTCCATCTCACCTTGGCCGGACTGCGATGCGTGTCCACCAGTATGGCTACGGGCTTCACGCTTTCGAGCCGGCACACAGCCTCGATCGACTCCCGCGTCGATGCAGAGTCTCCTCCCACAAGAAACACCACTCTCACAACGAAACCCACTTCCTGCGGAAGAAACGCCAATAAATAAGAGCCCCGAGCGCTTCCGTTAACAAACTCGTCCAGGCAATAGCGTAAGCTCCCCTCATCGTGAACAGAAAGAGAGTCATCGCGATCAGGTTAAATGCCGTTACCGTCATCGTGATCCTCATCCATTCCTTATCGTAGCCGCAAGCCAGCATGTAGTACGTGGAGTGAATTTGCACTAGCGAAAACATCAACGGGATAAACGCCATGATCTGCATTACCGGCACCGAATCCACGTATTTCGGCCCAAGAAACCATGGCAGCAGCCAAGGCGCACCCACCAGCATCACCACCCCGCAGACCAGAAACGGCACGGCCACCATCCCTCGAATCCGCCTCACAAACTCCATCGCCTCGCGCTCACTACGCGACGCCTTCTGGCTCGCATATGGATACAGCGCCGTCGATACAGGTGCCACCATCGTCCGTAGCGCGATGATGATCCGCTGCCCGCCACTATACACGGCCACTTCCACAGGCGTCGACCATAACCCCAACACAACCACATTCGATATCATCGCCCCGGAAACCGCCGACAAGCCAAGAAACGGTACCCAGCCCTGAACGAACGCCTGCTTCACCTCAACCCATGTAGGTAGCTCCATCCGCACACCCAGCGACTTGAGCCGTATCAACACTACCAGCCCGCATACCAATGACGCCACCGGCTGCGCCGCTCCCGCCAGTAAATACTGCTCGTCTCCCTTAACCAACCCGAAGATCGCTACCAAAGCCAGTAGTTTTGCCCCAAAATCCCTCAACGCAACTTCGTTCATCTTCTCCAGCCCCTGATACAACCAAACGGGAAACAACAGATTTCCCACCACCCCTAAAAAAGCCAGTGTGTAGAGATCCAGATCCGGCCTCAATTTCGGCATCGCCATCACTACTCCCACCATCAACAAAAAACCAAGCACCGTCAGAATCGCTTTGGCTCCCATCACAGCGCCGAAAATCCGGCTCACCTTGGCTGAATCCTCACGGTTCACCGCCACTTCCCGCGTCGCCGTAAGATTGAATCCGTAGTCCACGAGAATGATGAAATACCAGATGAACATCTGCGAAAAGGCGATCAGCCCAAATTTCTCCCGCGACAACACTCGCGCCAGATACGGCAGAATCACAAGCGGGAATACGTAGCTGCTCATCTGCACGGCATACATCAATGCAGCGTTGCGCACTACCCGGTGCCCGGAAAGCCGTGTCAACAGTTGACGCGCATTCGCTACCGCTTCACCAGCCTTCGTCAAATCGCTCCTTCTCTCAAAATCTATTATCGGCTTTGTACGTCTTCACTGAAGTCAATGCCACCAAATTTATCTACACGGCCGATGCATGCTGGCTTGATGAGCGCCGGGAGCGGGTCTGGGCGGCGGCAAATGGACGGCTGAAGAACTGGACTCAATTGGTACGCCTCCCCAGGACCGTTGTGATTCAGGCACAGAGTCAAGCGTCGTTAGGCGATGACGGCTTTGACAACTTCGCCATGCACGTCAGTAAGCCGGAAGTCGCGGCCTGCATAGCGGTACGTCAGCTTTGTATGGTCGAAACCCAGTTGGTGCAGGATGGTCGCGTGGAGGTCGTGGACGTGAACCTTGTTCTCCACCGCTTTAAAGCCGAAGTCGTCGGTTGCGCCATAAGCCAACCCGCCCTTGATGCCTCCGCCGGCGAGCAGCACGCTAAACGCCGGAGGGTTGTGATCGCGACCGCAGCCAAGTTTTTCCAGGCCGGAATTCTGGATCATCGGCGTTCGTCCGAATTCTCCTGCAATCACGATCAGCGTTTCATCAAATAGCCCGCGAGCTTTGAGATCGTCCACCAGGGCCGCGATAGGGCCGTCCGCTTGGCGCGCGAGTTTGGCGTGGATGCGGATATCGTCATGATGATCCCACGGCTGGAAATTGCCAAAGTAGATTTGAACCATACGAACACCGCTCTCGACAAGGCGAAGCGACATAAGACAGCCACGACCGAAGTCGGAGATGTCGTAGCGGGCACGAACTTTTTCCGATTCCTTGCGGATGTCAAACAGGTCGCCAGCTTCTGTCTGCAGACGGAAGGCTGACTCCATCGATTGGACCGCTCCTTCGAGCTGTGGCTGGTCCCCAACCCGCTGGATGTAATGCCGGTTCAATTGGTCGAGAAGGCCAAGTTGTTGCTTCTGTTCCTCCACGCTCAGCCGGGCGTTGCGGAGGTGCCTGATGAGCTTCTCTGGCTCAACAGCTTCGTTATGGATATGAACGCCCTGATAGCTTGAGGGCATGTAGCCGGCGCTCCAGAGCGAGGATCCGAGCACAGGGAAACCGGGGCAGAGCACGATAAACCCTGGAAGGTTCTTGTTGTCCGTGCCCAGGCCATAGGTGACCCAGGAGCCCATCGACGGGCGACCCGGAAGCTGGTGGCCACAGTTCATCAACTGAAGCGAGGGCCCGTGGTTGCCGTTGTCGGTATGCATCGAACGGATCACACAAAAATCATCAATTCGTTGGGCAATCTGCGGAAAGATCTCGCTCACTTCAAGGCCTGATTGTCCGTAGCGTTTGAATTCCCAGGGACTTCGCATCAGCGTGCCGCTGGCGCGATCGGTGCGAATCTTCGGCCCAGGCATCGGCTGACCATCGTACCTGGCAAGCGCAGGCTTATGATCGAATGTATCCACCTGGGACATGCCACCATTCAAAAACAAAAAGATGACGTGCTTGGCCTTCGGCGTAAAGTGCGGCTGCCGATTCGGATCAGCCTGCAGCATGCCCTGCAGGGCACTGAGGCCAAATCCGCCACCGAGGCTTTGAAGGAATTTGCGTCTTGGGGACATTTCAATTCACACTTGAGAATTCACTGGTGCCAAGTAAGGCCTGCAAGTATTTTGGCCATGCGTTTGGACCGGCGCTTGATAGATAGTCTACGCCCAGTTTCATCTCGGCTGCATCTGGTGGGCGCGAGTAGAGCAACTTGTATGCTCGCTGGAGGCGAGCTGCATCGTCTCCCGGAACTTCTGCCTTGAGGCGCTTGTCAAGGGCCTCGGCCTGTTTTGTGATGAAGGCGCTGTTCAACCAGTAGAGCCCCTGTAATGGACCGGCAGTGATGGCGCGTTCATCGGTAGATCCGTTGGCATCCGGGAAATCGAACAAAGCCATTGCCGGATCGAGGCGTGTCCGGCTGACCGTGAGATAGAGTGATCGGCGTTGATTCTCATCAGAAATGCTGCTGGACGCGCCACCCACCTTGGAGTCAAGCTGCCCGCTTACGCTCAATACTGAGTCCCTCAGAACCTCCATATCGAGGCGATGCTGGAGCGGGAAATGAGCCAGCAGCCGGTTGTCTGGGTCTGCATCCACACTTGCCGCTGTGGCGCGCGCATAGGTATCGCTGAGCAGTATTTCGCGATGGAGTTTTTTCAGACTCCAGCCGCCTTCGATGAAGCGGGCGGTGAGTTCCTCAAGGAGCTCCGGGTGGCTTGGCCTTTCTCCCATACGCCCGAAGTTGGATGCGGAGCGTACGATGCCTTTGCCGAAATGGTATTGCCAGACTCGATTCACAATCACGCGCGCGGTGAGTGGATGGTTGACGATGGCCTCGGCGAGTTGTGCGCGGCCGCTACCTTCGAGGAAGGGCCTGGGTTCGTCCTCGCAGAGTGCCTGCAGAAAGCGTCGCGGTGCGATTTCGCCTGGCGTCTTCGGATCTCCACGTAGGGCAACGTGTGTGTCGGCGGGCTTGTCTGTATCTTTCACCGAATGCAGGAAAGGATACATGCCTGGCAGTTCTGCCTCTGCGGCCTTGATCTCGGCGCGGAGCTTCTCTACATAGGTCTTGGCAAAACCGCCGAGGAAGCGATCGATCTGTTTCGCGTCGTAGAAATAGATGCCACCGGGCGCTTTGAATCCGTCGGTGACATAAGGTTTGTAAGCCAGCTCGCGCCACTGATAGAACTTCAAGACCGGCAGAGAAACGATGTTGGTGTACTGGCGCGTATTCTCGTTCTTCTGCCCTTTGCGACCGCCAAAGGCAACGTAATTCTTGTCCTCAACTTCCCTGGCCTCATCGAGCAATTCGAGGACGAAGCTTTGATACTTCTCCGCCTCTGCTTTTACTTGAGCCTCTTGCGGCTGCGTCTTGAGAAGTTTGTACCAGCCGTCCAGGTATGGGTGCTCTTTGCTGGAGTCAGCGAGGTAGGTCTTCCATCGCTTGAAGGTTTCTTCGTCGAGCCCCTCGGCTTTGTTGTTCCAAACGGCAACAAGGTATTTGGCTGTATCGCGGGCGAGCAAATCGGTGAGTTGTCTCGTCTGGTCGGCAAGATAGTCGCCAAGAATTTCTTTCAGGTCATCAACTTTTTTCTTCCTGGCCTTGTATCGCTCAACTTCAGATGCTTCAACGAGCGGGTATTGATTCGACTGAGTGCTCTTGAAGACCCCCAGCAACGAATAGTAGTCTTTGGTCGGAATCGGATCGTACTTGTGATCGTGGCACTGTGCACAGCCCACGGTCAGACCTAAAAATACCTTGGTCGTCACGTCGAGTTGATCGTTTGCGCTGGAGCCCAACGCCTGAAAGCCAAGGCCCGCCATGTGCTGCTTCGTCTCCGTGATTTGCGCTTTGGCAAAGAGGTTGTAGGGGAGGTCTTGATTGAAGGCTTCGATCACCCAATCGCGGTAGCGCCACGCGTTGGGAAGCGGTGTGTCTGTGCTGGCTGCCAACTCGCCGTCTGAGTATCGGGCAAGGTCCAGCCAGTGCCTGGCCCAGCGTTCGCCGTATTGAGGGGACTGGAGCAATCGGTCCACCGCTTTGGGGCGATCCGGGTTTTGGGCAAAAGCGTCGGCCACTTCAGGCGTGGGTGGCAGACCCGTAAGGCTGATTGTCAAGCGCCGCAGCCAGGTGCGAGGGTCTGCCGGTTTGGCGGCAATAATCTCCGCTGCCTTCAGTTTTGCGTTGATGTAGCTGTCGATCGATTGATTTGTTGCGGGTTGGATTGGCAGGAAGGACCAGAAGGCCTTTTGCTCCGAGGTGATCTTCGCGGTTGTAACTTCCGTCTGCAGTTGCTTTTCCGGCCAGGGAAGACCGACACGGATCCACTTTTCCAGGTCTTCGACTTCCTGGGTGCTGAGTGGGCCAACTGGTGGCATCTTTAGGCGCACATGAGTGCGCTTCACGGCTTCGACGAGCAGACTCAGTTCTGGCTTGCCTTCTACGACTACTTTGCCCGATTTGCCGCCCTTGAGGATGGCCTCACGAGAATCAAGGCGCAAGTTTCCCAAGCCGCTGCCGGTATGGCAGGCGTGGCAATGCGTTGCCAGGAGGGGACGAATCTTCGCTTCGAAAAACTCATCGCCATCAGCAGCAGCAAAAACTGGAAAGGTGTAGGCGATCAGTACTACCAGGCTGCGTGGCATATGCGGCTCATTCTATCCGATCTGATGAAGCGCGCATGCTGCCGGCCGAATCAAGCCGGCAGCTGATTCTCCGGGCTCATGGCTTTCCTGGAGCCTTACGTTGGGGGCGTGCCGTAGGCTTTTGTTCTTGACCGCTACTGCTTACCAATCGGAAACCGGTCGCAACAAAGTTGCCCTGACCGCTAAACCCTGTCAATGAGGCTTGAAACTTCACCCGCTGGCCCGGCTTCAATTCTTTCACCGAATCCAGTGTCGCGAAGTCCACCATTTGGCCAGTCGGAATCAGGTTCGAAGTATCTGCCGCAAGGGGGCTGCTTTGTATTACGCGAATTCTTAACTTCCAGAATTTAGCGTCGGCTGGGGTGTCTACCGCAGGTACTTTATCGTCTTCAAGCAGGTCAATCGATTCCACTACCCCAAACACCAGCGATCTATTCTTTTCCACAGGCGCTGGTGGCGGACCCTGTGCGTTGCCCGGAGCCGGAGGGGCTTGCATTTCAAGACTCCCCATGTCCACATAACGTTCTGTGGCACTTTCATAGGCCAAGTCCCCATTTGCCAAACATCCCGGTAGAGCAATCCCCGGACCAGGCCCTCCCGCCGCACGTGCCACCATCGGCCTCACTCCCTGCCTCCAAAACGCATCAAATACCTGTCTCAAAACTACGCCCGTCCCGGAATTCCCGCAATTTTCTCCCTCATACAAACGATGCGAGGCAAAACTGAACAACACCCGATTCAATGCCATTTCATCCCGGTCCAACATGCTATCCAATGCCCGAAATATAACCTCCCAAGTCTCAAAGCGATCTTTCTTTGAAAGCACCTTTACTGCCCTTATCGCGGGCTTCCATGTGACAACTCCAGCCGGAGGCGGAACTGCTGGCCGGATCCACGCGAGGGAGGTCGTATCAAAGTACAGATAGTCCCGTGCACTGCCTGCTCCGGTCTGCTCACGGCTGCCGTCCGGGCAGCATCCCCCATCGCTTTTCAGAGTACAGAAACAAGCTTCGCTATCCAGTTTGTCCGGCGCACCGAGTTCCGCGTCATAGCCGATCCCGGTGTCGAGAATTGCAATTCGCTCCAGTTTGTTGACATCTTGCGGACCTATTTTCAAACCCAGCCCGCCCTGGTCCCATTCGATCGCTGCCACCGACTGGCTCTCCGCAAGGCTCGACAATCCTTTAGCGCTCACAGTTGCGATGACAGCTGGCACTCGCTTAAAGCGGGCGAGTGCCAGCATTTCCGCTGGGTCCGATTGCTGTGCTACCCGGTCTGCTGCCTGCCGGATTGCATCCTCCATCCCCAGGGATTCATCAAGGCGAAGCGCCACCACCACACGCACTTTGGATTCCCCGGTTAGCAGGTTCTCCAGTACAGGATCCAACTTTACAGTCGGAACCTCAGCAGAATCACCAGGCCAACCGGGGCTAAGCAACAACAGAAGTGCAAAAGAAAAGCTCATTTAGCTTCTCATTCTATTCCTTGCCCGAAGCGCTGTCGCTCCCAATCCAAAAAGGCTTAACAGGTAGGTGCTCGGCTCTGGTACTTCGCCACCACCTGCAGGAGTCACCGTAACCGTCGCAGTTAACGACGGTTCCAATGCCATTTGTAGGCCGTCTCCATCCAGCAATTGGATGAAGTCCAGCGAAAAAATTCCAGTTCCCGCACGCAAAGCAGAAAATGAGAATGTTGCCAGCAGGCCATTGGTTACATTGATGCCACCTGATCCAAACATCGAGCTTGCCGTGCCCGCAATCGTTCCCCCGGATACCACGCCTGGGATGAAAAACTCGCTCTCGAATTGTTCACTAAAGACGGTTCCTTGCGTAATGCTCGTCGAACTGAAGATTGTGTCGTCGAACAGGAGGTCAAACTGATAAGCCGAAAAGTAAACTGCACTATCCAGCCTCACTTCCAGATTCACCGTCCCGCCTACAGCCACAGTATCCGAAGCTGGTGTGAAGTAGAGTATGTTTGCAGCCTGCGCAAAGTGTGCTACTCCAAGAAATAATAGAATTGCTAATGTGTTTTTTTTCATTTTAATGTACTCGGTTATGATTTCATTTGATGTAATATGCTTCTGCTTACGGACAGACTGTTCCAGAAGGTAACTGACGGGTCATCATTCGTAAGTCGCGAATGTCGACAAAAGAATCGTTATTCAGGTCCGCCAAAGCGTTAAATCCGGCCTGCCCGCTCTTCTTGTTAAAGGAAGCCTTGATTACGTTTACATCCGCGCAACTGACAGCCGCATCGTTGGTGATGTCATAAGTTGTCAGCTCAAACGCGCCGCGCCCGTGAGTAAAGGCTGCTAGCACGCCAGAGGCGGAGTACTTCAGATCGTGGACCGCAACATTCGGCATGCCTGAATTTGGCCCCATTGCCAGCCAGGTTGCTCCGCCGTCTGCGCTGCGAAGCACGCCCATGTCCGTGCCAACGTAGATGATGTTGGTATTGCCTGGATCCACCACAATCGAGTTGTGCGGCATATTGAGCCCGGTATTGATCCGGGTAAACGTTGGTGTAGCCGAAGTTAAATTGGTGATTTTCACCACATGTCCAGAAGCCCCAGGGGTATCCTGATTGAATGCAGCCAGCGTCAGCCACGCTGTCGTATCGTCACCTGGCTGGAATGCAATGTCGGAAACAGGCCGAACGATGGCTGCAGTTGCGCCGGGAAGGCTGAGAACGTTGGTCCAGGTGGTTCCATCGCTTGTCCGCAAGAAACTACCACCACGACTGGCAACCGCAAATGTTTGGCAATTGCTCCCAAACCCAAGTGCGGATACGCCACTGTTCAGCGCTAGTGGGAGAGTTGAAGCCGGCCAGCCAGCATTCGCGGCACCACTATAGAAATCGGTTCTGCGTTGCGTTGTGCGGTTTCCGGCTAGTACAACATTTTCATCAAAAGGACACTGTTCCACCTTGGCAATAAAGGCAGCGCTTGTTCGGTCGAGGCCACTATTCACTGATGCAAGAACACCATTCTTGCTACGAACCAGGTTCAGGTTTTGCGAGGAAACAAACAAGTTCTGCGAATCCGTCGGTGAGAATGAAGTTGCAGCTCCATCACCGCCAAAAAACAGATTCCAGGTTGCTCCGCCGTCAAGGGATCGAGGTGTACCGTTATCTTGAGTCCCGCCAATAAAACGCTTCTGCCCTCCCAGGCTAGACAAACCGCCCTCATAGAATTGAACAGTGGACAAACCCTGATTGTGAACCTGTATGGTTGCTCCGCCATCCGTGGTGGACCAAACTCCACCATCATTGCCAATCACGAGACGTGAGCCGGCCCAAGCCATAGCATGTTGGTCTACATGCATACCATTGGCTGGAGAGCTTGCCGTTTTGCTGATGTCGGTCCAGGTAGTTCCGTCGTATTTCCACATCGGCACTCCGCCGGCGTAGAGAATGTTTGGATTGGTTGCATCGGCAAGAATTACATGGCTGTACCAGCACTGATTGGACGCGGCAGCGAATGCGAAGTCCCATCCACAGTAACCCGCTCCGGTATTGTTATCCGTTGGCCCCGTGCCAATTTGCGTCCAAACGGGCGTTGCATCCCATAAGTTATTGGTCCGCCACAATCCCAACAATCCACCGGTGCTGGATCTTTCGATGCTTGCATATGCAGTAGCCCCGCCTGCGCTCGAAGCGGCAATAGTCAGTTCAATTCGACCGACTCCGGCCGCACTGTTGTGCCAGGGGGCCGAACTCAACAAGGTCCAGGTAACACCATTGTCTGTAGTTCGATATAGACCGTTGGTGGCAACGGCCGCGCCCGACCGGTTGCTCATCCCAACGATAGCCTGCATTTTGTTAGTTGGATTGACAACCATTTCGTAGGCAGCTGTGCCAGCTATGTTCAAAGTCTGAGTCCAGGTCGAACCGCCGTTTGTGGATCGAAATACTCCAATGCTGGGCCTGATAGCGGCTGGGGCGAGAAATGCAATTCGACCAAATACGCCGTTACCCGTGGTTGCTAACAGAATGTTCGGGTTTGTCGGATCCACCCAAATCGAGCTGAAAGCGCTGTAGGCAAATTGCGAACTCATCAAAGTCCAATTCAATCCACCATCGATACTGCGGTACAAACCCAACCCTCCATAGGAGTCGCCTGAGTTGTTCAGCTCTCCGGAGCCCAGGTAAATGATTCTTGGATTTGACGGTGCTATTGCAATGGCGCCGACTGCAAGGCTCGGCAACGCATCCGTGAGTGCCGTCCAATTTGCACCAGCGTTGAGTGTCTCCCAAATTCCCCCTTGTGCCCCACCTACCAGCCAGCGATTGGGGTTTGTCGGATCGATGGCGAGAGCAGAAATTCTCCCGGCCATGGGACGTGTCGGAATCGTGAAACCGATCTGACCGCCGAGGATTGGCGCTGGGCCAAGGCCCTTCCACCGATTGCCAGTAAAGAGAGCGGCGGCAGTTGTGGTCGATGTAGAAGCTGATCCTGCAGGAATAGCTGGAACCGCCACGGTTGTATTCATCACCGCAGCGGCGGTGCCCAGAACCCCATCGGGAATCTGGTTGTTCGCATTCGAGCGCTGAACAAACAGGTCCCAAAAGCGTCTGAATTGATTCGTATTACGAATATCTTGAGGAATACTTTCGGGAATCGGCCTTGGGGCTTCCTGCGTTGGGTCTTGGCCAGCGAGGAGAAAAGAGAGCATGGAGATACTAAGTAGGATTCTATACATGGCTTAGGAGAGTATAGTGGCGAAACTCTAGCCATTACAATAGTTGCGCTGTAGATAAGTACTATTCTGTTGTATTAGCGAAAAGTACCATCTTTATGGACTCGATGTTATTCGCCCTATGGGCCTCCTGGCCTAGTACTTTTCCATAAAACGCGATTTCGCTCTTGGTGTCCGGTTCTTGTCTCGCCTTCGATCTGTCCCGCAGGTAGATAGGTCTCAACCTGACCAAACTTGGCGATTCCGGAAGTGAAAATTTCATTACGATGGTCAGGAACTGAAGTTGGAGGGTTATCCAGCCCTGAGCACAATTGACGTCACTTTCACGCCGCCTCATAATCGAGTCTGGAGGGCCGGCTATGCTGCAACAAACGCGTCAGATCGGAATGGCCATTCGTGGGGCTGCCTTCGTTGTTATCTTCGCAAGCACAGCTCAAGGCCAGGAGGCAAAGCACGCAGAGCTGGAAGGGAACTTTCATCGAAGTGTACGTCCTTTCCTGGAGACCTACTGCATCAGTTGTCATGGCCAGAATCGGCCTGCGGCTCAGTTGGATCTAAGTGTGTTCAAGACGATGTCTGCAATCATGCAGGACGGCCGCCGCTGGAGCCAGATTCTGGAGCGACTGGAAGCGGAAGAGATGCCGCCGAAGGGCGCGACGCAGCCTGGACCGCAGCAGCGCCACGCTGCTCTCGATTGGTTCCACTCCATTCGCGAAAATGAAATGCGCCGCAACGCAGGAGACCCAGGCGTCGTTCTCGCACGGCGCCTCAGCAATGTCGAGTACAACTACACAGTTCGCGATTTAACCGGAGTCGACATCCGCCCTACCCGCAAGTTTCCTGTGGATCCGGCAAATACGGCTGGTTTCGATAACTCGGGTGAAACTCTAAGCATGTCGCCCACCCTTCTGAATAAGTATCTGGCCGCTGCTCGCGAAGTGGCCTCTCATCTTTACTTGCAGGAAAAGGGATTTTCCTTCGCACCTCATCCGATGCTTGCAGAGACTGATCGAGACAAGTTCGCCGTCCATCAGATCATCGACTTCTACCACAAGCAAAACATTAACTACGCAGACTATTTCCAAGCCGCCTGGCGCTTCCGGTATCGCGTAGCACTAGGGCAACCCAATGTCACTCTGGCCGGTATTGCGAAGCAATCCGGTATTAGCGGTAAATATCTGGATACCATCTGGCGCACCCTTGAGAGCCCTGAAGCGGCTGGCCCTCTCGTGAAGTTGCAAGAGCTGTGGCGTGCTTTGCCTGCCCCCAAGTCTGGACAACCGGGCCTGGCCCGATTTGAGGAGATGCGAACTTACATTGCAAGGCTTCGCAAGAAGGTCGAACCGCGCTTCATCAATATTACGGCGGGCTCTATTGGTACTGCCTGGCAACCGCTATTGATTTGGAAGAACACGCAATACGCGACTCATCGCCGTAGCTTTGATCCAAGACAATTGCAGGTTGAAGGCGAGCCACCGTTCAATCAGGCGAACGTGATCGAGCCTGAATGGGATAACCCGTTCGGACCTGGCAAGACGGTGCTTGTACAAAATGAAGCGGGCGATCCTGATCTCTTTGTCCCGGCCGGCCAACGGGCCCGCTATGAAGCAGCCTGGAGTCGATTTTGCAATGTTTTCCCCGACATGTTCTATAAGGAATCCCGCGGGCGCAACTATTTCAATACAGGTAAAGACGAAGGCCGCTATCTGAGCGCCGGCTACCACAACGTGATGGGTTACTTCCGTGACGACCAGCCGCTCTATGAGTTGCTCCTCGATCAGAAGCAGCAAGCGCAGCTCGACCAGTTGTGGCGCGAGATGGACTTCGTCGCTTCCATCAACATCCGTACCTATGTCGAATTCGCCAAGTTGGGCACCCGTGGAACGCGAGACGATTTCAAAGACGGCGAGCCTGAGGTAGGTGATATCGAAGTGGAGCAGATCATCTCGCAAGAGAAACTTCGCAAGCTCGAAGCTGACTACTTAAAGTTCGCCAGGGATGGTAGCAGCGTCGCGATTCAGGCGATCAAAGACTTCTTCAACAAAGCAAACGAGAGCATCCGCTGGGTGCAGCAAACCCGCCGGGAAGCTGAGCCAAGCCACCTGCAGTCACTTCTCGATTTCGCCGCTCGCGCCTATCGAAGGCCTTTGTCAGCGGCCGATCGCGCTGATTTGCTCTCCTTCTATCGTGACGCCAGGGAACGTTTTTCCCTCGATCATGAGGGGGCGATCCGGGAGGCGATTGTGCTGGTGCTGATGTCTCCCAACTTCTCCTACCGAGCAGATCTGGTCAAAGGCAGTGGCGAGGTTCAGCGGTTGACGGATTTCGATCTGGCCAGCCGGCTTAGTTATTTCCTGTGGTCGAGCATGCCTGACGCGGAACTGCTGCGTTACGCCTCGGCAGGCAAACTGCACGAGCCGGCAGTTCTGCTGGCTCAGGCGCGGCGCATGCTGCAGGACACGCGCATTCGCGCACTGGCCGTCGAATTCGGAACCAACTGGCTGGAGATTCGTGACTTCGAACAGACTGCTACGGTAGATCGAGCACGATTTCCGTCCTTCACGGACACTTTGAGAGAGGCGATGTTTGAGGAGCCGGTTCGTTTTCTCCTCGATGTGTTTCGCCGCAATCGTTCGATTCTCGATCTGATCTTCGCTCGTGACTCCATTGTGAACCCTGTGCTTGCTCGCCACTACGGTATGCCGGCGACGGGTACCGATGACAGTGTCTGGGTTCGGGTGCCGGAAGCGGACCGCTATGGCCGGGGCGGCCTCTTGCCCATGGCTGCGTTTTTAACCAAAAACGCGCCGGGTCTGCGTACGAGCCCAGTCAAACGCGGCTTCTGGGTTGCAAAGAACATTTTGGGAGACCAGATTCCACCTCCGCCGCCGCAGGTGCCCGAGTTGCCGGCAGATGAGGCGAAGATGGAACTGCCCCTGAGGCAGATGCTTGAGAAGCATCGAACCAACCCGAGCTGCGCTGCATGTCATGCTCGATTTGACTCCTTCGGCCTGGCCTTTGAAGGCTTTGATCCGGTGGGTCAAAGTCGTACCCATGATCTTGCAGGCCGCACTGTCGATGCCCGCGCCACTTTCCCGAAGGGTTTTGAAGGCGAGGGCTTGCAGGGAATCCGGAACTACATCCGCGAGCATCGCAACGACGATTTTGTGCGCGGCTTTACAGGCAGACTTCTGGCTTATGCGTTGGGACGCAGCCTTGCAATCTCAGATACTCCCCTGATCCAGGAAATCAATACTAAGCTGGGCAAGGACGGTTGCTGTTTTGAAACCGTCATCGAAGGTATCGTTACCAGCCGCCAGTTTCTCAACAGACGAGGCGACCAGAAATAAAGGTGAGCACGATGAATCCGTTATCCCGGCGAATCTTCCTGCGTGGCACCGGCGTCACCATGGCTTTGCCATTGTTGGACTCGTTATCCGCGGCCCCCACCGCCACTCTGCCTCAGCGCTTTGCAGTACTCTTCATGGGGACGGGTATCAGCCCCGGACGTTGGTGGGCCAAAGGCGCCGGTCCCAGTATGCAACTCAGCGAATCGCTGGCACCGCTGGAACCGCTGAAGGCGAAACTCAACGTCATCGACGGCCTCTTCAACAAGGCGGCTACAGGGCAGGGCATTCATCCGGCGATGACGGGCAACCTCTTGTCTGGCGTGCCGATCCGCAAGGGCTCGATCATTCAGGGCGGCATCACCATCGATCAGGTGCTGGCCAACCAGATTGGACAGGAGACACCGCAAGCCAGCATGGTCCTCGCCTGTGAACGGGCGATGACTGGCTTCCATGAAACGAATTTTTCCAATGCTTATAGCTCGCACATTTCCTGGCAGAACAGCGATTCACCGGTGCCAAACGAGATGTACCCATCGCTGGCCTTCGACAGCCTCTTTGAGAATGGCGGCAGGTTGCGAAACACCAGCGTGCTCGACCGCGTGAAGGACCATGCCCAAGCCTTGAGCGGCAAGATTAGCTCCACCGACAAGCTCAAGCTTGACGAATATCTAGCCAGCGTTCGCGAAGTCGAACGCAGCATTGAGCGAATGCGCACCGATAAACAGAAAGCTGAAGATCGCGCTCGCGATGTGGGCCGACCACTCTTTACGATGAAACGTCCTCAGGATGGCTTGCCTGAAGACATTCGTGATCACATTCGCCTGATGTGCGACATCGTTGCCCTCGGCTTTCAGACTGACAAGACACGAGTGGCTTCTCTCTTGCTGGCCCGGGATTTGTCCGCACTCTACTACCCGTTTCTCGGCGTCAGCAGGCAGCATCACGGTGCATCGCACTACGACACCGAGGCGGATTATCAGAAGATTGTGCACTTCCAGGTGAGCCAGTTGGCTTATCTGGCGCACCGTCTTGACGCGATGCAGGAAGGCGAGGGCACTGTCCTCGACAACTGCTGTCTGCTCTTCCTGTCCAACATGTGGTCCGGCACCAAGCACGACAACAAGAAGGTGCCGGTGCTCACACTCGGCGGTCTGGGCGGCAAGCTTAAGACCGGCAGGGCCCTCGACTATTTCGAGTCAGGCGATGACAACCGGAAATTGTGCAGCCTCTATCTTGGAATCATGGACCGGATGGGTGTCACACTCAAGGATTTCGGCGATGCCGAAACCCGCCTGGCCGGCTTCTAAACAAGCTCCCCAACCTTGCTAACATCACCACAGGAGACCCCATGCCTGCGATCCGCTTTACGCTCAACAGCAAACCTCAATCCGTCGACCTTCCATCCTCCATGCCCCTCCTGTGGGTGTTGCGCGATCACTTTGAGATGACTGGCACCAAGTTCGGCTGCGGCATGTCTCTTTGTGGCGCTTGCACCGTCCAGGTCAATGGGCAACCGGTGCGCTCCTGCGTCACACCAGTCTCCTCGCTTGCTGGGAAATCTGTCACGACCATCGAAGGGCTCAACAACCACCCCGTGCAGCAGGCCTGGATCGAAGAAGACGTCCCGCAGTGCGGCTACTGCCAATCTGGCCAGATTATGACCGCAGCGGCCCTCCTTGCCAAAACCGCGCGCCCCACCGACTCCGACATCAACGAAGCAATGCGCGGAAACATCTGCCGCTGCGGCGCGTACTGCGAAATCCGCAAGGCAATCCACCGCGCCGCTGATATCCAGACCACAGGAGCAGCAAAGTGAAGCGCCGTAATTTCCTCGCTACTGCCGCCGCTGGCCTCACCATTCACTTCCGCCTCGGTGCTGTCCCCAACAACGCGGTCAAGCTCAACGCCTTCGTTCACATCGCCCCTGACGATCAGGTTACTGTCTTCATCCACAAGGCAGAGATGGGCCAGGGCACCGTCACCTCCATCGCCATGCTCCTTGCCGAAGAACTCGATTGTGACTGGACGAAAATCAAGACTGAATTTCCCGGCCTGAGCAAAGAATACGGGCCATTCCAGGGCGTCTTTGGGAGCCACAGCATGCGCACCTCCTGGGAGCCCGTGCGTCGCGCCGGTGCCACCGGCCGCGCCATGCTCGTCCAGGCCGCTGCGCAACAATGGGGCGTTTCAGCCGAAGCATGCACCACCAGCAACAGCAAGGTTAGCAGTGGCAATCGCATCCTTAGTTATGGCCAGTTGGCACTGGCTGCCTCCAAACTCCCCGCCCCTGCAAGCGTGACGCTGAAGTCTCCGGAGCAATTTAAACTGATCGGAAAGAGCACCAGGCGCCTGGACACTCCGTCCAAGACCAACGGTACTGCCAGGTTTGGCATAGACATCTATCGCCCTGGCATGCTCCACGCCGCCATAACCCGATCTCCCGTTTTCGGTGGCAAACTCAAATCCTTTGAGGCTGCAAAGGCCAAAGCATTCCCTGGCGTCAAGGACGTGATCGCCGTTTCAAATGGAGTCGCTGTTCTGGCAGACTCCACCTGGGCGGCCATGCAAGGCAAGCGTCTGCTGACCGTCGAATGGAATGAAGGCCCTACCGCCGCCCATTCCACTGCATCGATGGCGCAAGACTACGCTGCAAAGATCGCGCAGCCTGGCTTTATCGCTCGCAATACAGGCGACGCTACTCAAGCTTCGTTTACCCTTGAAGCGATCTACGACGCCCCCTTCCTCGCGCACGCACCGATGGAGCCTCTCAACGCCGTTGCCGACGTTCGCAAAGACTCCTGCGAAGTCTGGGCATCGACGCAAGGCCAAAGTGCCGCCGAACAAGCAGCCATGCGCCTCACTGGCCTCAAGGCCGAACAAGTCACCATCCATACCGAATTCATGGGCGGTGGTTTCGGACGCCGTTCCAACGCTGACTACATCTCGGAAGCAGTTGAACTCTCCAAAGCCGTTGCTGCCCCTGTGAAGGTCACCTGGTCCCGTGAGGATGACATGCAGCAGGATTTCTACCGTCCCGCCGCGATGGTCCATTTCGCCGGCTCACTTGATAGCGATGGCTGGCCCGCCGCATTGCGTGCCCGCATCGCCTCGGCCCCCTTTGGCGGACTCCGCGACGGTGTATCGCGCACGGGCGTCGAAGGTATCCATGACACGCCCTACAGCATCCCCAACCTCCGTGTCGAGTACCACGCCATGGAGCACGGCATCCCTGTCAGCTACTGGCGTAGCGTCGGCTATTCGCAAAACACCTTTTTCCTCGAAGGCATGATCGATGAACTTGCTGCCGCCGGCAAGAAGGATCCGCTCGAAGTGCGCCGCCGTCTGCTCGCCAAGTCTCCGCGCCTCCTGGCTGTCCTGGAACTCGCTGCTGCAAAAGCGGGTTGGTCTACTCCTCTCGCCCCCGGCCGTGGACGTGGCATCGCCGTCTCCAACAACATCAGTAGCTTCACGGCGCAAGTAGCTGAGGTCACCATGAAGCAGGGCAAGCTCCAAGTGGATCGTGTTGTATGCGCCATCGATTGCGGCGTCGTCATTAATCCCCGTGGTGTCGAGCAACAGATGCTCAGCGGTATCGTGTATGGTCTCACTGCCGCCCTAAAGGACCCCATCACCATCGACCGCGGTCGCGTCAAACAACGCAACTTCAACGACTACAACATGCTGCGCATTGACGAGATGCCAACGATTGAAGTCCATGTGATCGAGAGCAAGGCACCACCCTCAGGTACCGGCGAGGCGAGTACACCCACCATCGCCCCGGCCATTGCCAACGCTATCTTCGCAGCTACCGGCAAACGGCATCGCTCGCTGCCTCTGCGTTTTGCCTAGCTTGGTTTACTTGGCTTTCTTTTCGATTTTGGCCCAGGCATCGCGAAGCTGCACGGTGCGATTGCAGACCAGCTTTTCATCTGTCGAATCGGAATCCACATTGAAGTAGCCGACTCTTTCGAATTGAAAATGCGTATTGGCTTCGACACCCTTAACGCATGGCTCGATCTTGGCATCGGGCCTGACGACCAATGAATTTGGATTGATCTGCGTTGCCAGATCCTCTGATTGCGGGGCATCTTCCAGCAACAGGCTTTCATAGAGACGCGCTTCAAAATCAAGCGCATGCTCGGCAGAGACCCAGTGAATTGTCGACTTCACTTTGCGTCCGTCGGGAGAATCCCCACCCCGGCTGGCAGGATCATAGGTGCAATGAACAACGGTGACTTCGCCGTTCTCATCCTTCTCCACGCTCACGCACTTGATGAAGTACGCATAGCGGAGGCGAACTTCCTGCCCTGGAAACAGACGGTGATACTTGGGCGGAGGCACTTCACGGAAGTCATCCCGCTCAATGTAAAGCACCTTCGAAAACGGAACAGCGCGGCTTCCCATCTCGGGCGCATCCGGGTGGTTCGGTGCCATATGTTCTTCTGTCTGGCCGTCCGGGTAATTGTCGATCACAACCTTGATGGGGTCGATAACTGCCATCACGCGACGGGCGCGCTTGTTAAGGTCTTCGCGAATATGATGTTCAAGCAGGGCCAATTCAATCACGCCGTTGCTCTTGGATACACCAATCGAGCCACAAAAGTTACGAATGGCCTCTGGCGTATAGCCTCGGCGGCGAATACCGGATAGCGTGGGCATGCGCGGGTCATCCCAGCCCGACACGAAGCCCTTTTGCACCAGCATCAAAAGCTTGCGCTTGCTTAACATCGTGTTCGTGATGTTCAGGCGGTCGAATTCGATCTGCTGCGGCCGATGGATCCCAAGGCTCGCCACGTACCAGTCGTAGAGCGGGCGATGGTCTTCAAACTCCAGGGTGCAGATGGAATGCGTGATTCCTTCTATCGAATCGCACTCGCCGTGAGCGTAGTCATACATCGGATAGATCAGCCAGTCGTTGCCGGTGCGATGATGCTCGGCACGCAGGATGCGGTACATTACCGGGTCGCGCATGTTGAAGTTTGGCGACGCCATGTCGATCTTCGATCGAAGCGTGCGCGATCCATCCGGGAACTCACCTGCCCTCATGCGATGAAAGAGATCGAGATTCTCTTCGATCGAACGGTTTCGATAAGGGCTCTCGACGCCAGGCTCCGTAGTCGTTCCACGGGTCTCACGAACTTGTTCAGCCGTGAGATCGCAGACATAGGCTTGACCCTGCTGGATCAATTGCACTGCCCACTGGAAAAGTTGTTCAAAGTAATCCGAGGCGTAGAAAATCCGGTCTTCCCAATCGAAGCCAAGCCAGCGAACGTCCTTGATAATGCTGTCGACGTATTCCGTTTCTTCCTTCGATGGGTTGGTATCGTCAAACCGCAGGTTGCACTTGCCGCCAAAATCTTTCGCTAACCCAAAATTCAGACAGATGGACTTGGCGTGACCAATATGGAGATATCCGTTGGGCTCTGGAGGAAAGCGGGTATGGACACGCCCGTTGTTCTTTCCGTTCTGAATATCCTGAATGATGATGTCGCGGATGAAGTTCGAAGGAGCCTTTTCAGACGAGGCAGGGGTCTCGGTAGGACCGTCAGTAAGCATTCCTATCATTATATCCGTCAGCAAATATAGGGTCTCTACGATGGAAAGAGCCTGTGCAATTCGGTTTGTTGATCGGCCGTGAGAAAGCGCGTAGGAAGGGATCTCAAGATCATGTGCAACTTCGCTGTCTCTTCCAGTTCTTCCGCTGCGTAGACTGCCGTATCGAGGTCGCTACCGCCAATCACTGGCCCGTGGTTTGCCAGCAACACACCCTTGGCCGCACGCGATGCTTCGGCTACAGCGCCAGCAAGATCTTTGTTGCCCGGAGCAAAATAAGGGATCAGCGGCAGCCGCCCCACACGCATTACATAGTAGGCGGTAATTGCAGGCAGAACATTCTCCGGGTCAACGTCGGCCAGGCAACTCACCGCGACAGACCAGGTCGAGTGCAGGTGCACCACCGCTGTTTCCTTCGAGCGGGAATCATAATACGCCCGGTGCAGAAAGAGTTCCTTCGATGGCGGCTTGCCCGACAGGAGATTTCCACTCGAATCGAGCCGCGAGATCGAGTCTGGGTCAAGCCTTCCCAGGCAAGAGTTGGTAGGTGTAATCAACATCCCATCCGGCAGCCGCACGCTGATATTGCCAGAACTGCCCGGCGTGAGTCCACGATCATAAAGGGACTTTCCATGCAGAGCCATCTGCTCTCGTATTTCACGTTCCGTTTGCATCTACTCTCCCGTTCAACTCAGTTTGCGGATGGCATCGGTAAAGAAACCCGCGCCACCAAAATTACCAGACTTAAGTGCGAGCGAAAGATACGGCTCCCGAAGCGTATGCACGCACGGCACTCCGGGGGAAATCTCTTCTCCAATCCGAATAGCATCAATTCCCAATGCATTTACAACCGCTCCCGAGGTTTCACCACCCGCTACGATGATGCGGTTGACCCCCCTGTCGGCCAGGGCTTTCGCGATTCTGGCAAAAAGAGATTCGGTTAACTCTGCGGCCTGCCTTTCGCCAAGCCGTGATACGGTGGCCGCAACAGCGGCCGCATCTGCACCAGAGGCGATCAGCGCCGGAGAATTTTCTAGACACCACGATACTGCTTCCTCTACCACTAGCTGAAACGCGGATTCGTTTTCCGAGGCAGCGATGATGTCCAGTCGCTTCACTGGTTGGAACGCATCGATCTGTTGGCGCGTTGCGACAGAGCAGCTTCCTGCCAAAATCGCGGTTGCCACCGGGGCAGACAAACTCATGGCTGGCTTCGATCCGCCAGCCCCCTCAGCCCAGAACCTTGCGATAGCCGATCCACCCGTCAATAAGATCTGACCCTGAGCCAGCCGGGCGATCTGCTTCAAGTCCTCGTCATGGATGGCATCGATAATCCAGTGGCCATCTCCACATCGGATTGTGCTTCCGGCCCGCACTTCATCGAGGGGCAAAAAATCAACTCTGCCCTTGCACTGCGCCTGCAACACCCGCACCAGACTGCTATCCCTCATCGGATTCAACGGATGATCCTTCATCCCGCTTTCACTCAGAGGAACACGATTCACAAACAGATTCCCGCAATAGACAGTGCGGCCATTCTCGGGGAACGAAGGGACGTGCCAAAGCTGCCTCACCCCAAGCGCATCACCCAGAGCTTCTGCCACAGGGCCAATGTTTCCAGCGGGAGTGGAATCAAAGGTCGAACAGTACTTGAAGAAGAATCGCGTCACCCCGATCGACTGCAGAAATCGAAGCGCCTTTAGCGACATCGCCACTGCATCGGCCGCTGGGATAGATCGTGACTTCAGCGACAGAACCACCGCGTCAACATCTTCGAGGGGCACCGTAGTCTCCGGGCCAAAAACCTGCACTACACGCAAGCCTGCCCGCACCAGCATCGACGATAAATCGGTTGCTCCCGTATAGTCGTCTGCAATGCAGCCCAGCATCAGCAAACCTCTTCAATCGCAATGGCTCGAACCGGGCAGCCATCACCTTCAAGAATCTTGAGTGGCAAGGCGATGAATTCTACCTCTGGTTGCGTAATCTGGTCCAGGTGCGCAAGGCCCTCCACGATGACAACGCCACCTCGAAACAGGGTCTGATGCACCTCAGTGAGTTCTGCCATGTTGTTGACGTCTGCTACAGAAGGAGGTTCTACCCCAATGAGTGCCACCTGTTTTTCTACCAGCCAGCGTGAGAGTTCAACAGAGATTCGTGGCAGCTCTTCGCGATACTCGCTCGTACCAAATCGTTTGTGCCAGTCGGTTTTGAACAGGAGCCGGTCTCCTGGAAACACCTCGCCGATGCATGATTCGACATCCTCAACTGTCAATAGTTGGCGCGGTTGGACAGGAGCAAGATCAACGATACGTGCCGGGCCGCAACAAGCAGACAGATCCTGTTGATCGAGACTCGCGCCCTCGGGCAGGAAATGCCTCGGTGCATCCATATGCGTGCCCGAATGAGAGTAGAGGGTCAGCGTGGTTGCATTCCATCCGTCTGCCGCGATGGTCTTGGCACTGCTGATACTCACTCCTCGAAGGGAATTGGAAACCGGCAGGCTTAGGTCGACAACACGCCTCGTCCTCGCCAGTGAAACAGGCCGGTTCTTCCGCGCGGATTCATAAAGCGCTTCTACGATTCGCAAAGACTTCTCATATTCCCGCGGAGCAGTTTCGCATGTGGCCTTGCCGTCGAGCACATCCAGAAAATGCCGCTGGCAGGCATAAACGCAATCACCGCCAAAGCCCACTCGGGCGTATTCGTACTCGTGAAGGTAGGCGGCCTTTCCCAGTTGCTTGATTCGAATGGATCCGTCAAAGCCAAGCCAGATGCTGCCGCCATCGGCCTCCACCAGTAGTTCCCCAAAGGTGTAGCGGAAATCCGGGCTCAATGATTCGTTGTAGCGATTCGCATCCCAGACCGCCTCTGCGCCGCTGCGAAAGCGGAAGCTCAACCGTCCGGCGTCTTCCCCTGCGATCACTGGATTGAGCCGCCGCAGACTGGCCGAGCACTCTGCGATCTCTCCGCCCAGATACCGGAAGGTATCGACAAAGTGGATGCCCGTCTCATGCACCAGCAGGCGAGGCATGGTCCGGAAATAGGGCTGTCGTCCCAGGTAGGCTTCTTCCCCCCATCCATCGCCCATGCGGGAGTTCATCGTGATCGAGTGCAACTTGTTGCCGATGATGCCGGAATCGAGCAATCTCTTGATCTCGCGATACCAGGGCTGGAAGCGGAAGTTCTCGTGAACCATAAAGGGGGCCGGCGATGCAGCCCCAATATCGAGGATTCGTTTTGCTGTAGCAAAATCAGCAGCCAGCGGCTTCTGGCAAATCACCGCCAAGCCTCTACCCACGGCCGCTTCAACAAGTTCTAGCCGCCCCGTAGGCGGCGTCGCGATGTCTACGAAATCGATTCCATCTTCTGCGATTGCTTCCTGGGGATGAGTCGAAATGTTTTTGATGCCATACTTGTCCGCTGCCTTTCGCGCCTTCGCTTCATCCAGATCGCAGACGCAAACAATCTCCACTCCCGGCAGCCTCTTCCAGGCCTCGAGATGAAAATCGCTAAAGTATCCGGCACCTAAAACAACGCCACGCCGCACCATCATGTATCAACCTCCAAAGCAATGGCTGGTTCAATTGCCAACCAGCTGGCAATGGCAGCCAAATTCAACGCAGCTGCCACATAAAAGAATGGTAGCGATGATCCGGTCCAGGCGAGAAGATAGGGAAACGCAAGGGCGGTAATAAAGGATCCAATGTTGCCCGCCATGTTCATCGCCCCGGATACAGTGCCAGCGTTTTTACCGCCGATGTCCACGCACGTGCTCCATGATGGCGAGAGCGTCATGTCCGATCCGAATATGCAGAGGCTAAACCAGATCGAAGCCTCCAGTGCCGTGGCTGCGTGTGCGCTTCCGATGACACCAATCGTGGCCAGCAGAAACCCAAACATTGCGGGTAACTGGCGGGATTTCTTCCATGCCCCGCCTTCATACAACCGGTCCACCCACCATCCCGACACCCAGTTGCCCATCGCGCCGGCAATCATGGGAGCTGCCGCAAACAGGCTTGCTTCAACTCCGGTCAATCCGTAGCGCTGCTTCATCTGAGGGAAGAACCAGGTCAACCCAAAAAAGAAAACAAAGTTGGAAGAGAAGTACTGTCCACACAGTGCCCAGACCGTTCTTGAGTGAGTGATGGCGCGACTCAGTGAGACGGGCGCCTTCGATGGCGCACGAGCTTGTTGGCGCGTCGCAACGATCCAGCTGCGCTCCTGTTCGCTCAGCCACGGCGCATCGCCCGGTTCGTCACGAAAGAAGAGGAACCACAAGATGGCCCAACCAATTCCGATCACCATCAGCACAACAAAAGAGAGTCGCCATCCAATGTCTGCGATCAGCCACGAGACGAGGGGCAACGCAAGTGCAGCTCCCACCCGGGATCCCGAAAAATTGACACCTTGTACAAGTCCCCGCTCACGCATCGGTATCCAGGAGTAGATGGCGCGGGCCATTGCGGGAAACGCTCCCGCCTCTCCCGCTCCGAACAGAAAGCGCACTACCAGCATCGATCCCAATGAACTCACCGCCGCCGTAAGCCCCGTAAAGACCGACCAGAAGGCCACGATCAGCGACAGCACGCGCCGCGGGCCAAGACGGTCGGCAAGGATTCCGCCTGGGGTTTGCAGCAGCGCATAGCCAAGCGCAAAAGCGCTGAAGACCCATCCCATCTGGGTCTCCGATAGCGCGAGGTCCCGCGATACCGAATCTTTGGCGGCCGAGATGCAGACCCGGTCCACATAGAGCAGCACCGACAAAAAGAATGTCGCGAGCACGATATACCAACGCCGATGTTGCTCAATCATGATTTCAACTCCAGTCAATATATCAACTTGGAGAAGCAGGCCTGCGCAAAAGCGACGTTAAATTCAATAAAAATCATGCTTGATGATCCCGCACCCCTTCTGTTGGCAAATAAAATGTTATATGATGCCTCAGCCTTTGAAAGGATCAATATGACTCGAATATTTGCCAGCCTGCTGCTCATGCTCTTCGCTTTCTCCGGACTCACTTCGGCACAATCTGTCTCTGGAAAGATATCTGGAGTTGTCATTGACGCCCAAAATGCCGCAATTGTCGGTGCGGAAGTGGCGCTTGTCAGTGAGGGCACAGGAGAGCGACAAGTCAGGCAATCTAACGAAGCGGGTGTGTTTTTATTCCCGAGTCTGTCGCCAGGATCATATACGATACGGGTCTCCCAGGCGGGCTTTGTGCCGAAAGAGCGCAAAGGAGTGCGACTCTCAGCTGACGGCAGCGTCTCGCTTGGGTCCATCTCGCTGGCCATTGGTGCTGTCACCGATTCAGTGCAGGTTGAGGCATCGGGAACAATGGTGGAACTGGATACTTCCGGACAAAGCCAGGTAGTCACAAACGCACAAATGAAAACACTCATGGCCGCCAGTCGGGATGTCATGTCCGTGATGAAAGTGCTGCCTGGTGTCTCGCAGCAAAGCTTCGGCCAGAACCAGTCGATTGGCGGCTCGATCTCGGGCTCTGAGCTAAATAACTTCTCGGGCACTCGCGCCAAATGGAACTCGGTAAAGCTGGACGGCCAACCGGGGCAGAATCTCGACCAGATGAACCGCTTCAGTGTCCCCATTGCCTGGGATGCAGTAGAAGAAGTAACGGTGCAGCCAAACTCTTATCAGGCCGAGCATGGACGTTCTTCAGGCGTCCACATCAACGTAATTTCCAAGTCCGGAACGAATGAATTCCACGGGTCTGGATACCTCTTCAGACGCCACGAACAATTCAACGCATCTAACTTTTTTAACAATCGTGACGGCCTGCCTCGTCCCATTGGCCGTTACACTTCTTACGGTGCATCCGTGGGCGGCCCGGTCAAGAAGGACAAGCTTTTCTTCTTCTACAGTCAGGAATTCTGGCGTGTCACCCAAGCCGCTCCGATCCAGCGCACTACCCTTCCGACGGCTCTTGAGAAGCGAGGCGACTTCTCGCAATCCGTAGAGCAGAACGGCCGCCTGATCGTGGTCAACGACCCCGTGACACGACAGCCGGTACCCGGAAACATCATCCCCACCAATCAACTCGATAAACATGGTCTCGCAATGCTCGCGATCATGCCTGCCCCCAATTCACCCGCGACATTCCTCGCCCAGGGCTTCAACAACATCATGCAGCAGCGCATCGAGATCCCCAAAAAACAGATGCAATTCAAAATCGACTGGCTCCCCACCTCCAGGGACCGCATCAGCGTCAGGCCGCGCTGGTTCGACCAGGATCTTCGCGGTCAAACCGGCGTCTGCTGCTCAGTCAATGCCAACTTCGAAATTCAGCCTCACCACTACAATTTTCTCAATCGCGCACAGGCCGTTACCTGGACCCGGACCGTGACAGCCAACCTCGTGAACGAATTGAGCGGCGGTTGGTTCACCAGTCAGGAGAAGGGAAACCTCACCGAGCGTTTTGACCTCTCGAAATACAAGCGCGAAAACAATGGATTGTCCGACCTTCCGCAGCTCTTCCCCGATGCCAACAAGGAGAACCTCATTCCTGGAATGCAGTTTGGCGGCGTCCCCAATAGCCCCTCGCTGACATATGATGACCGTACGCCGATCGCAGCCCGGGACGACCGTCTCAACTTGCAGAACCAGACAAACTGGCTCAAAGGCAAACACAACGTCAAATTTGGCGTCTTCTACGAATTGCAGCTTGCCAGTGAAGGTCCGCGCATCGGGAGTTCGGCAGATCTTGGCGGTCGCTTTATCTTCAACCGCGATGCCAATAATCCGTTGGACACGAACCATCCTTTTTCTAATGCAGCCTACGGTGTCTTCCGCGAGTACCGTCAGGCCAGCCGCTACTCCAGCGGGGCAGCCGGAATGTATCTTCTGGAATGGTATGTCCAGGATTCCTGGAAGGCGACTCGAACGCTGAGCCTCGATTTTGGAGTGCGCTTTTCCAGGTTCACAGACTACCGTCTGCGCAATCCCGACGGGGCGGCTTTGGATCTGGGCCGTTACAACCCAGCCAACGCGGCCCGGCTTTATGAGCCGGCAATGAATGGCACAACTCGTGTCGCACGCAACCCTGTGAACGGGGCCATCCGGCCGGCCGTGTTTATTGGCGCTTACGTTCCCAATGCAGGGGACCCTCTCAATGGCATGATTGCGGGTGGCGTTCCAGAATTCAAGAATGGTTTTCGAGGAAACCCTCCGTTGCAGGTTCAGCCTCGTTTTGGTTTTGCTTACGACGTTGCAGGCAAGGGCAGCACAGTAGTGCGTGGAGGTATTGGCACCTACAAGCAGGCGATCTTCTCTTCCGGTGAAGGCATCATCAGTTCGAGCGTGGTGACTGCACCTCCAATCGTCAACGTGCCAAACCTCTTCTTTGGCACCATCCCGAGTTTGAGAACCGTGGGCGGAGCCACCTTCCCCACAAATGAAGTTTTCGCCTTCGACCCCAAGTGGGAAAACATTCCAACCGTCTACAAATGGTCCTTCGGGATTCAGCAGAAACTGCCGGGCGGCATGCTTCTCGATACGGCTTACGTCGGCAACACGGGCCGCCATTTGCGCCACAGCAGGCAGTTGAACACGCTAGCTCCAGGTGCTCGATTCCTACCGTCCTCACTGGATCCAACCACCAATCGGCCTTTGCCCGACAACTTCATTCGTCCAATCCCGGGGTTCACCAACGTGAGCTTGCGTGCAGAAGATGTCGGCTGGTCCAACTACCACAGCCTGCAAGTGAGCTTGAACAAGCGCAGAGCGGGGCCGCTGCAATATGGCATCGCCTACACCTGGTCCAAGGCAATGGGCTTGTCCGATGAAGATTCCAGTTCCCTCCCGATGTTCACCAACTACAGAACCTATCTTTACGGAAAGCTGCCCTTTGATCAAACACATGTCTTCGTCGCCAACTACTCATACAAACTTCCAAACCTTGCCTTCGCGCAAAACAATGGATTGGCCCGCAGTGTGTTCCATGGTTGGCATCTGAGTGGCATCACAACTTTTGCTTCAGGCTTTCCTTCCGGTATTTCCTTCGCCTTTTCTGACGGTGTCGATCGAACAGGTGGCGGTGATGCGCCGCGCGTCTGGATGCTCCAGAATCCGCTGCTGGCGCGGGATAGCCGTTCCTTCTCGAACTGGTTCAATACATCGGCATTTGGCGCCCCAGGCCGGCTCGAATTTGGCAATGCGCCCCAGGACGTCTTCAGGCGTCCCGGCATCACGAATTTTGATGCCACCTTCGGCAAAGACTTCAAGCTCACCGAAAGGCTGGCGCTTCAGTTTCGAACCGAGTTCTACAACCTGTTCAATCACACCCAATTCGACGGGGTTGACTCAACTGCAAGGTTTGATCCTCAGGGCAGGCAGATCAATGCCCGCTTCGGTCAGGTGATCAGTGCCAGGGCTGCGCGGGAACTCCAGTTTAGCCTTCGTCTGCAATTCTAGATAAGAATGAGCGTACAAAAAAACATCCGGCAAATGCCGCAGATTTCGATAGCCGAGACCATCGCCAACGCGATTCAGGGTCAGATTATCTCTGGAACATTTATCCCAGGTGAGCGGTTGGTCGAACGCGAAATTGGATCCCGGTTCAAGGTCAGCTCGATACCTGTTCGCGAAGCCTTACAGATACTCGAGACTCGCGGCCTCGTCATCAAACGAATCAACCGGGGCTGCTCGGTGGTGGATCCGACGGTAGACGAAATGGCGCAGATGTGTGAGTTGCGCGATTGGCTCGAACCAAAAGTCATGGAGTGGGCAGCTCTGCGCAGCACCGATGCTGGCCTCGCCACATTGGCAGTGCACCTCAGACGCTTGCGGGAAGCTTCGGAATTGGGCAGCTTTACACGGTTTTATGCTGAGGATCTTGACTTCCATCGCTGCCTCTGGGATCTTGCCTGCAATCCATCCGCAGCACGTGCGCTGATGACTGTGGTGGGTTGTCTCTTTGCCTGCGGCCTTCGAAATGCCAAGGTCGATTTACGCCAGGAGTACCTGAAGCACGAACGCTTGTACAAGGCAGTGGCAGAGGGCAGGCCCTCGGATGCCGCGCTGTTTTTGACTGATATCTCTTCCGGATTTCGCAGCCAGCTTCACAAAGCGGCTCAGGAGCTCAAATGAACCATTCTCTTTTTACAGCCGCAGTTCTTGCGGCGATCTCTCTGCCGGCATTCGCCGCACCTGCCGTCACCGGCGAGCGCAAACTCTGGCACAAACTCACTCTGACCTGGACTGGCCCTCAGGCTTCCGAAAGCGGCTCAGAGAACCCCTTCACAGACTACAGGCTTGACGTCACCTTTACACACAAATCGGGCAGCCCTTCGTATCGTGTGCCCGGCTACTTTGCCGCTGACGGCAAGGCCGGCGAATCTTCTGCAACTTCAGGTAACCAGTGGCGTGTGCACTTCGCCCCTGACAGAGCAGGGGATTGGACTTATAAAACTTCGATGACCAAAGGCTCGAATGTGGCCATCGCTGAGAATCCTTCGGGCTCACCCGTTGCTGGAATCGACGGCGATACCGGAGTACTCAAGATTGCTGCTTCCGACAAGAAGGGCGTAGACTTCCGTTCGAAGGGCAGGCTTGCATACATTGGCGAACACTACCTCCGCTTCGCCGGAAACAATGAATACTTTCTTAAGGCAGGAACAGATTCTCCAGAAACACTACTCGCCTACGAGGACTTCGACGGAACCATTACACGCAAAGTGCCACTCAAGAAGTACGCCCCTCACATCGGGGATTGGAAGCCAGGTGATCCAACCTGGAAAGAGGGCAAAGGCAAAGGCTTGATCGGTGCTCTAAACTATCTCTCATCAAAAGGCCTCAATTCCATCTCGTTCCTGACCTATGCCGCAGGTGGAGACGGTGATAACGTCTGGCCCCATGCATCCGCCCCGCAGGATTCTCCAGCCGCCAAGCTTCGCATGGACGTCTCCAAGCTCGACCAATGGCAGATCGTTTTTGACCATGCTCAGGCAAAGGGCCTGTACCTGCACTTTAAACTGCAGGAGCAGGAAAACGATGATGACCGAATCGGGATTGAGGCCCGCAAGGGCGACGTGCCCGCTGCAATGGACGGCGGCCGGCTTGGCCCAGAGCGCAAGCTCTATCTGCGCGAATTAATCGCGCGCTTCGGCTATCAGCTCGCGCTCAATTGGAATCTGGGCGAAGAGAATACCCAATCGCCCGAAGAGCAGCGCGACATGGCGAAGTTCATTCGCGACACTGATCCGTACCACCACCATCTGGTTGTCCACACGTTTCCTCCCTGGCAGGATCGCGTTTACACCAAGCTTATCGGTGAGCAATCGGTATTGACCGGTGCCTCGCTCCAGATGCATTGGGATCAGGTAAACCAGAGAACCTTGCAATGGAGGCGCGAATCGGCAAAGACTGGGCGCAAGTGGATTGTGGCAAACGACGAACAGGGCTCTGCCGCCCATGGCGTACCTCCCGACGATGGCTACCAGGGCTTCGCCGGTAAAGACCGGCAGGGCAAGTCGATTCACAATATGCACGACATCCGTAAAAAGACCCTCTGGGGCAACTTGCTCGCCGGCGGGGCTGGGGTGGAATACTACTTCGGATACCAGCTTGCAGAGAACGATCTTGTTGCCGAAGACTTTCGCAGTCGCGACAAGAGTTGGGACTATTGCCGTATTGCCTTGGCATTCTTCAGGGAGAACAAAATCCCCTTCTGGCAGATGGAGGGGGCCGATTCCCCTGACGGCAAGTATCTATTCTCCAAGCAAGGCGAAGTCTACGTGCTGTATCTCCCCGAGGGCGGCTCCGGCTCGCTCGACCTATCTGCCGTGAACGGCAACTTCAACGTGCGCTGGTTCAATCCAAGATCTGGCGGTGCCTTGCTCAAAAGCACTGTAAGCTCCGTGCGTGGTGGAGCGGCCAACGTTTCATTGGGTACGCCGCCTGAAAGCCCAGCCGAAGATTGGCTGGTTCTTGTTCGCCGCAATTAAGCCGGCGAAGGGCACTTACTTTCCCCGGGCCAGCTCAGAGACCCGCGCATTCAGACTGCGCAGCTGCCGTAGCTCTTCCTCGGCTTGCTGCAGCGCCGTCTGTATCCGCGACAAATCGCCAGCTTGCAATCCCTGCCCCGGGTTCTCTCGCGTTTGCATATTCAAGCTGAAGCTTCTATAAAGATCGGTCACTTCGCGGTATCGACGCTCCAGCGTAAGTAAAGTAGCTTCACGTCTGCGATTGAGATCCTCAACATCTTTCGACACCACAACCACACGCTTGGCTGCCAGCTCAGTCTTGCTCAGCTTGTCCTGTAATAACTTCTCACTGGTCTCTACTTGTACCAGGCGCTGCGCTTTGAATTTCAGTTCTGTCTCAAGCGCCTCGCTCACTCTTTGTTGACGCAATGCATCCTCTTTGACGCTGGCGATCTGCTCCTGTAACTTCCTGGCTTCGTCTGTCTGCAACGAGATGCGCTCCTGAGTCTGTTCCTCGGCCTGCCGCGCAGCTTGGAGATCTTTCTCCAGCTCATGCACCCGGTTGCGCAACTCATCGATCAGCTTTAGATACTTGCCAGCATCCATCGTCGCTCTCGGCACGCCAACGGGTTGGACCGGTGCGGGCTGCACTGGTTCTGCAACAACTTCTACAACCGGAGGGATGACGACCCCACGTTTTGCGAGCTCTCCTTCGAGCTGCGCTACCCGCCTCGCGGATGACTTGCGCTCGCGCTCCGCACTCCAACCCATCCATCCCACTACCCCGAGTAATGCCACGATCACAACTATTGCCAGTCTCTGCATGGCCACTTATCTTCCAAGCGCAAAGCGCGCCCGGCTACGAACTTCCCTTTCCCCGTTGCGAAGATCCACACTCACCGATCTCACTTTTGGGTTCTTCAATTCCACGGCAATGCTCCAGTGCTTCGAAGCGGCAGACAAAACTTGTTCAATCGCTGCCGGAATCTCGCCCTGGCTGCGGCAAAATGCTCCTGATCCCCCAGACTCTTCAGCCAATTGCAAAAGCCCGCGCTGGTAAGCCTGATTGATTGCATCTCCAAAAAAACTCAGCTGCACCACATACACCGGCGTCTCATACTTGGCCAATTGATCCGAGATCTTTTGGATCTTCTCTTTCACAAGTTCGTCTGGAAATTTTCGACTTAGGTCTCTAGAGTCGCTAGAATTAATCACCGGGTTGGTGTAGTCTTCGCGGTAGTTTGCGATGTTGCTATCGGTCACATACATTACTGCCACTCGCACTCCACTCTTGAGCAAGAGCCGCTGCCCCAGTGCCGCCGCAACCTCTACTGTGTTTAGCAAGCCAGCCTTACCCACGGCTGCGTAGTCCTTCACTGCTGCACTCAATTTCTCGCGGTCGGACGTGGGGTCGACAATCGCCTCAAAGCGATCTTGCGCTCTCATTAAGCCCACCCAGTGATTCTTGGGAAGGTTCTGAATCTGGCTGGTCAGCGCTTCTCTGGCTGCATCGGCCAGCGCCGGATCTCCACTCAGGTCGAGCACCAGTAGCAGAACTAAGTCGTCCTCGGGCCCAAGCACCCGCAGGACTTTAGCCGGGTTGCCATCGAGCCTCGCGACAAAAGTTTTCTTCTCAAGCGATGGGTCTTGTTCCCCGACTGCAACACGTACAAGCGTACGCGCTGCTTTGAGCGAGGGTCCACGGCCTTCTTCCGCACCCAGAAGTGCGGCCACCAGCAGCGTCCATAAGCCTGACCGTTTCAAAAGCTCAACCTCAATCCTAATTGAACCACTCGTCCCCCTCTTGATTCAATACTCCGCCCCGCATTGACATTAGGTGCCGATGCCGGCCCAATCACAACATCGGGGTCGGCCCAGTTCCCTACGTTGGTCCAATTGAATCCGGTAGCCGTAAGTTCCACCACGCGCTCGGCCGACAAAGCGAACCTCTTGCTCACCGACAGATCGTGGTTCTGCGACCCAGGCCCCACCAACTGCGGATGTGTTCTCGGACCATTGCCAAAGGTGAAGTCGGCCGGTTGTGCGAATGCCTCCGGGTTGAACCACCGGTTCGGGCCGGGGTTCTCCACACGCGGGTTTACCCCATCCACAAGATTCACACGCAGGGCTTCAATGACACCCCCTGTGTTGTTGAACTGCGGCCTCAATCCCAGCGGCTCGCCGCTTTGCATCGAGGTTATTCCTGATACCGTCCAGCCGTCCACAAAAAATCGACGCCAGTCCTGAAACTCGAGGAAGGTCTTCTTTGCGCCAACAGGCAGCTCATAGCTGAAGCTCAACGAAAGCCGGTGTGGGTTATTGCCAAGAGTCTTGCTCCATTCGTTCTTGATGTTGTAAAAATCCTGAACGCCGACGGGGCCTGAGTAGTCGTCCATCTGCTTTGAGAACTCATAGGTCGAATTCAAAACCAGTCCATTTGCCGATCGTTTTTCGGCCCGAACCACAGCCGCATTCCGCTTGTAGTTGGCCGAAGGCCAGGAATTGAAGAGGCTAAATTTCTGATACTGCGGGTAGGGGCGAATTGTACGTCGAAACGCTTCACTGTTCAAAGCGTCCCGCTCGCCAAGATAGGACAGAGGAATGGCATTCGGGTTTGCCGTATTGCTTGGCGCAAACAACCGCTGCCCTCGCGCATGCCCAAGGCTTAGCCCCAATATTGTCTGTCCCGGCAATGTCCGCTCGTAAGACAAGCCCGCCGATTGGTACCGTGGTACATCACCTTGTCGATGTACAAGATCCGCAATGGTGAAATTCGCTCCATCGGGGCGAAGATCTGGCAAGGGACGATCCAGCCCGGGTACACCATCCCTGAGTCGAATTGCAGGGCTTAGCTGAATGTTCGACGACACATAGGTTGGTTGTGCAACGAATCCTTGGGAAGCCCACTGCGTCGTGTAAATGGGAATTCCGCTATGGCTTAGGCCATAACTCAAACGCACCACACTTTTGGAATTCCCCCCAGGGTTCCAGGCTAGGCCAATGCTGATTTCAGGCCGCCAAATGGCTCGTTGCAGCGCACGGCCTACCCCGTTGCGATTGGCAAAGATCAGCGCTCCCGGCCGCCCGTTGGCCGGATTGATTACGCTCAGATCGACGCTTCCAAAGCGGTCGTATTTTTCTGTCCGGGCACCAGTCAGTTCGAGCGCGAAGGATGTCGTGATTACAAGGTTCTTGGCATATTCATAGGTATCGGCTCCGCTAAGTCGAAAGTAATTTCCTCGCCAATATGAAGGGTGTTCCGCAATGGTCGCCGCCCCGCCCTCTGCCAGGCCCAGAAGAAAGCTGGCAAATCCATGCCCGGTATTGTTCACGCCCGGCAGTGAAGTCAGCGATGGACCAAAATCAAATGAGCCGGCCGGCCAGCGCGGTAGATACCCGTTAACCTGATACCGGCGAATCTGCCCTGAACCTCTCAATCGATGCTTGCCCAGTCTGGTTGAGATCGCGTCGGTCAAATAAAAGTAATTGTGTCCGCTCACAAAGCTCGGATTCATCCGACCGGTCGACAAATAGGGGGCGAAACGAAATGCGGGAAATGCATCCCGTAAAGGGCCCTTCAATCCGATCGTGGCCAGAGCGCCTTCCTGGCCCGGCCTTCCGCTCCGCGTCTTATCTGATTGCACGTCAAACGTAAGTGTATGCACCGTAGAAGAATTGCGTGTAAAAGTCCAGTCCACTGCCCCTCGCCTTGCGCTGTAGTTCCGATCATTCAAGCCCGAGTCAGCGATGGTGTCGAACAGCCTCGGTGCTCTTGCCAACCCGCTCGTGAACGATCCGTTGAAGGTCAACCGGTGCCTTTCCCCCAACGTATGATCCACTTTGAAAATCATTCCATTGGCCTGATTCGTCTCGGGCGAAAACACAAAGTAATTATTCCGAAAAAAAGGCCCGGCATTTGAGTTGGCCTTCGGATAGAAATCTAAAGTCTTCATCGCAACCGGGTCAAGTCGTGTTGCGGGAATCAGGTTTCCCGCAAACGGATCACGTGCATACTGTGGATTGGTTGCACTCACCGCGCTTGCGGAGTCATAATTTGCATTCAGACGCGTGGATTGAGGATCATAAATTGGCAGTAGATTGCCCGCTGCGTCCACCGTTCGCGAGAAGTCTCCAGTGCGCTCAGGATCGATCGCAACCGTACTCAAAGTTGAGCGCCCAATGCGTTCCCTCACTCCCTCATAGGACACATTGAAAAACGTCTTTCGCGACCCTTCGTATATTCGCGGAATCACCAGCGGCCCGCCCACATTAAACCCAAACTGGTTCCGTCTCAACAGGTTTCGCGATCCCCCGCGCTGCACCACCTCATGTGGTGTCGCATCCAGTTTGTCATTACGAAAATTCTCATAAACGCGCCCATGCCAGGCACTTGCAAAAGAGGCTCGCGAGTTCTTCGCCGCAGGACTGTCTACCCTCAAACCCAATTCCTGCGTCGCAGCTTTGAACTCGTCTACGGCTCGATCCAGCGGTTGCTTCGGCGGTTGATACCCCAAAGCCACGCCGACATACCCTAGCACCAGAAAAATGCGCATGAAGGTCCTTTCATATTCAGTTTAGCCTTCTTTAATAAAAACGATGGAATCTCAATCAAGTTTCAGGACTTCTCGCTATTCTGGAAGTGACTCCCGTTTCACAGAAACGGTTGTCAGCGTCCCAAACGCAACCTTCGCTTAGGCGACATTTAGGGGATCTATTGAAAGGCATCATTCTCGCCGGTGGAAGCGGCACTCGACTTCATCCAATCACCGAAGCGGTAAGCAAGCAATTGCTTCCGGTCTATGACAAGCCGATGATTTATTACCCGCTGACAACCCTTATGTTGGCTGGCATTCGGGAGATTCTAGTCATCTCCACCCCGATTGACCTCCCGGTGTACCGCCGGCTGCTGGGCGATGGCAGCCGCTTCGGTATCAAGCTGGAATATGCAGAACAACCCCGTCCTGAGGGCCTCGCACAAGCCTTCATTATCGGCAAGTCGTTCATCAATGGAGGCCCGGCCGCACTCATCCTTGGCGACAACCTGTTTTACGGCCATGGCATCTCAGTGCAACTCCAGCGTGCCGCAGCTCAACCTGAAGGTGCCACCATCTTCGGCTATTGGGTGCGCGATCCAGAGCGCTACGGTGTCGTCGAACTCAACGATCGGGGTCAGGCTATTTCTATCGTAGAGAAGCCAAAAGAACCCAGGTCCAACTACGCCGTGGTCGGCCTTTACTTCTACGACAACACAATCACTCACGTTGCTGAATCCATCCAGCCTTCCCCTCGTGGAGAGCTCGAAATCACCGACGTCAACAATCGCTACCTCGAAGCTGGAAAGCTCCGAGTAGAAGCTCTTGGCAGAGGCATGGCCTGGCTGGATACTGGAACTCACGAATCATTGCTTCAGGCAGGCAACTTTGTAGAAACGATCGAACAGCGTCAGGGCCTTAAGGTCGGCTGCCCAGAAGAAGTCGCTTTCCATATGGGCTGGCTTAGCCCTACAGAACTCGAAGAGCAATCTCAGCGCTACAAAAACTCAAGCTACGGCCAATACTTGCAAAGTCTTTTGCGTCACCGCCGCTAGCGCTTCAGTGCTTCAGCAATTGCCTTTTCAGCCAACGGCTCCATGAGTGCGTATCCGGCTTCGTTCGGGTGCAACCCATCGTTAGTCAGCTCCTTCTTCAGGAGCTTGGCATCATCGAGCATCGCGGAATAATAGTCTAGATAAACCAGCTTGTGCTTCTTGCAATAAGCCTGCATCCACTCATTGAGCGCAATGATCT
This sequence comes from Bryobacter sp., assembly GCA_022843625.1. Classification (GTDB taxonomy): domain Bacteria; phylum Acidobacteriota; class Terriglobia; order Bryobacterales; family Bryobacteraceae; genus Bryobacter. Next base: position 6,569 of record JALHNH010000007.1, on the reverse strand, counting down.
TTTCCGGTGGCCGGCGCGCCATCTGTGGCCGGTGGTAATCGCAAACAGGCATTACACTCGACATCACCACCTTGATCCCGTTGGCCTTGGCCAGTTCCGCCATCGACTGTAAATTGCCCTCGATCTGCTCCAGCGTCATCGGCCCAGTGTTCCCTGCGATGTCATTCGTGCCCGCCAGAATCACCACCACCTTCGCACCCAGTGCAATTACATCGGGCCGAAAACGGATCAACATCTGTGGTGTCGTCTGCCCGCTGATCCCGCGATTTACATAGGGTCTGTCCGGCCAGAACTTACCACCCCTGCGCCCCCAGGCATCGGTAATCGAATCGCCCATAAACACAACCCGCTTCTCGTTCCCGGCAACAGGCGCGAGCTTTGCATTGTCTCCGCCGTAGCGGCCCAGATTGGCCCAGTCGAGCAACGTTTTCTGCGCGCGGGCCAAATCCGTTTGCAACTTCGGTACATCCACGCTCTCCTGTCCAAGAGCCACCATCCCCGCTAGCCCGATCAGCAACAACTGTTTCATTTCCGAACCTTCTTTCTGATACCTTCCAGCATCACCTTCGCTTCCGACGCAACACCTTCATACACCGGTTTGAACATTGCATCCGGGTCCATCCTCACACCATACACCGCCACCGGCCCCAGGCGCTTGAGCAATCGTGCCGCCACTCCACCACCAAGCAAGCCGGCCTCAAAATCGTTCCAGTCCCGATGCTCGCCCCAGTACGTCCCGGCATCCGTCCGTAACGGCTCACCACCCTCTTCCACTTCAACTACGTCTGCTTCTTCACGTGGCCCGCCACCCCGCAGCCTTACTAGCAACATCGGGTCTCGCTCAATCTCTTCACCCAAAGCACGCAATACCGCCAGCGCGTGTTTACAGGGCCGCATCCAGTCTGCACACGAGCAAGCTGTCCTCACCTCGCGGTATCTCTCGGGCAACAAGTTTACTTCTGCCACCGCGAGTGCCTTTTGCAACACCACGCTCGTCGAGCCCTTGCGATACTCCCGCAAAGCTTCTGGCGTCACCAGGCTCCATGCCAACTCCCACTGTTCCCGCGCCACTGCCGCAAATAACAACACAACCCGGCACGGCTCCGGCCCCAGATCCTGCACCAGCGCCTCCACCGTCCCCTCATCGATCTTCAACTCCCCGACTGCCCCACGCCGCAAGTAGTCGATGCTCTCGCGCAGCCGTTCCCCGCCAACCGGATACTCCGATAGCCACTCCAGCCAGTCTCTGCCCAACGCCGTCACCATTTCGTGTTTGGACATCAGTCTTCCCAAGCCTCCCGCGACAGTGAGAACAAATCCTTCAATTGCTGGTTTGACAACTCAGTCAGCCACACCTCGCCCGCTTCCACTACCTTCTCCGCCAGTTCCCGCTTCTCTTCCACCATCTGGTCGATTCGCTCCTCCAGTGTTCCCATGCAAATAAACTTGTGCACTTGTACAGTCTTTATTTGCCCAATGCGAAATGCCCTGTCTGTCGCCTGGTTTTCTACTGCTGGATTCCACCACCGGTCGAAGTGAAACACATGATTCGCCGCCACCAGATTCAATCCCGTACCGCCAGCCTTGAGCGACAACACAAACAGGTTCGCGCCCTCAGGCTTCTCAAAATCGACAATCATCCGCTCCCGCTCCAGCCTGGGCGTCCCACCATGCAAAAACGAAATCCGCTTGCCAAAAACCCGCTCGCAGTGCAGTGCGAGAATCTCGCCCATCTCGGCGAATTGCGAAAAAATCAACGCCTTCTCGCCCGCCTCAAGCACCTCTTCGAGCATCTCCGTCAAACGGGTTAGCTTTCCGCTTCGCCCAGCCAGATCGTCACGCTCTTTCAGAATCTGGGCCGGATGATTGCAAACCTGCTTCAATCTCGAAATGGTCGCCAGAATCAACCCGCGCCGCTCCATCGAGCTCCGCCCTTCAAGATCGACAAAGCACCCATTCACCACGTCCTCATAGAGCCTTGCCTGCTCGCGAGTGAGTTTGCAGTAAGTCTTCATCTCCATTTTCTCGGGCAAGTCCGAAATGATGGTCTTATCCGTCTTCAGCCGCCTCAGGATAAAAGGCGACGTCAGGCCCTTCAATTGCTGCACCGCCTTCACGTTGTGCTGATTCTGAATCGGCTTGAAGAACCTCACCTGAAAATCCTTCTGCCCACCCAGCAATCCAGGATTCAAAAACTCCATCAGCGAGTACAGATCCCCAACATGATTCTCCACCGGCGTCCCCGTCAACGCAATCCGGTACCCGCTGGCAATCTGCCGTGCTGCCCGCGCCTGCTTGGTCTCGAAGTTCTTGATGTTCTGTGCCTCGTCAAGCACCACCCCGTCCCACTCCACCTCAGCCAGCGTGTCGGCATCGCGGTGCAGAAGGCTATAGCTGGTCACCACCAGATCATGCTCCTGCGCCAACCTGGCAAAAGCCTCCCCCTTAGCCCGCAGCACTCCGTGGTGTACCATCAGCTTCAGGGAAGGGAAGAACTTCGTCGTCTCCCGCTCCCAGTTTCCAATCACCGAAGTCGGGCAAACCAGCAGCGTGGGCTTTCCTACTCCATGCCGCGATGCAAGCAGCGCCAGCATCTGCAGCGACTTGCCAAGCCCCATATCATCAGCCAGACACGCCCCCAGGCCAAAGCCCGTCACAAAGCTCATCCACGAGAACCCGCGCCTCTGATACGGCCGCATCTCCCCTTGCAGGCCCTCCGGCAGCGGCAATTCCTTGATCTCACCCGGCTGCCGCAAACGATCCAGTAACTCCCCAATCCAGCCTTCCGTCTGGATCTCTCGAATATCCAGGCCCCGTCCCCCACCGCCCATCCCTAATACTTCCCGCAACGCCTCGCGCGCCGTCAGCACCCGCTTCTGGCCACCCTTCAAAAACTTCACCGCATCGCGCACACTTACCGCATCGATGCGCATCCACTTTCCGCCAACCTGCTGCATCTCCCCCGTGTGTTTCGATAGCTCGTTTAGCTCAGCCATCGTCACCGGCTGGTCGCCCAGCAAAGCGGCCCAGTCCAGCCGCACCTTGCTTGACATTGCCGTCCGGGCGTCGACGTGCTCTGCTTCCGATTGCAGTTTGCCTGATACCGCAACCCGGATCCCTTCACCCTCGCGCCACCACTCCGGCCTCACCACCCGGAATCCCGCCTGTTCCAGCAGCGGCGCAAACCGGGTCAAAAACTCAATCACCCGCTCTCCGGGCAGATACAGCCCTTCGCCCTTCTGCTCCTCATAGCTTTGCAGTGAGGGAAAGATATTCGAAGCCAACTCAAAATTGCGCCATGCCGCCTCGGCCACCAAATCGCCGCCACGAAGCGCCATATCTTCAACGCCACGCAGCAAGTACTCCCGTCCTTCCTCCAGCAGATCCTCAATTAGAGGCACTACCATCCAGCCTTCACGAGACCCCTCCGGCGGCTCCATGATCCGGAACAACAACCGGTACCCGCACACCCCTTCAAGATCGATCCCACGCTGCCAGCCCAGAATTCCGCTATGGAACCGCTCGATCGTACCCTTTTCACCCTGCACCACCGCAATTGGATGGCTCAGCGCCGTCTGCCACTTACTGTAAATCGACGAGGTCGGAAACTTCTGCCCCACCTTGCCCGCAATCCGGCGTGCCTGCGCGTCTAGCATCCAGCCCAGCGTTTGCTCGATCACCCGTCGCCGCTCGAGCCTCGGTGCCTTCTCGCTGCTGAAATTCAGCGCCCGCGCTGTCTCCGGCATCCTCTCTACATACTGTTCAAAAAGCTTCCGCTGGTCGCCAACGAATCGTGGGGCCCACCGCGCCTCAAATCCATCCCGGCCCTTCATCAACACCGGCAGGTATCCCCAGGTCTCCATCAGATGCCAGGCAAACAAGCTCCCATGCGCCCAATACACCGCGCTGGGCCCCAAATCTTCGCTCGCCTGCAGCCACTCCGGCCAAAGCCGTCCCCAAGTCTCAACGCCAACCGGTACCACTTGTTTCTCGATCGCCGTCAGCACCCCTTCGGCATCCGGCATCCAGACAAAGCCGCGCTCCAGTTTCACTTTCCCAAGACCGATCTTCGGCAAGATCCGCCGAAGCTCTTCAGCCTCGTCATTCACCCATAAATACAAGCGCCCGTCGAAGGCGGAACATTCAAACCCCAATCTGGCATGATACCGTGTCACCTTCTAAAAGTGATTGAAAGTTGTTAATATTAGAGCAAATGAAGACAATTCTTCTCACTCTCACTCTTTCTGCTGCCATGTTTGCCCAGCAGAAGTTATCAGTCTACGTAGACAAGATGGATGGCCTCGAAGCTAGTGTAGAAAAAGCGCTTATTGATGCCGAACTGCCCTTTGAATTCATTGAAGAACTTAAACAGCCCGACCTTAAAGCCAAGCTCGCCAAGATGCACTCCGGTGCCTACGCTGAGATTTTGTACAAGAAACAGACAGGCCGAAACGAAGACCATCGACTCGAAATGGTCGATGTCAAGACCGGCAAGACGATCGCCTCTCACAGCTTCAAGCTCGATTTGAGTGAAGCTGCCAAAGCACGAATTGCCGCCGATTTCGCCGCACAGGTTCGCAAGAACCAAAAGAAGGTTACGGCAAAATAACTGCTTTCCCGGCTTCGAGGCGCCGCACTGTCGCGAGCGCCTCGTCCGCCTGGTCCAGCGTAAATCGATGCGTCACCTGACGCGAAAACAGATCGCACCACTTCGCCGAGCGAGCCAGAAACTCGACAGCCCCCCACACATGCCGGGCCTCAAAAGCCCAGCTCCCCATCACGGTCAACTGCTTCTTGGTGATGATGTGCGGATTAAATTCAACATTGCCCGCGTTCGCATACTGCCCCAGCACTAGATACTTGCCCCCGTCCCGGCAAAGCTCAAATCCTTCCGGCACCGCACTCGGGTGCCCAACACACTCCAGCACCACATCGGCCCCATACTCGCCCACCACTGCGCAAACAGCCGCCCGTCGCGCCTCCACCGTCTTGTATTCATCAAGACTCACAACTGCATCGGCCCCAAACTCAAGAGCCATCTTCAACCGGTGCGCGGGCCCACCCACCACCACAACCTTCGACGCCCCGCTCTCAATAGCCACAGCCAGAGCCGCCAGGCCAACCGGCCCCGCCCCTTGCACCACCACCGTATCCCCCATCTCCACACCAATCCGTTCAATCCCGTGTAGAGCTGTATTCAGAGCACAACCAGCCCCGACAATCGCCTCAAACGGCACCGTGTCTGGCAGCTTAAAGATCGACGATCCCGCCCGCAAGAGAATCCACTGCGAATAGCCACCGCGCAAATGTGGAGCCTCATCGCAACAATAAGAAATGCCATAAGCCTTCCGCTTCAGACACCGCGTCGGAGTCTTCTTGATCCGGCAGTAATAGCATTCCCCGCAAACAATACTGCTAGCCCAAACCACCCGGTCTCCAACAGCCAGCGCTTGGCCAGTCCAATCCCGCTCCAGGCCTTCCCCAAGCTTCGCGATCCGCCCCGCACTCTCATGCCCCAAAATCACAGGAACCGGAATCGGTAACTCACCCTTCCAAAGGTGAACATCGGTCCCGCAAATGCCAGCCATCTCAACCCGGGCGAGAGCCTCTCCCAGAGCAAGCGTCTCATCAACCTCATACTCGCGAATCTCAAGAGGGCTCTGGTAAGCGGTCAATACCGCAACTTTCGACGTCAACATGATCCTTCTATTGAATCATTTCGCATTCTCCAATCTCCGTGAAACCTTATTTTCCAGAAGCGATCTAGTAGGTGAAAGACGCAATTTCACAAGGAAAAACATATGTCAGAATCATCCAACATGTCGAATTTTGGGGCCCAGACCTCGGAATTTTTGAACGATACAGAAGAGGCTTTGAGTGCGGGTCGTGCATCGGCGGCAACCACACTTTCCAACGCTGCTTCGGCTATCGAAGAGCGAGCCACTTACCTTCCCGGAGGCCAGAAAGTGGAAGGCATGGTTCGAGGCGCCGCCGATAAGGTCGCAGCGACAGCCGATTACGTTCGCACCCATGATTCGAAAGCGATGATGGCCGATGTTGAGGCTCTCGTTAAATCGCATCCCGGCCGGTCTCTTGCTGTAGCCGGAGTCGTTGGTTTCCTCGCAGGTCGGGCTTTCAGGGATCGATAATGATCAACACTTCGACTGAGGCCGGAGACCGTTCCCTAGCTTCCATTCTCCTCAGCGTAATCAGGAATGTGGAACAAATTGTGCAGTCGGAGATTCGCCTCGCTAAGGCGGAGATGCGCATCGAATTTGGCAAAGCGGGTCAGGCGGCTAAGCTGCTTGGCCTGGGGCTGCTGCTTGCAATTCTAGCCGCTGCCTGTTTGTGCCTTGCCTGCGTCTACCTGCTGGCCACCGTGCTTGCATTTTGGATAGCTGCCCTCATAGTAGCTGTCACTTTAAGCATCGTCGCTGGGGTGATGATTTCTGTCGGCATTAGCAAAATGTGTTTCGCCTCAGCTGAAACCGGAGGAAACGGTTAAAGCCGAAAGGAAATTGGTCGAAGAGGTCTTTGGAGCGAGACCTTGAAGAAAGAAAGACGGCATT
>JALHNH010000006.1 GCA_022843625.1 Bryobacter sp. | reverse complement strand
TCGGCGGTGAAGACTGGGGTCTCGTATAACGCGCTGAGGTTTCTGGAATACTGCCAGAGGCGGGCGAAGACTTTAGCTGCGGTGTCGGGATAAGGGAAGGTGGGGATTCTTGCTTCGGCCAGGATTGCTTCGCCTTGCTTCATTTGGGTGCCTCCCATGAGCGAGGCCAGGATGGGCTTGCGGCAGCTTTTTGCAGCTTCGGCTATTGCTTGCGCTGTGTCGGCAACCTGGGTTCCGGGTTGGGGGGTGAGGATGAGGAGGATGCCGTGGCACTGCGGGTCTTTGGCTAGAGTCTCGAAGGCTGTTCGATAGTCTGCTGGGGTGGCGTCGCTGGGGAGGTGTTGCTGGCCGCCGGAGAGCAGGGCTGGGCCGTGGGCGTTGGTGAGGATGGCGAGGTTGGGGCCTCTGGGGCGGGGCTGTTGCTCGAGGACCTCTGCCATGTAGAAGAGGTCTGCCATGCGCTGGACGCGCAGGATGCCGCAGCGGCGGAAGGCGGCGTCGTAGACTTTGTCGTTGCTGCCGGGAGCTTTCAGGACGATGATCGGTTTCTTGATCGCGCATTCGCGGGCGGCGGAGATGAAGCGGCCGGCGTCGTTTACCGATTCCATGTAGAGGAGGATCGACTGGGTGCGGGGATCTTCGGCTAGCGCGTCGATGCATTCGCCGAAGCCGGTTGGGCCTACTGAGATGCATTTGCTGAAGCTGATTTGGTGTTGGTGGGCCCAGTCTTCGATGGCTGCGCCGATGGAGTCTGACTGGGTAACGAAGGCTATACGGCCGGTGTTGCTAGAGGACATCGGCGAAGCCTCTCTTGGCGCGGCGGAAGATGGCGAAGCCCATATAGAACAGAGTGAGAGAGAGTATGTAGAGTTTCCCCAGAGCTTCCCAGTTGGGGCTTGAGTTTTCGATGAAGATGGCGCGGTAGGCGCGGACCAGGATGTAGAGGGGGTTCTTGCCGAGGATGGGGAGGAGGCCAACGGGGAGGGCTGTGTCGGGGTAACAGATGGGGGTCATGAAGAACCACATCGTTAGCAGGAGGCCCATGACGTAGACGAGGTCTCGGACGTAGACTCCGATGGCGGCTAGCAGGTAGCAGAGGCCGGCGGTTAGTAAGAACTGCGGGAGCCAGAGGAGGGGGAGATAGAGGACCGTGGGAGGGATTGCGCCTCTGGTGGCTAGCAGGAAGACGAAGAAGATTGCTGTGGCGGTTAGGCCGGTTACGAGACCGCTTAGGGTGAGGTTGAAGGGGAGGACTTCTACGGGGAAGATGACTTTGGTGATGAGGTTGCGGTGCTCGAGAGCTGAGTTGGGGGCGCGGGCGATCGATTCGTTCATGGCGAGCCAGGGCAACATGCCGGCGAGGAAGAAGAGGACGAAGCCGGACTGGCTGGGGTCCCCGGGGAAGCGGGTTTTGAGGAAGACGCCGAAAACGAAGTAGTAAGTCAGCATCAGCAGGAGGGGATTCAAGAGCGCCCAGAAAGCGTCGGCGAAGCTGCCTCGGTAGCGCGAGACGATGTCGCGGCGGACCATGGAGCTGATGAGGTGTCGGTTCTGCCAGTAGGATTGCCAGGGGCCCAGGAGGATGTCTTTGATGGTGGCGGGCCAGCGTTCGCGGCGCAGCTGCGAAGTGGTTGTGATGAGCTGGCGCTCTACCTTGATGCCTTCATTGTCGACAGCGGCGTCGATGGCGAGGAAGGCTTGGCCGTTGTCGTAGGACCATTTGCCGTCTTCTTTGGTTGCGATGTAGAAGCGGTATTTCCCGGGGGCTTCGGGGACTTCGAGCTTGAAGGTGGTGCTCGGCTTCGCCTCTTGCCAGGGGGATTCTTTGAGGTAGCGGCCGGTGTCGGGATCGACCCAGTGGACTCCTACGGTTGCGCTGGAGCTCACGGTGCAGTCGATTTGTAAGTGGTAGCGGTTCGAAGTTACTTTGTAGGTTTGGATCTCAGGCATAGAGCCAACCGGGGTAGCGGTTGCGGACCGGGCCGGCTTTGCGACCGACACAGTAGATGCCGTCGCCGCGGAGGTCGTTGCTCAGATTATAGTGCTCGAGCAGGTGCGAAATGAAGTGCTGCTCGGGGTGGGGGGCGTCGAGGAATTCTCCGGTTTCGAGATGCGTGATTTCAAAGCCTGCTTCCCAGAAGAGGAGGTGGACTTCTTTGGCCGTGTATTCGCGGTTGTGACGGGCTTCTGCGTCTTCGCCGGGTTTGCGGGGCAGGATGTAAGCGGGGAAGAAGCTGGGGTGGTAGCCGTGGAGGATGGCGTGGATGGCTCGGTGGCTTGCGACGTTGGGGGTGGTCAAGAGGAGGCTGCCGCCGGGTTTGAGGACCCGGTGGATCTCGCTCATCATGTGCATCGGGTCTGCTGTTAGATGTTCCAGGAGTTCGCAGCAGAGGACTGTATCGAAGGATTGGTCAGGGTAGGGGAAGAGGTCTTTTTCGGCATCGAAGAGATCGATGTCGCAGGCGAAGGGTTGGCCCTGATCGCTTGTGATCTCGTGATGGTCTGTCTGGCCCGCCTTGCCGTAATAGCAGCCGCGGACATGGCCGTAGCCGAGCTGGTATTTGAGGGCTGGCGTGATTTGCATGTAGGCGCCCATCTCGAGGATCGACTTTGATTCGTCGCCGGTGGGAGTTAGGGACAGCGTTTTGGCCAGACGGGTGATGTGGGTGTTGGTGTACTGCTTGCCGCCTTCGTCCTGGGCCCAGGTGAGGATTTGCTCAGGTGGGACCTCTGTGGTGGGTGGGGGCGGGAGCTTGGTTTGTTCTGTGGTGGGTTCGCCTTTGAGGAAGGCGAGATAGCGCTGGGCTACGAGATCCCAGGGGCATTCCTGCTCTACCCAGCGGCGGGCTCGATCTCCGAGAGTGCGACCGTAGATGGGGCGGGAGGTTAGTAAGTTCAGGTATTCGAAGATGGTGTCTTCTTCGGAGGTGTCGGGCGGGCAGGGGACCTTGAGGCAGATCTCGTCGGGGTATTCTTTGAAGCTGCCGATGTCGGTGACCAGGACAGGCTTGCCTAGAGAGAAGGCGCGGAGGAGGGTGCCGGAGCTTTCGCCGACGGTGGGGTAGCGGAGGTTGAGGATAATGTCGGAGGCTTCCATGTAGTGGTGGAAGTCTTCGATCGAGAGATAGCCGAGGACGCGGACGTGTTCCTCGAGGCCGAGGCTCTTGAGGAGGGTGTCGAGGTTGAGTTCTGGATGGGCTTCGCCGCCGAGGATCATGCGGACGTTGGGGTTGAGCCGGGTAAGGCGACGGACGGCTCGCAGGGATTCGGCAATGCGCTTGTAGGGTTTGAGGAAGCCGAAGGCTCCGATCAGAGGGTTGCTTGGGGTGAGGCCTAGTTTGGAGCGGTAGAAGTCACGGAGGGGGGGCTTGGTGGGGTCCCGATCGATCCATGCGCCGTGCCAGATTTTGGTGAGGGGGCCGGTGTAGCCGGCGTCGCGGACGGATTGGCCGACACAATCGGAATGGACAATGACGCCTTTGGCGGTTTCGAGGATGCGGCGGAGCATCGGGACGCCTTCGTAGTCTGGACCGACTTCGAGGCGGCGGACTCGTTCTGCGAATGTACGGGCATGGGGGCCGCCGTCGTAGGCTACTTCGTCGACGTATTCGTCCCAGTTGCCGCGTTTGATGGTGCGTTCTGCGTGGAGGTGGTGGAGGTTCGCTTCGTGGAGGACGATGACGCCGGGGTGTTTGAGGGCGGTTTCGTAGATGGTGGAGTGGTAGGCGTTGTTGCCGAGCTGGTAGAGGATGGCGTCGTAGGAGTCGAGGTTGGCGGGGGCGGTCTCAAAGACGTCGACGGTGGCGATTTGTTTGAGGGGGGCGAGGAGGGCGGCGGAGTAGTCGGCGATGCCGCTTTTGGCTGGAGGTAGAGGGGAGAAGAAGGCGATCCGCATCTAGCGCTGGAGCTCCATGGTGAATGCGCCCAGGGGTAATGGGACGCGGAAGATGAGGGGCGTGCGGAGGGCGTCGCGGCCGAAGAAGACTTCGATGGCGTGCTTTGAGGCCGGGCCCTGGATTGTGATGTCGAGCTTGTCGGCGGGTTCTGTTCCAGAGGCAAGCTGGACGTTGGAGGAGCCGCCGAATTTGAAGCTGATCTGATAGGCTGCGCCGAAGAAGATGGTTTGAGCACCGGGGAGGCGGCCTTGTTTGAGCTCGGAACGTAGGTAATAAATGAGTGCGAGGGCGTCGCGGCCGCAGGTGTTGAGGGGCATTTTGGTTTTGCCACCCTTGGCGGTTTGACGTTCAGCGAAGCCTTCTTCGGGCTTGAATTCGGTGCGCTCTTCGCGAATCTTCGAGCCGTGTTTGAGTTTGGTGTCGAGACGGATGGAGCAGAAGTCTGGCTTGGCCAGGGAGGTGACTTCGTCGATGACGGCGAAGCCCGGGATGGAGGCATCGAGACGGAATTCGAACTTACGGGTGGCGGCGGAGGAGTCTACGTTGTCGGTGATGAGGGTGGCTTCACCGAGGGAGAGGCCGCTGGGCCAATTGACGTTGTAGCGCAGGGTTTCTGTGGCTCCAGTGAGGGTGGCGGCCAGGAGTGGGAGGAGGATCCAGCGGAGGCTCATGTAGATTGGACGGCTTGGGCGGCGCGAGCGTGTACTTTCGATTTTTTTGGGCGGCGGCCGGCGACTTCGTAGTAGACCTCGAGGGTCTGGCGAGCTGATTTTTCCCAACTGAAGCGGGCGGCGTTTCTGATGCCGAGGCGCTCCATGCGCTGGCGCAGGTCTGTGTCGAGAAGCAGGTCTCGCATGGCCTTCAGGATGTCGGATTTCGAGGTGGGATCGAAGAGCAGCGCGGCTTTGTCGGCTACTTCTGGCATGGCAGAGGTATTGGAGCAGGCGATGGCGCGGCCGCAGGCCTGGGCTTCGAGGATGGGGAGACCGAAGCCTTCGTAGAAGCTGGGGTATACGACGAGTTCGGCGGCATTGTAGAGGTGCAGGAGGTCTTCGTCGTTGACAAAATCGGTGAAGTGAATGCGATCGGCTACGGCGGATTGTCTGGCGGCTTCGTAGACGCGGGGGGCGAACCAGGTGGGCTTGCCGACGAGGACGAGGTGGTGTTGGAGCTGCGGGTAGTTGAGGATCAGCTCTTCATAGGCAGCGATGAGGCCGATGTGGTTCTTGCGGGGCTGTAGGTCGCCGACGGAGAGGATGTAGGGGTATTGGACGCCGAACTTTTCGCTGACAGTGAGGAAGGCGGTTTTGGGTGGGACGGGGCGGAAGTGCGGGGATACAGCGTTATAAATGACTTCGATTTTCTCGGCCGGGATATTGTAGGCGGCCATGATGCGCTGGCGGGAGAATTCACTGACCGTGAGGACGCGGGCGGCACGATTTACGGTGTTGGCGACGGTAGCTTTAAGCTGGAGGCGGCGAGGTTTGGTGAAATATTCGGGGCGCTCGAGGTAGCTTACGTCGTGGACGCTGACGACGAATGGGGAGGGGCAAAAGAGGGGCGCGGTGTACTGGACGTGGAGGACGTTCGGTTTGTCGATCAGTACGCGGCGGGTGAGATCGTAACCGAGGCGGAGGAAGGGGTTGGCGGAGACGTTGCGTTTTTCGAAGCGATTGGGGACTTCAGAGGAGGCGTACTCGGAACACACGTATGCAAAGAATTGAGAGTCGCGGTCCAGCCGGGCGTAATTCTCCAGCAGGTTGCGGACATAGACTTCATTCCCCGTTAGGTGTCGGCCGATGGTATGCGCGTCAATCGCAAAGCGCATGCAAGTTTTCCCAGTATAGTCCAATAGCTTGGAAGTGATTGTCGGCAAAAGTGTTACAGATCCAGGTCTGCCAGGATTTTGCGCGCGGATTGCCAAGTGTATTTTGTCTCATAAAGACTACGCGCAGTCAGGGCGATGCGGGAACTGCCATCTTCATTGTCGAACAATTCGAGGACGGATTTTGTAAAAGAGTGGTGAGAATCGGCGATGATCAGGTGCTGACCTGGCGAGGCTTCGAGGCCTTCGGCTCCGAGGGGGGTGGAGATGACGGGGGTGCCGGCGGCCCAGGCTTCCAGGATTTTAAGGCGTGTACCGGAGCCTGAGAGCAGTGGGACGATGGCGAGACGGGATTTCGCTATTTCTTCGATAGCATCGGGGACGGGGCCAATGTAGTCGATGTTGGGGTGGCTGGAGTGGGCGTAGTGGATTTCTTTGCCGACGAGGCGGAGGCGGAGGTTGGGCTTCTGTTGGAGCAGGCTAGCCCAGCAGTTTTCGAGAAACCAATGGAGGGCCTGCTGGTTAGGGGTGTAGGCGAAGTTTCCGGTAAAGACGATGGATTCCGAGCGGGGTTGAGCGGGGAGATCGTGCCAGGGGATGGTGTTGGGGAGGACCTGGACATTGGGGTGGGTGACGCGGGCTTTGTCTTGCTGGGAGGTGGTGAGCAGAAGGTGGAAGTGGGGTAGGAGTTTTGCTTCGTACGATCTGGCATTTGTTGCGAAGTGCTGGAGGAGGAGACGGTGGTGGAGGGGTGAGGTGGCGGCGAGGGAATCGTAGTAGGCGTGTTCGATGTTGTGGAGGTTGAGAACGAGTTTGCTGGTGTGTTGTTTGAGGAGGGGGGCGTAGGTGGCGGCCCAGAAGTGTTCGATCCAGATGAGGTCGTAGTGCTGGTTGTTCAGGATTTGCTGGAGTTTGGCTTCGTGGCCGGCGAAGCGATCGACCAGCGGGGGGACGCCACGGAGAGCCCGTTTGAGGTTGCGGAGGATTTTGGGGAGGGTGGACTTGTCGTGCTGGGGGAGGGGGAGGTTGTGGCTTTGATGCAAAAGATGGGGCGGGTACAGAGTGGCGGGGTCTGGGTCGCCGGCGAGTTGGTAGTGGATGGCGGTGAGCTGGAATTGCGGGGCGAGGGCTTCGATGATGGAGGCTGAGCGGAGGGGGCCTCCGCCGATGACCGGGTAGGGGGCTTCGGGTAGGAGGATGAGGGCGCGGCGCATCAGGAGATGGCTGGGACGCCAGCCGGCTCTGGAGCGCGGACGGAAGCCAGTTTTTCGATGTAGAGATAAACAACTGGAGTGATGTAGAGGGTGAGGAGTTGGGACACGACGAGGCCGCCGACTACGGCTAGGCCGAGTGGGCGGCGGGCTTCTGCGCCAGCGCCGATGCCGATGGCGATGGGGAGAGTGCCGAGGAGGGCGCACATGGTGGTCATCATAATGGGGCGGAAGCGCTGGATGCAGCCTTCGAAGATGGCCATTTCAGCGGACAAGCCTTGCCGTCGGGCCATGATTGCGAAGTCCACCATCATGATGGCATTTTTCTTGACGATACCGATCAGGAGGATGATACCGACGAAGGAGAAGAGGTTGAGGTCTTCTTTAAAAATGAGCAGGGTGAGGAGTGCGCCGAGGCCCGCGGAGGGGAGGCCGGAGAGGATGGTGATGGGGTGGAGGAAGCTCTCGTAGAGGACGCCGAGGACGAGGTAGATGACGAGGATGGCGATGGCGAGGAGGATGGCGAGGCCGCCGACGGATTTCTGGAAGGCGGAGGCAGTGCCCTGGTAGGAGAAGGAGACGGTGTCGGGGAGGCCGATTTGTTTGGCGGCTTCGTCGACTTGTTCTGTGACCTGGCTGAGGGAGACGCCGGGTTTGGCGTTGAACTGGATGTTAACGGCGGGGAGCTGGCCGATGTGGTTGACGCTCAAGGGGGCGACGCCCTGGATTTCGTTGGTGACAGCGGAGAGGGGGATGAGCTTGCCTGTGTTTGAGCGGACGTAGAGCTTTGAGAGGCCGGCGGGGTCTCGACGGAAGGCGGGGAGCACTTCCATAATGACGTCGTATTCGTTGGCCGGGGCGCTGATTGTCGAGACGCGGCGGTTGCCGTAGGCGTCGTAGAGGGTGTTGGCGATTTGCTCTGGGGTGACACCGAGGGCGAAGGCGCGATCGCGATCGATGTCGACGTTGACGCGGGGGTTGTTGAGTTGGAGGTCGCTATAAACGTCGGCGAGGACGGGGAGACTACGGAGCTTGGCTTCGAGCTTGGGGGCCCACTGGTAAAGAGTGCTGGTTTCGGCGTCCTGGAGGGCGACGGAGTATTGGTACCGCGATTCGTTCTGGCCGAGAGTGAGCATCGGCGGGGGCTGGAGGAATACGTTGAAGCCGGGGATCTGGGCGAACTGCTTCTGCATTTGGGCGACGATTTCTGTGGCGTGCGGACGCTTGCGATCGTGGGTGAAATGGATGAAGAGGAAGCCGCCGCCCTCGCCACGGATGCCGGTGCCGAACTGGCTGACGTACGGGTTCTTCTGGACGATGTTGAGGACTTGTTTCTGGAGGTTCACCATCTCGTCGAAGGAGGCGTCTTGAGCAGCTTCTGTGCCGCCGAAGACCATGCCAGTATCGACGGTGGGGACGAAGCTCTTGGGCATAACGTAGAAGAGCCAGCCGGTAACGATTGTGAGGGCGATGGTGAGGAACAGCACAGCGGGCTGGTGGCGGAGGGTGAAGACGAGGGTGCGGCGGTAGAGGTTGTTGAGGCCTTCGAAAAATCTTTCGGTGAGGAGGAAGAGGCGGCCGGTGGGCTGCTTGTGGCTGAGGAAGCGGCTGCAGAGCATCGGGGTGAGCGAGAGTGAGATGAAGCCAGAGATGAGGATGGCGACGGCGATGGTGACTGAGAACTCGCGCAGGAGGCGGCCGATGATGCCTTCAAGGAAGAGGACTGGGATGAAGACGGCGACGAGGGAGACGGTCATCGAGACGATGGTGAAGCCAACTTCTTTTGCGCCCTGGAAGGCGGCCTGCATGCGGGGGACGCCCATTTCCATGTGGCGGACGATGTTTTCGAGCATGACGATGGCGTCGTCGACAACGAAGCCGACGGAGAGCGTCATGGCCATCATCGAGAGGGTATCGATGCTGAAGCCGAGGAGCTTCATGGCGGCGAAGGTGCCGAGGAGTGAGAGCGGTACGGCGAGGCTGGGGATGACGGTGGCCGAGGCGTTACGGAGGAAGACGAAGATGACGAGGATGACGAGGCCGATGGTGAGGTAGAGGGTGAACTTGACGTCGTCGATCGATTCACGGATGTTGCGGGAGGCGTCGAATTCGACGTCGAGATTGATGCCGGCGGGCATGTTCTGGCGGAGGTTGGGGAGCTGCTTTTTGACTTCGTCGACGACGGCGACGGTGTTGGCGTCGGGCTGCTTTTGCACGGCTACGATCATGCCGAGCTTGCCGTTGACCCAGAAGACGCTGCGCTCGAAGTTGACGCTGTCGCGGACGCGGGCGACGTCTTCAAGCCGGACGGGATTGCCGTTGCGGTAGGCGACGATCATGGGCTTGAACTGGTCCGCGGTGCTGAGCTGGCTGTTGGACTGAACGGTGTAGGCCTTGGTGAGGCCGTGCATGGAGCCGGCGGGGAGGTTTACGTTTTGTTGGGAAAACGCAGCGCGTACTTCTTCAAGGCCGACCTGACGGGCGGCCAGACGGTCTGGATCGATTTCGACGCGGACGGCGTATTTCTGGCCCCCGAAGACCATGATCTGGGCGACACCGTTGAGCATGGAGAGGCGACGGCCGATGAGGTTTTCGGCGTATTCGTTGAGGGCGGCGAGGGTCATCGTTTCGGATGTTAGAGCGAGGAAGACGACCGGGCGGGAGGCGGGATTTACTTTGCGGAAGGAGGGCGGGGCGAGCATGTTGCGGGGGAGCTCGCCGGTGGCGCGGGAGATTGCGGATTGTACGTCGAGAGCGGCAGAATCGAGAGTGCGGCTGAAGTCGAATTGCAGGGTGATGGTGGTGCTGGCGTTGGTGTTGGACGAGGACATGCTCTCGACGCCGGCAATGTTGGAGAAGGCTTTCTCAAGCGGCGTGGCGACGGAGGAGGCCATGATGTCGGGGTTTGCGCCGGGGAGGGCGGCGGTGACCTGGATGGTGGGGTATTCGACGGGCGGGAGGTCACTGACGGGGAGTTCGAAATAGCTGATCAGGCCGAAGCTGAGCAGGGCGGCCATCACGAGCGATGTGGTTACGGCGCGGCGGATGAAGAAGTCGGTGATGGACATGGGTCAGTTGGCTGCTTCGAGGAGACGGACTTTGGCGTTGGGGATGAGGCGTTTTTGACCTTCAGAAACGATGTTTTCACCGGGTTTGAGGCCGGCGGTGATGACGGCGTGTTCGCCTTTGCCTTTGGGTGTGTAGAGGCGGCTGACGGTGACGTCACGCATGGCGACGGTAGAGTCTGTTGGGTTCAGGACCCAGACGTATTTGCCTCGGGGGCCGGTCTGGACGGCTTGTGAGGTGACGAGGACTACGTCGTGTTCGAGGTTGAGGCGAGCGCTGATGTTGACGAACTGGCCGGGCCAGAGAACACGGTCTGCGTTGGGGAAGCTGGCTTTGAGTTTGATGCCGCCGGTGGTGGGGTCGACGGAGTTGTCGATGAAGCGGAGGATGCCGGTGGCGGTGTTTTCGCCGGTGGTGGCGGTGATGGTGAGGGGTTGCTGTTGCTGGTATTTGCGGACTTGGGGGAGGAGTTGTTCTGGGAGGGAGAAGGCGATGAGGGCGGGTGAGGGTTGGAGGAGGGTGACGAGGGTGTTGTCGTTTTGACGGGCGAGGCTGCCTTCTTTGGTGGCGATGTCGCCGGCGCGGCCTGAGATGGGGGCGAGGACTTTGGTGTAGTCGAGGAGGAGGCGGGCAGCCTGGAGGCGGGCGCGTTCGGCTTTTTCGGCGGCACGGGCGCTTTCGAGGGCGGCGCGGTTGGAGTCTACGACGGACTTGGCGGCATCGGCGTTGGATTGGCTTTGGTCTGCCTGCTCGCGGGAGGCGATGCCTTCTTTGAGGAGTTTGATGGTGCGGGCGGCGATGGAATCGAGGTTCTTTTGATTGGCGAGGTCGCGGGTGATGTTGGCTTCTGCTTGCTTGGCACCGGCTACGTCGCGGGCGATGTTGGCTTCGATTTCGGCGATTTGCCGGTGGATGGGCTCGGCGTCGAGTTCAAAGAGGAGCTGGCCCTGGCGGACGTCCTGGCCTTCGGTGAAGTGGACTTTGAGGATGGGGGCGGTGATGCGGGCTTTGACTTCGACGGTGGAGCTGGCTTCGACGGTGCCGATGGAGGAGATTTCGAGAGGGACGTCGGCGGTGGAGGATTGGACGGTGCGGACGGCCTGGGGGGCGTTGGCGTTGGCGGAGGCAGGGGCGGCCTGGCGGTTACAGGAAAGGGTGGTGGAGAGGATTATGAGGGCGGAAATATGGCGGTATGGTGACACTGGTGAAGTGTTTTTAAGGTTAGCATGTGGGGACGAGTGGGGCGGGATTGACAACTTGACAAGCGTCAGGTGACGCTTGACAATCAAATTGTGAGATTCCGTAGCTTTAATCACAAAGCGCTCAAGCGGCTTTACCAAGAGGGTCTCGCGAAAGGCGTTCCTGGAGATGCGGCTTCCAGGCTTCGGTCAATGTTTGCTGCGCTGGATCAGATGAAGACGATGAGCGAGCTGGAGGCGTGGCCGCTGTGGAGAGTTCACAAGCTTACAGGTGACCGGAAGGGTGTGTGGAGCCTAAGTGTGACACGCAACTGGCGCCTGACATTTCGAATTGAAGACGATGAATTGATTGAAGTCGATTTCGAGGATTATCACTAGGAGGAAGTTATGCCGATGTACAATCCGCCTCACCCAGGCGAAGTGATCCGAACAGAGATTATCGAAGCGCATGGGCTGACGGTAACAGCAGCAGCCAAGGCGCTGGGTGTTTCTCGACAGGCGCTCTCAGGATTGCTCAACGCCAAAGTGGACTTGAGTGGTGAAATGGCGGTTCGAATCGAGAAGGCTTTTGGGCCAAAAATGGAGACGTTGATGGGAATGCAGTCGGCTTATGTGATTTTTCAGACGCGTCAACGGGCCGGATTGATCAAGGTTAGCCGCTTTCGATTGCAGCATTCTCTCACCCCAGCGGGCTAGACCGAATCAATCTGGTCTCTGGGAGGAGACCCTTGCCGGGTTTGAATCGAAAACCTCGGGGGGCGAGTGTGGCTTTTTTACTGCACTTCACCCCGATCCACTGACGAGTCGTTGTCTTCGATTGAGATCAAGCCAGTGGATTCGGCGTGGGCGCAATCTGCTTCGCAGATGAGATCCTGAACGATGTTGATGCGTTTCTGCTCCGGTTGTTCAGTTGGAAGTGGAGGGGCCTTTTCCAAGTAGGGTACGAGCAGAGAACGAATGAAGAAGCAAAGGAAGCGCTACACGCCGCAAGAGAAAGTCGCTATCCTGAGGCGGCATTTACTGGAGAAGGAGCCGATCTCGAAGCTCTGAAGAGACCCAATCTCAGAGCGGTTCGAGTAGTGGATGAAGTGGATAAGTTCCAGATAGCCGACGCTCTGGAAGGTGGGTTAGGTCAACACCATGCCGTTTTCGGCGGGCTAAGAAGATTCAATGGGATGAAAACGCGTGGCCTGTAAGGATTTTGCCACTTCGGGTGACTATCTAAATTGTGGACAACCGCGACCGCCTCTACGATGACGCAATCACCACGTACGGTGCGGCCCTTGATCGCTTGGCCAAAGGCTATGAATCAGATCCGGACCTTCGGCAGGACTTGCTGCAGCAGGTGCATGTGGCGCTCTGGAGGAGCTTCGCCGCCTACGATGGACGCTGCAGCTTGAGGACTTGGGTATACCGGGTGGCGCACAATATCGCCGCCTCCCACGTGCTGCGAAGTCGGCGAGCCTCTTCGAGGTGGGTGAGCCTCGACAATCTGGAGACAGAACCTGGATTTCGGGATGGGCAAGCAGACGCCGACCGCGCTCATTCCCTCTCGAAGCTCCTCAACCTGATCAGCGGGCTCAAACCGCAGGATCGGCAGACATTCCTGCTCTACCTCGAAGGCGAAACCTCGGAATCGATCGCCGAGATCACTGGGCTTTCGACCGCGAATGTCTCAACTAAGCTCCATCGAATTCGCAAGTTATTGATCGAGCGCTTCAACCAAGGAGTCGAACATGAACCCAAGTCAAGGTAGTCAAGACTGGCAGGCCAATTGGAAGGCCCAGAAAGGAGGAGAGCCGCCAATGAAATCCGACCTCGCGTGCACCAAGGCTCGCACCCTCGAACGAAAACTGAAGCTGCACTTCTGGGGAGTGCCAGCGCTGCTCATGGTGTTCGCCATAAAGGGAGCACTGTACTTCGCCCAGTTCCCTGAGCCATGGATTCGGGCGGGATGGGCATGGGGAAGCATTACGCTTATCTACGCGGCTGCACGCTGGCTTCAGGCCGGGCAACCGGTAGGGTTGCAGAGCGCTGCTGCGTCCGAAGCTTGCGCAGATTTTCTCCGCACCGAGCTCGGGAGGAAGCGCGCAAGGATCTTGGAACTGCGATGGATCCTGCTTCTCTTGTTTCCCGCTCACTTCGCAACTTGGTGGGGTGGCGGTCCCGTTGCGGTTGCAAAGCGTCTCGGCATCGAGTGGAACGCTTTCCTTCAGTTCCAGGCGTCTCCATGCCCGTTGATCGGATTCGCTCTGCTTCTCGCCTTCATCTGGTTCAAGTTTGGTCAAGAGGCCGATGCGCTTCAAGAAGAGATGCAGGCGTTAAGCTAAGGTGTCCAAAGTCGCGGGAGGATCGAACTGCCGAGTAGTAACCGGCTGGAGAATGACTAGTCGCGCAGGGAACCGCGAAATAGAACTAGGCTGGGGACCGTACTGTCCGCCGCGATCAGCTGCAAGGTTCTCTGGTACGAACGCCTAGTTGACGTCGTGCGGGGAGGTCACTTGACTGTGCCGCGCCCTGCGTGCGGAGCCTGCAGTTCCACCCAGAGCGCCGAGGCTGTCAGAGCGAGGATCACAGGTAACCACAGCTTCCTCTCGCCAGGGGATGGCGTCGCCAGGTGCATCGGAATGGCAACCGCCAGATAGCCCAACAGGGCTCTCATTCCCCAACGCGGAATCGAGCGATCGACCACTCCCGCCCTTGCCAGGACGACGAATGCAAAGAGCAGAATCGTGCCCATCGAAAGAGCGGAAAGCAGTCTCGCGGCTGGCGGCAGCACACCCGGCCATCGTCCACCCATGGTGAGGTGACCAACCGGCGCACCGCAGATGGCCGCGACTTGGAACAATCCGACGCCAAGGGAGAGGGAGGCGAACAACCAGGCAGCCAGGCGAACGCTATCTTTGCCATCTCTCATGGAGCAAGTGTCCCACCCACGCGCGATGGAAGTCCACACCAATCGCGGCCAAGTCATCTCGCGCTTCGACAAGACCGCGAATAGGGATCCAGCTCGAATGGAGGTAAGGATCCGATTATTCTTGACTCCCGTGCGTTGCGGGAGGCCCCCAGCCACATCACAAGCTTGCATCAACGATTTGAAGCCGCAGCGAGCCTGGGCCAAACCGGGGCTGAGTGCTTCCGGTGTCTTTGGAAAACTCTGATACGATTCTGCCCATGCTGTCTCTTTTGCTTCTGGTTATGGCCGAGACGCCGGCGATTCTTGTTCAGGCTGAAAGTTTTCTTCATCAGGAGAAAACCGAAAGGCGCAAGTGGGTTGTGCGTGAAGATGATGAAGCCAAGAAGAAGGATGCAGTTGGGTCCTGGATTCAAGTACTGCCAGATACGCGGAAGAGTCACGATGACAAGTTGATTGCTGGTGAGAACTTCTCCAATGTTCCGGGGCAGATGGCGGTTGTTCACTATGAAGTTAACGTTCCTAGCGCTGGCCGATACTATGTTTGGGTGAGGGCGTTCTCGCAAGGGCCCGAAGACAATGGAATCCATGTTGGGATCGATGGCAAGTGGCCCGCTTCCGGGGAACGGATGCAGTGGTGTGAGGGCAAAAATACCTGGCGCTGGCAGAGCAGCCAAAGAACAGCGGCACAACATTGTGGCGAACCAGGAAAGATCTATCTCGATGTCAGCTCGCCTGGAAGGCACCTTGTCTCGTTTTCTATGCGGGAGGACGGCTTTGCGATGGATTCCTTCCTGCTGACCAAGGATCCCGCTTACAAGCCTTAAGAGAAAGACCTATTGGTTCAGGCAGCGGGCGTATAGGGCCCGGAATGCCTGGGCGGTTTTTTGCCAGCTGTATTCGCTTGCCCGGGCGAGCGAGGCGGCGGAGCGTTGGGGGTTGCCTCCGATGAGCGAAACCATCAGGCTGGCCCAGGCGGCGGGGTCTTTGGGGTTGGCGTAGAGGGCGGCGGTGCCTCCTACTTCTCGGTGGACCGGGATGTCCGAGGCTATTACCGGGGCTCCCGATTGCATCGCCTCTAATATCGGTAGGCCGAAGCCTTCGTAGTTGGATGGGTAGAGGACGGCTGTTGCGTTTCGGTATAAACGGGGGAGTTCAGCTTCGGATTGGGGCCCTAGGCGCTCGATGTTGGGGTGGAGGTCTAGCCGGTAGCCGGGGCGGGATTGGCCGGCCATCAGGAGGGGGATTCGGATGCCTTGCTCGTCTAGAATTTTCATGGCTTGGACCAGCACCTCCAGGTTCTTGCGGGGCTCGTGGGTGCCGAGGTAGAGGAAGTAGGGGTCTACTGTTTCTCGGGGCTCGGGGGTAAACATTTCGGCGGCGGCGAGGGGGATGGCTACGATGCGGTCTTCTGGCCAGGCGAAGGCTTCGATTAGTTCGCGGCGGACGGCTTCGGACGGGGTGTGGATCAGCGTTGGGATCTTCCACTTCATCAGTTTGCCGGCTCGGGATTTGACACGAGCGGAGGTGGGGGAGGGGTCGTTCCAGGGCGAGAGGTCATGCACTGTCATGATGCTGGGGACTCGCGAGAGGTAGGGGACAGCGAAGTCTGTCCCGTGGAAGACTTGAGCGCCGGTTCGCTTGAGGGCCTTCTGGAGGCCGTAGAGCCACCAGCGTTTCTCAAGGCCCTTGGGGGTGGGGGCGAACTGGTCTGAGACGGGGATGTAGTTGTCGCCGGGGTACTCGTTGCGGAGGGCGAGGATGAGTTGTTCTGTGAAGCGGCGGATGCCTCCGATGGGGCCCATGAGGGGGGTGCCGTCGAGGGCGACCGTGATGTTAGTGGGCATTGTTGGCTTCTTTAATGCCTTGGGGGATGTTGACGCGAAGGAGTACGATGAGACCGCCTATGAAGAAGATGATGAGTGAGAGGATTGCGAGGCGATAGTTGCCGGTGAGCTCGAGGGCGAGACCGAAGAAGAGGGGGCTGATCCAGCTTGTGCCTTTGTCGGAGATCTCGTAGAGGGAGAAGTATTCGGCCTCTCGGCCCTTGGGGATGAGTTGCGAGAAGAGGGAGCGGCTGAGGGCCTGGCTGCCGCCCATGACAATGGCGATGATGAAGGCGAGGATGAAGAATTCGCTTTCGGTTTTGACGGCGAGATAGATGTAGAAGAGGACGGCAGTCCAGATTACGAGGGCGACGGCAATGCTGTGTTTGGCACCGAGCCATTTGGCGAGAAAATTGAAGCCGGTAGCCCCGAAGAAGGCCACGAACTGTACCATCAGAATCGCTTTGGTCAGCGAGCCCATCGACATATTGAGCTGATCAGAACCGAATTGGCTGGAGAGGGAAATGACCGTCTGGATCGCGTCGTTGTAGAGGAGGAAGGCGATCAGGAAGAGGAGCGCTTGCGGGTAGAGGCGGATGTCTTTGAAGAGGGCGACGACTTGTTTGATGCCCATGGAGAGATAGTTTTCGCCCGGTGGGAGCGCGCGGGCAGCGGCGTGATTGCGCAGACCCATGTAGGCGGGGATGGTGAAGAGGCCCCACCAGATGCCGGCTGAACAGAGGCTGATGCGAACGGCCATGCCATCTGAGATGCCTAGAGACTGGGCGTTGCTGTAAAGATACAGATTGAGAGCGAGAAGGGTGCCGCCGCCGAGATAGCCGATGCCCCAGCCGGTGGACGAAACAGTATCGCGCTGATCGGGCAAGGCGATTTCTGGCAGGAAGGCGTTGTAGATGACGATGGATGCGCCGAAGACGAGGTTGGCGACGAGGAAAAGAGCGGCACCCCAGAGGTAATGTTCGCCGTGCATGAAGAACATGAGGCCTGTGGCGATGGAGCCGATGAGAGCGAGGCCGCCGAGCATCTCGCGCTTTTTGTGGCCGTAATCGGCGATTGCGCCGACCAGGGGCAGGACGAGCACCTGGAGGATTACCGAGAGGGCGATGAGGTAGCTCCAGAGGGCACGCGGATCGATGGCAAGGCCGAGCGGGTGGATTTTGCCGTCAGCGGCGACGGCGGCTTTGGCTAGCGAGGTGAGGTAGGGGCCGAGAAAGAGGGTGACTACGGTAGTAGAAAACGCGGAGTTACCCCAGTCGTAGGAATACCAGGCCCACTGCTCGCGCTTTTGATTTGGTGGATTCAAAAAAAAAGTTCCTAACCTTTTCTGCCCCGGCGGCATCTACAGAGTGATGAAAATTCTAGTATCTCTATTCCTCGGAGCCATTCTCACTATGTCTGCAGCCGATTCTTCACATGAATTTACGATGAACTCGATTGCCGGCAAGCCGGTGGCGCTCAAAGAGTTTGCGGGTAAGCCCGTGTTGTTTGTGAATGTGGCCAGCCAGTGTGGCTACACGCCGCAGTATAAGGGCCTTGAAGAGCTGTATCGGAAGTATAAGGCACAGGGTTTGGTGATCGTTGGTGTGCCAGCGAACAACTTTGGATCACAGGAGCCGGGATCGAACGAAGAGATCGCTACTTTCTGCAAGCGGAATTACGATGTGAGCTTTCCGATGATGTCGAAGGTGGAAGTGAAGGGTGCGAACATTACTCCGCTTTATAGCTATCTCACCAAGACCGGTGGCGACGTGAAGTGGAATTTCACGAAGTTTCTGGTTGGCAAGGATGGCAAGGTAATTGAACGCTTTGAGTCTGGGGTTGACCCGATGGATTCAAAGCTGACCTCGGCGATTGAGAAGTCGCTGAAGTAAAATCTGCTCTCTCGAAGTGTTATCTGGGGCGGAGCCGGAGAACGGCTTCCGCCTCTATTTTTTTGTAGGGGAGCAGGATGGGAGTTCCGTTGTAGTAGCTCTCCCAGTAGTCTTTGCTGTGCGAGGAGAAGGCGTGGCCGCTTTGACCGAGGGTGAGGGTAAAGGCGGAATTATCCCAGTCTGCGGTGTCTGCGACGAAGCGGAAGGCGGGGCCGACGCGGCTGGAGACTTGCTTGATGGTTTGGACACCGCCGCTGAGAGGAGCAGGCCCGGCTTGCACGTAGTTATCGACGAGCGGGAGGCGGAGAGTGCGGATGGCTGAGGCGAAGGGCATCCAGGGCTTGGCGATGAATTTGCCCACTGTGACGGCCTCGCTGAGAACGAGGTTGGGAATTACGATGCGGTTGAATCGGCCATAATCCCAGAACTTCGGATTTTTGCCTTGTTGTTTAATGCCGGCGTCGAGGGCGTCGAGCAGGGACTGGATGAGGGCCTGATCGTAGTCGGCAAACCAGTTCTTGGGACGGGTGCGGAGCATGTTCTCGACGATGGATGGGGCAAAGTGCGAATCGAAGTTGATGGGCACGGTGGTGACGCTGCGCATGATGGATCGCTTGAATTCTTCGTAGGCAAGGACGGAGATCATAGGAGCGGCGAGGCCGGTTTCCATCTGGCCATTCCAGCCGTCGAGGACTTCGAGGGCGGCGGTGAAGTCTTCTCGTGTGGCCTTGCGGGATTTGCCGGCCTTGACGAGTTGTTGGGCGAAGAAGTGGTGGAAGGCAGAGTAGACGTCTTTCTGGATTGCGGCCATCTCGGAGGGTTGCCACTTGGGTTTGGTTGCGAGGAGGTTGGCGATTTGACGCTGGCGGTAGGGGGGAGTGAAGATGCCTGCGACGTTGTATTTATAGTCTTTCGGGAAGGGGTTTTCGTTTGCGCTGATGAGGACGCCGCCCTTGGGGTTGAAGCTGGAGGGGAGCTCGTCGAAGGGGATGAAGCCTTGCCACTGGTTGTCGGGATTGCGGGCGTCGAGCGGGATGCCGCTCTCGGCGATCTTGCGGATTGGCATGTTGCCGGCGGCCTGATAGCCGATGTTGCCGTCTGTGTCGGCGTAGATGAAATTGTGGCCGGGGCCGGGGAAGCGGGAGAGGGCGGCGCGGAATTGTTGCCAGTTTTGGGCGAGGTTGAGTTGGGCGAAGGCGAAGGGGTATTTGCCGGCAAAGGCCGACCACTGGAGGGCGTAGCGGGTGCCGTGACGATCAATGACGGGGCCGTGGGGGGTGATCTGAATGTTGACCTCGACGGGCTTTGCGCCTTTGACGAGGATGGTTTCGTGATCGACTCCGGTGAGATTGGTTTCGTTGAAGTAGAGGTCCTGGACGTCGAAGTGGAGGGTGGTCATGGACCAGGCGATCTTCTGGTTATGGCCGATGACGACGCCGGGGGCACCGGGGAGGGAGCCGCCGATGACGTCGAGATTTTCGGCCTTCATGTGGTTGATGTAGAAGGTGCTGGGCCAGCTTTGCTGGAGGTGGGGGTCTCCGGCGAGGATGGGTTTACCGCTTTGAGTGCGTGTGCCGGAGATGGCCCAGGCGTTGGAGCCGGGCAGGATCTCGGTGCCGGAGCGAGTAGGGAATAGCGAGCGGATTTTTTCTTTGTCGGGGCTGCGGGAGAGCAGGAGCTGCTGATCGGATTCGATGGTCCAACTGGTGGAGAGTTGGCGGTACATGTGGAGGACGAGGAGCATCGAGTCAGAAATATTCCACTGGCGGGGGGTGTAGTTGAGGGCGCGGATTTCCAGCGGGAGGCCGTCCTGGTGGGAGAGCAGCCAGTCGTTAACGCCGCGAGCGTAGGCAGTGAACCATGTGCGGTCGGCGGCATCGAGGGTTTCAGCCATGGAGTTGGCGAGGCGACGGAGGCGGTGCTGGCGAGCGCCGAGATCACTTTCGACAGCGGCAGGGCCGACGAGTTCGGCCATTTCGCCAGCAGCGATGCGGCGGGTGGCTTCCATCTGCCAGAAGCGGTCTTGGGCGTGTACGAAGCCCTGCAGGTAGATGGCGTCTTCGATGGTGGCGGCTTCAATGTGAGGGATGCCGCGCTGGTCTCTGGTGATGGTTGCGGGCTTGGAAATTGATGCGGCAAGCTCGCCCGAAGTTTCGGGCATAGTTCGCCGGATGAACTGATAAGTCAGGCCGATCGCGACAATCGCAAGGATTGCGGCGATGGCGTTGGTATATTTGAATACGCGTCGCACCTAATCAAAGTCTAATGGAAGCCAATAGTAATATCGGGTTTAAGCTGTTTCTGTTGTTGATGCTCACAGCGATCAACGCTTTTTTTGCGGCGTCGGAAATCGCTTTGCTGAGTGTGCGGCGGCAGCGTATTCTGCAGTTGGCGCAAGAGGGGAATATTGGGGCGCAGGCAGCAATCAAGCTGCTGGCAAGCACAGAGCGGCTGCTCAGCGTGATCACGGTTGGCATCAGCATTACTTCTCTGGCAATGGGAGTGGCGGGAGAAGAGGCGATCAACCAATGGCTGCAATCGCAACTGATACCGCTGGCTCCGGCAGGATACATCAAGGTGGTAGAGATTTTCTGCCTGATGCTGAGCTTTGTGGTGCTGACACTGGTTTTGGTGGTGATTGGCGAGGTAGTGCCGAAGAACATCGGCATTATCGCTTCAGAGCGAATCAGCATTTTGAGTGCGCCGCCGCTGCTGGTGGTGAGCCGGATGTTTGCTCCGCTGGTGTTTCTGGTGGAGCGGCTGTCGAATTTCTTCTCGCGATCGCTGGGGTTGCCGCAGGGTGGAGCGCACGGGATTCATTCGCTCGAAGAGATCCGCCATATTGTGGAATCGAGTCTGGAACATTCTACGGTGACCCATTTTGAGGCTCATGCGATTGACCGATTGCTGGAGTTGCGCGAGCTTGTCGCGCGTGAAGTGATGACCCCTCGCAGCAGCATGGTGTGCCTGCCGAGCGATGCGTCGCTGGATGAGCTGCTCAAGACGATGAGCGATCATCACTACTCGCGGGTGCCTGTTTACAAAGACAACCAGGACAACATCATCGGCATTGTGCACTTTCGGGACTTGCTGGTGGTGTGGCAGGAGAGGCGAGTTGCGACCGAGAAGCGGCGGCCGGTTCGGAAGTTTGTACTGGAGCAGCATGTGCGGAAGCTGCCAGTGATTCCGGAGACGAAATCGTTGAGTGATCTGATTGATGAGTTTCGGGCTAACCGTGCGCATATGGCGCTGGTGGTGAATGAGTTTGGGGCCGTGAGCGGGGTGCTGACGCTGGAGGATGTGTTTGAACAGGTGTTCGGGGAGATCGAGGACGAGCACGATCTGGTGGTGGTGGAGCAGGCGAAGAATGCGGATGAGCTGGAGCTGGAGGGCTCTGTGCCAACGCGGGATCTTGAGACGAAGTTTGGAATTGAGCTGCCCGGGGATGCCGGGTTTGAGACTCTTGCCGGGTTTATTCTGTTCCGGCTTGGGTACATCCCTTCGGTAGGCGAGGCTATCGAAGAGGGTGACCGTCGCTATACGGTGATCGAGATGGAGCGCAACCGGATTGGGCGCGTTAAGATCGAGCGCTTGCTGCCTTAGGGTGCTGCGGGAGAAGGTGTTGCGCGAGGCTCGCCCGCTCTCTAATTGCGAAGTTGATTTAGCCCAAGGGCCCTTTCGATTTCGCGCCAGTCGACAAGGATGAAGTTCTTGCGGCTGTCGTTCATGGCGATGAAGAGGCCTTTGGGTAGTAGTGCGCCTAGCGGCTTGCTGGTGGTGTCGATGCCGTCTGTGGTGGCTGCGCCTACGCGGAAGCTGCCGAGGGCTTTGCTGTGGTCATGCGGGCCCTTGGGGCCGCCCTCACGGGCGTAGACGTGATATTCCGAAACCGGAGTCTGTTGGTCGGTTGCGATGATGTAGCCGCGGTCCTTGGCGGTTTTGTAGATAGCGATGCCTTCGCGGTCGCCCTTCCAGCCGGTTTGCGCGAAAAGGGCGAGTTCTTTTGCTGCGTCGGGGTGGGCGGGGTCGGCGTGATATTTGCGAATGCCTGCGCCTTCGTCGGAGTAGTAGATGTATCCAGCCTCGTTATCGACGGCGATGGCTTCGATTTCTTTTGTATTGCTGAAGGTGCCGAATTCGCGGACTTTGGTGGCGGTGAGCTGGCCCTTGCCGTTGTCGCTGAGTTGATATTGCCAGAGGTAGGTGCCGCTGGGGCCGGTCTTGCGGCTGACTACGGCGAAGATTGCGCCATCGATGGGCCGGGTGTAGATTGCGATGCCCATGGGTGCGGCGAAGACCGGGATTGTTGCGAGGTCTCGGATGCCTTTACCGGGGAGGATCTCGAAGACTCGGAGGCGGTTCTGATTGCGCTCTGTGGCGATTGCGATGTCGATCTTGCGGCCGGCGAGTTTGAGGCCGTAGGCGACGTCGATGTTGTTGGGACGATCGACTCCTGGGATCGACATGAGTACTGAGCCATCGAGCTTATAGACGACGATGGCACCGTCGGGGGCGGCCATCTTTATGGTGCCGAGGATGAGGCTTTCGGCGGGAGATTTGGGATTGACCCAGATCGCCGGGTCGTCGGTTTGGTGCAGGGCTGAAGCGGTTTCGCGCAAGGGC
Source organism: Bryobacter sp. (assembly GCA_022843625.1). Classification (GTDB taxonomy): domain Bacteria; phylum Acidobacteriota; class Terriglobia; order Bryobacterales; family Bryobacteraceae; genus Bryobacter. The sequence goes on along the minus strand of JALHNH010000006.1, from coordinate 212,882 downwards.
TTTACGCCCACTTGAGCAGCTAGCAGAAGTAATGCGGTTAAGAACATAAGGGCTAAAAGAGGACGCTTTGCGGGCGAAGGAGCGGCACCTCAAAGTAAGCGAAGGCTTCCGCTGTGGCCTCGCGCCCTTTGCTGGTGCGCTTGATGAAGTTCTGCTGGATCAAGAAGGGTTCGTAGACTTCTTCGAGGGTGGTAGCGTCTTCACCGGCAGCGATGGCCCAGGTGTTGAGGCCGACGGGGCCTCCGCCGTAGGTTTTAAGCAGGCACATCATCAGGCGGTAGTCGACTTCGTCAAGGCCTCTCGCGTCTACGTTGAGCAACTCCAGTGCCGAGGCAAGAATTTCTTCGGTGAGTTCACCCTTGGCGCGGACCTGCGAGTAATCGCGGACACGTCGTAACAGGCGGTTGGCGATGCGCGGAGTGCCTCGGCTGCGTTTGGCGATGGAGAGCGCAATGCTGTCGCTGAGGGTGAAGTTGAGGATTTTAGCAGAGCGGCTCACGATGCCGGCGAGCTCTACGTTTGTGTAAGGATCGAGACGAAGCACAAGACCGAAGCGGCCGCGCAAGGGCGAGCTGACGCTACCCAGTTTGGTGGTGGCGCCAACGGCGGTGAATTTGGGTACCGGGAGAGAATGCGTGCGAGCGCCGGGGCCAGTGCCGACGAGGATGTCGACGCGGTAATCTTCAAGCGCCGAATAAAGCATCTCTTCCACATCTGGTGCGAGGCGATGAATTTCGTCTATAAAGAAGACCTGCTTGGGGCGGATGTTGCTGAGCAGCCCGGTGAGGTCGAGCTTTTTTTGCAGAACAGGCGCGGATGTTTGTTCAAAGGCAGTGCCAAGTTCGTTTGCGATCAAGGTGGCAAGGGTGGTTTTACCCAAGCCGGGAGGGCCGTGCAGCAGGACGTGATCCATGGCCTCGCCGCGCAGGCGGGCGGCTTCGATTGCGATGGCGAGGTTTTCTTTGAGGTTTTCCTGACCGGTAAAATCTTTGAGACTGCGCGGCCGCAGGGACGCCTCAAAAAGGCGATCTTCGTCCTGTGCTTCACCCGCGACTATGCCCCGTTCGATCATTCCCTTTCAGGTTAGCGTACCAACTCCAAACACTTGCGGAAGAGCTCTTCGAAGTTGGGCGAGGTGACGCTAGCCTTGGCCTTGAGGACAGCCTGCTCGGCGGCGGCGGGATTCGACCCGAGGTTGATCAGAGCTGAGAGTACGTCCTGTTCGAGAGGCGAAAGATTGCTTTCTTTGCGGACGACTGAGCCCGGCCCGGAGGGAAGATCGTCCATCTTGTCTTTGAGCTCGACGATCATGCGCTCTGCGGTCTTTTTGCCGATGCCGGGGATGCGAGTAAGGCTGGCGACGTCGCCGGCACGAAGGCAGGCTACGAGACTTTCTACTGCGATTCCGCTCAAAACCTTGACGGCCAGAGAGGGGCCAATGCCGCTGACGCTGATGAGCCGCTCGAAGGCGCGCTTCTCAATCACAGTGAGAAAGCCGTAGAGCGAGATGGCGTCCTCGCTGACTTTGGTGTAGATACGCAGGCTCACTTCAAGGCCTGCATCGGGCAGAGCGGTGTAGGTGCTGATCGGGACGTCGACCTCGTAACCGACGCCGCCGGCAAGTACTATTACCGTGCCCGCTGTTTTCTCAAGCAGTGTGCCCCTCAGATAAGCAATCATAAAAACACCATAGCTTATGGCACGGCGTCTCTTTTTCGTTTCAGGAATTCATAGCGGCCACGCGGAGTTGCGTGGAGAGGAAGCAAAGCATCTTTCACGGGTGTTGCGCGTAGAGCCGGGGCATGTTTACGAGATCTCCGACAACCAGCAGAAGTACCTGGCGCGGGTGACTGAGGCGCACAAGGAACTGGTGCGCTTCGAGGTTTTGGAGAAGATGCCAGCCGAACGCGAAGCTCCTGAAATTCATCTCTATGCCGCCATCATCAAGTTTGAACATTTTGAATGGGGAATCGAGAAGGCGACAGAGCTTGGGGTGGATCGCATTGTGCCGGTGCAGAGTGCGCGTAGCGAGAATGGGTTGGATAAGGCGGTGACCAAACGTCTTGAGAGGTGGCGGCGGATTGCGCTGGAGAGCAGCCAGCAGAGCCGGCGGGTTTTTCTGCCGGAGCTGACGCCTGTGATGCGGTTTCGCGATGTGGTCAGCCAGGCCGCGGGGCAGCGCGTGTTTCTGGATGAGAAGCGTGACGGTGGCTTGTTGCGGGAACTGCCGAAGGAGACCTCGACGATCAGCCTGCTGATTGGTCCAGAAGGTGGCTGGACGGAAGAGGAGCGGAGTCTGGCGCGAGCTGCGGGCTGGATTTCAGCGAGTCTTGGGCCTCGGGTGTTGCGTGCCGAGACGGCGTGGATGGCGTCGCTGGCTATTTTACGGGCCTAGCGCTCGCAGGGTTCGCGGTTGTTGAGGATGGGGTAGAAGAGGCGGCGGGAATCGCCTTCTTTGCGGCAACTGATCTTGCGGCCGTTGACAAAAATCTGGAGTGCGTCCGGTGCGTAGATCACAGCATTGTCAGCGACGTTAGGTTCCATCCAGATGCGAAGGAAGCCTTCGTCCTGATAGTCGGCAACGAGGCGGGTGGAAGCGCTGAAGAGGGCTAGACTTTGCTGGCCGTCCTTTACGGTTGCTGTTTCGCGGGAGTACCAGCGAAGGAATTTCCCTTGAGCGCGGGCCGTGATCAGGCTATGTTCGGGGCCTGTGAGGTTGAGCAGGTCCTGGGCGGGCGCCAGCACAAAGTAGAGCGCGATCAGAACGCCACTCACCCCGCAACGCTCCGTACGACGGCTGCGACGGGCGCAGAGCCGACGGGGATCATCGTGAAGAGCGGAGCGGTCTTTTGACGTTTGGATACGATGTTGCCGAGGCGGATGATGGCCATGTCGCCGGAGCGCTGGTTCAGCACCAGAGCCATCTGGCTATCGGGGGTGAATACGATGCAACGGGGGTTGTTGCCGACTGCGATGACGGCAGCCAGCTTTTGAGTGCGTACATCGAGAACCGATACGGTATCGGTGGAGGGGCTGGTGACGAAGAGATATTGAGGTTGCCGCGAAACCGCCATCGGGCCGGGGGACTTGCCGCTCAATAGTGTGGCGGCCACTTGGGATTGGTAGGGGTAAACCACAACGACACCGTCGAGGCCTTCACCGGTAATGAAGAGCTGGCCGCCATCGGAATTGAAGCAAAGGTTTTCCGGGCGAATGGGTAAGGGCAGAGCAACGACAATCTTGCCGCTGGCGCTATCAACCATGGTGAGCTGGCGCTCCTGGTCGTGGGTAACGATGAGCATGCTCCCGTTTTTGAGGTAACGCAACTGGCCCGGGGTTTGATCGATTTTTGAGATCAGAAATTGTTTGTCGCCGGCATCACGCAGGATGCCAATGTCTTTTGATCCCTCATAAGCGACTGCGACATGAGGCGAGCCGGGCGAGACAGCGATGGTGCGAGCGCGGGCCGGGAGTGCCCACTGCGCGCGGGTAGAAAATGTGGCTCGGTCTACGGCAAGCAAGGTTTTGTGATCGGGTGAGAGGCCCCAGATGGTGGAGGCATCGTGGTTGAGCCAGACGGATTCAGGGGCTAGTGGGGTTTTGAGTTTGCGGGTGATGCTGGTTTCTGTGACGCTGACTTCTTCTACCGCGCCGTTATCGCTGACGCTGAGAAGCGAATCCTGCCCTGGGACATCGATCAGTTGCACGGGGCGGCCACTGGGTTTGATGCGCTTCTTCTCGAGGGAAAAAGCAGCAAGGTCGACGATAGCGATATCGCCCGAGTCGCGGGTGGCGACAAAAGCAAATCCAACATAGGCATTCTTCGTACGAGAAGCGCAGCCGGTGAGGCCGCCTGCCAATCCACTTACCAACAAAGATCTACGCGAAAGCACACTCGTTATTATGAACCTTATAGGATGTGGCCTGCCTTATTGTTTGCCCTGCAGCTTCCGGTAGCTTTACCGGCCCCGCTTGAAGAATGGAAAGCGGAGATCGAAGCACGGGCGTTTCACCGTATCGAAATCATCCGGATTCCAGGAGATCCTGTGCCGGAAGAGGACCAGGAGGTGCTGTTTTCTTACTTCAACCGGCCCGACTTTGCCGCGCAATTTGCGCGCACCCAGGCGTTGACCTTCCGGTATGTAAAGGGGGAGCGCACCCGGAGCCTGATCCTTCTGAATCTGCCGATGATGCAGAATACGCAGAATTCAGCGGCTGCCTTGATCGCTCATGAGCTGGGGCATTTGTGGCTGGCATCATTGGGTTTTTCTCCACCGGTTTATGAGCCTGGGCCGAGGGGCTGCCTGGCAATCCATTACGGCGACATGGTGCAACATATTCTGTTGCGGGCCGAGAGTGATCGCAGGGGGATTCTGTGGCGGCCATCGTATGAACGCGACTATACGGCGGCGAGTGAATCCTTGCGCAATGCGCCCCAGCAGGGTTTGGGCGATGACTGCTTTCGAGCGCAAAGGCTGAGTCTGATGCTGGATGTACGGACGGGGTTTGAGACGAAATCGTTTGGTGCGCGGGAGGAGTATTTGAGCTTGCTGGCAAAGCAGGACCCCGAGGCCGAGGCGATTGCGATTGAGCTGATTGAGAAGCTGGACGGGAGACTTGGCCTTGAGAAGACGTCTTACGAGTGGGCGCTGGAGCAATCACGGGCGGCAGTGAATCGACTTATAGAGGGCAGAAATGCGCCTTAGCTCGCTTCGCGTCGGCTATCCTGAAGCTTGGCATGTTGGAGATCCACACAGAAGACCTTCGGCCAGGCGTAGTTTTGATTCGCCTGACGGGAAAATTAATGATGGGCCCGGAGAGCGCCTCGCTAGAGGCGTTGGTGAACGAGCGCCTGGACGCGGGTGCGTGCCACATTGTGTTTGAACTCTCAGGGCTGAAACAACTCGATTCCACCGGGATTGGACGCTTCATCTCGACGTTCAACCGGCTGATGCAGGTTAAGGGAACGCTGGGTATGGCGGCAGCGACGCCTGTGGTGAGGCAAAGCTTTCGGGTGACGCGGCTGGATACGGTGTTTAAGTTTTACGATACGGATGCTGAGGCGGTTGCCGCGATTCCAGCGTCTTGAACGGCTAGCTTGGATGTTGACCACAACGCGAAAACCGGCGACTGTTGGCGAGATTTTGGTTGAAGAGTTCATGCAGCCGATGGGACTAACTCAAGCTGCCCTTGCGGAAGCGATGGGTGTGCAGCGAAGGCACGTCAACGAACTCTGCAATGAAAGAGGCACCGTGGCTGCATCCACCGCACTGATCCTTGCCCGTGTATTTGGAAATAGCGCTGAGTGTTGGTTGAGTGTGCAGCGCCGCAGCGATTTGTGGCATGCATTGCACTCTCCTAAAGAGCGGCAACGGATTGATCGCGCCAAGCCGTTAAATCGGGTGGCTTAGCCCGGAAAGGGTTTGCGATCCAAACCTGGCACGATCTTGAGGGCCGTCCTGTAGTACAGCTTCTTCAACGTATCGTCGTTGAGGCCAAGGCCGTACATCTTCCAAAAGGCGTGACGGCGGCGGTAATACTCGAAGTACTCGTCGCTCGATTCGAGCACTCGAAAATACGTGTAGTATTCGGACGGGGCCCAGATGTCTTTGCCAAAGAGTACACGGTCTGCGTATTTCGTTAGCCACTGGTTGGCAAAGCGGGGCTGGCGGCCGAGTTCTGCGATTACCGCAGCTATGTCTGTGTAGAGGTTCGGCATCGCCTCCATCTGCTGGCCGAGGCTTGCCAGATCGTTACCGTACCAACGCAGGTGCGCCGAGATGAAGTTTGTCTTCGGGTGGGCCTTGAAAAGCCGCTCGCTCTCCTGCATCAATTCTTCCCAGGATCCGTCTTTTTCGGCGGTCCTACGGCGGCCCGGGAATTCCTTTAACTCTAGCCAGCGCTCGTTGTTCTTGTCCCAGGGGTCCCAGAAGGGCTTCGGGTCGGCAGTGTGGATGAGCACGGGTGCCTTGTATTTGGCGCAAACCTCAAAGACATCAAACCAGCGCTTGTCGTCGGCCGGGATGCGCTTGCCCGCTTTGTCGCGCGTAGTCATGCCGAAGTTCTTGAACAGCTTCAGGCCCTGGGCACCGTCCTTGAAGGATTGATCGAGAGTATCGGCGACGCGTTTGGCGTAATCGGGCGCGTCCATGTTTTCGAAATCGAGATTGGCAAAGATGATGAAGCGCTTCGGATATGCGCCTTGCATGTTCTTGAGAACCGCTCTGCCCTTTTCGCCAAAGTTGCCGTTGAGGTTGACCATCATGGTCATGTTGAGGGCATCCATGTCCTTCACCAGCTTTTCGAGCTGCGCAGCCGGCATCGTGCCGTTCTGGTGATTGTGGATGTCGATGTGCGGGAACTTCGAGCGAGTGATCTCGCGAGCGGGAACCTTGAGCGTCGACTTGGGGTTGTAATCTTCAAAAAGGATCTGCCCGCTCAGGGGAGCGGCCAGCGTAGCTAATAAGGAACGGCGGTGCATCAGATGCTATTCTTCCACGGCAGCGAGGGAGATGTAGTGCATGCTTGCATCGTGGAGCTTGCCGTCGGGGGTAAGGCCGTAGTGAGGCATGGTGCCAAAGCGGGTAAAGAGGAGGCTGCGGACGAGGTCTTCTGCCGGGCCCTCTTTAAACGTGGTGATGGTGTACATGGCGATACCGAGGGCATGCATACGTTCGAGGGCATCTACGAGGAGTGCGCGGGCAACGCCACGGCGGTGCTCTGAAGAATGCACGATCAGCTTCTGCAGGTCAGCACGATGGCGGACCGATTCGGCCTTTTCGTAGGCGATCTGAAGGGCGCCAATGACTTTGCCGTGCTCGAGGGCGGCCAGCAGTTCTCGTTCTCCGGCTTCTACATCGCGGGCCACACCACTCCAGTAGCGATCCAGTTTGTCTTTTGTCATCGGGAGCAGAAAACCAACAGTACCGCCGACTTCTACTGCGTCTTTGAGAAGCGCTTCAAATTCCGCCTTGCGTTCGATGACCTCAGCGGCAGCCAATCTACGAATTTCAAACACCTGCGCCAGCCTCCTCTTTGACCTCCACCAGGTCTGTATCCTTGAGTAGTTCATAGACGGCGTCATGAAGTTGCAGAGCAAGACTGCCGCGATCTTTACTGGTCATGCCCATAGTCGAGATGGGGTCGCCGATGCGGAGGGTTACTTTGCCAGGAGAAACCGTGCCGGAACCGAAGGGTAGTATCTTCTCGCTGCCTGCGATCGCAACGGGCACAACCGAAACACCAGAATTGATCGCGATATAGAAAGCGCCTTCCTTGAAGGGCTTGAGTTTCGCGTCGGCCGCGCGGCCGCCTTCCGGAAAGATGAGGACGCTGATGCCGCGCTCGCGAATCATCTTTCCGGCTTCGGTCATGGCCTTGATGGCTTCGCGCGGATTGTCGCGGGGCACGGCGATGTGGCCGGCCCGGCTGAGGTGATAGCCGAGGAAGGGAATCTTGAAGAGGCCTTTTTTTGCCATAAAGCGAAACTGCACAGGGATCGCAGCGAGGATGCAGGGCGTGTCCATGTAGCTGAGGTGGTTGGCAACAAAAACATAGCTGCCGTTAGGGTCTATCTTCTCGAGGCCTTCGACCTTCATGCGCACAAAGCTTACGCGCAAGAGCATCCGGGCCCAGGCACGGGCAATCGCAACCTGCATCCTTCCTGTGGTCTCGAAGAGCGACACAAGCAAATTTACAGAACCATATGCGATGGTGCAGACGATGATGAGTGGGTCGATAATGAATAACGCCCGCAGTTGAGCCAGCATGTACTTTACCTATTGTAGAAGCGGACGAGCCTCGCCTACGACGAAGAGTGAGCCTGTGATGAAAATTACTGCGTCCGGCGGTGCGGCCTCAAGCATCGCAATGGCCTCGCCTACGTGCTCGCAAACCTGAGAATTGGGGTGAGGAAAGAGGCTGCGGATCGCTTCGGTTTCGAGCGACCGCTGTTGATTGGCACGGGTCAGAATCAGCCGGGTGGCAACCGGGAAAAGCTCCGCTGCAATCTCGGTAACATCCTTGTCGCGCATCACGCCAAAGATCATCCAGATTTCACGGTTGCGAAAGTGACGGTCGATGAACTGGCGCAGGCGCCGTGCCGCCGAAGGATTGTGCGCACCGTCGAGATAGACGAGCGGGTTGCGGCGGATCAGCTCAAGCCGGCCGGGCCAGGTGGCTTTGGCGATGCCGAGGTTGATCGTAGGTGGCTCGATGCCAAGAAGCCAAAGCGATACTGCGGCGGCAAGACTGTTGCCCACCTGATGCGCACCGGCCAGAGGACAATCGACCTCCAGGATGATGCCGTCTTTTTCGGCTTTGTAGTGGCAACCATCGACGCGCAGCTGCAAATCTGAGATCTGCCAGGTGGCCACGTCTTCGAGATCTTCGGCAACGAAGAGGTGCCTGATTTGCGGATGCTGCAAGCCCAACACCACCGGCCGGCCGGGCTTGATGATGCCCGCTTTTTCGACCGCGATTTCTTCAAGTGTGTTGCCCAGATATTGTTGGTGGTCGAGATCTACAGGCGTGATTACGCTCAACACCGGATCTACGACGTTTGTAGCATCCAGACGGCCACCAAGGCCCACTTCAAGTACGAGGCTCTCGACCTGAGCGTCACGAAAAAGCCAGAAACCCATCGCTGTTACAGTTTCGAAATATGTAGGGTGGCAATCGATAGCGCCCGCCGCGAGCAAGCTCTCTGAGACTCGATGGATTTCATCAAAGGCGAGGGAAAAGGCGGCTTCGCTCACTGGTTCATTGTTGATGCGAATACGCTCGGTAGGGCTCACCAGATGCGGACTGGTGAAAAAGCCCGTTTTGTAGCCAGCCTCGCGCAGGCCGGCTTCGATCATCGCGCAGACGCTGCCTTTGCCGTTGGTGCCGGCAACATGCACTACAGGGCACGCGTATTGTGGGTTGCCCAATTCTTCAAGCAGGCGGCGGATGCGATCCAGGCCCAGCTTGATTGTCTTGACTTCGTTGCCAAGCGAATAGAGGTATTGAACCGATGCTGGAAAATCCATTTACGGCAGGGCGGGCTTGGTATCGCAACCATAGGCAGTGGGCACGCGACCGCCTTTGTTGAGTTCCTTGTAGCCAATCTCGGTGTTGTAGTAGATGCGTGAGACGAGGCTCTTGGTGATGCGGAAAAACTGATGGCCCTGGTCGATACCGAACTCGCTGTCTTTGTCTAGCGTTTGCAGGACCTGAATTTTTTCGGTATTACTCAGCTTGAGAAAAGGCTTTTGGAACTTCCCCTGGGTATATCCATCGAGCCAGCCGAGACCTTCGAGGAAACGCACACGGTCTGCATCCGGCCCGTCGGTCAAAAACAGATCGATATAACGATGAACCAGAGCTGCTTTGGCCCCTGGGGTATCTGTAGCAGGAATGATGAGATCGCCAAGCACTTCGACGGTGGCCAGTTGGTGTTCATCCAGAGTCTGTGCAGTCCAGGCAGCGCCGGGAGTCTGTGCCATTGCGGCGATCGAAACCAGTCCTGCCCCGGCTTTGAGTGCCTCTCGGCGTGGAAGTACAAATTCGCTCATCTTAGCTTCACTCTATATCAAGTTCCAGGTCTTGAGCAGCCAGGCGTATTCAAAGGCAATTTCCTGAATGCGGTCATAGCGGCCGGATGCGCCAAAATGCCCTGCTCCCATATTCACTTTGAGCAGGATTTCACTGTGTTTCAGGTTCTTCTCGCGTAGGCGTGCTACCCACTTGGCTGGCTCCCAGTAAGACACTCGCGGATCATTGAGGCCGGCGGTGACAAGCATGGGTGGGTACTCCGCTTCGCGAGTATTGTCGTAGGGGGAATACTCCCGCATGATAAAGAAATGTTCGGGATCTGCCGGGTTGCCCCACTCCTCATATTCGCCAACCGTGAGGGGCAAGCTTGCGTCCAGCATTGTATGCAGCACGTCTACGAATGGGACGTGGGCCAGAACAGCGCCAAAAAGTTCCGGACGCATGGTAATTGCTCCGCCAACCAGCAAGCCGCCAGCGCTGCCACCTTCGATGATCAATTGTGGAGTGGTTGTCCAGCCTCGATCTATTAACATTTCTGCGCAGGCGATGAAGTCGAGAAAGCTGTTGCGTTTGTTCTTCATGCGGCCTTCATCGTGCCAGGGCTGGCCCATCTCGGCACCACCACGCACCTGTGCAATGGCGTAGACAACACCACGGTCCAGCAGGCTCAGGCGTGAGGTGCTAAAAGTTGCATCAGAGTTCGCACCATAAGCCCCGTAGCCGTAGAGCAGCAGGGGATGGGGCCGGGTGCGATCGAGGTCCTGCCGGTAGATCAACACCACCGGAACTTCAACTCCGTCATGGCTGACAGCGTGTGTGCGCTCTACGGTGTAGCGTTCTGGATGAAAGTCTCCGGGCACAGGAGTGCGTTTCTTCAACTCGTGCTGGCCCGTTTCGAAGTGAAAATCAAAGACACTGGGCGGGGTGACCGGCGACTGGTAGACATAGCGCAAAGTATCTTCTTCAAAATCCCGATTACCTGACAGACCCACGGCATATGCGGCCTCGCCGAATTCGAGACTGTGCCACTGCTCCTCGCCGGCCTTGCGATAGCGGAAGCGCCGCAGGCCTCCCACACGCTCGGTCACGATCAGATAGCCCTTGAGCGCAGTTACATGTTCAAGGTATACGTCTGCGCGGTGCGGAAGCACTTCCTCCCATGCACTCTCGGCCCAATTGTCGATAGGCGTGCGAATCAGACGGAAGTTTCGCCCTCGATCATTGATGCGTACGTACAACCAGTCACCCTGGTGGGTCAGGCTGTATTCGATGTCCTGTTGTCTTTGCCGGAAGATCTCGAAACTACGTTCAGCGCCATCGGCCTTGCAGATTCGCAGCTCGGTAGTGGTAGACGATCCTGTCTCAAGAATCAGATAATCGCTGCTGCGTGTCTTGTAGATATCCACCCGGAAGCGTTCATCGTTTTCTTCGAGAATGAGTTCGTCTATAGTGGCTTCCTGGCCGAGGGTGTGGCGGAAGATGCGGTAGGGGCGGCGCGCTGCATCGAGCACGTTGTAGTAGAAAGTGCGGTTGTCTGCGGCCCAGGCGAGGGAGTCGTAGGTACATTCGATCCGGTCTGGGTAGAGGATTCCGGCGGCCAGATCCTTGATGCGGAGCGTGTAGTCTTCATCACCTTCAAGGTCTGTGGAATAGGCGAGCAGCGAATGGTCCGGGCTGGTTTCCAGCACCCCAATCCGGAAATAATCCTGACTGGCTGCCAATTCGTTGGAATCGAGAAAAATCTCTTCGGCGGCATCGACGCTGTGGTGTTTTCGGCAATAAATGGGATATTGCTTGCCTTCTTCGGTTCGCGTGTAATACAGGTAAGGGCCTTCCTTTACCGGCACGCTCAAATCTGTCTGTTCGATCCGGCTCAGAATCTCGTCGTAGATATTTTTTTGTTGTTGAGCCGTCGATTCCATTGCGGCTGCGGTGTGCCCGTTTTCGGCCTCCAGATGAGCGAGCAGCTCGGGGTTCTCCTTCTCAGTGAACCAGGCGTAATCGTCGGTCCAGGTAATGGAGTGGAGGGAATGTTCACGCGGCCCTTTGCGGACCGTGACGGAATGCATACTCTTGAGGTTAGCTAAGCTGTTGCTATGTTTCGGCTTCTTATTGCAATTCCAGCTGCGATTTCGCTTTTCAGCCAAAGTCTCCCGATCGATTCCAATCGGCTACGCGCCCACATTCGATTTCTCTCAAGTGATCTTCTGGAGGGCAGAGCTCCGGGCACAAGAGGCGGTGATTTAACTGAGCAGTATCTTGCGTCTGCATTTGAAGCGGCGGGGGCAAAGGTGCAGATGCAGGCGGTTCCTCTGGTGGGCGTGAGTATGGAGCCTGGGTCGAAGATCTCTATCGATAGTAGGGAGCTGACGTGGCGAACAGAGGTATTTGTCACGATCGCATCGCAGCAGAAATCCGCTTCATTGACAGGTTCGTTTGTGTTTGCCGGGTATGGTCTGCAGGAGGTTTATGCCAACTCTGATGTCAGAGGAAAAATCGTTGTTCTGTTGGCCGGCAACGCACCAGGGCAGGCGGCGAGTGCGGCGTCGAGACCGGCGACCAAGCTGAAAGAAGCAGCGCAGTTGGGAGCGGCCGGTGTTTTGATTCTTTCAAAGATGATTGCGCCGAACGCAGGCCGCGAACAGTTGCAGCTTCAGCTCAAGCCGGACGCGCCGGCTTTGAGTTTCAGCGGCACGATCACCGAGACTGCAGCACAAAAGCTGGGCTGGGTTGTGGCCGATTTGACAGCAAAGGCTGCAGCGCCCGGCTTTCAGCCTGTTTCACTGCCTGGCATGGCGCAAGTCGAGCTCAAAGCGGCGCTACGCACGATGAGCGCCCACAACGTGATCGCTACAGTTGCCGGCTCCGACCCACTTGTAGAGAGCGAACAGATTCTATATTCGGCCCACTGGGATCATCTGGGTATGAGTAGCACTGGCGAAGATCGCATCTTCAACGGCGCGGTAGACAATGCCACAGGTTGCGCCGCGCTCATTGAGGTTGCGCGGGCCTGGGCAGCGCTTGAGCCGAAACCCAAACGTTCGGCTGTCTTTATCGCCACTACAGGGGAAGAGAGCGGATTGCTGGGGGCAACTTACTACGCAGCCAACCCGGTGTTTCCATTGCAACAGGTGAAGCTGGGGCTCAATCTGGACGGGCTTGCGCCGGGCCCCAAGCCTACGGGATTCTTTGCCCTGGGCCCTGCAAATACAGATGCCTGGCCCCTTCTGGAAGAAGGTGCCAGGCGTCTTTCGGTGCCGTTGCGGCCAGACCCCAAGCCAGAGCTTGGCTATCTCTTTCGCGCCGACCACTTTGCGTTGATGAATGCCGGGGTTCCGGCCTATTCTTTGCTGCCTCTCGATGAGGCGGGGCAGTTCTCCGCAACTTACATGAGCAGCCGGTATCACAAGGCCAATGATGAATATTCGCCGGATTGGGACATGACCTCCAACGAGACCATGTCCCGGCTTGCATTCACGATTGGGATTAGCGCGGCCTCAAGACCCTAGGCTGCCTTGAGTGGTCGACGACGCCAGGGGAATTTACGCGACACCTTGTCATTGCAACGAGGCATCTCTACGACATTGGTTTCGGCAACGACGGTGAGATCTTCCACCCTTTCTATAATTTCCCCTTCGTGTTCGTGACCAACGATTTCGCGAGGCACACGCAACTGCATGACAGAAACCTTGCGCATCTTGATGCCACTGAAGTATTCGTCCAGCGGGAAGAGCGCATAAGGACGCAGTTCGCGGAAGACGCGGCCAAGCTTTTCCTGCAGGCAATAGACATTATGGAAGAACGTTCCCTTGTCGATCCCAATCTTCTGAATGCAAAACTTCCAGTCTGCCCCTTGCAGGAAATGCCACTGGAATACTTCGTATTCCTCGCGATTCAGGCTGCGGCGGCAGACCAATTCAAAGTCGGCAATGTATTCCTCATTGCGTCGTCCCCAGAACCGATGACCCGTCGGGCCCTCGGCATGATCCAGGGTCATGCAACTGGTGACTCCAGCCTTCTCTACGCAGTGCCGGTAGCGCACAAAGCAGGCGCGAAAAATCGCGCGGAACACACATCCGCACGGCTTTGTATCTTCTTTAACCGGAGTCTTGCGCAGCCCCAAGCCGCGACAAAAGACACACGATGCACTGGCCAAACCGATTGTTTCACTTCGAGTCCATTCCATTGGGCTTCCATCCTGATTATTGTTTTAGTTACTGATTCGAGCGGCAGGCCAGAATCCCCTCCGGCACTGCATGAACAATAATTGTATTAATCGCCTAATTATTCAATAATTATTTTACTTAAGTACCGTACTGGATCCACTTGTATTGCTCTAAAGTACTACAAATATATGGATTGATGGATTTATAATTAAAATATGAAAAATATTTATCAGGTAAATTATTTGATATTATTTCGATTTATCGCGCACTATTTCTTTGGCTTCGCGGTAAACCTCAAGCACTTCGCGAGCGGTTCGCTCCCAGTGGTAGGTTCTGGCCTGAGCATGGCCCCTCGCGACGAGATCGGTTCTAAGTTGTTGATCCAACAATACTTCTCGAATTCCCCGGGCGATATCGAAGACATTTTCCGGGTTTACCAGCACCGCAGCTTCTCCAACCACCTCTGGCAGTGAACTTGTGCCCGAGCAGACTACAGGGGTGCCCGAGGCCATTGCCTCCAGCGGAGGCATTCCAAAGCCCTCATAGAGGGAGGGGAAGACGAAGGTGGTGGCGGCAGAGTAGAAGACGCGCAGCGTGTCGAACGGCACGAAGCCGAAGAAGCGCACGAAAGGCTCCATGCGCGTCTGAATCACCATACGCCGCACCTGCGGGTGCTTCCACATCTCGTCGCCAATGATGATCAGGCGAAGGTCTTTGTAAACAGGGTGGTTTTCCAGTTCATTACGCAACACCGCAAATGCTTCAACCAGGCGGGCGACGTTCTTCTGGGGTCGGACGCTTCCGGCGTACAGCAGAAAAGGATAACCGATCTGGTATCGTTCGAGGGTCTTTTGCCGCTCTTCCTCCCAGGCGCCAAATGCGGGGCTACCGGATGAGGCGAAGTGGGAGTGTTCCAGAAAGCGGGGGTCTGGTGCGGAATAGATCTGCCGAATTCTGTCGTGCGGAATACGCATCAGGTCTTCAACGTCACGCTGGGTAGATTTTGAGACCGCGATGATATTTTGGGCCCGCAAAAGACTGCGACGAAAGCGGAAGAGCCGGTACTGGTGCCGCATCGAACTCGTCTCGGCCTGGCTCACCTCTGGAAAGAGCAAACTGCTCATATCGTGAATGGTGACGATATAGGGCTGCGGCATCAGCAAAGGTGCTGCGTTGAGCGGAACATGGCAGAGGTCGGGCTTCAGACGCCGGAGGAAGAGCGGGAAGCTGATCTGGTTCAGAAGGCCGGAATCAGACCGTGGAAAGACGGCGCGGCGAAAGTTCTCGGGCAATTCTCCGAACTCACGCAAATCTTCTTTGCGGCCTGCCAGGACATAAGTATTTTGGCCGTCGATTCGCGCCAGCGATTGCACCATGTTGCGAATGTACGTGCCGATCCCGTAATCGCGGGAGTGGCGTACGTCAATCGCAATTCGCATAGACTCGCCTTATCCCGCGTGGGAAGGGGCGAGCTTCCACGCATAGAGAGGAAATCCTTCGGTCAATGCGTGGACCTTTTTAGCAACGGAGGCGCTGAGTGCTTCGCTCGACGGATCGGCAAGTACTTCAGAAATCAACTTC
Source organism: Bryobacter sp. (assembly GCA_022843625.1). Taxonomy (GTDB): domain Bacteria; phylum Acidobacteriota; class Terriglobia; order Bryobacterales; family Bryobacteraceae; genus Bryobacter. Next base: position 197,601 of record JALHNH010000006.1, on the reverse strand, counting down.
GCGACTTGTTCAAATTCCGGTGCGCCGAAGCCGCGAGTGGTGAGCGCAGCAGTGCCAAGACGAATGCCGCTGGGGTTCATCGGCGGGTTGACGTCGAAAGGAATCGAATTCTTGTTGACGGTAATGTGAGCGCGATCAAGCGCCGTTTCTGCCTCGCGGCCCTTTACGCCCTTTGAGAATACATCCATCAGCACGATATGCGAATCGGTGCCGCCAGAAATGATGCGGAAGCCTTCGCTGGCGATGCCGCTGGCCAGCACCTTCGCGTTGCTGAGCACGTTTTGCACGTAGACCTTGAAATCTGGCTGCATCGCTTCCAGGAAGCAAACGGCCTTGGCCGCCATCACATGTACCAGGGGGCCACCCTGTGCACCGGGGAAAACATTACGGTCGATGTCCTTACCAAAGCGTTCTTCAGCAAGAATCAGGCCGCTGCGGGGCCCGCGGAGCGTCTTGTGTGTGGTTGAGGTAACGATATGCGCGTGTTCGCAGGGGTTGGGATAACCACCACCGGCGATCAGGCCTGAGTAGTGTGCCATGTCGACAAGAAAGATTGCACCTACGCTATCGGCAATCTCGCGGAAGCGCTTGAAGTCGATCACACGGGCATAGGCACTGGCACCGGCGATGATCATCTTCGGCTTGCTCTCTTCAGCCAGCCGCGCCACTTCGTCGTAATCGATCAATTCGTCTTCCTGACGTACACCGTAAGGAACGATCTTGTAGAGCTTGCCAGAGAAATTGAGATGGTGGCCGTGCGTAAGGTGGCCGCCGTGCGCAAGATTCATTCCCAAAATCGTGTCGCCCGGGTTCAGCACTGCCGAATAAGCGGCCTGATTGGCTTGTGAGCCCGAATGCGGCTGGACGTTGGCGTATTGTGCGCCAAAGAGCTCAATGGCCCGTTCGCGGGCCAGATTTTCAACAACGTCTGAGTGTTCACAGCCACCGTAGTAACGCTTGCCGGGATAACCTTCGGCGTATTTGTTGGTGAAGACGCTACCTGTAGCTTCGAGAATTGCCTCGGAGGTAAAGTTTTCGCTGGCGATCAGTTCCAGGTAATCCTGCTGCCGCGCGGTCTCATGCATAAGCGCATCGGCGACTGCGGGGTCTACTTCTGCGAGGCTTCTGCCCATTCTCTGTGCGTCGTTCATGGTAACTACTATTGGCCTTTCTGGGACTTTTCAAGTGCTTCGATTTTGGCAACGCGTCTGGCGTGGCGGCCGCCTTCAAAGGCAGTGTGGAGGAAAACTTCGGTGATCTTGCGCGCTGTATTTTCGTCGGTATAGTTGGCACCGATGGCAAGGATGTTGGCATCGTTATGGCGGCGCACATAACCCACTTCATCTTCGCTTGTGCCCAGCGCCGCACGAATACCATTGATTTTATTGGCTGCGATCGACATGCCCACTCCGCTAGAACACACAAGGATTCCCTTTTCGACGGCGCCGGAGACAACTTGCTCCGATACCTTCTCAGCAAAGTCGGGATAGTCGACCGACTCCGTACTTGTTGTACCCGCATCAACGACTTCGTGGCCTTCAGCCCTTAATTCGTCGCGCAGCTTTTCTTTCAGGAGGAATCCGGCGTGGTCGGCGCCGATGGCAATCTTCATAGCTCGAAGAAGCTCCAGTTTAGCATGCTAGACTCGTTAACTTACCCTCTTTGCGAAGGCCTTTTCCCTCATGTTTTGGAGTCAACTTTTTATCCCCACGTTGCGGGAAGTCCCTGCAGACGCTGAAGTAGCCAGCCACCGCCTCCTCTTGCGCGCCGGATATATCCGGCCTATGGGCGCTGGGATTTACAACTATCTCTTCCTCGCACAGCGCAGCATCACCAAGATTCAACGCATCATCCGCGAAGAAATGGAAGCCATCGGCGCGCAGGAATTTCTTCTCGCCGCCCTCAATCCGGCTGAGATCTGGCAGGAAAGCGGACGCTGGACAGCCATGGGGCAGAACATGTTCCGCCTCAAGGATCGCTTCAACCGCGACCTCTGCCTTGGCATGACACACGAAGAAGTCATGACCTCAATCGCCCGTGGCGAGCTGCGCAGCTATAAACAACTGCCGCAGATCTGGTATCAGATTCAAACCAAGTTCCGCGACGAGCCCCGGCCCAAGAGCGGCCTCCTGCGCGTGCGCCAGTTCCTCATGAAGGACTCCTACTCCTTCGACATCGACGCCCCCGGCCTCGACGTCAGCTACGAAAAGCACCGTCAGGCCTACTGCAAGATCTTCGACCGTTGCGGCATTGAGTACGTCGTTGTCGACGCCGATTCCGGCGCCATGGGCGGCAGCGCCAGCCAGGAATTCATGGTTGCCACCGACGCCGGTGAAGACTTCGTCGTGGTCTGCAAGCAGACCGGTTACGCTGCCAATCTTGAGAAGGCCGTCTCGCGGCCAGCCCCACCAGCCATTCCCGACCCCACAGAAGCCCTGGATCCTGTCGAAATCCATACCCCCAATCAGAAGTCCATCGATGAGGTGGCTGCATTCCTCAAGCTCCCGACAACTTCGCTTATCAAGAGCTTCGTCGTAATCGCTGACTTCGGCGGCAAGACAAAGCCAATCCTCGCCCTGCTCCGCGGCAACCACCAGTTGAGCGAAACCAAGTTCAACGCCGTAGTCGGCTGTAAAGAATTCCGCGCCGCGCACCCGGAAGAAATTCGCGACCTCTTCGGCGCAGACCCCGGCTCCCTCGGGCCCGTCGGCGTCACGAATATGCCCATCTATGCCGACAGTGCCCTCGAAGGCCGGCAGAACATGGTCGCCGGAGCCAACAAAGACGACTACCACCTCGGCAACGTCACCCCGGGCGAAGATTTCAAAGCCACCTACGCCGACCTCCGTCAGGTAGAAGCGGGCGACACCGAGATCAACACTGGTGCGCCGCTTGAGATCTTGAAGACCATGGAAATCGGCCACATCTTCAAGCTCGGCTACAAGTACTCCAAGGCCATGGGCCTCGACGTTCTCGACGAGAACGGCAAAGAGGTCAAGGTCATCATGGGGTCCTATGGCATCGGCGTTGAGCGCGTCCTCTGTGGCGCGGTTGAACTATACAACGATGCCGACGGCATCTCAATGCCTGCCTCCATCGCCCCCTTTGAAGCCGTCGTAACGCCTGTCAACATCAGCGACGCGGCCCAAAAGCAAGCTGCCCAGGACATCTACACCCAGCTCAAGAGTCTCGGCGTCGACGTCCTCTTCGATGATCGCGACGAACGTCCCGGCGTCAAATTCAAGGACGCCGAACTCATCGGGATCCCCTGGCGTATCACCATCGGCAAGAAGCTCGCCCAGGGCATTGTCGAAGTGGTCGAGCGCCGCGGCAAGGTGCTGTCAGAAGTCCCGCTCGCCGAGGTTGTTGCATGGGTTCAGAACAAACTAAAGCAGTAGTGAACTGGGAAGAGGTCCGTAGCCTCTTCCCTTCTCTCGCAAACAAAACTTTCCTCAATTCGGCCACCATGGGCCAGCTGCCGCAATCGGCCTCAGACGCAGTCATGGCCCACCTGCAGCGTCGCGACGCTACCGCTGCTGTCGACGCGCCCAAGTGGTTTGACGATCTCGACCGCCTCCGCGCCAAGCTCGGCAAGCTCGTAAACGCAACAGCCGACGACATTGCCTTCATCCCAAGCACGGCCCACGGGCTCGCCATCGCTCTCAACGGAATCGACTGGCAACCCGGCGACCGCGTCATTACTCTCTCACCCGAATTCCCCAACAACACCTACGCCCCCAGCCTGCTCACACGCAAAGGCGTTGAATTCATCGAGACGCCCATCGAAGACTTCGCAAAGCACGTAAACGGCCGCACTCGTCTCGTGATGGTAAGTGCCCTCAACTACGTCACTGGCTTTCGCGCACCCCTTAAGGAGATGCGCCGCCTCTGCCCGGGAGCCCTCTTCTATGTAGACGCCACCCAGGGTTGCGGTGCCGTTGAATTCGACGTACAGGACCTCGATATCGATATGCTGAGTGTGCATGGCTACAAGTGGATGTTGAGCCCCACCGGCGCGGGCTTTCTCTACGTCAAGCCCAGTGTGCGCCAGTGGCTGGAGCCCAACGTCGTCGGTTGGCGCAGCCACCACAATTGGCGTGACTGGTCGAATCTCCACCACGGCATGCCCGAGTTCTCAACTGCGGCCGAGCGCTACGAAGGCTACTTCCCGGCGATGCCGCTTTACTATGCAATGGAGCAAAGCGTAGATCTTTTCTTGAAACTCGGCACAGCGACGATCGAAGCCCGGGTCCTCGACCTTGCTACCCGGTTGAGAGCCAAAGTAGAGTCTCTGGGCGGCACGGTGCAACACCCTGACAGCCCAATCCTGGCCTGCCGCTTCCCGCAAATGGATTCCAACCAGATCGCCGCCAGACTGCAAGAGCTCAACATTATCGTCAGCGCCCGTCATGGCCTTTTGCGCGTCAGTGTCCATCTCTACAACAACGAGGCTGACCTCGACCGATTTGCCGAAGGCGTCAATCACGCCGTGAATCTTCGGGCATAATCCGTCGCATGCAGCCGTCAAAGATTCGAACCTTAAACGCAGTGTCCCCGTGACTCGGGCTCCAGATCATGCCTTTACGAATCAGATTATGGCGCACCGAACTTCTTGGTACTCCCACCAACTGGCAAGCAGCAACAGTACCAAGAAGACTGCTTGGATTTTCATCGCATTCGCCGAATAGGCGATCATTGAGAGAACAATTCTCGGCTTGAAGTTCATCTGGCCAACCGCACCATAGCGCAAGAGTAGAATCGGTTCTGCCAGAGGTGCCCGCTACGGACCCGGCGTGCGTTGTGATAATGGGCGTAGCGGCCGTGAGTGCGGCGCAAGCAGATGGATAGGGAAGCCTCCTCTTCGGGTACGGCGATCCAGTAGATGTGGTTTGGCATCAAGCAGTAAGCGAGAATGCCGACACCGGATTGCCGGCTGTACGCAGTGAGCAAATCGAGGTAGACGCGGCGGTCGCGTTGGGTGTGGAAGACAATTTGGCGGTCGGTTCCGCTTTGGGTGACATGATGGGGAGCTCCGGGCAGACGAGCCGGGCTGAGCGTGGCATACTTTGCGGTAGTTGCCTGGCGGGAGAACCTTTCTCAAACTTTTCGCAGGCGAGGCACTATATCCCGTCCACTTCCCGTGCTGGAAATCGACCAGCGCGGCTTGGGTGGCAATGCGGGTGCGGATTTCAATGAGCTGTGGCCGGTTGGGGCCTGGTTGGCTTCGTTTGTTAATTAGCTGTTTTCGAGGCGCGGTGTTTGTCTACGATTTCACGGGCCTCTGGCATTAGAGCCATGAGCCGGAGGGCGAGCAGGCCTGCTGTGGTTTTGGAGAGGTCGGATTTGCGGACCTCAAGCATGGGGAAGGTTGCGGGCAGGTCGATGATTTTGTCGAGCAAATAGACTTCGGTGTGGATGTCCATGGCCAGGATCCGGTCTGTCTGGAGTTTTCTGAATTCTTTGAGCGCCAGGTTGGCACGCCGCTCCTGGGCGGCCCCGAGTTTGTTGAGGCGCTCCATTTGATCGAAGAAGATGCGGTTGGCGGGTTCGTTTGTCCAACGGGTTTGAGCGTCGATTTCCAATTGGCGGACACGGTCTGCCTGGAAGAGGGCGAAGACGTAGCGCTCGAAGGTTTGGAGTTCGAGTTCGCCTTCGGGGAGGCATTGCTTGAGGAGTTTGGCTTTGAGCGAGTCGTATTGGCTCCGTTCGTAGGGGTTGTTTTCGAAGATGGTGGTTGGGTTGGCGGTGAGGCCGTGACGGGTGCTGTTGGCTGCGGAAGCGGCGCGTCTTTCATTTGCCATTACTTTCTTCATCCTTTGTTGTTTTGAAATAAAAAGGAGGCGCATGGAGCGCCTCCCGATGTAGAAGCTAACATTTGAAAAGTTGATTCCGAACCATGGTTTTTGGATCTTGTTGATTCTGCTTGGAATTCAGTCTTATCTTTCCTGCAAACGAACATTCGGTATTGCTACAAGACGGCTAACGGCGGCGCTGGAAAATCCACACGAGTGCGCCGAAGGCGAGGAGCCCAGAAGCTGGCTCGGGAACAGCGGCAGGCTCAGGAGTCCCGGTGATGCTGACGCGCATTCCGTAATACAAGGGCACAAAGGTGGAAGCAGGGCGGTAGGGAGCATTGATATCTTCAATGCCATAAAAACCTTCCGTTACACCAGGTGCTGTGGTGAGGGGTGAAAGGGCATTGAACGTTACCAATAGTTGATCCCAATAGCCGCCACCAACCGGATGATAGATGAGATGGTAGGTGCCAGGCCCCAGTGTAAGACCTGTAAAAGCTGTAAGGATGCTTTCGCCTGGGGTAGTGGATTGCAAGATAGACTCGTCAATTTCGTTGGCTAGTTGGGTAGTGCCGGGACCTAGGGAGTTTGTGAGATAGAGTACGCCAGTTCGAAGAACGCCGGCGGAGTCGTTGTGATAGACAGGGATATCGATCCGGACATCGGTCCAGGTGTTGGGTTGGGTCCAGGTAAAAGCGACCGCTGCGCCGGGACAGCATTGATAGCTAATGTCTCCGAGGCGTTGGAAGATGATTGCGCCATGGGCGGGTCCAGCAGCAGCCAGGACTGTCAAGGCGAGCAAGGGAAATAGTTGTTTAGTCATTGAATTCCTCCGAATGGATATTGGAAGGCCGCTTAGGCTGCTCCATTGGCGGAGTGTGCCATGTTGAAATTGGCCGTCATCCAGTTAGCACCAGAGGATGGTGATTCTAGTCAGAGATTTTTAAAGGGAAGGGCTTCTTGCGACTGAAAGTTCCGCAATCCACGGCCTGAAATGAGCCAGGGACAGCATTGAAAGGATGTGGATCGGGCCGAGAAACCTCTTGCTTATGGCAACGCTGGTGATTGGGTAGCGGTGGATATACAATCGTCGCAGGACAAATGACCAGACGAAACGCACTCACAGGCATCGCGGCGACAGCACTTGTATCTGCCGCCGCACCAGGTAAAGTACTCAAGAACATGGGCTCGGCTGGGCCCGGCCTTAGCGCCCGGATCAAGGCGATGGGCAAGGACTGGGACATCATTGAGTACTGCCACAATATGGGGCTTGGGGCAGCTCACACAAATTTCACTCCCGATCTCGACCCAGCCAACATCAAGAAGATCGCCTCGCAGCTGAACAAATACGATATGCGGGCCACAATTCTGATTCGCACCCCGCGCACCGATGCCGATCTGCCGAAATACGAAATTGCGGTTAAGGCAGCGTCGGAAATGGATGGCCGTGTTGTTTGCGTGCATGACCCGTTCTCTGGCCGCCGCTATGAACAGTTCAAAAACGTCGCCGAGTTCCATGCCTTCGACAAGACCTGCCGTGAGGCTGTGCGCCGAGCGGAACCGGTGCTGCGCAAGTACAAGATGAAGCTCGCCATCGAGAATCATAAGGGCTGGCGTTCGGATGAAATGGTGGAGTGGGTGCGCTCGACGCAGAGCGAACATGTTGGGATCTGCCTCGATCTGGTGAACAGCGTGTCGCTGATCGAGACCCCAGAACAGACGATGGACACGCTTGAGCCCTATACGATCTTTGTCAGTTTCAAAGACATTGGTGTCGACTTTTATGAAGACGGCATCCTGCTTTCTGAAGTGCCCTTTGGCGAGGGCAATTTCGATCTCAAAGCAATCGTCAAGCGCTTTCAGAAGAAGGACCCGAAAATGCTTTTCCAGTTGGAGATGCTCACGCGCGATCCACTGAAGGTTCCGATTTTTACAGATCAATATTGGAAAGTTTATGACGAGAAGAGCCCGGTACCGCCAAAGGATCTTGCCAAGCTGATTGCCTACGTGCGCAATCATCCGCCGAAGAAACCGCTGCCGAGCACTGCAGGGCTGACACCCGTACAGGTGCTCGCTCTTGAAGACAAACTGAATCAGCAGTGCATCGATTACGCCCGTGCGAATTTGCCGACCCTGGCTTAGCCGTTTAGTCCCAGAGCGCTAGAATCTGTTTCTATGCTGTGGGACTCTCTCCGTTATTCATTTCGATCTTTGCGCCGTAACCCGGGATTCGCAGTTGCGGCGATCCTCGCGCTGGGAATCGGTATTGGCTCCAATACTGCCATGTTCAGCGTGATCGACGGGATTCTGCTGAAGCCTCTGCCTTTTGCCGAACCGGAGCGCATTGTGCAGGTGCGCGAGAAGTTGGTGAAACGAAGCGGCGACCCGATCCCTCTTGCCGCGGGCAACTTTTACGACTATCGCGATCAGGCCAAGACCGCAGATGTGGTTGCTTACCGGAACAGCCCTTTTTCCCTGATTTCGCCCAGTGCAGATCCTGAGCGTTACATCGGAGTGCAGGTGAGCGAAGGCTGGTTTCGGCTCTTTGGTGTGAAGCTTGAGCGGGGCCGGGATTTTATAGCTGACGACTACCGCCCGGGGCAAGATCAGGCTGTGATCCTGAGCTATGGATTGTGGAAAGATCGCTTTGCCGGAGATGACGCTATTGTTGGCCGGCAGATAAATCTCAATGGCCAAACTCGCGTCGTTGTGGGTGTTGCCGGAGCAGCCTTTGAGTATCCGGCGAAAGCCAAAATCTGGGCACCGCTTGTGCTGGACGGATTCGACAAGACGCGCCGGGATTTGCACAGTCTCGTTGGGCTGGGACGGCTAAAACCGGGTGTCGGGATTGAGAGCACCCGGGCTGAGTTTACAACGCTGCTTGGAGGAATGGCAGAACGCTTTCCGCAATTCAATGCCGACATTCAGAGTCATGTGACACCGCTAATGGAGGACATCACAGGCTCGATACGGCCCGCACTGCTGGCGCTTCTGGGCGCGGTGGGATTTGTACTGGCGATTGCTTGCGCCAATGTTGCGAATCTTCTACTGGCGCGCGGGGCTGCCCGTCAACAAGAGATGGCCGTCAGAGTTTCCCTTGGTGCGAGCCGCTGGAATTTGGTGTCGCAGATGCTGGTGGAGAGCTTTGTGCTTGCGGCCTGCGGCGGAGCACTCGGTGTTGGACTTGCCTACGTGGGATTGCAGGCTTTTCAACGCTTTGCACCCAAGACGTTGCCACGGGTAGATCAGGTAGGGGTGGATGGCCGGGTGTTGCTTTTTGCGCTGGCTGCTGTAGTTGTGACTGCGGTGCTGTTTGGAGTCTTGCCTGCGCTGCGTCTCTCACAGTTAGACCCTTATGGGTCGCTCAAAGATCGTGCGAAGGGTTCTGCGGGCAAGAGTGGATTCCGCAATGCGCTAGTAGTGGCACAGGTGGCGGCGGCCCTGGTGTTGATGACCGGTGCAGGCTTGTTGATCCGAAGTCTCTATGAACTTGCCAGTGTGGATCTGGGGTTTGAGCCAAAACATGTCATCACGATGCGCGTGACACCTTTGCCTTCCAAGTACGCATCCAGTGTAGAGAAACAGATTCAGTTTGGCCGCGATGTAGTGACACGCCTGCAACAGACGCCTGGCATGGAAGCAGCAGGGCTTTCTACCGATTTACCGCTCCAGGGCAATGCACGGTACATCATGCGCGTTGAAGGGGCACCAATGCCAACAGTAGCAACCGCACCTCTGGCTGATTTCTTCACTGTGACGCCGGGATATTTTGATGCGATGCGCATTGCGCTCAAAGCCGGACGTGTGTTTTCTGACAGCGACAAGATGGGTGCACCTCTTGCAGTGGTTGTAAATGAACAGTTTGTGAGGACACATTTTCCGAATCAGGACCCGGTTGGTAAACGCATGGAGGTTGGCTTCAGCCAGCCGCCGAACTGGCGGGTGATTGTAGGAGTGGTGTCGGATGTGAAGAATCTGGGTGTGGACAAACCATCGCGTTCGCAGGTTTATGGGGCCTACTATCAAGGTCCAGGATTGTTACCGGGAGCGCCCAGTTTCAGTGTGCTCGGGCGGGCGCGGGGTGAAGCAAGTGAGATGGCGCAAGTGATGAGGCGCGAAATCCTTCAGGTGGATCACTCACAGCCGGTCTGGAACATCCAGACGATGGAAGAAACTGTGAATTTGTCTCTTGGCCGTGAACGGTTTACCCTGATGCTGATGGCGATCTTCGCGGGTGTAGCCTTTCTGCTTGCGCTGATCGGGCTTGTAGGGTTAATGACCTACACCGTTTCGCAGCGTACCCGCGAAATTGGCATTCGGATGGCAGTGGGGGCAAAGCCGCTAGATGTTTTGTTGATGGTTGAAAAGCAGGGGCTAGTGCTGGTTGCGATTGGAATTGTGCTGGGCACTATCGTTTCCCTGGCCCTCGCGCAGACGTTGTCCACTTTGCTGTATGCGACCAGCGCAACCGACCCGATGGTTTTTGCAGGCGTCGCCGCTGTCTTTCTGTTGACGGCATTGATTGCGGGATGGCTGCCGGCCCGCCGCGCTGCCCGGATCGACCCGGCCATCACGCTCAGGGCGGATTAGCTGTCTACCAAGGCTTTATTCTGAACTCATCTGAAGTATGGAGCTGAGCCATTTGTAAACAAAGAGGTGGCTCAATGCTGCGATTGCAATAAAGACGCCCACGCCGATCCACTGCCGCGTCAGGTTCTCTCCAGCAACCACTGCTGCGGAGCCTGGCCTCATTTCATTGCTAACCTGCAGCCCTTCGCGCCCAACCTGAATCCTGGGCGGGTTTGATCGATACTCGCCCTTTACGGTTACCTCAACCCCAGGTACCACGACCGTTTCAGTAAGCCTCCATCGAAACTTCGTTAGCCCACCGTTCTCTACCTTCGCTACCGCCGCTGCATTCAGTAAATGCTGAGACCCGCCTTCTATTCCCATTGGAGCATCCAGCAATTTGATGGACTCAACGATGTTTCCTCCCGATACCGCCTTCCACTCCTTGCGTTTCAGAAACTCTTCCATCCTGGGCATAGCTTCGGCTGAATCAAGAGTGGCTTCTTCAAAATGCTCCAGGTTGGCAAACCCTTCGATTCGCAAAGCACCCTTGGGGGTCAGTAGCTCGCAAGGGGCCATCGCAATACCACGAATCATTCCCGAAGCCTGCTGGCGCTCGCCTGTTGAAAATAGCAATTCATCCCACAAATACTCAAACATCAGCACGCGCCGCCCACTTACCGGCGACCCCACCAGGTCTCCCAACGGTCTCAGCCGGCCACTGATTTCGATGCGTTCGTTCTCAACCAGTGCAGCGATCTGCCCCCGCCGGAAGTGCATGGCAATCAGCTCATCGACAGACCCGGCGAGCAAAGCCACAATCACAGCCAGCCCCAGTGCCAGCCACTTCGTGTAAGGAAGCGCCAGCCTTTCGAGCTGGCGCATTTCAAAGTAGTAACAGCCGGCCAGGACAGCCAGCATGACAAGACAACCGCGAAGATAGCTCATTGCAGCTGCCAGAAGCTACGGCCATAGCTATGTGAGGTTTTCCTCATTTATATCCCTAATCGCTCGCGCAATTCTCGAGCCCTCTCCTTCGAAACTGTCACTTCAGTCTTCTTCGAATCCTTTAATTTAACAATCAGCTTGCCGCCAAAGTATGTGTAGAGTTCGGAGACGTAGGCGAGGTTTACCAGTGTTGATCGATGGATGCGAAAGAAATTGGCCGGGTCGAGGCGTGTCTCAAGCTCGGAAATGGTTTGATCGATGATGTAGCTTTTGGATTCCGTAGCTGCAAAGGTGAGTTTGTCTTCGGCGTAGAAGTGCGTGACCCGGGTTAGATCCACAAACTCGGTGCGGTCGCCGGTTCTGGAGCTGATGCGCTCCGGGTAGACAGGAGTGAGCTTGGTAGCAAGTTGATTGAGGAGATTCGCAATGTCTGGTGCAGGCTGCTGGCCGCCACGGATGGCTTCCACTTTGGTGATGGCCTGGTTGAGCTTCGCGGATTCGACTGGTTTGAGCAGGTATGCGATGGAGTTAGTCTCAAAAGCCTGCAACGCGTATTGATCGTAGGCAGTGGTGAATATGACGAGGGGCTGGTGGGCGAGGCGCCGGAGCACCGCGAAGCCATCGAGTTCCGGCATCTGGATATCGAGGAAGAGCAGGTTTGGCCGCAGTGCATCGATCTGTTCGATCGCATCGACAGGGTCCTTGGATGCCCCGAGGATCTGGACACGCGGATCGGCGGAGAGCATACGCGTTAGCCGCTCGATAGCCAGGTGCTCGTCGTCGAGGAGGTAGGCGGTCAGCATGGGATGCGGAAGGCGACCTCCATACCTGGGTCCAACCTGCGGGTGGAGAGCGAAGCAGCCTCTCCGAAATGGGAATCGAGGCGCTGCCTGAGGGTGTCGAGGCCGTGCCCGGAAGGCAGGCTGTCGGGCGAGAAGCCGGGGCCGGTATCGCGGACTTCGAGCAGAATTTCTTTGCCCTTGCGACGGGCGCGAATGTAGATCTCCGCCCCCTGGCGCTGCGCGCCCACGGCATATTTGACGCTATTCTCGGCCAAGGTCTGCACGGACATCGCGGGGACCATTGCGGTGAGCAGCTCTTCAGGAATCTCGAAGGTGTAGCGTAGTCTTTCTTCGAAGCGTGCCTTTTCGATTTCGAGATAGTCACGAGTGATCTGGAGCTCGTCGGCGAGGGTTACAAGATTGCCGTGGCGGTCGAGCGAGAAGCGCAGGAGTGCAGCGAGGCGCTCGATCAGAGCTTCAGCCTCTGCCGGGTTTGAACGCACGAGGCTCGATATAGAGTTGAGGGTGTTGAACAGGAAGTGAGGGTGAATTCTCGATTCGAGGCTTTGCAACTTTGCATCGGCGGCTGACTTAAGCGCTCTTTCACGCTCCAGCTCGCGCGTTTTTAACTCAAGACTTGCTGCTTGCACCCGGTACCGGGCCTCCTCCACCAGATAAGTAATCGAACCAATCGTAAGTGTAAAGGTCAAGCAAAGAATCATCGACGGAACATAGTCTATTCGGATCGACCAGATTGGCTGATACACCATGAGCAGAAAGGCAGCGCTCCCGCCAACTATGGAAATGGCTGTCAATGAGGCAAGCAATTGAACCCATCGCAGGAAAGGATCCTTGGCAAAGCGGGGTCCCAGTTTAGGTAAGATCCACCAGGACGAGATTCCGATCACTGTCGAGTAGGAAAGGGAAATGATCCCAGGCACGAGCAAAGTCTCGAGCCTGGGATTGCGGATACTGGAGCTGGTAATCAGGACGATCACCAATGCGATCCCCAGGTTGATTAACAGAAGTTGGGATAGCTGACGCATGAACTACTTTGTAGTGTGGCAGCCAATGCAGTTGGCCTGCGCAGCAGGGAGGGGTTGTTTGGTTTCAAACCACTTGTCGGCACGCCTGGAGTAGGCACTATTTGGGAGGGACTTTTGTATCTCAGCAAAGAAGTGGTCGGCTTTTGCGGTTGCACCAATCCGGCTGAAACTGTCGGCGAGACCAAAAAGGAGTTCGCCTCTGGGGTGCGTCCCGATCTTGTCGAGATATTTCTCCTGCATCTGATAAACAGTGTAGTAGTCATCGATTACAGAAAGGAAGAGAGGTTTTGCCATCTCCGCTGGCATGTTTCTTGCGCCTGCCGAAAGGACAGCGCCGCGAGGAATACGAACGCCGATGTTCTTGGGCTCCAGTTCCACGGCCTTGTTCATTTCAGCGATGCCGCGCCCATAAAGCTCCATACCTTTGGCAAAGTCTTTCTTGCTCATCAGCTGGCCCGATTGGTAAAAGAGGCCAGAGCCATGCCAGACGAGTGCTTCCGCGTGATTCGGGTTTTCTTTGAGCTTTTCTTCGGTAAGCTTCATGGCACGTTCGAGGGCTTCGACGTTTCCGGCAAAACCGGCGAAGAAGTCGCCTCGAACGAGAAGATCAAAACGTTCTTGGCTATGCAAAGCCGTGATCGAGAAGGACAGGATGGCGGCTGCGATGAGGAGGATGTTGCTTGGCTTCATGGTTCGAGTTTGCAGGCACCCGGCAATCGAGTGGGAGAATTTCCGACGAAACGGCGGAATCACAGGATGAAGCGGATAGAATCGAAGATTGTCGCAGCTAGCCAGAGTGTGGACGCCGGCACTGGCGATGATGCTGGTTTCTACCATCAGCTATATCGACCGTAATGCCATCGCCGTCCTGATTCCTACAATTCAGAAAGAAACAGGCCTCACCGGACGCGAGTACGGCTGGATTGTCGCCGCGTTTTCTTACGCCTACATGTTGGGTAATCCACTGTGGGGGATGCTGCTGGATCGTCTGGGCGTCAAGAAGGGGATGACGCTGGCGGTGGCGGGATGGAGTATTGCAAGCGCCTTGCATGGCCTGGCTGGCGGGCTTTTGAGTTTTGGAATTTTACGCACAGGACTGGGGTTTTGCGAGGGGGCGACCTTTCCTGGCGCCCTTAGAACCGTGATGCAGACGCTTGAGCCGGAGAGGCGGTCTCGCGGGATCGCTTTAAGTTATTCGGGCGGGTCATTGGGTGCGATTCTGACGCCGTTCATTGTGACTCCGATTGCGCTTGCCTACGGCTGGCGGATGGCCTTCTGGATTACTGGAGCTACTGGAATCGTTTGGCTGGTGTGGTGGTGGGGGCTTTGCAAGCGGCCGGACCTGGCGATGACTCCCAAGGTGGAAAGTACAGACTTTGTATGGCGGGATCGGCGGGTGATTGCCTTTGTCGCCGCCTATGCGCTTGGGGCCGTACCACTTGGGTTCATTCTTTATATGGCTGGGCTTTACCTGTCGCAGGTTTTTTATTTGAGCCAGCGGGAATTGGGTACGGTGCTGTGGATCCCCCCGCTCGGTTGGGAATGTGGTTATTTCTTTTGGGGTTGGTGGATTGACCGTCTGGTCAAGCGCGGCATTCGAGTGGAAGAAGCCTGCCGCCGGGCTTTCCTGATCGGACTCTTTCTCAGTTTGCCGCTGGCAATGGCGACATCGATCACGAGTTTGTCCTGGTTCATGGCTGAGTTGTTTTTGGCCATGTTTGTCACCGGCAGCTTTATCGTGGGTGGAATTGCTTATGCGACCAGTGTTTTTGGTAATGGCCGCGCTGGTTTGATCGCGGGGCTTGGTGCCGGCAGCTTTTCGGCGCTGACAGCCATCACTGCCCCCATATTTGGTGGCTATTTTGATCAAAGGAATTACGAAGTTGCCTTTCGGGTGGCAACGGCATGCCCGGTTTTTGGATTCGCGCTTTGGTATTGGCTTAGAGGCGGATCAGAATACGCTTCCGGTAGATCAGATACACCACGCTGAAGCAGGCAGCGACGTTCAGGATTGCGTAGAGCATGGATGCATTGATCGGTGAAGCAATGATGCAGAGCTGATCATAGATTGTTTTGCCTGCCCCGGTCATTCCGAGGATACGTGCGATGGCACCAGACAGAACAAAGGAAACGATCGCGTTCGTACCGTAGATTTCGAAAAACTTCCAGCCGGTGCGGTTTCCTTTCTGATCGATCCACCATTGCAACACTCCAAAGGTGATGGAGGCAAAGCCAGCCATGACGAGGACAAAGCTGGGGGTCCAGAGGCTTTTGTTGATCGGGATCACCAGACTCATGAGCAGGCCGGTGGCTGCCAGGACTACCCCTGACTTCAAATACTGTGTGGCGAGAATTCCGCAGAGGACGGTAACAATGGCGGGGATCGTTGAAAGTGCGCCTTCAGGGTCCCAGACTTTGGTCTTGCTCCACATGTGACCTTCCAGCAGAATCCCGTCAAGGTAACGGGCGGCACTCGAATCGATGCTCCATCGGTCTGCTGTGGCGCCAGGGAAAGGATAGAAGAACATGACGCCTGTGTAGGCGGCCAGTAGCCCAATGGCTAAGGCGATCTGACCGCGTCGTGAGGAGTATAGATAGATCAAGGTAGCGAAGAAATAGCAAATACCGATTCGCTGCAGTACTCCAGGAATACGAACGTGAGCGAAGTCAAATTGGGGGATGAGATTGAAGAGAAGGCCGATGGCGAAGATGGTTGCACTGCGGCGAGCTGCATGGAGGAGCAGGTTGGTGCGGCCGGCACCGTCGGACTTGCGGCGGGCAAACGAGAGGGTCATGGCTACGCCGGAAATCCATAAAAAGAAAGGAAAAACCATGTCTGTGGGGGTGAACCCGTGCCACTCGGCGTGAGCGAGCGGGGGGTAGATATGGCTCCAGGATCCAGGGCTGTTTACCAGAATCATGGTGGCGATTGTGATACCCCGAAAGATGTCGAGAGAGGCAAGACGGTGAGGCAATGACATTCGCTTTTGTTTGATTCTACTTCCCTTCAGCCATTCGACCTGTAGATTTGCTTTAGTTCTGTCGATAAGGCCGAATATGGTCGAGAAAAGGCGAAAAGGCACTGAGCGCAAGTCCGATACCGGCAACATTGTTGTTGTTACAGAACCCGGCAGCCGCTTTGCGGCACGCCTGGACGCGACATTGATCAATCGTAGTGAAGCGGGTTTGTGCGTCGAGGTATTGAAGGCTTTGCCGCTCGGGATGGCTGTACAGATTGAGATCCCCACGGCCAAAGGCGGTACCGAGCTCTGGAATGGCGTCGTTTGCTGGATGAACGTTACGGGCAAGAAAACGTACCAGGCGGGGATTGAAGCAGAAAAGGCCGGCGAGAATGGCGAATCGAATGTGGATCGAGACGAGGATCTATATGAGGTGCTGCAGGTAAATCCGAAGGCAGACTCGGAGACGATCCACCGCGTTTACCGAATGCTGGCCCAGCGCTACCATCCGGACCACAAGGAGACCGGGGACGAGGGGAAATTTCAGCGCCTGCTTGAGGCTTATCAGACGCTGAGCGACCTTGAGAAGCGGGCTGCCTACGACGTAATGCGCAGCGCCAAGCGAAAGCAGACGTGGGATGTATTCCGAAATCAAAAGGAAGCAGACGGCACAGGGGCGGAGCGCCGCAAGCGGACGATGGCTCTGGCGGTGATGTACCGTAAGCGTCTGCGCAAGCCGGACAATCCGTTTATCCAACTTCGCGAGATTGAGGATGTCCTCGGGATTGAGAAAGAGCATCTCGAGTTTGCCCTTTGGTATTTGCGTGAAAAAGGCTACGTGACCAAGACGGACAATGGTACGTTTGCGATTTCTGCTCTTGGGGTTGAGGCTTACGAAGAGATCGAAACGGGCTCAACGGAGGCGGTGCAAAAGGCGATCGAAGGCGAACGGTTGCGGCCCGCTATGTGAGGTTGACCCCTGTTCCTAGTTTGTAGCTCCTGCGGCAAACGCCCTTGCCAAGTGCCAAAGCTTCGTTTACTGCGACCGTGTGCTTGCGGCGAATAGGCTGGAATCATCTGCACACTTAACTTCTTCATCGCGCGACCCACTCGCGTCAGCTTGTGTTTATCGACCTTTTCTCCTTCTTGCGGAGTCACAAAGAAGTGGCTTTCGCGCTTACTGTAGAGCGCGCAAAAAACAGGCCTTGCCGCTCGATCACCTCACGCAAGCCCGCCATCACCGTCCGCGTTGATGTCTCTTCCACCAACTGCGCATAATGGATCTCGCTGGTGGCGTCATCTAGAATCGCGATCACGTGGTGCCACCGCTCACGCCGCCGGCGATGCTTGCGGCGCTTGCATCTACGCGTCACCAGGCCCGCTCCTTGCAAAGCCTTCTGCACGAACGTGTAGCTCAACTTGATCGCATGCTTTTCGGCCAGCTTTTCGTGAAAGTGCCTGATGGTCGGATCGAAGTACTGTTCTGTCGTTTGGCTTGGAGTGGTGCCGATCTACCAAGCCAGAATAGCCCCCGCTTCCAAACACTCCCGCCATGGCCTCATCGTTCGGTCCGTCACCCCGATGATGTCGGCCGCCTCCCACCAGGTGATCTTTTTTGTCATTGCTTTCAACAGCACATCATGCAACTTCATCAAACCTACCGGCGACAAAGGAACGGATTCGACTCGAGAATCGAAGCGAAATGTTTTATGCTCTTAACACCGTTAACTTGAACGGCCCGGATACCAACTTTGCGCTCAATGTTGTTGGCGTAAATACCAATGCCAACTTTAGATGCATTTGGGGTGCCCTGGACGTGCGGCGCATGCAATTTGGCTTGCGCGTTACTTTCTAAGGATTCAAATACATGCGCTACATTTTTTTATTGGCTTGCGCCATTACGGCGGCTGCTCAACAGAACTTCGATTTTGTTGTTTATGGTGGGACGGCTGGTGGTGTCGCGACTGCGGTGGCGGCTGCCAGGCATGGACTTAAGACGGCTCTGCTTGAGCCACGCAATCACATTGGCGGGATGGTGTCTGGCGGGTTGTCTGGCACTGATACCGGCAAGAAGGAAGTGATTGGCGGGATGGCTTTGGAGTTTTATTACCGGGCCGGGCGCAAGTACAGCATGGACCGTCACCTGAACGAACTCTCCTGGATGCCAGAGCCCAAAGTGGCTGAGGATATCTTTCGCGAGATGCTCAAGGAGGCCGGGGTAACGCTTTTTGAGCGGCATCGTCTGAAGGAGAAAACCGGAGTGGTGAAGGAGGGGAATCGCGTGACAGAGATTCTCACGGAAAACGGGGCTCGCTTCCGTGCGCGGTTCTTTGCCGATACCAGCTACGAGGGCGATTTGATGGCGCAGGCCAAGGTGAGCTATACGTACGGCCGCGAGGGCATCAAAGATTATGGCGAATCTCTGGCCGGCATTCGTGCTGTGACCGAGAGCCATCAGTTTGCAGTGGATGTGCCGGCTCGGGGTAAGGATGGTAAGGTGTTACCCGAGATTTCAACAGAGCCGCGCGGAACTCCTGGTGAAGGGGACAAGCGCATACAGGCGTATAACTTTCGCGTGATCGCAACCAATGTTGCCGCGAATCGGCTGCTCTGGCCCAAGCCTGTGGGCTACGACCCTAAACGCTATGAACTGCTGGCCAATTATCTGGAGGCCATGACGCCTTATATGGGGCGCCCGCTGACCTTCAACGAAGTGAGCCTGCTTCGCATCATCCCCAATGGCAAAGTGGATCTCAATAATCGCAATGGGTTTTCGACCGACTATATCGGCAAGAACTACGGCTACCCGGAAGGGACTTACGCCGAGCGTGAGCGCATCTGGAAAGATCACATCGATTACCAGCAGGGCTTCTATTACTTCCTCGCCAACGACCCTCGAGTGCCCAAGCCGCTGCAGGAAGAAGTGCGTTCCTACGGACTGGCCAAGGACGAGTATCTCGATACGAATCACTGGCCACATCAGCTCTACATCCGCGAGGCCAGGCGTATGGTGAGCGACTTTGTCTCAACACAAAAAGACCTGCAGACAGACCGCACCAAGCCAGACGTGATCGGCATGGGCAGCTACGCTTCTGATTCTCACAACATCCAACGCTTCATCAATGACCGCGGCTTTGTGGAAAACGAAGGCGACGTGCAGGTGCAGGTACAGCCATACCAAATCCCTTACCGCATTGTGATTCCGAAGAAAGCCGAAGCAGCAAATCTCTTGGTTCCCGTCTGCTTCTCCTCAAGCCACATCTCCTATGCCAGCATGCGCATGGAGCCGCAGTACATGATCATCGGCCACGCCGCTGGTATCGCAGCAGCCCTGGCCGCAAAAGGTAATGTAGCGGTGCAAGACATCAACATCGCAGAGCTGCAATCGAAGCTTCGCGAAGAGGGCGCGGTCTTCGAATACAGCATCGAGGAGAACAACAAGGCTCTGGCCGCGATTCGCAAGCGTTTCGCTCCACCCGCTCGCACTGGGCCTATTCCGTGGGGCCGCCCTGCAAAGAAGAACTAGCCAAAGGATGGGAGTTCGTAGCCTTTACGGCGGGGTCTGCTGAGGTGCGCGTTTGCTTCGTCGGCACCTGGGCCGTGAAACTTTTCAATCTTGGGATCCCAGGCTAGCGAAGCGCGGCCAACATCGCGCAGGATGGTGATCAACTGGCAGACAACGGTCGACCTGTGGCCGATCTCGACGTCGGCGTTTGGCAATTGCCGCGAGCGAATGCAATCGATGAAGTTGAGAACGTGTGGCGTACTTTCCCCGGGCCCTTCCTTCGTTGGGTCCGGTGCGCCCTGCCTGAGCTCAGGCAAGTTCGTCTTGAAGTCACCGCGCAAGATCTGGATCTCACCTTTGGTTCCCTGAAAGATAGCCCCAAGTTGTTGGTGATCGTCGATGATGGGCTGCTCAAGCGAGACTTCGGTACCACTCGCATAGACCAGTGTGACCTTGCTCGCTTCCCCGAGGATGAGCTTTACAGGCCCGGTGAGAGAAGTTCCAAGTGCATCCTGAACCTGATCGAGCGAGTGTGTGCCCCAACCAGTAACGCCCCAGGATTGGCCGCCGGCATCGTAGTCCCAGTAGTTATGCCAGCCGTTCAGCAGTTTTGAGTTATAAGGTCTCAGCTCTGTCTGGTTGCACCACTGGTCCCAGTCGAGGCCTGCCGGCTTGGGCTGCTCAGGCTTGGGCGTCCAGCGTTCGGGCGCAAGAAAATTACAGACAACAACTTTACGGATTTGGCCGATCTTGCCCGTCTCAACCAGACGGCTGGCGAAGATGTTGATCGGAATGGAGCGTTGCTGAGTTCCCACTTGAAAGATGCGCCGGTAGTGCCGGGCGGCCTTGGTAAGAACCTGGCCCTCCTGAACGGTAAGGCTGAGGGGCTTTTCGGCATAGACGTCAAGACCGGCCTGCATCGCGTGCATGCAGATCAGGGCGCGAGCGTGGGTTGGGGTTTCGACGAAAACGGCGTCCAGTTTTTCGTTCTCAATCATGCGGCGGTAGTCGTGGTACGGCCGCCAGAGCTGGTCAGCCGGCTGATATCGCAAAGTCTCGGCCAAGACTGCAGGATTGATATCGGCCATGGCTACTACAGACGCATTGCTGCCAAAGGTCTCTTTTCGCAGCAGCCAGCGGGCTCGGCGGCCGACCCCGATGAAGCCGATCTGAACTCGGTCGTTGGCTCCGCGAACCGTGGACGCTGCAACGAATGGGAAAGCCACGGATTTGAGGAAACTCCGGCGCTGGACGCTCTTCATGACATTCATTCTCACACCTCTTCTAGAAAGAGAACTTCAG
This sequence comes from Bryobacter sp., assembly GCA_022843625.1. Classification (GTDB taxonomy): domain Bacteria; phylum Acidobacteriota; class Terriglobia; order Bryobacterales; family Bryobacteraceae; genus Bryobacter. The sequence continues at coordinate 176,694 of JALHNH010000006.1, read as the reverse complement.
TCCGATCTGGATGCGGCGTGCCGCAGCTGATCCGATCGCCTGTCCAAAGCGCTGGTTCACCTGGCGGCCCTGTGCATCCCAACGGCTGCCGGTGTCGATTGCGTTGAATTGCGAATGGTTGAACGCGTTATAGGTCTCGAAGCGGAACTGTATTTTCCGGGACTCGTTAGACCCCCAGGCGAAGTTCTTGTACAACGAGAGATCGAAGTTGTTGAGGCCGGGGCCACGGATGGCGTCTTTCGGGGCATTGCCGATGCCAAGGCTCGCCAGGCTTGGTTGTTGCACGACGCTGGTGTCAAAGAAACGCATGGGATCACGGTCGCCGAAGGACAGGTTAGGGTTGCCAGTGAGGTTGACCCGTGCGTCGGTCACATTGCTTCCAGTAAGGTCGACGTTTTGTACAAAGCTAACGCCGATGCCTGTGGGTGCTCCACTTAAGAACAAAGCGACACCACCCAGTTGCCAGCCGTCAAAGGCAGTGCGGCTGAAGGCGTTGTTCCAACTGCTGCTGAACTTAGGCAGATCGTAGAGGAAGTTCGCCGTCACATTGTGCGTGCGGTCGAATCCACTCTTACCGTAATTCCACCGGCGGTAATCCAGAAGCGGATTCACCGAGCCGAAGTCTTCGTCCGAGAAATTCATCATTTTCGACCATGTCCATGTGGCCCCAAAAATCAGGCTGCGAGTGAAGCGCCGGTTGGCCTGCGCCTGTAGAGAATGATAGTTGGACGATCCGGCGAGCTCGCGATAGTTGATGTCGCCGTAACCGCGATAAGGCCGCAGGAAATTCACCGGAAGCGGTCTTCCCGGAGATGTGCTGTCTGCCGAAGACGGCAGGTAATTGGTCCCGTATGGGGTAGCGTTTAGATTCCTGCTATGCAGGAGGTGCCGCGCCACAGAACCGACGTAGGCTACATCGACAACGGTGCCAAAGCCGATGTCCTGCTGCACTCCAAAGCTCCAGTTATAGGTGGATGGCAGGTGCTTGGAAGCCTCAAGGCCAGAGACAGCAGCGGGGCTATCGCTGAGCGGAGTGCTCAGGAGATCTCGAATGGTGGTGTAGTTGGCGGTGGAGGTGTTCACTAGCGGCCGCTGTTCTGTCCAGCCCATCACGTTGTCGTCGGCAATGCGGCTGAAGAACATACCAAAGCCGCCACGCACCGCCGTCTTGCCATTGCCAAAGACATCCCAGGCGAATCCGAAACGCGGCGCAACCTTGATTCCCGGCGAGGCGATGGCTACTCCGTTGAGAACCCGCATGCCGTTGATAATGTTGCCTGAGCCTGGAACGAAGGTGCCGATCTTGACTTCCGGAACAATCTCACCGGTGACGGGATTGCGTCCCAGCCTTGGGCTGGTAGGTGTCGCGCGGTAGGGCGCGATCAACTGCGGGGCCTTCGCCGGGTCAAAATCCTGAACGAAGAATCCGGCTAGTTGGTTGCCGTCGGTGAAGGTGGGAATGGACCGGTAAAAGCGCACACCCACATCTAGAGTAAGTCTCTTGTTCACCCGCCAGGTGTCCTGTACATACCACTCGAAGTTGTTGTAACGCGCATTGGCCTTGGGATGCCGGTCTGATTCGGTATAGCTGTTCACGGTACCCATCAGCGCATTTGAGAAGGCGAAATTTGTGTCGAAGGGGTTTAAGATGTTGCGGCCAAAATCGTAAGTGCCATTGAAGACGCTGCTCCGTGCGGCGTTTCGCGCCACTTTCTCAAGATAGAAGCCGGCCTTGAAGTGGTGTTTGCCCCGGATCTTGGAAAGGTTGTCGGTGATGTTCCAAATGCTTTGGGTACCAAAGAATGGGAAGCGGCTTTCAAGGCTGATGGATGGCGCGTTGGGCACGCCGCCGAAGGTCGCATTCGGCACCAATTCCAGCGGGTTGGCCTGTGGGAAGAACTGCGGCAGTCCAAGGTTCAGTTTATTCCGGTTATTGCGGTCCAGCGAATCCTGCGGGATTACCAGACTCTGATCGGCCCGGCTCAGGCCAGCGCTGAATTCATTTACGAGTGTGGGGCTGAAGGTGTAGGTGAGGGAAGCGACGATTCCTTTGCCCGGAAACTTGTAGTCGAGTGGCATGTGAGGAAAGCTGATGCCGGAAAGACAGCACGCGTCGCCGGATTGCGACATGCTGTTGTAAAGTCCGCGAGAGTAGAAGTTGGCTTTCGAGCTGATGTTATAGTCCACGCGAAGTACTTCATTCCGGTAAGGATTATCGACAGGAAGATCGAACACGTAGTTCAGCAGCCGTTGTGGGTCCTGGGTGTTGGGCAACGGGAAGAAGTTCAAAAGCGCCTGGCCACGCCTGTCAATACGGCTGGCCGGGACAATATTGCCGGGGATGGGCTGGCGATTGTTGAGCGGATCGAGAATCGGAATTACTGTGCCGTTCGTATCCAGCGTTTGTGAGAAATTCCCCTGACGCTCCATTGCGGTGGGAAATGTAATCCGCCGGATGCCGCCGGGCGTTTTGCGTGGGAAAAACTCCTGCGCCCAGAAGAAAAAGAGTTTGTCGCGTTTGGTCACCAACCCTGGGATCAACACCGGGCCGCCCAGAAAGTAGCCGGGGTTATCGTAACGGTAGCGCTGGCGTTTCACGCCAAGCTGGTTATTGAAAAACTCATTGGCATTCAAGGCTTCATTGCGCTTGAAATAGTAGGCACCACCATGAAAATCACGGGTGCCGTTTTTGGTGACGACATGGATGCCGGTGGTGGTGCGCCCGTACTCGGCCTGATAGTTTGTCAGCAGCACCTTCACTTCAGCGATCGCTTCAACCGGTGGCGTAAAGAGGGGCCAGAACTGGTTGCCCGTGTCCATCTGGGAGACGCCATCGAGGGACGCGCTCACCGATGTGCTTCGCCCGCCGTTGGCAGCGACGTTGCGGAAGCCAAAGCTTCGCGGGGCCTCTCGGTCTGCGGTGTCATTGACGCCAGGAAGCAGACGTAGCATGCCGGCATAATCGCGACCCTTCAGCGGCACCTCTTGTAGTTGTTTTGCGGTAATCAACCCGGATCGCTCTCCGCTCTGCGTCTGCACCCGGACCCCATCGGCCACCACCGTAGTCGTCTGGGTTACGTCTCCGATCCTGAGTGTAATCGTTCGAAGCACGAGCCGTTCGGTAGCGGTGAGGACGACACCAGTTTGCTCAAAAGTCGTGAAGCCCGATGCAGCCACCTTTAGGTTATAGATGCCTGGGCGAAGCTCAGTGACAATAAAGCCGCCGAAAGCGTCACTGTTGGCTTTGCGCACTTGCCCTGTCTCTGTGTTGCGGATTTCAATCGTCGCTGCCGGAACACCTGCCGCTGTTGGATCGGCAATCGTACCCGAGATTTGACCCGTCAGGCCCTGAGCCGCCAGACGTGCCGCGAAAGAAGCTACCAGAAAAAGTACTGAACTCGTTCGACCAAACGCACTCATATCAGACTCCTTTAAAAGATCCAGATGGATCGTGCCCTAGTATCCTCTTAAGGACGCAAAGTGGCAAGAGACTTGAAGTTATGATGAAGAATCAGAGCGGATGATTGTTTTCATAGGCTTAGCCTAAGTAACAGTTACGTTAACAGTTAAGTCAAGCCCTTAAGGGCGCAAGACTCTTTCTGCCACCGGGTCAAAATCGATCTGCCGCTTCTGCATGTAGGCTTGTGTTGCAAGATGCGATGCCTGCGCGGAACGATGCCCGATCAGCACATCCCCATTCGGCAGCTTTCGTGACCGCATGCAATCCAGAAAGTTGATCACGTGCGGCATCACCTGGTCTGCGCCTGAGGTGACAGACTCGGGCTTCCCGCCACCCTCACGGGGAATAAACTCGACAACCCGGCCTACGATCAGACGTCCTTCAACGCCGGCAATCTCAAGCCCGGCACCGTCCGCCCCGGGCGCAAGCATCCCTTCGTAGGTGGCGTTCCATCCACCCGGATAACTAAGCAAAGCATGAATCGTGTCTGGCGCCGTCCGCCCATCCTTGTAATGGAAGACACCCCCCGCAGCCGAACCGCTATGTGGGATATCCTCCCCGATCAGCATGTGTGCCGCATCGATAAAGTGCGTAAACAGATCGGTGATCATGCCACCCCCGAAATCCAGATAGGCACGGAAGTTGAAGAACTGTTGCGGGTCCCACTCGCGCCAGGCGGCAGGCCCCAGGAATCGGCCCCAATCGAGGCCCTCCGGTTTCGTTCGCCATGATTCTGGTGCTCTTCGCAAATGCGCAGTATTGCCGTTCCACCAGGTTCTCGCGCGCAAGATTTTGCCCAACCGGGGAACAAGTTTCGTCTTGGCCTCGATAATCTGTGGTGCCGAACGCCGTTGCATCCCTACCTGACAGATGCGATGATTCAGCCGCACCGCCTTCACGATCGGAAGCCCTTCCTCGATCCGCAGAGTTAACGGCTTCTCAACATAGATGTCCTTGCCAGCATTTGCCGCGTCAATTGCAATTGCTGCATGCCAGTGATCCGGGGTTGCAATCACAACTCCGTCGAGGTCTTTTCGTTCGAGTAAGCGCCGGTAATCCTGATAAGCCTGTGCTCCCGATGAGATTTTCTGAGCCTCGGCAATTCGCTGGTCGAAAACGTCGCAGACCGCACCCACTTGCACCTGGCTCTGACTGAGAAATTTTCCCAGCAGAAATTTTCCCCTCTCACCGACTCCCACAAAACCTAGCGAGATCCGGTCATTGGCGCCAAGAATACGCGAGTAGGAAGCCGCCGTTGCCGCAGCCAGAATCGTTCGTCTTGTTGGTGTCATGTCTAGCGTCTCCCCCATGAATCTCATTGCAGCTTAAGCGGATGAACAGAAACAAGTGATACGGTAGCAGGCTGCCATTTCTTGACATCGACACGCAGCAAGGCCTGAAAGAAGCTGGAAGAATTTGGTTGTAGTTTGCGCTGCAAAAGATCTGAGTGCCAGGGATCGGTGATGAACTCTGCTGCAGCCTGGGTGCCTTCAGAGCGGATTCCCGCAAGCACCATAACAACTCTCCCCGGAGCAAAGCCAGGTGCCACGGTGATTACAGCCCAGTCTGTCATTGGCTGCCCGGAAACCGGATCTATCGTCAATCGGTACTCTTTCTGTTCGCCAGGACCGGGATTTCGGTTCACGACATAATTCCCCCCGAGGTCGAAGTCCAGCGATTCTGATCGTGGTACCCACTCATTGGAGAGCGGGCCGCCAACCAGCACCACATTGTGAGCCTTGAGATCCTCAGTGCCTGCAGTCTTGCTCTGCTTCACCAGCATCTCTTTGCCAGCGCGTGCGAAAAAGCGGGTCAAATGCATCAAGCCCATCGCGTCGCCCATGCCTGTATAGTCTTCAGGCGAAAACACCAGGTAGGGCGTTCGATTGGAGTTGGCGCCGAGTTGCCGGTCAATCGCAGCCATTGCGTCTTTGCCCAATGGGATGAGATCCTGTCTGGACCGAACAGGATCTGAGTTCCAAAGAAATTGAAACAGCGGCGGGTTGCTCATAACCACCAAAACCGCATCTTGACCCTTTGAAAATGGGGTCCAAAAAGCACTCGGCACCGGTGCAGAGGCCACCGCAGAACGCTGGGAATACAATACACTCCCGAGTGCAACTAAAACAATAAGTAGAATTGCTCCAATTAGCCAGGGACGGTGAGTAGATGCCTGCGGCTTTGGCGGCGGTAGAGCGGAGGGAGGGCTGGCGACGCGCTCCAGGAAGATAGGCTTGTATGCACCCGGAGGAATTTGCATTAACAGCCTCTCCTCTGCACCCTCCTGCTCGAAGTACTCTCTCAGTCTCTTTCTGACGTCATGTGCGCAAACCCTGACGCTAGCGTTGGCTGCCGGGTCATAGTCCTTATCGAAGCCGAAAACTTCACTCGCCAAGCAAAACTCATTCAACTGGTCGGCACAACCATTCAAGTAATAGTCGGCGATTACACTGAGGAACTTTTTCTTCCGTCCGGCAGAGGCAAAATGCCGGCTGCTTAGGATCCGGTCCAGTAAGGGGCGAAGCTCTTCAACAGGAATTGTCCGATTTAGTTCTATGCTCTCGGTTTCGCTGAGCCTTGACATAGCATCAGTCTTGCATATTAGGCTTCACTTCCGGAGGCTCAGAATTGTAACTCGCCAGCACACCGCATGCACTGAGTGCATCGGAGGCCACCATTGCTTCCCATGATGCAGCCAGCAAACCCGTAGCATTGGCCACCGCAAAGCTGATCCCCTGTAAGTTCTTCTCGCGGCTCACGCCCGGGATCTCGCGCGGATAAGGGCTCGCCGCAAACCGCATCGGCCCCGCCACCCGAATCTGATTTCGCTCAAGCGTCGCATCCAGTTCGATGGCGATCACTCCATCGAGCATCCCCGGATATGCCGTTGCCGCACTCACCCAAATGCTGCCCTTGGCCACCCACTCTCCAAGCCTCGCGGCATGAGCTTCATTCGTGGTTCCGAGGCTCAGATTGATCAAGTCTGCACCCTGATCGAGAGCCCATTCGATACCACGCAAAATGATGTCGATGTTGGTTCGCAAGCCGCCTTCAAAGATCTTTACCGCCATCAATTCGGCCTCAGGCGCCAGACTCCGAATCGCACCAGCCACTGCGGTACCGTGTCCGATTCTGTCGAGCCAATCATTCTCCGCACCCATACCAGTGGCATTGAATCCGGCAACGACATCACCCACATGCGGATGCCCTACGTGTACACCGCTATCGAGGATGGCTACCTTTGGCATCGTCTTTACCCTAAGTCCAAAATCGTATCGGCAATCTCGCGCAGCTTGGTGCGGTGTGTAATCACAATGAGTGTCGTGTCGGGAAGATGTTTGCGCAAGCCATCGGTCACCAGCCTTTCACTGGCCTCGTCGAGGGCCGCTGTCGGCTCATCGAGCACCAATACCTTTGGCTTACGCAATAACGCCCGTGCGATCGCAAGCCTCTGCCGCTGCCCGGCACTAATAGCCAATCCGCGCTCACCCACCATGGCATTCAGATCCGGAAAAGCCTCAGTCAGTCCGACGCTAGCTAGTGCTGCATGAAGCTGCTCATCTGTCGCTTTCCCGTCGCCGTAGCGCAGGTTCTCGGCAACACTAACGGGGAACAACCACGGAGTTTGTTCCACAACACAAATCTCACGACGCAAGTCTTCCAGCTTCAACTCACGCAAGTCGACCCCATCGAGCATAACCACACCCTCTGCAGGATCATAGAAGCGCAACAGCAGATCTGCCAGGGTACTCTTGCCACGCCCGCTCGGCCCGAGCACGAGGCCAATTTGTCCTGCTCCAACCTTCCAGTCCACATGATCGAGCACTGCCTTCTCTGGCGCATATCGAAAGCTGACGCCCTTCAATTCAACCGCTCCCGAGACGACTCCAAGTCCACGAGCCCCAGGCATTTCTCTCACCTCAGGCGCAGTTGAGAAGAGCTTCTCTACGCGCTCGAGTGAAACCTGCGCCGTCACCAGATTTGTATAGAGCCCCATCAGCGCCTGCACCGGCGTCATCAATCGCATGTGATAAGCGAGAAAGGCGATCAGCGTGCCCACCGTCATCGTACCTGCGATCACCTGATTGCCACCTACCCAGAACACTGCTGCGGTTGAGAGCGCCAGCAACATCCCAGGCAGGCCAGACCCGCTATAAGAGATCAACTGCATCTTGAGAAGCGCCTTCACATATCCATCATTGCGGGAGGAAAACAATGCACCCTCACGGCCCACCGCATCAAAGGCCGTAACGACACGGTGCCCAAGCAACGTGTTCAGCAGGAAGCTCCCGATATCGGCGGACTTCTCGCGCACCTCCCGAACCCGCTCTACCAGCAAGCTGCGGAACCACCATGCCACCCACATCGCGACAGGCAATACCGCAACTCCCACAGCGAAGAGCTTCAGATCCATACCGACCAGAATCACCACGCTCCCAACCAGAAAGCCCACATTGCCCAGAACGCTCAGCAATGCGTCGGCCACCACACGCTGGATCTCGCTGATATCGTTGTTCAGCCGTGAGAGAACATCGCCCGTCTTCCATTCCGAATAGAACCGAGGCGACAACCCATGTAGGTGCTTCAGCAAATCACTGCGCATTGCAAACAGCACCTTTGCCGAGATACGCGTGTACAGATAACCAGCACCCACATTGAATGTGAAGGCAATTAAACTGGTCCCCACCATGAGGCCGGCAATTTGCCAGAGCGAATCGGTGTCCTTCTTGAGCAGCGCTTCATCGATCAGGAGCTTCGTAAGATAGGGCTGTACCAGGCTCAATGCGGTTGACGCAAGACCGATCGCAGTAACAAACAGAAGCCCCGCGAGGTGCGGGGCCAGATAAGGCAAACAGAATGCGTAGCGTTTGAACTTCTTCATCAGCCCGGCAAAACCAGCATGTTTGAAGTCATGTCCGTATTCACGTCCAGATCCTTCACCATCTTCAGCGTTGCTGCGTCGTACATCTCGAGCGTGTTGCCAGCGCCGTAGATATAGAGCAGCTTTCCATCTGAAGAGAGGTTGAATTCAAAGCGGCTGCGCCCATCAAATTCCTGAATCTTGGTAATGCGCTTGGATGCAATATCGAAGGTCCAGAACTCACAACGCTGATTTGCACCCATGCCGTTATATGCCACTGTATAGCCGGTTTTGCGGTCTGGTGTGAGACGCAAGCCGGTGGTACGAGTGGTGGATGGTCCGACGGGTGAGAATTCGAAGGTGCGCTTGTTGAGGTCAAACGTCGCAAATCCAAAAGTTGTCTTGTGAACAATTGGATCTGTCGAATTGAAGAACCCGAAGATCTTGCCTGGCTCTTCGTGAGGATCGTCGTTGCCTGAAATGGATACGCGTTCGATGCCAGGGAAGAGCGGCTTTGACAGTTCGATCTTGCCGACTTCTTTGAAGTCTTCGGTTGAGTAGATGTTGACGTTGTCGCGGAACTGATAGAGAAACTTGCCGTCGGGAGATACACGCAGGCCACCACCGCGCCCTCCGCGCAATTGTTGCTCCTTGGGGAAATCGACGAACTTTTCGATCTTCTCGTTTTCCATGTCAATGATAGCCCACTGAGGCTTGCTGACTTCAAAACGATCGATCTTCTTGTCGACTGTGTAGAGGGCCGTGTACATCTTCTTGCTGTCGGGCGAGAGAGCAAAACCGCTGGGGCGATACTTCTTGCCAGCCGTATCTAGCTTGAAGCTCCGCTCGAGCTTGCGGGTTGCGACGTCGACAATTTCAAAGCCACATTCCATCGCCGAGTGGATGATCAGCTTTTTCTTGTCTTCGCTGAACATCATCGAGCGGGGTACGTCGAGCTTGAGATTGATCTCGGTGGAGATCTTGCGAGAGGCTTCATCGATCACCAGAACGCGCTTCTGCCAGGCACCTACGAAGAGAGTGCCGAGCTTGGCGGTTTGGGCCGGAGCGAGGCCAGCTGCAGCTACGGTTGATAGAAATGTACGGCGCTGCATTTTATGGGAATACCAGATCGATATTGCGCCAGTCTTTGGTGGCAGCGGCGCATTTGCTGGTCCACTCGGGGTAGTTGTTGAGATGGTCGGGAACCTGGGCCGGCCAGTAGCAACTGATGTAGCAATCGTAGAGATCGCGCTCGACGGGCTGGCAGAGCCCGGCCGTGCCGCCCGTGGAATCTACTTCCCAGCCTGGCGAAAAAACGATGGAGCAACCCATCGGGTAATGCGGGCGCTGTGCTGCGCTGTTTTGCTGAAGAGCGACAAAGTCGCCTTCGGTTGTTGAAAGCAGGTCGTCAATGCGACGGGCTTTCTTGTTGACGGCTCTTAGGTGCCTCATGATGCTTTCCTCTGATCAAAATGATTCAAGAAGCTTGGGTTGTGCGTTGCGATCTCACCATAAATTTTAAGGCAAAGATCTGTCCAGCCGCGGATCCAGTCACAGTAATGCAGGTTGGCGTGGCCTGTGTCGCCGTAGCGCACGAAGGCCTCGTGATAACAGCCACCCGCGCAGACCGGACGCGCCCAGCAAGACTCACAATCGTACTTGGCATTGACGTGTCCGCGCTTCAGAAAGTCCTGTTGTTTGTCTGAGTCCATGCCTTCTGATACATGGCCCAGTTTATGTTCATCGCTATCGACAAACCGGTGACAGGGCGAGATGTCGCCCGAAGGGCCGACGCCCAACAGGCCGAGGCCCGCGCCACAGGGATGCGATTTTGAAATCCCCTGATGCAACTCACTTAAGGTGTCGCTGACGTTTGAGAAGCCATGATGCTCACCGCGTAGTGCGAATTCCAGATACTCGTAGGCCAGCTTTTCAAACTGTCCTAATACATCGTCGAGACCTTTTTCGTCGATGGCATAAAGGCGGGTGGGTGAGGTGGTGACCGGTGCAAACCCAACTTCATGAAATCCGATTTCGTATCTGAGGTGTTGAAAGATTTTGGCCACGTCGCGGACGCCGTTGGTCAAAGTGACACGGGCGGCAATTGGCCGTGTGGTGTGCTGCTTGAGCAACTCCTTCACCTTGGGAACGATGATGTCGTAGCTGCCTTTGCCGTTGGCAAAGACGCGCAACTGATCGTTCATCTCTTTGGGGCCATCCATCGATACGGTTACGCCAATTGCGTTGGCGCTGAGGTATTCGATGATGTCCGGGCGGAGCAGGGTGGCGTTGGTGGTGAGGGAGTAGTCGATCGTTACGCCCTTGGCTTTGGCTTCGGCTTGTGAATAGTCCACGATCTGCTTGAGCAGCGGGAAGTTCATCAGCGTTTCGCCACCGAAGAAGGTGATATGAACTGAGTTGCGACCGGCGGATTCTTTGAAGAGGAAGTCGACGCTCTGCTGAGCGGTTTCGAGTTCCATGAACTTCGCTTTGCCTTCGGGCGTGGCGACTTTGTCTTCACCGAATTCATAGCAATACTGACAGCTCAGATTGCACTGATTGGTGAGATTGATGACGAGGGTCTGGAGGGGGAACTTGGCGGGGGCTTCGTCGATCGGTTCTTTCCAGCCACCTTCGGGGCCGAGGGCGCGAGCGCCGACCAGTTCTTCGATACAATCGCGGGCGTCTTCTACTGTTGCTCCGGTGGCAACGAGGGCGTCGAGCAGTTCTTTAGCTTCGCGCGGATTCTCTTTGGCAATGGCCAGGGCCTTGCGTGAGAGTTCGTCGACGGCGAAAATTCCGCCACTGGGCACCAGGTAAAGGAAGGGGTTTCCGCCAGCCTCAAACTGATGAAACTCTGACACTTGCAACTGCATTACTGCGCAACCTCGGGTTGATCCCAGCGCATGTACTGCGGCACGGTGACGAGCAAGTAGCACTTTGCGGTGAGCGGCTTGCCATCCTTTGAGACGGCAGCGTCGGCACCTTTGTAGGTGGCTACAGCCCAGACGTCGCCGTAGTTGTTACGGCTGAATTTGCGCTTGGGGTTGGGCCCCTCGACGCTGGGTGTGAAGAGGCCGGTTTTGGGGTCGAGGGCACCGACGAACTGCACATCGTCATCGCCGTAGATGGCGAAGAATTCTTCCATCGACCATTCGGCCTTTACCGGGCCGAGCTTGATGTCATCGATCGTGTTGGGCTTGCCGTCGAGGCCGCGGTTGTAGCCGATGGCTTCGAATTGAACGAAGCCTTTGGTGAAGACACCGCTGCCACCGCCGAGGCGGCCGAGCGCCGTGTCGGTAGCAGTCTTGATGTAATCCACTGTGTCGTAGACGGCAATGGATGCAGGAGCTACAGCGCGCTTAACTGCGATATCACGCAGGCCGAGAGCGGTCTTGGCCGCTACTTCCACTTCAATTTCAACCATTGTGCGGGACTGGTTGAGGATGCGCTTTACCGTGACGCCAGCGCCCAGATCGAGATCTGCGGGAGTGAGGCCAGTAGCAAACTGGTCACCAAAAATCTTGAAGCTGGAGGTAGAGCCCATCCGCAACGACGTTACTGAAGTTTTGAGAATGAGCGGGCGCTCTTCGGCTCGGGTGAGTTTGACGTCGAAGCCCGTTTCGTCATAAGCTCCCCAGAACCAGCGGCCTTCCATCTGACCTTGATCGCGGGAGACCAACATGACTTCGCGTACTGCATTGTCTTTGGTGCCGCTGCGGCCGCGCCAGGAATAGCCGGTGTAGAGGACACTCTTGCCTTCTCGGGTAACTGTCTGGCCGGTTTCGATGCTGGTCATCGATGAGCGCGTTACCCATTCGTTGGGCGTGGCGCCTGGTTCGATCGAGACTTCACCGATGAAGCCACCCTTGCCTGGTTGGGTTGCGCTGAGCAACCAGCGACCGGCGAGTTTTGCCTGGCGGCGGGAGGCAGTCCATTCGGCCCATTCTTTGGTTTCGAGGGGGAAGTCCTTCTTCATCTGCTCGATAGCTTTTTCAACAGGAGTGCGGGTGTCGGCGGCGGGTGCCGACGGAGCGCCCGGAGCGCCCGGGCCGCGCATCGATCCCGTAAAGCTATTCCACTGCACTACCGGGAAATAACCGATGTGCATGTTGACGAGGAGGTCCCATTCTTTGGGGGTACGACGCCAGTTCATTGCCTGACCGTAGGGATGGCAGCTTACGCATGCCTCACGTACGACCTCTGGATATTTTTCCTGATCGAGGTGGCGTTTTTCAAAATAGTAGATGCCGGGCTTTGCTTCTTCTGGGGCCAGGCCATGCTGATCGCCGAGATATTGCACGATCTTGCGGGCATCGTCGGCAGAAAGCGTGAGCCCGTGAAGACGGACCATTCTCTTGAGGGCTTGCTGCCAGCCTTCAGGGGCGGATCGGAGTTCAGAGATTCGGCTGAGATTCCCTTTGTCATCTTTGGCGTGGCATCCAGAGCATTTCGCTACGACTAGGGGATCGGTGACAGGGATCTGGGCGAAGAGTCCAGATGCGAAAGCTACAACACTTAACAACTTTCGCATGGTAAATCAGGTATAACATAAAGTCCGAACACTATGAAACTGTCACGTCGCAATTTCCTGCAGGGTGCCGCACTTGCCTTTCCGCTTGCTGAAAAGGCACACGCCGAATTGAAGCGGATGAAAATTACCCGGATTCGCTACTACGAATCGCCAATCACCCGCCCCATGGTGAACCAGAGCTTTCATGTGGTGACGATCGAGACCGATGCCGGGCTTACTGGCATTGGCGAAGGTGGTTCGCCGGATCTGGTGAAGCAACTGGCGGCCCAGTTGATCGGGCAAAGCCCCAACAAGATTGATTACCTCTGGCAGTTGATGTTCCGCGGGCTCTTTTATCCAGCGGGGCGCGAGAAGACGCACTCGATTGGCGCGCTGGACCTGGCGCTTTGGGATTTGAAGGGTAAAGCTCTGGGGGTGCCGGTGCATGAACTGATTGGCGGGCAGTCGCGCGACCACATCGAGTGCTATTGCACGGGTTTCCCCAACCCGAAGAAGGTGAACCTGGTTGAGAACGCACGCGCTTGCGTGGAGTATGGGTTTCGCGCCTTTCGTACCTCGATTGCCGATCCGGGGCAGGGGAATGCGTTTCAGAATCGTGCGATGGTACATAAGACTTTTGAGCAGTGCCAGCAGATTCGCGAAGGTGTTGGCAAGGCTGGAGACTGGGCGATCGACTTTCACACCCGTGTTGACTTCCCCGATGCCGTCAAGCTGAGTGCGATGATCGAGCCGCTGGAGCCGTATTTTGTCGAAGACCTGGTGCGTAGCGAGAACAATAGTGTGTACAAGCAGCTGAGGCCGATGGTGAAGGTGCCGATTGCTGTTGGTGAACAGCATAGCCACAAGTGGGATATCAACGAATTGATCGAAGGCCGGCTGATTGACTACAACCGGGTGTCGATTCCGAATTGCGGCGGCATTACGGAATACCTGAAGCTGGCTGCGCTGTGCGAGACGCATTATGTTGGGCAGACTCCTCACTTTACCGGGCCGATTGGCGAGGCGTCGCTGGTGCATTGTAATGCTGCGTTCTCCGGGCCGGTGATGATGGAGATGACTGGCACCGCGATCGACCTGCCACACAAGTTTTACTTGCCGGAATGCTTCGACTTCAAAGCCGGCAAGCTCTACCCGAACAACCGTCCGGGACTGGGGGTCACCTTTGATCCCTCGAAGATCAAGATGTTCTGGGAATTGAACAAGCACGACCAGCCGATTCAGCTCTTCCACCGTCCAGACGGCAGCCTCACAAACTGGTAACCTCACCAGTTATGAAGCGTCGCGAATTCGTATCGGCCATGCCGGTGGCTGCAATGGCGGCCCAGTCCGGGGCAGCTACCAGTCTGATCAAGCCGAAAATGATGCGGCCCGGCGACACCGTCGGGCTGATCAGTCCCAGCACTTTTGTTGCAGACCCCAACCAGTTGCAAACCATGCAACTGACGGCGCAGATGTTTGGCTGGAAGGTGAAGATTGGCAAACAGGTGGGTAAGCGGGAAGGGCAGTTGGGGGAGAGCATTCCTGGCCGGATTGAAGACATTCACACGATGTTTGCCGACCCGGAAGTGAAGGGGATCATCTGCGTGCGTGGTGGTTATGGCACTCCGCAATTGCTTGATGGCATCGACTACGAACTGATCCGCAAGAACCCGAAGATGCTGCTGGGTTATAGCGACATCACCGGGCTGCATCTGGCCATCCATCAGAAGACCGGACTGATTACTTTTCATGGGCCTACGGGGCTTTCGCCGTTTACGGAGTTTTCGCAGAACTGGTTTAAGCGGGCGATGGATAACAAGCCGATGGGGGTGCTGGGTAATCCGACCGAGCGTAACGTCTACCGCCCGCAGCATCCCTTACGGATGGTGCGGCCTGGGAAGGCCAAAGGCCGCCTGATTGGTGGGAATCTGACGCTGGTGAGTTGTCTGATGGGCACGCCGCACGAGCCGGATGTGAAGGGGAAGATTTTCTTTTTGGAAGACGTGGGGGAAGAACCGTACCGTATCGACCGTATGCTGCAGCAGTTGGTGCTGGCGGGTAAGTTTGATGAGTGTGCGGGGGTGGTGATTGGGGAGTGTGTCGATTGTGGCCCACGCGACTTCCAGCCGTCGATTACCTTCAACTACACGCTGGGTGAGGTGCTGGACCGGGTATTCGCCAAGGTAAAGGTACCTGTCTTCCACGGCCTCTTGATTGGCCACACGGCAGACCAGATCACGCTGCCGGTGGGCGTGATGGCGTCGATGGATGCGGACGCGAAGCAATTGATTATTGAAGAGGCGGCCGTTTCCTGAGCGCAGATTCGCATATTCCGTACGAAGCGCTGGCCCGCTATTTATCGAAGAAGATCGATGCCGACGAGCGGGAGAGTATTGACCGGCATATTCAGGATTGTCCGTATTGCCGTCAGGATTTGAGTGATGCTCAGGCCTGGCGTGCGGAGCATCCGGAGATGGAGCCGGAGGAGAAGAAGAGTTGGTGGAGCTGGCTTTTTCCGTGGCGCCAATGAATCAGCCGCGTGCTTCGAGGATTGCCGCCCTCACCATTTCTTCGCTTGGGATTCCTACTCTTCGGTCACCTGAGGGATAGGTGCGGTTGCCGAAGCCAATCTGATTCGAATTTCTTGCGGATGGCTCAACGTCCAGGCCATTGACGAGTACTGTGGGTGAGCCAAGGAAGCGGAAGGACTCGGCCATTTTCGGGGTGGTGATGATGACTTCGAGCACTTTCTGCTTCATGCCTAAATCCTTCAGGATTTGTTTGACTCTGTTGAGAGTGGGCTCGTAGTTGGGGCAGCCTTCGAAATAGAGAATTTCAATCGTCATGGCTGTCCTTTCAGGTTTGTGGCGGAAGCCAGTGGGAGTCGAACCCACCAGAGACGCGGAGCGCCTCTCACTGGTTTTGAAGACCAGGCCCAACACCGGCAAGAATTGGCTTCCGTCACAATAATTACATGCAACGCCGCACTATGCTCGCCGGGCTCACTACTTTTGCTCTCTCTTCGAAAGCCCAAAATCCTCTTCCGATAATGGGATCAGGTGAACACCGCTATGAAGCCACTCACGATTGGGCCCAGCTGCCCTCTTCGCTCAAGTTCGGCAATACCCACGGCATCATCATTACGGAAGACCGCCGCGTCATCATTGCCCACACTGTTCACAAAACGAGCGAGAGCCCTGACGCGATCGCCATCTTTGATGACAAAGGCAAGTTCATCAAGAGCTGGGGCGCAGACCTGAGGGGCGGCGCTCATGGCCTGGTGCTGCATAAAGAAGGCAACACCGAATTCCTCTACCACTGCGACAATGTCAAAGGCTTCATCCGCAAGACTACCCTCGATGGCGAAGTGGTTTGGGTGATGCATGCCCCCCATATCAGTGGCCTCTACAGCAAGGCCAGTGAATTCAAGCCATCGACGCTGGCCATTGCCCCGAACGGCCACATCTACGTTGCTGATGGCTATGGGAAGTTTTACATTCATCAGTTTGATGAAAAGCTCCGCTGGGTGCGCAGCTTCGGAGGCTCGCGCGAGTTGATGGACAAGAACAAAGATCTTGAGACCGCCAAGGGCACGACCATCTGGCCGCACGCTATCGCCATCGACACTCGTGGCAAGAAGCCGCTGCTAATGGTGGGCGAACGAGGTGCCAACAGCCGCGTGCAGTACTTCACTCTCGACGGCAAGCCGCTGCACTCTCTCAAAGATGGAGTGCGCTGGCCCAGCACTTTTGACTTTCATAAAAGCACGATGCTGATGCCTGATCTTAAGGCCGTTGTGACTCTTTTTGACCAGAACAACAAACCAATCGTGCAGTTGGGGGATGGCAGGCAGCCGGATGGCAAGACTTATGAGGGGCTGCGGACGCTTGAGCGGAGTGGCTTTACGCCGGGTAAGTTTATCGCCCCGCATGCTGCCAGCTTTGACCCCGATGGCAACATCTACGTTGCTGAATGGGTTGAGGTAGGGCGCATTACGAAACTGCGCAAGGTCGGCTAGGTTTCCATATACGGCATCTTTGGGGATAGCCCCAAGAGACGCGAATAAATCGTGAGAGCCCCGCGGTGATGGGCTGTGTGCTCAACCAGCCCAAAGACTGCTGTCCATTTCGGCCCTTGTATCAAGCAGTCAGGAGGAAAAGATTCTTCCAGTTCAGCTATGCTCCGGGCGGCCAAGGTGGCATTAGCATTGGCAAAGGCTGCGGCGACTTTCGCCCGGGCGAAAGTCAAACTGGTAATTGCGAGGGTTTCTGTTTCATGGGCTTCGAAGTCCATTGAAAAGCCATCAGGCGAGACAATTCCGTCGACAAACCAATCGATCATAGTGGCGACATGGGCCAATTGCTGGGCTGCCGTGTAGATGCCTTCTGAGGGTGTGAAGCTTGAGTGCTCCTCTTTCAATACCCTGGTGGAGCGCTCAAGAAATTCCTGGGCACCCTTAATTTCATTTGCAATCACTTCGTGCAGGTTCATGACGGATAACTACCTTTCACGCCGAGTGCTTCGGCATTCGCCTTCATGGCATCGATACAGAACTGGATATGCGCTTCCAGGTCAACGCCCATCTCGGTGGCACCTTTGGTAATGTCGTCGCGATTGACGGCCCGGGCAAAGCCTTTATCTTTCATTTTCTTTATCACACCTTTGGCCTCGACTTCAAAGATGCTCTTGGTTGGCTTTACGTAGGCAGCGGCGGTGATAAAGCCGGCGAGTTCGTCGCAGGCGAAGAGCGCCTTCTCCATTTGAGAGTCGCGTGTGACACCGGTGAAGTCAGCATGGGAGAGAATCGCGCGGCGGATCTCGGCGCTGACTCCGCGCTCGATCAGGATCGCCTCGCCGAGGGTGGGGTGATCGGGCAGGTTGGGGTGGATTTCCCAATCGAAGTCATGCAGAATTCCGGTTACGGCCCATAGCTCTGGATCCTCGCCGTAGTGCCGGGCGTAGGCTTCCATACAAGTACCTACGCCCAACATGTGACGCCGCAAGCCATCACTCTGGACAAACTCACAAACAATTGCAAAAGCCTGATCTTTGGTCATAAAGAAGCCAGTTTATCTACCCATTCCTGAGGCACGTTTACGTTGTCCTCAAAACCCCGGCCGAGGAAGATTTTCGGTTTGATGTCGCCGTGGTAGTCAGAGCCGCCAGAGCGGGCCAAGCCGTAGCGCTGGACCAATATTTCATAACGTGCCCGGGCTACTTCATCGTGATCGGAATGCATCACCTCAAGGCCGAGCAGGCCGGCATCTACCTGTTCGCGAATGAAGGATTCTTCGGCGTCCAGATCCCTCATTCCCAATCGAATCGGATGCGCCAGCACTGGTACGCCGCCGTACTCGCGCACTTTGCGCACAGCGTCGGGCGTCTTGGGATCTTCCATCATCACAAAGCCTGGGGCATCTTCGCCGATGTAGCGATCGAAGGCCTCGGGAATGCTCTTGACGTAGCCTTTGGAAATTAGCACTCTGGCGAAATGGACACGACCGGTGATGGTGCGCCCTAGCGCCTCTGCCTCAGCCAATTCAACGGCAAGCCCAAGAGCTTGCAATCGACCTGCCAGGCGGCGATTGCGTTCTCGACGGTATTCGAGCATCTCAACCAACCAGTCTTGAAAGGCAACAGGAGCTGCCCCGTTAAACCAGTACGCAAGAAGGTGTACGTTTCGGTTGCGAGCCTTGGTGCTGATCTCAACGCCGCGCACCAGCCGAATCCCCAATTCCTGTGCCCTCGGTGCGGCCTGCTCGTGGGCGGCAAAGGTGTCGTGATCGGTGATAGCAATGGTTGTCAGCCCAGCCGCAGAGGCTTTTTCAACTAATGCTGCGGGAGCATCCGTCCCATCACTTTCAAAGGTATGTGTGTGTAGGTCGACCAATCTTCAGGATAGCGATAAGTCTAGTTCGGGGTTGGTGCTATGGAGTCGAATTCAAACAACTCGCCCGCCAGCTTTACGGTGAGCTTGCCCGGGCCCAGGCCCTTCTTTTCGACGCTGTAGAAAACCGCACCATCAGTCGATTCTCCTGCCGTCAACTTGGTCTTGACGAAGGCGATGGCACTGGTGGCGGCTGCTGCCTTCAAGCGTGCCCCGCCAAATTCTCCAATCGCGCTTTGCCGGCGCTGCTCATAGCCGTTGGTCGATTGCATCCGCTGTAATCCATAAAGCCCTACTTCGTAGGTGCCTACTAGCTTGATCACGTCGTCGCGATTGGCCCTGTCGAGCATCCGCTTCACCACCTGCCGTGCGGGCAAGGCCTTCTCGGTTGACCCATCCTCGCGGCGGAAAACAAAATCTTCGGGGTCTACCGTTGTGATGTATTTCGAGCCATTGGATACCGCTACCTGCAAGACCGCGAAGTCTTTCAGATTCGAGGGCAAGCTCGCAAACATAACGGTAACTCCGCTCTTGGTGAGGGTCTGATACTTTAATCCGTTGGATTCGAATTCAATTACCTGCGCCTGCCCGCAAGCAAGCGACAACAATATCCCGGCAATCCACACAGCCATCAATCTCACAACCTAATCATATTCCCTAGCTCTTGGGCATCTTTGCCAACTCTGCCCGAACCGTCTGATTGTCGGGATGGTCTGCCGCAAAGGCTTCGAGCAACTGCCGGCTTTCCTTTATACGTTTGTCCTTTTGATAGATACTTGCGAGCATCATCTGAGCGAAAGGTTTGAGGTACTTGCCCTCGCGTGCACATTTCTCCATCAACTCAAGACCTTTTTTCTTGTCGCCCGTTGCCTGCTCAATTTTCATCAGCCAGCGAATCACAAAGGGAACACTCCCAATCAGATACTCGCTGAAACCCCGAGTGAACCAGGCATCCTGCAGGCTCGGATCGATTGCCTGCAAGCGCAGTGCGTATTCCTGGCTCGCCCGGGCCGCGTAGTAACTGTCCTTGTAGCGTTTTTCGACCAGGGCGGAGAAGTCTCTTTCAGCGCCGGTGGCAATGAGCAGAGCAAGCAGTGCGTTTGTATCCTTGTCGTTCTTCTTGAGAGCCTCGGCGCCGGTGGATTTGGCACGATTGAGTGCGTCTTCAAAGCTGCGCTTGGCCTCAACACCAATTTGTTTAGCCCGTTCGCCCTGGACCTTCTCTTCTTTGAACATGTCTTTATTGAAGACCTGCAGCCGATTCATCTCACTAAAAAGATATGTAGCAGCCAAGGACGCGTATCCCATCGGATCGCTCATGTTTTTAGCCGAATAGGCGCGTGCCGTATTCAAGCTGTCTTCAAACTGAAAGCTGTACAAACGGTTAAAAGCTCGTTCTACGCTCACTTCAGCCGCATTTAGCAAACCGCAAACAACGAGGAAAAGGGTAATTCTGATCATTTGATTTTTGGTCTTAGTTTCTCTAATTCTTTCTTGAAGAGAGTGTTCTCGGGGAATTCCCGGCTCAATTCAGCGAGCCTCATCTCTGCCTGCAAGGGTCTTTTCTCGCGCAGGTCAATCGTCGCCAATAATATTTTCGCAAAAGGACCGAGGTATTTTCCCCGGGCGACCACAATTTTGAGACGCTCAGTTGCTAACGCTTTGTTACCCTCAGCCTCTTCAAAGCGCACGAACCACTTGACAAAAAATGGAACGCTTCCGAGTAGATATTCAGTCAAGCCGGTGGTCAGGTATGCATCTACAAAGTTCGGGTCCACCTTTAAGAGTTTGATTGCAAAGGAGTGCGATTCTTTGGCGTAGCTCAAGCTCCCAAGCTGGCGCTTTTCAATCAAGCCCATGTAATCGGTAATCAGTCCTGCATTGAGGCAGAGCGCAAACAGTGCAAGCTTGTCGTTTGCATCCGCCGCCAAGCGGGTGCGAGCAAGGGCTTTTGAGCTTTCAATTGCAGCTAAAAAGCGCTGCTTCAAGATTTCATCCGGTTTAAGTAGTTTCTTGTCGGTAAGGCGTTTGTTGCTGGAAAAGAAATCACTCTCGAGAATCGACAGCCGGTCCAGTTCCCGAAACAATAGGGAAGCCGCGCGAAACGAGAAGCCCAAGGCGTCGTTGGGGCGCTCATTAACGTAGGTGTCCATCTCCCGGTCCGCATTGTTGAAGTCGAAGTTGTACATGCGATTCAGGGCATGCTCGATCGTTGCGGCATCGACAGTGGCAACTGCCAGAAACAAAATGATGGTGCTAGCTGAAAAGGCGTTCATAGGTCTCTCGCGTTCTTTCCTGCAATTCCTTCAAATCCTGTTCGAGATTTTGATGCGAACCGCGCTTTGGCAACCACCGGTCGAGCAATGCACTCAGCGCTTCACGCGCTGCAGGAGCATCCGGCAGGGAATTGACAATCTGGCCGGAATAAAGCCGCATCCCGTGATCGACAGCGCGGAAGATCGTCGCGGCTTCGGCCAAGAAAGACGCGTCCTGCTGTTCCAGATGTCCCATTTGCTCCACTACTTCGATTCGCTCCAATGTATTGAGCACTTTAAAGAAAATTCCGGCGCTCTTCAGCCGCAAATACAGAAGCAGAAAGTCGATATCGTAAAAACCGCCCCGGCCTGCCTTGAGCGGATTCGATTTGCCCTGCTCTTTCTCGAGACGTGCGCGCATATCACTGAGTTGCTTTTTTGAACGATGCGATTGTCCGTAGCGACGCCAGTCTACTTTCTGGAGCTCTGTCAAAAATTTTGTGGCACGATCCACGTTTCCAGCTACGGCGCGCGCCTTGAGGTAGGCGATACCCTCCCAGGCCTCGGCGTGCTGGGCGAAGTAATCGATATAGGTGGATTCCAACTGAACCAGGTCGCCCTCACGGCCAAACGGCCGCAACCGCGCATCCACGGTGAAGATAACGCCGTCGCCGGTATAGGCGGTGAGGATTTCAATCATTCTGGCCGCCACGCGCGTCCAGAATTCCATCGTGCCTGTGGATTCATTCGGGAGGATGAAAACAAGATCGGCGTCGCTGGCGAGATCAAACTCACGCAACCCGAGCCGGCCGAGGGCCACCACCATCATTGGGTTGGATAGATCCTGCTCACCCTTGCCCACGGTTTGTATGGCCAACCGATAGCAGTGCCCAATAATGGAATCTGCCAGATCGCTATTTTCGGCCAGCGTCTCAAAGACGGGCCGGGCCAGGAGCAGACTTTCACACTGCAGCCGGAACAATCGGCGGCGGTAAGCCTTGCGCAGGCTTGCTTCTCGATCCCAGTCGCCCGATAGTGCAGCTCCGTTGCGTAGTGCCCGCAAATCCTCCAGCCAATCCGGCTGGCGGATCAGCTCATCTGTCAGGAATGGGCTGAGCGCCGTCAATTCACGCAGATCGGCCATGACCTGTTCATCTCGATAGAAATCACCCCACCGACCCTCCAGTTGCTCATAGAGACGCTCCCACTGAGCCCGGTGCTGATGCGACGGGACACTTCGGGTGACCGGTATCTCTATCGCCGAATGACCGTAAACGACGCGGGAATAAATCGACTCAACTGCTCCCAGATGATCCTTCAACTTTTCGATCAAACGTGGCCCGGAGTTCTCTACTCCCAATTGCAAGGCAGGCATCCGTTGCGACAAAGCTTCGATTTCTTCAAAGCTATCGGGAAGGCAGTGAGTCTGACGGTCTTCCATTATCTGCAGACGATGCTCGAGATGCCGCAAGAACTCGTAGGCTTCAATCAGTGCAAAATACTCAGAGGAAGAAATCAATCCTTTGTCGTGTAACCGGGCCAGGGCGATCATCGTGCCCGTCGTGCGAACCCAGGCTTCACGGCCCCCATGAAGCCTCTGCAAACACTGCACCAGAAACTCGATGTCCCGAATTCCGCCCCGAGTCAGCTTCACATCAATTGCGCCGCCGTTGAGTTTCCGGTTTGCCAGTTTCTCATTCCAGCGCACACGGGTCTCACTAACGGCTTCGATTGCCGAGAAGTCTGTGGTGGTGCGATAGGTGAGCGGTTCGACGAACTCGATCAGAGCCTGGCCCGCGTGTCGCTCGCCCGCGCAAACGCGCGCCTTGATCATCATCTGCAATTCCCAGTCGCGCGCCCTCGCCCGGTAATACTCTTTGGCAGCTTCCAGCGTCAGGGCGATTTCTCCAAGACTGCCTTCGGGCCTGAGCCGGAGATCGACCCGGTAGCAAATGCCTTCTGCTGTGTATGAGCCGAGGAAATGCGTCTGCCGTTGGGCGAGCTTTTCAAAGAATTCTTTATTGGTCAAACCTTCGGGCCGATCGGTCTGGCCACGCCCCGCATAGACGTACATCAGGTCGATGTCGGAGCTGTAATTCAGTTCATTTCCTCCCAGCTTGCCCAGGGCAAGAATGCTGCAGCCGCAGACGGTGCCGTCCTCCAGACGAGGAATGCCATAAAGCGCCTCAGCCTCTGATCGGATTTTTTCGTAGCTCCAGCCGAGAATGGCATCTGCCAGTGCCGAAACCTCAGCCGTTGTTTGGGCCAGCGTCGCGCGGCCGAGCACATCGCGCAATAGGATGCGGGTGAGGCAGCGCCGGCGAAAGGCAGCCAACGCTAAATTCTGGAAAGGCAACTGGTCGAGCATCGCCCGAAAGTCGTCTTCGTAGAAATCCCGGTCCAGCGTCAATGTCTCCAGCCAATCCGGGTGCTGCCGCACCTCTTCAAAAAGGACGCGGCTGTGGAGTTTGAGGATTTCTTCGTGCGGACGCAGCAAGGGTTAGACGACCTGGGCCAAAAGCGTGATTTTATCACCTGGGAAAAGCGGACCCGCTTTGAGCACGCGGGCATACCAGCCGCCTCGTCCCTCCAGTTTTAGTAGCTTCTGGATTTTCTGCAAACTTTCTTCGTTGTAGATATCCAGGGTGCGGCAAGGCTCGCGCAGCTTTGTCAGTTCAATTTCGCAGAGCGATCCTAACCGGTACTGCTGCCCGGCCTGCATCTGCCGGTAGTCGAGGCCGACAGTTGTCAGATTTTCTCCGAGCGCACCGGCAAAGAGCCGATAGCCCAGCGCATTCAGCTCATCGACCACTTCCTGGCCAATGAGTAGCAAAGCCTGTTTTGGCCCACCGTGATATTTGGGGTTTCTCCAGGAATCCCCGTCGAGTCCGCGAGGAGTGAGGTTCCCCGACAGAAGTGCCCGTTTGGGGATTCCTCCGGGGGAAATATTGATCTGGCTTATTTCTCCGGTCATCGTATTCTTTCCATTATCCGAATCAATCGCCTCCATAAAAATAAAGGATCGCCTATGAATGATCCGTGGCGCTTGGATTCGAGGGTTTTGAAGTTCTATAATCGAGCATCGGCCTTGTGCCGAGGTTTGTCTATGTTGGGTTTCGAACCCGGATCTTGCGTCTCCGTTGACCGTCCGGATCTCATGTTCGATTTTGATTTGCTCAACAGCCAGCATCCTACCTACTCAATCGAGGGAATGAATGTCTAACGATCTGCGTAATTTTTTATCGCTCTCCTACGGGGAGCTGGAAGACCTGAACCTGGCCGCGAAGGAGCAACGCAAGAATCGCGTATCCCCCGACGTGATCCGGGAAGAACGTCTTAAGTATTTGACTGACGAAAAGCGTATTAAAGCGGTCACCGTCATGTTCAGCGACCTCGAAGGCCGCCTCCACACACTCGACTACGACAAGAAATTCTTGATCGGCAGCTACGACAACTTGACCTTTGACGGCTCTTCAATCCGCGGCTTTACCGCCCAGCGCGAGAGCGATCTTCGTCTCGGAATGGACTGGAGCGCTTTTTACTGGGGCCCGGCCGATGTTTTCGGCTCAGGCAAAGTATTGCTCTTTAGCGAAGTCATCGACAAAGACGGCTCCCCTTATGGCGCCGACCTCCGTGGTGTCCTCAAGCAGTTTGCAAACAAGCAGTATGAAAAGAACGGCTACTCGCTGCATGCCGCCAATGAAATCGAAGGATTTCTCTTCCAGGGCGTCGATGCCGAGCGTCACTATCATGAGACTGGCAAGTTTGAATACGTAAATACCGGTGGCTACTACCACTCGCTGCCCGGTGACCAGCTCCGAACCTTTATCGACACCTGCGCCGAAGTGCAGCGGGCGATGGGTTTCCAGAACGAGAAGGATCACCCTGAAGTCGCTCCCTCGCAGTTCGAGATCAACTACAGCTACGGCGACGTCGTCACCGCAGCCGACCAGATCCAGATCTACAAGCTGATTGCCCGTCAGGTTGCTACCAAAATGGGTCTCACCGCCAGCTTCCTGCCTAAGCCCGTCGTCGGCGTAAACGGCAGCGGCATGCACACCAACGTTTCCATCACCAAGGGCGGCAAGAATATTTTCTATGACGCCAAGGGCGAAGAGAATATCAGCAAGACTGCATGGCAGTTTATTGACCGTATCCTTACCCACGGCAACGACATCTGCCTGCCGCTCAACGCCAGTGTCAATGCCTATCGCCGCCTCGATCCTCACTTCGAAGCCCCCAACCAGATCAAGGCGTCCGCTACGGATCGTGGTTCGATGGTTCGTATCCCCATCGGAAACGAAAAGAGCGCACGCGTTGAGGTTCGCTCTGTCGGCCCCGATGCAAATCCCTACCAGGTTCTCTACACGGTGTTCAAGACCGGGATCGACGGCGAAATCGCCAAGATCAAGAACCTGCGCCAGGCTGACCGTTATTTGCCGGACAACATCTACACCGCAATTGACAACTTCCGCGCCGCCTCCTGGACGACGGAACTCTTTGGAGAAGACGTCAAGACACGCTTCGCAGACCTCAAGCAGGCCTCAGCCGACCGTTGCGCCCGCCAGTTGGGTACGGTGGTGAAGGCCGCTGAAGTGCAGTTCCACCACGAAGTCTACAATCAGTACCTCTGGAACCAGTTCTAGACTGGCATCGCACCTAAAACCGAAAAGCCCCCGGTCGCAAGATCGGGGGCTTTTGTTTGGAAGCGACAGAGAAAGGCCCCATTCACCAGGCTGGTGAATGGGGCCTTTGCAGATAGAAGCCAGTAACTTGGAGGCTAGATTGCGCTAGCGCCTCGATCTCCGTTTCGAATGCGAATCGCGTCGGCAACGTCGTAGACAAAGATCTTGCCGTCGCCGATCTTGCCCGTGCGAGCCGCCTTGGTAAGCGTATCGAGTACTTCTTCGAGACGCTCAGAGGGAATCACAACTTCGATCTTGATCTTGGCGAGCAAGTCGACCTTGTATTCCTGGCCACGATACACTTCAGTGTGCCCCTTCTGGCGGCCGTGTCCGCGCACTTCGGTTACGGTCATGCCGTCGACACCGATGCCTTTGAGGGCTTCTTTCACTTCTTCAAGCTTGAAGGGTTGGATGACTGCTTCGAGTTTTTTCATGTGCTTTTGCCTCTCTATACTCAGCCTTCCAGCGAGTAGCCTTCCTCACCATGCTGGCTCAAATCGAGTCCTTCGATTTCTTCCTGCGTGCTGACTCTGACTCCGCCGCAAACAATATCACAGATCTTCAGGATCACAAGCGTACCGACGATTGCGATACCCCAGGCAATCGCAACACCAATGGCCTGATTGAGAATCTGACCACCATTGCCGTCGATCAGGCCGCCCTTGCCTTCGGCAATGGCGCCATTGACTGCGCGGGTAGCAAATACACCGGTCAGCAATGCCCCCAGCGTACCACCAGCGCCGTGGACACCGAAGGCGTCGAGGGAATCGTCATAGCCGAACATGGCTTTCACCTTCACCACCATGAAGTAGCAAACGATGCCGCCGACAAAACCCATGATCAGGGCTGCACCCGGGGTGACGAAGCCGGAAGCTGGGGTAATGACCACCAGGCCAGCAACTGCACCAGAAATCGCCCCGAGGACGGTTGCCTTGGAGTGGAACCATTCCATCAAGGACCAGCCGAGGGCTGCTGCCGCGGCACCAAAGTGCGTCGTAACGAATGCGGCTGAAGCCAGGCTGCCTGCGCTCAATGCGCTGCCGGCGTTAAAGCCAAACCAGCCGACCCAGAGCATGCAGGCACCGATGAAGCTCAACACGAGCGAGTGCGGCTTCATTGGCTCAGAGCCATAACCGTGCCGTTTGCCCATGTAGATTGCACAAACCAGCGCGGAAACACCAGAGGTGATGTGTACCACCGTTCCGCCGGCGAAGTCGAAGCAGGGGATTGAGCCGCCCAGGAAGGCGTTGAGCAATCCACCCTTGCCCCACACCATGTGGGCCATTGGAAAGTAAACCAGGAGCGACCAGAGAGTCATAAAGAGCACCATGGCGCTAAACTTCATGCGCTCGGCGAAGGCACCGGTGATCAGAGCCGGAGTGATGATCGCGAACATCAACTGGAACATCATCCAGGTTTGGTGCGGGATTGTGGCTGCGTAATCGGGCATGGGGTCTGCGCCCACACCGGCCAACATGAGGTAGCGAAGATCCCCAATGAACGGGCTTCCTTCGCCAAAGCTCAACGAATAGCCTACGATCGCCCAAATTACAGTCGATAAGGCCATAAGCGTGAAGCTTTGCATCATAGTGGCCAAAACATTTTTCTTACGAACCAGGCCTCCGTAAAAGAGGGCCAGGCCAGGACCGGTCATCATCAAAACCAGCGCGCAGCTAGTCAGCATCCAGGCGTTATCGCCCGCCGACTGTGCTGCTTTCACGCTGGCCTCTAAAGCGGCCGTCGGGGATGGGGGTGTAGCGGTTTGTGCAAACAAACCGGCAGCACTGCCCAAAGCCAATGGGATTGCAAATGCGGTTTTTTTCATGACGTTCCAGTTCAGTGAGATTTCCCCGCTCAAACGTGGGCTGGGATAGGGAGATCCGAAGACGAGTCGGATTGACTAATCATGCTACTTCACTTCGCAAGAGGGAAGCAGATTATTTTTATTCGTCGAATTGAAATGTTTGATTGGATCTCTTTGGTCCACCAAGCCTACACTCAGTGAAACAGTTCGAGGCCAGAGCATTTCTACCTGACTCAATATAAGAACAACTAATAGGAGCCCCGATGCAGTATTCCAAACTAAGTAGTACACTTCTGATCTCGACCATCTTTTGCGCAACGTCAATTGCACAAACAACAGCACCGGCCCCAGCACCCGCTGCCCCCGCCGCATGGTCCGTCGGGCCAATCAATTTCAGTGGCCTCGTTGACGGCTACTACAACTACGCAGCCAATCACCCAGGCTCGCGTACTAACCTCTACCGTAACTTCGACGTCCGCGCCAACTCAATGAGCCTCAATATGGCCAAAGTCACCCTCGAGCACGATGCCGATCCAATCGGCTTCAAGCTCGACCTCGGCTTTGGTCGTGCCTTCGACCTCTTCAACTTCCAGGACACCGCCAATGGCTTCGACAACCTCCGTTACGTGCCCCAGGCCTACGTCACCTTCAAGCCCGCTGGCGGCAAAGGCTTCCAGATGGACTTCGGCAAATTCTACACCAGCGCCGGTGCCGAACCTACTGAAACTCACCTCAACTGGAATTACTCCCGCGCCCTCATGTACGCCAATGGCCCTTACTACCATTTCGGCCTGCGCACCTCCATGCCGGTCAACAAATACCTCACCGCCGGCTTCCAGTTAGTCAACGGCTGGAACAACGTCGAAGACAACAATTCAGGCAAGACCATGGGCTTCACCACTGCCGTAACTCTGGGTAAGCTCACCTGGCTCAACACCTACTACACCGGCCCCGAACAAAACCAGACCAACCAGGGTTGGCGCAACTTCTACGACACCGTTTTTACCTTCAATCCGAGCGACAAAGTCAGCACCTACCTCAACATCGACTATGGCACCCAAAAGTTTGCAGCAAGCAAAGGATCGAACGACTGGATTGCTGTCGGCGGTGCCGCTCGCTTCCAGCTCACCAAAACGATTGCCTTCTCGCCACGCGCCGAATACTACTACGACAAGGACGGTTTCATCAGCGGCACGGCTCAGAAGCTGAAGGAAGTCACCCTCACCGGCGAATACAAATTGGCTGAGGGGCTCCTCACCCGCCTCGAATATCGCCGTGACTGGTCTGACCAGCGCGTGTTCGAACGCGGTGACAACCCAGCCGTCAGCAAGAACCAAACCACGCTCCTCATCGGCCTGGTCGCCTTCTTCGGGCCCAAGCGCTAGTAACAAATCACCTCAAAAAAAGATCGAGTGCAGTGGTCCAGTTTCCTTGGGCTACTGCACTTTCTCTTTTTTGAAAGAGATAATTTCTTGAATCCCAAACTGCTTGTTCTAGCCTTGGCCACGCCAAACTTTGCTCATGACGTCTGGCAGGCTATCTGAGCAAACAGGATTAGGTCGCCGCAGCAAGCACTCTCGCGAGGATTTGAACTCCGCGACGGATCTCTTGCTCGGCAATCCCGGCGAATCCAAGTATCAAACCCGGCTTCTGCCGGTATTCAAAGCAAAACGAAGAAAGCGCAAGAACCTCCAGTCCTTCCTTCACGGCACCCCTTGCGATCTCTCTATCGTCAAAGCGCCTCTCCAGCCAGCCGATCGTCTTCATGCCAGCCGCCGCCGGAACCACATCCAAAAGACCAGCCAGTTCCCGGTCTGCAGCCTCTTTCAATACTTCCATCCGTTCTGAGTAAATCTGGCGCATTTTGCGAACATGCCGTCCAAAGTGCCCCTCCGATATGAATTCTGCGAGGATCGCCTGATCCAGGGTGGGAGAGTGTCGATCCACCAGGCTGCGAGCCTTTTCAAAAGGCTCCACGAGCTGGTCTGGAAGAACCAGAAACCCCAGTCGCAGAGCGTTGAAGAGCATTTTGGTAAAGGTCCCAACATAGATTACCGACCCGCACTTGTCCAGGCTCTGCAGTGACGCCACGGGGTGCCCGAAGTAGCGGTATTCGGCGTCGTAATCATCTTCGATGATCCAGGCACTGCTCTGTCGGGCCCAATGGAGCAACTCCATGCGCCGATCTGCGCTCATCGTCACCCCAAGTGGAAACTGATTAGCGGGGCTGACATAAGCAAGTTTTGCCCGGGGAGCGAGCGAGACACCGCACGTTACGATCAGGCCCTCCTCGTCCACTGGAACTGGAACCACGCGGGCCCCATGATTCATCAGTGCGTGCCTCGCCATCGAGTAACCAGGATCTTCCATCCAAACCGCGTCCCCCGGCTCGACAAGCAGCCGCGCGACAAGATCGAGCGCCTGCTGAGTTCCAGAGCAAACCAAAACCTGCTCTGCGCAACAATGCACTCCACGCGATTGACCGACGTACTCCGCTATCGCTCGGCGCAACGGGGCATACCCGGCAGCATCCCCATGCCCATACAAGGATCTCGGAGCATTTCGCAGAACCCTCGCTGCCGTACGAGCCCACAACTGCGTAGGAAAAAGGTCTATCGCCGGCTCGAAAGCCCGAAAGGCCCGTGCAGCTAATTTAGGGGCTGGCAGCACTTCTACTTCACTAAGCCTCTGTGTTGCCTTCAGCCGCTGTGATCGGTCACCAACCGCTTTGACCTTACGGTGCAAGACCGGCCTCTGGGCGCTCACAAAAGTGCCAGCTCCAACTTTCGAACTGGCATAGCCTTCCGCTAACAACTGCTCGAAAGCCATCGTGACCGTTCCCCTCGACACCCCATACTGCGCCGCGAGATTCCTCGAAGATGGCAGCTTCCGCCCGGGTTTCAACCGGCCGTCGAGGATTGCTTCCCGCAAGCCCTCGTAGAGCCAGCGCCAAAGGTCCATCCCGGCGCCTGGCGATGCGAGCGTTAAATCTTCAAAGCTATCGGTCTTTGCCATTTCCGGGAACAAGACTGGCTCACAAGTGGACCAGTCAATCTTTCAATTATGGACCATTGGATAATGCCGTTTTAGGTGTATTTTGGAAGCGGCATCAACAATCTGGATAGGAACTGAAACAAAATGAAATTGATTCTCGCCGTAATGGCATTCGTTGGCATTGTCGCTGCGCAGCCGCCCAAGGCCGCCATGCTCTTGACCCGCGACTTGCCCGAACTTGCAGGCAAAGAAGGAACCATGTTGACAGTCGAACTGGCCCCCGGCGCAAACGGTGATGTCCACCGTCACAACGCCCACGTCTTTGTTTACGTTCTCGAAGGCTCCATTGAGATGCAGGTAAAGGGCGGCAAACTGCTTACCCTCGGCGTTGGCGAAACCTTCTACGAAAACCCCAAGGACATTCACACCGTCGGGCGCAATGCCAGCAAGACGAAACCGGCGAAGTTCCTCGTCTTTTTGATCAAGGACAAAGGTGCCCCCGTAGCTGTACCCAGCAAGTAGTCAGTTGTCATTTAGAGTTGTGTTGTAGAGGTACGGCAATAGAATAACCCTTAGCCATGCCAGAGAATCAATCCAAAATTTGCTCCGAGGGACATCGCTATTACAAGATTTCCGATTGCCCCACTTGCCCTGTTTGTGAAGCGGCCAATAAGCCTTTAGCTGGCTTTCTTTCCAAAATCGGAGCGCCTGCGCGGAGGGCACTGGAACGAGAGGGAATTGACACATTGGAAAATCTCTCCAAAAGAACCGAAAGAGAACTCTTGGGACTGCACGGTATAGGGCCGAGCAGTATCCCCAAGCTCAAAAAGGCCCTCGAAGAAAATGGATTGTGTTTGAAAAGCTAAGCCCGCCCTAAATGTCGTAGTAGAGATGAAACTCGTAAGGATGAGGCCGCAAGCGAATTGCCTCTGCCTCGTTCTTCCGCTTGTACTGAATGTAGGTATCGATCAACTCGGCCGTGAACACGTCACCCTTCAGCAGGAACTCGTAATCCGACTCAAGGCAATCGAGAGCTTCATCAAGCGATGCCGGCATCGAAGGCACGGCCTTCAACTCCTCAGGCGACAAATCATAGATGTCCTTGTCGAGGGAATCACCAGGGTCCACCTTGTTCAGAATTCCGTCAAGGCCTGCCATGAGCAAGGCCGAGAACGCAAGATAAGGATTCGCACTCGGGTCTGGCGGGCGGAACTCAATCCGCTTCGATTTCGGGCTTGAAGAATACATCGGGATACGCACTGCTGCGCTACGATTGCGGCGGCTGTAAGCAAGATTCACCGGCGCTTCATAACCCGGCACCAGCCGCTTATAGCTATTCGTCGTTGGCGCAATAATCGCACTCAATGCCCGCGCATGCTTGAGCAAACCACCGATATACCAAAGCGCCATCTGGCTCAAACCCGCATACAACTCACCGGCAAAAAGCGGCTTCCCGTCACGCCACAAGCTCTGGTGGCAATGCATCCCGCTGCCGTTATCTCCAAACAACGGCTTCGGCATAAAAGTTACCGTCTTGCCATAGCGGTAAGCCACATTGCGAACAATGTACTTGTAGAGCATCATGTTGTCGGCGCTCTTCACCATCGTGTTGTAGCGCTGGTCGATCTCACACTGTCCGGCTGTCGCAACTTCATGATGATGGCACTCAATCTCAAGCCCACACTCAGTCATCACCTGCACCATCTCGGCTCGCAGGTCGTGATAATGGTCGGTCGGTGGCACTGGGAAGTAGCCCTCTTTTACACGCGGACGGTAGCCCAGGTTGTTCTCTTTGCGACCAGAATTCCAGCGGCCTTCTTCGCTATCGATGTGATAGAAACCTTCGTGCATGCTCTGATCGAAGCGGACGTTATCGAAGATAAAGAACTCGGCTTCCGCTCCAAAATAAACGGTGTCGGCCAGACCCGTCGTCTGCAGGTAATTTTCGGCCTTCATGGCGATCCACCGCGGGTCTCGCTCATAGTGCTGCCGCGTGATGGGGTCAATTACGTTGCCGTTCATCACGAGCGTCTTGATCTCGGTAAAGGGGTCGAGAAAAGCCGTGGCGGCATCGGGGATGAGCAGCATATCGCTCTCATTGATTGCCGCCCAACCGCGAATCGACGAGCCATCGATGCCAAAGCCCGACTCGAAACTGTCGAGCGTAATCTCTTTCACCGGATAGGTGATATGGTGCGAAAGACCAGGAATATCCGCAAAGCGGACATCAACTTGCTGGACTTCGTTCAACTTGGCGAATTCCAGGACTTCTTGTGGAGTCATATGGCTCAGACTAACAGACATGCGCTACTGCTGCGTGACACTCTTGCTCACAATTTCCCTCAATGCCCAGAATGCTTTCTTCTACAACCGTCCGGGCGGCCTTGATCCACTCACCGTTGGCATGAAGAATGATCAGCCCATCGCCATTGACTGGGACGAAGACGGCCGTACCGACATCCTGCAGCGCAACCTCTACTCCACCACCTTTGGCGACCCCTGGTGGGGCCTCTTCTTCTTCAAAAACACCGGCACCAATGGAAAGCCCCGCTACGCGGCTGCAAAGCGCCTCGCTCTAAACAACCAGCCAATCGACGACAACTACGCCAGCTACCAAATCCTCGACTGGAACCGCGATGGCCACGCCGACCTGCTGAGCGGCATCGGCTCAGGCCCGCGCAAAGGCACTCTGCAGATTTACCTCAACCAGGGCAAGGGCACTTTGAAGCTGGGCCCGACGCTTGCCTGGCCCAAGGATGGCGGAGACTTGGGCTACGGCATGAGGCTGATCGATGGCGATCTCTATACGCTCAAGATGCGTGTGCAGTATTTTCCAGTGCAGCTCCTCGAGCACACTCTTTACCGTCACCGCGCCACCAGTGATGGTTTCGGTAAAGCCGAGCCTGTTGTACTGAACGGGAAAACCGTTTACGACGAATGGCCTGCCACGCAGCGCAATGGTAAGTGGCTGGGAGCCAGCCGCAACCGCCGAGGTCCGCTGAGCAGTTGCATCGTCGAATGGGCCGACCCAACCCAGCCGCCCAAGTGTATCGCTGACACCAGCCCCGACGGCTTCGCTATCCCCAGCGCAACGAAAGATGGCATTTTCGCGGCAACCATGGGTGGCTGGCTCAGATACATTCCCGACAAGGGCAAGCCACGCGTTGTCCTGGCCGAAGGGATGCCATGCTCTTTCGGTGGCTATAGCAGCGTCGAGGTAGCAGACTGGGAAGGCGACGGTGACCTGGACTTTATCGGAGGCAACGAAACCGGCTTTGTCCAACTGATCGAGAACATTAGTGCCCCCACCAGAACGCAGTTCAAGACGGCTCGACAGATCCCCAACGTCTACGCCGCACGTTGGATGTTTATCGACGACGAAGACCCCGAGCGGCCCTTTGGCCAGGCCAAACCCGCATATGTGGATTGGGACAACGACGGCGATCTGGATCTGCTGGTGGGCAACAATTCAAACCGCGTTGCTTACTTCGAGAATCTCGGAACTCGCAAGAGGCCTGTCTTCGCCAAAGGAGTCAAACTTCTGCATGACCAAGGCGAACATTTTTCCTTTCGCTCCCGGCCGGCGCCTGTCGATTACAACCACGATGGCCTCATCGATCTGATTGCAGGCTCGGCTGGCCCTCGAGACCGGAATGACTCCAAAGACATTGCGATCTCGCTTTACCTGCGCTACAAAGATGCTGGCGGGCAACTGCGCCTCAAAGCGCCTGTGCCACTCAAGGATACGAAGGGCGAAGACCTGCGCACACCCATTCCCTATCATCATGGTTTTGAAGTGGCAGACTGGGACAAAGACGGTGATCTCGATCTTTTTACCAACGAAAAGACGCAGCTGATCTTGTACCGCAACACGGGCAGCGGATTTGCGCGTGAGGCTATTCTTCACAAGGGCAAGCCACTGAGTGTGAGCCACCACGAGACCAGCATCAAGGCCATCGATTGGGACAAAGACGGCCAACTCGACCTCATCACGGGAGGTGAGGCAGGCTGGGTCTACTACTTCAAACGACCCACCCTTCAATAGCAAGAAATCGAGCTTTATATGCTGGGGCAGGTTCGACTTGTGGACAGCCGTTGACCTCTATTGCGGATGAAAAGCAGCTGCAAGTTTTTCTGTAAACTGCTTAGCGCCGCGACGGTTCAAGTGCAACGCATCAATCGAAGTCTCTAATGTGTAGAGCGAAGTTGCGGCATGATCGACTTGAAGCCGACGCCGCTTGTCCAGTTTGTGCCAAAGTCGATGCATCGTTGCCATTTCACTATCGGTTCTGAGTCGCGGGGGGATGTAGAAATAGATCTGTATGCCCGCAGAGTCAGCTAGTTTCATGAGCCCCGCAATGCGTTGCCACAGGAGGGTGTCCGGTTGGGGGGCTGTCATGGGATCGCCTTTCTCCACCGTCTCATTTCGCCTCTGAGCTATCGAGAGTTCGCCCAGGTCGATCTTCTTGACTGGCAGTGGATATTCTTCGTGAATTCTTTCCAGTGGAATATTGTTGTCGAAGTATCTGGTGACCTGCAATTGTGGCTTCAGAAAATTCAAAGCGATCCGATCATGGTACGCCGAAGCCTTTTGAAAAGAGTAGGATTGCATGGAATTCAGGTAGTCT
Source organism: Bryobacter sp. (assembly GCA_022843625.1). GTDB lineage: Bacteria > Acidobacteriota > Terriglobia > Bryobacterales > Bryobacteraceae > Bryobacter. The sequence continues at coordinate 141,607 of JALHNH010000006.1, read as the reverse complement.
TCCAAGCGAAACTCCACCCATGGCTCCCCATATTCCCTAGTGGTTTCCCCTACACCTGTTAGTTCAAAGAGAATGTAACGCAAGGACTTCTGACTCCGGATCGCCGCCTCGCACCAGTCGATACTGTGGGGGAGAACGCCCATGGATATGCCAAAGTTATAGGTCTTGGTTTTGTTGCCGTTCAGTGCATCAAGATACGCTGGCATAATCCCGTACTGCGTTCTGCTTGTGCCAATCAGGATCGTGTCATATCCTCTTCGCAGCAACGCTGTCTGGTGGTAGCTCACCTCATCTCCGTAAACGGCTTTAGTGGCAAGCTTGATTGCGATCAATAACGCCAACATCAAAATCAGCTTGAAGACGATCCTGGTCATGCGGGACCCAACTCGCAAGTTTGGAATTTGTCTTTCGAAGCTAGCGCAGCACTACAGATAGCAATCCTGGTCGGGATCTGGTGCAGGAGGTGCGCTTGCTGGAGGTTGGGCGGGCTCATTGTGAAACTCAGGCTGGACGAGCAAAACGGTCCCAAACCCTGGCGACCTGGGAGCATTTAAAAATTGTAGTACATGAAGCCGTTTGCCTCAGCCCCGGACATGTATCGCAAAATTAACAGGGATAACAACAAATAGAGCCCCCAGCGTACCCACCATACCTGGTTGCCGGCAAAGGCGTCGAAGTTGGAGTTCGGCGGAATTCGACGACTGATGTAATCCATAAAAAGTAATAAGCAGATTGTCAATGCGCAATCTGTAGTTTCCCTTCGAGCAAGCAAATTGATATTGGAGTTCGCCAGACCGGAAAGCGTTTCGATTGCTTCCGTGGGAGTGTTAGTGCGAAAGAATGCGGCAAATGGTATTCCGATATTGAATGTGAAAAGCCATGCAAATGCGTTGAATGCTCTGCCCTCCATGTTCACTCCCAGCCTTGTAAAGACCGAAGTTCGCCGTTGCTTCGTCGCAGCCTCCAGAATCAACCAAAGCCCGTTCAAGGCACCCCAAACGACGAAACCGGCCGTAGCGCCATGCCATATGCCTACGAGTAAATAAACAAAGAACAAATTCAGATAAAGACGACTTTGGTTCCGTGTATGACGGCTTAGTGGTAAGAAGACATAGTCGCGCAACCACCCAGTCAAGCTTCGATGCCAACCTTGCCAGAATATTGTGCGCGAAGGGGATGCATATACTCTGTCGTCGAAGTTCTTCGTTAGTTGAATGCCGAAGATGCGTGCCGAACCCACCGCAATATCCGAATATGCAGAAAAATCACAGAAGAGATGAAAAACCGAGAACACCAGAGCAAAGTAAACAAGAATGCCCGGCGTACTTTGCGGATCGGCATAAACCTGATCCATAAAAACTTTCATTCGGTCGGCCAGAACCACTTTCTTGAAAGCACCCCATAGAATCAACTGCATTCCCGCACGGAGATTCTCATAGCTGAGGGAGACTGGGGTGTGCAATTGTTTTAGCAACGTTTTCGCACGTTCTATAGGACCTGCCAGGATCGTCGGGAAAAACGCCATGTAAAGGGCAAAGGCTTCAAGCCGCGGTTCGGGCTTAAGGTAACCTCGATAAATATCCGCCACGTAGCTGATTGCCTGAAATGTAAAGAAAGAAATTCCAAGCGGGATCAGGTAGGGTTGGTTGGAAAATGGGCTTTCCATTTGGAAGTTGACCAACAGACGAGCAAACCCACTATTTACAAAATTGTAGTATTTGAAAAACAGGAGCGGTAGCAGCAGCAAGCCCACGCTTAGCTTCAGCCACTTCTTTTTTTCGCTTGATGAACCGGCAATGGTTCTGCCAAACCAAAAGGCAGCTAGCGTTTCTACGCAAAGTATGAGTAAGAAGGCAGGTTGCCATGACAGATAGAAAAGACAACTCATCAGGAGGAGCCACAGGATGCGCCATTTGTGCGGCAACAAATAAAAGCCGGTCGCCCCCAGAGCCAGAAAGACCAGATAGAAGACGGAGACAAACGACATTGACTATTTGAGGACGACCGGTAGCGACCTTAGGCCCCGACTCAAGATGGTTTTGTCCCACACGAGGGGCTCTTCGGGGCGTAGAGCAATTCCGGGAAATGTTCTTAATAAAGCGGTGAGCGACTTCTGCAATTCCAGTCGCGCCAATTTCGCACCGATGCAGAAATGCAGCCCATAGCCGAAGCTCAAATGAGGATTAGGATTTCGCAGCAAATCAAGACTTTCTCCGTCGTCAAAGACGTCTTCATCACGGTTGGCCGAAACAGTTGCCGCCATCAGCAATTCTCCCTGCCGGATCGTTTCCCCCCGGATTTCCGTGTCGGCGGCGGCAACCCGGACAGTGTATTGAACCGGGCTGACGTACCTTAGAAGTTCCTCAGCCGCAGTGGGCACAATCGCCTCATCTTCAGCTAATCGCTTCAATTGACTGGGATTCTGCAAGAGGCGCAACACGCTCTGGCCGAATAAGTTAATTGAATTCTCGATGCTGGCAAAGAACATAAAAGCAATGACAGAAATAACGCCAGACCTCTCCATCGGTGCCGGACATTGCGCATTTTCCTCAATAAAACGGCTGATGAACCCCCCATCCGGTTTTTGTTGCTTTACCTCAATAATGTTATCGATGTAATCGTAAAACTCTACAATGTTCCGGTTATGAAGAACAAGGTCATGGAAGGTCGCAAACGGCTCAAACATGTTGTTGAGCGAGTAGGACCACTTTCGGAATTTCCGGTAGTCCTCACAGGGCAATCCAAGAATGTGACAGACGACTTTTGAAGGAATGAAAGTCGCGAAGTCGTTCATGATTTCAGCGTGCCGCCGGCCTGCCAGCGCACTGAGGTTTTCGGCTATCACTTCCTCTACTACACCGGTGAGATCCAGTTTGTTCCAGATTTTCATCAGCATCGTCCGCATTTCGGTGTGCTCCGGTGGATCGTAGAAGAACACCCATCGGGCAGAAATCTCAGAGAGTTTGTCCACGCTGCCACGGTCTCCCACGTACTTCTGCTTCTCGGCCATGGCCTTGCTGAATTTCACCGTCTGAAAGGCTGGACTATGGATTACCCGCTTTACATCTTCGTATCGCAACACGACCCAGCGCCCGTTCATCGCTTTGTGGACAGGATTTTCCCGCCGTAACACTTCGAGTTGCTGCGACGGATTCTCTCGATAGCCTTTCTGGAATGGATTCCATGACGGCAAAGTCTTACCCGGCATGAGAGGTGCCCCGGTGTTCGGTTACGAGCCACTCGGAAAGAAGCCCAATCGTCGGATATTCCCAACAGACGGTCGGATCCAGAGAGGTTCCAAGCCAGTTTTCGAGGTCGGCCACGAGTGTGACGATCACGATGGAATCGAGGCCGAGGCTGGCAAAAGGTGTATCGACCGAGATGTTCTCAGGCTGCAATCGAGTTTCTTTGGCGACTTTTTCCTGGAGCCATATAATGATTTCCTGCTTCGTCTTCATGCTTTCAAATTCCTTCTTAAAATGTAATCTTGCAGCGTGGCAATTGGCTTGAGGCGGGCTTCGTTCCACAGTTGCCTGTAGACGCTCCGCTGCAACTTGCCGCTGGTAGTTTTGGGTATAGTGCCGGGTCTTACGATGATCACGTCCAAAGGTCGCAACCCATGGTGCTGATTGATCTGTGAACAGATTTCGTTGATGATGCACTCATAATCTGCCTCAAGCGAGAAGCTGCGCCGAATCTCTTGCACGACTACCAGCGACTCTTCGCCGCCCCACTCAACCGGGAAGGCCGCACCACCGTTAGGTTGCAATGACGGATGGGCGTTGAAAACGGTCTGTTCGATGTCTTGCGGATAATGGTTCTTTCCGCGGATGATGATCAGGTCTTTGATCCTGCCAGTTACAAACAACTCATCGCCCCATAGAAATCCCAAGTCTCCGGTGCGCAAGTAGCGTTCTCCTTCCAGATCGACGAAAGCGTCCGCAGTTTGATTTGGTCGATTCCAATAACCCGGGGAAATACTTTTGCCGCTGGCCCAAACTTCGCCGACGTCCCCGTCTGCACAAAGTGCCGCTGTTTCAGGATTGACAATTCTGACTTTGGTGTCCTCGTGAGTGCCGCCAGAGCTTACCAGATCTGCCCCCTGCTTCTGGACGATGCCGGGAGCCTGTCCGAGTTTTGAAGTAGCGACCGCCAGGGTCGCTTCCGCGAGTCCATAACAGGTAAGCATCTTCGTTATGTTGAAACCTGCGGATGAGAAGTGTTCGGCAAACCTGCGAATCGTATTTAGACGAACCGGTTCGGACCCATTGTACAGACACTGCAAATGACTCAGATCGAGGCCTGAAAGCTCTTCTTCCTTGATTCTGTCAACGCAGAAGTCATAGGCAAAATTTGGCCCACCCGAATACGTGGCGCGGTACCTGGTGAGAGCGTTTAACCAACGCGCGGGGCGCTGCACAAAATGCAGCGGGGACATCAGAATGCTGGGAAACCCACTGAATACAGGCTGGATGATTCCATCCATCAATCCCATGTCATGAAATGAAGGCAGCCAGCAGACCGAAACACTCTCGGTGGTGTTCTGAAAGCATTTTTGGATGATTCTCGAATTCGCAACGATATTCTCATGGGTCACCATTACCGCTTTCGGCATACCGGTCGATCCCGAGGTGTATTGCAAAAACGCCAACTGTTGGGATTTTGGTCTATCAAAAGTGTAGGTGCCTATGTCTGGAAAATCTTCGACAAACAACCACCTCACGCCGATTGCCGAGCCGTCTTCGCCAAACCATGATTGCAGCTTCGTCAAACTGTTCCGGCTGGTAATTCCAATGCTGATGGATGCGTCAGCCACGATGTTTCTTATGCTGTCAAGACCACGATTTCTGGTAGGAAGGGCGACTGGGACAGCGATGGCCTGAGCATAAAGGCACCCAAAGAAAGCCTTTATAAAATCTGTGCCCTGGGGAAGCAGCAGAATGACTGTGGATTGGGGTGGCAAAAGGGATGCAATCCTTAGCGACACTTGCCGAAGCTCAAGCAAAGAGACAGGAGTTTCTGGATCTTCTCCATTGGCCAAATAGGTAAACGACGTTCGCGTTCGACCTTGATTCAGGCTGTTTTCAATCGCGTCGATGATGCTTTCCATTACTTTCGGTCGTTCTACGTTAACACGCACCCTTTCCACATTCCAAGAGATGAATTCAGCGGGCCGAACGTCTGGCAGCAGCAGGAATCAGTGAGTGCCAAATGTATTCTGTAGACCCTAAAGATCTGGCGCTTTACAGTCGATATCCAAGCTGAAGCCACAGGACTCCAGCATCAAATGTCTGCCAATGCCGCCCCATTCCCTGTCCATCGTGACGACCTTGGCCCGTTCGAGCATTGCTACGGCTCTATCGGCATTTCAGCGGTAAGGGTGTTTGCGTACCTTGCCTCAGCCCTCTCGTTTGGTTTGGCAGTCTTTTTTCTGCAGATGGATCAGCAAATCGCCGCAGACTCGGAAATCCAGGGGCTCCCCAAACTGGCCGCGCTACTGATCTTTTCCCTCAGCTTTGTTTGTCTTCTGGGAGGCATGCTTCACAAGCCGAGGCGAAACCGGGTTCTACTTTTCGAAAATGGTGTTGCTGTCGAGGGGAAACACAAGCCGCTAACGGCAAGCTGGGAAGAAGTTCTGCACTATCACCCTTGTGCAGCGGGCGAGGCTTTCCGCTTCTCGCTTAGCAGTGGCACGGAGCTATCGATTGCCAAAGAAACGACAGGCTTCATTGACCTCTGCAACGCAATTCGAATGAGAGCGGGAGAGCATATTTACCAGCGCGAATATGCTCTGATCCAGAGCGGAGGGAGATCTATGTTCGGGCCGCTTGAGTTCGCAGCCGACAGTTGCAGGGTCGATGGAGTGCAATTCGAATGGTCAGAGCTGGACAAGATCCAAACCAGCGCAACAAAGGGGAGCGAGAGTCTCACGTTTGAAACGCATTCTCTAGGGGACTTGAGCCCTACGGTCGCATCAAACAGGATTCCATCGGCACACGTTTGCTACCGGCTGATCGAGCAACTGGCCCAAATTCGCGTGTTAACTACGCTCTAGAACGGGACGTCGTCGTCGCTGATGCCTGGATCGAAATCATCGAAGTTCCCGGCAGGTTTTGAAGCTCCGCTACCAGCACTGGGTGCAACCCGCTGCGTCGCACTGCGGGGAGCACTTTGCATCCCGCCGCCACCGCCACCTTCGCCACCCTCACCACGTCCACCGAGCAGCATTACTTCTTCAGCCACAACCTCAGTAATGTACTTCTTGACACCATCTTTATCCTCGTAGCTGCGATTGCTCAGGCGGCCCTCGACGTAAACCTGGCGGCCCTTGGTGAGATACTGGGCAACCCCTTCGTTCTTCCAAAGCACGATGTTGGTCCAGTCGGTTTCATCCTTCCAGTCCCCCGTTGCATTGTCCTTGAACCGGCGAGTCGTGGCGACGGAGAATTTGCTCACCGCCGTCCCGGCTGCCGTAAACTTCGTCTCGGCATCTTTGCCCAGATTGCCTACAAGAATTACTTTATTGACGCTGCGTGCCATACAGCATTAAGCTAACACAGCATGATCTGCGTAAACGCCTTTTATCCAGCCGCCGGCGAAGGCCGCTTTGACCTCACCTACTACTACGACAAGCACATCCCCCTTGTCATCCGCCTTCTCACCCCCTTCGGCCTGCAAAAGGTAGAAGTCGACGAAGGCCTCTCCGGTGCCGGTGGCTCCCCAGCCAACTACCGCATCATTGGCCGCCTGTATTTCGACACCATGGAGAACTTCCAGGCTGCCCTTGCATACGTCGGCGGCGAGATCTTCGGCGACATTCCCCACTACACCGATATCCCTGTTGAACTTCAAATCAGCAAATTAGTGTCCTTTTAGCGCAACACCAACGATAATGAAGTAGTGGAAGGCCGCCGCTACGAACGCGTCTCCGAGGCTATTCGCCTTGAGATCACCGAAATGATCGCTTACGATCTCGAAGATCCGCGCCTTGCGGGCATCGAGGTCACTGACGTTCAGGTCGCTCCCGACATGAAAAAAGTCGCTGTCAGCGTGCACATTCCGGCCCAGGGCGAAGAGGCGGAGAAGATCATCGAGGTTCTTAAATCCACCAAAAGCTATATTCGCAAAGAGCTCGCTTCTCGGATTGATCTCTTCTATACACCCGAAATTTATTTCAATTCTTCGCTCAATCTTGGCTCCCGCGAACGGGTACAAAACATCCTGAAAAGGATCAAGCGAGGCCGCCCCAAGGACCAATAGCATGGCCCTCTCGCATTTTCGCACGAACAAAAGGCGAAATGGTCCGCAAACCCAACATGCTGTGTTACTTTTAGTCTTAGTTGTTTTAGGTTGGAGCCAGACTGGAAACCCCGAAGTACTCCGGTATGAGGCCAGCGCAGACTGCATGGGTGGTGTCTTTACGGTCACTGCTTATGGCAAAAACCGCACCCAACTAGAGGCAGCCGTAACTGAGTCGCTTGAAGAAGCCAGACGTCTGGACGCCATGTTGTCTAACTATAAAGTCAACAGTGAATGGTCCCAGGTTAACCGTCAGGCCGGAAAGTCTCCAGTGGCTGTCTCCCAAGAGTTATTTCAACTGCTCGAAGCGTGTTTGCAGTACAGCCGCCAGAGTGAAGGAACATTCGACATTACTGTCGGGCCGCTGATGCGGCGTTGGGGCTTCTTTAAGGGGTCTGGACGCTTTCCGCACCGGTCCGAGATTCGAACCGCAATGGCTGCCGTGGGTTATCAGAACATCATTCTCGATCGCAACGCACAAACCGTGAGCTTCCAGAATCCTCTCACCGAGATGGATCCCGGCGGCATTGGTAAGGGCTACGCTGTCGACCGAATGGTAGCTATCCTCCGCGAAAGCGGCATCACCAGCGCCTTCATCACTGCTGCCGGCTCCAGCATGTACGGCCTCGGCACTCCCCCCAACGAAGAAGGCTGGCCCGTCACCATCGCCCACCCTTCTCACAAAGACCAGACGGTGGCGAAGTTGCGCCTGCGAGACCAATCCATGGCTACCTCAGGCAGCTCTGAAAAGTTTTTTATGGCCGGTGGCAACATCTATAGTCACATTATGGATCCCCGCACTGGCACCCCAGCACAAGGCACTTTATCGGTGTCGATTGTCGCTCCCCGGGCAATTGATACCGAAGCCTGGGCCAAGCCCGTTTACATCCTCGGCCGCGATTGGGCGGCCCGCAACAAACCGAAAGGAATGCGTGTTTTCCACTGCCCCGAAGGCCCTAAGGGCCAAAAGTGGGAAACAACATGCGAATGGCTCCAATGAACTCCCGTTTCCTCGACGCCTGCCGGCGCCGCTCTACCGATGTCCGCCCTGTCTGGTTTATGCGCCAGGCCGGACGCTACATGAAGCAGTACCGCGACATCCGCAAACACCATGGCATCATTGAGATCTGCAAACGGCCCGACCTCGCCGCTGCTGTCACTCTCCAGCCCATCGAAGTCCTCGATGTCGACGCCGCCATCATCTTTGCCGATCTCCTCCTGCCTGTAGAACCCATGGGTCTCAAGCTCGAATTCCGCTCTGGCGAAGGTCCGCACATCGATAACCCGATCGAGAACTCAACCGACATCGATGCCCTCTCCACTTCCAACACCGACGACCTCGGCTACGTCGGCGAAAGCATCCAGCTCGTCACTCGCGCCCTCGCCGGTAAGGTTCCTGTCATCGGCTTTGTTGGAGCGCCATTCACCCTCGCCAGCTACATGATCGAGGGCGGCCCCTCCAAGAACTACATCAAAACCAAGAAGCTCATGTATCACGACGAGACCCTCTGGCGTCGTCTGATGGGCAAGATCGTCGACGTGCTCGGCACCTTCGCTCTGATGCAGGTTTCCAGTGGTGCCCGCTGCATCCAGGTTTTCGATTCCTGGGTCGGCGCACTCGCTTCTGACGATTATGTCCGCTACGTGCAGCCCTACTCGCGCGCTTTGATCGAACGTATCCGCACTTCCGGTGTACCTGTGATCCACTTCGGTACTGGCTGCTCTGGTTTCTTCCGCGAGCTTCACGCTGCTGGTGGCGATGTCATGGGCGTCGACTGGCGCATGAATATCGACCAGGCCTGGATGGACATCTCCTACCGCTCGGCCGTTCAGGGCAACCTCGACCCTGTAGCGCTCTTCGCCCCGCTGCCCGAGATCAAAACCAAGGTCCACGAAATCCTCAAGCGCACCGGCACCCGTCCGGGCCATATCTTTAACCTCGGCCACGGCATCCTGCCCGAAACCCCGGTAGAAAACGTAAAGGCTGTTGTGCAGTACGTCCGTGAATTCCGACCCTAGCACCCAACCCTCGATTATCATCGGCGGCGGCATCTCCGGATTGTCCGCCGCGTATTACCTTGCTAAACGAGGGCTGCCATCGATTCTTATCGATAACGGCAAAAAACTTGGCGGTGTGATCCAGACTGATACGGTGGCCGATTGCCTTCTCGAAGGGGGCCCGGACAGCTTTCTTGCGGCCAAGCCGGAAGCCATGGCGCTTATTACAGAGCTCGGCCTTGCTGGCGATGTCATTGGTTCTAACGATCATCAGCGCTCCACCTGGATCCTGAAAAAGGGTCGCATGATTCCCCTTCCTGAGGGCCTGATGATGATGGTGCCCACCCGGATCTGGCCCACTATCAAGAGCCCACTTCTCTCATGGTCTACCAAAATCAAGATGGGTTTTGAGCTTCTGCGCAGCCCCAGGCCGAATGCGCCTGATCGCTCTGTCGGCGACTTTGTCGAAGATCATTACGGTCGCGAAGCCGTTGAATATCTTGCCGAGCCGCTGCTGTCGGGCGTCTATGGGGGAGATCCCTACAAGCTTTCGGTGGAAAGCGTGCTGCCGCGCTTTGCCGAAATGGAATCCACCTATGGCAGCCTTACGAAAGGCACCCTCGCTGGCCTCGCGAAAGCTCCCAAACGAGAAGGCTCCACTCTGTTCAAGACCCTCAAGAACGGCCTTGGCTCACTCGTAGATGCAATCGAAAAAGCGATCGCCCCGCACTGCCAGACTCTCCGGGACGAAGCGCTCGCAGTTTCAATGGAAGGCGACGAATACCTGGTGCAGCTTGCAGGGAAAACCTTACGTACCCGTCACCTGATTATCGCCACGCCAGCCTGGGCTACGGCGAAGCTTCTCGCTGGGCTGGACCCGGCAATTTCCAAACTCCTTAGCCAAATCGGCTATTCCAGCTCGATGACCGTCGGCGTCATTTACGACCGTAAAGACGTCCCCCAAAAGTTCAATTCCTTCGGCTTTCTGATACCCAAAACCGAACGCCGTCACCTGGTGGCCTGCACTTTTGTTGACCAGAAATTCAACCATCGTGTCCCCGAAAATCGCCTTCTGCTGCGCTGCTTCCTCGGCGGAGCAGGAAACGAGGCTATTCTCGACTGGGACGAAAGCGCAATAAAACAGGCTGTTCTGGATGACATTGACACTCTGCTGGGGCTGAAGGCTAAACCTATTGCCATCGAGATCTCGCGTTGGCCCCGCTCGATGGCCCAATACGAAGTGGGTCACAAAAAAGTAATACAGGAATTACAAGATCGCTTGAAGGACTATCCCCTTTTGTTTCTTGCAGGTAACGGCTATCTTGGCATCGGAATCCCGGATTGTATTAGATCCGGTAAAGAATCTGCCAACAGATTCCAAATTTAATACATTAAGACGGAATTAACTGTCTATCCATGTAGTGTTGAATCGCTTCAAACTGGTTACAACCCATAAAGGGATTTAACAATGAACAAGCTGCTACTCTTACTCTCTCTTCTCGCCGTTTCTATTGCTACCGCACAGACTTCCGGTGAAATGCTGGGACTGGTTACCGATGCGAGCGTCGCCAGCATTGCCGACGTCAAGCTCACTGCCCGCAACCTTTCAACCAACCTGACCTATACCACGAGCTCAAACAATGCCGGCTCCTACCGCATCCCTCTTCTGCCGCCCGGCGAATACGAACTGGTGGCCGAAAAAGCCGGCTTTGGCAAATACGTCCGCAAGCCCATCACCCTGCGCCTCAACCAGCAGGCCGAGCTGAACATCTCCCTGTCGGTTGCCTCCGCAACCGAAGTCATCACTGTCACCACAGAGGCACCGCTGATCAACACCACCAATGCCGAAGTAGGCTTCAATATCGATGCCAAGCGCATCGCCGAACTTCCCCTTTCTCCCAACCGCAATATCCTGAACATCGCGCTGCAGGCTCCCGGAGTGAGCCAGCTCTCGAGCGGTAATTCGACTTTTGCTTCGGGCGGCACCAGCTTTTCTGTAAACGGCATGCGTACGCGATCCAACAACTTCATGATCGACGGCGCAGACTCCAACAACTCTTCAGTTTCAGGCCTTGTGCAGGAAATCAATAATCCCGACGTCGTCGCCGAATTTCGCCTGATCACCAACCAGTTCCTGCCTGAATACGGCCGTGCTGCCGGCTCGGTGGTCAACATCATCACCAAGGGTGGAACCAATGGCTATCACGGCACAGCGTACTGGTCCTACAATGGCAATGCACTCAACAGCCGCACCAATCTTGACGAACGCACATTCGCCAAAGCTCCGTGGCGCGTTGAGAATCAATTCGGAGGCACCTTCGGGGGCCCGATCGTAAAGGACCGCACCTTTTTCTTCGGCAGCCTCCTTCGCTGGACTGACCGCCGCTTCGCCTCTGGCACTGCCATCACTGGAGCACCCACCGCTGAAGGCCGCACGGCACTGCAGGCCATCGCCGCTGGACGGCCCCAAATCGGAGCGCTGATAAACTTTCTCCCTGCCGCGCAGCAGCCCACTGGTCAATCCTTTACCGTGACTGCCGACGGCCGCTCTGTCGTCGTTCCTGTCGGTACACTCTCCGGTGCCGCCCCCAACAAACTCGACGTCTGGCAGTGGTCTGGCCGCATTGACCATCGCCTTACGGACAAGCACAACCTGATGGGCCGCATCCTTTATGACGACCGTGTCTCGATTTCGGGGCAGGCTGTTCCCGCGGGCCTCACCTCGCTTGTGCCAGCCCGCCGCCAGGCCTACAACTCAACCCTTACGAGTACGCTGTCTTCCAGCATGTTCAACGAATTGCGATTTAACTTCCAGCGGCAGTTCAGCGCTACCACCGCCTCTGATCTTAATGCGCTTAACATCCCGAGCATTGAAATCAACACTCTGGGCCTCGCTGGCTTCAATGCGGCTGACTCGCGCACTGGCATCGGCCTTGCCGTCAATCTTCCCCAGGCTTCAGTTACCAACAACTACCAGCTTGCCGACAACTTCGGCGTGATCCGTGGCAACCACTCGATGAAGTTTGGCTTCGACATTCGCCGTGTGGAACAGTTTCAGGATTTCAACCCCACGCTCCGCGGGCGCCTGCAATATAACAACCTGCAAGATTTTGTCGATGACGTGGCGCAGGTGCAGGCGATCAATCAGCTTCAGCCCGGGCTGCGTACCTGGCAGTTTTACCGCTACTACGATGCGTTCTTTTTTGCCCAGGACGAATGGCGGGTCAAACGCAATTTCACCATCACCTACGGCGTCCGCTACGAAACACCGGGCAACCCCTTCAACTGGCTGGCCGACGAGAATAGTCGCATTGTTTCGGCCAACAGTGGCAGAACGGGATTTGCGATCGACAAAGGACCTTCCCGCGACATCAATAACTGGGCACCCCGCTTTGGCTTCAACTATCGACTGGGCAAGTTCAAGGGGCCGCTTGGCGGCATGCTAGGCGATAACAAGACTGTCATTCGTGGCGGCTACTCCCGCACCTATGATTTCGCGTTCAATAACATTCTCCTGAATATCTACTCTGCCTGGCCCTTCACCTATGTACTGCAGCGCCCGGCGCGTTCGCCACAGGCCTTCACTACAATCGACGGCATCCGCAGAGGAGCCCCTGCTCCTTTGCCTGCGAACCTGATGACGATTCCGCGTACGGTCGTGAATGATAGCTTCCGCTCACCATTCGCCGAGCAGTTCAGCTTGGGCATCCAGCGTGAGCTCGCCGGGGGCTTTGCCATGAACATCGGCTACATTGCCACCAAGGGCACTGCACTGTTTCAGAGCGTCGACGGGAACCCCACGATCCCTGGCTCTGGCGGTACCCAGCGTGTCGACAACTCGCGTGGCGTCCTTCGTCTGCGCGCCAACACTGGCTCCTCCAGCTACCACTCACTCCAGACCTCGCTTGAGAAACGCTTTTCCAAGGGCTATCAGTTTTCCGCACACTATACGTGGTCAACCTTCATTGACGACCAGAGCGAAATTTTCAACTCCTCGGTTGCGGGTGAGGTGGCGGTATCTCAAGACAGTTTCAACCGTCGTGGCGAAAAGGGGCGTTCTACTTATGACCGTCCTCATCGCTTCTCCATCAACGGTATCTGGGAACTGCCCGTTGGCCGTGACGAGAAAAAGCTGATCTCGAATGTGATTGGGGGCTGGCAGCTTGGTGGCTTCCTCACCTTCCAGTCTGGTGCTCCCTTCTCTCCACTGGCCGGCAACGACCCCGGCTTCCGTCTCTCGGGCATCGACGCTCTGATCGGCAACGCTCTGCGCCCTAATGTGGCAACCAATATCGACATCGCCAAGGGTAAGGTTGAAGATCTCTTCGCCGTCCGCAGCACGCTCTTCAGTGCCCTGAGCGCAGCAAATCCCATTGGCAACGCTGGCCGCAACATTCTGCGTGCTGACGGAATCGCCAACGTCGACATGGTGCTCAACAAGAGGATCCGTATCCCATTTGAAGGCCATGCGATGAACTTCCGCGCTGAGTTTTACAACCTAGCAAACTCGCGCGATTTCGGCATCCCTAACGCCACCTACAACTCAGCGGCATTCCTCAACCAGTGGAATACCAATGGTGGTGGCCGCCGTATCGTCATGCTGCTTCGCTATCAGTTCTAATCGAGCATCTGAACCAACGCCCTCACTCACCGGAGTGGGGGCGTTTCTTTTCTAAGCATGATTTGCCGCTTTGTGTCAGCATGTGGTTTAAGAGGTCAAACCAAATGGTTCGTGAAGACGACGCCCTCGACTACCACTCCTCGCATCCTGCAGGAAAGATATCGATCAATCCATCCAAACCCTGCCTGACTCAGCGTGATTTGAGTCTTGCCTACACACCCGGTGTAGCCATCCCTTGCCTGAAGATCCATGAAGAGCCAGAGGCGGTTTACAAGTACACCGGCAAAGGCAATCTGGTTGCCGTTGTCTCGAACGGAACCGCCGTTCTTGGCCTTGGCAATATTGGCCCCGCCGCCGGCAAGCCAGTAATGGAAGGCAAGGCCGTGCTCTTCAAGCGCTTTGCCGATATCGATGTTTTTGATATCGAACTCGCTGCCGATTTGCCGGCCGACGTGATCCGGGCCTGCGAGATGCTTGAGCCCACCTTTGGCGGAATCAACCTCGAAGACATCAAGGCGCCGGAGTGCTTCGAGATCGAAGAGACGCTGAAGAAGACTCTCAAGATCCCCGTCTTTCACGACGATCAGCACGGCACTGCGATCATCGCAGGTGCCGCTCTGGTCAATGGTCTTGAAATCACGGGTAAGAACATCGAATCTGCCCGTGTCGTGATTAACGGTGCGGGAGCCGCCGCCGTTGCTTGCGCAAATCACTTCATCCGCCTGGGGATTCACATCGAGAATTTGCTGATGTGCGACACCAAAGGCGTTCTCTTTGAAGGCCGTCAGGATGGGATGAACCCCTACAAGGCGCTTTTTGTGAGAAATACTCAAGCCCGCACTCTCGAAGATGCGATGCAAAATGCCGACGTCTTCGTGGGACTTTCCAAGGCCGACTGCGTATCGGGCGCAATGCTCAAGACAATGGCACCCTCGCCTCTGGTTTTCGCACTTTCCAATCCCAATCCTGAGATCCCGTATCCCGACGCAATTGCCGCGCGCCCTGATGCCATCGTTGCCACGGGCCGCTCCGATTATCCAAATCAGGTTAACAATGTCCTGGGTTTCCCGGGTATTTTTCGAGGGGCTCTCGACTCCCGCGCCACCTGCGTCAATGCGCAGATGATGATGGCCGCAACTGCTGCGCTGGCATCGTTAACTAAAGAGGATGTGCCAGATTCCGTCTGTAGAATCTACGGCGGCGAAGACCTCTCTTTTGGGCCTCAGTACATCATCCCCAAACCCTTCGACCCCCGGGTTGTGCTGCGTGTAGCAACGGCCGTTGTGCAGGCAGCCATGGATTCCGGCGTTGCGCGTATCCAACTGGATCTCGAGACTTATCACCAAAGCCTGAGCACCCGGCTAGGAACGGGCTCTGCTGTCACCCAACTGCTACTGCGCAAGGCAAGCCACAAGCCCTGCCGCATCGTTTTCCCTGAAGGCGAGAACCGCAATGTACTGCGCGCCTGTAGAACCCTGATCGATCTGGATATCGCTGCGCCACTGCTCCTGGGCAATCGCCAGAGAATTGAAGCGCTGGCAGCAGAGGTCCACCTCGACCTCTCCAGGATAACGATTCAGGATATCCCCGGACATCCAAACTACGCTGCTTATGCCGACGAACTTCACCGGCTCAGGCAGCGCAAGGGCATCACTCGAAACGAAGCCGAGCACCTGCTGATGAACCCCAATCTTTTCGGGGCGCTTATGGTCCAACAGAATGACGCGGACGCTCTGATTACGGGCCTCACTACCCATTACTCAGACGCCGTCCGCCCCTTGCTGCAGGTCATCCCGCTCCGGCCCGGTATCAAGCGCGCCTCGGGGCTCTATTTGCTGCACACCAATCCCCGAAACAAGCTCTATTTTTTTGCCGACTGCACGGTAAATGTTGACCCCTCAGCCGAAGATCTCGCCGAGATCGCACTTTGCGCGGCGGAAACGGCTCGCAGATTTGACGTCGAGCCACGAGTTGCCTTCCTGTCCTATTCCAACTTCGGCAGCAGCCGTCATGAGTCTTCGGATAAGGTTCGCAGGGCAGTGGAGATCCTTCAAGTGCGATCCAAAGACCTGGTTGCGGACGGTGAAATGCAGGCCGATACTGCGGTGGATCCGGAGCGGGCCACCGGCACTTACCCGTTCAGCCTTCTCAAGGGCGACGCAAACATACTGGTTTTCCCGAATCTGGACTCCAGCAATATTGCCTACAAGCTGTTGGGTGCGCTTGGCGGGGCGCAAGTAATTGGCCCTGTGCTGATGGGGCCTTCAAAGCCGGTACATGTGCTGCAGCGAGACGCGACCGTATCGGACATCGTCAACCTGGCGGCACTGGCTGCGGTGGAAGCGGCGGAACTTTCGCGTTAGCGGCTCGAAGCTAAGGGGCTGACCATGTCAGCCTTCGTGTGAAGCATTTCTTCTCTGGCTCCCATGTAGGACCGCCAGTAACCTTAGCCCCCCATCGCGCACTCGATAGACCACTACAAAAGGAGTTCTCGGCACTACGAGTTCTCTGGTATCCAGTATTTCGCCGGGTCGTCCAATTTCTGGATGATTTTCTAATAATTCGATACAGTCCAGAATCCGAGCTGCCACCAGACTTGCATTCATTTCTGAGGCTTCTGCGATGTAGTTGCGAATCGACACCAAGTTTCGCAAGGCTTCGTCAGTCCAGACAACTTTCATCGCGGTGGCGGAAGCTCACCCTTCTTGCCCCAGCTTTTAAGCCACTGTTTGACCTCCTCATGAGGAACACCTCGGCCTGCATCACAGTCTGCTATTCCCTGCTGGATTTGGCTAACTTGCCATGATTGCAGATCTACGTAAGCGGCAATCGCTTCAGCAGCAAGAAATGACTTGGATCGCCGGGTTTGTTGCGCCAGATCATCCAGTTTTTGCTTCGTCACCGAGTCAATGCGTATGGAAAGCGTCTCTGTACTCATTTGTATACATCTTCTCACAATGTATTCAGTGACCTATCCCAACCACTCGTTCAGCTCATGGCTTTGCAGTTCGATCGCCCCCTGCTGTGGCAATGCGTCCAGCGGCAAGCCGGCCTTCCAGACCGATACCTGAAACTTCACTGGCTGCGCAGCGCCAATCGACCGCTGTGCAATCCGCATCTCAAAGAGATGATGATAGGCAGCCTTCAGATGAGTAGCCTCATGAGCCCCGCTCTCGAAGGTCGCATTCAGTGGCACTGTTACGTCGGTTGAGTTGAACTGCAGCCGCAGTTCTGCTCCGCGCAAGGTATCCTCAGCGCCCTTCACAAAATCGATGCGAATGTACAACCATGCTCCATCAGAGCCGTAGTGCAATTCCTGGATCAGGAACTTCTGCCCGTGCATTGCGCCCTGACGCTGGTCGATCGAATACGATCCCGCCCCCATCCACTCGAAGTAGCTGGAGACTTCTCCATCGATCACCGGCTGGATCGGGCCACGCGGGGTCTGATGATTCGCCTTCACGTC
Organism: Bryobacter sp.; assembly: GCA_022843625.1. Classification (GTDB taxonomy): domain Bacteria; phylum Acidobacteriota; class Terriglobia; order Bryobacterales; family Bryobacteraceae; genus Bryobacter. Next base: position 124,223 of record JALHNH010000006.1, on the reverse strand, counting down.
CATCTTCAGGATCGGCCGCGACAATTCTTCTGGCGGGTTCAGGCTGAGCGCCCGGTACACGTTGGCTAGATGCTCGCGGTAGAGGCGATCAAAGTCTGCCCGGTTTGCCGAGGAGTGCTCCGGCCCATACCACCAGTTCCAATCGCTGCCCTCGGCAATGAGCAACTCCTCGAAGGCAAGCGCACGGTCTTCTTCGCGTACCTGATCCTTGACGCGGTCATAGGTTTCGCGAGCCCGCAGCAGATACTCCCAGGCCTTGTTGTCTTCTTCAGCGCCAATCCAGATATCGAAATTCGCACTGATCCACGAGGCAGGAAAGATCTTGTCGATCTTCTCGGCCGGCACCTTTGCCAGCGCCTCCGATACCGTCAGCGCCTCCATGTTTTTGTCCTGCTCGATCTGTGCGTAGAGCTCTTTCAAGAACGGCCGTCCCGATAGCTCAAAGTACTCCCAGGCATTCTCGCCATCGAGAATAATCGGCACCAGGGCATCCCGCCCGGCGCGCAAGATCGGCGCACAATTCGCCCGAATCGCGTTCAGAAAATGATCGGCGGCCTCGCGTGCGCCCATCCTGGAATAGACAAAGCCAATCAGGTCGCTGAGTGTGTGATCGCGGAAGAGGCCGTGCATCTCATGGCCGTCCTGCTTCCACAAATAAGGACGGTAGGTAACGTCCGGTGTGGCCGCTTGATTCACTGTGCGAGCCAGCACACCGTTGTCGGTAGCAAACCACTTGAAGCCCGTCTCTGCCGCCAGATGTAGCGCCTCGTCAGAGACAGAGCCCTCGCTTGGCCAAAGCCCTACCGGGGCACGCCCGAATTCGCGCGTCATGTAATCGCGAGACCGCTCCAGTTGAATCTTTGCATCCCCGGGGTATCGGAACCTCGGTGGCAGCGGCACATAAGGGTGTGCGATCTCAGCCACGTTGGTATCGCAAACCAGCGGCAGAATCGGGTGGTAGAAGGGCGTTGCGGAAATCTCGATCTGCCCTGTTTTTGAGAAGTCCCGATAGACCTGCGCCACCATCCCAAGCTTCTCCAACTGTTTGGCCCCGAGCATGGCCTGATCGCTAGGGGAGTAGTCTCGTTCGCGCTTCACCAGGTCTCTCAAGTCAGAGTCGCTGGCAAAGAATTCCTCGTCGAACCACGCCAGTTGCGACAATACCTGCAAGTCTCGAATCGCGGCATCATTGAAGGTCCGAAGCCCCCGTTGCGAGTTTTCATCCACCGCCATCCAGGCTTCATACAGTTCTGCATAGCGTGGGTAGCGATAGATCATCCGCTGCACATTCGCCTGAAAGAAGTAGCGCAAGATAAACTCGCGCTCCCCGTCAGACAAGCTCGACGTATCTTTGTTGGCACAGCGCAGGAAGGGGTCCACCGCCACCCCGCGTGCATACTCATCGAGCTGCACCAGCATCGAAGGCACAAGATTAAAGGTTTGATGCACCTGAGGGAAATCCTCCAGCACCTTCACCATCCCGTAGTAATCTTTCAGCGCATGCATGCGCGTCCAGGGCAGCTTGTACTCATTCGACACCAAGTCCTTGTAGAAGGGCTGGTGCATGTGCCACACAAACGATACGTAAATCTTCGGCATCCGGCTTAACGGCCTCCAAACAGAGACCGCACCGGCGCGGGCGGGGTTCCGCCCTTCAAGGCCAGCCACAGTATCTGATTCAATTCGTTGTCATCAATCTCGTCGGCTTCATCCCAGCGCATGCGAGCACTTCTGGCTGCCAGTGTGCCTGCGGCCGGGTTTCTCTCATCCATCGGCTGTTGTGGCGTAAGAGCTGTATAGGTACCCATCTTTGCGTCTTTGGCAAAAGCGCGCGTCATCGGCGTTGAACTGGCGTCATAGACAGTCATTGGCCGCAGGCCCAGCAAGAGTTCCATGGTTCGCAGGGCAGATGTGGTGTTGTACATTGTCGAATCGATTGTGCCGCGACGTGTGTAGGGGCTGATGATGTAGGCGGGCGAGCGGTGGGAATCCACATGGTCTGCCCCGTTTTGAGCATCGTCTTCGATTACGAAAATCGCCGTCTTAGCCCAGAACTTCGACTTCGACATTGCCTCCACCAGCATGCCGAGCGCCAGATCGTTATCTGCTACTTGCGCCTTGGGCGAGAGTTTGTTGGCAGATAAACCCGAGGTGTGGTCGTTGCCGATCTTGAGCGTTATGAAATTCGGCATCTTGCCGGTCGACTCAAACTGCTTCAGCTCTTCGATGAAGACCTTCACACGGTCTACATCGAGGTAATCGAGGTCAAAGCCACGATATTGCATCGCCGTGTGAGGGGCCAGTTGTGGGTCGAGGATCTGTGCAATTTGCCGCGTCCCCTCGGGCTTCGGCAAATTCTTGCCCCACCATCCATAATTGCGAACACTTAAGCCAGCCGCCAGCGCGCTATGCCAGATGCGGCCGGCGGGGGCATTGGCTGCCACTTCGCCGCCCTCATAGTCATAATGCTTGCGCCGCCCGGCGTAAGAGTTCGGCCACATCCGCTGCACATAAGCAGGCGCGATCGCAGCCGTAGACCAGTTGTGGCCGTCGGCCGACACGTCGGCATTCACGTAGAAGTTATCGAACAAGACGAAGTCTTCCGCCAGCTTGTGGTGATTTGGTGCAACGTCACGTCCAAACAAAGTCAACGACGGGTCGCCATTGCCCTTACCCAGATCGCCGAGCACCTGATCATAAGTACGATTCTCCTTGAGCACGTAAATCACATGCTCAATCGCGCTCGACTTCTGGCCCACTACTGCCGGCACCACTGTCGATGAAAGCGAATTCTCCGCCATCTGCTCATCGCGATAATTTGAGTTCAATTTCACACTTGCCGTATAGGCGCTCATCCGCTCCTTGTCGAGCCCCGTTACAACCGAGATGGAACCGCGTTGCAAGCGTCCGACATAGGCCACCGGTGCTCCACCCAAATGCAGCGGAGCAGGCCGCTTCAGCGGGTTCGGGCCATTCACGTTATTCGGATAGCTGCGGGAGCCTCGTCCGTTGAAGATGAGGAGCCGGTCCTCTCCCATTGACCGGGCTGCAATCGGATACCAGCCCGAAGGGATGAAGCCCTCCACCAGGGATCGCTTACCTTCTACTTCCACTGAGGCTACTGCATTCAGGTCGGAACACACCACATAGAGCTTCTTTTCGTCCGGGCTCAAGGCGAGGGCGCTCGGAGTGGATCCAAGAGCCTGCAGAGGCGTCATCGACACGTTGATTGTCTCGACAAGATTCAAGTCCTTCGATTCAGCCACGCCAATCACATGCACTGAATTCGTATTAGAGGAAGCCACAAAGATCCGGGCCGCCCATGGCTGTGGGCCTTCTTCTTCGAGCACCGTCTTCGCCCCACGCCACACCATATCCATTGGTGTTGCACCCACGCGTACACGCTGCAAGATCACCCCATCGGATGCCTTCTGATGCAACACTGCGGCGTCGCCCATCGCCGATACAAAGAAGCTCTGGTTGTCGGGATGCACCAGCACACGGTAGGGCCGACGGCCCGTTTGGAATCGTTCAATCACCCGGCCAGACTGCGGATTGATCACTGCGATCATGTTGCGGTGCAGCATGGCCACGTAGAGCAATCGCCCGTCGGGGGACACAGCTACGTCGCCCGTGAAGTCTTCATGCGTGGGGGCGGCTTCGGTGAGCTTCCAATCGCCAGCCCGCGTTAGTTCGCCGCCAGCTCCCACACTGAGGGCATAAACCATGGCCTTCGAGCCGCCGCCCACGTAGAGGCTCTTGCCGTCAGGCGAAAACGACAGGCCCAGCCAGCCGTCTGGCAGCTCGACGCGAGAGATCTGCTTGAGGGTCGTTGGGTCCAGCAGCGCCACTGAGGGAATGTTGTAGCCGCCATGCAGTACGGCGAGGAACTTCTTGTTCGGCGACATCACACTCGCCATCGGAAAGGTATCGGTCTCAAGCTGAGACCCGGCAGGCCGGACTCTCCATCCCGTAGGTAACAACACGCTGCCGTCTTCTTGCGGGCCTACCAGCTTCAATTTTTCGGGTTGCGAAAACAACGCGCACACCCCGATCACTCCCAGCGCCAGAATCGGAAACACAGGGTTCCAATGTTTCATGCTTATACCTCTTTGTACTTAGTCCCGGTATCGCTGTGCGATCGGGAATCTGCGGCCAATGCCAAATGCCTTTGAAGTCACCTTCAGGCCCGGTGCGGCCTGTTGGCGTTTGTACTCGTTAAGGTCTACCTTCCGCGCAATCTCTCGCACCAGATCGAGAGGAAGATCTTCCCGGCTCGCAATCTCAACCGGAGACTCGAAGCGCTCAATGTAGCCCTTCAGGATCCGGTCGAGGACATCGTAAGGGGGCAACGAATCCTGATCTGTCTGATCGGGCCGCAACTCCGCCGAAGGCGGTTTCACAAACACATTCTCGGGGATGGCATCGCTCAGGCGCCGGTTTGCAATCCGGCACAGGTCGTACACCAGCGTCTTCGGCACATCGGAGATCACCGCGAGGCCACCACACATATCGCCATACAACGTGCAATAGCCCACCGCGAGTTCCGACTTATTGCCTGTAGTCAGAACCAGTGCCCCGAATTTGTTCGACAACGCCATCAGCGTCAATCCGCGCAAACGGCTCTGGATGTTTTCCTCGGTGGCATCGGGCTTGTAACCAACAAACAAGGGCGCCAGCGTCTCCATCATTGTTTCGTAGCCGGGCTGGATCGAGGAGACCTCAAAGCGCACTCCGAGACGCTCTGCCATTTCACGCGCATCGGTCAGGGAATGGTCAGAGGAATAGGGCCCGGGCATTCCTACACCAATCACGTTCTCCTTGCCAAAGGCCTCTACTGCGACACAAGCGACGATTGAGGAATCAATGCCACCTGAAAGACCGATCAGCACTTTTCGGAAGCCACACTTGGTTACGTAGTCCCGGGTGCCCAGCACCAGCGCTTCGTAAACGGCCTCGTTCTCGTCCGCGTGGGTTGCCTGCTTTTCGCCTTCGCCGGTAGCAACATCGCAAAGAATCAGGCTCTCGGCGAAGCTGGGGCCCTCGGCGATCACCTTGCCCTGCGCATTCATGGCAAAGCTTGAGCCGTCAAATACGAGGTGGTCATTGCCGCCGATGGAGTTCACATAGACGCAGGGCAGCCCGTGCTGTTGCGCTATGGTCCCAAAGAGTTCGCGTCGCAAGGCCCTCTTGCCCTGTTCATAAGGGCTGGCATTGATGCTGAGGAGCAACTGTGCACCCTGAGCCTTTAACTCCGAAATCGGGTCCCGCTCATAGAGACGCTGGGCAAAAATTTGCTTCTGGTTCCATGTATCCTCGCAGACTGTAAGAGCCACAGGGACGCCGTCGATTGATAGAAGCGTTTGCGACTGAGCCGAGTAGAAATACCGGCCCTCATCAAAGACGTCGTAGGTGGGCAGCAGCATCTTGGTCTGTCGAAACACTTCCTGGCCGCGATGCAGCACTACGGCGGAATTGAGAACCTTCTTGCCGACGGTCTGGTGAGAAGGTGCAACCGAGCCAACGATGATGTGAAGCGGCAGGTGTGCGGTTTCAGCGGCAATCCGCAGGATTTCTTCTTCAGCGCGAGCGAGAAACGAAGCTTTCTCCACGAGATCGCGTGGAGGGTATCCTGTGAGACAGAGTTCAGGAAAGAGCACAACCTGTGCTGCCCGATCCGCCGCACGGCGTGCGAAGTCAACGATCTTCTTGCGGTTCGCGTCGAAGTCGCCAACGGTGGTATTGATTTGCGCGAGAGCGATGCGCATAAGATCTCTTATTGTAGCGATTCATCGCCTGGCCACTTTGAATTTTAGGTGAAAGCTGCGCTACGGCACCTTAGAAATGAAGCAGGCCGCTCACGACTTCCAATATGGTCGAAACCGCGTTGATGCCCTCAACCAAGTTTTGAAAGAAATCAAAGGCCCTGATAACAAAGGAAAGTGCCTGATCCACGGCAGTTTCTATCCGCCGATCTCGATTCGCACTTTGCATCCATGCAGCAATCAGGTTCATTGAGGTACCTAATGAGATACGCCTGAGGCCAGCCTTTTGTTCCCTGGGCGCAATCCAAATGGCCATCCCGGATCTAAAGCGTGGGCCTGCAGAGCTTCGCGTCGCCTAGACTTTCTGCAGCGCCGAAGCGATGCTCGAGAGGGCCATCTCCAGCGTTTTGCGCGAAGTACCAAGATTCATTCGCATTCGCCCTGTCCCGGCCTGCCCGTAATTGGTGCCGGCGTTGATCTGAACCCTGGCCTGCTTCACCAGAAAATCCTGCACCACCATCTCCGCCGTAACCGGCCGAGCCCCTGCCGGCCGCCCCTGATTCAGCTTTGCGGCCTTTTCGCTCGCCCCAATCCGTTCAATCAACCCCGACACATCCACCCACCCAAGATAGGTGCCTTGAGGCTTTGTGTACTTTAGTAGCGGAATGCGCTTGCCCACAAATTCTGCAACGAATTCGTGATTGCCATCAATGTAGGAAATCAGTTGCTTTAGCCACGGCTCGCCTTCATTTAGTGCTGCCTGCGCAGCGACAACCCCAAGCGTGTTGATATCCCCGCTGTGGCCCGTGGCTGCGATACGAGCCATGTATTCGGCATTATCAGAGAACATCCAGGCGGCCTTGAGCGCAGACAGGTTGAACGACTTGCTGGCCGACTTGAACGTAACGCTATTGTTGACAACTTCGCGATTCTCAAGCAACGAGTAGGGAGTGTACTGATTCCCTTTGGTGACCAGATCGCAGTGGATCTCATCCACCAGCACAACCACCCGACGCTTTGTACAAAGCTCACCAACGGCAGTCAATTCCTGGCGAGACCAGACATTCCCCGTTGGATTATTGGGATTGCAAAGAATCAGCGAGTTGGTGTCGTGCGAAATACGGCGATCGAGTGCTTCCAGATCCAGTTGGTATTGCCCATTTACCTGCTTGAGCGGACACTCCTGCGGCTTGCAGCCGGCAGCAGAAATGTCTCCGAAGAAACCATCGTAGGTGGGCGTTAGCAGCAGCACCTTGCTGCCCACCGGCGAAAAGGCACGAAGGGCGCTGATAATGGCCGGATGCACGCCGGTAGCCAGCAGCAACCGGTCCGGGCGAATCGTGATTCCGTAGCGCCGCTTGTTCCAGTTGATGATGGACTCACGGAACGACTCGGGCATCGTCAGATAACCCCAATTCTCATGCTGCATCCGCTTCTGGAGCGCGGCGGTAATCACCGGGGCCGTCCGGAAATCGGTATCAGAAATGCCCATCCCGGCGAGGATCGAATCTTTGCCGTAGCGCTTGATTTGCGCATCCCACTTGGTGGAGTCCGTGCCAACCCGGCTATAGGGAGTGTCGAAGTCGAAGGTGTCCTGGGCAGGAGCGGCAACTGCGGCTGCGGCAGCGATGGAGCTACCAAAGAAATTGCGTCGTCCGAAGCGATTCTGGCTGGGCATGATGGGTGTGCTTTCCGAACTATTAAAGCATCTTCCGGAACATCCCTACGGTCAGCCAGTGGGTGAAACTTACCATTGACGCCACGTTTCAGTCAGATTACTCTTTGATGGAGGTACACGTGGTCCTTCTGTTATTCGGTCCGCCAGGTTGCGGCAAAGGAACCCAGTCTCCCCTGCTCAGGGACCGATTGGGCATTCCCGCGATTTCGACGGGCGACATGTTACGTCGCGAAAGCGAGAAGCATTCCGATACCGGCAAAACGATCGACTGCCTTCTGGCGGCCGGTTGCCTTGTTCCGAACGAAATGGTGAACCATCTGCTGGAGGCCCGCCTGGCCGAGCCAGATTGTCGTGATGGCTTCTTGATCGACGGCTATCCGCGCACTGTCGAGCAAGCCTCCCACCTGCATCAGATCCTCGAAGGACTCGACCTCGCTGCTCCGACTCTCGTCCACATGGACGTGCCTGACTCTGTACTGATCAGCCGCCTCAGCGCACGCTGGAACTGCCGAAGCTGCGGCGCGATCTATAACCTGCTCAGCAAGCCTCCGCTTCGAGATGGCTTCTGCGACATCGACAACGAGCCATTGTGGCAACGCAATGACGACACGGTGGAGACTGCGCATTGCCGGCTGGATGCGTACAAGGCAGTCACCGACCCTGTTCTGGGCTTCTACAAACTTGGCGGCACCGGCAACGTGATCCACGTCAACGCCCACCAGTCGCCAGACGCCGTCTTTGAGGAGATCAAGGCTGCGCTTGAAACTGAAGTATTCAGCCCCGTGCGGCTGAGGACGTAGTTACGAACCCAGCACTTCGCCGATAGCTTCGATCACAAAATCGATGCCGCCCTCAACCACAACGTCAATACCGCTTTCTGCTATCGTTCCGATCACCTCAGACCCGTTTGCCTGAAGACTCCTGGATATCTCTGTCGCCTGATGCGATACGTTCTCAGCTGCTGTTTCCAGAAATTGCTTTATTTCTTCCATTAGCGCACCTTGAATTGAAATACGGTAGATGTCTTGTACGTGTTCCCCGGCCTCAGCAACGTGCTTGGGAAATTCGGCTGATTCGGCGAATCCGGAAAGTGCTGGGTCTCAAGACAGAAGGCGTGCCGCTTCTCCAGCTTCACTCCACCCTTGCCCGCAATCGTTCCATCCAGGAAATTGGCCGTATAGAGCTGAACTCCAGGCTCGGTTGTGAGCACTTCCATCAAACGTCCTGAAGCAGGGTCGTAGGCCTCAACCACAAGTTGAGGACTGGCTGTGATGCCCTTATCAAAAACGAAGTTGTGGTCATAGCCACCGCCCATTTTCAGTTGTTCATCCTTTTGCTCAATCCTCGAACCGATAGGCGCCGGTTTCGTGAAGTCAAACGGCGTACCGGCAACTGGTCGCAATTCGCCGGTCGGAATCAGATCTTTGTCCACTGGTGTGAACTTGCTGGCATTCACTTTCAAGACATGGCCCATTACATGTTTGGTTGCTGTCCCGCCCAGATTGAAATAGGAGTGGTTGGTTAGATTCACCACCGTCGGCTTATTTGTAGTCGCTGAGTAGTCGATACGCAGTGAATTGCTATCGCTGAGCGTGTAAACCACTTTCACTCGCAACTCACCCGGAAAGCCCTCTTCTCCATCCTTGCTTACCAGCTCAAGCGTCAGAGAATTGCCGGATTGCCGAGCATTCCAAAACTTCTTGTCAAAGCCTACCAGCCCACCATGCAGAGAATTCGGCCCATTGTTGGCTGCAAGCTTGTGCACTTTGCCGTCGATTGAGAACTGCGCTTTCGCGATGCGGTTGCCATAGCGGCCCACCAGAGCTCCAAAATAGGGATGCTCTTTCCTGGCGATGTAGTCTTCGGGCTTGTCAAAGCCAATCACTACGTCTTCCAGTTTGCCCGCCCGGCCCGGCACCTTGAGCGACATGAGAATGCCCCCATAGTTGGTGATTACCGCTTCCATCCCGGCCTTGTTTTTCAGGGTGAAAGTCTTCGGGGTCTCTGCCAGCATGCAAGCCGAGAACAAAAGGGAAAGCAATAAACTCTTCATCGTTTCGACTTTATCAAAACTTTCTTCTTATTCCATTAGATAGACTAAAGCTTTTCTCGGCGCGCCTAATCAGAAGGCTGGCCCCGGTAAAGACTACCCCAAAGAACAGGAGAACTCCAAACGGAAGGGCAAAGTCGTCTTGCCAGCTCAGACGCTGTGTAATTTCCCAGCGATCAGTTGGAGAGCTCATAAAATGATACTTGTCTTCTGCTGCCAATGCGCCAAGGTCGTAGGTGCCGCGCAAGGGCCCGATTCCGCCATGCAGGGTTTGTCCTTTCCATTCGAATTCAATTCGGTTGTAAGGATTCTCAGCCAGCCCCTTCAGAGCTTTGTTCGTGATCTCAACATTCGGAATTGGCTTTGAAGTGTCGAAGGGCATCTGCTCGCCCACTCTCTGTGCAACTACAGGCTGCCAGGTGTTGATCTTCTGAATCGTCCACCAGCCGAAGGCTACCGATCCCAGCAAGGGCATGAGGCCGAAGGCGAAGAAAACAGTCCAAGCTCCCAAGCCATTCAGAAAGGCCAGGCGGGGACGACGCTCCGTATCTATACTTCCACCCGCGACAGTTGCAAGGGCTGTAATGCCGGACACGAAGAACCCAAACAACCACGCGATCCCCTTCCCGACTTCTGGATTCGATTCCATCTGGTCAAGCCGGATCTCTCTCGCGTTTCCACGCAGGATGCCGATGGTTTGTTTGCGCCCTGGCTGCCAAAGAGCAAATTCGTCGAGAGCTTCTTCAGGATAGACAGCCCGGCCTGGGTCCCCTTGCCAACTGAAAGTTCTACCCGAGCCGTCATCGGCCTTGAGGTCAACGCTCAGTGTGTAAAGAGGCTCTTCCTGTGATTCTGACTCAGGGATGCCCCAGTCGATCTTCAATTTACTGGCAATAACGGTCACCGGCACAACGCGCATCCGGTAAGCAGCCCAGAAGTCAGCCACGCTATTCCAAAGACAGAGGAGTGCAAAAAGAAAAAAGGGAATGCTAACAAGCCGTTTCATGAAAAGCTCCGATCCAGCTTTAATGCTTCGCGTAGCCTCCAATAATATTCGTTACGATCCACTTCGGCAACTCCAAACTGATCGAGATGAGGTGTCCAGTTTTGAACGTCCAACAGTTGAAAGTCTTTCTCGCGAAGACTCTCAACCAGACTAGCTAGAGCGACTTTTGACAAATCGCGTACTCCATGAAACTTCGATTCGGCAAAGTGAACTGTGTCAAGACTTACTTCCGTTAGCCTTTCTAATGGAATCTGCGCTCCATCCTTCTCACTCCGAAAGCTGCTCCAGTAAAGGCGAGGCCAAAAAAAAGGAGAAGCCCAAAGGGCACACCAAAGTCCTCACCCCAACTCAGTTTTTGGGCAATTTCCCATCGGTCCCTGGGCGAGATGAGAAAGCGATACTCGTTACCTGTGGTGAGGGTCCCATGATCGTAAATTCCCTGCCAGGAGCCTATTCCGCCATGTAATTTTTGGCCATTCCAGTCAAATTCAATCCGGTCATAGGGATGCTCAGTCAACTGCTTCATTGCAATAAGCGTAACTTCTACGTTTGGCACCGACTTTGATGTATCGAATGCCGCCGATTCACCAACCTTGCGCGCAATGACAGGCTTCCAAGTAGCGATCTTTTCACTCATGCCCCAAGCGAAGGCAAATGATCCTAGAAGCGGCATCAATCCGAACGCAAGAAAGACTGTCCAAACGCCAAAACCTTTAAGGAAGGCCAGGCGGGGGTGAGCGCTCAATTGAAAATTGGCAGCGGAAAGACTTGCTATGCCAGTGATTCCGGCGACGAAGAACCCAAAGAGCCAGGCTACACCTTTACCGATTTCCGGGTTCGATTCCATCTGGTTGATCCGGATCTCTTTTGCGTTTCCGCGAAGCACGCCAATGTTGTGCTTTGTACCCGTTCCCCAGGCCTTCAATTCATCCAGAGCCTCTTCAGGATAAACGGCAGCCCCGGGATCACCCTCCCAACTAAAGGTTCTAGCTGAGCCGTCATCCGATTTTAGGTCAACGCTGAGTGTGTATAGAGGTGTTTCCTGGGATTCTGAATCGGCGCGGCCCCAGTCAATCCTTAGCTTACTGGCCAGCACCGTTGCCGGGATTACCCGAGTACGATATGCAGCCCAGAAATCAGCGATGCTGTTCCAGAGACTGAGTGTAGCGAACAAGAGCAGCGCCACCCCAAAAAGTTGTTTCATCAGAAGCTCCGGTCTAGTTTCAATGCCTCACGCAGCTTCCAATAGTATTCGTTACGATCCACTTCAGCAACGCCGAACTGATCGAGATGGGGTGTCCAATATTGAACGTCAAGAAGTTGAAAGTCTTTCTCGCGGAGCCGGGCAACCAGGCTGGCAAGAGCGACTTTCGACATATCGCGGACAGTATGAAATTTCGACTCGGCGAAGAAAGCGCCGCCAAGATGGATGCCATATGTTCCGCCGGAAAGTTTACCGTCAATCCAGACTTCCACTGAATGAGCATGGCCCTCGCGATGGAGTTGCGAATAGACTTCTACAAAACGCTCCGTGATCCAGGTCGAATCCGGATCTTCTTCACCGCGGCTGGCACAGGCCCGCATCACAGCCTCAAAAGCAGTATCAAAAGTTACGGTGAAGCGTTTCTGCTTGAGCGTTCGAGTGAGGCTGCTGGAGGCATGAAAGTCTTCAAGGGGCAGAATGCCACGCTTCTCCGGCAAGTGCCAGGAATAAACCGGTGCATCCATGTAGCCCATGGGAAAGATCCCTTTGCGATAACCTGCAAGAACCTCGCCCGGATCGAGATGTTCCGTTACGCGAATTACGTCCACTGAATTTAGTCTAGGAGGTTTGTGATGGCAAATAAGATCCGTTGGGGAGTTTTGGGTAACGCGAAGATCGCGAGGGAGAAGGTGATCCCGGCGATGCAACGCGGAAGCTATTGCGAGGTTGTGGCCATGGCTTCCCGCAATGTGGAGAAAGCAAAGCCGGTTTGCGATGCCCTGGGAATCGCCACCCTGCACTCCACTTACGAAGCCCTGCTGGCCGATCCGAATGTGGATGCCATCTACAATCCTTTACCGAATGACCTGCACGTGCCATGGTCGATCCGGGCCGCTGCCGCAGGCAAGCATGTTCTTTGTGAGAAACCGATTGGGCTCACCTCGGCCGAGGCTCAAGACCTCATCGCGGCGCGCGACAAGTATGGCGTCAAAATTGGCGAAGCTTTCATGGCAAAGACGCACCCGCAATGGTTGCGCGCAAAGGAGATTGTAGTCTCTGGCGCAATTGGCGATCTCCGCCTGATGACCTGTGTTTTCAGTTACTTCAACGTCGACCCGGCCAATATCCGCAACAACGCTGAGATGGGCGGCGGAGCATTGATGGATATCGGCTGCTACCCGGTGACGCTTTCCCGGATGATCTTTGGCGGCGAGCCCACCCGCATTGTGTCGAGTATAGATCGCGACCCCGCCTTTGGTACCGACAGGTTAACGAGTGCGATTCTCGATTATCCACAGGGGCAGTGTGTTTTTTCCTGCTCAACCCAGTTGAACCCCTATCAGCGCGTCATCATCTTTGGAACCAAGGGTCGAGTGGAAATCGAAATCCCCTTCAACGCCCCGCCCGACAAGCCAACCCGGATCTTCGTGGAGCCGGGTGGTGTGGTGGAAGAATTTCCGGTCTGCGACCAATACACGATCCAGGGGGATCTCTTCAGCCGGGCAATTTTGGACAATACGGCGGTTCCTGTTTCCATTGAGGATGCTTTAGGGAACATGCTGGCAATCGAATCCGTATTCAGGGGAAGTCATGGAACTGCGAATCTCTAATCTCTCTAAAACCTACGCCAACGGCGTCAAGGCACTCGACGATGTCAGCCTTTCAGTGCCGCAAGGAATGTACGGTCTGCTTGGCCAAAACGGTGCTGGCAAATCGACGTTGATGCGTACCATCGCAACCTTGCAGGAGGCAGATTCCGGTTCTGTGATGCTTGGGGACATCGATGTCCTGAAAGACCGGGATGCAGTACGCCAGCGGCTTGGCTATCTGCCGCAGGATTTTGGCGTCTATCCGAGGATCTCGGCTTTCGACATGCTGGATCACTTGGCCCTCCTGAAAGGTGTCACCAGCGGCGGAGAACGCAAGACGCTGGTGGAGGCGATGCTTCAGAAGGTGAATCTCTTTGAGCACCGCAAGAAGGCCCTGTCGAGTTTTTCAGGAGGAATGCGCCAGCGCTTCGGCATTGCACAAGCGCTGATTGGCAACCCCAAGTTACTGATCGTCGATGAGCCTACCGCCGGTCTTGACCCTGGCGAGCGCAATCGCTTCTACAACCTACTCGCAGAGGTTGGTGAGAGCGTCATCGTGATCCTGTCTACCCACATTGTTGAAGACGTTCTGGAGCTCTGCAGCAAAATGGCAATCATTCATAAGGGCAAGGTGCTCTATGAAGGAGGGCCGGATGCCGCAGTGGAATCGCTCGCCGGTAAGATCTACAGCCGCAAGATTGCCATGTCAGAGCTGAAGGATTACGAAGCCCAATATAAGGTGATCTCGAACAAGATGGTGGCCGGCCGGCCTTTGATTCATGTCTACAGCGAGACTGCTCTTGATGACGGATTTGCCCTGGCGCAACCCGGCCTTGAAGACGTCTTCTTTTCCAAGATCAACGAGATCAGCTAGGAGCCCGATATGTTTAGCAATCTTTTGGCCTTTGAAATCCGTTACTGGCTCCGCAGCATGATGGTGTGGATCTTCTTCCTTGTCATCGGGGCCATGATCTTTGGGGCGAGCAGCAGCGATCAGATCGTCGTCGGTGCCGCAGTCTCGAATACTTATCGCAATGCCCCATTTGTGATTCAAACCTTCTACGGGCTGATCGGCATCTTTACGATGCTGATGGCTACCGCGTTTGTAAACTCGGCCGCCGCGCGCGACTTTCAATACAACACCCACCAGATGGTTTTCACCACGCCACTCAAGAAGTTCCCCTTCCTGATGGGCCGTTTCACCGGCTCTGCGCTCATCTCTGTAATTCCGATGACGGGTGTTTCTGCCGGTGTTATTCTGGCTGCCTATATGCCCTGGATTGATGCCGAGCGCTGGCGCTCGATCTCCTGGGAAGCCCATATTGCCTCGATCTTCACCTTCGCGATTCCCAATACATTCTTCGTTGCTGCCATCGTCTTCTGCATCGCTTCGTTAACCCGGAGCACGATGACTTCCTTCCTGGGCATGCTCGTCCTGCTGGTTGCCTATGCCGTATCTGACGTCTTTACTGAAGACATCGATAACGAGACCCTGTCGGCCATGCTCGATCCCTTTGGTATCCGGCCCTACACCTTCATGACAAAGTACTGGACGGTGAGTGAGCGCAACACAAAGGTGCTGTGGTGGGAGGGTCTGATGTTGTGGAACAGGCTCTTATGGCTTGGTGTGGGTTCGGCCATTCTTGCCTTTACTTACTACCGTTTCAGCTTTGCCGAACGCAACAAAAAAGGCACGGCAGCAGCCGAAACCAAGGAGCAGCGCATCGACATCGCGATGCCCAACGTAAACTACCGGCCGGGAAACCAAAGCGCCTGGCAGCAGTTGGCCGGCCTCTTCCGCTTTGAGTTCTTTGGCCTGATCAAGACCACATCGTTTATCGTTTTGCTCACTGCCGCGCTGCTCAATACGGTTCCATCGATTATCTTTTCTGCCAAAGAAGGTTACGGCAACTCGACGCACCCGGTAACTTACTTCATCGTTGAAGTGATTCAGGGCTCGCTCTACGCCTTCTCGCTCTCGATGATTACCTACTACGCTGGTTTGCTGGTGTGGCGCGAGCGGGATGCCCGCATGGACGAAATCGAGGATGTTACTCCTTCAGTAACCTGGACACGCTACGCAGCAAAAATTGGTGCTTTGCTTGGAATCATGGCGGTAATGCAGGCGCTCATGATGGCCACTGGCATCGCGACACAAGCCTGGCTCGGCTACCACCGCTACCAGATCGATCTTTATCTCAGCGAGCTCTTTGTCTATGACTTCTCCTGGTTTGTTCTGATCACTGTGCTGGCTTTTTTTGTGCACGTCTTGTGCCCGAATAAATACGTTGGCTATTTTGCCTTCATCATCTTTGTGGTGGCCCAGGGCTTCATCTGGCGGCCTCTTGATGTCGGCACTCGCATGGTGCGCTTTGGGTCGCGTCCTTCTTACACCTATTCCGATCTCTACGGGATGGCGCCCTACCTTGAAGGCTGGTGGTGGTTCACCGCCTATTGGGGTGTCTTTTGCTTGCTCCTTGCAGCCCTTACCGTTGCCTGGTGGCCGCGTGGCAAAGAGGCAGTTCGCAAGCGCCTCACTACACCGGCAATCGCTATCGCAGGATGCTTTGTGGTGATTGCCGGCTGGATCTACTACAACACCCAAGTGCTCAACATGGTTGTTGGCCCGAAGACTGGTCTCAACATGCGGGCTGAGTACGAGAAGACCTACAAGAAGTATCAGGGCCTCGCGCAGCCTCGCGTACAAAGTGTGCGCTACGACATCGACATCTATCCCGAGAAGCGTGGTCTTGTGCTTCGCGGCGATCAGGTGATCGAGAACAAAACTGCCAAAGCGATCCCTGAGATTCATATCGTTGTCGATCGTGATTTCGAGACGGTTGTTGATCTTGAAGGTGCAAAGCTGAGCTTGGATGACAAGCGGCTTTCCTACCGCATCTACAAGCTCAATGCGCCCATGCAGCCGGGCGAAAAGCGCCACATGAAGTACACCGTCAAGCGCGAGCCAAAGGGCATTGAAGATGAAGTCCGAGTGATGCAGATTGTACAGAACGGCACCTTCTTCAACAGCGGAATTGTGCCGCAGATCGGCTATCAGCCAGACGGCGAACTTGATGATCGCAATGAGCGCAAGAAGCGCGGTCTGCCCGAGAAGGATCTGATGCCGAAGCTCGAGCGTGACTGCACCGCCAATTGCATGAACACCTACATCAGCAACAACTCTGATTGGGTGAGCGTGGAGAGTGTCGTTAGCACTTCGCCCGATCAAATCGCGATTGCCCCTGGATCACTGGTGCGCGAGTGGACCGAAGGCGGAAGACGCTACTTCCATTACAAGCTGGACAAAGACTCGCTGAATTTCTACAGCTTTATGAGCGCCCGCTACCAGGTGGAGCGCAAAACGATGAACGGCATCCAGATGGAGGTTTACTATCATCCGGAACATACCTGGAACGTACCGAAGATGATGTCGGCCATGGAGCGCAGCATCGATTACTACACAAAGAATTTTGGCCCGTACATGCATAAGCAGACCCGAATTATCGAGTTCCCCAGAGTTGCCAGCTTTGCGCAGGCCTTCCCCGGGACGATGCCGTATTCCGAATCCATCGGCTTTGTCGCCAAGCTCGATAAGCCCGACGACATCGACATGGTGAACTATGTCGTGGCCCATGAGATGGGCCACCAGTGGTGGGCTCATCAGGTGGTTGGGGCAAATATGCAGGGCGCTACCGCACTGAGCGAAATGCTGGCTCAATATTCAGCGTTGATGGTGATGGAACATCAGTATGGCCGCAACACGATGAGGAAGTTTATGGAGTATGAGGTAGACCGTTATCTCAGCGCGCGTGGCCGCGAGTTGCTTAAAGAACAACCCTTGATCCGTGTTGAGGCTCAGCAGGGCTACATCCATTACCGCAAGGCCAGCGCTGTGATTTACTACCTCAAGGAAATGATCGGTGAAGAGGCTGTAAACCGGGCTCTTCGTAAAGTTATCGCTCGTTTTGCCTACGCTCAGCCACCTTATCCGACGGCACATGTGTTGGTAGATGCCTTCCGTGAGGAAACTCCCGAAAATTTGCGATATCTGATCCGCGATTTGTTTGAAGAGATCACTCTCTTTGGCAACCGCACCATGGAAGCTAAGGCAACCAAGCGCCCGGATGGCAAATATGAGGTGACGATTGATATCGAAACCAGAAAGTTCTACGCCAGCGATAAGGGCGTGGAGACCGAGGCTCCGTTGAATGACTTTATTGAGATTGGGGCTTTTGCCAAACCCGGAAAGAACGAGCGCTACGGCAAGGTGCTGCACCGGGAAAAGATTCAGATGAAATCTGGTAAATCTCAATACAAGTTTGTTGTCGACGAAGAGCCTGAGAAGGCTGGAGTGGACCCGCTTCGTTTGTTAATCGACCGTGTGCCTAGCGACAACATGAAGAAGGTGACTATCGGATAGATAGCTTCTACTGCGGCCACTCAGTTAGTGGCTGGCAATCCAATGATGATGAGGACTGCGTAGTCCTGCTGACGGCAGCCGTTGACGACGGGCATGGCTACTCCTGGCCTCACTGGAATTCCTGTCAAGCGGACATTTGCGGGTGAGCAGGAGTTGTTGGCTGATGCTGGTTTGTAGCGTGCGGCTCGGCATCCGAGATGGGTGACGTCGTAGAGGTTTGCGCCGTCGGCGAGTTCCCAGCGTTGATTGCCTTCTTTGTCCTTTGGGTGAATTGTGAGGACGGTGGTGATCTTGCGGTCTCCGGTGACGACGTATTTGCCGGGGGCGAGGGGAAAGGTTGGCTGCTCCATGATCAAGCCGTGCTCTTCGAGCCACCAGTCGGCGGGGTCGAACTTCCAGCCTGAGGCTGCGACGCCGGTGGTCTTCAATTGATCGTAGCGGTCGAGGGTGGTGCCGCGGGGGCCGGGGTCGAGAGCCCAGAGGCCCCAGGATTGGGCGTTGTTGCCGGAGGTGGCCTTGGGGTCAGCGAGCGCTGCTATGTACTGTGGCTCGATGCGCTTGAATTTCGAGAGGTCTGCTGCGGGGAGGGGCTGCTGGAGGGCGGCCGCCAACAGTAGGGCTCCCATTGCGGAGGGCATTAGGTGGTGGAGATTGATTCTGTTGGACGGCATGATCAAATGCTACAACAGCGCGCGCTGCCTAAAAGGGACTGACTGCGGGAAGATCCCACGGGTCGCGTGTTGACGCGATAATGTTCTTTTGAGCAGGTAGTGGAGGACTGCGAACGGGATGATGGCGCTACAGAAAAACGTGTTGTGGGTGGATTGTATTGGTGCGGGGATTGCGGGCGTGGCGATGCTGATGCTGGCGGGGTGGCTTAGCCGGTTGTACTTGTTGCCGGTTGAGTTTGTGATGGGGCTTGGAGTGGTGAACCTGATTTACGGTGCTTACTCTTTTTCGCTTGCGGTGCGACGGAAGAGGCCGAAGGGGCTGATTGTGTTGCTGGTGGTGGCGAACGGGTGTTGGGCTGTGTTTTGTGTTGTGGCGGCAGTGTTGGTTTCGAGCCAGGCTTCGTTGTTTGGGATTGCGCACCTGGTGGGTGAGGGATCGTATGTTGGGTGGCTGGCCTGGCTGGAGTGGCGGCTGCGGGATCGGCTTGTTAGTTCATCTTGATGCTGTTGCTTGCTTCTCCTTGAGCTTGACGAGGGTGGCGTGGAGGGATTCTGCGGCTAGGCCGTGGAGCATTAGGCGGTAGCCGGCCTGTAGCGTCGAGAGGGGGACTAGTGGGTGTTTGTTGTTTACCAGGCCTACGTAGCTTAGATCTCCCATGAGTCTGGAACAGTAGATTGCCAGAGTCTCGTCGAGCTGTAGCGAGTTGCTGGCTCGCCAGAAGTCGCTGTCGGTTAGGAAGAGCTGGTAGAGGGGTGTGTAGATCTCGATCGCCGTTTCTACGTCGAGGAAGTTGAGCGGGTTGTTGGGGAGGCCTTCGCGGTCTATCTCGAAGGGGCCGCTGGTGATCATGTCGAAGTTGAGGTTGGTTTGACGCTCGATTTCGATGCCCTTTTGCTTTAGCTCTTTGTTGAGACGGATGACGAAGTTGAAGATGTTGAGATCGTGCTGGAGGAAGACGTTGTCGATCAGGCCTTCGAGGTTGCGGGGGCGCAGGGGCATTAGCGGGATCTCTATGCCGGGGATGTTGGTGGCTACGAATTGCAACAACTCCGAGCCGATGTGGAAGTGGCGGAGGATCAGGTAATTGCCCTCGGGCCGGACGAAGTATTTCAGGCCCCAGTAGATGGTTCTATGCAGGATTGCCGATGATGTGAAGCGGTTGGGGATGAAGACTTTCAAGACTTGCTGGGCCATGATGGTGGCCTTTGCCAGGGGCCTGATGAGCGGGAGGAGGAATTGGCGGGAACGGGAGCTGGCGTTTTCGAGGAGAGCGCATTTGACGTCGTTGCCTAGAGGGAGGCTGGTGTCGAGATAGAGGGCCAGCCAGGGGCTGGGGTCTTTGGGGTCGAAGTCGAGTTGCTCAAACTGGTCGTGGGCTTTCATTTGATTTCACTCAGCATTTAGAATTTGTCGAGCTCTTCCAGTTGTAACGCGTAGAGGCGGCCGGTGACTTTGGCGCAGCGGATGATGTCGTCGACCAGCGCATCTGTGAGGATGCCTTGGGCGATGGCTAGATCGAGTCGCTCGAAGTGTTTGACGTCGCTGGCGGAATGGTAGATGAGGAAGGAGACGTGGTCTGCCGGGAGGTTGAGGTGGGACTGGATGCGCTCTCCCCATTGGCGGGCAACGCGCTGGCCGAGGCCTTCGACGATGAACATGGCGCCTACTAGATCGAAGGGGTTTTCGCGGTTGGCGCGGTGTAGGACGTAAGAAGAGAGGGCTTCGCTGCCGATGTTCTTGCGGCCTGCGCGGATGTCTTCGATGTTGCCTCCGGCGGCCTCGTAGTTGCGCTCGATCATTTCGTAGTCGCGGTGTTCTTCCTGGGTGTGGGCGATGAAGGCGCTGCGGAGGGGGAAAAACTCGGCAGTAATGTTGGAGGCGGCGCGGGCGATCCAGCGGGAGCCGTCGATGACTTGCTGGCGGAGGTTGAAGAGGAGGCGGCGGTAGTCTTCGAGCGTGAATTCTGAGCTGTAGAGTTTCTGGATGATAGGGACGCTGTGGAGTTGGTTTTCGAATTCGAACCAGACCGAGGTGAGCTCGCGGATGAGGCGCTGGGCGTGGGGGTTGTTGGTGGGTTCGAGGTGGGGAACTTCTGTTCTGGGTATCTCTATTTTGGGTATCTCGATTTTTGTCTTTGTGGTGGGGGTGCCTTCTACTACTTTGAGCATCATGTAGGCGAAGGTGAAGCGGCCACTTTCTGGGACGAGGCAGAAGATGCGTTCGCCGGGGGTGAGGCGGCCGGAGTAGAAGAGTTCTTCGAGCTGGACGTAGATGGAGGCTGCGCCGATGTTGCCTTTGGTGTAGAGGTTGGTGAACCAGCGATCGAGGGGAATGTTGAGGCCACCTCGGGCGGCGCGTTCGTGCGATTGTTCGCGGAATAAGTGGGAAGAATAGTGGGCTACGACCCAATCGATGGAGGCGGGGTTGAGGCGGCCTTTTCTTACCAGATCGAGTGCGCCATCGACGGCGCAATTGACTACGTCGCCGAGCTTGCGGATGTCCTGGCGGAGGTTGATTGCGCCGGCACGGTCTGCTGCGGGGTAGCTTGGGTAGTCGAGCCAGGAGGCCTCGTGGTTTTGCGGGCCTACGTACATGCAGGGATCGAAGCGGTTGGCGTGGGAGACGATTTCGATCCACTCGACTTCTAGTGCGAGCTTTGAGGGGGTGGGCTGGAGGAGGGCGGCGCCGGCACCATCGGAGAGCATCCAGCGGAGGAACTCGGTGTCGAAGTCGAGAGGGCCGTCGCTTTGGGCTTCGAAGCGGGTGGACTTGAAGAGGCGGCTTGCGAATTCGCTAGCGCAGGCGACGGCGGAAGTGCGACCGTCGTGGACTTGCAGGGTGGCGGCGCGGAGGGCCATGACGCCGCTGGCGCAGACGCCGTGGAAGGTGGCGATTTCGCAGGGCGGGGTTTTGAGTTCGCCGTGGACCATGCTGGCGAAGCCGGGGAGGGGGTAGTCGCCTTGGGAGGTGGCGACGCCGAGGAAGTCGGTTTGGTTGGGGGAGAGGTTGGCCTTGGTGTAGAGGTCTTCTATGGCTTTTGCGGCCATTTGGGCGTTGGAGTAGAGGGATTGCTGGTTGCGGTCTATCGCGTAGTGGCGGGTGAGGATGCCGTTTTGTTTGAGGATGCGCTGGCGGGCTCGGGAGGCTTTGTTGTGGATGCGGCCGAGGTAGTCTTCGATCTCGTCGTTGGGGATGGGCGGGCCGGGGAGGAATTTGCCGAAGGCGTTGATGTAGACGGGTGGGGGCATGGGGGAGTTGGCTTACACTGCGGAACAGAATGCAGCGATTTTTGTTGGCTCTCAATATGTTCGCATCGATGGCGGCTGTAACTGGATTGGCATTGATCCAAGGGCGTCGGAAAGGTGTTGCTCAATGATTCGACTTGTTTTGCTTTGGATGCTGTTTGCGGGCTTGGGGAGGGGTGCGGAACTGGATGTTGTGGCGATGAAATCGACGCCGGATCAGCTCTTCAATAGCCTCAAGGACCATAGTCCGCTGATGCCTGAGGCCGATTGCCGAGCGCTTGGTTTGTGGGAGTGTATGGCGACGAACAAAACGCGTATTGAAGATATCAGCTTACGCTGGGTGCAACTGGATCAGGATGCGGAACTGGAGGCGATTCTTGCTACTGAGGCGAAGGACGAGTGGACTCGAATGGTCTTCGTATTTGACAAGCAGGTGCAGTGGAATTTGATTGGCTCTTTCAATTGCCGTCGGTGGCAGTCTATGAATACTTGTGTTGGTGTCCATCAACTGCTTCATTCCGCGCCACCCTTTCTTGCGGTGCATTGCGACATTGGAGGGAGCGATACCAGTATTTTTACGAGCTATGTCTATGGGCTTCAGAATGGCAGGTTGAAGGAAGTAGCAGAATTCACAGGCCAGTCAGAGTCCCCCTATGTAAAGCAGAAATTCCGGCGGCAGGTTGTCTTTTCGAGTGAAGACCGGCTTGTGGTGGAGACTATCGATCAGGGAGCTGCCAGGGGGCCGGAGTTGCGCAAGTGTGAGGTGCAGCGTTGGGACGCGAAGGGGTTTCTTTTTGTAGCTTCGCCTGAAGATCAGGCCAAGTTCTGTGATGCCAAGACGGGACGTAGAGTGTATATAGGGGCTTACCCAACGACATTGCCGGCGTACCCTTCGGAGCGTCTTTCTCCCTAGGTGCAGACGGTTAGCTTCTTGGTGTAGATTGCCCAGGCTGTGCTGCTCCATGTCGTTTGCCTAAAGCCCTGTTTCTCAAAGAAGCCGAAATTCTCGATTGAAGAGAATGCGTGGGCCTCTTCCATGTTTTCGTGTGTGCTGATTTGCTTCAGGAGGTAGAGGATTAGGTAGCGGCCGATGCCCTGGCGGCGCCAGTCTGGATGGACGGTGCAGTAGCGGATATGAGCTGAGGTGGGAGTGCTAATGTTGTAGCCGCCGAAGGCTATAATTTCGCCGTTGTGCTCGAAGACGTGGAAGTGAGTTGGGACTTCCAGCACTGAGCAGAGTGCTTTGCAGGCGGGGAGGTCGGTGGGTTGGTAGGGACGGGGGTCCATTTCATGATTGTAGAGTGGGTAGATGCGTAAAGTTGTTGTTACCGGGTTGGGTGCTGTGACGGCTTATGGAGTTGGGGTTCCTTTGTTCTGGTCTGGCCTGGAGAATGGTGTGGCGGCGATTGGGGCGTTGCAGACGCTCGATACGTCGGAGATGAAGATCACTACCGGGGCTGAGTACGGTGGCTTTGTGGCTGAGGATTGGTTGGGGAAGGAACACCTTCTCATGGCAGACCGCAATGCTCAGTTTGCGTTGCTCGCGGCTCGGGAGGCTGTTGGGCAGGCGGGGTTGAAGTTGCCGGAGGGTGCGGCTATTGTTACCGGGTGCTGCGTGGGCGGCAAACATATGGAGGATGCCGGGTATTGGGATGTTTACCGGGAGAAGAAGTCGCGGGTGCATCCGCTAACGATTCCTAAAGTGATGGCTAATGCGGCGGCTAGTTTGATTGCCATGGAGCACGGTGTTACCGGGCCTGTGTTTACTACTTCTACTGCTTGCTCGTCGGCGAATCACGCTATGGGGCAGGCGCTTTGGATGGTTCGGAATGGGGTTGTCGATGTCGCCCTTACCGGGGGTAGCGAGGCTCCTTTTGTGTTTGGGTTGCTGAAGGCGTGGGAAGCGATGCGGGTTGTGTCGCCCGATGTTTGCCGGCCGTTTTCACTGGGGCGGAAGGGGATGAGTCTGGGTGAGGGGGCGGGGATGCTGGTGATTGAGAGTGAAGAACATGCCCGGGCTCGGGGGGCTGTTGTGCTGGCGGAGTTGGCTGGATTTGGGATGTCGGCTGATGCTCATCACATTACGCAGCCCAAGCCTGAGGGGGCTGCGGCGGCGATGCGGATGGCTTTGCGGGATGCGGGGATGGATGCTTCTGAGGTTGGGTATGTCAATGCTCATGGAACCGGGACGCAGGCGAATGACCCGGCGGAGTGTTCTGCGATTCGGATGGTGCTGGGGGAGGGGGTGCCGGTGTCGTCGACGAAGTCCATGCATGGGCATGCGCTGGGGGCGGCGGGGGCTCTTGAGGCGGTGGCTACGGTGATGGCTTTGTTGAAGGGTGTGTTGCCGCCGACTGCGGGTTTTGAGACGGAGGACCCGGAGTGTGGTTTGGATGTGATTGCGAATGTGGCGCGGCCGGTTCAAGTGGGGGCGGCGCTGTCGAATTCTTTTGCGTTTGGGGGACTGAACGCGGTGCTTGCTTTTAGAGTGTGATGCGGATGATGGCGGCGGCTCCGCCGTCGATGGGGAGGACGTGCCCGGTGATGTAGCGGGCGGCGTCGGAGGCTAGAAAGAGCACTGGACCTACTACGTCTTCGACTTCGCCCCAGCGGCCTAGCGGGATTCGGTCGAGGACTTTTTGTGGGGCGGTGGGGTGGTTCATTAGCGGGGCGTTCATGGCGGTGTCGATCCAGCCGGGGGCTACGCAGTTGACCCTGATGCCATAGGGGGCGAATTCTGCGGCGAGGTCTCTGGTCATGCCGACGATTGCGCCTTTGGTGCCGGTGTAGATTTCTGTTCCTCGACCGAGGCCTACTACGCCTCCGCCTAGCGCTGACATGTTGACGATGGCTCCGGAGCGGCGGGCCATCATGTAGCGGCCTACGGCGCGAGCCATCAGGAAGGAGCCGATGAAGTTGACGTTGATGACGGCTTGCCAGTCGGGCTCGGTCCAATCGTTGAGGGGGATTCGTTTGTTGATGCCGGCGTTGTTGAAGAGGACGTCGATGGCGCCGTAGCGGGCGATTGCGTTGTCGACTGTCTCGTTGACTTCGGCTTCGCTGGTTACGTCGCAGCGCTCGACTGTGTCTAGATCTACTGCGATAACGTTGGCTCCGGCGGTGGCGAAGGCTTTGGCGGCGGCTTCGCCTATGCCCTGGGCGGCTCCGGTAATGAGGACGGTTTTGCCGGTGAAGTCGAAGGACATCTTAGCTTTCGATTGCCTTGAGGAAGTCGATGCTGGATTTGGCGGCTTCGGCGAAGGCGAGGTGGCGGTAGACCTTTACGGAAGCGAAGTGGTGGTAGTGGATGGTGCGCAGGGTTGCCAATACTTCGGCGAAGGGGATGTGGCCGGAGCCGAAGCGGCCACCGTTGGATTCGCAGAGATGGATGTGGCGGAGGGAGGCTCCGCAGTCGAGGATCGGCTGGGTTAGCGAGGATTCCTCGATGTTCATGTGGATGGTGTCGACCATGGGACGGATGGCAGGGAAGCCGACTTCTGCGATGAGGTTTCGGACTTCAGCGACAGAGTTGTGGAAGCCGACCTGGAGGTGGTTGACGGGCTCGATGACGAATTCGACGCCTTTAGATTCGGCGACATCGGCTACGGCGCGGAGGCCGTCGCGGATGCGGGTGGCGGCGATTGCGGGGTCTGGCTCGTCGCGGCGCAGGCCCTGGAGGAGGCCGACGACCATGATGGATTTGAAGCGGTGGGCGATGTCGACGTAGCGGATGAGGCGCTCGACGGTTTGGCGGCGGACTTCGGCTCGGGGGGAGCTGAGGCAGAGGCCGTCGAAGTAGGCTTCGCCGGTAAGGAAGCTGGGCATTACGAGGTTGTGATCTTCGAGGTTGCGCTCGACAGCGTCGAGGTCGAAGGGTTCTCTCATGTTGAGTTCGATGCCGTCGTAGCCGCAGTCGCGGAGAGTGGCGAAGGTGTCGCGAGTGGGTGGGTCCATCACGATGAAGCTGTATTTCATGTGGCGGGTTTTATCTTATCGTCAACTCGGACGGTGAGTACGAGGCAGCCGGCGAGGAAGAAGGCAGCGGCGATGAAGGCGAGGGCGTTGTGCATGGGGTAGCCGGCCGATAGGATATAGCCGATGACGGTGGGGCCGATGAAGCCACCGAGATTGCCGACCGAATTGATGAGGCCGACCGAGGCTGCTGCGGCGGTTTGGCCTAGGGCGGCGGTGGGGAGAGTCCAGAAGGGGCCGGGCCAGGCGTAGACGAAGAAGCCAGAGAGGCAGAGCCAGAGGATTTCGACTTCTAGGGTTTGGTTGGGACGGCTGGCGAAGAAGAAGAAAATGCCGGCGCACCACATGGGGACGGCGGTGTGGAAGCGGCGCTCGCCTGTTTTGTCTGAAGAGCGGCCAAAGAGTGTCATGCCCAGGATGGATGCGGCGAAGGGGAGGGCGGCGAGAGCGCTGGCTTTGCTGACGGACATGCTTGTTTGGGAGGCGCGGATGATGGATGGGACCCAGAGCTGAAAGGCGTAGGTGCCGATGTTGACGCAGGCCATGGCGAAGGCGAGGAGGAGGATTCGCTTGTCACGGAAGGCGGCCCAGGGGGAGGAGTGGTGGGTGCTTTCGGTGAGTTGGCTGATCAGCCAGGTGCGTTCTGGCGGGGTGAGCCAGGTGGCTTGGGAGGGGCGGTCTGTGAGGTAGCGCAGAGTGATGAAGCCGAGGAGGATGGCGGGGATACCTTCAAGGATGAACATCCAGCGCCAGTCGAGGGCGTGGAGGATCAGAGCGGAGAGTGGGCCGCCGAGGACTTGCGAGACCGGGACGCCAAGGATGAGGCCGGCGACGGCTTTGGCGCGTTCTTTACGGGGGAACCAGTGGCCGAGGTAAACGATGATGCCGGGGAAGAAGCCGGCTTCGGCGCAGCCCAGCAGGAAGCGTGCGCCGTAGAATTCGTTGGGGGTGCGGACGAAACCGATGAGAACGGTGCAGAGACCCCAGGTGATGAGGATGCGGGCGATCCATTTGCGGGCGCTGTAGCGCTCTACGATGAGGGCGCCCGGGATTTCGAAGAGGAAGTAACCGATGAAGAAGATGCCGGCGCCGAGGCCGAAGGCGGCTTCAGAGAAGCCGAGGTCTGCGCTCATTGGGGCTTTGGCGAAGGCGACGTTGGCGCGGTCGAGGAAGGCGACGATGTAGAGGAGAAAGACGTAGGGAAGGATGCGGCGGCGGACCTTGCGGAGGGTGGATGCGGCGACGGGGTCTGGACTCTGCACGGTTGGGCAACAGGATATCAATTTAAATCGTTGCTGCTTCATCAAAGATTTACAAAATGGAGACTCTTCTTTTTATCGATAGATTGAGAGTCTCTAATATAATCAAGCCATTATGGATGCTTCCAATGAGATGGCAAGGCGGAGCTTTTTTGAGCGTGGTACACAGTTCTTGGGATTGTTGATTGCTGGTGGGATGGGAATTCCGGCGCTGATGTATTTGCTTCGGGGAGCAAATTCTGTGGCCCCGGGAGGCTTTGTGGATGCGGCAGATCTGGGAGCGATGAAAACGCGGGTGCCGGAAGAAGTATCGTTTCAGCGGGTGCGGAAAGATGGCTGGAAGTTGCTGACCGAGAAGTCGACGGCCTGGGTGGTGAAGCTGTCTGACACGGACGTGGTCGCCTACACGCCGCAGTGCACGCATCTTGGCTGTGCGTATCGCTATGAAGAAAGCAAGAACGAATTTGTCTGCCCGTGCCATTCAACGAATTTTTCGATTGAGGGGAAGGTATTGGGCGGGCCGGCACCGCGGGATCTGGATCGTTATCCGGTGAAGGTGCAGGGGACGCGGTTGCTGATTGGCACGATTGAGAGTGCGAAGCCGACGGAAGGGCAGAAGAAGGCTTAAGTATGCGCGCTCTCATTGACTGGATTGAAGATCGCACCGGGCTGATTTCGACCGTTGAACACTTCATGAATGAAGAGATTCCGGCGAGCTCAGGCTGGCAACAGGTGTTTGGGTCTGTGGCAATGTTTCTGTTTCTGGTGCAGGCCTTTACCGGGATCATGCTGGGGTTGAATTATGGGCCGACGCCGGGGGAAGCGCATAGCAGCCTGCGCTACATCATGACGGAGCTGAGCGGGGGCGCGCTGATTCGCGGATTGCATCACTGGGGTGCTTCGGCGATGGTGATCGTGGTTGTATTGCACATGATTCAGGTGTTTATCTGGGGGGCTTACAAGAAGCCTCGCGAGGCGACGTGGCTGGCCGGTGTGGTGCTGTTGCTGTTTACGCTTGCCTTTGCATTGACCGGGTATTTGTTGCCCTGGGATAACCGGGCTTATTGGGGAACGGTTGTGACTACGCAGATTGCGGCCGGGGTGCCTGTGATGGGGCCTTATGTGTTGCGGCTGATGGGTGCCGAGGATGGTGTGGGTGTGGTTACTTTTGCGCGATTTTATGCGGCGCATGTGTTAATTCTGCCAGCGGTTACTTTCCTGTTGATTGTGTTTCACGTTTATCTGGTGAGACGGCATGGTGTGGCACCGGTGCCGGTCGATGAGTTGCTGCCGAAGCAGAAGTTTTATCCGAAGCAGGTGTTCAAGGATACTTTTGCGATCTTTGCTGTGTTTGCGACTTTGTTTACGCTGGCGATTGTGGCGAAGGCGCCGCTGGGTAGGTTGGCTGACCCGACCGATACTACGTTTATTCCGAGGCCGGAGTGGTACTTTCAGTTTCTGTTTCAGTTGCTGAAGTATTGCGAGGGGCCGCTGGAGTTGTTTGCCACTGTTGTGTTGCCCGGCTTGGCTGTTGGTGGATTGTTGGCTGTGCCGTTTCTGGACCGTGCGCCGATGCTGAAGGTTACGAAGCGTACAACGGCGTTTGCGGTTGTGCTTCTGTGTGCAGTTGGTTGGGGTGGCTTGACGGCAGCGGCTATTGTTGAGACGCCCAAAGAGGCGGCACTCGCTGAGGCGATGGGCCCGATGGATTGGGTGGAGTTGACGCCAATTGAGATGGCTGGCGTTGGATATTTCCAGAAAGAGAAGTGTGGGAATTGCCATACGCTGGGTTTAGCGGATGAAGGCAAGCCCGGGCCCAATATGGGTACGGGTGGTGTGTCTCATGATGTGGCCTGGATGGTGGCGCATTTCAAGAAGCCGGGAGTGCCGATTGCGATGATGTCGCTGAAGGCGAATGAGATGAATGCGCTGGCTTCGTTTCTGATTAAGTTGACGCCTCAGAATGCGGTGAAGATGAGCGAGGTGCCTACCTTTGCCTGGCAGGGCGCGCTGGTGTATCAGAAGAATCAGTGCGGCGTTTGCCATCAGGTGAATGGAGCGGGAATGAATAACGGGCCACCGCTGAACGGGTTGGCCAAGCGCCGGAAGGCGGATTGGGTGAAGGATCACTTTAAGGATCCGACGAAGTACGATGCGGATTCGACGATGCCTTCTTACAAATTTAGTGCTGCGGATGAAGAAGCGATTACGGCTTATTTGATGGCGCTGCCCTAGGCGGGAATGCGCAGGATAGCGGCATCCTTCATTTGGATGTTTCCAGCAAGTTGATCGAGGCTCGAGGGTGCCGGAATTGTGTGTCCATCCTCGTGCATGCCTTTGATATGAAATCGAAGGGCTTCTTGCGCCATGGTGCGAGCCTCTTCGAGGGTCTTGCCAGCTGTGATACAACCTTGGAAATCCGGGAAGCTGACTCCAAAGTCAGAGTCGGATTCTTTGTGCAGGTATGCGATGTATTCCATGTCTCTGCTTTGTCTTATTTCAGTTTGCCCTAGAGCTGGCTGCGGATGGACTCGTCTTTGATCTTGTCGTCGGTGACGAGCAGCATTGCTTTGCTCAGGATGAGCGAGAGGACAGTGTCGCCTTCGAAGGGGAGCGGGAGCTTTGCGGCTTTGTCGCCGGGGCCCTGGACGATGCAGAGGTAGCGATCTGTATCGTGGATCATGCTGTTGCCGCTGCCGAGGTGGATTCGGTATTCGTGCAGCTTGCCTTTTACATGCAAGAAGTGGCCTTCGATGCGGCATTGGCTGGAGATGGCCAGCTTGGGGAGTAGCTTCGCGAGGATGGTTTTGCGGTTTTCTGCGGCTGTGGAGAGGTCTCCGAAGGCGGTGCGGTGCCAGTAGTCGAGGTGGGTGTTGTTCTGGTTGGGCCAGGTGGGGTCGCTGGCAATGCTGGTGACGCCGATGAAGAGATCGACGTCGCGCAGGACTTCTGTGAAGATGCGCGGAGGGATTGTGTCGAGAGGCTGGGGTTGGCCTTCTTTGTTGCGGAAGCTGAGGCTGCCGGTGCCGACCAGCAGGTAGATCGCATGGGCCGAGGTTTCGTCTTCGTTGGGTGGGAAGTCGACTTCGAGATGGGCCTCGAGATTGTAGGCCGGGACTTTGAGTGTGGGGTTATTGTGGGAATCCCATTTGCCCATGAGATTGAAGTTCCAGCCTCGTTCCCGGCAGAGGGCGGCGAATTGGTGCTGGCGGACGAAGTGGCCTGAGAAGCGGTTGGAGATTGGGTTAGTGGCGCGTTCGGCGTCTGTTAGAAGGTAGACTTCGCGGTGGGCTTGCTTGAAGGGCTGGACGATGTTGTGGTCTTCGAGCCAGGCTCGCCAGCTTAAGATCGTCTGGATGTCGGCCTCGATTGGGTGCCAGAGTTTGACTCTTGTGGCTTCTGTGGTTGCGACGGGTTGGTTGGCCCAATCGATGAGCTGGCCGTTGTTCCAGATGGCGGTTTGATTGTCAAATTGCCAGATGAGGTTATGTGCGAATTGGCTGGTGAGGGGGTGATCGATGTACCACTCGTGCCATTGGTTGAAGGCTGTGGTGTTGGGGGAGCTGAGGAGGCGCTCGAGTCTGGCTCGCTGGGCGGCGAGGAGGGCCTTTAGGTCTTTGGGGCTGAGGTCCTCGCCAGAGGGTACGGACATGGCTTCGAGGTCTTCGCGGGAGACGTTGTTTTGGGTGGCGGCGTCTGTGAGGGCCTTCTCGATGAGGCGGAGGGCAACGTCGTATTTGACCTTGGCGAGGAGGCGGCTGAGCTGGGCTACGGCGTCGAGGCCGGGCATGATGGCGAGTGCGTTGACGCAGGCGTTGCCGGCCTTTTGTGAGACGGCACCGATTTGCGGAATCTTGCGGAAGCAGGCCAGGGCGAAGTCTGCGATGGCGGGGCAGAGGGTGGCGTCGCCGGAGGCGCCGATGGCCCAGACGAGGCCTTTCTGGAAGTCTGCGTCGGCATCGTTGACCTGAATCCCCGGTTGGCCGGGAGTGGGGCCGAGGGCGAGCCACTCTAGGGCGCTTGCGTCGAAGCGGGCTTTACCGAGACTCTGGATGAGCGTGGCGGCTTCTGTTTGCCACTTGCGCGGGGCGCTGCTTTGGGTGAGGGTGAGGAAGTGGCGGAAGAGGGGGTGCCAGTCTGGGCCGAAGGATGGGCTGGCGAAGACGAGGTTTGACCAGGGGCCGCCGGGGACTAGCGGGGTTTCGGTTGGTTCTGGTTTGCCGGAGACGAGTTGGTCGATGCGCTGGTGGAGGTCGTTCATCTCGGTGCTGCCGAGCCACTCGTCGATCATGGGGCGGAGATTGAGAAGGGCCTGCTGGATGGGCGGGGTGATGGGAGATGCTTCCAGGGCGGTGAGGAGGGCTTTGAGTGGGAAGACCTGGCGCGGGACGGAGACCTTTTCGATCAGTCGCACAGAGATGTCTTCGTCGAGGGAGAGCTTGCCGCGGAGGAGCTTTGCGGTGGCACCTTTGATGGCGAACTGAAGGGCGAATGAGTCTGAGTTTGGGATGGCTTCGAGGGCGTCGAGTACGAAGTGGATGCGCTCGGGCGGGGGGAGTTTTTCGATGCGCTTGAGGGGTTCTTCGATGACCTTGAGTGCGGCCCGTTCGTTGTTGGTGAAGGGTTGGGCGGCGAGGAGAGTGCGGAATTCTTCGATGACCGGGTTCATGGCTAGCCTCCGATGAGTGGCGTGAGTTTGAGGAATTGGATGGGTTCGCCGGGAGTGAGGGGCGCGTCGAGATCGGTAATCTGACGTTCTCCGGCGAGGACGAGGAAGCCGTTGCGGGCGAAGGCGTCGCAGGCTTGGGTGAACTGGCGGTCTGCGTCGAGGGGGCGTTTGTGTGTGAGGCGGAAGCCGTTGAGGATTTGTTCTGATTCTTCGGGTTGGACGAGGCCGGTGAAGACTTCCGGGAGGTGCTGATTGTGGGTTGCGACTTCGTGGTGGATACGGGCGCGGAGGAGGTCGCGGAGGGTGGGTGCGTCTTGCGGTACCAGGATTTTTGCGAGAGGCGAGGACGGATCCTGGATCTCGATCAACACAGGCATGGGGGAAGGATCGGCAGAATGGCGTCAGAAAATGAGTAGGCGGATGTCAAGAAACCCGGGGTGGAGTTTCAAGGCATCCGCCTTCGTAACGGGGATATGTAAGGAAGTCGATGTTCGGGGCGGCTTCGTTACTGCTTCTCAAAAATAATTATCGAATCGATTTGAATTCGGCCCAGGGCTGACTGGGCATATCTTTTAGTACATCTTTCTGATAGTTGAATTCGGGGTGGGCCTTGAGGAAATCGGCGGCTTTGAAGTCTGGGCCGCACTGGGGGCCGTAGGCTGCGGAGAGGGCCATTCTGTCGATCATGCTTGCATCGGCTGCCTTGTTCTGCACGGCTCCTGCGGGGCCGAAGGGGGGCTGCCAGCCGGCGCTGCCTCTTGCTGAGAGGTCGATGCGGCCGCAGAGGCTTCTCTCGCTGGGGGCGTCTTTCTTGTCGAAAGAATCTTTGCCGTCGGCCATGAAGCGCTGGGCTAGCTTGATGTCGATTGTGCCTTTGTTCTCCTCGAGGATTGCTTCCCAACGGACCTTGCGGGCCATGGCGGAATTGGAGAGATCGTTGGGGTTGAAGTCGACTGTCTCTTCGGCGAGGAGCTTGGGGTTGTTGGGGAAGTTGGAGCCGGCGTAGTAGCCGTCGCGGGTTCTCTCGAGGGTTACGTTTTTGAGGCCCAGTTCAAGACGGGCGATCTCGTTGGTTTTGTTGTCGCCGATCAGCCAGGTGTTGGCGTAGCCGCCGTTGTTGCCGTCTTTGAAAATGGCCGCTACTTCGTCGATCGATTTGCCGTACTGCAGAGCTTTGCGGGCGCGGACGAATTCGGGGATGCCTTTTTCGTCGAAGCCCTGAAAGCCGCTGATCGTGGTTTCGCTGATGACGATGCCGGAGGTATTGATGCCGAAGTCGTCACCGGAGTGGATGAGGCCGGGGTAGCCGTCCATGATCATGTGCATGCCGTCTTTGGGCTGGATGTCGAAGATGATATTCCAGCGTTCGCCGATGGCGTAGTCGACCCAGGCGTTGTGGGCGATGACGATCTTGCCGTTCTTTGTGTACTTGCCGGTGGCGATGAAAGCGGAGCAGTGCTCGGGGGCGACGGCGGCGGGCGGGTTGGGGACGCCGTGCTTTTTGTTGTAGGCCGGGACGTAATACCAGGCGAGTTCCATCCAGCCGTTGAGGGCGACTACGTCCCAGAGGTCGAGCTTTGAGCCTTTTTCTTTTAGGCCTTCGGCGATGCCTTCGAGTTCTTCGCGGTACTGGGTTTCGACCTTGGGCCAGAGAATATTTTTGCCGGCGTCGCGGTAAAAGTTCCAATCTCGCTTGGTGTCGTGGACGATGATGGTTTGGATCGCTTTGAGGCCATCGGCGATCTCGGCAGAGAGAATTCGACCGTGTTGGCGGCCCATTTCACGCGGGGTACCGGTGAGTTGGACCTGAATCCAGCCCTTCTTTTCACTGCGTGCGGGGGCAGCAGGGAGGAGTACGGCGGAAATAGCCAGTACAAGAATCGCTCGAATTGCTTTCATTCCCCCAGCATAGCTCTGCTAGAATCGGAATCGAATCCAATGGACGTAAGAGAAAAAGTTAAACAGATCATTGTCGAGCAACTCGGTGTGGACGAGGCTCAGGTAGACGAAACAGCAAGTTTCGTAGACGACCTCGGTGCGGACTCCCTCGACATCGTGGAATTAGTCATGGCATTTGAAGAAGCCTTCGGCATCGACGTGCCAGATGAAGACGCTGAAAAGCTCACGACGGTTAAGGCCGCCATCGAGTACATCGAAACCAAAAAGAAAAAGTAAAAGAGGCCTTCCCCTTGCCACGACGTGTTGTAGTTACTGGTATTGGGTTGATCTGCTCTGTTGGCAACGAGACCGAAGCGGTTTGGAAGGCCATCAAAGAGGGCAAGAACGGCATTGCCCGGATTACCCTCTTTGACCCTGTCAATCACCCCTCGAAGATTGCCGGCGAAGTGAAGAATTTCGACCCCACAGCCTTCATCGACAAAAAAGAAGTGAAGAAGATGGGGCGCTTTATGCATTTCGCGATTGCCGCAACCGACAACGCGCTGGCAATGAGCGGCCTCAAGATCACTCCCGACAATGCTGAGAGAATCGGTGTCTACATCGGCAGCGGGATCGGTGGCTTTGAAGTGATCGAACGCGAGCACGAGAAGCTGCTGGCTGGCGGGCCGAGCAAAGTCTCACCTTTCTTTATTCCTGCATCGATCGTGAATCTGGCCGCTGGCCAGGTTTCGATCCGCACTGGGGCGAAGGGGCCGAATTCGGCTGTTGCCACGGCCTGTACCTCAGGTGCGCATGGAGTGGGTGATTCCTATCGTCTGATCCAGCACGGTTATGCGGATGCAATGATTGCCGGTGGAGCCGAGGCGGCTTGTACGCCGCTCAGCGTGGCTGGCTTCTCCGCTATGCGCGCACTCTCTAACCGTAACGACGACCCGGAACGTGCATCGCGTCCTTGGGATCGTGATCGGGATGGCTTTGTTGTGGGCGAAGGCGCGGGAATTTTGATTCTCGAAGAGCTTGAGTTTGCCAAGGCGCACGGCGCGACGATTCTGGCTGAGGTGATTGGCTACGGGATGTCCGGGGATGCCTATCATATGGCGTCGCCAAGTGAAGATGGCGATGGTGCGCGGCGGGTGATGTTGAATGCGATGAAGGATGCAGGGATTGGCCCTGAGCGCATCGATTACATCAATGCTCATGCGACCTCGACCCCTGCTGGCGATGTCATCGAGACCAGAGCTTTCAAGGCGGCGATGGGCGAGCGCGCCTATCAGATTCCAGTATCTTCGACCAAAGCTCAGACGGGGCACCTGCTGGGTGCGACGGGAGCGTTGGAAGCGGGAATCTGTGTACTGGCGATTCGCGATCAGATTGCGCCGGGAACCATGAACCTTGAGAACCCGGATGAGGGTTGTGATCTCGATTACATCCCCAATGCAGCACGGCCGATGAAGCTCGATACGGTGCTATCGAATTCATTCGGATTTGGCGGCACCAACGGGTGCCTGATCTTCAAGCGCTACGCTGGATAGTATGAAGATTCTTGTCGCGATCAAGCAGGTTCCTGCTCGCGATTCTCTTTTGACCGCCGCTGCCTCGGGCAAGTGGATCGACGAGTCAAACCTCGAATACGAAATCAATGAGCCGGATGCGTATGCGCTTGAAGAAGCATTGCAGCTAAAGGAAAGCCATGGCGGCGAAGTGGTGGCCGTTTGCGCGGGGCCGGATCGCGCTAGCGCTACGATTCGTGAGGCTCTTGCCAAGGGGGCAGACCGGGCGATTCATATTGCGGTGGACGACATCGTTGATTGGGATACCCTTGCCACGGCGAAGTTGCTGGCTGCGGCTGTGAAGACCGAAGCGCCGGATCTGGTGCTGACCGGTTTGCAATCGGACGATGTGGGCGCGGGCCAGGCTGGTGTGGTGATGGCGGAATTACTGGGGCTGCCACACGCGACCATCATCATGCAGGTGGATATTGAGGGCGGGATGTTGCGGGTGAAGCGTGAGCTTGAGGATGGATGGTTTCAGCACGTAGGGATGCCGCTGCCGGCGGTGCTGACGATTCAATCGGGCATCAAGAAGCTGCGTTATGCGACGCTGATGGGGATCAAGAAAGCAAAGACGAAGGAAGTGAAGTCGCTGACGCCTGGGGAATTGGGCGTGTCGCACGTGGCCTCTTATGAGTTGGTGGGTGTGACGCTGCCCCAGAAATCGAAGCAAACGCAGATGGTTAAGACGGTGGCTGAGTTGGTAGAGAAGCTCAAGAACGAGGTGCATGTACTGTGAGCGGAATACTGGCTGTACTTGAGGCAGGACATAAGCTTTCGGCTGAGACGCTGGCGGCTGCGGTGGATCTTGGGGCCAAGCTGGGGCTTAGCGTACACAGCGTGGAGCCCGGTGGGACGTACACGGCGGATGGGTTTACCGATGGGCTGGCTGAGCTGATTCGCACGAAACAATTTCAGGTGGTGCTGTTTCCGCATACCTATCAGGTGCGGGATTTTGCGCCGAAGCTGGCGACTCGTTTTGACCGGTCGTTGATCTCGGATGTGATTCGGTTGCGGGTGGATGGCGGAGTTTTGTTTGTGACGCGGCAGTTGTTTCAGGGCAAGCTGAATGCCGAGATCAAGCCTTTGGGTGAGCCGGTGTTTCTGTCGTTGCAGGCTGGGGCTTACCGGGCTGGTGAGGCTGCTGGTGTTGTGGTTGAGGCGATGCCTGTTGCTGGCGCTGCGCCGAGACAGAAGCCGGAAGAGAAGTTTCGCGAGGCGGCTCGCGCAGTGGATTTGAGTGCGGCTCCGATTATCGTGAGTGTGGGCCGTGGCATCAAGGAGAAAGAAAATCTCTCGTTGATTGAAGATCTGGCAGGGGCGCTAGGGGCGGAGATTGCTGCTTCGCGGCCGATTTGCGATAACGGCTGGTTGCCGATGGAACGCCAGGTGGGGAGTAGCGGGCAGACGGTGGCACCGAAGCTGTATGTTGCCGTTGGGCTGTCGGGGGCGATTCAGCATCTGGTGGGGATGAAGGGCGCAAAGACGGTGGTTGCCATCAACAAGGATGAGAATGCGCCCATTTTTGAGGTGGCCGATTACGGGATGTGCGCGGATCTGTTTGAGGTGCTGCCGGCGCTGACGGCGGCGATTCGCGCGGCTAAGGGCTAAGTATGCGAGTGCTTGCTTGTTTGCTTCTGGCGGGGCTGGGGCTTTTGGGGCAGTCTGCTACTTTGACGGTGAACGTCAAAGGGTTTAGCAACGATAAGGGCTCGGCTATGGCTGCGCTTTATGATGATGCGGGGGCTTATCCGACGAAGGAAGCGAAGTCCAAGGACAAGCAGATGGTGAAGATCGTGCAGGGTGTCGCGGTGTTTACTTTCAAGGGTGTTGCGCCTGGGACTTATGCCGTGGCCGTTTATCACGATGAAAACGGGAACGGCAAGATGGATACGAACTTCATCGGGATCCCGAAGGAGCGAACTGGGGCTTCTAATGATGCCAAGGGCAAGATGGGACCGCCGAAGTTTCAGGATGCCAAGTTTGTGGTGAGCGGGGATCTGGCGATTTCGATTGCGATGCAGTAGGGCGCTAAGCTAGCGGCATGGTGTGGTTGCTGCTTATGCCTTTGTTGGTTGCCGACGATGCTGCGGTCGCCGCGAAGCTGCGCGAGTACAGGCAGTTGCCGGCGCTGATACAGTCGCGGGTGATGCTGGGGTTGATTCGTGAGTTTGATTTGAAGGATGAGGCGGCGCGGGCGGTGGCTCGGGAGGCTTATGAGGTGGCTTCGCGGCTGGATCGTAGTGTTGAGGGGAAGGACTTTCCGGTGGCGCTGGGGTGGGCTGGTGGGCCTGAGGATGCTCTGGTGGAGGCGTGGCAGGTGTACCGGGTGGGGGAGTTTCCTTTGCGGGCTCGGAGTAGTGTGGCGCGGTGTGAGCATCGTGTGGTGGATGACCCTTCGCGGTATCTGAAGGTGGCGATGGAGGTGGGGGAGTTTGAGGCGGCGGCTTCGACGTTGCGGTCTGCTGTGGAGATTGAGGCGGGGCTGGAGTTGGTGCTGAATTGGAAGGATGAGCGGGCGGTGGTGGTGGGGCGGCAGTTGGTGCAGCGGCTGCGGAGGGCGACGCAGTCGCGGCGGGAGTTTGAGAAGGCGAAGGGGATTGCGGGGGTGGTGCGGAGTTTTGTGGCTCGGGTGCCCGATGAGATGCGGGATGAGGTGATGGAGGACTTTGAGTATTTCAAGACGCAGAATGAGCAGTTGCCGAGTTGCGGGGCGGGGAAGGTGGAGGAGGAAGAGGGTTTTGTTGAGCTGAAGAGGAAGTTGTTGCGGATTGAGGGTGGGGCGGAGCAAGATTACCTGTATGTGGAGACGTTCTTGAAGTTATTCCGGCTGGCGCAGGCGGATACGGCGCTACTCGATGAGTTAGAGGCTGCGGGGAATGAGCGGCTGCAGTTGCTGGTGCGGGCGTTTCGGGCTAGGGGTGGCAAATGATTTTGTTTCTGGCTTTGTTGATGGCTAGCGACGCGGAGTTGCCAATCGAAGCTGCAGTGAAGCTTCGGGAGTATCGGAAGTTACCCGCCCAGATCTCAGCCCCAGCGATGTTGACCTTGATTCCGAATCATGAGCTTGTTGGCAATGCCGCCAAGGAAATCGCAAAGGAAGCCTATGGTGTGGCAATGCGGGTAGATCGTTTCATTGACCTTAAGGAGTATGCTACAGAAATCGGCACAGCGGAGGGAATGGAGACTATCGCTGCCGCTGCCTGGAAAGAGTACATGAAGTACCGAGATCCTCTTGTTGATCCGGTGCTCGCCTTTCCGCCCAGGTCGAGAACTAAAGCTGCTCGTTGTGATCATCGAATGGTGGATAGCGCTTACGACTATTTGCAGGCAGCATTTAGAGCGGGCAGGTTCGAAGAGGCAACCGAGTCTTTGCGCTCTAGCGTCGAACTGGGAGAAGCTGTCAAAGTTATTACTGATATCAAGGATGGCTGGTTAGGTACGGTGGGCATAAAGCTTATTGAGCGGTTGTCCTTGGCGAATGACTCGCGACGGGAGTTTGAAGAGTTTTTGAAAGACAAATCGCTTCAAGCAAGCGTTTTCAAGCTGATCGCGAGTTTGCCAGACGAAGAACGGGTGCCGGTGGAATCGAAGTATCAGCAGTTTCTTTCTGAGAATCAGCGTAAGGAGGCTTGTGCCCCACTTAGCGATTTAGAGCATGAGTTTGATCCCGTAGAATTCAGGAGAATGAAGCAGCAGTTCATGTCTAAACGTTGGAACGATGCTTCCGGCTATGAGATGTTGCAACGGTTCGTGGCACTGTATGACGCTGCTGAGCTAGACGAAGATTTGTTGGATGAGCTGGAATTTTCTGGAGATCAGCTTCTCGGCATCCTGACCAAATGGCTCAGGGAGGGTATGCATTCTCATCGTCCGCATGTAACAGTGCCTCCTCCACCACCTCCTCCAAAGCGCTAAGATACGGGCATGATGCCGTTGCTGAGTTTGTTTCTTCTTCTCGCTGCGACCAATGACCCGCTCCCCAAAGAGCTTGAGTATCGGCTTTCTCTTGCGCGGGCTTTGCCTGCGCCTTATTCCGGCGCTGTGATTGTTGCGCTGTTGCCTTCGGCTAAGTTGAGTTCCGCCCAGATTGTTCCGCTGGCGCAGGAGGCTTTTCAGCTTGCCGGTAAAGACACCACTGTCGCTCTGCGTGCCTGGATTGCTTATCGCGATAACTTTGACAAAGAAAAGGATGTCGCTCTCGCTTTTCCGCTTCGTGCCACTAGTGTGAAGGCCGGCTGCGATGCTTTGGAGGTTTCTGACCCTCACGATTACTACCGCTGGGCGCTGCAGGCCGGGGCGCGGGAGTTTGTGATGGCGGCGCGGAATGTGCGGTCTGCTGTGGAGGTGGGCCGGCTGGCTGAGGCTTTGCTTGAGGGCGGGAGTGACCAGCAGATCTCGATGTTGTCTCCCATGCTTGCCGCAGCGGTTGGGTCTGACCGGGAGTTTGTTGAGGCCATTCGCTTTACCGCGCTGCATAACTCTGTACTCAAGCTGACCGAGAAGATGCCGACAGTTGCAGCCCGATTTTTGCTTGCCAATTACCGCAACTTCCTTACTAACAACCTGTCAGGCCGGCGTTGTGCCGGGAATCGAGCGGAAGAGTTTCAGGGGATCTTTGAGGAGTTTAACCAGGCGGCGATGCGGGTGCGTGGGGTGTTGCCGTTGGGGCCGGAGGCGGCTCGGGTGAACTCCGTCGACACGACCACTCGTGACGTGATGCCGAACACGTTTGCGCTGACTCACAAGGTGACGAATGCTCCGGCGGATGATACTTCTGTGCGCAGTATGCTTACCGAGATCAGCCAGTTTCGGCTGGAGCAGAAGCCCGGGACTACAGGCTCTGCTGAGGAATCAAAGGCTTATCTGTATGGGCGCTTTGCAGAGCGGCTGGCGACCAGCCCGATGCAGGAGCGGGTGATGGAGGAGTGGGTGCACTTTATCGCGCACAGCGGGTTGCGGGAGGCGAACCCGAAGGTTTGGTTCCGCTCGGCCCGGAGTTTCTATGACTGGTCACGAAAGTCTGCGATGCGGCAGGCGAAGATTGAGGCGGCTGGGGACCCTGCCTTGACCGCCTACATCAAACTTACGACTTTGCTGCCTGAATCCGAAGTAGCTCGCGTGCTTCCTTAATCAGGGGGCCGTAGACTTCCTTGTCGTAGGGCGGGCAGCCGCTGGCGAACTGGCCGTATTCGTTGTGCTTCTGACGCATGAGCCAGGTGCAGAAGGTGACGGTGCGGCAGACTTGCTTTGAATCAAGTTCGCCCTTTTCCAGAATGTCTTTGGCGAAGTGCGGGTAGGCCAGGGCTCCGCGGCCGTAGCCGAAGAACTGGATGTCGCCGCGATCGAGGTTTGCTGCTGCGGCGTTGGGGGCGTAGATCTGCAGCCAACTGTAGCCAGTGCCAACCATGGGCAGGCCAGGGAATTCGCGCTGTAGCTCTCCGGCGATGCGGAAGTGGCGCTCGACGCCGAGCAGCGGATGCTCGGGCATCTCGTAGTTGCCTTCGTCGGGCTTCTCGAAGGGGCGGCCGACGTGGGGGTTGTAGTAGGGGCAGCCGATGGAGACATTCAGCAGGTCGATGCCGGCGTTCTTGTAGATGGCGATTGCGGCCTTGACGTCGGTGAGGTCTTCTTTGAGGGGGTCGTTGGGATTGACGCCGAAGCCGTGGGGGTAGGGCAGCTCGTAGGGGAGCGGGACGCCGATGTTTTCTTTGGAGGCGTCTTTCACGTAGGGCACGCTGTCGAAACAGCCTAGGCGCATGGTGAGGGTGAAGTAGTTGCCGAATTTGGCGCGGATCTTGCCGAGGACGTTGACGGCGAAGCGGGTGCGGTTTTCGATGGAGCCGCCGTAGCGGCCTTCGCGCAGCTTTGCGCCCATGAGCTCGCTGAGCAGGTAGCCGTGGGTGACCTTCATGTCGAGGGCGGTGAAGCCGGCTTCTTTGGCCATGGCGGCGCCTTCGACGTAGTAGTCCTCGAGGCGCTCGAGCTCGTCGTCGCTGATGACGGGGTGGTCGGCGGGAGTGTTCGATTTCTGGTCGATCAGCGGGTTGTGATAAGCGATCGTTTTGTTCGGAACAGAATAGCGGCCCGAGTGAGTGAGCTGGATCGGGACCAGCAGGTCGTCGGTGTTGCCCCAGATCGCTTTGTGCCTCGAGAGAATGTCTGCGTGGATCTTCGCGTAGGAAGGGAGATTGTTTCTGGTGATCCAGAGCTGTCGAGGGTTGGCGCGGCCGTCCTGCCGAATGGCTGTGGCTTCAAACCAGAGGAGCTTGGCGCCGCCTTCGGCAAAGCGCACGTAGCGGCGGGTGGTGAGCTCGCCGGGGGTGCCGTCGAGTTCTCCATCGCAGCCTTCCATAGGATGGATGCACATGCTGTTGCCGACGGTGCGGTTGGCTACAGCGACCTTGCGGCCCAGAATTTCAGTGATGCGGGAT
Organism: Bryobacter sp.; assembly: GCA_022843625.1. GTDB lineage: Bacteria > Acidobacteriota > Terriglobia > Bryobacterales > Bryobacteraceae > Bryobacter. The sequence continues at coordinate 82,811 of JALHNH010000006.1, read as the reverse complement.
TTCTCGCTGACAAACCTTACGTTGTTGCACCCGAGTTGTACTGCCTCAGCTTCCAGCTCGCTGAGTGTTTTGTATTGGAAGTACCTCATCCTCTTTACTTGAGCCGGGCAAAAGTGCCACGGCGATTGCTCCCACTGCCGCCATAATGAACACAACGTTCAGGGCGATTCCGTAATTACCGTAGTTTTCCCGTAACCACGAAACGCCGTACGGGAACCACGTCTGTCCAATTGTATCTGTTGGAAGGATGATCGCCATGGCGCGAGCAAGAGAATTTACTCCAAATTGTTCTGCGGCCATGAGCGGGATGAGCATGTAGTCGGCACCCATGCCGAAGCCGAAGAGGATGGCGAAGAGGTAGAAGTTCATGTCCTGACCGGGGGTGACCAGCAGGAGGAGCGGAATTGTACCGGCAACCATGAAGTAGGTAACCATCATCGCGAGCTTCTTGGGGAAGCGGTCTGCAACGTAGCCCATGACGAGACGGCCGGCGATGGAGCTCCAGAGTATGTAGAGAGTGGCGTCGGAGCTCATTGCGTTGAGCACGCCTTGCTCGGTGAAGCCCTGTTCTTTGAAGATGAATTTCATGTGCTGGTTGATGGAGCCGATGGAGCCGATGGAGCAGGCGCTGCCGATCAGCAGGAGCCAGAAGGACTTTTGCGAGAGAAGGTAGGAGAAGCTCTTGGGCTGGGCGTTCATTTCGGCCGGAGCGAAGAGGCCGCCGTCGGGGAACTGGCCCTTTTCTGAAGGCTTGTCACGCATGAAGATGAGTGCGAGAGGCCAGGCCATCAACATCATGCCGCCGATCAGGATGAGCGCCTGCTGGAAGCCGTAGCCTTCTGTGAGGGGCTTGGCGATCAGCTTTTGCGAGAGGCCGCCGAAGACGCCGACGCCCAAATACACCACTGCCATGGCCTTGCCGCGATTCTTGCGGAACCACTGACTAACGATGACCTGGTGGACGATGGGGCCGGAGAAGATGTAGCCGACGATGTAGAGCACCCAGAAGGCGTAATAGACAGGGAGTGAGCCGCCCATCGTGCCGAAGCCGATGAAGGCGAGGGCGGTGCAGCCGGTGCCGATGGCGAGGAGTTTGCGTGGGGAGTATTTATGGACGATCAGCGGGCCGACCCACAGGGTGAGCGTAGCGGCCAGTGGGAAGCCCAGGGTGATTTCCTTACGGGACCAGCCGAAGGTCTTCTCGTAATAGTCGTAGAAGAAGGGCATGCCGTAATACGGGATGCCGACGGCGATGCCGAAGGTGAGAAAGGCGAAGGCGACAATCCACCAACCGAAAAAGCTTTTTTGCGCGCTGTCTTGAGTCATAGGAAAAACCTAAGTTATCACAGGGTTCGCATGTGGAAGCCGCCGTCGACGTTCAGACGCTGGCCGGCGCAGTAGTCGAGGTGGCCGTCGGCGATGGAGCGGACTGCTTTTGAGATGTCGGAGGTCTCGCCCATGCGGCGCTGAGGCAGGAGGCCATTCGCTATTTTTTCGTCATAAATCGACTCGACCTTGCTGATCATGTCGGTGCGGATGATGCCGGGCTGGATCTCAAAGACGAGGATGCCTTCAGGGGCGAGGCGGGCGGCGAAGGTTTGGGCCGACATGGAGAGGCCGGCTTTGGAGATGCAGTAGTCTGCGCGGTTGGTACTGGAGGTGAAGGCGCTGATGGAGGTAACAAAGACGATGCGGCCGGAGCCCTGGGTGAGCATCATGTTGGCGACGGCCTGGGTGAGGAAGTGGGGGCCTTTGAGGTTGGTGTTGATGAGCTCGTCGAAGCTTTCGGGGGTGGCGGCGAGGATGTCGTTGCGCTCGCGGGGGGCGATGCCGGCATTGTTGACCAGCAGGTCGATACGACCGAATTTGTCTTTGGCAAATTGGACGAGGGCTTCGCGGTCTGCGGCGGAGCTGATGTCGCTCTGGATGATTTCGGCACCGGTTCCGGCGCGGAGGCTCTCTGCGGCTTCACGATTGCCACGGTAGGTGGCGATGATCTGGTGGGTTTTGGAGAGTTCTTGCGCGATACCGCGGCCAATGCCCCGGCTGGCGCCGGTGACGAGGGCGACTTTAACTGACATCTCTACAGGTTACTAGGCAGGTTCCTAGGCAGTCTTGCGGTTTTTAATACGTTCCATGAGGCCGCTGGCGATTTGTTTGCCTTTTTCGAAGGCGTCTTCGTAGGCGGCGCGGCGTTCTGTCCGGGTGTATTTGTAGCCGAAGCGGTAGTAACGCTCGAGGCTTGCGCCTACGACGTAAGTGCCGGCATAGGCGATGGCGGCTTTAGGGATCAGGCCGCCTCCGAGGGGGATCTTGCCGATCAGTTCACGCGCTACTGCACGCCAGCCGAAGGCACCGGCGATGATCGAGCCTACTTCGGTGCGTTGCTCGCCGTAGCCGATCGCGCGATCGTTGGCTGCGCCCATGTAGAAGGCGAGGCGGATCTGGTTCATGGTGAGGATCACCGAGTCTGAGGCGAATTCGCCGGCTGCCCAGCCGAGGCCCAGCAAGGGGGCCATGTTGGGGAGAGCTGTGGCCAGCGAGAAAGCGGCGTTCTCCATCGCGATCTTGTGAATCAGACGTTTGCAGACTTCTTCACGGAAGGGCGGGAAGAGGCGAGCGAGGGGGAGGCCCAGGGCTTCCCGCCGGTCGAGAATTTCTTTGACTACGCGGTGGGGGGCTTCGCGCCGGAAGATAAAGGCGTCGGCTGGGGCGATGGCGTCTTCAGCGTAGATTTCGAGGTCGAAGTGATCGGGCTTGTTGTCTTCGCCTTCGAGGTAGATCATGCGCGAGGCGTCGGCACGCTTGGCTGGGCTGATCGATTCTGGCATCAGCCAGCCGGCCATGGTTGTGTAGGAAGAGGCGTGGGCGGCCACCAGACGGATGGATACGCGCTGCTCTGCCATCTCCCGGACTTCTCCAGGATTGAGCGATGTGACGGCTTGGCGCAACTGAGATAACAGACTCATGTTCTTCCCTAATTCTACATACGTAATACGACATCAATGCGTTCCCGCCACTTGCCGTTGAGGCCAATGCGGATCATTTCGCACTTGGGTGGCAGAAAATGCAGTACTGCCTCAGTCATCGGATGAAAGTGCAGCGAAGGTGAGACTAAAAATATGCGCGGAGCGTTTCTCGATAATTCGCGACCCGGGAAGTAGCCGCTGCTTGCGAAATCGCCGGAGGCCAGGTGGTGGCAGACGCGGAGCCAATAATCGAAGGCCTGGAGGGGGAGGTGGATGTCTTCTGTTGCTTTTAGTTCGAGGATGCTTAAGTTGCCATCGCGATCGATGGCGAGTAGATCGAGGGCGCTGCGTTCGCCGTGGAGGCTGCCCAGGGCCTGGCCGAAGACGTTGTCGGGGAGGAGGTTTGCGTCGATGTCTTGGATCTGGTTGCGTACTTGGGATTCGAGCCAGCGCTCGGGTTCGTTGAGGTACAGAGGGTTGTTGCGGTCTGCAGCATGGGCGTGCCGGAATTCACTGACTTCTTTTATGAGGGCTTCGATGGCCGGGATTTCTTTGGGGCTGGCTTTGCGTTTGCGGCGCAGGCCGAATTCGATAGTGGGTTTTTCGTTGCCGCTGGCCTGGCGCAAGCGGGCGATCTCAAGGCCGCGAATGCGATAGCCAATGCTGCCGTCGGCTTCTTCTACCCAGTCGATTTGCGGGTATTTGAGGAGAACTTCGATCCACCAGGCGGGGCCGGCAAGGCGGGAGTAACGCGGGGCGAGGGTGGACTCGAGATTGCCTCGATCGGCGGGGTCAAGTTGGTATTCGCCGCCGTCGTCTGAGTAGAGCCAGATGTCGACCGTGAGTTTCTTCGAGTCGAGGTGCCGGGCGAGAAGGGTGACAGCACGGGCGTGGCTTTCTGGCAGGTAAAGCAGGAGGCGGCTGGCGGCGATGTCGCCGTGGTTGCGCCGGATGTGATCGAGCCAGACGAGGGCGAAGGTGAGGGCGTGGAAGCTGGTGTCGCGGTCTGGAGCGGCCAGGGCGGCGACGGATTGCTGGCCTCGGATCAGCAGCGCGGTAGGGAAGATGGGCGAGAGAGAGTTTTCGAGCTTGGCCTCGCTGCGGAAGGATTCCCAGCGCCAGTTGCCGTAGTGGCGGTTGAGGAAGAGGCGGAATTGCTCTGTGAAGGTGGAGCGTTTGGTCTTCTCGATGGCGGGGCCGGTGCGGGCGTCGGCTACGTCGACCAGAGTAACGGGGCGGTTGGATTTCCCGAATCGGAACGCTTCGAGTTCCATTTTCTTGCGTGAGGGGGTGTTGCAACTGAGGATGCGACGGGACCAGACGCGGCCATCGTCCCAGGCTTCCAGCCAGGCGCCGCGTGGGGTTACGTCAATCTTGAAGCGGTCTTTGACAAGGACAAGCGGCTTTTCGCCTCGCTCAAGCAGCGCTGGGGATTGGCATGTGGCGATAAAGTCGTGGATCGCAACAGCGATCTGGTTGGGGACCATTGTTATGCCTGTTTGCAGTTTGCGTGCCAAACTCAAAGGAGTGCTCAAAGAACGTCTGGCGGAAGTAGAAAATCGGTTGGCGCTGGCTTGTCAAAAGGCCGGGCGCAAGCGGGATGAGGTGTTGCTGCTGGCAGTGACGAAGGTGTTTTTGGCGGATGTGATTCTGGAAGGCTATGAGCTGGGCTTGCGTGATTTCGGGGAGAATTACGTACAGGAGTTTGAGGGGAAGTTCCCGCTGGTGTCGCATTTGGCTGGAGCGAAGTTTCACCTGATCGGGCATCTGCAATCGAACAAGGCGCGTAAGGCGGCCGAGTTGTTTAGCCACATCCATACGGTGGATTCGTCGAAACTGGCAAGGCGGATTGATGAGGCGGCCACTGCGCCCAAAGAAGTTTTGATTGAGGTGAAGTTGTCGCATGAGGATGCCAAGCACGGTTGTGCGCCAGAGGACTTGCCAGAACTGATCGACGGGATTGCGGCTTGTCAGAATCTGAAGCTGACGGGCTTGATGACGATGCCTCCGTGGGATGAAAATGCCGAGACGGCGCGGCCTTATTTTGTGCAGTTGCGGGGGCTGGCTGAGAAGTACCGGTTGCCGGAATTGTCGATGGGGATGTCGAATGATCTTGAGGTGGCGATTGAAGAGGGTTCGACGGTGGTGAGGGTGGGGACGGCGCTCTTTGGCAAGCGTCAGAAGCCGCAATGAAGCTGGGGTACTTTGCGCCGATGCCGCCTGCGGCGACTGGGGTGGCTCAGTATGCTGCGGTATTGCTCAAGCAGTTTGAGAAGCGCTTTGAGATTGTTTCCAGTGCCGATGCGAATTTGTATCAGGTGGGGAATAACGGGTTGCATTGGGAGATCTACAGCCAGGCGATTGCGAAGCCTGGGGTGGTGTTGTTGCATGATGCGTGTCTGCATCATTTGTTGCTGGGGCAATTGACGCGGGAACAGTACATCGAGGAGTTTGTGTACAACTACGGGGAGTGGTTCCGGCAGACGGCGGAACGGTATTGGGAGGGCCGGGGGATGAGCGGGGCCGATACGCGTTACTTTGAGAGGCCGATGCTGAAGCGCCTTTGCGAGGGGGCGCGACTGGTGGTGGTGCATAATCGTGCGGCGGAGGCTGCGGTGTTGAGCCATGCGCCTGGGGTGAAGGTTGCAGTGTTGCCGCATTTGTTCGAAGCCCCCCGGGATCATTTCTATCGCGAGGTGGATGAGTATCGAGAGCAGGTGTTGGGCGTCCCTCGGAGTGAATGTTTGTTTGCGGTGCTGGGGCATTTGCGGGAATCGAAGCGCTTGGACGCTGTGTTGCGGGCCTTTGAGGCTTTGGGCGGTCAGGGCTTGCGTGTGCGGCTGCTGGTACAGGGGGATTTTGTGGGGCCGGATCTGGAGCGGGCGCTTGGGGACAGGCTTAAGGCGGAGTGGATTGTGCGTCGCGGGTATTTGAGTGAAGAGGAGTGGTGGATGCAGGCGCATGCGCTCGATGTGGGGATCAATTTGCGATGGCCGCTGGCTGGGGAATCGAGTGGGATCGCGACACGATTGATGGGGATTGGCAAGCCGGTGATTGTGACGCGAAGTCTGGAGACCGAGGATTTGCCGGAGGTGGCTTGTGTGAAGGTGGACCCGGGGCTGGCCGAGGAGGAGGAACTGGAGCGGTTTGTGGCGTGGCTGGCGCTCAATGTGGAGGCACGGCGAGCGGTGGGGCGGCATGCGGCGATTCATACGCAGCAGTGGCATGGTGTGGAGCGGGTGGGGGCTTTGTTAGGAGATTGGGTGGAAGCTGAGTTTGACGCTGGGGGGCGTGCGGGGCTAAGCTAAAGGAGTAGCTATGGCGAGGCGCGGTAGCCAAGTGGTAAGGCAGAGGTCTGCAAAACCTTTATGCACCGGTTCGACTCCGGTTCGCGCCTCCAAAATTCCCTCCTTTTTCCCTTTCTTTTAGAGGCGGCCCAAGCGGCGTACGGCATCTTCGATAGCAGCAGTTACTGCAACGGTGTCTTCGGTCGCGTTGAACTCAAGTGGCGGTCCAATCCTCAGGCTAACTTCGCCTGCTCGAGCGCGGCGGCGGCCTTTCTCTCTTAACTCCTGGATCCCCTCCAACCACACCGGCACCACCGGCAGCCGCAAGTCCCGGGCCAAGATGCCGGTTCCCGGCTGGAACGGCAAGAGCTCGCCAGTCTCCGAACGACGTCCTTCGGGGAAGACCAACACGGAATAACCCGCATCCACCAGCCGCCCCGCATGTTGAAAAGCCCTGCGGACCCCGCCACTGCGCGGCAACGGAAATACCTGATACCCCAGCAACACCAGGATATACTGCACCAGGAGCGCCAGGCGCTCGAACCAGGGCAACGAAGGCGAGGGATGCCGGTAGTCGCGCAAAATCTCCCCGCTCATCGCAATCGCAATCTTGCGGCTCCGGCTCCACGGCAGGCGCCCGACCAAGAGCGCTCCGTCGATGGCCGTCAGATGATTCGCCACTAGCAGCACGGGACCAGGGACGCCGGACAGGTTTGCCAGGCCAGTGACCGGCGCACGGCCAGAGAACCACGCGGTTAACGGCCGGAGCAGGAGCCAGTGCAATGCCCAGCGCAATACGGCCGCCCACCAGGACTGCGGCCAGCGCGGGAAGGAGAATGCCGGTTCGGCGGGGCTCGACGCTGCGACGGCAGGGGAAGGGATTGGGGAGGGCTCGGCGGGCAGTGGGGCGGGGGCGCGCTCTCCTTCCATCTGGGCGGCAATCCGTTGCCGCAGCGCGCCCACCGTGGTTGTCTCCGTGAGATGGCCCTCATCGAGCGAGACCGAGAAACGCGCTTCGAGCGCCGTGACGAGCCCGACGCGAGCGAGCGAATCGAGGGCGAGGTGGCGGCCAAGTTCCCATTCGTCGCTGAGGGCTCCCTGCCACCGGGCACCGGCGGCGCGGAGCACTTGTTCGAGGGCGCTGGCGCGGAGGGCTTCGACTGGCTCTCCGCTGACGAAAGCCTGGGCGTACTCGCGGACGGCGCCGAGGCGGACCTTGCGGGTGCCGGTGCGGGGGAAATCGAGTTCGGGCCACTCGGCCCAGCGAGCGACGCGCTGGTGCGGTTCGAGGCGGGTGTTGGCGCGCTGGACCACATTCTCCCAGTCTGCGCGGCCGCGGAAGAGGGCCATGGGGGTGGGGCCGCCGGGGAGTTCAACGCCGACAACGACTACGTCCGAGACTTCGGGTTCGGCGCGCAAAGCGTGCTCAATGTCCTCAGGATAGATATTCATGCCGTTTGAGGCGACGATGAGTTCCTTGCTGCGGCCGCGGAAGAAGTAGTTACCGGAGGCATCGGTTTCGGCCAGGTCGCCAGTCGAAAACCATTCGTCGCCCCAACCCTTGGCACCTCCCTCTTTGTTCCAGTAGCCGGGAGAGACGGTTTCTCCCTTGACGAGAATCTCACCGGTTTCGCTGATGCGGACCTGGCGGCCGGGCATGGACTTGCCGATGCTGCCGTGGCTCATTTTAAAGGGATGGTTGACGCTGATGAGCGAGGCGGTTTCCGTCATGCCGTAGCCTTGGATAACGGCGTAGCCGAGGCGGCGCCAGAGGACTTCGGTCTCTTCGGGCAGGGAGGCTCCGCCGCAGACGAAGGCCCAGAACTTCCAGCCGAGGCGGGCGTGGACCTCGCGGAAGATCCACCAGCTTTTGAGGAAGTGGCCCTGGCCGGAGGCGGCGAGGCGTTCGGCCCAACGGCCGCAGCTGCCGCGGGCGACTTCCGCCCCGAGGAGGTCCAGATAGCGAGGGACGGTGGCGAGGACGGAGATGCGGCGCTCGCGGATGGACTGAATGACTTCGGCGGGGCTGAGATCCGGCAGGAAGTGCATTTCGCCGCGCAGGAGCGGGGGGACGAAGAGGCCGAGCATCTGGCCGAAGACGTGGGAGAGAGGGAGCTGGGCGAGGAAGCGAACGGGATGGAAGGGGCGTTCCCAGTGGAGGTATTTGCCGATCTCTTTCTCCATGGGTTCGAGGCTGGCGAGAGTGTTGCCGTGGGTGAGGCAGACGCCTTTGGGGGCGGCGGTGGAGCCGGAGGTGAAGATGATTTGGGCCAGGGCGTTGCGGGCGGGGCCTTCGCCGCCGGGAGGGACGGCGGGGAGGCCGGCGACGGTGCGGCGGAGATTGGCCAGTTCGCGGTCCTGCCAGAGGAACTTGGCACCGGTCTCTTCGACGATGCGATTGACCCATTCCTGACTGGATTGAGCGTCGATAGGGACGGCGACGATACCGGTGGCGAGGCAGCCCCAGAAGACGGCCACCCATTCGCCGGAGTTGGTGCCCCAGAGGACGACGCGGTCGCCTTGCTGAAGGCCCTGGCTTTGCATCCACGCCCCGGCTTGCCAGGCTAAGTGGGCGAGTTCGGCATAGGACATCCGCCGCGTGCGGAGGCCGTCGGCGTAGACGTAGGCGAGGTTGCGGTGATCCTCAGCCATCTCCAGCAGGTAGGCTCCGAGGTTGCGCCGCATGGCTCAATCATATCTGCAATCTTAGATCCGCCCGGTGATACGTCACGTGACAATTCCGGAGCATAACTTTGGGTGAACGGCCAAGACCCTGGGCGTTCATCTCCCTAAGTAACAGCGTCCCGAGGCGCGGCGACCCCGCCTGTTGTATCCTGAGCAGACTAGCCCGTTGGTGGCCGCCCCTGTTCGACGCCCTTTCTGGACCTGTGTTTCTGTAGCACCTGGTCAAACATGAAAACCTCTGTCATTCGTCAGCGTGTCGCTGATTTTCTTCGCCAACACGCTCCCTTCGATTCCCTCTCCGATGGCGACCTGCTGGAACTTGCCGGTAGCGGCAAGGTGAAGTTTCACCAGTCTGAGGAATACCTTTACCGCCAGGGAGACGGCAAGATTCCGCTCATCTGGGTGATTCAACAGGGCAGGGTGGAAGTGCTGGATGAAATGGACGGTATCCAGCGACTGCATGATGTTTTGAGCGAAGGCGACTTGCTGGGCCTCGACCGCTTTGTCGGTGATGGATCGTTTCAATACTCCGCTCGCACACTCAGTGATGTAATTCTCTACGGTGTTGGGGCGGCAGAAATGGAAGCCGTTGTTGCGCGCTATCCAGAGGTGGAGCGCTATCTTTCTGCACGCTTCTCGATGGCTGGGGCGCCTGGGTTTGAGCGTCGGTCCTGGCTCGATTCCGAGCCGCCGCCGCTCTCGTTCTTGCGCGCCCGCAAGGGCCGTCAAAATTACTTCTGCCAGGAATTGCCCCGTCTTGACGACGCTTACTCAACCCGGTCAGCCATTCGGGCCATGCTTGAAAAGAACGTGGATGCGATTCGAATTGATGACTCCACGATTCTGAGTGCTCGTGAACTGTCTCTCTTCTGCAACCACGATGTGCCGGGATTGATCGGCAAGTTGCAGGCGGCTTTATCGCCCGAAGAAATTGCTCCCTTGCTGTTACTCGCGCGGCGCTTTGTGATGGATGCGCTTGCCTCTGCTAATGACCTTGATGAATGCTGCCTGATTGGTGGGTATGTGCTTCGTGCCGCTGCCGGTGCCTGTATTCGCATTGCAGAACTCGAAGCAGTGGCTTCAGGGATTGAAGCGCCTACGCTTCCCTATTGCTGGATGATGTTTGGCGCGTCGGCTCGTGCCGATATCCCGCAACCCCGGTTCCCCACGATCGCCGTGATTTATGATGACTCGGGGCCTGAGTTCAGTCCGCTTGAGAGCTTCTATTTTGTCTCGGTTGCTGGCATGACTTCGCACTACTTTCACGAAAGCGGACTTAGTGGCGTTGGCATCGAATGGCCGGAAGGCACGCACCCGGCAATGCCGATGTCGGAATGGCAGAGGCTGTACAGCGAGACGATAGCCGACCCGATCCGGAATCACCTGTATGAGCGGCGTGAGTTCTTTGATCTTGTTCCCCTGCACGGGGAGCGTTGGATCTGCAATCAGTTGATCTCGCGTTTCTGCAGTGAAATTGCTGCCGAACCGATGGTAATCTCGCTGCTGGCAAACGACACGCTGATGAATCTTCCGCCGCTTACTCTTTCTGAAGGAATGGTAGTTGAGCTTGATGGCGTGCGGCACGATAGCTTTGATATCGAGAGCGTTGTTCTGCAGCCGATTGCTGATGCGGCACGGGTCTTTGCCTTGAGTTCTGGCCGACCGGAGAAGGCCGGGACGCTGGAGCGGCTCACCAGCGCGGTTGCCGATTATCCTGATGCCGCCGACATTCTGATTGAGGCTGCGGATGCTTTCCGCATTGGGCTCTATCACCGCACCATCTCAGGCGGAAGGCGCATTCATCCCGCCAAGCTGGGCAAGCTCGATCAGATGTTGCTTAAGACCGCTTTCACTTCGGTCCACCGGGTGATGCAATTTACGGTGAACCGGTTTGTATGAGTATCAACTCTTACCTGAGCAGTTTCGAGTCCACTTGGGACGATGCGACTCCCGTTGAGGTAGTGCGCTTTGTTGTACTCGATACCGAGACCACCGGTTTTGACCCGAGGCGCGATCGCATCATCACGATTGGAGCGCTTGCTGTAATCGATGGCGAGATTCTGCTGGACGACTCATTTGAGGTGATGCTCAAGATTGCCTACAACAACTCTTCCGTTACGGTGCACGGCATCACTCGCGATGAAGCCATGGAGGGAATGGATGAGCCGGAGGCGCTGGAACTTTTTCTCGATTACCTTCGCGATGGTGTGATTGTGGGGCATCACATTGGTCATGACGTGCAGGCGCTGGACTTTGCCTGCGGCAAGCATTTTGATGTGAGCTTGAAGAATTTGTCGCTTGATACGATGGACCTCACCTTGAACCTCAACGATGCAGGGGCTTTCGCGGGACGCGCCATTCCTGGGGGCTTTACTCTCGATTCCCTTTGCGAAATGTTTGGAGTAAAAATGCATGACCGGCACACTGCCGGAGGCGATGCTTTCCTGACGGCGCAAGTGTTTTTGCGTCTGCTGCGGGCGTCGAGATCCGTTGGCCGCCTGACGCTTGGGTCGCTACTTGGCGCGTATTGTCCCCAGGCCCCCGTCGACTCCAAAGACTTGCCCGGTAACCCAGGCGTTTGAGGGGTCCAGGAGGAAGTCGATCATCGAAGCGATGTCTTCGGGCTTGCCGATTCTGTTGAGGGCGTGCATTGCGGTGGAGGCCTTGAGTGCTGCTTCGTTGCCGGTGATACGTGAGGCGAGAGGGGTATCCACCAGGCCAGGGGCCACACAATTGACGCGGATGTTTCTGGCGGCATAAGTAGCTGCGGCTGAGAGTGCGAGGCCCATCACGCCAGCCTTGGCTGCAGCGATCGCTTCGTGGTTCGCATAGCCGAGGCGGGCGGCTGCAGTGGAGATCAAAACGACAGAGCCACCGTTTGGCATATTCTTTACACCAGCGCGGAGGGCGATGAAGGCGGTCTTGAGGTTGGTGTCGAGGGTCTGCTGGAACTCAGCTTCGGTGGTGATGTGGGCTGGCTTCAGCAGGATGCTGCCGGCGCAGTTGACGATTCCGTCGATGGGGCCGAAGGCTTGCGCTGCGGCTTCTACCGCTTCGAGATTCGTCAAATCGGTTACGACGTATTGCGCGTTTACTTCGGCGCAGAGAGCGGCCAACTTGTCTCCATTGCGGCCGATCAGCATCAGCTCGTGGCCCTTGGCGGCGAGACGGCGAGTGAGCGCGGTGCCGGTGCCACCATAGGCGGCGGTAATGGCGTATTTCATTGGTAGCGTTCTTTGATTTCGTTTGCCTGTTTGGTGATGGCGGCCTTCTTGGCCGGCTCAATTCGCACCAGGTTGCGAAGCTGCATATCCATACGACCTACCTTGGTGAGCTTTGTTTCGTGGCGCATCAGAAAGTCCCAGTAGAGCGTTGTGAAGGGGCAGGCTTTATCCCCTACGGATTCTGCGGGGTCGTACTGACATTTATTGCAGTAGTTCGACATGCGCTGAATGTATTTGCCGGTTGCAGCGTAGGGCTTGGATGCCATAATTCCGCCATCGCCAAACTGGCTCATGCCAAGTACATTTGGCAATTCTACCCACTCGACTGCATCTACGTAAACAGCCAGATACCATTGGTGGACGAGCTTGGGATCAACGCCCAGAAGAAGGGTGAAGAGCCCGGTCACCATCAGCCGCTGGATGTGATGAGCGTAGCCATAATCCATCGTCTGAACAATGGTCTGGTTCAGGCACGTCATTTCAGTGTCACCGGTCCAGAAGAACGCCGGGAGCGGTTGGGTTGCTTCGAGGGCGTTTTTGTCGATGTAATCCGGCATGTACAGCCAATAGATGCCGCGCACGTATTCGCGCCAGCCGAGAATTTGACGGATGAAACCTTCGACGGCCGCCAGCGGAGCATCGCCGCGCTCGTAGGCTTCCTGGGCGGCGTTGCAGGCTTCTCGCGGATCGAGCAGTTTTAGGTTGAGACTGCTGGCGATGCGGGCGTGATAGAGCCAGGGCTCACCCGTCCACATCGCGTCCTGGTAGGTGCCGAAGTGGGGGAGGCGGTTGGCGATGAAATCGTCCAGTGCGAGCTTTGCGTCGGCGTGTGTGACCGGCCACTTGAAGTGTTCGAGTTTGCCGGGATGATTGGGGAAGCGGGCCTCAACCAGAGCAATTACCTCCCGGGTGACCTTGTCGGGCTCAAACTCCAGAGGAGCAGGGAGCAGCCCTGGACCTGATTTTGGGAAGCTGCCTCGGTTGTCTTGATCGTAATTCCAATCTCCGCCGACGGGCTTGCCCTTCTCCATCAGGATCTTGTAGCGGCGGCGCATCTCGCGGTAGAAATACTCCATCCGCAATTGCTTGCGGCCTTTGGCGTGTTCGCGGAATTCGTCAACGGACGAGAGAAAGTGACGGTCCGGGCGGATTTCGAGATTGGGAATCTCCCGCCGAAACTCATCGAGTAGCCGGTATTCGCCGGGCTCAACGAGGATCACTTTAACCGGTTTGTGCTTTTTGATTGCAGACTTGAGTTCTGCGAGCAGGCTGCCTTTGTTGGATTTTTCGTCGAGTTTCCGATAATCCACCTCGAAGCCGCGCAACTTTAGGGCCTTGCGGAAGTGGCGCATCGCGGCCAGGAAGATAGTGATGCGGGCTTTGTGATTCCAAACGGCGACAGCCTCCGAATCGACCTCGGCCATCCAGACAACGTCGTGTTTGGGGTCGAAGCCGTCGAAGGCTGCGCTGGATAGATCCAGCTGGTCGCCGAGTATGACAACAACATTCACACTCATAGAGATGCCATGACTGCCGCCACGGCGTAAATTGTTGGACACGTGCGCGAGACCGGTCGTCGTCACGCGTGTCCGGGGCAGTTTACGCGGTGACGGCCATGTCTTGGCTGGGGGGTGGAACGGGTACGGCAGGCTTGTCGCCGCCGTTGAACTTGACGCTGACGAGCTTGGAAACACCAGGTTCCTGCATCGTCACGCCGTACATAGAGCTGGAAGCTTCCATTGTGCGCTTGGCGTGAGTGATGAAGATGAACTGCGTGTTGTCTGACATCTCTTTCACCAGCTTGGTGAGGCGGATGATGTTGGCTTCGTCCAGCGGCGCATCGACTTCGTCGAGAACGCAGAAGGGGCTGGGTTGGAACTTGAAAATGGCCATCAGCAGGGCCATGGCGGTCATCGCACGCTCGCCACCGCTCAGCAGCAACACGTTTTGCAGACGCTTGCCGGGAGGCGAGGCGACGATATCGATGCCACTGTCGTTGATGTTGGTGGGGTCGGTGAGACGCATCTCGCCCGAACCGCCATTGAAGAGGATCTGGTAGGTGCCGCGGAAGAATTCGTTGATTTTCTCGAAAGCGTCCTGGAAGCGCTTCTTCGATTCGACGTCGATTTCCTGGATCGCCTTTTCGGTGTCCTTGATCGAATCGAGCAAATCCTGCCGCTGTGCATTCAAAAAGTCGTAGCGTTGCTGTGACTCTTCAAATTCCTGGAGCGCATCCTGGTTTACGGGGCCCAAAGCCTCGATCTTGCGGCGCACTTCGGTGTATTTTTCTTCGGCGTCGGCAAGTTGCATTTCATCCAGCACAGTCTCTTCGTTTGCGGCCAGTTCGGCGACGGCGATGCCGAGTTCCTTCTGGCAGGTCTCTTCGAGGTGCTTGATGTCGCTCTGCTTGCGTACGAGGTCGACTTCAGCGGCCTGGCGCTTTTCTGACATCGCAGCAACGTTTTGACGCATGCCGCGAAGCTGGTCTTCGAGGGTGGCCAGTTGGGCGCGGACTTCTTCTTCGTCCTTGGCCAGTGCGGCAACGGACGCCTTGCCGGTTTCGATCTGGGCTGCGAGGTCTGTCGCCTTCTGATCGAGCTCGATGTTGTCGTTGAGCAACTGTGCACGGTTGACGCCCAGGCGCTCCATCTCAGCCGAGAGGTATTCCTTGCGGCGTCCCTGTTCGTTGAGTGAGTTATTGAGCCGCTGCACGGCACCGGTCGAGTTGCGCAGGCGCTCTTCTCCGCTTGCCAATTGGGCGCGAAGGGTGGAGTGTTCTTCGTTGGCGGCGTTGTAGTGCTGCTGGAGTTGATCCAGGGCGCCACGTTCTGCTTCGAGTGCAGCTTCCATTGCGACACGGGCGAGGTCTTTTTCGGTGCTGCCTTTTTCGAGATTCTCGCGCAGTTCGGTGAGACGCTTGCCCTCGCCTGCCAGACGGTCGAGCTCGACCCGGGCGTTAGAGAGATAGCGTGCTGCACGCTGCAAGTCTGTTGCGAGCTGACGCTGTTCCTGGTCGAGAACGAGGGCGCTCTTTTCTTCCTGCTGTTGCTCCTGGCGCAATTTTTCGAGATCGGCGGCCAAGGCGGTTTGTTCTACTTCGAGCTGCTGCAGACGGGTCGAATTCTGTTCGAGTTCGATCTGTTTGGTCTTGTGCTGCGTGTTGAGTTCTTTGAGTTCGCGCTTAAGGGCGAGCGGGCCACTGGAGCTCTTCTTCCCGCCCGTCACTGCGTAGCCGTGGTAACAAACTCCGTCGGGGAGCAGGAAGTAAACATCAGGGTATTGCAGGGCCAGACGCTGTGCTGCCTCGTGGTTCTCCGCGAGGAAACAGCGAGTGATGCGGGGCAGTAGTTCTGCCGGTGCATATTTGAAACCGTTGGTCATCCGCAGCACTTCGCTCAGACGACCAACGATTCCGGTTTCAGGGCCGACGGGTGGCTCCTCAACGCGGCCACGAGTGAAGTCGGATTCCGGATCGGGATGCACCAGGAATGTGGCGCGCCCTTCGAGATCCTGCTTCATCAACTGGATGCCGCGCTGAGCGTCGTCCCACTGATGCACTACTACGTATTCGAGTTCTTCGATCAGGAACTCTTCGGTGGCTTTTTCATAGGCTGTGTCGACTTCGATAAAGTCGGCCAGCACGCCCATCGGCTTGAGGCCTGTGGCTTCACCCTTACCGATAGCGGTGAAGAGTTTCTTCACAGAATCGGTAGTGTAGCTGCGATGGTTGATGATGTCTTCGAGGGAATCGCGACGGGCCTTGAGTCGTGAGGTCTCGGTGCGCAGGACGTCCTGTGCGCGACGGGTGTCGTTTACCTGCTGGCGGCGCGTATTCAGTTCGGTTTCGACATACTTGCGACGATCGGCGATATTCTCAAGCGTCATCTGGCGGGCGCTGAGTTTTTCGCTCAACTCGGCACGAACTTTTTCAAGGCGTTCGGATTCGGCCTGGGCTTCGGTTTCTTCACGCGTGGCACGTTCGATGTTCTTGGTGACGCCCTGCTGCTGCGTCTCGACCTGCGTTAGCTGATTGCGCAGACGATTCACTTCGCCGAGGAGGCTGAAGATCTGCTGGCGGTTGCGTTCGAGTTGGCTGGACCGCTCACGTAGCTGCAGCGAAAGAGTGTCGCGTTGCTTCGATTTCTCTTCCACTTGGGCGCGCAGTTGCTGGGCCTGGGTGTTGAGGTCTGCCGCTTCTTTTTGCGCGGCTTCCATTTCGGTGCGGATCTCGGTGAGGCGCACTTCGAGGTTGGCGACTTCGGCTTCGCTGGTGGCAAGGCGCTGGTCGATATTGCCGATCTGTTGGGACTGGCTGCTCAGTTTGCCACGAGTGCGCTCGGCTTCGAGTTCGTATTCGGCCAGCTGCTTGCGGGCGGCGGTGAGAGCGGCTTCGATTTCAAAGAAACGGGCGCGCTGCTTCTGCTGTTCGGCGTCTTGCACGGCAAGTGCGGCTGAGGTCTCGTTGAAGGCTGTAGTGGATTCGCCGAGTTCGAGAGCAACTTTGGCTGCTTCGCGTTCGAGGTAGCGGAATCGGTTGGAAAGTACGAGTTTGACGTGGCCATCGAGCTCGGTCTTGAGCTCTTCATAACGCTTGGCCTTGGCGGCCTGACGCTTGAGGCTGTTTACCTGGCGGCCGACTTCTTCGAGAATGTCGAAGACACGATTGAGGTTCTGGCGGGCGCTTTCGAGGCGGCTTTCGGCCAGACGGCGGCGGGTTTTGAACTTGGTGATGCCGGCTGCTTCTTCAATGATGGCGCGGCGATCCATCGGTTTGTTCGACAGGATCTGACCGATGCGGCCCTGTTCGATGATGGCGTAACTTTCCGGGCCGAGGCCTGAGCCCATAAAGACATCCTGGATGTCGCGTAGACGGGCGATTTTGCCGTCGATCAGGTATTCGCTATCGCCAGAGCGGTATAGGCGCCGGGTGACGGTGATTTCACGCGAACTTTTGGGTTTGGAAGTTTCTTCTTCTGGTTTGTGGTCGGACTTTTCGCGAGGCAGGACACGATCGAGAAAGCTTCCGTCAGAATCAACCATAGAAATGGTAACGCTGGCCATGCCAAGGGGTTTGCGGTCTTTGGTTCCTGCGAAGATGACATCTTCCATGCGGCCGCCTCGAAGACTCTTGGCGGATTGCTCACCGAGCACCCAACTGATGGCGTCGCTCAGATTGGATTTGCCGCAACCGTTCGGGCCAACAATAGCCGCAACGCCTTCGCCCTGGAAGCGCATTTCGGTACGGTCGCAAAAAGACTTAAAGCCCTGTAATTCGAGGCGTTTGAGTTTTAGCAATGGAGTGATCCCCTCGCAGAAATTAAGACTTCGCCAACCGCGAACTTTCAGAACAGAAAGGCAGTCAGCACTCGGGGGGAGTGATTTCAGACTAAACCAGGATTGGCGAGAAGTAAAGCGGCATCCGCTATCTTGTGGTTTATTTATTTTCTGCCACAAGATGTCGTGGTGAGGTCATCGTAGCCGGATGCGCTAGAATTCAAGCAGCTATGTTGCTTAAAGTCTCTTTGATGATGACCCTCTGCGCCTCCATGTTTGCGCAAGAGTTCCGCTCCACAATTTCCGGCCGGGTGACTGACCCATCTGGCGCATCCATACCCAGTGCAAAAGTAATCGCGACCGAAGCTAATACCGGCGCAAAGGCAGAAGCCACTACCAGCGCAGACGGCGAATATACGCTGCCCTTTCTGGCTCCCGGGCCATATCAGCTATCGGTAGAGGTGCAGGGCTTCAAGAAATATACCCAGAGCGGCATCACGATCGGTACTAACGTTCGTGTTTCGCAAGACATCGTTCTGCAGGTTGGAAGCCAGGCTGAATCGGTTACTGTTACCGCAGACGTTGCGCTGCTCTCTACAGCTTCCGCTAGCGTCGGCCAGGTGATCACGTCGAGCCAGATTGAAAATATGCCGATGAACGGCCGTACCGCTCTGACGCTGGCCCAGTTGGCCTATGGCGTTACCCCATCCAGCGATCCTCGTTTTACTCGCCCCTTTGACAACGCCGGGCCTTCCGGTTTCTCAATGGGTGGCGGGCAGGCGCAATCGAACGAGCTACTGCTCGATGGCGCACCCGACATGACCCGCAATCGCCGAGTTGCCTACAATCCTCCGGTGGACTCTGTGGCTGAGGTAAAGGTGGAAGCGTTTCAGCCAGATGCTGCTTACGGCAACACCTCCGGCGGCACGGTCAACGTTGTGATGAAGGGCGGCACGAACGACTTTCATGGCAGCCTGTATGAATTCAACCAGGTGTCAGCACTGAAGGCGACGCCGTTCTTTACCAACGCATCAAATCAGCGCAAGCCTGTGACTCGCTTCAATCAGTACGGCGGCTCGATCGGCGGCCCGATCTGGATCCCGAAGTTATACAACGGCAAGAACAAGCTCTTCTTCTTCTTTACCTACGAAGGCATTAAGCAGTCTGAGCCTGAACCCACCTTCTCGACGATTCCTTCGGCGGCGCAGCGCCGGGGTGACTTTAGTGCGCTTACGTCTCAGGGCGTAACCATTTACGACCCTTCTACTGGTGTGCTCAACAACGGAATCATTACCCGCCAGCCTTTTGCCGGTAACATCATTCCGGCCAACCGGATCAGCCCGATTTCTACAAACATTCTGAATTTTCTTCCAGCACCCAATGCTACTGGCAGCGCCATTGGCGAAAACAATCGCTTTGACAACGCGGTTCGCAGCGACAACTTCTCCAGCTATGTGGGTCGGCTCGATTGGAACATCTCCGATCGTCACAAGCTCTTTTTCAACATGCGTCAAAATGACCGTGTTGAAAATCGCGGCAACCGCTACAACAACATCGTTTCGGGAAACTTTCTGAGCCGCGTTAACTGGGGCTTCCTCTTTGACGACGTCTACACCGCGACGCCCACGCTGCTCTTCAACACTCGTGTCAACTGGAACCGCTTTGTCGAGGGCAGCACCCGCCCGAGTGACGGCTTCGACTTTACATCTCTGGGCCTGCCCGCTTCACTTCGGGCAAGCAGCACCAAGAACGTTTTCCCGCGCATCGACTTCGCCAATTACAGTGATTTCGGCGATTCCGGTGGCGACAATACCCCATTCGACACCTTCCAGATTTTTGAAAGCATCACCAAGATTACGGGTAAGCACAACCTCAAGTTCGGCGCAGATATTCGCAAGCAGATTGAAAGCTCCAATGCCTTTGGTAATTCCAGTGGCCTCTTCAATTTTGGGCCGGAATGGACTCGCGCTGCCTCCAATGCCGCCAACGCCCGCATCGGCCAGGATCTTGCCGGCATGCTGCTGGGTCTGCCAACCGGGGGTAACTTCCAGGTTGCAGCCTCACGTACGAACCAGTCTTACTACAGTGCTTTCTTCATTCAGGACGACTGGCGCATTCGCAACAATCTGACTTTGAACATTGGCCTGCGTTATGAGTCCGAAACCGGCACAACCGAGCGGTTCAACCGCACCCTCGCCGGCTTCGATCCGAATGCGCAAAACAGCATCGCGACGGCCGCAATTGCCAACTACACGGCCGCGCCAAGCGCGATCCTGCCGGTTTCGCAATTCAACCCGCGCGGCGGCGTTTTCTTTGCCTCGCCGGAACGGCGCACCATCTATGATCCTTATAGGTTCAGCTTCTCGCCGCGCTTCGGCTTGAGCTGGCAGCCCAGCTGGGCCAAGGGTATGGTGATCCGCGGTGGTGGCGGCCTTTTTGTGGGCACCTATGGCACCTTTGGAATCCAACAGCCTGGCTTCAGCCGTCAAACGGATCTGGTTGCGGCCGCTGGCGGTGTCTTCCTGACTCCGGCTTCTACCCTCGCCAACCCTTATCCGACAGGGATTCTCCAGCCTGTAGGCAACTCGCTGGGTGCCGATACGTTCCTGGGCCAGTCAGTCCGTACTGTCGACCGCAAGCTTGGCAGCCCTCAAACCTGGCGCTGGAACTTCAACATCCAGAAGACCGTAGGTAAGGACTCCGTCATTGAAATTGGCTACATCGGTTCTGATGCAACTCGCATTCCCGAGACTCGCGATCTGAACTTTGTGCCCAACCAGTATTTGTCCACCAGCCCGACTCGCGATCAGGCGAATATTACGCGTCTGGCAACTGTGGTTCCCAATCCCTTCCGGGGCCTGATTCCTGGTACCGGCTTGAACGGGAATACTTTCTCGCAGGACAATTTGTTGCGTGCCTTCCCGCAGTTCAGTGGCAATGGCGGTGTGAGTGTAGAAGGCCAGACAAACGGCTATTCAAAATTCCACATGCTGCAGACCCGGTATGAAAAGCGCTTCTCCAATGGTTTGCAATTCCTTGCCAACTACCAATGGTCGAAGATGATGGAAGCGACGAACCGTTTGAACCCTGGTGATTCCCGCATGCAATACCGCGTTGCCGGTGAAGACCGTCCACAGCGCTTTGTCTTCTCAGGCAGTTATGAATTGCCCATGGGCAAAGGCAAGGCCCTGCTTGGCACTGTTGGCTCCTGGGGTAACCGCCTGGTGGGTGGCTGGCAGCTCAATACGATCTACAGCTTGCAGAGCGGCGGGCCGGTAGAGTTTGGCAACGTAATTTATTACGGTGGCGACCTTCAGTGGAAAGACCGTAATCTCCCGCAGGTATTCGACGTAACGCGCTTTGAGCGTGTCGCAGCCAATCAGCTTGGGGCTAACGTCCGTACCTTCCCGCAGGCCTTCCCGGCATACCGCGTCAACATGATCGATAACATCGACATCTCGATGATCAAGAACATCCAGATCGTCGAGCGCCTGACTGCCCAGTTCCGTGTGGAGTCGTTTAACGCCTTCAACCACACGATCTTCAACGGTCCTGATACCAACCCGACGAGTGGTAACTTTGGCCGCATCACCAGTGCATCCAATCTGCCCCGCACTTATCAGCTCGCGCTTCGTATGCGCTGGTAAATCAATCTACAACTCGAAGCAAGATCCGGTGGCAGGCGCCACCGGATCTTTTTTTTGATACTTCGCACGTCGATTTTTCGAGTTTGGTGTAGTTATTAATATGCCCTCCAGTACTCAGCGCTGTATCCGTGGCGCTTGGTTTGAAGTATCGTAAATAGTCCTATGAGCGAAGCACAATCCACATGGTCCCGGCTTGAGAGCCTTTTCGCACAGGCTCTAGAGCTTCCTGCCAGCGAGCGTCGCGATTTTGTAGCGCGCGAGTGTGCAGATAATCCTTCTTTGCGAGAAGAACTGTCGCGCTTGCTCGCAGCAGAGGCCGAGGCTGCCGACTTTCTTGCCCCACCTACGCTCAACTTCAGTGGCCACGTTTTTGGCAGCTATGAGGCGATCGAAGAAATTGGTCGAGGCGGCATGAGTGTTGTCTACAAGGGCCGCCGCCGCGATGGTGATTTTGAAAAACTGGTGGCCATCAAGATTCTGCTCCTGCACCCGGATCAGAATCTGCAAGCATCCGAGACTCAGATCCTTGCTGGCCTGGAACATCCCAATATCGCCCGTCTGCTCGATTCCGGCTCCACCCCTTCCGGCTTTCGCTTTCTGGTGATGGAGTATGTGGATGGCGTACCTTGTCCTCAGTACGCAGCGAATCTGAACCTCGACCAAAAGCTTCGGCTCTTTCTTTCGATTTGCCGCGCCGTTCAGTTCTCGCACCAGAGTCTGGTGGTGCATCGCGATCTCAAGCCCGCCAATATCCTGGTGACTTCCGATGGAACTGCGAAGCTTCTCGACTTTGGGATCGCCAAGCTGCTTCGCTCTGATCCAGCCCTCAATCAGACACACGGCATCCGCGCCTACACCCCCGATTATGCTAGCCCCGAACAGATCCTTGGCGGAGCGGTCACAACTGCATCCGATGTGTATTCCCTCGGTGCGCTGCTTTGTGAATTGGTTTCCGGGCGTCCTCCCCGGCGGCTCAATACGCTTTCAACCGCTGAGCTCGTGGCGGAAGTCCAGCGGGACGCGCTGCCACAGTTGCCCTTTGCTGGAGATCTTTCTGCGATAGCGCAAAAGGCCTTGCGAAGGCTGCCGTCGGAGCGATATCCGTCTGCATCTGAACTGGCCAATGACGTCGAGCGCTTTCTCAATCAGGAGCCTGTTTCTGCGCAGGTGCCTAGCTGGTCTTATCGCACCCAAAAGTTTATCCGCCGGCACCGACTGGCTGTCGCTGCCGCGGCATTGGTGGCTGTTGCCCTCGCGACAACAACAGGCCTAGCCATCTGGCAGGCAAGGGAGGCCACCCACCGCTTTGAGCAGGTTCAGCGCTTGGCTGAATCGTTGCTGTTTGAGATTCATGACGCCGTCGCCCCCTTGCCTGGATCGATCGCCGCTTCAAAGCTGATTACGGACCGGTCGGTGGAGTATCTCGATGAGATTGCCCGGGATCGGCGGGCCAGTCTTGACCTTCAACTCAAGGTCGTGCGTGGCTATCTAAGGCTCGCGGTGTTGGCTGGCATCCATGTCGGCGGACGCTCTATGGGTAATTCTTCGGCGGGACAAGCGCTTTCACAAAAAGGTCTCGATGTGGCTCGCCGTCTTGCCGTAAATCACCCTTCCTCCCCCGCAGCACAGGGGGCTCTCGCAGATGCACTCATGCATGTGTCGTTGTCCAAGCAGTTGCGCGGTCTCGATAAAGAGGCCCTCGCCGGCTTTGAAGAAGCCGTACAGATCTCCACCAAATTGAATGAATCCCAGCCGGGAAACCAGGCAACTCAGGAACGCCTGGCAAACTCACTCAAACAAGCGGCCGCCCCCATGTTCAGGCTGAACATGCAGGAAAAAGGAATGCAGACGTTGAAGCAAGCTCTTGCTATGAGGCAAAAAGTCTATGATGCTGCACCCAACTCTGCGCTTGCACTTCAGGCAATTGCCGAGAGCAATCTTGATATGGCTTCCCGGTATCTGGCTATCAGAGACTTCGAAAACTTTCCCACTTTCGGCCTTGAGGCATATAGGCTGAATGAGCTTCGCTACCGCCAGGATCCGGGCAAAGGCCGATTGCCCTTTTCTGCTGCCATTGGAAACTTGGCCCTGGCGGCAACACATAAAAAAAACTATCCGGAGGCCATCCGTCTTTACCAGCAGATGGCCAAGATTCGCCGGGAGATCACCGAGGACGATCCACGCGATGTTAACGCCCAAGTCAGATACGCGACCGCACTGGAGCGTATCGGCTACACCTATTCTCTGGCGGGCCAATTTCCCGAAGCCATAACTAATGGAGAAGCGGCCTTGCAGTTGTTGCGCAAATTACATCAGGAAGATCCCCAGAATCGTAACAAAACAACCGAATTCCTTTTTGCAGTAGGGGACCTTTCAAAATCTTATGATTTGGCAAAACGCTTAGACCGGGCCTGTCCCTTGGGCCGAGAGTTTATTGAGAATTTCAACCGCCTTAGTGAAAGTGCGCGAATCCCATTTAAGCGTCAGCTCGACAGGTATTCAGAGCTACTGAAGCGATGCCGCTAGCCCGCATCGCTTTGCACTTCCTTCAAATGCTGAAACAACCAGGCCCGCGCAAATTCCCAGTCCCGCTTCGCCGTCACAACAGAAATATCGAGGTTCTCAGCCACTTCCGTAAATTCCATTCCGCCAAAGAATCGCATCTCAACCACCTGCGCCTTACGTGCGTCCTTTTCGGCCAGTCGATCCAGTGCGGCATCGAGATCCAGCAGCCGCTCCACCGGCACTGAAAGCTGCAAGGCTGCAAACTCAACACCCGGTGCCCAGTCGATCCGCTCTCGATCCCCTTGGCGCTTCTCTGCCGTACGCGCTCTTACGGCATCGATCAAGACCATCCGCATCGCCCGTGAAGCCATCGCTAGAAAATGAGTCTTGCTCTTCCACCCTCGCTCGTGTAGTTTGAGCCACGCCTCATGCACCAGTTGTGTGGTCTGCATGGAGGCGTGGCTTACCGATCGGCTCAAATGGATCGCAGCGATTTTATGCAACTCGCTGTAGATCTCATCTATGGGCTGATTTTCACTCATTACCGCTAGTGTACCGGGGACGGTAGTGCTAACAGTTTGTGCCGCTGGGATCGCCTGAAATGGCCTCGGGCTGCAACTGATCAGTCAACCGGAAGCAGTTGATGTCCACCAGTCTCCTCAGTACAATCTCCACCAGCATCGTTTCATTCGGCCGCAAGATCGCGCCCAACGCCTGCGGGCGAATTGCGGCCTTCTGGTACCGCACCAGCCCTTCAGCCGGCCGCGCCGTGATCTCAAACCCAACAGCCACCGAGCTCAGTTTCTCGTGGTCGAGATAATAGGTAAGCCTGCCTTTGTGCTTTGAGTTGCGCTGCCGGTCGCGAAAGAAGCCTTGTGGTAACAGATCCGGCGACGCTTCTTCGCCCGCTGTAAACGCTGCATCGTAGTCTTCAATCAAAGCGCCCTTGTCATCCACTACGCGTAGACAAAGCATCGTGTGAGGAGTATTGGCACTGGAAAAATCGCGACCCAGCGAGCGCCAACGGTCGACTTTTTCTGACTCTTGAACGAGCGCCGAGCGCATGGCGAAGGTTTCGCGCAACGCCTCAAATTCGGCCTCATTCTTTACCTCAAGACACTCAAGAACCGCATCCACAGCCGGGTGGGCATTCTGCATCGTCACGCTGGTCATGATGCCGCAGGCCTTGCCGCCGTGCGCCATGCCGGGCAGAATCGCAAGCGGCGTCTCAGCGCTACGCTTCCAGGCGACAGGGGCCAACTCGCCATCGGGCTGCTGATAGAGCCGCACATAGTCGTAGTTCAGGTTCGCTGCCGCTACCCGCACTACACCATCTGAGCCTGCCTCCCCCGTATAGGAATTCAGATGATCGTAAAGCTTGCGATCAATCGTCTGGCCTGAAATCACAAAGGGAAAGACCCCATGCGCAGGGCCATCATAATCCATCCAGTCCAGATTCAAGTCCCACTGGGCTTCGCTGCCCAATTCGAGCCAGTCGAGAATCCTTTGTCCCGGCTCTACCGATTCAATAAACGACTTGATGCGGCTCAACCGGCCCTTGCCGAGTTGTGCCAGCGCAGAGCCATGATTGGCTGGCGCAAGCATGATCAGGTGCGAAAGCGACTGGCCGCCGTGACGTACGATCCAGTTGCGTAGCAGTGGGCCACCGGTGGAATGTGTGATGCAGGCGAAGTTCTGAAGTCCCTTCTCGCGTACTGCTGTTTCGAAAGCGAGGCTCAGGTCATCCAGACTCACCTGATCGTTGAAGCTGACATACTTGCCAAGATAAATGTGGTCCACCCGGACCGTGTGGCCGCGGCGGGCCAATTCTGATTCCAAACGGCTCGGCAGATCTCCATACGTAGCAGTATTGCGAACGCTATAGCCGTGGACAAATACAAGTTCCATCGGCGACCAAGCTGCCAAAGCGAATTCTTCACTTTACGCGCTGTATCCCCAAGTCCTTGAAAAAGAAGGGTGAAATGTACAAAAAATGCCGTGAATCGTTAAAAGTGAGATTTTGGATGCAACGATATTGACTCGATTCATTAAAAGTTGCATAGTAAATGCAACGTTACTTTATGAACACTCTCTATGAACAATTGGGCGGTACAGCCGCCGTCGAAGCCGCAGTAGATATCTTCTACCGCAAGGTTCTCTCTGATGACCGTATCAGCCAGTTTTTTGAAGGCGTAGATATGGATCGCCAGATCGCCAAACAGAAGGCATTTCTCACGATGGCATTTGGAGGGCCTGTTCACTACACAGGCCAGGACATGCGCCGTGGGCATGCCCATCTGGTGCAGCGGGGCCTCAATGATTCTCATTTCGATGCAGTGGTGGAACTGCTTGGACAAAGCCTGGCCGAGCTGAATGTCGCTCCGGATCTTATCGCTCAAGTCGCCGCGATCGCAGAATCCACCCGGGCTGACGTTCTCAATCGTTAACCAATGCCGGTAATCGATTGGGAGGGGCGGCAGGTTCAGCTCGCCTCCGGTGAATCTGTACTGGATGGATTGCTGAGAATTGGTGTGCCTGTTGCGCATTCGTGCCGTGCAGGCGTCTGTCAGAGTTGCCTCCTCAAAGCTTCGTCTGGAGAGCCTGGCCTGGCTTCGCAGGCTGGGCTTAAGCCTGCTTGGATCGAGCAGTCCTGTTTTCTGGCATGTGTTTCTTATCCGGCCGGAGACCTTGCCGCAGAGGCGCCGGGTGCCGGTGTGCGCAGCACCGCACACCTGCTTGAGACCAGATGGCTAAGCCCGACGGTGCTGCGCGTGCTTCTTCAGCCGGAAGCCTCACCAGTGCATCGTGCCGGGCAATACCTGACGCTCTTTAGAGACGATGGACTCGCCCGCAGCTATTCGATTGCCAGCCTGCCCAGTGAAGGCAAAATTGAACTCCACGTGCGCATTGTGCCCAACGGCCAAATGAGTTCATGGCTCGCTCAGCACGCTTCGCCAGGAATCGCAGTCAGCATCCAGGGCCCCGCCGGCAATTGCTTCTATACGGCAGGGACACCGGATCAGCCTCTCCTCCTGGCAGGTACGGGCACCGGTCTCGCTCCACTCTTTGGCATCCTGCGCGACGCGATCGAACAGGGCCATCGCGGCCCTATCTGGCTCTATCACGGCGCAACAAATTCGCAGGGTCTTTACCTGCAGGCAGAGCTCGAAGAGCTGGCCGCAAAGCATTCCAATGTGAAGTACCAGCCTGTCCTTCTCGATACTCATGGGCCGGTCACCGACTTCATCTTCAGGGCCCATCCGCAGCTCAAAGGCTGGCGCGGTTACATCTGTGGCAACCCGGATTTCGTCAATCCACTCAAAAAGCGGGTTTTTCTCGCGGGCATGGGCAGCCGGGATATTTATAGCGATGCTTTTATTCCTGCCCCACCATCCAGCTAACCTATTGGTGGAATGCATCTCACGCTTCATACTGACTACTCCCTCCGGGTTTTGCTCTATCTGGCCCACTTCCCGGATCGCCGCGTCAATACGCGAGAGATCAGCGACGCCTTCGGAATTTCGAAGAACCATCTGGTGCGGGTAATCCAGAATCTTGCAGAGCACAACTATGTATCTACGACGATGGGACGCGGTGGTGGTGTCAGTTTGTTGGCGAGTCCGGACAAGATACGGCTCAGCGATGTTGTGAAGGCTTGCGAGCCCAACATGAATATGGTGGAGTGTTTCGACCGGGAATCGAATACTTGCCCAATCGTTCCGGTCTGCGGCCTCAAGGCTCCGCTTCGTGCCGCACTCGACAGTTTCCTTGCGACGCTCGATCAATATACGCTGGCCGATGCGGTTCAGACGGCGACTCATAACCGCTTCGCAAAATTTCTTCTTCCCGGGTGATCGCTTTTCGCTTTGGTTGCCGCTTGAACAAGTGAGAACCAACAATGACCCGCAGACTTATCCCCTTCACCCTTGCCACCGCATTCATCGCGACTCAGGCCAACGCACAACCCAGCGCTTCTGGCGACTGGATCATGGCGCTTTTGCGCTCCAGCATGGAGACCAAAAAAGGCGTAACCCTGCATGTCAAGGGTCAGGCGATTTCGATTGTCGTTACCGCCATTGGCGACCACTTCGTCGAAGGCCGCAATCAACAGTACAGCAAGTTGGTCGTTCGCCTCGCTGCGATTGATGCCGCCGCTATCGCTTAGCTCAACACCTTCTGCACCACCACGCCTCTTACTCCCGTTAGCCGCTGATCAAAGCCCTGATAGAAGTAAGTCAGCTTCGTGTGATCCATACCTAATAAATGCAGCAGGGTCGCGTGCAAATCGGAAACATGCACGCGATCCTCTACCGCTTCAAACCCTAATTCATCGGTCGCCCCCACCGCCTGCCCACCCTTCACACCCGCTCCGGCCATCCACATCGTGAACCCATGCCAGTCGTGATCGCGCCCCGGCTTGCCCATACCCTCACTCGTCGGCGTGCGGCCAAACTCTCCACCCCACAACAGCAGCGTCTCATCCCACAAGCCGGTCGCCTTGAGGTCCTGCATCAAAGCCGCTATCGGCTTATCTGTTTCTTTGGCATGCAGGCGATGATTGGTGATGCAGTCGTTGTGGCCGTCCCATGTGTCTTCAATATGCCCACCCCCCGAATAGAGCTGCACAAACCGCACCCCCTTCTCCAGCAGTCGCCGCGTCATCAGACACTTTCGACCAAAGTCTTCGGTCACGCGGTCGTTGAGGCCATAGCGCTCCCATGTGGTGGCCGATTCATTCGTTAAATCCACAACCGCAGCCGCCTCGGCCTGCATGCGGTAAGCCAGCTCATAAGACGCAATTCGCGCAGACAACTCGGTCTCCTGGGCTCTTGTTGCCAAATGCTCTTCATTCAATTTCTTGAGCAAATCCAGCGATCGCCGCTGCGTCTCATCTGTCACCCCGGCAGGCGGCTTCAAATCCAGCAGCGGCGCTGCCCCGGATCTAAACATCGTCCCCTGATAGGCAGCCGGCATGTACCCAGCCGTCCAGTTGGAAGCACTGCCAATCGGCCCACCACGCGGGTCTGTCATCACGACAAAGGCTGGCAGGCTCTGGTTATCTGTACCCAGGCCATAGGTCACCCAAGCCCCAGCGCTCGGCTTACCCAAAAAGATGCTTCCGGTATTCATCTGCAAGCAACCCGAAGCATGCGCCGCCGTATCTGTGTGCATCGAACGAATCACGCACAAGTCATCAGCGAACTTCGCCGTATGCGGAAACAGATCGCTGATCATCAGCCCGCTCTGCCCATGTGCCTTAAACTCAAACGGCGACTGCATCAGATAACCGATAGGACGTCCATTCGAGCCCACTGCAAGCTTGCCGCGATAAGCCTGTCCGTTGCGCTTGGTCAGCTCCGGCTTGTAGTCGAAGGTGTCCACCTGGCTCGGCGCACCGTTCATGAACAGGAAGACCGCCCGCTTGGCCTTGGCCGGGAAGTGCGGCTTCTTCGGCGCCAGAATCGTGCTGGCCTCCACCGTCTTGCCAAAGAAGCCATCCCGCTCGAGCAACTGCATCAGCGCAAGGCCCGCAAAGCCACCGCCTGTCTGCCAGACAAAATCGCGTCGTGTCTTTTTAATTGGCATAAGCAAACTCATTCAGATTCAAGATCACCCGGCACATCTCTTCAAGACTGCTCTGAGACAAAAACTCAAGCATCATCTTTTGCTCGGCCGGTTTGGGCTTGCGAGCCAGCGCCAGTCGATAAGTCAACTCAATCTGCGCCTCGGGCTTCGCGCCAGCTTCACGGCGCAGCCGTTCTGCAAAATGCCGGGCCTGCCGCTGGATAAAGTCGCCATTGAACAACTGCAATGCCTGCGGCGCTACCGAAGTAGTTTGCCGCCTCGCTGCCGGACGTGCCGTGTCGCAGACATCGAGCACCTCCATCAGTGGCACGGCGAGTGAGCGCTTTGCGATGTAATAGACGGCCCGCCGCGAAGCCTTGTCCTCATCAAATGCCTGCCAGACTTTATCAGGATCGCTCGAGCCTTCGAGGGCTTCCTTCTGCATGGACGGATACACCGGCTCTCCATAGACTTTCGTGTTCAGCTTCCCACTTGCGGCAAGCGCTCCATCAAGCAGCACCTCAGCCTCCAGCCTGCGATAGGGCACACGCCAAAGCAGACGATTCTCAGGGTCCTCTTTCGCAAAGGCTTCATTGCCGGTTTTCGCCATGCGATAGGTATTGCTGCTCAAGATCAGCGCGTGTAATTTCTTGAGTGACCAGCCTTGCTCGACAAACCACACGGCCAGCCAATCGAGCAGCTCCACATGAGTTGGCTTATCGCCCATCACCCCGAAATCATTGGCCGTCCTTACCAGCCCCTCACCAAAATGCCACTGCCACACACGGTTCACAATCACGCGAGCCGTCAGCGGATTCTCTCGCGACACCAGCCACTGCGCCATCGCCAATCTTCGCCCCACACTGCCAAAAGACGGCTGAGCTTTCGTAAGCACGGCCGGCACTTGCGGCAAGACTTCAGGCCCAGGTGAAGACGCCTTCCCGCGAATCAGGATATGCGTCGCAGGCGGCCCTTCCCTACGCTCTTCCATAAAATAACCGCGCGGCAGATCGGGCGTCTCCCGCTTCAAGCGGGCCACCTCTTCTTCTACTGGCAGAGCCATGAACTCAGCCTCAAGCGCCTTGATAACCTTCCCCTTATTGAGATAAGCCTCCACCACATCGGCAGCCAATTTACTCTTGCCAGCCCTAAGCCAATCCGCTCGCGCCGCATTACGCAAAGCAGCAATCTGATTCTCCCGTTCCTCAAACACCACAAGCTCCGCTGGAGTCCCCACAGGCCGGTCGAGTTCTGTACGTCCATTGCGTGGACGCTCCAGACCATTGAAAACGGCAATCATCCCGTAATAATCCTTGGTGGTCAGCGGCTCAAACTTATGGTTGTGACACCGCGCACAAGCCAGCGTCATACCCAGAAAAGCCTGCGACGTCGTATTCAAAAGATCATCCAGTTGATCGAAGCGATCCTCCATCGGGTCGGCTGGTTCATCGTCCCACGGTCCCAATCGATGAAAGCCTGTCGCGATTAGAGTCTCTGCATTGCGATCCGGCAACTCATCGCCTGCCATCTGCTCCAATACAAATCGATCGAAGGGCTTATCCGCATTGAGTGACTCGATCACATAGTCGCGATACTTCCAAACCTGCGGTTTCACTGCATCGCGCTCGTATCCATTCGTGTCGGCATATCGAACCACATCCAGCCAATGCCGCCCCCATCTCTCTCCATAACTCGACCGCGCAAGCAAGCCCCGCACCAGCCCCGCCCAATCGCCACGAAACGAATCCTGCTCGGCAACCGTAGGTGGCAGGCCCGTGAGATCGAGATAAATCCGTCGCAGCAGATCCCCATCGCTAGCCCGGGCCGCAGGCTTCCAACCCTTCGCCTCCAGCTTCGTCAGCACAAAGGCATCAATCGGATTCTTTACCCAAGCCTTGTTCTTAACAGCAGGAACAGCAGGCTTCAAGAGCGCATGAAATGCCCAATGCGCCAGCCTCGGGTCCACCTTCGGAGCCTCACTCATGCTCGTCTCTGGATACACCGCACCCTCGTCGATCCAGTCCTTCAGCGTCTTCACCTCGGCCTCACTCAATCGAGGTCCGCTCGGCGGCATTACCAACTTCGCATCTGTGCCCGCTACATAACGAATCAACAAACTTGCCGCTGCTTTGCCCGGCTCAATTGCCGGCACTCCACTCTCTCCACCGCGCAGAGCGTCGTCTCTCCGGTCCAGCCGCAAGTGGCTCTTCTGCAAGCCCGGCCCATGACAGGCGAAACATTTACGCGCCAGTATCGGGCGCACATCCTGCGTATAGTCCGCCGCTCTACCCGCAGCAGCCAGCACTCCAAATACAAATAGTTCGCGAAGCTTCACTTATCGAGCATTCTATCCCCGATATACTCCGTAATGTATGAACTCCGGCTCAACACTCACGCGGCGCTCCTGCATCGCCCTTGCCGCCTCCGCTGCCATTGCCAAACCGAAGCCCCCGATGATCCAGATCGAAAGCATCACATCCTCATTCGAAGACATCCGCTACCGCTCGCCCTACAAGTTCGGCGGTGTCGCCATGGATCACACTACTCTGCTCAACGTCAAAGCCCGTGTTCGCACCCGCGATGGCAAAGTGGCCGAAGGCTTTGGCTCCATGCCGCTATCGAACCCCTGGGCCTTCCCCTCAAAGCAGATGAGCTACGACACCACGCAGAACGCCATGCAAGCCCTCGGCAAGCGTCTGGTGGCCCTTACCAACACCTATCGCGAATATGGCCACCCCATCGATATCAATACTGCCCTTGAGCCCGAATACCTGAAGGCCGCAGCCGCTGTCTCTGCCGAGCTCAAGCTTCTCGCCCCCATCCCCAAGCTCTGCACCCTCGTGACAGCAAGCCCCATCGATGCCGCCATCCACGACGCCTTCGGCAAAGCCCTCGGCCTCAACTGCTACCAGACCTACGGCCCGGACATCATGCAGCACGACCTCGCTCATTACCTTGGCAAAGACTTCAAGGGTGAATACCTCAATCGCTACGTAAACGCAAAGCCCCGAGCTGAGGTGAACCTCTATCACTCGGTCGGCGGCGTCGACACGCTCACCGAGGCAGACATCACCAAACGCCTCGCCGACGGCCTGCCAGAAACTCTCGCTGAATGGATCCGCTTCAACGGCCTCCATCACATCAAGATCAAACTCCAGGGTGACGACCTCAAATGGGACATCGACCGCACCGTCACCATCAACCGCATCGCCGAAGAAACCAGCCCCAACGTCAACTGGCGCTACTGTGTTGACTTCAACGAACGCTGCCCCAACGTTGCCTATCTGCTCGAATACCTGCGCAAAGTAAAAGAGCTCTCCCCGCGCGGTTTTGATCGCATCGAGTACATCGAACAACCCACCGCCCGAGACCTCAAGGCCGACAGCAAGAACTCGATGCATGAGGCCAACAAGCTACGCCCTGTAGTAATCGACGAATCGCTAACCGATCTTGAAACGCTGTTGCTGGCCCGCGAACTCGGCTATACCGGCGTCGCGCTAAAAGCCTGCAAGGGCCAAAGCCAGGCCATGCTGATGGCCGCCGCCGCACAGAAGTACAAGATGTTCCTTTGCGTGCAGGATCTCAGCTGCCCCGGAGCCTCGCTCATTCACTCCGCCAGCATCGCCTCGCATGTCCCTGGTGTTTCGGGTATCGAAGCAAACTCGCGTCAGTATCTCCCTGCGGCTAACGACCCGTGGCGGCCGAAGTTCCCCGGCATCTTCACTATCAAAGACGGCACGATGAAGACAGCCGCACTCACCGGCCCCGGTCTCGGCGCAGTCTAGTCTTGTTGTGCCTTGGTGAGCGTCAAGACTCCAACCAGCGTGAGCAGGAAGTACAGCACCAACCCAATCACGGCAAGGCCCAGCGCCAGTGCCCAATTTCCGCCTACTGGTCCGGCCTGGATCGACCAAAGCAGAAAGCCAGTGCTAACGATTGCCGCCAGCGTCAGCGCCAGCACCTCGCCACGCTGCATCCGCTCGCCCGATGAACTCAGCGGCATCGACACGCTGAAGATCGCAGGGAATGCAATCAGCAGAAAGCCAATGCCAAAATACCCGGCCTGTAAAACGTGCTGCATCCTAAAGCGGCAAAATCTCTTCGCGGTCCGGGTTGTACTTCAGTCGCCGCTTCTGCAGATATGCGATATTCCCCAGATGCGAAGCAGCTGCCGAGCGATGCCCAATATACACATCCCCATTCGGCAATTTCCTCGAACGGCAGCACGCAAGGAAATTCTCCACGTGATCAATGGTCTGCTCCCGGGGCGACTGCACCACCACAGGCGGCGCACCCTTCTCAATCGATTGAAACTCAAACTTCCGCCTGTCGATATACAGCTTGCCCAGCGTCCCGCAAATCTCCACGCCCTCACCCTTGATGCCGGGCGCAAGTGTCGCCTCAAACGTCGCAGTCCACTCTGCCGGATACTCAAGCAAAACGTGGATCGTATCCGGCGCAGTCCGGCCATCCTTATAGTGATAAACCCCGCCCGATGCTACAGCCGCCACCGGATTGTCCTGCCCCATCATCATGTGCACCACATCAATCCAGTGCGTAAACAGATCGGTAACCTGCCCGCCGCCATACTCGAGATATGCGCGGAAATTCCAGAACTGTTGCGGGTCCCAATCGCGCCACTTCACCGGCCCGAGAAAACGCGCCCAGTCCAGGTTCGACGGCTGCGTGGCTAATCGCTCCGGAGCACGCCGCAAGTGCGCCCCATTCCCGTGCCACCACGTCCGCGCCAGCGTCACCTTGCCCAGCTTACCTGTATAAAAATACTCACGCTTGGCCTGCAAATAATGCTGCCCGGATCGCTGCTGCATGCCCACCTGGCAGATGCGATTGTTGATGCGCGCCGCCTTCACAATCTGCGGGCCCTCTTCGATCGTCAGCGTTAGCGGCTTCTCAACATAAACATCCTTGCCGGCGTTGAGCGCATCAATCGCGCAGCCAGAATGCCAGTGATCGGGGGTCGCAATCAATACGGCATCGACGTTCTTGGCCGCCAGCAACTTGCGATGATCGGTGAAGCCAACCGCCTTGGTCGCCTTCTGCTGCGCTGCGTCAATCCGTTCGCCGTAGATATCACAAACTGCGGTAACGTCGATTTGCTGTGTGTTGATGAAGGTTCCCATCACCCCGACGCCCCGGCCCCCGCATCCAATAAGGCCAAGCTGAATTCGCTCATTGGCACCCATAATCCGCGAATAACTCGCCGCAGTCATTCCTGCGGCAACACGAAGCGCATTACGGCGGCTGAGAACAGATTTTTGCATGGCCTCATTATATTAGCGAGGCGGTTCGCAGTGTCCAAGCGAAATACTTGACATCGGGCTAATAAGAAATATCGACCAGGTCTGCGCCTTCCGTCATCCGCTTCAACTGCCCACAGGCAGCGTAGATATCGAGTCCTCTGGGCCGCCGGATAAAGCACGGCATCCCGAGTTTCACGATCTCCTGAAAGCTCTCGACACGCTCCGGGTCTGGTGTTTCAAACGGGATCCCCGGGCCTGGGTTCAGCGCGATCAGATTGACCTTGCATTTCAGATTCGCCAGCAGCTTGCGCACGCGGCGTGCATCGCCATCTGTGTCGTTCACCCCGCGCAATAGCACGTATTCAAAAGTTAGAAACTCCCACGATCGCAAAGGGTAGTGCAGGCAGACTTCAATCAAATCCTTGAGGTGCCACTTCTTGGTGATCGGCATCAACTCGACGCGTTGCTCCTCAGTTGAGGCGTTGAGGCTGATCGCAAGCTTCGGACGAACTGCTGCTTTACCCATCTCTTCAATCTTCGGGATCAGCCCCGAGGTCGACACTGTAATGCGCCGCTCACTCATGCCAACCCCAGCCGGGTCCACCAGCAATCGCGTCGCCTTCAGCACCGCGTCCAGGTTCATCATCGGCTCGCCTTGCCCCATCATGACGATGTTCATCTGACGATCCTTCGGCTCGAGGTTGTGCTCGGCCGCAATGTGCAGTACTTGGCCGACAATCTCGCCTGCCGTCAGATTCCGCTCCAGCCCCATCAGTGCCGTCAGGCAGAATTTGCAATCCACCGGGCATCCCACTTGCGACGAAATGCACAGCGTATCGCGCCCACGCTCGGGCATAAAAACCGATTCCACGGTCTTACCGTCTTCAAGCGCCATCAGATACCGCACCGTGCCGTCGATACTGTCGTAGCGCGAATCTACCTTAAGCGCCCCACTCGGAAACTCCGTCCGCAGCGCCGCAGGCAGCGCACTGGCGCGGCTCAGGTCCAAAAGGCGTTTCGAATAAAGCGCTTCATACAGTTGTTTGGCTCGATACCGGGGGTAGCGATCCCCAAGGGCCGCTTCGATATCGGCAAGTTCCATCCCCATCAGCGATTGTCGTGGCTCTGTCACAATATAAGTATCGGTCCTCTCCCCGCTTTCTACCAATGAATTCAAACCCACCCCGCGATATCCTCAGCACCACACTGCCCAATGGACTGACTGTAGTAACTGAACGAATGGGCCACGTACGCAGTGTCTCAATCGGCGTCTGGATCGCCTCGGGCTCCCGTATGGAGCGCGGTGCCGAGCGCGGCATCGCCCACTTCCTCGAGCACATGCTCTTCAAGGGCACTGCCACCCGCTCGGCCGAAGATATCGCCCGCGCAGTCGATTCCGTTGGCGGTAACCTCGACGCCTTCACCAGCAAAGAGTTGGTTTCCTACAACACCAAAGTGCTCGACGAGCATCTCCCCATTGCCTGGGATATCCTCTCCGACCTCGTTCTCAACCCCACCTTTGACCCGGTAGAACTGGAAAAAGAGAAGAGCGTGATCATCGAAGAATGGAAGATGGACCTCGACAATCCCGAGCACCTCGTCCATGAGCTCTTCGTCAAGCACCTCTGGAAGGGGCACGGCCTGTCGCAGCCTATCATTGGCTCAAAACCAACGATCCTCGGCTTTGATCGCGACATGCTCGTCGATTATCACCAGCGCGTCTACACCCCTGCCAACATTGTCATCACCGCTACCGGCAATCTCGAGCATGATCGCATCGTACGCATGGTCGAAGACTCCTTCGCCTCCCGGCCCGCCGGAAAAAAGCTTCCCAGACAGGCCACCCCGCAGCAGCATGCGCCCTTCATCCTGAAGCAGAAACGAACCCAACAGGCTCACGTCTATATCGGCGCCCCTTCGCATCCAATCTCACACGTCAACCGCTACGCCTCCTACGTTTTGAACACCATCCTCGGCGGCGGCATGTCCTCGCGCCTCTTCCAGAACATTCGCGAGCGCCAGGGCCTCGCCTACGCTGTGATGTCCGATCTCATGCTCTACCGCGACATCGGTTGCATGGCCATCTACGCAGGCACCTCCGCCGATACGCTCCATAAAGTCATCAGCTCAGTCATGGATGAATTCCGTGATCTCAAGGCCAACCCTGTCTCCACCGAAGAGCTCCGCCGCGCCAAGGAGCATCTCAAAGGTTCGCTGATGCTATCGCTGGAATCGACCAACTCCCGCATGACCAACCTCGCCCGGCAGCAAATCTTCTTTGGCCGCTTCTTCTCGATGGATGAAATGATCACCAGTATTGAAGCGGTAACCGCCGAACAAGTGCAGGCTCTTGCCAACGAATCCTTCGTCAACGATCGCCTCTCGCTCACCGCTCTCGGCAAGGTGGACGGTCTCACGCTCGACCGTTCCATCTTCAATTGCTAACTTAAGACTCAGCCGTGCTTCGACTCGCCCTCAGCTTCGCGCTTGCCCTCTCCGCCTTCGGCGTGGATTGGACCAAGCTGAAGCCCGAAGGTTACGTCTCAGACTTTGCCCACGTACTCGATCCTGCCTCCCGCGAAAGCATTGATCGCTACCTGGCTGCGTTAGAAAAAGCCAGTGGCGCTCAGATCGCCATCGTCACTGTAGATACCCTCGATCGCGAACCGATTGACGATGTTGCCAACAAGCTGTACCGGCAATTTGGAGTCGGCCAAAAGGGCAAAAACGAAGGCGCGCTTTTCCTTCTAGCTGTCGCGGATCGTAAGTCCCGGCTCGAAGTCGGCTATGGCCTCGAACCGATCGTTCCGGATGGCGTAGCTGGCGACATCCTCCGCGCCATGCGTCCCGCTTTGCGCGCCGAGCAATATGGCCCTGCACTGATTGAGGCAACCCGCGTGCTGGGTACCAAGATCGCGACGGGCAAAAACATCACAATTTCCGAAACACTGCCCGCGCGCCAGTTCCGTGAGGGTGCATCCGAACGTCGAAGCCCCGCATCCAACCAGCGTGTAGTTCAGATTCTGATTCTGGTTGGTGTCATCGCTCTCTTCGCCCTCTTCAACCGGCGCAGAGGCGGCGGATACGGTTCCGGGCCTTGGATTATCCCCGGTGGTGGCGGCTTTGGCGGAGGCGGAGGCGGCTCCAGTTGGGGCGGCTTTGGCGGTGGAGATTCAGGTGGAGGCGGAGCTTCAAGCGACTGGTAATCAAAACTATGCAAATCGAAAAGCAGCTACAGGATCTCGTATCCAAAGCAAAAACAGCACTCGACGCTAGGCTCTCGTCGATTCTGCTCTACGGCTCGGCCGCCCGCAACGAATTCGATAGCGGTCACTCGGATCTCAATATCCTGATCCTTACCAACGACTTGCACCCTGCAACCTTAAAGGCTGCCGCCCCACTCTTGATCTGGTGGGTGGAGCAGCGTAACCCTCAGCCACTGCTCTTTACACTCGACGAGTTTCGCCGCTCCTGCGATGCTTTCCCGATCGAGATCAGCGATATCAAGGCTTCTCATCGCATTCTCTTGGGCGAGAGCCCGCTCGAAGGTCTGTCGGTAGATCGCGCCCATCACCGGGCACAACTCGAACATGAGATTCGCTCCAAACTTCTGCGCCTTCGGCAGAAAGCGATGCCTGTTCTTGGCGACAACAAAGCTTTACTCCGCCTAATGGAAGATTCCGTCACCACATTTTTGCTTTTTATTCGCCATGCCTTGCTCCTGAAGCAACTCGAAGCCCCCGCAGCACGTCGTTCTTTGGTAGAGGCGGCTCACCGTGCGGGCTTGGTTGACCCCCTCCCTTTCGCGCAACTGATCGACCTGCGTGAGGGAAAACTCAGCCCCAAGTCTGTAGACTCAGTACAATTGTTCGAAGACTACTTAAAGCAGATACAAAGTCTGGTTGCGTCCGTTGACGCCCTGTAGAGGATACCCTTATGCGTTCAGCTCTGATTGTGATTGGCGTTTTATTGGTTGGCGCCTTGTTGATTGGCGGCAAGATGATAGGCAGTCGCAACGATCTGGTTGTGAAGCGGGAAGCCATTGAAGGCTCCTGGGCACAAGTGGACGTCGCCCTGCAGCGTCGTGCCGACCTGATCCCGAATCTTGTTTCAACCGTCAAGGGATTCGCAACCCAGGAGAAGGAGGTGTTTACCAACATCGCCAATGCCCGTGCTGCCCTCGGTGGCGCCCGCACCCCGGGTGAGAAGATCACCGCGAACGGTCAGCTCGATAGTGCCCTTGCACGTCTGCTTGTCGTAGTAGAAAATTATCCACAGCTGAAGTCCAACGAAAACTTCATGCGTCTTCAGGACGAACTCGCCGGCACGGAGAACCGCATTGCCGTCGAACGTCGAAAATACAACGAAGTGGTGCAAGACTACAACACCACTCGGGAACTTTTTCCCACCAATATCGCTGCGTCGCTTTTTGGCTTCCAGCGCAACGATGCTTACTTCAAAACCGATCCCGGGGCCCGCACCGCTCCCAAGGTCGACTTTTCCAAATAGAGGGATTCTTACATGCAAACTTTCGGCAATTATATTAACGGCGAATGGGTCACCACCGGTGGCACCTTCGAAGTCCGCAATCCTGCTAACACCGATGAAGTAGTCGGCCTCTTCGTCAAGGCTTCTGCAGCAGATGTCGACGCCGCAGCTCAGGCTGCTGCCGACGCCTTCCCCAAGTGGGCTGGCATGACTGGCCCCGCCCGCGCCAACATTCTCTTCAAGGCTGCCGAGATCCTCGATAGCCGCTTTGAATCAATCGCCGCCGACATGACCCGCGAAGAAGGCAAGACCTTCCCAGAAGCCAAGGGTGAAGTGCGCCGCACGATCAACATCCTGAAGTATTTTGCTGGCGAAGGCTCGCGCACTGGTGGCCATCTCGTTCCCAGCGAGCGCGACCGCGTTCACATGTTTGCCATCCGCAAGCCCATTGGTGTGGTCGGCCTGATCACCCCCTGGAACTTCCCCAGCGCCATCCCCTGCTGGAAGCTCGCCCCGGCCCTGATCTGCGGTAATACCGTCATCATCAAGCCCGCCAGTGTCGCTCCTCTCTCCGCCTGGCGCATCATCGAAGCACTGCATGAAGCCGGCATCCCCAAGGGTGTTGTGAACTTCGTAGCCGGCTCCGGCGGCACCATCGGCAAGGCCCTGATTGAAGCCAAACCGGTCAAGGCCATCTCGTTTACCGGTTCCGAGACCATCGGCAAATGGGTCCACACCGAAGCTTCCAAGCGCATGCTCCGCATCCAGCTTGAAATGGGTGGCAAGAACCCCACTATCGTTTTGAACGACGCAGACTTCAATGCTGCCGTCGAAAACGTAGTCAATGCCGCCTTCTTCTCTACCGGCCAGAAGTGCACTGCCACCTCACGCGCCATCGTTGAAGACGGCATCTACGACAAGTTTGTTGCCGCAGTTGTCGAGCGCACCAAAAAGCTGAAGGTTGGCAACGGCATGGAAGCCGGCATCGATATCGGCCCTGCCGTGGACGAAGCCGCCCTCAACACGATTCTCGAATACATCGAGATCGGCAAGAAAGAAGTGGGCGCACCCCTGGTTGGCGGCAATCGC
This sequence comes from Bryobacter sp., assembly GCA_022843625.1. Classification (GTDB taxonomy): domain Bacteria; phylum Acidobacteriota; class Terriglobia; order Bryobacterales; family Bryobacteraceae; genus Bryobacter. Next base: position 42,817 of record JALHNH010000006.1, on the reverse strand, counting down.
CTCACCGGCGGCGCCTACGACAAGGGCTACTACGTCGAGCCCACCGTCTTCGCCGACGTGCCCGAAGACGCCCGCATCGCTAAAGAAGAAATCTTTGGCCCCGTGCTTACCATCCATCGCGCCAAGAGCTTCGAGGATGCCATGCGCATGGCTAACGCCACAGTATTTGGCCTTTCGGCCAGCGTTCAAACCACCAACCTCTCACGCGTCTTCGAGTTCATCTATGGCGCCGAGGCTGGCTTGCTTACAGTCAATCTGCCTTCGGCTGGCGTTGAATATCAGCTCCCCTTCGGTGGCACTAAGGATTCGTCCTTCGGGCCTAAAGAGCAGGGCCCTGCTGCATTCGACTTCTACAGCGACTACAAGACCATCTACCTCAAGTACTAAAACAACCACGGAAAGCACTCGATGAAACTAGGACAAATCAAAAGCAACGGCTCTGTTGTCGCTGCAATCTTTGTAGACACGACCCACGCCCGGCCGATCCCCGACTACTCCATGTACGATCTGGTGAAGCGTGCCGATGTGGAAGGTACAGACCTGGCAACCCTTGCTGGCCGCCTGGCCAGCACTCACCTCGAAGAGGTCACGCCGCTGATCCCGATCGCACCCCGTGAAGTCTGGGGCGCCGGCTGCACCTATGAAATCAGCTCGAGCTTTCGCGATGCCGAACATGGCACTCGCGAAGGTTTCTACCGCGCTGTCTTCGAAGGCGGCCGGCCCGAGCTCTTCTTCAAGGGCACATCCCGTATCGCGGTTGGGCCGGGGCAGCCCATCGGCATCCGTGAAGACTCCAAATTCACGGCACCTGAGCCCGAACTCGCCGTCCTGATCGGGTCCAAAGGCCAGATCTTTGGCTATACCGTCTCAAACGACGTCTCGGCCTGGGACATCGAAAAAGAGAATCCTCTCTATCTGCCGCAGTCCAAGACCTTCACCGGCTGCGCCTCACTCGGCCCTGTATTTGTGACCCCCGATGAGATCGGCAATGTCTACAACCTCGAGATGACCTGCAAGATCACTCGCGGCGACAAGACCACCTTTGAAGGCAGCACCAATACCTCTAAGCTCGGTCGCAAGATCGAAGACATCATCGGCTACCTGCTGCGTTCGAATCAAGTCCCCTGCGGGACTGTGCTTCAGACGGGCACTGGCATTATCGTCACGCAGGAAAGCGCTCTTGCTCCAGGCGATGTTGTAACGATCAGCGTGCCGCAAATTGGTACGCTATCGAACCCTGCCGCGATTGTCTAATATAAACTACTTGGGCAAAGGCCCATGTATTTCCAACTGACCCTTCTCTTGCTTGCGCAGTCAAGCGAGACTTTTGAAATGTCCGTCAGACCGGTATTGGTCCGGTCTTGCATCGCTTGCCACGGGCCTTCGCAGCAGTCTTCATCCTTGCGTCTCGATTCCAGGGATGCAATGTTGAAGGGCGGCAATCGGGGCCCTGCTCTTCTGCCCGGCGACCCTAAGTCCAGCCTTCTGGCCAGTTCCATTCGTCATGACGATGCTGGACTCAAAATGCCTGTCGGCGGACAGCGCCTTGAAGATACAGAGATTGCAGCAATTGAAACCTGGATCAGCGCAGGAGCTCCCTGGCCCGCATCCGATGCAGCCAAGACTCCTATCAGCTCTGGTGATCCGCGCTACTATCCAAAGCTTCTGCGTGAGCACTGGGCCTTTCAGCCCGTGGTCAAGCCCAGAAAGAATATCGACCAGATCATCGTTGAAGCTCTTGAGAAAGTAAGTCTCAAGCCCTCTCAGCCTGCTGACCGTGCCATCTTGGTTCGCCGTCTCAGTTATGTCCTGACAGGACTACCGCCGACTCCACTCGAAGTCGATCTATTTGTTCGAGATCTTTCCCCCAACGCTTATGAGCGAGTGGTGGATCGTCTCCTTGCCTCGCCTCACTTTGGGGAACACTGGGCCCGGCACTGGATGGATGTGATGCGCTTTGCGGAGACCTTCGGTAACGATTGGAACTACGAAATCCTCGGCGCGACGCATTACCGCGACTATCTGATCCGCGCCTTCAATCAGGACATCCCCTACGATCAGCTCATCCGCGAACATATCGCCGGAGACCTCCTGGCGAAGCCTCGGCTGAACCTGGTAGACGGCCTGAATGAGTCGAAGATCGGCACCAGTTCCTTCCGCTTCGGGGAGCTTGGCCACGACGATTGCATCCGCTTCCGCCAGATCCGCACCGATGTTGTAGACAACCAGATCGACACGATGGGTAAGGCCTTTCAGGGCCTCACGATTGCCTGCGCGCGCTGTCACGATCACAAGCTGGACCCGATTCCAACCTCGGATTATTATGCGCTCTATGGCGTGCTGACCAGTTCCCGGATGGTAACGCATACTGCTGATCTTCCTGATACCAATGCGGCAATCAAGCAAAGTCTGGCGGCAAAGAAGCCGCTGATTCGAGGCGAGCTGGCAAAGCTCTGGATGGCCGAAACCAAAGCTCTCCCTGGTCTGCTCTTGGCTGCCGATCGTGCCTGGCGCAAGCTTGCCCCCGCTCCCGAAGACGCCTCTCAACTGGAACGGCTGCAGACGCTGCTGGCTGCTCTCGAAACCCCCAAGCCCAAGCTGGAGAATCCGCTCTATCCGTGGATCCAGGCGGCCCGCGCCAAAGACTTCAGATCGGAGTGGCAGTCGCTTACGGATCAGTATTCAAAGGAATCTCTGGCGCGTACAGCCTTCAATCAGGAGCACTTTCGGCCCTTCGGCGAATGGACCTCGCAAACTTACCGATCGCCGAACGGCGATTTTGCCATTGCCGCCACAGGGCCCAAAGCGATTAGCGGTATTTTCCCCGAAGGCATTTACAGTCACGCCCTATCAGAGCGCTTCAATGCAGCCCTGCGCTCTCCACTGGTGCCGAAGAACAAGAAGTTCGTCAGCATCCAGGTGATGGGCGGCAAGCTCGGAGCTCGCCGTGCCGTCATCGACAACTGCATGCTGGGGGAAGACTACAAGATCCTCGATAGCGACACGCTCTCCTGGGTGAAGATCCCCAATCGTGAGGATCAGCCGGAGCTTCCTTTCTATCTCGAGCTTGTTACCAAGTCGGACAATACGCGCATCCCAGACCGTCCCGGCCACACCAAGGCCAGCCCCGAGCAACTTGCTGCACCGCAGTCCTATGTTGGGCTGGCCCGCGCTGTTCTACACGACATCGACGAGTCGCCTAAAGACGAGCTTAAGCACTCGGCTCTTCTATTTGCGAGCGCTGCCCCAACCTCACTTCCTGAACTTGCTGAACAATATGCCAGCATTGCACGCAATGCCATAAGAGCATGGCAAGAAGGGCATGCGACTGCTGAAGATGCAGCATGGCTCAGCTGGCTTATCGAGAGCAAGCTGCTGAGTAACAACGCAAGCTCGATACGTGCTGCCATCGATTCCTATCGCTCAACCGAGGCGCAGATCGCGTCACCGCGCGTGATCCAGGGCCTTGCCGATCTTGACCCGGGTTACAACTTCCCCGTCCTGGTTGGTGGCGATGCTGCCCGGCCGGGTAAGGTTACGCCCCGCGGCTTCCTGAGCTTGATCCATCCGGCCAAGCCGGTAAGTGCCTTCGGTAGCGGGAGGCTGGAAGTAGCCGAAGCGATTGCGAGCCCCGAGAATCCTCTGACTGCCCGAGTAATGGCGAACCGCATCTGGCAACACATGTTTGGGCGCGGTATCGTCGCCACCGCCGACAACCTGGGAGTCTACGGTGAGCGGCCCTCACACCCCGAGTTACTTGATCTATTGGCCAGCCGTTTCGTGGCGCAAGGATGGTCTATCAAGAAGCTGATCCGCGAGATCGCCCTTTCGGATACCTTCCAGCAAACAGGCAAGACCGTTCCAGAGGCAAGCCCGGTGGACCCGCTCAATCAATTGCTTTCGCACTACCCCGTGCATCGAATGGAGGCCGAATCGATTCGGGACTCCCTTCTCGCAATCTCCGGGCGCCTCGATCGCACGCTTTACGGGCCGAGCATCCAGCCGCGCCGCGATGAACCGAGCGAGTATCGCAAGCTCTACCAGGGCCCGCTCGACGGGGATGGCCGCCGCAGTATCTATATCAAGGTCACACGACATGAAGGCTCGCGATTTCTTGAGACCTTCGACTTCCCCAATCCCAACATCGCCCGTGGCAATCGTGACTTGAGCAATGTTCCGCCGCAGGCACTGGCTTTGCTCAACGACCCCTTTGTTCTCGATCAAGCTGGTGTCTGGGCTGCGCGGGTGATCGAGCAGGAATCACCAAACGCCGAGACCCGTATCGACAACATGTTCCGCACCGCTCTTGGACGTTTGCCTTCTCCGGTTGAACGCGAGCGCTTCAGTGGCCTCAGCCGCGAACTCGCCAGCTTGCACAAAGTGGAAGCATCAAAGCTGCTCAGCAGTAGTGCCGTCTGGAAAGATCTTGCGCACGCCATCTTCAATTTGAAGGAGCTGATTTATGTTCATTAGTTCGAGACGCGAGCTTCTAGCGCTGGCTTGCATGATGACAGATCGGCTCAGCGCCGGGCCAGCTCTTCACTTCGCACCCAAGGTGAAGAACGTCATCTTCTGCTTCATGCCCGGTGGTGTCTCTCATATCGATACCTTCGACCCCAAGCCAAAGCTCGACGCACTGAACGGCCAGACCTTTGACGGCTTTTATCAGATCGGTGCCAAGAAGGAAACCAACCGCAAGTGGCTGAAGAGCCCGTGGAGCTTTAAACAGCACGGCCAGTCTGGAGCTTGGGTGAGTGAGCTCTTTCCCAACGTGGCCAAGTGCGTGGATGATCTGGCAATCGTGCGATCCATGGTCTCTGGCTTCCCCCTGCATCCTCGGGCGAACCTGCTGATGCATACGGGCCGGAATGTTGGAGGCTATCCGAGTCTCGGTTCGTGGATCAACTATGCGCTTGCGAGTGAGAACAAGAACCTCCCTGGCTACGTCCTTTTGCACGGCGGGGCTGTGCCTCCCGGAGGGCTCGAGAATTTCTCAAACGGCTTTCTTTCTGCCTCCCATCAGGCGATGCCAATCCAGGCGGAAGGTAAGGCCGTGGCTAACATTGAGCCGGCTGACAAGGCTTCAGCCCTGCAGCGGGCCAAGCTGGATGTGATGCTTGAGCAAGACCGTCAATTCCTTTCCACCGTTGGTACCAACGATGCGATCGATTCTGCCATTCGCAACTATGAGATGGCTTACAAGATGCAGTCCACCGTACCTGACGTGTTGAATCTCGACAAGGAAAGCGAAGCTACCAAGAAGCTTTATGGCCTCGATGCTGCCGACAAACACCAGCGTCTTTATGGCTTGCAATGTATGCGTGCGCGGCGCCTGGTGGAATCGGGAGTTCGATTTGTAGAGATCACTTGCCCTGAAGTGTACGGTGGCAATAACGGCACCTGGGATCAACACGGTGAACTCAAGAAGGGGCATGAAGGGAATGCGCGAATCACCGATACGGGTGTGGCTGCACTGATCACCGACCTGAAGGCCCGCGGCCTTTTCAACGAAACTCTGATTGTCTGGGCGACGGAGTTTGGCCGCACTCCGCATTCTCCTATTGCTGACGGGCGAGACCATCACGAGACTGCGTTTACGGTTTGGCTCGCTGGTGGCGGGGTCAAGGGCGGCACTGTCTACGGGGCTACCGACGATGTGGGTATGCGCGCGGTTGAAGATGTCACAACTGTACATGACCTTCATGCCACGATCCTCAAGCTCATTGGCCTCGACCACAAAAAGCTGTATTACAAGTTTGGCGGCCGCGATGTTAGCCTCACCGATGTGCATGGCCAGGTGATCCAGAAGATCCTCAGTTGAAGCGACTATAATCTTTTCATGGAACCCGCACGCAAGGAAAGCCGACGCACCTGGATGGAGCGCATGCTCGCTTTAGGGGCTATCGCACCGATCTTCCCTTATCAGGCAGCGCTCGCTTCGTCCACATCCAGCGCTACTCCGCGCACGAAGTGGTCGATCCCGGGGCTCTTCCCGGGTCGCGTTGTTGAGGTGGAACATGGAGGATCCATCATTGCCGGTGCCTTCCAGCGCGAAGCCGTCCGCGACATGTTGCGCCGGGGCATGATGGAGCTGACCGGGGCACCGGATTGGGTTGCTGCCTGGAGGATGTTCGTCTCGCCCGGTGAGGTGATTGGTCTCAAATTGAACCCGGTTTCACGGCCCTACGTCATGTCTTCACCCGAGACGGTGCAGGAGATCATTGCGTGCCTTGAAGCCGCTGGCACCAAGCGTAAAGACATCGTTGTATATGACCGTTACAAGAAGGAATTCTATGAGGCGGGTTTCGACAAATGGCTTCCTGAAGGTGTGCGTATCTCCTGGGCCGCCGACTACTACGACGACACGCAGCAGAAGATCGACGGCTACGACCTCAACCACTACATGGACATGCAGCTGACGCTGCCTGGATATGACTTCAATAACGATACGGCAAGGCGTAGCTATGCCTCGAAGTTCATCACTACGCAGATCGACAAGCTGATCAACTTGCCTCTGCTCAAGCACCATCAATCGGCCGGGCTCACAATTGCGCTCAAGAATCTTTCGCATGGCCTTGTGAATAACGTGAACCGCAGCCACTCGTCGCCTGAGCTCAATTCGTGTGGGCAGTTCATTCCGAGTGCTGTTTCTATTCCTGCAATCCGTAACAAGACGGTACTCAATATTTGCGATGCAGTGAAGGCGCTTTATCACGGGGGGCCGGGGCTGAACCCAAAGAAAGTGAAGTACGTCTGGGAGCACAAGCGGATGCTCTTCTCGACAGACCCTGTCGCGATGGACCGTATTGGTTGGGATCAACTCGATGCCAAACGTGTAGCCATGGGTATGGATCCCCTGGCGATTGCCCGCCGGGATGCCGATAGCAATTTTGTGCGCATGCAGCCAGAGCATGTGGATATTGCCGGTGCACTTGGCCTTGGCATTGATGACCGTAAGAAGATCGAACACAAAAAGATCAAGCTCGCCTAGCGCATGTCCAGACTCTTCGTCTTCGCACTGCTGATCTGCGCTGAGATCGCAACTGCATCTGATCGGCCAGTGGCTGAATGGGTGATCCGGCAGGGTGGGCGTGTTGTTGTAGTTGGCAACCCACAACCTATTGCGGAGCTGTCTGCCCTTGGGAAAGCGGATTCGCTTGTGCTTTCGGCGGTAGATCTATATGGAACTATTATTGAACCGAAAGACTTGGAAAAGCTCTCTGGCCTCAAGCAACTGAAGGAGCTATATCTGCCTGGCCCGAGCTGGAATCCGGGGGCTGGCAGCAGACTCGATGCCAATGATGAGCTGAAGTTTCTGGCCCCGATTGTGAGCCTCGAGAAGCTGCACTTCAGCCTGCACTTTCTGACCAATGTCAATGTGCAGGATAAAGGCCTGAAGTACATCGAGACGCTAGTGAATCTGAAGGAATTGCGACTGGCACAGGGGCGGGTTCGTAACTTCTCGTTTGCCCCATTTGCCCAGCTTGAAGGGCTGGACCTCAGCTACTCCACTGCAACTGACGAGGTGCTCAAGAGCCTTGTGGGCTTGAAGAAACTGCGCCGCTTGAATCTGCGCGACACCCTGGTTACCGATGATGGGCTGGCCTATCTTTCAGGCCTGACGACGCTCGAGGAGATCGATCTCTATGGGCTCAAGATCAGTGATCGTGGAGTTGCTCACCTGAAGGGACTTCAGAATTTGCGGAAGCTGAATCTGTTGGGTGGGCCTGTGACCGATGCGGGGGCTGAAACTCTGGCTGGCTTGCCGAAGCTGCGTGAGCTGAATCTGTATCGGGCCGAGCTGACCAATGCGGGTGTGGCCCGGCTAGCCGGATTGCGTGAGCTCGCGTTTCTCGACTTACGCTACACGCGCGCTACGGCGTCTGGAGTTGAGAAGCTGCGCGGGGCATTACCGAAGTGCAAGGTGGATTTCTCGGGCGGCAATCGTGTGTCGAAACAAAGCGGCGCGGCTCCGGCGGCGGGGGCTAGCGAGGCAATGATTGCCCGATGGATTAGCGATTCTCTGGGGGGCGTGGCTGAGTTGCGTGGTGGGCGTATTCGCTCTTTGTCTTTGGCGCGCACGCAGGTGAACGATGCTCAACTGAGCGTTATCGCCGGGCTTCAAGAACTGGAACAACTTGATCTGGATGCGACAGAGATTGGTGATCTTGGCCTCGCGTCGATTGGACGCTTGCGGACATTGAAGAGGCTGCGGCTGGGGTCTACGACGGTGTCTGATCGCGGGTTGGCGCAGCTGGCTGGATTGCAGAAGCTGGAATCGTTGAGCCTTGCCGGGACGCTGGTGCGATCGCTCGGGGCCTTGCCCCCATCGCTGCAAGAACTCGATCTTAGCTCTACCAGCATCCAGGCAGAAGCCCTGGTGCATCTGGCTTCTTTGAGCCGATTGAATCTTGCTTACACCGATCTTGCCGATGCGAGCCTTGCGCAGTTGGGGGGCTTTGCATCGCTTCGCGTGCTTGACCTCACAGGAACCGATATCGGCGATGCGGGGCTGGCGCAGATTGCCCGGCTTACCGGGCTTGAAGAGCTGCGTCTCAATCATGGGCGCTTTACGGTGAAGGGCTTTGCGGCGCTTGGCACGCTTGTGAATCTGAGAAGACTTGAGGCGGTGAGGACCCGGCTGACCGGGGCTTCGGCTGAGACGATACGACTCTTGACCAAGCTTGAGCAACTCAATCTCGACTACACCACTTTCAATAATGAGGGGGTGAAGCAGATTCTTGGCTTGCCGCTGAAGGAGTTGCGTTTGGACAGCGCAAACATTAGCGATGAGGCCGTGGATAGTCTCGCGGCCCTGCAGACTTTGCAGTATTTGAATCTCTATCACACGCTTATCTCTGAACAGGGACACGCCCGTCTGGTGAAGGCTTTGCCCAAGGCCAAAATCGTTTGGGACCGCGACTCGAAGCTGCCAAATCGAAGGGGAAGCTGATCGCCATGAACTTGCTATTGCTCGTCTTGCTGGCTGTTGATTGCGGAAACTCTACCCGTGATGCTGTAGACCTGCGGGCCTGTTGGATCACGGATGCCGATCTGCCTGCTTTGTCACGGCAAGCAGGCTTGAAGCGGCTGGACTTATCGATGACCCGCATCACCGATCAGGGCCTCTTGCAGTTGAAGGGGCTTGCGGGGCTTGAAGATTTGAATTTACGTTATGCCGAGCTGATTACCGACGAAGGCGCGTCGGCGGTGAAGGGTTGGAAGCAGTTGCGCCGGATTGATTTGCGTGGCACCAAGGTTACCGATACGACGATGGGTTACCTGGGCGCGCTGACGGCGCTTGAGTCGATTGATCTTGGCTTCGCTCAGATCTCGGATAACGGGATTGAACTGCTCACCTCGCTGCCTCGGCTGAAGCAGCTTACTCTTGGCGGCAATAAGCTTACCGATGCCGGAATGCAGGCTTTGCGACTGATGCCTACTCTCAAGTACCTCGATCTGAGTGGGCCTCAACGGACCGACTCGGGGCTTTGGAGTGTGAGTCTTACCGAGTCTGGTGTGGCAGCGATTGCGACCCTGAGCAATTTGCGTGAACTTCGTATAGGTGGCAGCAATGTGACGGCGATCAGTCTGGAGCCACTGCGCCGCGGGTTGCCGAAGTTGGAACGGCTGAGTCTTCATCGCTCCAAGCGGATTACGGATGAGGCTGTCGCGGTGTTACGGGATTGGAAGTCCCTGAAGGAAATCGACCTCAAAGATACAAAGGTGAGCGAAGCAGCAGTGCAGCAATTGCGTGCAGCGCTGCCCGGGTGCGAGATTCGCTACTAGGCCGAGACGAGGATCTCGCCCATTCGTTTGGCCGCTGTTGGGTATTTGCCGAGTCCGGCTTGGAGAGCGTCATCGGCGAGTGTGAGGTAAAGATCCCCAACTGTACCGGTAACCTTGCTGTGCTGGCCGAGCGATAGACGCTTGCCAGCGTTGCCGGCAACGATGGCAGCGAGGCCGTTGTTCTTGTGGCTATTGGCTTCAGCGTGCTCGTGCACGAAGAGCAACACAGTGTTGTCGAGCAGGGTGCCATCGCCTTCGGGAGTTGATTTCAAGCGACCGAGGAGATAAGCAAATTCTTCAACGTGCCAGCGGCAGATATCGCGCAGGATGCGTTGGCCGTCGAGGCCGTCCGCGCCGGGGGCTTTGCCGTCCTGATGGGTGTAATCGTGATGGCGTGCGGCGGTGTAACCAAGCCAGGGGAATCGTGCGAGGCCCTGGCACTTGGTGAGCATGTAGGAGGCGACGCGGGTCTGTCTGGTGATGAGGGCGTGCGCGAGCAGGTCGCTTTGGATCTTGGCAATTCGCGGCCAGTCTTTCATGTCTCCGTCGAAGTCTGGCGGGTCAAGGCGTTGCAGGTCTGGCGGGAGGCCGGCGATGGCTCGCTCCAGGTCTCTCACGGACGCGAGATGCTCGTCGACACGCTGTGCGTCGTCAGTTGGGAGCTTCGTCTTGAGCGTCTTTGCGTCTTCGCGCACGGCATCGAGGATGGAGCGCTTGCGATTCACCCAACTGATTTCGCGGGCACCGAAGAGACGGTCGAAGAGGCGGCTGGGGATCATCTCGGGTGGCAGGGCACGATCATAACCAGCCCAGCTCATGTTGCGCTGGATGCTTTCGCCAAAGGATTCCTGCGAGACGCCAATTTGTAGAGAGCGGAAGCGGGAGTCGCCGCCGATTTTGCCGGCGATGGCTTGATCGATGGATGCTCCGCCTGCGCCGCGGCCGGTGAAGGTGGTGCAGCTCATCAGGGCGCTCATCGAGTTGTGATGGCCGTTGCCTGGCCCGGGAAGGGCGGCGGCTGAGTTGTCGAGGCCTGAGAGAACGTGGAGTTGATCGCGGTATTGGGCTAGCGGACGAAGGCAGGGAGAGAGCTGGAAGTCGCGGCCGGTTTCGGTGGGGATCCAGTAGCGTTCGGGGACGCCGTTGCCGTTGAACCACAGGACGAATCGGCTCTCAATGGGTGCGGTGGTTTTTCCGGGCGCGGCATAAGCAGTGCCGGTGGAGTTGAACATCGAGACCAGTGGGGGGAGCGCCATGCCTTGCAGCAGTGCGCGCCGTGAGATTCGCATTCGACGGGTGATTACGTTAGCCATCTATCGTCCATTCTCCTGTAGCTTTGCTCGATGAACCGCTAAGCCCAGCATAAGCTCTTTGAAGCGGAATTGCGAGGAGCGGAAGCGCGTGGTGAGGTCTTGAAGCATGGGGCGGTCGGCCAGGCTTTCCAGCCGGCCTGTCGTGTAGCGGAAGAGTTGCTTGACGATGCAGTCCTGGCAGATCTCGGTACGGGCCAGAATTTCGCCCAGTTCGCGCGGGTTGTTGAAGTTGGCAGACCTGAGGCCGGCCAGGTAGCCGCTGGTGTCGAGCGGCAGGTCGATCGATTTCTTGTCATCTTTGAAGAGGATTTTTGCGGCTTCGCGGCGGCCGCCGATGGCATCGAATTTTTCGAAGCCAAAGCCGATCGGGTCGATGAGCGTGTGGCAGCCGGCACAGGTGGGGGATGAGAGGTGGACGCCAAGCCGCTCTTTGTTGGTGAGGGGTTTGTCTTCTGAAAGGACAGGGAGATTGGTGTCGACTCCAGGGGGTGGGGGCGGCACGTGCTGGCAGAGCAATTGTTCGCGCACGAAGAGGCCACGGGCAGTGGGTGAGGTGTCGTCGGGCTTGGCGGTGCTGGCGAGGAATAGGGCCTGGCCGAGGATGCCTGCTCGCTCCGATTTGTCTGCAAAGCGGACGCGTTCGTATTCGCGGGTGGGCACGGGGAGATCGTAGATTGCTGCGAGGTCTGCACTGAGGTAGCCGTGGGGGTCTGTGAGCAGGTCCATGAAGTTGCGATCGCTCCAGGCGAGATCGCGAACGAAGCGGCGGGCTTCCTCGGTCATTGCGACGGCGGCTTCACGGTTGAATTTCGGATAGCGGCGGCGGTCTTTGGCTGTGCCGAGGACACGATCAAAACGAAGCCACTGGGCGGTGAATTCGTCGATGTTTTCCTTAGCGCGTTCATCGGCTAGGAGACGTTTGGCCTGGGCTTCGATGTCGAGATGGTTCTTGGCGGCGGCATCGAGTAAGGCGTCATCGGGGCTGCTGGCCCAGAGTGTGAACGAGAGGCGATTGGCGGCTACGTAGGGCTTGAGCGTTGGATCGTCGGAGTCTTCCATGCGGAAGAGAAAGGCCGGGGATTGCAGCATCGTTTCAGCCACAAGCTGGACGCCGCCTTTGGCGTAGAGGGCCTCGTAGCGCTGGCGCTCATCGGCCCGCAGAGGGCGGCGGAAGGCACGGCGACCGAAGCTTGTGACGAAGCCGGGTTGGCTCTTCAGCGCACCACGACGGACGGCATTACGGGCGATCTTTTCCGCGGCTTGCGAGTAGGCGTCCATCAGGAGTGGGGAGAGGCTCTGGCCCTGATACTGCGTCTTGAAACCGTTGACGAAGTCTTCGGGCGGGAATTGTTGTGCGGGCTGGGAGGTGTCGCCCAAGAGGTCTCGCACGACGTTGTTGTATTCGTGATGGCTGAGGCGGCGCAGGTAGATGCGTGCCCGGGTGTAGCCGGTGCCTGAGGCTTCGCGCTTGCGGTACTGGATAGCTTCAGCCACTTCTGCGTCTGGCATTTTGGCGAGCTTCAGAATCCAGGCTTCGAGCGCTGCGTCGTCGGCTGAACTTGCAGCGATGCGGAGGCCACCAGCATGGGGCATGCGGCCGGTTGGCTTGCGTCGCAGGATAGATTCGGCGGGCTTTGCGCGATCGACTAGCTCCACCAGTGATCGCCCAAAGGCTTCGAGTTTTGCGGGTGAGGATTCGGCTTCTGGGAACTGCAGGCGAGTGGCCGAGGCCACACCATCAGCGAAGTGGCAGGCGCGGCACGCGGACTTCTCCAGCACCGGGTAAAGCGTCGTGCGGAAGTCCTGCGCTGCGGCGACCGAAATCACCAAGATGCATGAAGCGATAAATCTCATCGAAGCCTTATTTTAGGCGATAGCCGGGGCCGCGCAGAACTTGACCCGGCACTGCGCCTGTGTGCTTGTCGCCATCGATCACCATCTGTCCGTTGATGATCACGTAGGGGATGCCTACCGGGTATTGGTGCGGCTTCTCGAATGTCGCCCGGTCGGCTACTGTTTTGGGGTCAAAGACAGTGATGTCGGCCCAGTAGCCTTCCTTGAGCAGGCCACGTTCTTTGATGCCGATCTTGGCTGCGTTCATGCTGGTCATCTTCTTGATGGCCTCTTCGAGTGTGATTACTTTTTGCTCTCGTACGTAGCGGCCGAGCACGCGCGGGAATGTGCCGTACCAGCGGGGGTGCGGGTTCATAGCAAGGGCAGGGCCGTCGTTAGCAATCGCTGCGCCGTCGGAGCCAATCGAGGTGTAGGGCTGGCGCATGGCGTACGTCATGTCAGCTTCGGAGTGGTGGAAGTAGACGCAGGCGACGCTGCCGTCTTCGGCAAGCAGGACGTCGAAGAGAACCTCAACATCGTCCTGGCCGTTTTGTGCGCGGATGAGTTCGCTCATGCGTTTGCCGGTGAAGGCTTTGAAGCGCTCGCTCTTGAGTGAGACAAGGAGCATGCCGTCCCAGCCGCCACCGGTGGCCGTGTAGTGGTTGTACCAGTTGGGGAGGCCGTTGCGGATTTCTTTCTTCAAGCGTTCGCGATTTTTGGGATCCCGCAGGCGCTCGAGCATTGCTTTGTTGCCGCCGTCGTGAGCCCAGGGCGGGATGATGGCTCGTAGATTGTTTTGCCCTGCGGTGTAAGGGTAGACGTTGGAGCGGATGTCGAGGCCGGATGCTCGGGCCTTGTCGATCATTGAAATCACTTCTTTCATCTGGCCCCAGAACTTCTGGTCGGCTACTTTCAAGTGGATGATGTCGACGGGAATTTTTGCGCCGCGTCCGATTTCGATGGCTTCAGCGATTGATCGGAAAACGCCGGCACCTTCATCGCGGATGTGGGTGGAATAGATGCCGCCGTATTGCTTGGCGACTTTGGCGAGTTCGATGAGTTGCGGGGTGGTCATGAGGCTGGAGGGCGGCATCAGCAGCGATGAAGATAGCCCCATTGCGCCGTCCTGCATGGCCTTCGCCACTTCTGCTTTCATCTTCTCCATCTGCGCTGGCGTCGCGTCTTTGAGCTCGCTGCCTTTGACGTAGGTCCAGATCTGGGTTTGGCCGACGTAGGAGCAGATGTTGGTGGCTACCTTCTTCTTTGCAATGAAGTCGAAGTACTCGCCCATGGTGGCCCACTCGCGGATGCCTTTGGGGATGGGTCCGGCGGAGTTGCCTTCGCCTAGCACCATCGTGGTGACGCCCTGGCGCACCATGCTCTCGCAACGCGGGTCGTCGATCATGGTTTCGTCTGAGTGGTTGTGCATGTCGATGAAGCCGGGGGCGACTACGAGGCTCGAGGCATTTATAGTGCGGGTGCGGGCTTTGCCTTTGAGGTTGCCAATGGTAGCGATGCGGCCGTCGCGGATTCCGATATCAGATTGACGCCCGGGGCTGCCAGTCCCGTCGATGAGCAGGCCGTTTTCGATTACGAGGTCGAAGGCGGGTTGCTGGGCGGTGGCGGTGAGGAGGCAGAGGAGGACAGGGAGAGAGTGACGGCGCTGCACTCGCTCAGTCTATCCTGAGCAGTTGCTGGACACCGCAAGTGAACACAATTGATAGTCTAGATAGCTGTTGATCCAAAAGGAGAAATCGCCTTGTTTAGCGCCGTCTTTGTCTTAGTCTTCGGACTGTCCGCTTTTGCCCAAACCCGGCCGGCGCAACCAGTGATCGGTGCCCGCGTTGCGAACGTCCTCACCATTGACGGCCTGCTATTCAAGGACCTCAACAAGAACGGGAAACTAGACCCCTACGAAGACTGGCGTCTTGCCCCGGAGGCACGTGCAAACGACCTGGTGTCGCGCATGAATCTGGAAGAAAAAGCCGGACTCATGGCGGGCCCATCGCTTATGCCCGGCCCGAACGGCTCTCTAAGCGAGCAGTCCACTTACGGCACCAATCCATTCAATCCAGGGCCACTGCAACTCGTCTCCCCAGGGACGGGCGAGGCCTTGAATCGCCTGCATTTGGCTCAGTTCATCGTGCGCGCGAATCTGCCGCCGCGTCAGATGGCTACGTGGCTGAACGGTGTGCAAGAAGCGGCCGAGCGAACGCGCTTGGGCATTCCGCCGATCTTTGTTACGAACCCGCGAAACCACCTTGGCGCTGCCGCGAACTTCGGAATCATGGAAGCGGGTGGTGCGTTCTCGCAATGGCCGGGGACGTTGGGGCTGGCCGCTACGCGCGATGCGAAGCTGGTGGAAGAATTCGCCTCGATCGCAGCACGCGAGTATGTGTCTGTGGGTCTGCGCGGTGCCTACCATCCGACGGCAGACGTTGCCACAGAGCCTCGTTGGAATCGCTTTGGTGAGACGCTCGGCGAGGATGCCAAGCTTACGGCGGAAATGCTGGGTGCGCTGATTCGTGGCTTCCAAGGGAAGAGTCTGGGGCCGGGTAGCGTGGCTGTGGTGGTGAAGCACTTTCCCGGAGCGGGACCGGCCAGTGGGGGATTTGATGCTCACTTTGCTCATGGCAAGAATCAGGTCTATCCGGGTAACAACCTCGAATTCCATTTGCTGCCCTGGAAATCTGCAATCCAGGAGGGTGCAGCCATGATCATGCCTTACTATGCGGTTGCCAGCGGGGTGACCAAAGAAGCAGTGGGCATGTCTTACAACCGGGAAATCGTTACCCAACTGTTGCGCGAGAAGCTGGGCTTTCAAGGCGTGGTGAACTCTGACACTGGTATCTCCACCGGGATGCCCTGGGGCGTGGAGAAACTGAGCGTGAAGGAGCGCTACCAGAAGGCGATCGAAGCCGGCGTAGACCGTATGGGCGGCGATGCCACGCCGAACTACATTGTCGAGTTGGTGAAGGAAGGCAAGTTGCCGGAGACGCGAATCGACGAATCGGCTCGCCGGATTCTGCGGATTCACCTTGCGCTTGGGTTGTTTGAGAATCCTTATGTGAACGCGGATGAAGCCGAGCGCACCGTCAGGAAAAAGGAATTCGAGCAGGAGGCGATGAAGGCGCAGCGGAAGTCGATTGTGGTGCTGCAGAATCGCGATGCCGTTCTGCCTTTGCGCCCTGGCGTCAAGATGTACGTGCAAGGCCTGGACGCGGGTGTGGCGGCACGCTACGGCTATGTGTCGACTGTGGAGCCGGAGAAGGCTGATGTGTGCGTGGCGAAGGTGAGTGCCCGGGCGGAGGGTTTTATGGCCGGTCGCAGTTCGAAGCCGATTGATTTGAGTTTGCCTGGTGAACTGACCGCGCCGCTGCTTGAGTTGGCAAAGAAATGCCCGCTGGTGACGGTAATGCACCTGGATCGCCCGCTCGTGGTTCCGGAACTCGCTCGCGCCTCTGCCGGTTTGGTGGCCACATTTGGCGTGAGCGATGCGGCGCTGCTGGACGTGCTTACGGGCCGCTTTGCGCCGGCGGGCAAGTTACCGTTTGAGATGCCTTCATCGATGGAGGCTGTGCGGCTTCAGCTTGAGGATGTCCCCTACGATTCGAAGGATCCTCTTTTTCCGTTTGGACATGGTTTGACTTATCCGGTGCGGGGCCGCTAGTTGATCCAGGCCCCCGCTATAATCGAGACAGGAGCAAGGCCATGCAGAGCGAATACATCGAGCAGCGTCACGGCGGCTACTACGTAGCCCGGACGCGGATTTCTCTCGATTCCGCTGTCTGAGACTAGCCCGGCCTTGTGGCATCGACTGCAACGCGCCAAAGCAGAGTTACGTGCTTCGAGGCTTTGATTCGGATTCAGACTGACGCTGATCTAAACTACTGTCTCGTTAAGGCCGTGCGCCTCAGGGAGCCAGCAAGCTCGGCATCGCTATGCTACTCGCCGTGACGGTGGCTTGATCCGAAAGTCCACTTCAAGGCCTGCATCGGTAAGCATGTTTACGAGTGAGTCGAGGGAGAACTTGCTGATCTTGCCTCTCGTTAAATCCGAAATACGCGGCTGACTCACCTTTAGCAGTTGGGCAGCGTCGGCCTGGGTCAGGCCTTCTTTATCAATAAATTTTCGAAGGGCAGTCATCATCTCTGAGCGTATTCTCAGGTTTCTGGACTCGGCAGGCGAGAAGCCGAGGTCAACAAACACATCACCACTTCCCATAGTGATCTTCATGTCAATCGTAGTTTTCACGACTCTCTCCTTCATTTCGATCTCCTCGCTTCAAGCAATGCCGCGTAGCGCTTTCGGCCCAAGTCGAGATCGGCTTTGCGGGTCTCCTGGGTCTTCTTGACAAAGCAGTGCAACACATAGACAGCTTCTTCAAATCGGGCAACGTAGAAGACTCGATACTCATTGTCGCCGTGAACGCGAATCTCCATTACACCCGACCCGACATCTGGCATCGGCTTGAAGTCTTCAGGTGCCTCACCTCGCTGCACCAAATTTAATTGGTAGCCCGTGTCCGAACGAATGGCGGCCGGGGCTGCTTGCAATCTCTCCAGACTGTCACCCATCCAAGCGACTGGCTTCCGGTTCGACACTCTCTGATTATACAAAAATGAATATAGTTGTCGAGTCTCTGGAAGATGCTCCAAAAAAAGAAAAACGGCCCGAGGCCGTATTCATCAGAAAAGGTTTTTTGGTCGGGGCGAGAGGATTCGAACCTCCGGCCTCCTGGTCCCGAACCAGGCGCTCTACCAGGCTGAGCCACGCCCCGACGGGTGGTTGGTAGACTAGCTTGCAGTATAACAGGTTAGGCCTCCAATATGACCCAACCCCGCCTCCTTTCCCTCATTCTCCTCCCGGCACTTGCCGCTGCTGCCGACTATCAGCTTTGTTTTCTTGAGGATGGCCCGGAAGCAGGAAAAATCGAAGCAGCTCGCGCCAAAGAGCTGCAGGCCGCTCACATGGGCCATATCGGGGCCATGTGGAAGTCTGGCGATCTTGAAAGCGCGGGGCCAATCTCTGGCCTTACCGGCTCGCGTGGCATTTTTATCTTTAGCGCTCCGGCTGCCGAGGCTGCCCGGCTAGCTTCGGCAGACCCCAAGGTTGTTGCTGGTGATCTTAAGATTAACTGCCAGACCTGGCGAGGCCCGGCTCAGATAGGCAAAACCTATCGCGAGGCCTACGGCAAGCCCGGCTTCAAGGAGACTTACGTCCGCCGGGTCGGCATCGTCCTCAAAACGGTCCGTCCCGCCGCAGCAGACATCAGGCTGATCGCCTCGGGGCCTCTGACCGGAGGTGAAGACAGCTACTTCGCCGTGCTTGATACCGAAGACCTCCCCAAAATCAAAAAGCTCTTTCCAGAAGCAAAAGTCTTCCTCTGGTTTCACGACGCGCAGGTCTGGAACGGCGTAAGCTGAAGAGTTGGTAACCGATTACATCGTAGTGGGCGGCGGCGCAGCCGGTAGCGTCGTAGCAGCCCGATTGAGCGAACTCCGCCAGCTCAACGTCCTCTTGCTCGAAGCTGGCCCCCTCGATCCTGGCCCGGAAGCTCGTGTTCCACTCTCATGGCGCAGCCTGCTGGGCGGACCCCTCGACTGGGGGATCGAGACCGAAGAAGAACCCTATCTCGACAAAAAGCGCCTGGCCTATCCGCGCGGCAAAGTGCTGGGCGGATCTACTGCTCTCTATGCCGGGGTTTATTCTCGCGGCGACCGTTTTGATTACGATGCCTGGCGCGAGCTTGGCAATGCCGGCTGGGGCTGGGATTATGTCGCTCCCTACTTTGAGAAGAGCCTCAAGGGCGGGCTGCCGGTGGAGCCTCTGCGCACCCTTCATCCGTTTACAAAGAAGTTTCTCGAATCGGGCAGGGAAGAGGGTGCGAGGCCCGTTGAGGTGATGCACCGCCGGGGCAACAAACCTACGGCTGCCGATACCTTTCTCAAAAAAGTGCGCGAGGATAATCCGAACCTTACCGTTGTGGGCGGGGCTCAGGTGATTCGTGTGCTGATTGACGAAGGGCGCGCGCGCGGGGTGGAGGTGATGCGCAACGGCAAGATTGAAACCTTCATGGCCAAGTATGAGGTGGTGCTGTGTGCCGGGGCGATCCATACGCCGATGATTCTGATGCGCAGCGGTATCGGGCCGGCAGCGCATCTGGAGAGTCTGGGCATTCCTGTGTCGCTGGACTTGCCCGGCGTTGGAGAAAATCTACAGGATCATGTGCGGGCTGGTATCGAGTTCTCGATCGATGCGCCAACCCAGCTAACGAAACATGCTGGCCTGATGGATCAACTGCGCTACATGCTTACCGGTAAAGGCCCGATGAGCTCGCCAGTAGTGGAAGCGCAGGTGACGATGCGGAGTCACGAACTCGCGCCTGCACCGGATCTGCAAATCAGCTTTGTACCGCGACGCTCCACCGGCAATGGCTTTACGCTCTGGACGGTGCTGCTGCGGCCCTTCAGCCGCGGCTATCTGCGTCTGCGCAGTGCAGACCCGGGCGAAGGCCCCTCAATGCATCTCAACGTCCTTGAGGAGCCCGAAGACCGCATTGTGCTCGATCGCGGGATTGCTCGTGCCCGCATGATTGGCGAACGCATGGGCCGTATTGAAGCAGGCATCCACTACGACGTGATGTGGCACGCCTGCGGCACCTGCCGGATGGGTTCAGACCGGATGGCGGTTGTCGATACCGACCTGAAGGTGCATTACGTGGGTGGCTTGCGAGTAGTGGATGCCAGTGTGATGCCGCTGATTCCGAGTGGAAATACAACGGCCCCCACACTCATGCTGGCTGAGCGGGGGGCCGATCTGATTCGCTGCTAGGGGCTGACTATTCGCCAACGACAGGATTGTGAAGCTGGCCAAGGCCTTCGACTTCAACAATGCAATGGTCGCCCGGCTTGAGCAGGACTTGCGGCTTGCGGGCAAATCCAACTCCGGGAGGCGTACCGGTTGAGACTACGTCGCCCGGCTCAAGCGTAAACACCTTCGAGAGGAACTCAAGCAACTGCGGGATGTTGAAGATCAGTTCTTTGGTGGAGCTGTTCTGCATCACCTGGCCGTTGAGGGTCAGCTTGACGTTCAAGTTATGCGGATCTGGAACTTCGTCGGCGGTCACGATGTAGGGGCCCATCGGCGCGAAGGTATCGAAGGTCTTACCCATCAACCACTGTGTCGTGCCCTTCAACTGGATGTCACGGGCGCTGACGTCATTGACGTTGGTGTAGCCAAAAATGTAATCGCGCCAGTTTTCGCCATTGATGTGCTTGCCGGTCTTGCCGATGATGAAGGCGAATTCGGCTTCGTAATCGGGGGCTTCGCTCATCTTGGGCAGGACGATATTGTCGCCGTTACCAATTACGGCATTCGGAAACTTATTGAAGACTGTCGGGATCTCAGGAATAGCCATTCCGGATTCAATTGCGTGGTCACGATAGTTGAGACCGATGCAGATGAACTTCGGGGGGCGATGAATGGGGGCTAGAATCCGAACTGTACTGAGTGGAACCCGAGCCGCGGCATGCGCCGCAAAGTCTTTTACCTTGGCCAGTGCGCTTGCGCCGCCCTGGATGATGGAATACAGGCAGGAGAAACCAGCGCCTGCCAATGGGATGATTTCCGAGTCGCCAGCAGCGAGAACGCCCGCCTCGGGAGGTCCGCCGGCGCGCTCGAACATAAGAAGTTTCATATTCGATGAGGCTATCATGCCCGGGGCCTATTGAGGCTCTAAAAAAAACCGATTGAAAAAGTCTGCGGGGGGGCTTATCTTTCTCCCACGGAATGAGTAGAATACAGCGATAAGAGCATAGAGCGCCATTAAGAGCGTGGTTGGCACTTCAACATTAGGGGAGTAGTTCGATGCGGTTTTTTCGGACGAAGGCTTTTTCGGCGGGCACCCTTGGGTGTCTGATAATTTCGGGTTCTCTCTTCGGGCAGGGCTTCCTGGCCGGTGGGAAAGCTCCGCGCATGTTCGGAACCGACATGGCGGTGCTTGAGGCTGGGGAGCCTCGGCAGGACCTTCCGTGCAAGGTGGATGATGTCAAGCCCTTGCTTGGGTTTGACTTAAAATTTCATGCTGGTTTTGAAGTCACTGTGCCGATGCGGGAGTTGGCTGGTTCTGAAAACCTGTTGACGATCGTTTTTCGTGTGCGGCCGGAGGGCAAACCCGAGGCGGACCGTTACTTCATCCAGCGAGTGAAAGTGCCTGAGCTGGACGAAGAAGCTAAGGGCGATGCGTTTTTGCAGGGCGGTTTTGACATCGGCGAAGGCAAGTATCAGGTGGAATGGCTGATGCGGGATCGTGCCGAGCGCGTCTGCTCTCAGGTGTGGAAGGTGGAGGCCACCTTACCGGCCAAGGACAAGCAGATGGAGATGAACGAGCCGGCCGATACTGTAGAGCCCAGCCAGTTTGAGCAATTCCATGAAGAGCCCCCGGTTCCGCGCAATCCAAATGAAAACCAGCTCAACGTCAAAGTGCTGATCAATTTTGCTCCGCAGCGCACACGGTCCGCAACCTTGCAGCCAGTGGACACGTCGGCATTAGTAAGCATATTGCGCACCATCAGCCGAGACCCGAGAATCGGAAAATTCTCACTCGTCGCCTTCAACATGCAGGACCAAAAGATTCTATACAAGCAGGAAAATGCCGACCGGATCGATTTCCCGAAAATTGGCGAAGCTCTGCGCGAACTCAAACTTGGGACCGTGGACCTGAAGAAACTGGCAGTCAAGAATTCCGAGACGGAGTTTTTGAGTGAACTGCTGCAGAAGGAATTGGGTGGAAGCGAGGTGCCTGACGCCCTGATTTTCGCCGGGCCCAAGGTCTTGCTGGAGCAGAACGTGCCTCAGGAGACGTTACGCAGCGTCGGAAGTGTGGACTACCCAGTGTTTTACCTCAACTACAACCTTTATCCCCAACAAATTCCGTGGCGCGATTCGATCGGCCATGCTGTGAAGCACTTTCGCGGTGTGGAGTATACGATCTCCCGCCCTCGGGATCTCTGGTTTGCGGTGTCGGAAATGGTTCAGAAAATAGGGAAGGCCCGACAGGCCAAAAGAGCAGGAGTAGCCGTAATTCAATGAAAACGATGCCGAAATTTCTGGGTGTGCTTTTTGTAAGCACCGGTCTGATGCTCGCCCAGAAACCCGATTTTCATCCCAATCAACTGGCCCCTTACGTTCCAAGTCCACACCAGATTGTCGAACGGATGCTGGAGCTAGCGAAGATCAAACCTGGTGAAAAACTGTATGACCTCGGTAGCGGCGACGGTCGGGTTGTGATCGCAGCCGCGCAAAAGTATGACGCCAGGGCCGTGGGAATCGAACTTTCCAATCGTCTGGTGAAGTCGAGCCAGGAAGAGATCAAGCGTCTGGGTCTCGCGGCGAATGCCAGCGTTGTGCATGGCGATGTCTTTGATGCCGATTTGAGCGATGCCGACGTGGTGATTCTCTATCTGATGCGCGACAGCAATAATACCCTCAAGCCGAAACTTGAGAAAATGCTTAAACCCGGGGCACGTGTCATCTCTCACGATTACGAAATCGAGGGTTGGAAACCACAGGCCGAAGAGAAGGTAGACGCCTTTAGGCGCAACCATAAAATTTATGTTTACCGGATGCCGCCCCAAAAGTAGCTGTAACCTGTAAAGATGTCCGAGTTTGACGTCGTAGGCATTGGGCTTAATGCCACCGACACACTTATCATCGTCCCTCACTTTCCTTCCTACGCAGGCAAGGGCCCCTTTAATCAGGAAATTCTCAGTCCCGGGGGGCAGGTGGCCAGCGCCATGGTTACGTGCGCCAAATTAGGGTTACGCACCAAGTACATCGGCACTGTTGGCGACGACGAGCGTGGGCGAGTGCAGATGCAGAGTCTGCTGGGGTCGGGCATCAACCTCGACGACGTGCAGCAGCGCAAGGGCTGCCCCAACCAGAGTGCCTACATCATCATTGACCAGTCGACCGGGGAGCGCACCGTCTTCTGGCAGCGTCCGGAGTGTTTGCGGCTGGACCCGAGCGAAATTGAAGAGTCCATGATCACCAATGCGCGCCTGCTGCACATTGACGGCCATGACACGCCTGCGATGGAAAAGGCCGCTCGCATCGCTCACGAAAACGGAATCATCGTCACGGTGGATGTCGATACGATTTATAAGGGTTTTGAGCGTGTGCTGCCGCACGTCGACTATTTGATTGCTTCGAGCGAATTTCCGATTCAATGGACGCACCAGACGGATCCACTTAAGGCGCTAGAGCTGATTCAGGATGAATACGGCATTCATTGCGCAGCGATGACGCTGGGCGCGCACGGAGCTCTCGCGCGCATTAACGGCAAGTTCCACTACAGCCCGGCCTTTGTAGTCAATTGCGTTGATACAACCGGCGCGGGGGATGTCTTTCATGGCGGCTTCTGCTACGGTGTACTTGCCGGCTGGGACATTCAGGATATTCTCGATTTCTCAAATGCCATGGCGGCCCTGAACTGCACGGCGATTGGTGCCCGGGGCGGGATTTCGACTCTGGATAAGGCCAAGGCCTTGATGTCTCGCGCCGAACGTCGTGTGATGGAAGAAGTACGAAGGAGAATTTAGCCGAGTGTTCCCGCTTCGGGATTCAGAACAGAGTGGCAGCACACCGTTTGTTACGGTGGGCCTGATCCTCGTCAACTTGCTCGCTTTTTTCTACGAACTCTCACTCGACGATTTCTCGCTCAATCATTTTCTTGCCGAGTGGGGCACAGTGCCTCGCAACTTTGAGTTTGTCGATGTATTTACCAGCATGTTTTTGCATGCGGGCTGGATGCATGTAATCGGCAACATCTGGTTCCTGTGGATCTTTGGCGACAATATCGAAGACATCCTTGGTCACTCCAGCTATCTGGTCTTCTACCTGCTTTGCGGTCTGGTTGGCGGATTGCTGCACGTAATGTTTAACCCGAACTCGGCCGTGCCTGCGATTGGGGCCAGCGGAGCTATCTCGGGGGTGATGGGTGCCTACCTGATGCGATTCCCAAGATCCCGCATCCATACGCTGCTCTTCTTTTTCATTTTTGCGACTACGCTGGAAGTTCCGGCCCTGCTGATGATCGGATACTGGTTTGTTGTGCAGCTCTTCAGCGGTTTCGGTCATCTAGCAATGGCCGCTGGCGATCAGGGCGGCACGGCTTGGTTTGCCCACATCGGCGGATTTGTTGCTGGAATGGCCCTGATCCGCATTCTGCCAACGCGGGCGAGTGGACGTGTACGACAGGAGTTTCGATGGAAATGACCCGACTTGCCAGCCACTATCTGGATAATCTTCCAGAAGTGGATGTGGCCTTTATGATGCCCCACCCGGGCGAGGCGGAACTGCTCTGCGGGGGCACGATTGCCAAGCTCAGCGCTAAGGGTAAACGTGTGGCGATTCTTGATCTCACTGCTGGGGAAGCTGGCACGCTGGCGCGTGGCAACACGATTCTTGAAGAAGGGGATCGTGCCGCAGAAATACTTGGTGTTGCATGGCGCGGCACAATGCGTTTTCCCGATGGGCGGCTCGAAGACACCATCATGTCGAGAATGACGGTGACTGGCGAATTCAAGCGTCTCCGGCCCCAAGTGGTAGTTGCCATGCACCCCGAGGACCGGCATCCAGATTCGCTCGCAGCCAGCCTGCTGGTGGAAAACGCAGCTTACCTTGCCGGGCTTAGCGGCCTCGATAGCTATCTGCTTGCCCATTCGACCGGCCGCATCGCCTTTGCCAGCGCGAGCGTGGCCGCGCTTCCTTCTTTTGTGGTGGACGTGACGCCTTTCTTCGAGCAGAAAATCGCAGCGCTTCAGGCTTACACCACTTTGTTTTCCGACCCGGCCGAAGTGCTGGCCCGGGTAGAGCGAGAAGCACGGCGTTTCGGAGATCTGATCGGTGTACGCTACGGCGAACCCTACACCCAGAGGCAACCGCTTGCGGGCGATCTTCTTTGAACCCTCGAGATGAATTCTGGATGCGCCGTGCCCTCAGCCTGGCCAAATCGGGCGAGTTGAGGGGCGAGGTTCCGGTGGGAGCGGTAATAGTCGATGCTGCGGGCGAGTTGATTGCGGAGGGCTCCAACGCGCCAATTGAGTTGAATGACCCGACGGCGCATGCTGAAATCATCGCCCTGCGTCAGGCTGCGCAGAAATTGAAAAGTTATCGTCTGGAAGGAACCACGCTTTACTGCACTCTCGAGCCCTGTCCGATGTGCGCCGGTGCGTTGGTAAATTCGCGCGTTTCACGTCTTGTCTTTGGGGCCAGAGACTTACGATTTGGCGGCGTCCGCAGTAAGTTCCAGATCGCAGATTCGACCTTGTTGAACCATTCTTTACAGATAAGTGAAGGGATTTTGGGCTCGGAATGCACGGAGATTCTCGTGGAGTTTTTCAAAATGCGCCGATAGGTGTATACTGTTGTTGAGAGTTCTTTTACCTATTGAGTGGGCGCAAGCCCACTTTTTTATTGGTCTCTCAATAGGCTCTGATTCTAATGAAATCAACAACTTTGGAACAAGTTCGCGAAATCGTCGAGCGGATCGTGGAAATAGAGGGCCTGGAGTTGGTCGACGCCCAGTTGCTGGGTGCTGGCATTCACCGGGTCTTTCGCATTTTCCTCGATAAGCCTGCAGGCGTAACGCATGACGATTGTGAAAAAGTTTCGAGACTCGTTAGCGAGGCGATAGATGCAGGCGACTTGATCCCTGGGGGTGCTTATACCCTTGAGGTGAGCAGTCCCGGTGTCGAGAGAGCCTTGATCAGGCCTAGGGATTATGAACGATTTCTTGGCAGTAAAGTCAAGATTGAGTTGAAGCAAGCCATCGAAAAGAGCCGCCGTTTCACAGGCAAACTGGTAGCGTTTGATGGCGAAAGGGTCACGCTGGAGCTAGAGCCGGGCAAGACGCTAGTCTTTCCCTTTGAAGGAATCCAGAAGGCCAATCTGAAGTACGAGTGGTAGCCGGGATATTTGACTGAGGTGAATCACATTGGGCACGATCTATCAATCCATTGAAATGCTGGCCAAAGAGAAGGGCATCGAGGCGACGATCATTTTTGACGCCGTCAAGGATGCCATTATTCTCGCTGCACGCAAGCAGTTCAAGAACTTAGGCGAAATGGTCGCCGAAGTGGACCCCAAGAAAGGGATCCAGGTTTTTGCCTTGCGCAAAATCGTCGAAACCGTGGCCGACCCGGCCAACGAGTGGACGATGGAAGAGGCCAAAAAGAATAAGCTTCCCGGCGCGATCGGCGATGAGATTCGTCAGGAATTGCCGATGGATGCCCTCGGCCGTATTTCGGCGCAGATCGCCAAACAGGTGATTCTGCAGAAGGTGCGCGAGGCCGAGCGCGAGAATGTGTATGGGGAATTTGCCGGCCGCGTCGGAGAACTGGTCAACTGTGTGATCAAGCGCACCGAGACCCGTGATCTTGTTGTCGACCTTGGCAAAACAGAAGCACGTCTGCCCGCCAAAGAACAGTCCAAGCTTGAGAGCTTCTCGATTGGCGATCGAGTTCGCGTTGTGATCAAGGCCGTAGAGAAGACCGGCAAAAACGCTGGCGTGGTTGTGTCGCGTGCTGCTGGGGAACTTGTGATGCGCCTGTTCGAGCAGGAAGTGCCGGAGATTTACGACAACACGGTTGTCATCAAGAGCTGTGCCCGCGAGGCAGGCGAGCGGACCAAGATTGCCGTTTCCAGCCGGGATCGCGACGTTGATAGTGTCGGCGCATGTGTCGGCATGAAGGGCATGCGCGTTCAGAGCATCATCCGTGAATTGCGCGGCGAAAAGATTGACATCATCCAGTTCAGCGAGAACCCGGTGGAGTTTGCCACGCATGCCTTGAGCCCGGCCAAGATCGCCCGCGTCACCATCCTCAATGCGGAGGAAAAGCACATGGAAGTCATCGTAGATGACACCCAGCTATCGCTTGCCATTGGTAAGCGTGGCCAGAATGTGCGTCTCGCGGCGAGACTGCTTGGCTGGAAGATCGACATCAAGAGTGAAGAAGAAAAGCGTCAGGAAGTTGAGACACATATGTCTGAACTCATTCCTGCTGGAACTCCGATTTCAGTGCTGGCCGACTACGGTTTGTCCGAAGCGTTGATCGACTCCCTCGTGGGTGCTGACGTGGCCACCGTTGAGCAACTTGGGTCGCTTACTCCTGAGGAGTTAGAGCAATTGCCGGGCGTCGGTGAGGATTCTATCCAGTCGCTCTACATTGCAATCAATGGATTCTATGCCCAATTTGAGGCAACTGCTCCTGAAGTCGCCGAGGCTGTTGCCGAGGCTGTTGTTGAGGAGCCGGAGAGCTCCGAAGCAGTAGCCGAACCTGAAGAGACGGCAAGTGGAGAAACTGAAGAAGTGATGATAGCGGCTGAGCCTGATGCTCCAGCCGAAACCGCCGAAGAAGTCACCCCGGAAGCCGCTCCAGAATCAACCGATTCGGATAAGCCCTAGGGATTTGTTACGATAAGAAGGTTCTGCTTCAGATCTTGGAATCTTCGACCGTGCGCACGACTGGCAACCGTATTACGGCTGAACGCAATCATTTTGATTGAAAGCGCCAAGCCATGGATTAAGAAGAACAGTACCGTTGAGAGGGATTCGACCTAGCGTCACCATATGATTCGCATTAACGAGCTGGCCAGGGAGCTTGAAGTCAAGCCGAAGGCAATTCTGGACCTGCTGCCTGATTTGGGAGTTTCGGAAAAAAAGACGCATTCGAGTTCTATCGAAGCGGATGTGGCTGTTGTCGTCAAGCAGAAGTTGCTTGCCGAATCAGCAGCCCAGGGCCCAAAGAAAAATCGTGGCGGCAAGGGCCAACAAGAAGATGATTCGGTAGGCCATGACGACCATTCGAGTGATCACGGAGATCATGCCGAACCGGCACAGCAGATGAGCCTGCTCGATACGGCTCCGGTAGCGGCCCCAGTCGCAGCTACCCCAGATGCGGCTGCTCCGGTAATGAAGGAAGCCCCTCTGAAGGCTGTTCCCGTACCTTCGGTTGAGGCTGCAGCACCTGCTGCCGCGGCTCCCGCTGCTGCCCCTGTTGCCCCCGCCGAGCCTCCGAAGCCGCAGCCACTTGCTCCCCCGCTTCGTTCTCCCCTGATGCCGCCGTTGGCGGCAAATGCTGGAAACAAGGGTGCGCCCTCAATGCCCATCCGGCCTGTATTCGCACCGTCGAGTCCAGTCGCGCCACCCATTGCCCCCGCAACCACAACAATTGCAACGCCTCCTGTTCCCGCAGCGCCGTCTCGCTCATTACCGACGCCGGGCCCGGCAGTGCCTGCGCCTGCTCCCGGTCTGTCTTCTCCCATGCAGCAAGCTCCATCCATGCAGGTTGCCCCTGGGCCTACACTA
Source organism: Bryobacter sp. (assembly GCA_022843625.1). GTDB lineage: Bacteria > Acidobacteriota > Terriglobia > Bryobacterales > Bryobacteraceae > Bryobacter. The sequence continues at coordinate 14,512 of JALHNH010000006.1, read as the reverse complement.
CCCGCACCTATAATTCCTGCGCCTGCAGTCCCTTTGTCCGCAGCCCCTGTGTCCGCAGCCCCTGGGCCCGCAATCCCTGGACCCGCAGCCCCTGGGCCCGCAGTCCCTGCACCTTTGCGGCCCGCAGCCCCACGCCCGGGGTCTGTAATGCCCGCTGCACAAATTGCTCCCGGCACGCCACTACGCGCTGCGCCTGCCGCGCCACAGGCTCCACGCCCACCGCAGGGGATTCCGCTTGCACCGCGACCTGGTCAAATCATTCCGCCTCAGCGCACCGCTTCCGCGCCGGGTGCGCCTGCTGCGCCCCCTGCAGCCACAAGCGGTGCCCCAGGTATGCCGATGCCCCGGCCCCAGGCGAATCAGCCTTTGGCGGGCAATCGCGCAGGGGTTACTCCTGGTGCGCCTTCGATGCCTCGGCCTCCGCAGCAGAGCCGCCCGCCCTTGCAGGGCAGTGGCCAAAGCTTCGGTCCGCCGAAGCCGCAAACCAGCCGGCCCATCGTGCCGCCAGATCCAAAGCTCGCTGAGCGGATCGCGCAATCTCAAGCTCGTCAGCAGCAGCCGGCCATGGGCACCCGCCCGGGTGCTCCTTTGCGTCCCCCCGGTCCTGCCATGCCAGGCCGTCCTCAGCCGCCCCGGGCCATGCCTGGTGCCGCTCAATCGCGTGGTCCCGGTTCTCCCGGTGGCTACAGTGGTGGCGGTTATGCCGGTGGTGGATACAATGCCGGACGTCCGCCTCTGCGTACCGGCAAGCATCCGACCTCACCAACACCCCTGCGTCCTGAAGCTGCGGTGCTTCCCTCGACCGAACCCGGTCGGCGCCACGCTGTTAAACCGACCAAATCCAAAGAGCAGATCCGGCGCGAAAAAGAACTCGAACAAGAGGGTAAACTCCTCTTTGCCCAGCGCAAGCGTGAAGAAGAAGTTTCTATGGCGGCCAACAAGGAAATTACGATTTCCGAAGGTATCACCGTCAAGGAACTTTCCGAAAAGCTTGGCATTCGCACCAATCTCGTCATCAAAAAGCTGGTAGAGAAGAAAATTTTCGCCACGATCAATCAGCCGCTCGACGTCAAAATGGCCGAAGAGCTAGCCGCAAATTTCGGTGCAACCGCTACCCAGATGAGCTTCGAAGAAGAATCCACCTGGGATATCGAAATGGCCGAAGACAACGGTGTGCTCGTCAGCCGTGCACCGGTTGTTACCGTCATGGGTCACGTGGACCACGGTAAGACTTCGCTTCTCGATGCCATCCGCAGCGCAAACGTTGCCAGCGGTGAAGCTGGCGGCATTACGCAGCACATAGGTGCTTATGCCGTTACGCATAACAACCGCAAGATCGTTTTCATCGATACTCCGGGTCACGAAGCCTTCACCCGTATGCGCGCCCGCGGCGCTAAAGTTACAGACATCGTCATCCTTTGCGTAGCCGCAGACGACGGTGTCATGCCTCAGACCATCGAGGCGATCAATCACGCCAAGGCCGCCGGTGTGCCGATTATTGTTGCTATCAACAAGATCGACAAGCCCGATTCCCAGATCGATCGCATTAAACAACAACTAAATGATCGAGGCCTCCTCGCTGAAGATTGGGGTGGTGACACGGTCATGGTGCCGGTCTCTGCCAAGCAGCGTCTCAACATCGACCTTTTGCTCGAAATGATCTTGCTGACGGCCGATGTAAACGAAGCCAAGCTCCGTGCGAATCCTTCGCGTCCTGCCCTGGCTACCGTTCTTGAAGCCCAGCTCGACAAGGGCCGTGGTTCGGTGGCAACCGTGCTTGTCCGCAACGGTACACTTCGTGTCGGCGACTTCTTCATCTGCGGTTCTGTCTTCGGCAAGGTCCGTGCGCTGTTTGACGATTTGGGTCGTCCTGTGAAGGAAGCCGAACCGGCTACTCCAGTCGAAGTTCTGGGTCTCGAGCAAATGCCCGAGGTAGGCGACACCTTCCAGGTGGTTACCGACACCTCCAAGGCCAAGCAGATCGTACTATATCGCGAAGCCAAGGCCCGCGATATAGCTATGGCTCGCACGCGTATCAGTCTGGATGCCCTCCATCAACAGCTTAAGGAAGGCGAGATCAAGGATCTCAACCTCATCCTCAAGTCTGACGTAGGTGGCTCAGCTGAAGTCCTTGCCGAAACCCTGCTCAAGTTATCGAACGAAAAGGTTCGAGTGCGTGTTCTCCACACCGGGGTTGGTGCTATCACCGAAACCGACGTGCTGCTAGCCTCGGCCTCAAACGCGATCATTATCGGCTTTAACGTCCGGCCAGATCGCAGTGCGACCCAGACGGCTGACGCTGAAAAAGTCGACATTCGCCTGCACACGATCATCTACGAAGTTGTGGATCAAATCAAGAAGGCAATGGCTGGCTTGCTCGATCCTGTCTACAAGGAAGTATTCCGTGGCCGGGCCGAAGTACGAGATGTTTTCCGCATCACCAAGGTGGGAACAGTCGCCGGCTGTTATGTCACCGAGGGTACCTTCTCTCGCGACTGCAGCGTAAGATTGTTGCGCGATGGCGAAGTAGTGCATACCGGCAAGCTCGATACCCTGAAGCGCTTCAAGAACGATGTTTCTGAAGTAAAGACGGGCTTTGAGTGCGGTATCGCAATCGCTAACTACCAGGACATTCGCCCTGGAGATCAGATGGAAGCCTTCGTAAACGAACGAGTGGCTGTCGAAGCTCTAATGGACTAGGTCCACGCACCCAGCAATGCCTTCGATCGGTGTATTAACCCTCGAACTCCACATTGTCGACGCACAGTCTCTAAAGGACAAGCGTCACTGGCTAACAGGTCTGAAAGAAAGACTCCGCAATCGCCATAACGTGGCGGTTGCGGAGATTGATTTTCAGGATGTGTGGAAGCGCGGATTGGTTGCCGCCGTTACGGTTTCAAACAGCCGGGCGCATTCCCAGCAAATGCTTGAGGCGGTAGAGCGCACCGCGTCCGATTTTCTTGGGCCGCTGCTTGTCGACGCAGTCTACGAGTATCTCTAGAACCCAAAGCCTGAGCTCAAAAAGAAACTCCGCAAGCGCCAATCGTGGAGCTTGCGGAGATGGGGGTTGCTTTCAGGCTTAGTCTGAGCGTTACTTAGAACTCTTCGAAGCTGTCCTCCATGGGGAAGGGGTCCTTTTTGTCTACGACTCCAACATTAGAGCTCTGCGCTACGTTGGCTCCTGGATGATATTTATTGGTCGATGCGGCAGACTTGGTTGAATGTGCGCTCTCGTGCCGGCTGCTTGCCAAAGCTGAGTTTCTGTGGGTTGAGTGCGAGCTGATCGGCTTTTCCTTTCGCACAGCGGCTTTGGTTTGGGCCAAATCCTGACCGACCAGCGCCTGGAGTGAATCTACGGTTCGGCCAACGGTTGCCGCATGTTTGCGAAGCTCCTCGCCGGCAGCGGCGCCTTCTTCGGCGTTGGCTGCGATTTGTTGCGTGACCCGCTCCATCTGGCTTACCGCCTTGGCGATTTGTTCGATACCGCGTTCTTGCTCTTCACTGCCCAGGCGGACTTCCTGAACGAGGCTGCCCACTGCTTTAACCAGATCGTTTACACTGGCGCTGGCTCGTGCTACCTGATCCAGCTTGTTCTTGCCGCTGGTGGCGCTTTGGATCGATTCTTCGATCAACTGTGTAGTGTCTTTGGCTGCTTGGGCGGAACGTTGCGCCAGGTTGCGAACTTCATCGGCTACTACCGCAAAGCCCATACCGGCTTCGCCTGCGCGTGCTGCCTCGACTGCTGCATTGAGTGCGAGGATATTGGTTTGGAAGGCGATTTCGTCGATCACCTTGATGATTTTCGAGATTTTGCTCGACGAGGTGCTGATCTCGTTCATGCTGTTGACCATTTCGGCCAATGCACTGTTGGCTTCTTCCACTTTTTGCGCTGCTTCCTGCATGCGCGAGGCTGCTTGCTTGGAGTTGTCGGCATTGCTGCGAGTCATCGAGTGAATTTCTTCGGTTGAGGCTGATGTTTCTTCGAGCGAAGCAGCTTGGTCGCTCGCCGATTTTGACAAAGACATACTGTAGCTGCCTACTTCGGAAGAAGTGTTGCTCAATTGCTGTGCGCTGTTGCTCAATTCGGAAACAGTATCCCGAAGGGTAGCGGTCAATTTTTTGACCATCATAAAGACGACAGTCCCGACAGCAAAGGCAACGAGATTCAGGATGAGCACAATCCAGAATCCGGCTGAGCTGGTAGAGGCCGCGCTTTGACCGAGCTGTTCTATTTGAGCGGTCTGGTACTCGGCTAATTTTTTTGCCGATTCACTCAATCCAGAGAGTTGCGGTAATAGCTTTTCATTCAGAAGCGCAATTGCAAGATCCATCTTCTGCTGCTCCATCATTCCGCGCAGTTCCTCGTGCATGCGCCGCGACGTCTCAAAGGTTGCGATCAGGTTGTTCACCTCAGTGGCCGCCGGTGTATTCTTTACGCCTGCTGCGTATTCGCCAGCCGATTTCTGAAAGCCTTCCTGTGCTTTCATAAAGCGGGCTCGCATCGCATCGGCCTGCTGAGTCTGCTGGAGCATCATAGAAAAAGCAAGCCCGCGCTCGGAGGCAACCATTTCGGTTGCCTCTTGCCCGATCTTGCCGGCGGAATCCCGCAGTTTCGCTTTGACCGTGATCGCCTCGTTTAATAGGTCGCCGAGCCGGTAATTCACCATCAGCGCTCCACCGCCTACGACGAGGGCCAGAGCCACGAGCAGCGCCACGCTGCCAATCAGTTTTTTGCTTGCGCTTGTTTGCATAACCTTCCTACCAACCTCCCTGTTGTCTCTCTTGCCCGCTTTTGAGGAGGGCCCTTACTGCTTGAATGTGAACCGCAGACTTGCCACTGCCGGACTCGGCTTGCCATCTTCGTTGAAGGGGGTGAACTTCCATTCCTTCATCGCCTTGACTACTGTGGCAGAAAGCATTGGGTTTCCTGTAACTACCTTTACGTCGGACACATCGCCACTTTCAGAAATCTTTACTTCCACTTCTACTTCACCCTGGATCCGCATCTGCTTTGCCATCGGGTTGTATTCGGGAGTCGTTCGCTTGACGGCGTTCTTGACGGCGTCTGCGTGAGTCACCTTCATCTCGGCTGCCGCTGGCAGGGCCAGAAGGCAAACGGCAAATAGTTGTTTGTATAAATTCATGTATCTCCTCTTCTTCTCTCACCCATTAGGGTCTGAATCTCGTATCGGCCTCGAACGAATTCCTTTGAGAAGAAATCTAAATGGCGGACAATTTCTGGTTTGGGAGCGCAGCGGATTCTAACGCCCGGTGCGGCCTTTTGAGCCCCTCGTCGATGGCGGCAGAAACACGGCTCAGGCTCACAGATTCTTCTACTGCATTTGCCTTCACCGCTTCGCGCGGCATGCCGTAGACAACACAACTTGCTTCGTCCTGTGCAATGGTCCACCCGCCGGCATCGCGAACCCGCTTCATCCCGAGCGCTCCATCGTTTCCCATGCCAGTCAGAATCACGGCCACACTGTCCGGGCCGGCATTTTGCGCAACTGATCCGAACAGCACATCGACGCTTGGCCGCTGATAGCAAACCAGCGGACCGTCTTTCACCATGACGGCGTAAGCGCCGCCCTGCTTCTTAAGCAGCATGTGATAGTTGCCGGGGGCGATCAGCACTCTCCCGGCCGCGACGCTGTCACCGTCCTCGGCTTCCTTTACTTCCATCGGCAGCGACTCGTTGAGTCGTTTGGCGAATGCCCGGCTGAAGCCCGCCGGAATATGTTGGGCGACGACAATTGGAGGGCAATCCGCCCCAAAGCCCTGCAAAACCGTCTCGATTGCCCGTGTACCCCCGGTCGAAGACCCAATCGCTACCAGATGGCGGCACCACGCTGCCGACCTGCCTCTCGGCGGCGGGCTGGCTAGCCCTGTTTCTTTCCGTGTTGCAGGGTCTCGCCGCACCTGAGCCGCTGCAGCCAGCCGCACTTTCCCAGCCAGCTGGGCGCTCAATTCACCTACCGAGTAAGGGCCATGCGGTTTGCACAAAACATCTACAGCTCCAAGTCGCAGCGCCTCAACCGAGGCCGAGCATCCAGCCTGACCCAGTGAGCTGATAATGATCACAGGCATAGGCTGGTAGTGCATTACCCGCTTCAGAAAACTCAGTCCATTCATCTTCGGCATCTCGATATCGAGAGTCAGAACGTCCGGACTCAGTTCAAGGATCTTGTCACGAGCGACAAAAGGATCGGGCGCAGTGCCCACTACTGCAATGTCCGGATGCCCGGACAATGCCTCACTCAGCAATCTCCGCACGACTGCCGAGTCATCCACGATCAGGACGCGGATGGGTTGACCGGTCTGATTTGCGGAAAGTGACATTTACTGGGCTTCCGCCTTTTTAGCTTTTTCTTGCAGCGAAAATGCCAACTTCAGCAGGCCATCTTCGAGTGCCAAATTCCTGACGATCTCTCCGCTTACTTCCTGGCCTGGCTCCAGCTGCTTTGGTGTATCGAGACAAAAAATAGAGTTTCGGTCCAGGTGACTCAACATTGCCCCACAGACCATATTTGTAAGTTCGACCATTACGGACTGGCTATCTTCCGATGGACCGCCTTCGCCGACACCCCCAAAGAAATTGGAAGCCAGGCACTCGGCCGCTGCCCGGTCGAGCGATATCGCAAGGTGCCCGGCACAGGCTCCATGGAAGTCGAGCGAGGCGCCAATCCGTTCTCCGGCAGAAGCCGTATTTTCGTCTTTTGCCGAGTCTACCGATACGAAAAACATGGTCTCAAGCACCTCTGTCGCAGCCATCGTAAGCTGTTCGCTCAGCAAGGGTCGATCAAAAACTAAACTCATCATCGCCTCCTTCCATGCCGGCCCCGGCTCCGACGAGCGCACCTTCCGGGGTCACCCCCAGTACCGTCTCAATTTCTTCGCGCAGCCTCTCCGGTGCAAACGGCTTGGTCACATAACCTTGGGCGCCTAATTGCGTGAGCCGGCCGATTCTTGCCTCTGTGGCATCGGTCGAAATGACAATTACGGGAATGGACAGTAGGTGATCCCGCAGGCGCATTTCAGCCACCAACTGCTCCCCATCCATGCGCGGCATGTTGATGTCGGTTAACACCACATCCACCCATTCGTGCTCCAGTTGCGCCAGAGCTTCTTCTCCATTGCCGGCCTCTAGATAACGCCCTACGCTAAAACCCGACACTTCAATAACCCGGCGGATAAAACGGCGCATCGCCGGGGAATCGTCGACAATCATTACGTCGAATGCCATTAGAGTCCTTTCCTTTCTTTACTGGTTGGCTTAACTTTGAATTGCTTCATTTGATCAGGCGCAGCGCTGAAGACCCAGCTCGCGCGCTTCCTCTCCCGCTTCCTGTAGAAGCAATTTTCCCGTCCCCACCTCAAGACGCAGAGTTCTCGAAACGTTGCTCCCCACCTCTTCGGCGTGGATCATCACTCCCGCCTTCCAAAAGATCTTTTTCATCGCCAGGTAATTGCGTTTGCCAATATTGAAGACTCCGTCACCGTCAAGGACCTGCGCCCCCCCAGCCACTCGAACCAGCAATCTCTTTTTGTCGGCACCCAGCTGATAGGCACTCTTGAAGAGCAAGGGAATCCCGGTGTCTGCATATAGTGCAGGGTGATCTTTGGCCTTGACCGGATCGGTCTGAGATTCCGGCAACATGAAGTGAAGCAGCCCACCGACGCGGCTCACCGGATCCCAGATCGTTACGCCAATGCACGAACCAAGGCCATAGGTCACCAGAGTGTCTTCCTGCCTGGCGCTCACCTTCATGTCTCCGACGCCTACAGCTAACATAGGTCCGCCCCTCTAAAACTCAGAATTTTCATGCTCTGTTTTCCTCCAGATGTCCGGCCTTCTTGTAAATGGCTACCTGGACATGCTCAAGGGTGTGTGAAATTCCATTCAAACTCTCTGAATGCCCCACGAACAGATATCCTCCTGGCTCAAGTTTTGCTGTCATTGCCGCTACCACACGCTCCTGCGTTGGCCTGTCGAAATAGATCATGATGTTTCGCAAAAAGATCAACGGGAAGGGACCTTCGGCTGGAAGCGGCTCCATCAGGTTGATCCGTTCAAAGTGAATCATTTTGCGGATCTCCGGTCGAAACCGGAACTTTCCGTCCTGCGCCCCGGTCCCGCGTAGCAAGTAGCGGCTCCGCCAATTCTGGTCGAGGCTACGAAAGCGCTCCTCCGGATAGATTCCCGCTTCAGCACTTCGCAATACCTTGGTGGAGATATCGCTTGCCCGAATCTTTGCTTGGAGAAAGGCGGCCTCGCCCAGAGTCTCAATCAATGTGACGGCGATTGAATATGGTTCTTCACCGCTCGAACTCGCTGCGGTCCAGATCGTGAACTGATTGCGCCCCCGCAGCTTCGGCAGAATCAGATTCTGCAAAAAGTCAAAATGGGCTGGCTCCCTGAAAAAGCTGGTGAAATTGGTGGTCAGCGCATCGATCAAGTCAACCTGCAGCTCACCACTCTTGTCCCTCGAGACGGCTTGAAAGTAAGCATCGGCCGATTCATAGCCGAGGGCCCGGGCTCGTTTCCATACCCGTGCCGCCACCATCTCCTGCTTGCCGTCCTGCAACTCAATACCGGCCGTGCGGTAAGCATAATCTCTCACCGCATCAAAGAGCTTCGGGCTCAGTCGCGCTGTCTGGTACTGGCTGGGTGATGCGTTCAACATGCTGCCAGCAGACTTTCCTTAATGATTTCGGCCTTCTTGCTACGCTCGACATAAATCGCTTCGAGGTCTAAAATCAGCCCCACGCGGCCGTCCCCTAAAATGGCTCCGCCAGCAATTCCAGGAGTGTTCTTGATGCTCGCCCCCAGGCTCTTAATTACCACTTCCTGCTTGCCGATAAACTCATCTACCATCAGCACAAAGCGCCGTCCTTCGGTTTCGGCCACAATCAGCAGCGTCTGTAATACATCTTCGTTCTTCGGCCTTACGCCGAGAGATCGATGCAAGCGAATTAGCGGCAACAATTGATTGCGAACCATTACCATCTCACCCCGGCCCTGCACTGTCGAAACCTGGCTCTCGGTGGGCCGGAACATTTCGTGCACCGAATAAATCGGCAGGATGTAGCGCTCTCTCCCCACTCCAACGACCAGGCCGTCGACAATGGCGAGCGTCAGCGGCAATTTGAGGTAAAACGTCGTCCCCAGGCCTTGAGTGGACTGAATTTCGATCTTCCCGCGCAGCTTTTGAATCTGCTTTTTCACTACATCCATCCCAACGCCACGCCCTGAAATATCAGTTACTTTTTCGGCTGTGGAAAAGCCCGGCTCAAAGATCAACTGGAAGATCTCTGAATCTGTCAGATGCACCGTGTCCCCGACCAACCCCCGCTCGCGTGCCTTGGCCAGGATCTTGTCCTTATTCAGTCCACGCCCGTCATCGACGATCTCAATCTGGATGTGATCGGCCTGGCGATATGCCTTGAGTTGCACCCGGCCCGATTGCGGCTTTCCAGCCTTGAGGCGGTCTGCCGGAGCTTCAATTCCATGATCGATCGAGTTCCGCACCATGTGCATGATCGGGTCGGTCAGTTCTTCGATAATCGTCTTGTCGAGCTGCGTATCTTCTCCTACCAGCTCAACCTCTGCCATTTTTCCGGCCTTACGCGAGGTGTCGCGTACCAAACGGTTGACTCGCTGGAATAAGGTTCCCACCGGTATCAACCGCGTCGCCATTGCGACTTTCTGCACTTCTTCAGTCACCCGGCGCAGCTGATTGAGGTTCCGCTGTAGCCTTGTGTTTTTGGTCCCGCTCAAATCCGGATCCAGCCGCACCATCGATTCGGCGATCACCATTTCTCCTACCATGTCGAGCAGGTAATCGAGCTTGGCCGTATCGACCCGAATCGCATGAGTGTCTGTCGTGACCGCTTTCTTCGACTTCGCATCCTGGCCTCCTGCAATTGCCAATGAAGCCGGTTCTTCAGTAGCCTTTGAGGCGATCTCAGGCTGGTGAGCTGCAGGAACCTCGATTTTCGGTACAGCAGTCTGCACTTCAATCCGAGCCTGTTCTGCAGGTGCCTGGGCGGAGTGATCTCCAGCTATGACTTTCCTCACCCGCTCGAGCAGCAACCAGGGATCTTGTTCTTCGCCTGGATCCTGTCCATGAAGCTGCGATTCAATCCGCAGTATTTCCTTGCCAACAAAATCCGCGCTCTCGAGCGTCAAATCCACCAGATTCGGGCTCAGTACCAACTGCCCCGTTCGAGCCAGGTCGAGAATTGTCTCAACCTCATGCGATACGGCCTGAATATGTGCGAATTCAAGAAAGCCGGCCAGCCCTTTGATTGTGTGGAAGCTTCGGAAGACCGCGTTCAGTGTATCGGGATTGGTTGGCTCTTTCTCAAGCACCAAAAGCCCGGATTCCACTGTTTGCAGATGTTCGCGTGCTTCAAGAATGAAATCTCCGACCAGTTCCGGATCCTGATTGAGCGCAGTGGAGGTGACCTGCGCTGGGGTTGCCACCCGAGCCACCACAACATCGCTGCCTTTGGCCGAATCTGACAAAATCTGCCGCAACCGGTCCAGCCCCTGCTCCACTCTTGCCCGGCTCGATTCATCCTCCCACTGGTTTTGTTCCGAGACGTTGTCCCTTGCCACGGTGTGTAATTCTACAGCCAGTTGCATCGCCTCAGATGGAATCGAGATGCTGCTCAACAGAGCAAGCGTTGCGACTGTCTCGGCATTTTCCCCCAGCATGATTTGTGTTGCCGCACGCTCGAGTAGTTCTTCTACTTCGGTCGAATTCATTTCAGATTCTTCTTTCCCAATGAATGTGGTGTCCGGTTAAAGCTTCTTTTGATCCAACTCGTCTAGCTCAACAAATTGCCCAGCTCATTGAGGTCCTGGTGGGTCATCACGTGATCAATGTCAAGCAGGATTTTTACCTTCCCCTTTACCTTGGCCATGCCTAGCAACCCTGTTGTCGCAACCTCACCCCCAAAATCCGGCGTGTCTTCAATGTCAGCCACAGCCAGATTCAGCACTTCACTCACCCCGTCTACCACTGCGCCAATCATCATTGGCCCCGATTCCCCCTCAACCTCGGTCACAATAATGCAGGTCCGCTGGGTATATGCCACTTCCGGCATCCCAAACTTCAGCCGCAAGTCCACAACTGGAATCACCTTTCCGCGCAGGTTGATTACCCCTTTGGTATGAAGCGGAGTATGTGGTACCGCTGTGATCTCCTGGATGCCCATGATCTCGCGCACCTTCAGAACCTGAATCCCGAATTCTTCCGGGCCAAGGTGGAATGCCAGATACTTGCCTGCTCGCTCTTCTTTTGTCCGTGTTGGGATTGTCATTACTGCTGTAGACATAGTCAAATTCCTTTTCCGCTCCTGCTCAGGGCCGAGTGTAGATGCTCCCGGACTCTACCGGGTGATATCAGACGCCGCCAAGCAGCGCTCATCCTTCTTCCTTTGACTTATCGAATTGGCTGGAGAAAGTCTTAGGCTCTTTTAGGAAGTGGAAAGGGAAACGAAAAAAGCGACCCTCGAAAGGGTCGCTTTTTGATTTTTGGTGCGGAGGACAGGACTTGAACCTGCACGGTGTTACCCGCTAGCACCTCAAGCTAGTGCGTCTGCCAATTCCGCCACCTCCGCAGGTGACAGCCTTCAGTTTACTACGATGGCTTGAGGCGAGCCATCAACTTTGGGCCTTATTTCTTTACTGGGGCTGCTGCCGGGGGAGGAGCAGGAGTCTTGATATCGTTCCCCTTGGAGTCGACAGGAATTTCCTTGCCAATCTTTACAGGAACCGGCTTGCCATCAGATCCCTTGGCGCCGTCCTTCGGTAATTCAACTTCAAACTTCTTCTGTACCTTGCCTTGTTCGTCAATCAGTTCCACCGCAGGTTGCTGCGACGGAGCCTGCTTTTCTACTTGTGCCGGAGGAGCAGGCAGATTCGTTCGCTCAAGCACCGTGCCACCGCCTGCAGATCCTGCACCCCCACGGGTCGCCAGAACAGCCAGAGTCAGGCTGGTCACCATAAACAGGCCAGCCGAAGCCGTTGTAACCTTGGACAAAACTGTTGCTGCCGTGCGCGGACCAAAGGTCGTCTGCGACCCCATGCCGCCAAAAGCACCGGCAAGATCGGCTGCCTTGCCGCTCTGCAATAGAACGACACCGATCAGAATCAGGCAAACGATAACGTGGATAATTGTAACAAGGATGACCATAAAAATTCTCCCCAAGGACATCGCCTCAAGGCACTTTTCCGATTATACGACATTTCCGCCAGCTTTTTGTCGCCAACGCGTCTCGCCCTTGCTCCTCCCGTTTACACTATAAGTTTCAATCCCAAATATTCCCCTGAAGGAGATTTCATGGCAAAAAGGCGAATCGGAATTCTGACAGGCGGCGGCGACGTCCCCGGCCTCAATTCCGTGATCAAGAGTGTGACTTACCGCGGTGCTGAACTCGGTATCGAAGTCGTTGGTATCCGGCGTGGATGGGAAGGCCTCACCCATCTAAACCTCGAAGATCCGGCCAGCCGCGGCCGCTACGTCCTCGATCTCAACCGCGAAAACACGCGCACAATCGATCGCACGGGCGGCACATTCCTGCATTCCAGCCGCACCAACCCTTCCAAGATGAAGAAGCTTCCCGACTTTCTGGCCGGGGCTACCTTCCCCACCAAAGAAGTTACCAAAGACGGCATCACCAATACCGCCTATGACATGAGCCCTCAGGTTTTGAAAAATCTCGAATCGCTCGGGCTTGATTACCTGGTCGCTATCGGTGGCGATGACACCCTCAGCTACGCTGCTACCCTCGACAAGCTCGGTTTCAAAGTGGTTGCCATCCCCAAGACGATGGATAACGACGTTCGCAACACCGAATACTGCATCGGCTTCTCAACTGCCATCAGCCGCGCCATGGACGCCGTCCAGCGGCAACGTACCACCGTTGGCTCGCATGAGCGCATCGGCATCTTCCGCATCTTTGGCCGCGACGCCGGCTACACCGCCCTCTACACTTCTTATGTCACCAGCGTCCGCTGCGGTATTCCCGAGTACAAGTTCGACCTCGACAAGATGGTTCAGCTCCTCATGGATGACAAGCGCAAGAACCCCAGCAATTATTCGCTGGTCATTCTGTCTGAAGGCGCCGAATGGCAGGGATATCAGGTGGTCAGCTATGGCGAGGCCGACGCTTATGGTCATCGCAAGAAGCTCAACGTAGGCGAAGTCTTTGCCGACGAACTCAAGAAGCGGTTCAAAGAAGAGACGATCGTCAGCGACCTTACCTATGACCTCCGCTCGGGCGCGCCCGATTTTGTCGACAAAATGGTTGCAACCACCTTTGGCAATATGGCGCTCGACACGATTGTGGCCAACAAGAGCGGCCTTATGACGGCGATTGTCAACGGCTGCTACGTGATGAGCCCGATCCCCGACCCGAAGCTTGGGCCCCGCAAAGTGGAACTGGGCAGTATGTACAACACCGAGCGCTACCGCCCGAACTACGCCGATAAGATGGGCTTGCCTATCTTCCTCACCCACGCTTAACTTTGTTTTCCTGGCTCCAGGATCGATTCCGGCGCGGGCAGCCCACAAAGGCTGCCCGCGCCGTTGCATTGTCTGAGATCCGCCAGAGCTTTGAGGATTCCGCCAGCGACGAAGAACACTTTCCTTCCACCATCGACCCGCGCATCTATCACGTCCAGATGATCGCCCGTTTCTTTGGGGACATGAACGGCAAGCTGGCCCTTGATGCCGGCTGCGGCAAAGGCCGCTTTGCCCGTGTTCTGGTGGACCAAAATCCGCAGGCCAGGATCGTCGCGCTGGATCTGGCCCTGGCGATGCTTGCCCACGCACAGCCGCCTCTGGCGCCTGTCTGTGGAACCCTTACTCAATACCCGTTTAAAGACAATTCCTTCGACTTTGTGTACGCCACCGAAAGTCTTGAGCACGCTGTTGACATTGATACTGCGGTAGCCGAACTCACCCGCGTACTCAAGCCCGGCGGCAAGCTCGTCATCATCGACAAGAACGCCGAACATTGGGGCCGCTTCAAGACTCCGGCCTGGGAGCAGTGGTTTGAGCGCAAACAGATGGAGCGACTGCTTGCGGGTCACTGCCGCGAAGTCTCAAGCGACTTTATTTCTTACTGGGAAGACGTCGAACCCGACGGACTCTTCCTTGCCTGGCGAGCCATTAAGTAACTAGAAGCAGTGTTATAGCTAAGGCAGCTTCGATCCGCGTCCGGAAAGAGTTTCGCCTTGAAGTATCTGTTGTTTCTATTCGCTCTTCCTGCCCTGGCCCAGTTCAGTGGCCTCACCGCCAACTACGACGGGTCCAAGCTGTACTTTGTCTCCACCCTCCGCCAACGCAACACCCCCCAGCCGCTTCATGGCAAGGTCTTCTGGTCCGGACCGGGTAGATCCTTTACAGTTTAGACCGGCAAGATGCTTTACACTTTTTGGGAGTTGAGTTGAGCCTCCAGACTGGGCCTATGCCCTGGAATGAGAGGAAATCTGTGGATC
>JALHNH010000005.1 GCA_022843625.1 Bryobacter sp. | reverse complement strand
ATGAACCGAACGCCACGCTCGACGAGGCGCCGGGCGAGCAGGCACTTTTTGCCGAAGTCGTCTGATAGGCCTTCGCCGATGCCGTAGAGCTTCTTGGTGGCCTCGGTTTCTTTGCTGATGTCGACAGCGTCGGGGGCCTCCGACTGCATGCGGAAAGCCAGCTCATAAGAAGCAAGCCGTGCTTCGAGATCTGAGTCGTAGGGGCGAGAGGCGAGATGCTGGCGGTCAAGATCACCGACAAGGTCGAGTGTGGCTCGCTGAGTTTTGCTGTTGATGCCCTGGGGATTGGCCAGATCGAGGACAGGGCTGCTGCCATTGCGGAAGAGTGTTCCCTGATAAACGGCAGGCAGAAAGCCCGATCCGTAGCCTTGCGGCCCCCACTTCATCGCGCCGTCAGCCATTACGACATAGGACGGAAGATTCTGGTTCTCCGAGCCGAGGCCGTAAACGGTCCAGGCTCCGAGGCAGGGCCGGCCCGGAAACTGCGAGCCGGTGGTTTGCAGATACATCGCGGGAGCATGGTCAAAGGCATCGCCGTGGCAGGATTTGACGAGGGTGAGATTGTCGGCGTGAGTCGCCATGTGAGGAAAGAGATCTGAGATCTCCATGCCGGATTGCCCGCGCTTCTTGAAGGCCCAGGCGCTGCCTCTGGCGAGAGCTTTGGTGAAGTCGATGCGGCTGGTCTTGAGGCCTTTGACGAAGCTGGCCGGGAGTGTCTTGCCGGAGAGACGTTCGAGTTCTGGTTTGTAATCCCAGGTATCGACGTGACTGACCCCGCCATGCATATGAAGATAGATGACGGCCTTGGCGCGGGCGGGCTCATGGGGTGCTTTCGGTGCGAGTGGGCTGGTGCTGGCACCCAACATCGCTGATGCCGCTGCCGCACCAAAGCCCCGACCAGTCGTAGTAAGGAAATGACGGCGTGAGTTAATCGACATAAAGGAACTCGTTCAGGTTGAATAAGGCTCGGACCAATTCGACCAGCGACTGATGACGACCGCCGGTATTTTGCGTTTGAGATTTGAGGAAATCGAGCGCACGGTTGAGTTCGCGGGCGTCGGGCTCTCGGGATAAGATTTGCCTCCATGCAGCACGAATCAAAGCGGAATCATCGCCTGGATTTTCTGAGGCAAGCCTCTTGGCCAGATCTTGGGAGCGCTCCATGGTGAAGGCTCCGTTGAAGAGGGATAGCGATTGTGGAGCAGTAGTACTTGAATCGCGGCGTGCGCAGGTAAGCATCGTTTCGGGAGCATCAAAGACCTCAAGCATAGGCATACGGAAGGTGCGCTTCTGGATCATATAGATACTGCGCCGGGAATGCTCAGAAGCATCGGCTGTTAAGATCCAGGCGTTATCGGGAGACTGCGTTAGAGTTGCCTTCTCCTCCTCGGTGAGAGGTGGAACAACAGGGCGCCCGCCACGCTTTAGATTTAAGCCGTTGCTGGCCAGAAGTACGGCATCACGCAGCTCTTCGGCACCAATGCGCCGTCGCGAGAAATGCGAGAGGTAAACATTGAGCGGGTCTTTGTCGGCGGCCAGTTTTGATGTGGTGGATTCCTGCTGGTAGGTCGCGGAATTCATCATCAACCGGTGCATATTCTTGATCGACCAGCCTTTGGCCACAAATTCCGAGGAGAGCCAGTCGAGCAGTTCTGGATGACTGGGCTTGCCCGAGCGGGTGCCGAAGTCGCTGGTGGTTGCGATCAGGCCACGGCCAAAGTGGTACTGCCACATGCGGTTGACCATAACCCGGGCCGTGAGTGGATTGTTGGGATCGCTGATCCAATTTGCCAGAGCCGTGCGGCGGCCTGTGGTTGGCATCAGCGGGATAGGACCGGTTGTTTCTCTGTGTTCGGCCGGAGGTGGAACTTCGCCGCCACCAAGGATAGAAAAGAAGCCGGGCTGCACTTCACGACCAACCGGAGACCCTTTGACGGGCATGATCGTTCTGGGTGCAACATTCCACCAATCCGCAAGGCCACAGGCAAAGGGTTTGGGCCTGTAGCCTGAGTACATTTGAACAAGCCCTTTTTCGATCTTCTGTAGCGCTGCCGTTTCGGCTGGATTCATGCAGGAGCGGATCTCCTCATCGGAGACGCGCGTCTTTCGCTCGTACTGGGTTGCAAGTTCACGCTGCCGGGGAGTGCGTTCGCTGTCGCGAGTAAGGATTGCTTCTCTCGCGTCGGCAGGCAATGCACTCAGCTTGGCCGGTCTGAGTTTGTCCTGACATCTGGCTTGTGTTGCCCGAATCTGATCCCCGACTTCGCGTAACTTCCATTCCCGATTGCTCTCGGCGACGTCATAGCCGAGCGACTCAAGGCGATTGAGTGCAACCTTTACTTTGGTTGCGGGCGCAAAGATGGCGCGGATACGGTAATGATCTTCCTGTGTGATGGGATCGAATTTGTGATCGTGGCAGCGGGCACAGCCAGCCGTTAAGCCGAGGAAGACAGACGACGTGGTATCCACAAAATCAGTCAGCATCTCTTCGCGGTTGATGTCGGCCTGGTCTGGAAAGAGATCGCGATTGGGGCCTACGCAGAAGAGGCCGGTACCTGTGCGTGCAATAGGATCTTCGGGCATCAACTCATCGGAGGCGATCTGTTCGCGGATGAAGCGGTCATAGGGTTTGTCGTCGTTGAAGGCGTTGATCACCCAATCGCGGTAACGCCATGCGTCGTGTATGTAGGTGTCGAGCTCAAAGCCGGCAGTATCGGCATAACGGACCAGGTCGAGCCAGTGGCGGCCCCACTTCTCACCATAGTGAGGTGAGGCAAGGAGTTTGTCGATCAGGTTGGACCATGCCGATGGAGACTTGTCGTGTACAAAGGCTTTGACTTGCTCTGCAGTAGCTGGGAGGCCCCAAAGGTCCATGTAGGCGCGACGGGCGAGAGTTGCGGGAGTAGCACGAGGTGCAGGCGGGAGCTTCTCTTTGGCCAATTTGTCGAGGATGAAGGCGTCCACGCCGTTGCCGGCATGTACAATTTTGGGAGGTTCAGGGCGAGATACCTTTTGGAAGGCCCACCAGGTAGGCGCTGCGAACTTGACGGTATCCCACTTTGCACCTTCGTCGATCCAGCGCCGCAAGACTTCAATCTCAGATGCATTGAGAGGCTTGTTGGGCGGCATCTGAAGCTTACCTTTGCGCTCAACGGCTTCGATCAGCTTGCTCTCGACTGCTTTGCCGGCAACCAGAGTAGGGCCACGGCTTCCGCCTTTGAGGGCAGCTTCGCGTGTATCGAGGTCGAGACCCGAAATGGCCATCTTTTGAGAGTGGCACTGACTGCAATTGGCGCGCAGGATCTCCTGCGCCTTGGAGGCATTATCATCGGCTGCCAGGACCAGAAGAAGAAGCCAGTTCATATCCGTTTCAACCCTACTCTATTGTCTTTTTTGAGCGAGAGAAGTTCCCTCGGTGATTGCTTTGATTTCGGCCAGGACGTTTTCCGGCTTGAAGACATCTTTCCAGTCGGGCTTGAAGAGGCTTTTCTTGCCGCGCTCAATCGCCATCAAAGCTCCGTCGGAGAAGGGGGAATTGATGAAATTGAAGACGATGCCGATGTTTACCTTCATGTGTCCGAGAATGAAGGCACGGGCCGCAGCTTCGGGTACACCACGACGGACAGCTTCGTCCATCGCTTCGCGCATAATCACAAAACAGGTTGCCGCTACTGTCTCTGACAATGCAGGCTCGAGTATCGCCATCTGTTCAACAGTGACACGGTATGCATCCATGACAGGCGCGAACATTTCTCTGGCAAGAGCCTCGCCGTTGGCGTAGTCAGACTCTGTGCCCTGCATCAGCGCGCAGACAATGTGTTGCTTGGCTTTGATCGCACCAAAGAAATCCATTTGGGCGTCTTTCTCGGTTTCGTCATGGATCACCGGGGGATGGCATGGGTGCGTAATGAAATAGGCAAGATCGGCTCGCTCCGGCAGTTCCCCGCCATAGGGCGCTGCTGGATCGAGACAAATTACCATTGCCCCAGGTTTGAGCCCCGGAATGATGGAAGGGGCAACCTTGCCTATTAGCGAATCCGGAAGCGCCAGAATCGCAACATCAGCAACGGCAATAGCTTCTTGTTGAGAAGTTACCGAAAGGCCGCGGCTGGCCAGCCGTTCTACCCCGGCGGGGCTGACTTCCACATAAAGGATTCTGTTTGTGGTGGTCTTGAAATTGTCGGCAATGCGGCAGCCCATCTTTCCGCCAGCGCCAAAGAGTGCGATTGTCTGTGTCATGCTATTTTCCGGTAAAGTGGTATGATAAGCATATCATCTTTTCTGAAGACTTAAGACAATTTTCCGGCGCGAACTTGGCCGAACAGTCCTTCGCTGCCCACTTGTCCGCCTTTGAGTAAGATCTCAACGCCATCGGATTGAGGATTCTTCGACCAAAGACGGCAGAGTGGCGAACCAGGGGCGAAGGGACGGATTACGGTAAGGGCCTGAATCTCCAGTGCTCTGCCAATATGGCCCGAGGTATCTCCGCCCGAGCTTACGATTCGCTTGACGCCTGTCCGGCGCAGCACCTCGGCGGTGATCGCACTCAAACGGAGTCCAATCTTGCGGCCGAAGTCGGGGTCTTGTTTGACAACATCTTTTGGCCCGGCAGCAGTGTAGACGATGGGGCTTCCACCTGCAGCGAGAATGGCCGTAGCCTTGTCCTGGGCCCTAAGCAGTTCCGTGTAGTCTGATACCAGCAGAACCGGATCGATAGGGACCGCCTCAAAGCCATTGACCAGCGCCCAGTCGATTTGCTTGCCCGTCAGGGGTGAGCAACTTCCTGAGGCAATCAGCAGCCGGTCCACCGGAGCGGCATCAAGGATTGGTGGTTTTGCAGGCAAGACACCTTGCGCTTCCCACCAGGCCAGAAGGGCATACTCCACGCCTGAGGATCCGGCGACAAAGGTGGTTGCAGGCGACCGTGATTCCCATATCGCGCGCCCTGCTTCTCTCAAACTGGAAGCATCAAGAGTATCGAAGAGGATGATGGCCGCACCATCGGCACTCAGCTCTTCAAAGCGCTCGAGCCCCCGGCCTGCCTGCAGCGCAAGAATATCAACCAGGTCGATGCGCAAATTGGTCTGCCGGGCCAGGTGCCTTCGCAGATCGCCTTCGTCCATCGGAGTCACTGGATGACAAGACATTGTGGGATGCCGGTCAATTCGGTGAGTTTCACCATTAACGGTGGCAAAGAGGTTTCCAAAAGTGACGTAGCGTTTCAGAACAGGAGCACCAACGACCATCGGCACGACATTCGACCCCATCACCTTTCGGCCCAGTTCGATGGCCCGCCCGATACTTCCAACCGTTGGGGAACTATCGAAAGTAGAACAGACTTTGTAGTGACAAATGGGTGCGCCCAATTCTCGCAAAGCACTAAAGACAGGGGGGAGCTTTTGATCCATCCACGCCGGCGATTCGCTGCGGCTCATGCCGGCAATTCCAACGGCGCGGCAGTCTGGGAATCTCAGCAGGTCGCTTTCCATTGGAGCATCGAGGAAGAGCACGGTTGGAATGCCGCTCAGAGCCAGGGCTTCCATCGCGTCTGTCGAACCTGTGAGGTCGTCTCCGTAAAAGGTCAACAAAAGCGGCATCAGGCGTACTTCTCCAGCGCCTGACGCAACTCTGTATTTGTCCTGGCGTGTTCATTGATGTCGATACCAGACATCGCGGCTTGCCAGGATTGGTGCATCGCCCGCACGCCTGCTGCGACGCCACCGGGGTGGGCAACCAGACCGCCGCCAGCGGCATAAATCAGGTCGGGGCTGCCAAGCCCCTTGAAGGTGTCTGCAGTCTGTCGTACGGTCTGCCCTGAGGAGAAGACCGGCATGACTTCACATCCCCTGCCCTCACCCTGGAACATAGGCGTCAGGCATTCACGGGCGGAGGCCAGTACGGATTCGTCGCCCTCGCAGAACTTGTTCCTGAGACCGTTGACATGCATGTGGTCGGCCCCGGCCAGGCGCCAGAATTTCTGATAAGCCAGATAACTGAGGCCGATGTGTGGTGAGCGCTGAAAGAGCCCCCAGCCGTTGCGATGAGCATGGATCGGCAGTTGACAGTGGCGTCGCAAATAGGCCAAACCAGGAAGCCCCGTGCTGTTGAGGCTCACCATTACGCAGGTTCCTCCGTGGCGCAATACAAGGTCGTGCCGTTCGAGCATCTGCTCGATCTCACCCGTCAGATTGAATGCGAACATCACCTTCTTGCCAGTGCGCTCGGCGTGATTATTGATCACCCGCATGACGGCTTCTACGCGCTGCGCAAAGGGGCAGTGCGGGCCGTCGGCCTGCAGTTCATCATCCTTGATGAAGTCGATGCCGCCGGCAACCAGGTCTGCAACCAGGGCGGCAGTTGCATCGGGCGAGAGTCCGACACTTGGTTTGACGATTGTGCCAATGAGAGGCCGTCCTTCGACTGCAGTCAAACGTCTTGTACCAGCAACTCCAAATTGCGGGCCAGGATACGCATCTCGAAATGCCTCCGGGAGAGTGAGATCGACCAGGCGCAGACCTGAGAATTGCTGCAGTTCGAAGAGATTGCCCGCAACAGTTGCCCAAAGGTTGGGCAGGCTGGGCCCCATGTTCTCGATTGGCCAGGATACTTGCGTTAGGGCTCTTCGCCAGACTGGCCTCGATTCGCCCTTGGGGATTCCTGCACCTGGAAGGGATGGCGAGGCAACCGAACCGGTCTCCCGGATCCACTCAATCTGCGCGCCACTCTTTTCTTTCAGTTCAGCAGTCTCACCAGGAACCTGCAGAAATGTCCCACTGGACTGCTCCCCTGCCATGGTCGCAATCGCTTCCTCTAGAGGGAAGGCAGTCTCAATTTCATATTGCGCAAAGATTCGATTGGACAGATTCATAATTGGTATACTTATGATACCATCGAGACAGTTTATCGACCACTGCTAGCAATCCTGCTGCAACCGTAAGAAAATCGATTTATGGATACTACCCCCATCATTCGCCGTAAACTCGCTGACGAGGTTAGGGATCGACTCCTGATCATGATCCGCGGCGGCGAATTTCATCCGGGTGACCAGTTGCCGTCAGAGCGGACGCTCATGGAGCGGTTTGGTGTGGGCAGACCAGCCGTGCGCGAAGCACTGCAATCTCTGGGCACAGCCGGTTTGATCGAAATCAATCATGGAGAGAGGGCACGTATCGCGATTCCGGATACTGCAAGCATGTTTGACCGGATCGGCCAGACCATGCTGCACCTCTTGCAGACATCGCCAAAAACACTTGAAGACTTAAAAGACGCCCGCGTTCTCTTTGAGGCGGGAATGACAAAACTGGCTGCGAACAATGCAACAGCAGAAGACATAGAAAACCTGGAAACTCTGATCGAGAAGCAACAGAGCGCCATCGCCAACAGTGCTGAATTTGTTTCCTTTGACATGGCATTCCACACAGCAATCGCGTCCATCAGCCGCAACAGTGTCTGCAAGATGCTGAGTGAGGCGATGTTGGACTGGCTCTTCCACTTCCGCCGGGATTTGCTCCGCATTCCAGGGTCAGAAATCATCACCATGGCCGAACACAGGCGCATCGTAAAAGCCATTGCGGCACATGATGTTGAAGAAGCGGAAAAGGCCATGACAGACCACCTGAACCGCTCAGACCAGCGATACCGGATTCTTGAGGATGCGATGGACAAACGCGCACAAGAAAACGGCACGAACAAACCGAAACCTTAAACCAGAGGAGCCCAAGCCCGATGCTTTCCCGAAACACCTTGCTGTATGGAACAAGCGAGGCCCCAGCACCGCTTCAGGCTCTCAATGCCGGCCCACTGAATCTTTACTTTCAAAGCGGGGATTTGCGTTACATCACCTGTGCAGGGCGCGAAGTACTCCGAAGAGCCTACGCCGCAGTGCGCGACCCGAATTGGGGCACAGTTCCGGGTAAGCTGTCGCAACTGAAGATCGATTCCAGACGGGACCGCTTTCACATTCGTTATGAATCGGATCACAACCGCGAGCCGATCCATTTTCGCTGGCAGGCAGAAATTACCGGAAGGCCAGACGGGCAGATCACCTTCAGCATGGAAGGCAAGGCGCTAACAACCTTCAAGCGCAATCGCATTGGCTTCTGCGTCCACCATCCGTTGAATGGCTTTGCCGGACACGAGTGCGAAGTGGAAACGGCTCAAGGTTGGAAGAAAGATCGGGTGCCGGCTGAGATCGCGCCCAACCAGCCATTTCTGGGTATGAAAGCGGTGCGGCATGAGATTGCCCCGGGTTGCCAGGCCGAGGTGCGATTTGTGGGTGACCTCTTTGAGATGGAAGACCACCGCAACTGGACCGACGGGAATTTCAAAACCTACGGAACACCATTGAGTCTTCCCTTCCCGGTTGAAGTCCCGGCCGGAACGGTAATCAAACAAAGCATTGTCATTCAACTGGTCGGCCGTGCACCGAAGCTGGTGAGCCTGCCCTCCAAGGCACCGGTAAGCATTGCGTTGCAGGGCGAAGCCAGGCCGTTGCCTGAGATCGGGCTTGCTGCGGCACCAAGCCCATGGGTTCCGGCAGCAGACCAATTGAGCCGGCTGAAGGCGCTTCGTCTTTCGCATTTGCGCGTAGATGCTTCGACACTGGATCAGCCCGCAGCAGAAGTGACCTCGCTCGGCTTGCCGCTGGAGATGACTGTTTTGCTGGGTGCGGATCCTCGCCAGCAACTGGAGGCAGCAGCGGCCCGGGTTCAGAACATCAAGCTGAACGTGCGTCGCTGGATCGTCTACGAAGAGAAGTCCATCGTGACCACAGCAGATACAGTGAAGCTGGCTCGCTCGGTACTACCCAAGGGCATCATTGTCGGCGGGACGAGAGCGAACTTTGCCGAAGTAAATCGAAACCGGCCTCAGGCTGGGAGCTTCGACGGGGTAAGCTTCACAATCACGCCGCAGGTGCATGCCTTCGACAACTTATCGCTGGCAGAGAACAGCGCAGCACAGCGTGACGTCGTGACAAGTGCACGTGCTTTCTGCGGGACCATGCCGATTTACATCTCCCCCGTTACCTTCAAGCAGCAGTTCAACGCGGCGGCAACTGGGGCTGAGGCGCCGACGCCTCCCGGAGTGCTGCCCGCGCGCGTCGATCCACGCCAGATGTCGCTCTTCGGCGCAGGCTGGACATTGGCCAGCATCAAGAATCTGGCTGAGGCTGGAGCCGCTGGAATCACCTACTACGAGACTGCCGGCTGGAAGGGTGTTATGGAGACAACAGCTGGCTCGGTATTACCAGAGAAGTTTCCTTCGATTGCGGGCAGCGTCTTTCCGGTGTGGCATGTACTGGCGGATGTGGGTGAGTTTCGCGGTGGCCAGGTTTTGCCATGCGTCTCCAGCCGCCCACTCGATATTGAATGTCTGATTTTGAAGTTGGGTAGTAGAACCCGCACGATCGTCGCCAATCTATCAACAGAGCGACAGACAGTTGAGCTTCCAGCTTCCACCCAGACAACCCTGCGGCTCCTCGATGCATCTAACGCAGAATCGGCTATGACCAGGCCAGAAGACTTTCGAGCACCTCGATCCCTGCCTGGTGCAGCATCGAGTAGCGGAGTGTCTCGCCGCGCGATGATCGGGGGTGTTCTGGCTGCATTGACTCCGCGCAATGGTGTTGTGAGTCTGAGCCTCGATGCTTGTGCAATTGCCTGCATCGACTCTTGATTTCTATGAGCTACAAATACCTAAGCGCCGCAGTGGTTGCGGCCTCAATGTGCTGCTTGAGCGCACAGACCATGCCGAAACTGAAGGTGAGCGAGAATCACCGCTTTCTGGTGACCTCCGAGGGCAAGCCGTTCTTCTACCTGGGAGACACAGCCTGGGAGCTCTTCCATCGCCT
Source organism: Bryobacter sp. (assembly GCA_022843625.1). Classification (GTDB taxonomy): domain Bacteria; phylum Acidobacteriota; class Terriglobia; order Bryobacterales; family Bryobacteraceae; genus Bryobacter. The sequence continues at coordinate 251,948 of JALHNH010000005.1, read as the reverse complement.
GAACCGCGAAGAGGCGACGCAATACCTGGAGGATCGAGCTCGTAAGGGCTACACGGTGATCCAGGCCGTTGCGCTGGCGGAACTCGATGGCTTGAACGATCCCAATGCCTACGGCCACCGGCCGCTGCTCGGCAATGACCCGGCAAGACCGGACGTCAAAGATGGAGCCTCGAACGACTATTGGGACCATGTCGATTTCATAGTCAAGAAGGCGAATTCACTTGGTCTATATATTGGCTTTCTTCCAACCTGGGGAGACAAATGGAATAAAAAGTGGGGCGTAGGCCCTGAGATATTCACCGCTGAGAATGCTGCCATTTATGGTGAATGGCTGGGCCGCCGCTACAAAGATGCCGGCATCATCTGGATCCTTGGTGGGGACCGGCCGGTAGAGAATGCAACCCATGTCGATATCCAGCGCGAGATGGCCAGAGGGCTTCGCGCAGGAGATGGCGGCGCGCACTTGATGACCTTTCATCCCACCGGAGGAGCAGGCTCAGCGCAATCCTTCCATGCCGAAAATTGGCTCGACTTCAACATGCGGCAGAACGGACACACGGCCGAATACACGGGCCGCTACGACAAGACAGTGATCGACTTTGACCGGCTTCCGGTCAAACCCGTGCTCGACGGGGAGCCGATCTATGAAGACCATCCGGTGAACTTCAAGGCAACCGAATTTGGACATTCGATTTCTTCAGACGTTCGCCGGCCGCTCTACTGGAATCTCTTTGATGGAGCCTTCGGGCACACCTACGGGCATCACTCCGTGTGGCAGATGTGGTCTCCAGGCAGAAGCCCGGTAAACAATCCGCTCATGGCCTGGGATACTGCGATCGCTCAGCCTGGCGCAGGCCAGATGCAGTATGCAAGAAAGCTGTTGGAATCGCGGCCTTTCCTAACTCGTATCCCGGATGATTCGATTCTTGTGACAGACCGTGTAGCAACGTCAGTACCAGGCACCGGCCGCTATCGCTTCAAGGCCACGCGCGATCAGGCTGGCACCTATGCCATGATTTATGCGCCCGTCGGTCGAAAATTCAGCGTCCATATGGACAAGATCAGAGGCACGAAGCTAATCGCCTGGTGGTTCAATCCGCGTAACGGAGAAGCCAGCCGCATTGGTGAATTCGACAACAAAGGGGAACGCGAATTCACTCCGCCTGATCTGGGCGAGATGACGGATTGGGTGCTGGTGCTGGACGATGCGTCGAAGAAATACTCGTCACCAGGCCGTTAGTTGGCGCTGTCCAGCGGCTTACTGGCATCGATGAACCAGAAGAGCAGTGCGCTGGCCATTAGCATCGCCGATATGACGAACAAGGGTGCGTCATAGCTACCTGTACTGGTAGCAATGTAGCCGAAGAGGACAGTACAAACAAAGCCTCCGGCCTGGCCGGCAGTGCTCATTACTGCAGTTACAGCACCAGCATGGTTTTGACCCACATCGAGACAGACGGCCCACGCGGTAGGAACCAGAAAGTCGAGCACAAACAGACCAGCCGTGAGCAAAATAATAGCAGCCCACTTGTCGAAAGTGAGTGCAGTCGCCAGGAAGAGGCACGAAGAGGAAGCCAGGCTGAAGCACCCAACCCAGCGCCTGCCATTTCGAAGACCGAAGCGTTTTGCCAGATAGTCGCTCAGAATCCCTCCCACGAGGTTGCCGCACGCGCCCATAAAAAAAGGGACCGAAGATACAGCGCTCATCTCAGTCTCGGAGAAGCCACGCCCCTTCATCAGGTACGTGTGTAGCCAGGAGAAATAAAACCACGAACCCCACACATAGAGCGCATACATTGTGGAGATGAGCCAAAGCTGCTTGCTGCGCACAAACATCGGCCAGGGAATCGAATGACTCAACTGAGCCGAAGGTCGAGTGCTGAGTTCAGCCAACTCAGTTGCAGTAATGCCGGGTTGCTCTTGCGGTGTGTTGCGATACCAGAACCACCAAATCGCTACCCACACAAAGCCTATAGCGCCGACAATCCAGAATGCAGCGCGCCAATCCCAGGCCTGCAGGATTGGCACTACGATCCAGGGAGTAATGCCGGCACCCACACGGCCAGCCGCCCAGACGAAACCCTGCGTGCGGGCCCTTTCGGCTGCGGGGAACCAGCGAGAGATAACCCCTGCGATGTTGGGATAGCCACCAGCTTCTCCGGCACCAAAAAGGAAGCGCACGAGCAGCAGCGAGAGGAATCCTGTTGCCGCACCTGTGAGGCAGGCAAAGACAGACCACCAGAGCACAATTCGAGAGAGAACACCACGGTGCCCCCAGCGATCTCCCCATGCTCCACTGGGGATCTCGAAGATGCCGTAGGAGAGGATGAAGGCCCCAAGTACCCATCCCCACCGTTCCGTTGAGATTCCAAGACTGGCCTGAATGCGCGGCCCGGCCACGGCAATGCACATCCGGTCGAGAAAGGTGATCATCCCGAGCAAGATCAGGAGCAGCAGAACGATGTGCCGCTTCCTCAGCGAATCAGGCAATATGTGCCCCTCGCGCCTCTGTGTAGACCGTGTAGAGCGATTGCCCCGCAGTCATAAAGAGGCGGTTCCGTTTGCGACCACCGAAGCAGAGATTGGAGCAGATCTCGGGCAAAAGGATTTGCCCGATCCTGTCACCTTCCGGGGAGAAGACCTGGACGCCATCGTAGCCAGCTCCGACCCAACCGGAACCGACCCAGATGTTGCCGTCTGTGTCCGCGCGAATGCCATCGGGAATACCAGCGCCCTTGCCAGCCAGCGCCATCGAAACGTACTGCTTGCCGCCGCGCAACGATTTTGCATCCACCACATCCCAAACCTTGATGTTCTTCGGGGCCTCGGGGATGTGAGTTGAGCCAGTATCTCCTACGTAAAGTTTCTTGTAGTCAGGTGAGAAGCAGATGCCGTTGGGCTTGTAAATTTCATCGGTCATTTTCTCGATGCGCCCGTTTTGTGGGTCAACACTATAGACCGCCTCTTTGATTTCCAGTTTGCCCTTGTTGCCTTCATATTCGAGCATCGCCCCGTAGCCAGGATCCGTAAACCAGATGGCGCCATCAGGGTGAACAACGAGATCGTTCGGTGCATTGAGCGGCTTGCCGTTGAACTTGTCGGCAATCACCGTGATGGTGCCATTGTGTTCGTAGCGAACCACACGGCGATTGCCGTGTTCGGCAGAAAGCTGACGGCCCTGATAGTCGAAGGTATTACCGTTGCTATAGCCTGCGGGATTGTGGATGATGCTGACGTGGCCGTCTTCTTCAAGCCAGCGCATCTGCACGTCGTTTGGGATATCGCTCCAGACAAGGTAGCGGCCGCCACCGTGCCAGGCAGGACCTTCAGGCCACAACATGCCCGTGTGCAGACGACGGATCGGAGTGTTGCCCAGGCGGTATTTGTCGAAGCGCTTGTCGAGGGAGATGATGTCCGCGTCAGGGTAGCGGACGGGGTTCGGCCCGGCATAGTCCCGATTTTGAGTCTGGGCTGAAAGGGCCGCAACACCGGTAAAGGCAGTGCTGAGGAGGCTTCGCCGAGTCAGTGCAGGAGATTGCATTTTTGATTTCCCTCGATCCAAAATTAACGAGCGCCAGGTTGAGCGGCTTGCTGCGCCGCATTAAGCTTTGCCACAATTGCACGTTCGCGTGCTGCGTCGTCAGGCCGATTGAGCTGTTGATAGAGGCGGGCCAGCAAAACATGGGCGCCCCGATGTTCAGGCTGTGCCTCCACAACCTTTTCCAACATCCCGGCAGCCTCGGCTGTATTGCCACGAGATTGCGTCAATTGAGCGAGCAGAAAGAGAGCACCGTAGTCGCCAGGCCGGTCTCTGACGGTCTGCTCAAGTAGAGTCGTTGCCTCACTGCTGCGGTCTCGTTCTTTATAGAGCCAACCAAGAAAAGCAGCCGCATTGCCGTCTCGCGGATTCTCCTTCAGCGCAGCTTCGAGCATCGTGATTGCTTGATCCGATCTATTGGCAAAACCATAGGTAACGCCAAGCATCGAACTCAAGCCAGCAAGCCCGGGTTTGAGCTTTCGCGCAGTTTCGAGCTGCTTGATTGCTCCTTCGTAGTCGGCTCTCGCCATAAAGTAAGAGCCGCGCATGAATGAAGCCTCGGCACTGCGGTCCTGTCGCAGATTGGTCTCGATCCGCTTCTGGGCCTCGTCGAGCATACTTGTGGCAACGTAGGTAGAAACCAGCGTGTACACCGCCTGACGATTCTGTGGATTCTCTTTAACTACTGTCTCAAGGCTCGCAATGCCTTCCGCCATCTGTCCCATCTGCAACTGACACATACCTAGCAAATGACGGGCGGCGGTGTCCCGTGGGTTCTTCTCAAGAAGTTCCCGGTACACCGCCGCCGCCTTTTCGAATTCGCCAGCTTTCTGTGCACGCAATCCCAGATCCACTTGTGCAGCCAACTGGTTCGTCAGCAGGATGGCAAGTGTCAGGATCGTGCGCATTAGAAATTGAAGCTGAGTGATCCCTGCATGATACGTGGTGAGCGGCTCGAAGTGAAGCGTCCAAACTGGGCGTTTACCTGATTGCCTTGCAAGTCGAAGCGGGCCTGGTTATCGACCCCGTTGAATTGCGTGTGATTGAAGGCGTTGTACATCTCCCAGCGGAACTGGAAGTAACGGCCTTCGGTCTTGATCGGGATTCTCTTGAAGAACGAGATGTCGAAGTTATTGATGCCCGGGCCGCGGAAAACATCCTTTGGAGCATTGCCAAAATCACCGCGCGCGGGCCGCGCGAAGGCAGAAGTATTGAAGAAGCGATCAAAGGTTTGTTCGCTCTTGGGCAAGATCGCATTCCCTGTCACAATGACGCGCCCGCCGTCGCCACCGCCCGTGATATCAGCGCCATCGACGGTAGAGTAACCAATGTCCCGGGGGGTGCCGCTCGCCATGGTGACGATGCCCGAAAGCTGCCAATTGTCGAGAATCACTTTGGCAACGGCATTGTTCATTTTGGTGCCAGCCTTGGGTAGATCCCACAGATAATTCAGAACGAAAACGTGGGTCTGATCATAGCTGGACTTGCCATAGTTCCAGATCCGGTAAGGTCTGAACATAGGGACAAATCCGTTGTCGCCACTGGTGAGATCCATCGCCTTGGACCATGTGTAGGCAACCCCGTACTGCAAGGAAGAACTCATCCGGCGGTTGATCGAAGTTTGCAGAGCATTGTAGTTTCCATAGCCCGAGTTCTCCACATAGCGGAGCGAGCCGTAGCCCGGGTAAGGGCGTAAGAAGTTGTCCGGTAATGGACGGCCAGGAGCACTGGGATCTGCATTAGCTGTAGCGAAGCGTGCACCATATGGCAGCGTATTGAGATCACGCGATTGCTGAAGATGTTGTGACCGGTTGCCTACATAAGACACGTCGAGCACCGTTTGCCATCCAAGATCGTGCTGAACCGCTAACGAGTAATTTGTAACAGTTGCACCTTTGGGGTTGCGTTCATAAGCGCTGATGTTGCTGGGGAAGAAAGTGCCGGCCGCCGACTTGAAAGTGTCGAGAGTACCGTAGAAAATCTGGGGGTTGTATTGCACAGGTGGATTGGTGCGGGTCTCCCAGAGGTAAGAGCCTGCGCCAGGTACAGCCTGCTTGCTGACACCAATACCGCCGCGGATGGCCGTCTTGCCGTTGCCGAAGACATCGTAGGCAAATCCGAAACGCGGAGCGGCCTGCCAGCCTCTTGTTGAGAATCCGGGAGGAAGTAAATCAGACCCGGAAACCACCATTCCATTTGCGGGGTCGCCAGAGCCAGGGGCAAAAGATCCAATCATGACCGCAGGCAGAATTGATCCTGTAAGAGGATTGCGTCCCGAACGAACACCATTTGCCAGGACAGGCTGAATGAAAGCTGGCACCTTGCCTGGTTCGAAGCGTTCCAGGGCCAAAGCAGCTCCATTGCCGTCCTGAACTTTCCAGGGAGTGAAGGTGGTGAATCGCACCCCGATATCGACAGTCAGGCGGCGGTTGACCTTCCAGGAATCCTGCGCATAGAGCTCAAATAGCCCCTGACGTGCCACACCTGCCGTGCGTGTGGTGCTCTCGCTGTAGGTTTCAAAGTTACCGAGGACAGCATTCGAGTAAGCATAGTTTGAATCCAGAGGATTGTTCACATTTCGGCCAAAGGCGAAGTTACCACCGAAGTTCGAACGAGGCCCTTCGCTGTTCATTTGATATTCACCGTAGAGACCAAATTTCAGAGAATGGGCACCGCGAACCCAGCTGAGGTTGTCACTGTAGTTGTAACGCCAGTCGCGAGCGTCAATCGGTAGCCGGCCATCATAGCCGACGCCTGCTGCGCTCGGAACACCGCCAAAGCTGAGAGCCGGCATGATGTCCAAAGGGTTGCCAGAGGGGTTCAACTGGCCGAGCGAGCCAAGACCAACCTTGGATCGTGTCGCCCTGTCGAAATAGTCAGCGGAATTGGGCGCACCGATTTCACCCAGAACCCGGTAGCCAAACTGCGCTTCATTGATGATGTTGGGGCGAATCACTTTGGTGTAGTTGGTCTGTACCTGATCGGTCTTGAAAAGATAGTGGCCGTAGACGTGGTCCCAATTGGAGTTAACCGCAGCAGCTGCATCGTGGCCGCGTTGATCGGCCCACCAACCGGTGTAGCGCACCGAGACTCGGTCATTCTGAGTAAAGTTGTAATCCCCCTTGAGTGTATTGAGCTTCTTGGGATGTTGGCGAATGCCTTGAAACGTATAGTTATAGTTGCCACCGGAAATACCTCGATCGAGGAAGTTGGGCAGCGGAAATACGTTTAGCAATGACTGACCGTTGCGGTTGAGCCGGTTAGCCGGGATGATGTTTCCGGCGAAAGGTGCACCGGTGCTTGGGTCTGTAATCGGGATGATGCGGCCGTTGACGTCGAGAGTCTGAGAGTAATTGCCTTGGCGTTCGAGGGCCGTGGGCATCGTGACTCGGCGTGTATTGCCGGGCTCGCGAATCTCCCAATTTTCCCGCGAATAGAAGAAGAAGAATTTATCTTTGCTTTTGTTGAACTTGCCTGGAATGTACACCGGGCCGCCAATAGTTCCACCGAAGGTGTTGTAGCGATAGAGTGGGCGGGCCTGGCTGTTGCGGTTTAAGAAGAAGTCGTTGGCGTTAAGCGCGTTGTTGCGGACATACCAGTAGAGGCTGCCGTGAAAGTCCTTGGTGCCCGACTTGGTGATCAGATTGATGCTCGCGCCACCGTTGCGGCCATATTCAGCCTGGTAGTTGTTCAGCAGCACCTTCACTTCCGCGATGGCATCCAGGCTGGTCATGCCATTGAAGCCCCCTACGCCATCGGCATCATTGCCTGATTGACCGTCGGAGGACATCGTATTCATCCCGTTTCGCTGGCCGCCAATATTGGGAGTGCCTGTCCCAAATGTACCGCCCAACGCATTCTCATCGTTTCCAGTGCCTACGCCTGGTAGCACTCTTAGGAGTGAGATCACGTCCCGGCCCCGTGTCATCAACTGATTGAGTTGCTTGCCCGAGAGTTCGGCAGAATTTCCAGAGCTCGACGTTTGCACAGTAGCTCCGATTGCTTCAACCGTGATTTTGTCGCTTACTGCCCCGATCGCCATCTGGAGAGAACCAACGGCAAGCCTCTGTGTGGCCGTCAATACAAGCCCGGTGCGCTCAAGGGTCTTGAAGCCAGTCTGCTCCACCGTCAGGTTGTAAGTGCCTGGGAGAACCGCATTGAACACGAAGTCTCCGTTCTCGCTGGCTTTGACGGAGCGAACTTCATTGGTTGCCCTGCTGCGAAGAGTCGCAGTTGCGCCACTAATCGCACCGCCGCTTGAATCGGTAATACTGCCAGTAACGGTGCCAGTGATGGTTTGGCTCCAGCCAGAAAAGGTGGTAGCGAGAAACAAAAACAAGGCTCGAATGACCCTGGAATTCAGCATGGAAATCTCCTTGATCGCTCCTTGGGAGCAGTCAGTGATGCTGATCATACCAGTTGTTTTTTGAAAGTGTTAGGACGATTCTATCGAAAAACTATGACAAAACGATCATTTGGGAGTGTTTTCCGCCGGTTCCCAAGCATCCAGGTATTGTCCGGCCCTAGTGGAGGGTAAGAGGCTAACCTTGCCCGAAGGCCAAGTGATCTTGACGCTTGCGATTGTGCCTGAGCCAAGGCCGAGAATCTCGCGGTGGTCATGAGAGGAGAGGAAGCTGCCGCCGCTGGAGCGATGGCGACGCTGCGCAAGCCCGTCGGCTTTCCACTCAATCACGGCTCCCTCTGCCAGTGGATTGCTAGTGCGCGATTGTAACCGCAAGCCGATCCAGTTCTTTCGGTTTCCACCTTCGTTATTGAGCAAGAGGGGCGCCGAGCCGTTGATGCAGATTACAACATCAAGGTCCCCATCATTATCGAAGTCAGCGACGGCCAAACCACGAGCATTCCAGTTTTTTTTGAACACGGCACCGCTCTGAGAGCTGACGTTGCTATAGCTCCCCTTGCGATTTTCAAAGAGCAGAAGCGGCTCAGCATAGCTGACTCCAGGCATTCGTTTGGCAATCATGTCGTCGGGGTGTCCATTGGCCAGAATCAGGTCTGGATCACCGTCGTTGTCATAGTCGAAAAACTTGAGTCCCCAGCCGCTGAGCAAGCGCGTATCGCGGCGTTGCTCTCCTGCTTCTTCATGAAAGGTAAGATCCTTTTGATTGCGGTAAAGAGAGAAATACTGCTGGTCAATATTGGCGACAAATAGGTCTTGCCAACCGTCTGAATTAAAGTCAGCAGCGTCGGCACCCATCCCGGAACGGGGATCTCCATCCTGGCTGTAGGCAACCCCAGAATTGAGGCCCACATCTTCAAAGCTACGGCCGCTCTGATTGATGAAGAGCGCATTTGGGGCCATATCGCTTGCGATAAAAAGATCCGGCCATCCGTCGTTGTTGACATCGGTCGCAACCACACCGAAAGCCTTGCCTTCATAGACAGAAATTCCCGTTTCCTGACTGACATCGGCAAAGCGGCCTTGCCCAAGATTATGAAACAAGCGGCTGCGAGTGGAGTTAAACATCTTGGGGACACAATAGGCACTCACCGCCAACTTTGCATCCCAGCAGTGTTTGACGAGGTCCTTTCGATACTCAACATAGGTTGCGATGAAGAGGTCGAGTTTGCCATCGCGATCATAGTCAAACCACACGGCCGATGTATGCCAGCCATTTCCTTTGAGGCCGGCCTCTTCTGTCACATCGGTAAAGGTGCCATTGCCGTTGTTGCGATACAGAATGTCCTGTCCATACTGAGTAAGCAGCAGATCGACGTCCCCATCGCCATCGTAGTCAGCAGCGGCGGCCCCCATTCCGAATCCTGCACCAGGGACACCTGCAAGCTTCGTAACATCGGTAAAGCTTCCGTCCTTGTTATTGCGGTAAAGAGCGTTTGCCAGAGGCTTGGCTGGTGTGTAGAAATCGGCTGGTCCGCTGTTGACGAAGTAGAGATCCATCCAGCCGTCATTGTTGTAGTCGAAAACAGCAACGCCGGCACCGACGGTTTCCGGCAAATGACGGTCTGTCGATTTACCGTTCTCATGATTCCAAAGCAATCCGCTTCGAGATTGGGGAATCTCGACGAACTGAACGGCCAGTAGACTAATCCTCGCCAGCACCTTGACGAAGTGATCACATGAGAATACCATTTGGCAAGTGTAAACGATTTTAGAAATGAGACAGATGCCAGAACCAGCAAGAGAGTGCACCATCCAGGTGAGCTTTCTTGAAGCTAGAGCGCGAGACGAGTTTGAGATGCACTCGCCGCACTCCCATTCGATTGTGTGTGTGAACGGGGGGCCGGCAGTTTTGCAATTGGCCGGCAGCCAACTCAATCTGGAAGCAGGAAGCCTGGTTTTGATCGGAAACCAGCCCTGCAAGCGAATTCAGGGCTGGCATCTACAATCCGGCCAGGCCGCAGTATTGGCCTTCTGCCGTGACATGGTTGTTGACGGCACGTCCACAACTGAGAGCATCGAATATCTGCGTGCTTTTGAAACGCAGAACGACTCGACACCTCATGTTGTTGCCCCCGCTCCAGCAGTGATTGAAGAAATTATCGACTTGATGCGAAGGATTACCAGGGAATCAGCATCACGTGGTGCCCAATCTGCATTGGCGATGAAGACTTATCTGAAGATGATATTGGTTCTGATTGGTCAGCAAACGAGTGGAGCAGGGAGCGCTGTGGGGCCCCACCCTCGCGAACTTACCCGTCTAGAGCCACTGCTGAACTATCTGGCCGAGCACTATATGGATACGATCCAGGTGGACCAGGCAGCGCAGCTTCTCAACATGAGCAATTCCCATTTCATGCGCTACTTCAGGCACGCCACGGGCAGCGCCTTTGTACCCTATCTCAATCGCCTTCGAATTTCGAAGGCACAACAATTGCTGGGTCAGAATCGTCTTTCGATTACCGAAGTGGGTGAGTCCGTTGGTTTCTGTGATCACAGCTACTTCAGCGCAGTGTTTCGCCGCTTCAGCGGCATGGGGCCACGAGACTATCGCAAAGCCCTGTATAAGGATTTGACTAGCGCATGAGTTGAGATTGGATGAAACGCCAGACATCCAGCTCTGGCGGCGAATGGGGATAGGTATCGCGGCGGGCGTTCCAATCGTGCCAATGGCGCATGGCTGTCAGGAATTCAGCCTCTGTCGGGTAAGTGATGTAGTCGGGGTATTCGCCCTCATCTCTACGAGCGAAGTGAGTGCCGTTGAAATAGATCCGGGTGTTGCCTTCTTTATTACTACTGCGGAACACGTCGCCGGAGCGGATGGAAGCAAGGATTTGCTGCTGGAGCGCGGCAATAGCAGCCGGGTCTTCCCTTTTCGATGCGGCTTCATCTTCCGCAGCCAGGGTTGACCTGATTTCCTGTTCAAGCAGGATCGGTGAGGCCTGCGCCCATGGGATCTCTTCGGTTGGAACTTTCAGCTTGCTGCACCAGTAGTCGAAGGCGGTCTTGGATTTTTCAAGGAACTCCGTCTCAAGGAGCCAGTTGCGGGAGCCCTTAAAAGCGGCATGAAGTGAATAGAGCCGTTCGGCAGGAAAGACCGCTTCGAGACGCAGAGTGATGAAGATCTCGCCCAATGGGCCAGCATTGGGACAGATGTAGGCGGGATGCTCGGGAGACTTTGGGTCATGCTTGAAGAGATTCGCTGTCAGCTTTTCGATGGCGAATTTGACCTGAAGGGGAGAGCCGGGATGCCAGAAAAGCGTGGAGTGTTCCGTATTCCATTCGCCGCTGAGACCGGTTGGTTCGTTGAACTTGGTTTTGGGATTAATGGGCATGCTGAAGGGATATGCGCTGAAGCCGAACAGAGTCGATCATGATCACGATACGATTATGGGCATGAAGAAAACTATCCTTTGTTTCCTGATGTCGATGACCATTGCGTCGCTTTGCCAGGGGGCAGAAAAGACGATCATGCACTGCTTCGCCTTTACCCCAAAGCCCGAGGCAACCGATGCTGATTTCAAGGCTTATTATGAAGCCACCGATCAATTGGCCAAAGACTTCACGGGAATCAAGCGAGTCTGGTACGGAAAGCTGCGCGCACCGCTGAATCAGGTGAGTGTAGATCCGGCAAGCGCCAAGAAGTTTACCCCTGAAAGCCCCAAAGTAGAAGGTGCAACGGCTACTCGTGTTCGCAGAGAACATGGCGCCTGCATGGAATTTGTCGATGCTGCAGCGTGGGGTGCTTATGCCAAGAGCCCGGCTCACGATGCCTGGGCGAAGGTGTACGACAAGGTTCGCGTGCCGGGTACGACGACCTATCAGATTCTACCTGTGCAATAGGATGATCGAATTCAAGGCCGGATCACGCATTCCTGTTATGCGTATCCGGCCTTTGTTGTTTCTGTTGTCGTTGGTGAATACAGGATGTTCCCTTTTTATGAAGGAAGGGGCAGGTGGGCCAGTCGGTGCGTCTGCACGGGCGGGCAACTACATTGTGACGATGATGCAGACTCAGGAGGCGGCACTGCCGTCGGTGCCTCCTCGTCCGGAAAAAGACCGGTTTCGGCTTCGGCTGGTACTGCATTCGCTCGACGGCGAGGAGAAGCTCGTGATCCCGATCGCTGAGGGGCTGCGCAGTTCGGATTACATGAATGCGGCTCGGTTTCTTGGGGATGACGGGGAGAAGATTTGGTTTCATGCGCACGAGCCCATGGCTTATGACTATCGTGCACATCGCTTGATCCGAAATGTTGAGAGGCCGCGCAAGGGCGGACTTTTTCCGCGGACCGAAGCGAAAGATTTTCGGGAACCCGCCGAGCAATACCGATCGAAATATAATATGGCGCGGTTTGTCTTGAGAGAGGCATCGGGTAAGCCGCTCGAGTTGTCCCAGCCCGATGGCAGGTTGATCACTTTTGGATCGATTGTGACGAGTGTTGCACTGGCGCGGCTTAGCAATGGCGGGGAAGAGGTTTGGAAGGCTGATACCGGGTTGAATCACCTTGAGCAGATCCTGCCCGATACAAAAGTGACAGCAGTGATTGGCAGACCAATGCCGAAGTCAGAGGTTGACGTACCTCCCATGACGCTGGTGCTGATCGATATGGCAACGGGGAAAATTCGCTCTATCCAGCTCTGAGCCAGAGCCAGGTAGCACCGACAAGGACGGCTACCAACGCCCAGCCGGTCAGAAAGCCGCTCCAGTCTTCCTTGTAAGAAGCTCCGGGCTTGAGGCCGGTTGCGAGATCGGCTAGCAGAAGGCGGGTGCCTGGAGGAGCGGTGCCTTCGACCGGTTCGGCGAAGCGGGCGAAGAAGGGGTCAAGCGTGGCGGCAGGTTCTGGTGTAGTGGCGTAGCTGACTATGATCAGTGCGGCAATGCCGGTGATGAGCGAGATGGCAAAGGAGTTGGGGTCCCAGTGGTCGAGACGCTGGCCGCTGGCTGCCATGAGGGCGAAGTTCACTACGAGAGGGACGAAGAGGCTGGCGGCGGCACCCCAACGATTGGCGCGACGCCAGAGGATGCCACCGAAGATGCTGATGCCCATGTAGGTGGCCATCGTTTCTGTGAGCAGAAACGAGTAGAGCACGCGATCCACCAGAAAGAGGGCGTAGAGGATGCCCAGAAGAGACAAAACGAGGCCACTGATGCGGCCGGCCCAGAGGTAGTGTGTGTCGGTGGCTTCGCGGCGGAAGAAGCGCTGGTAAAGGTTCTTGGTGAAGAGGGCGCCCGAGTCGACCATGAAGGCGGAGCAAGTGCTCATGTTGGCGGCGAGGATGCTGGCGAGCATGAGGCCGAGGCCTCCTGGAAACAGCAGGTGGCGGCAGGCAAGGCCGAAGGCGTCTTCGGGGTCTTCGAGGCGGCCAAAGCCGGAGTTGGGATTGGCGGCGAGGGCGGCGATCATCAGGCCAACCATGGCCCAACCGATGGTGCAGATGCGCTTGACGAAGTTGCCATGAAACATTCCATTGCGGCAGGCACGTTCGTCTTTACCGGTACCGACAGCAGCGAGCTGGTGGGGCTGGGAGATGATTCCGATCAGGCCGTTCAGGGTGAGCAGGAAGATGAACCAGACGCCGATGCCGTTAGGGGTGGCCAGTGAGAAAAAGTGCGGGGCGAGGCTCTGTTTCATGCCGGTAAGGCCCCCGACCTGGCTCCAGCCCAGGGGGATGAGCATGAAGGAGAGGGCAATGATGAGAAAGCCCTGGAAAAAGTCTGTCCAGGCGCTGGCGAGCAAACCACCGATGAAGCTGTAGAGCAGGAAAATGACCGTCATCCAGAGGACGATCGAATTGGGAGAGACCGCGCCACCGGTGGCCTGGCTGATCACCTTGCCTGCGCCCTTGAGCATGGAGGCCATGTTGATGGTGAAGTAGATGAGAGCGAAGGCAGTGTAGATGACGCCCATCCAGGGTCCGTAGCGGTCTTCGACCACCTCGCCGATCGTAGTGCGGCGCATACGGCGGAAGAGCGGCGCGATGAGCCAGTAGAAGGGCGTGGCAAAGAGGTTCTTCCACTGAAACCAGATGCCGGAGAAACCGCTTGTGTAGACAGCACCAGCCAGCGAAACAGGCATTTCTGCGTGGGTGCCGATGCCGAAGCTTTGGCCAATCATGAGCCAGCGATTGAAGCCGCGGTTGCCCAGGAAGTAGCTCTCGGTGCCCCGGACGTAGCGCCCGGCGATGATGCCGATAGCAGCGACGATGACCAAGTAGCCGATCAGGACGACCCAGTCGATGATGTGGAGTTGAAGACTCATACAGTGGAGTGAATCGTATCGCAGATTGGCGGCCAGGAACGAATTTCGTAGATTAAATCTGTAGCGAAGAAAAAGCGAAACTGCTATAACAACAATATGCCGTTTGCAGCTTTGCGGAATCACTCGTTTTACTCACTTTTGGATAGTACACTCTCGCCGGAGGCACTGGTAGCAAGGGCGGTTGCCTGCGATATGCCGGCGGTTGCGCTTACCGATACCGACACGCTCGGAGGGGCGGTGTTGTTCTATAAAGCGGCCCGGGCGGCGGGGGTACATCCGGTGATTGGCTGCGAGGTTACGCTGGCGAATCGGACCCGGTTGACGCTGCTGGTCGAGAGTGCGGAAGGCTACCGGAATCTATGCCGGTTGTTGAGTGTGAGAGCGAAAAAGCATACGCGGTTTCAGGATGAAGAGGGCTTGGGTCCGGAAGATCTGGCCCGGTTTGCGAGGGGACTAATTTGTATTGCCGGAGTAGATGCAGACCCGAATTGTGATTTGTATCGAGAGATTTACGGGAGAAACCTCTTGTTTGGCTTGAGTTTTGGAAATGAGGCGGAGCGGCGGAAGTCTCGTGTGTTGCTGAATGGAGCCCGACGGCTGAAAGTGCCAACGGTGGTCGCCAATGACGTACATTACGGATTGCGAGATCCAGAGGAGGCTTTGCGCTGGGAAGTGCTGGCCAGCATGCGCACTTTGACGATGATGGGGCAAGAGCATCCATTGAAAAAATCTCCTGGAAACTATCACTTCCCTGCTTTATCTGAAGTGATGCAAGAGCTGGGTGAACTGAAGCAGGCGATCGAAAACACCTGGGCGGTAGCGGAGCGGTGCCGGTTTGATTTTGAGCTGGGGGATATTTGCTTTCCAAAGTATGAAAGTGCGCGGCCGGCGATGGAGGAGTTGCGAACGATGGCCGTAGAGGGGATGCGCGTCCGTTACGGGGATGTGTTGCCCGAAGGGGGGATGGAGCGGCTCAACCGGGAGTTGAGTGTGATCGGCGATGTTGGGTATGCCGAGTACTTTTTGATCTTTGCCGATATCGTCCGGTGGGCGAACGGGCGAGGGATTGCGACGCTGGCCCGGGGGAGTGCGGCGGGGAGTCTGGTTTGTTACACGCTCGGGATCGGGAATATCTGTCCCTTCCGCTTCAACCTCTGCTTTGAGCGATTCCTGAACCGGGAGAGGATGCAATTTCAGAAGCTGGCCGATATTGATCTTGACCTGCCCTGGGATAAACGCGAGGAGGTGGTGCGTTATGTCTTCGAGAAGTATGGCGAAGAACATGTGGCGATGATCGGGGCGTACAACACGTTTCAGGGCCGGGCGGCGATTGGGGACATCGCGAAAGTCTACGGGATTCCAGAGCGTGAGGTGAGGCGCTTTACCGAGCACATTCCGCACTTCTCGGGCAACGCAGCAATGGCAGTGCAGACCAATCCGGAGTGTGCGCACTTGCCGGTGAACGAGGAGCCTTACAGGACGATCCTCGCGATGGCAGGACGCTTCGACGGGATCCCCCGGCATCGGACGATGCATCCTTGTGGCCTCGTGATCGGAGCCAATGCCATTGCCGACCGGATGCCGCTGTTCCGGAGCGCAAAGAATATCCTGACGACGCACTATGCGATGGACGATGTGGAAGAACTGGGTCTCTTGAAGATGGACCTGCTGGGCCAGGCGGGCCTGAGTGTGTTGCGGGAGGCACGCGAGAATATCCGGGTGAATACGGGGCATGAGGCAGAACCGGTGGATGAAGAAGATGCCGTGACATGGGAGAAGATCTCGCGGGGGGAATCGCGCGGGGTCTTTCATATCGAGAGCCCGAATATGGTGAATCTGCTGGTACTCACCAATTGCCGTGACATCAATTGCCTGACGGCGATTGAATCAGTAATCCGCCCGGGGGCGGCGAATGAGGGTCGCAAGGGGATGTTTGCCCGGCGGCATCAGGGGCTGGAGCCGGTGACCTACGTGCATCCGACGCTTGAGCCATTGCTTGAGGAGACCTATGGGTTGCTTGTGTATGAGGAACATATCCTTCTGGTAGCGAACGGCTTTGCAGGGATGAACTGGGGGCGGGCCGATACGTTGCGAAGGTTGCTCGTGAAGAATCGCGACCACCGCAAGATTGATGCCATGGGGGAGGAGTTCCGCGAATGTGCGCGGCAGCAAGGGCACAGCGAGGGGGCGATTGAGGAAGTATGGGCGATGCTGCGGGAGTTTGCCGGTTATATGTTTAACAAGGCGCATTCGGCGGCTTATGCGGTAGAGGC
The DNA here is from genome assembly GCA_022843625.1 of Bryobacter sp. Lineage (GTDB taxonomy): Bacteria > Acidobacteriota > Terriglobia > Bryobacterales > Bryobacteraceae > Bryobacter. The sequence continues at coordinate 235,457 of JALHNH010000005.1, read as the reverse complement.
GTATGAGGGCGCGTTTTTGAAGATGCGCTATCCGGTAGAGTTTCTGGGGGCAGTGCTGACATGCCGGCGTGGGTTCTATTCGCAAATTGTGTACGTGCTGGAGGCGATGCGCAACGGGGCCAAATTTGTAACGCCTTGTGTGAATTCCAGTGATGCAGAGAAGTTCCTGGTGAGCGGGGTGTCGATTCGTTTACCGCTGAATCAGGTGAAGGGTTTGAGTGAGGCAGTAGTGCTCAGGATTGCGGCGGGGCAGCCTTATCGCGATGCGGGGGATTTTTATCGCCGTGCGCAGCCGTCGCAGAGTGAGTGGTTGAGCTTGCTCAAAGTAGGGGCTCTCGATGGACTGGGCGAGACGCGGGGACGGCTCTTCTGGAGGCTGTCGCGGATAAGCCTGCGTGGCGGGCAGCCGAGTGATCCCTTGTTTGTCAGCGAGGAGCCGGATTTTGGCGGGGGTGGAGTGAATGTACGGTGGGAAGCGGAGTTGCTGGGCTTCCCGGTGACGGTGCATCCGCTGGATTATTATGCGCCGGATCTGGACTGGGGGCGCTATGTGACAGCGCAGGAGTTGCGCGAGCAGCCAGCGAAGTTTTTCGGCAAGACCGTGGCTGTAGCCGGGATGATTGTGGCCGACCGGATCCATCCCACCACTAAGGGACCGATGAAGTTTGTCACTCTGGCCGACCGGACAGGCTTTAGTGAAGTGAGCCTGTTTTCGGATGCGTATCAGCAATATGGGCACATGACAACGCGACCGGTGGTGGTGGTAGAAGGAATAGCAGAGCCCTTTGACAACTTTCGCGGGGTGCAGCTGAACGGCCAGCGGGTGGGGCTGGGCCGGAGGGTAGATGCCGTGCGCGGGGCCTCTGTTGAGAAGGTGAGTTATGCCTAGTGAGTGCGCAGCATCTGGTTTTGCAGATGCATTGATTCTTTTGCCACTCTGCCCCACTCGTAGGGCCAAGACACAAGCCAATTCCTTTTTACTCTAATAAATAAAGCTTCAGGTCTTAGCCGAGACAAATACCGCCTTATCTCATGGAGTTGTAAATTGCGACTCCGACGGTGGCCACAAAGAGTACGCCAGAGGCAAATCCCAAGCGGGTTGCGTAAAATTTGATCTGGTTGAGTTTGGTGATGACCTTGCGTTGCTCTGCTTCAAAGTGCGCTTCCGCCGGGTCAAGAAAGAGCTGATCGTCCTCTTTCATCCCGATCACAGACCGGTAAATCAGCAACAAAACAAGAACCGTGGTGACTATGCACCAAGCAACGAAAATCCATCCAAGCAGGGTTAGATTTGGCATAAAAGCCTCCTTTCCAACCACTAGTTCACTTATACATCAAACACGCAATAAGCGATAGGGGGCAAATTAAAGAATCTTTACGTCATGCGTCTTTTCTTTCGGTTTGGGAGGCAAATCGTAGCCGACACACCCAGGTAATTGGGTTGTGTGATGAGAGTGGCGAGAAAGCTTACTTTGTCGAAGATGGAGACTTTTGAGGGCTCTCCTTCCACTATCTGATCGGCCAGTGGCTGTGCTGCGCTACTCTGTCGCTTTGAGGCCGGGCCGCAAGCTTCGTGATTGTATTGCTCTGGCTGAAGCCTATGCAGCGAAACTTGGCTTCGCGCCAATTCCTGATGAAGATTTCGCAAGAGATATCCAAGCGGGGATTGTGCACAACCTGAAGTCGATTTAAGGTCTGGGTCGGGGGTCATTGTTTACGATTACCGCCGGCCTTGTCATCTGCACTTCGCCACCGATTGAGGGATCAACGTTGCCCCCCAAAACTTCACCCCGCAGCGTTGCGATCGCCGGCCATGGAATCGTGGTGTTGGAAAGGCAAGCGAAGCCGACAGACGCAAGACAACTGGATGTATTTTTAAGGAGTGCTGGGGTTGTGGTGGAACCGGTCACGCTAAAGCAGGGTACTTTGGCTCGTCAAGCTTTTTACGACTTCGGACGTGGAAGGCATCGGGCGAAATTGAATTTCGGGGATTACTTCTCGTATACGCTGGCAAAGGATATGGACGAGCCACTACTTTTCAAAGGTAAGGATTTTTCGCTGACGGATGTTAAGGTTGCGGTGAGCCAAGTAGTGATGCCAAATAGTTGGCGTTGCTATTGATAGTGTCGATGCTCATCTTGTCCTTGGGGAAGGCCATGAAGAAGAAGTCCACCTCCTGCTGGTAGGCATGACTTCATCACTTGCATGCCGTTATCCACCGTTCTTGAAAATCTGGAAGCTGGTCTGACCGTGCCAGGGTGAGAAATCTAAGAATGCGATAAAGTGCTTATAGACTTATGCGCTTCAGCTTATTCGCTTGTTTCATTGGTGCGAGCCTTTGGGCTCAGACGCCTACGGCTACTCTCACAGGCCGAGTGACGGATTCCAGTGGAGGCGTGCTGCCGGGCACTGCGCTGCGGCTGAAGAATCTCGATACGAATATCGTGCAAAGTGCAGTAGCGAGTGGGACCGGAGACTATACGATTCCTTTTGTGCAGCCAGGCCAGTATTCGCTGGAGGCGACGGTGCAGGGGTTTCGTAGTTACAAGTCGACGTCGCTGACGCTGGCTGTCGATCAGGTGCTGCGGGTGGACGTGACGCTTGAGGTTGGGGCAGTGGCGGATACGATTACCGTTACTGAGGCACCTCCGGTTTTGAATACGGATTCTGGGGCTCGCGGTGAGGTGATTACGAAGGAAGAGATTTCAGATATTCCGCTGGCGGGGCGGAATTTTAATGATCTGGCGTTTCTCACCGGGGGGGTGATTCCGAAGGGGGATGGCGGGGATGGAGCGTTTGCCGTGAACGGGGCGCGAGCGGATAACACAGGCTTTATGCTCGACGGGATGAACAATACGCAACGGCGCAATACGGGAGCGGTGATCAATCCTCCAATTGAGGGCGTGCAGGAATTCAAGATGATTACGTCGGGGTTCGCGGCGGAGTATGGCCGCTTCGCTGGTGGGATGTTGACAGTGGTAACAAAGTCAGGATCGAACCGGTTTCACGGGTCGCTCTATGAGTTTGTCCGCAATGATGTGTGGGATGCGACTGGGTACTTTGATGTAAACAAGGCGAAACTGCGGCGGAATCAGTTTGGGGCAACGCTGTCCGGGCCGGTGATCAAAGACAAGACCTTCTTTTTGTTTACGTGGGAATCGTTGCGGCTGGTGGACGGGAAGACGCAGAGGGGGATTGTTCCGCGGCCTGAGTATTTGCGAGGAGATTTTTCGCGAGCGACCGATGCGTTTGGACGGCCGCTCACGATTGTGGATCCTTTGAATGCGCGAAGGGCTTTCCCTGGGAATCAGATTCCAGTGTCGCGACTGGACCCGGTGGGGCTGAAGCTGGCAGCTTTTTTTCCGGCTCCCAATTTGACGGGGTCTGCGAATAACTACATTGCTTCGGGGAACGGGTCTACGTCAAACAACAACTTCGGGATCAAGGTGGACCATAATTTTTCGGCCAAGGATCGAGTAACGTTTTCGACGTTCTGGCGGCCGAATACGAACTATGACCCGGTGGTGAATGGCCGGTCTCCGATACCGCTGTTTGGGCTGGGAAATAATACGCTCGACATCCTGAGTTATGTGAAGTATCTACGGCCGCTGACGCCAAATATTTATCTGGAGTTGTCGGCGAATTTTTCCCGCAAGACGAACAACCAGCGCTGGCCATTGTCTGGCGAGAGGGATTGGGCGGGTGAAGTTGGTTTTAACGGCACAACGCAGAATCCGGCTGCGCGGGGGTTGCCGCAACTGGATGCTTCCGGTTACATTCCGCTAGGGCCTGCTTATGATTACCCCAAGGTTTGGTCCTTCAATAACTACCAATACGCGGGATCTACTACGTGGATTAAGGGACGACACACAATCAAGTTCGGAGCAGACTTTTTGCGGATGCAGTACTTCACGAGGAACTATGGCGATACCCGCGGGCGCGTTACGTTTCTGGGCCGGTTTACAAATGAACCGATGGCGGACTGGATGCTGGGCTGGCCACAGACGACGCGTCGGCAACTGGATGCGGCAGGGCCTTATCATCTGATCTCGAACTATTCGGCGTTTGTGCAGGATGACTTCAAAGTGACCCGCTCGCTGACGTTGAACATCGGGTTGCGCTACGAGTTGATGAAGCCGCCGAGGGAGAAGTTTGGGGCATGGTCGATGTTTAATCCTGAGCTCGGGAAGATCGTGGTTGCTGGTAAGGGAACGCTGACCAATTTTGATCAGTTGGTGGCCGCGAGCCCGATTGCGAATTCGGTGATTCTGGCCGATGCGGCTGGATTGCCGCCGACGATTACACAGACGGACAGGAATGATTTTGCGCCGCGGCTGGGTTTCGCGTGGCGGCCATTCAAAGGGAACCGGAGTGTGTTGCGCGGGGGGTATGGAATATTTTATGGGTCTAGCTCGATTTACCGGCTGGACGAGTTTAACGATACGTTTCCTTTCTCTGTAAATGAGAGTTATGCAGCGGTGACAAATGACCCGACGGTGGTGACCTTGTCGAACCCGTATCCTGTGTCAAGGCGGTCTGTTGGTGGAATTACAAATACGAATGGGCAACAGAATCAGCCGCAGTCCCAGTACTTGCAGAGCTGGAATCTGACGGGTGAGCATGAGTTTGCCAAGGACACCGTGATTGAGGTGGCTTATGCGGGATCGAAGGGGACGCACCTGCAGCGGCGTTATGACTTGAATCAGCAGTTGCGGGGTGTGCCGGGGAACCCACGTCCCTTCCCTGCCTTTGGGACGATCAATTTTGTGAACGACGGGTCGAATTCGATCTTCACTTCGGGGGCCGTTACGGTGAGACGACGGTTCTCGCGCAGTTTCTTTGTGAGGATGGCTTATACGTATTCAAAGTCGATTGACGAAACGTCGAATACCGGTGGCACGCTTCAGTACAATTTTCCGATCGCTCAGGATTCGCGAAATTTGAAGGGCGAGCGCGGACGGTCTGATTTTGACATTGGCCATGCCTTTACTGGGAGCTTCATTTTTCAGCCCCGATTGTCACGGCACTTTGCGTTGAAGGACTGGCAATTATCGGGGACAACGACAATGTACACAGGGCCTCCGTTTACGCCAAAGGTGGCCAATTTCAATTACCTGAATGGCGAGGCTTCGCGTCCAGACCGGATTGGAAAGGGGACGCTGGCCGAGCCCACTGCGGAGCAATGGTTTGACCGGACGCAATTTCCTGTGGTGCCAGTGGGAGGCTTCCGTTTTGGATCGGCGGGGCGGAATATTCTGGATGGACCTGGGACTTTCAACATGAATGCGTCGCTCTCGCGGCGGTTCAAAGTTCGTGAGTCGATGGCTGCACAGTTCCGGTTTGAGGCTTTTAATACATTGAACCGGGTGAATCTGAACTTGCCGGAAAACCGGGTGGACATCATCTCGGGCGGGGTGATCAACCGAGCCAAAGATAACAGGGTGCTACAGATGGGAATGCGCCTGGAATTCTGATAGGTTAATGAACATGCGAAAATTTCTACTCGCCCTTACCCTTATGACTTTGACAGCATCGGCCCAATTGGGCACAAAGAAGGCACTCACGCTAGATGCGGCCAAGAAGATTGCGGCTGCCGCGCAGGTTGAAGCCAGGAAGAACAATTGGAATGTTGTGATCAGTGTTGTCGATGACGGCGCGAATCTAGTTTATCTGGAGAAGATGGATGGGACGCAGATCGGATCGGTGGAGATTGCGCAGATGAAGGCGCGGACGGCAATCAAGATGAAGCGTCCTTCGAAGGCGTTTGAGGACATGATTGCGGGGGGACGCAATGCAGTGTTAAAGTTGCCGGATGTGTTGGGCGTTGAAGGTGGGTTGCCCTTGGTTGTGGATGGACAGTTTTTGGGCGCGATTGGAGTCAGCGGTGTGACTTCGGCGCAGGACGGGCAGATTGCCGCAGCTGGGGTGAAGGCGCTCGAGGGGATCAAGTAGAACAATAAGCAGTGAAGGTCGAGCAAACTGAGGAATCCGTAAGCGAATCGGCACTTAAATCGGCGCTTGAGGCCCTGTACCCCGAAATTCGCAAGTTGGCTGGCAGAGTGCTGAGAAAGGAGCGTCAGGATCATACGCTTCAAAAGACCGCGCTGGCTAATGAAGCGATTGTGAAGTTGTTGGGCTCTCAGGCGCTGCATGTACAGGACTCTCACCATCTGCTGGCCATGTCGGCCCGGCAGATGCGGCATATCCTGGTGGATTACGGGAGAGCAAAGTTAACCAGGAAGCGGGGTGGAGGGGCTCAGCGGGTAGATTTGCGCGAGGAGGAACTGAGCGTTAGTCATGACATGGATGGACTGCTTTCACTGAACGAGGCGCTGGAGAAGTTGGGTAGAGAAGATGAGAGGGCAGTGCAGGTGGTGGAGTTGAAGTACTTCACAGGCTTCACGACCGACGAGACTGCCGAGATACTGGGCCTGTCTTCGGCAACCGTTGAGAATATCTGGCATGGAGCCCGGGTCTGGCTTCACAGCCAACTGACAGAAAAAATCAATCGGGGATTTGCGCCAGGTAGACCGACTGATCGGTAACGTCCTGCAGCGTGACCATTAGTTCGGTATTGGAAGGCGAAAGACTCAAACCCCACATGACCGTCCGGTCAAAGCGGTAGAGCAGTTTTGGAATCTCACTGTTTTCAGGTAGCAAAAAGAGACCCGGCGGGAGATTGAGTTCATCTTTTCGAATCAGGTAGAGGCCGTTTTTAGAGGTAACGAAAAGGCTTCGTCTGAGAAGCGTTGGGACCAGCGGCTGGCTGGGGGCGGCCGATGGGCTGTAGGGCAGCGGAAGAAAGCGGATTCCTTCGTTTTCGTTTCTGGAGGTGAAATAGAGGCGATCTGAGGCGGGCGATTCATGCGCGATGGCCCCGCCTGTTTTGGTGATTTGCGTTTGAGCCAGGGGATTGTTGACTGGAGCCCGAAAGATCTGATGGCGAGTGTCCACTTTTCTAAAAAAGTAGAAGGTGTTGCCGTCGCGAGAGAAGGAGCAGACGAAGCCGTCGGCAAGGAAAAGTGTTGGCGGAGAAGGATTTTCCAGTTCGACAAGGTAGGTTGCAAATTGTCCTTTAGACGTTCTAGTTGAGATATAGACGCGCTTGGAATCAGGCGAAATTACAGCAGTGAGCGCGCTATAGGGTTCCTGAAATTCGGTGAGTTGGCGGGGGTTGGAGCCATCACTTGCAGCAATCCAAACCTGGGGTTTACCTGAGCGCAAGGAGCTGAATGTAATGAATTTCCCATTTGGAGCGTAAGACGCCTCCTCCTCGTCAAAAGAGCTTACTGCGACAGGACTGAGGAGGCGGGCGGAGTCTGGGGTAAGCTGCAGGCGATAGATATTCTGTTCTGAAGAGGCCAGCATAATGGCTATGGACTGCGTCTTTGAATTCAGCGCAAAGCCCGAAATTCCTGATAACGGCAATTTAAGGGGTACGACGGAGCCAGACGGAAACGCGACTACGTTAATGGTGGATTGATTGTATGGGTCGTTGTGGGCCAATACCCTTTTGCCTTGTTCGGTCCAGGAGAGGGAGCCCAGCTTTGAGGGCTGCGTGGTAAGCCGGCGTGGCTCTGCAATCGGGAGCCCGGCCGGGCCGATCGGCACTGTGTAGATGAAATCGCCGTTAGCCTGAAATCGCCGCACAAAAGCCAACTGGTTGGTAGCGGGATCTATTGCTGGGGACTGATCTTCGGAGGCGGAAGGCAGTATCTGGAAGAGTGGCTTCAAACGAGGTGAATCCAGCCGTAACAGGTAGAGCCGCCAAGGCTGGGACTCAAACTCTTTGGCAGAGACAATTAGACCCGAAGAGTCGTTTAGCCAGGTGGAGTCTGTCGTTGAGCTAAATCGAGCGAGGACGCGTTCCGGGCCATCCGCGTCGAGGGGCTTCAGCAAAAGATCATAGGCACCGGAGGCAGCGCGAGAGAATACAAGCCAGCGGCCATTGGGGGAAGGATGGGGCTGAAACTCGGAGCTGATGTGAGTGGCTGCTGGCTTTGGGTCAAAGCGATGGACCGGAGTTTTAAAGAGACTATGGTCGCCTTCAAGCCCAGAAGTGTAGTAGAGGGTCTTGCCGTCGCTGGAGAAGGTGACGTCGCGATGAGATCCCTTTTCGGTAATAAAGGGTTTGGGATTGAGACTCTTCCATGCATCCATAGGTGGCTGGGAATGTAGCAGGATGGCGATTAGGAAGACAGCTGCGAGGGCAAATACCAAGGCTGCCCTGGCCAGAGGACTGGACTTCGATTCCGTGCAGGCGGCACCGAAATCGGCGACAGAAGAGTAGCGGAGTAAAGGATCGGTAGAGGTGGCCCTCTCAATTGCTTGTTGAACTCGCGGGGGAAGAGGGAGCTTCTCCGATGCGGATCCACAGGAATAGAGTTCTTGCAAGATTAGAGAGAGAGAGTAAATGTCGGAGGAAGGGGTCGGCGGTGTAGTGACTTGCGGGTCCGAATAGGGACTTTGCCTAAAGCGAGAAGATGTGCCGGAGTGAGCGTTTAAAGCAGCGATACCGAAGTCGATGACGACGGGCCGCTCGCCAGGGAGCCCCGGATTCGTAAGGATAATGTTTTCCGGTTTAAGGTCAAGATGGATGATGCCGTGTCGATGAGCCTCCGCAAGAGCTTCAACGATGCCTGCAAGGAGTTTGTGGATCCGTTCTTGTGTAATGTGCTGGCGGCGGGCGAAGAGTTGTCGCAGGCTTTCGCCTTCGATGTATTCCAGGACGAGAAAAGGCAAGCCGGAAGCGGTTTCGCCCAAGTCGAGGATTCCGCGTAGATTTGGGTGCCTGAGGCGGGCCATAGAGTGAATCTCGGCGCTTATCAACTCTTTAACAATTTCTGGTTCGTCAATCTGATTTAGCACTTTGACGACGACCAGCCGATTGGCCAGGAGTTCGTCGGAGGCGATGAATACAGCGGCCGAGCCGCCTTCAGCCAAGCATGACTGGATGAGGTAGCGGGCTTTCAGCCGTTGGCCCGCTTGTGGTGCGGGAGGTGCAGGGTCTTGCAGGCGAAGGGACTGAGGGAGGGGAATCGAAAGAAAGCTATCGATCGGTTGTGCCGTTTCAAGGATGGAGCAAAGCCTGTCGTAGATATGATCTCCGCTCGGTTCGACCTTGTCCTCCAAGGTACCGGGGCTGAGCGGATCGTTAGTGGAAGCAAAGTCTCTAGGGGGCTGCAAGAGGAAAACCCTCACCTAGTAAAGCGGAAAATTCAAATTTATGCCATAACGATTGCAAAGGAAATTAAGAAGCCCACCGTTAGGTGGGCTGAAAGGTTAGATCGAAAGGAAGGTAAAAAGAAGAGGCTAGGCAGAGAGCCCTTCACTCCATTTAAGAAGCACAGTAAGGATGTCATGCCATAAATTCTTCATCTATATGGAGTATGCGGTGATTCCTTCGTTTCGTCAATAGAAATCTTTCCTAAATTGGCTAACTTGTTGGAAATAATACAATTTTAAATCTCTAGTTGTCGCTAGGGATTAGGATTAATTGAGCCATTGTCGCCCGCTGGATTGGCCGTGCTCGGCAAGATAGGACTGCATGGCAGCGGCGATTTTGGGGTTTTCCGAGCGGGCCATGGCTTCGAGAACCGGGCGGAGGAGTTCTACGTTGTCTGCGACGCTGGTTGCGGTCATGAGGGCGAGGTCTTCGCGGCCCATGTCAAGCATCTGCTCGATGGCATCGCCGTCGTCGGAGAGAAATTCCTGAGCGTAGAATTCGAGGGCCTGGGCTTCGGGCCAGTCTAGTTCCCTATCGCTGTTGCGAAGGGTGTGAAGGAACCAGCCGCGCATGTCGAAACTACCGAGAATGTCGGCCCAATCGTCAATGCCCCAGTCGGAGCCTTCGAGGAAGGGACCGGCAACGCCGGGAGCTTTAGCTTCGCGAGTGGAGATCATGGCGAGGAGATCTGTGATTGCGGGAGTATCGATGCGGTTACGGAGACCGGTATGGAGGCGGCCCAAAGTCTTGGCTGCGGCGGCGCGGACGAGGGAGCTGGGGTGATCGAGAAAGTGGAAGTATGGCTTTGAGGCAGAGGTCCAATCGGTGACCAGCCAGCGTTCCTCTGGCCACCAGAACATGGCAGACTCTTCGTCTGTGAGAGCTACAGCAAGTTCGATTGAGGGGAGTTCGATATCTCCCTTGAGCCGCCCCTGGCGTACAAGCCAGTAGATAGGAGATTGGGAGATGCTGCCTTGACGGCGGGGTTGAGCGCGAAGAATGGCCCAGCAGAAAGCACAGACGCGATCGTCGGATTGAGTGGCTAGCCAGGTAACGTAGGAACCGAGTAAGGTTTTGAGTTCGCCTTCTTCGATGGATTCCGATTGAAAGGGCCAGCAATCGGTAAGGGCGATGGCGATCTGGCGGCTGGCACCGAAGCGGAGGAGTGCGGATTCACCGGCCGTGAGCCAGGGGAAGGGGTCGCTGGCGAGACGGGCGAGGGTGCCGAGAGAGTCTTTCCAGTGATCGGTGTCCATGCCTGCGACCATCTGGCAAAGGCCGGCGAGAGCGGCGATTTCATTGGCAGAAGCCTTTTGGGAGACAAGTTGTTCAAGTTGGCGTTGGAGCGATCCTGCAAGCATCCCTATCAACGTATCGCAAGCAGAGTGGCATTGGTGCGTGCTATTATGAAATTCGGCTAACCGCGGCTTTGATTTAGTTGTTATTCACTCCTTTGTTCCTGGCTGCTATTAGAACCTTTATTGAAAGCAACAGGAGTCTCCCATGACCAACCTATATGTCGGAAACCTTAGTTTCCATACCACTGAAGATCAGCTTTTGGCCATCTTCCAAGAATACGGCGCAGTAGAGCGCGTGAACGTTGTTACCGATCGCATGACCGGCCAGCCCCGTGGATTCGCATTCGTCGAAATGACGAATCGCAATGAAGCAGAGAATGCAATTTCTTCCCTTGATGGTCGCGAGCTTGATGGCCGCAACCTGAGCGTGAACGAAGCACGTCCGAAGACCGATGGTCCTCGTGGCGGCGGCGGTGGTCGTCCTGGTGGCGGTCGTCCCGGCGGCGGCGGCGGACGTCCTGGTGGCGGCGGCGGTGGCTTCCGCAAGGGTCGTTACTAAACAACAATGAAGTTTTCTGATCTTTCCTTATCCGAGGTTTTGCAGCGCAATTTGGCAGCTAACAACCTCACTCAGCCCACACCAGTGCAAGCGGGAGCAATTCCTCCAGCGCTTGCCGGGTCAAACGTAGTTGCTACTGCCCAGACCGGAACCGGCAAGACGCTTGCGTTCTTGCTTCCGATCCTGCAATCGCTCTCGCAGAACCCCGTAAAGGGAGTTCAGGCTGTCATCATGACACCGACTCGCGAACTCGCGATCCAGATCCACGAGGCCTTCACAAAGATGGCCAAGGATACTGGATTGCGCGCGACGGTGGTCGTGGGTGGCCTAAACGAAAGCAAGCAGCTCTTCGAAATCCAGCGTGGCAGCCAGGTACTGGTTGCAACCCCGGGTCGTCTGTTCGACTTCATCGGACGCAGACTCGTCAAACTTGGTTCGGTGAAGTTTGTCGTTCTTGATGAAGCGGATCGTATGCTTGACATGGGCTTTTTGCCCACGATTGAGCAGATTCTGCAACAGATCCCGATTCAGCGTCAGACCCTCTTCTTCTCAGCGACGATCGAACGCTCGATCATCCCGCTGATCGCCAAGCATGTACCGAACCCGGTGCGTGTAGAGATTGGCGCGACGACAAAGCCTGGTGTTGACATCGATCTTCATTTGTATGAAGTCGAAGGTCATCGCAAGCTTGGTTTGTTGCGGCACCTTCTGGCGGAGAAGACGGGATCCTTCCTGGTTTTCGCCCGCACCAAGCACTCCACCGATCGTCTGGCCAAGAAATTGGCAAAGACTGGCGTGAAGACGGCAGCCATTCATGGCGACCGCACACAGAGCCAGCGACGACAGGCCTTGGAAGGCTTCAAAGATGGCTACTATCGCGTACTCGTCGCAACCGACGTGGCCGCGCGCGGCATTCACGTAGATCACATCGAACACGTTGTGAACTTCGATCTGCCGCAGGCACCGGAAGACTTTATCCACCGCGCAGGCCGCACTGGCCGCGCAGGCAATAAGGGTACCGCGTCCACCTTCGCCACTCGTGGCGAGCGTGGTGCAGTACGCCAGATTGAGCGTGCGATCAAGACTTCTCTGCCACTGCAGGTTGTGCCGCATGAGCTTCCTCCTGATCCGGCTGATACGGGTGGTTTTGACGAGCAGGAATATCAACCCGCTCGTACCCCCTATGCCGTTAAGAAGGCGATCAAAGGCGCGTTTCAGCATTCACCGAAACCGAAGCATTCGTTTGTAAAGGCGAAGAAGCTGAAGTTTCAGGGTGCGAAGCCCGCTGGTCGCAAGCCAGCTTACGCTTAGGCCTGATAGTACAAATTAGTTGAAAAGGGCGAGCCTTCGGGCTCGCCCTTTTTGCGTTTATTTGTAGGCGATTGCGGCGCTGGAAGGGCCGGCGAGATGGATGACTTCGAAGCGGGTGAAGCCGACTTCGGCGCACCAGCCGCGGAAGTCTGCGCCGGAATAGTCGAAAGCGTCGCCGAATTCGATCAGCATGTTGAGGGACATGAGGAGGCCCATAAGGTTCTCGCGGCGCTGGTCATCGATGAGGGCTTCGATGGCAATCAAGGCACCGCCGGGCGGGAGGGCGTCGTAGGCGGCACGGATGAGGTGCATCTTCTTTTCGAGGTTCCAGTCGTGGAGGATCATGCCCATGGTGATGACGTCGGCCTTGGGGAGAGGGTCTTTGAAGAAGTCACCGCTGGCGGTGGTGATGCGGTCTGCGAGGCCGGCGGCGGCGATGTGGCGGGATGCAATGGGGGCGACCGGTGGCAGGTCGAAGCTGATGCACTTGAGGGTTGGGTGTTGCTTTGCGGCTTCGATCGAGAGGAGGCCGGTGGCACCACCGATGTCGCAGAGTGTTTTGTATTTTGAGAAGTCGAATTTGTGGGCGAGGGTTTCGAAGTTGATGCGAGAAAGGCCTGCCATCGCTCCCATGAATTGTTCGAGCTTGGGGATCTCGGAGTAGAGCTCTTCGAAGATGCCTTTTTGGCCATGTTTGACTTCGTTTTGGGGCGAGCCGGTACGGAGGGCGGTGGGGAGGTCGTTCCAGAACTTGAAGAGACGGTCGTTGAGCATGATGAGCATGCCGCCAATGTAGCGGGGGCTGGTGCGGTCGAGGAAGAGGGCGCTGGCGGGGGTGTTGAAATATATAGAGGTGGGGCCGTCGCCGTCGCGGTCGAGGAATTTCATGGCGACTAGGGAATCGAAGAAATCGCTGATGGCGCGGGGGTGGAGGGCTAGTTCTGCGCCGAGTTCGGTGCCGGTGAGACGGCGGGTGCCGAGGGTGGTGAAGAGGTCGAACTCGACGGCGGTGAGGAGGACTTTGGAAGACCAGAAAGAGAAGGCGGTCTGGAGGATAGGGCCGTGGTCGAGGGTTGGAGTCTGCATGGGATTTGGGGTGTTTGGTTATTGTATATCGCTAAGATCGGATCAGGGTGCCGGTTGCTGTAAGTCCTGCATGAGCCGGATACTTTCTGGACATCGACCGATAAGCCGGGAGGCGGCCGGCAACTTGGCCGCCTATTTTCAGGTTAGTTTGCGGAGCTTTCTTTAAGCTTTCGCGTAGTCTTCGATCGGGACGCAGCTGCAGACGAGGTTGCGGTCGCCGTAGACATTATCGATTCTGGAGACGGGGCACCAGTACTTGTCGACTCTTGCCGTGCCTTCAGGGAAGCAGCCTTCTTCGCGGCTGTATTTGCGGTCCCAGGTGGCAGCTACTAGGTCATGCACTGTGTGGGGGGCGTGGCGGCGGGGGGATTCCGTGATCAGTAGCTTGCCGCTTTCTACGTCGGCAATCTCTTTGCGGATCTGAATCATCGCATCGCAGAAACGGTCCAGCTCGATTTTCGATTCGCTTTCGGTGGGCTCGATCATTAGGGTGCCGGCTACCGGGAAGCTCATGGTTGGGGCGTGGAAGCCGTAGTCGATCAGGCGCTTGGCGATGTCGTCTACCGTTACGCCGCAAGTGTCCTTGAGGGGACGGGGATCGAGAATGCATTCGTGGGCTACTCGTCCGTTTGCGTTCTGATAGAGAACCGGGAAGGAATCGCCTACGCGCTTCGCGATGTAGTTTGCGTTGAGGATTGCGATCTCTGTGGCGTGCTGCAGGCCTTCGCCGCCCATCATCAGAATGTACATGTAGGAGATGGGGAGAATCGAGGCTGAGCCGTAGGGGGCCGCTGAGACCGGGCCTACAGGCGCGGTGCCGTTGTCGAGGAAGGGGTGACCGGGGAGGAAGGGCGCGAGGTGCGCCTTGACGCCGATGGGGCCCATGCCGGGGCCGCCGCCGCCATGGGGGATGCAGAAGGTCTTGTGGAGGTTGAGGTGGCTGACGTCGGCGCCATAATCGCCTGGCCGGGAGATGCCGACTTGCGCGTTCATGTTTGCGCCGTCGAGATAGACCTGGCCGCCCTGAGCGTGGACGATGTCGCAGATCTCTGAGATGCGCTCTTCGAAGACGCCGTGGGTAGATGGATAGGTGACCATCAGGGCTGCCAGTTTGTCGCTGTGGAGAGCCGCTTTGGCGCGGAGGTCATGGACGTCGACGTTGCCTTCGGAATCGCAAGCGACGACGATGACTTCCATGCCCACCATTTGAGCGGAGGCAGGATTCGTGCCATGGGCGGAACTGGGGATCAGACAGACCGTGCGGTGCATGTCGCCACGGCTGCGATGGTAGCCGCGGATTGCGAGTAGGCCGGCGTATTCGCCTTGTGCGCCGGAGTTGGGTTGCAGAGAGACCGCGTCATAGCCGGTGACCGAGCAGAGCTGGGCCTTGAGATGCTCGAACATCTCGTTGTAGCCGGTGGCCTGATCGAGCGGGGCGAAGGGATGAAGGCTGCCGAACTCGGGCCAGGTGACGGGCATCATCTCGGCGGTGGCGTTGAGCTTCATCGTGCAGGAGCCGAGGGGGATCATGGCGCGGTCTAGCGCGAGGTCCCGATCGCAGAGCTTACGCATGTAACGGAGGATTTCGGTTTCGCTGCGGTAGCGGTGGAAGACCGGGTGGGTGAGGATTTCGCTGGTGCGGGCGGGGAGAGTGTGGGTTGTCGCCAGCTCGCTGTACTTGAGGTCGCCGCCGAAAATTGTCCAAATCTTCTCGATGAGTTCCGGGGTGGTGGCTTCGTCGAGGGTGATGCCGAACTTGCCGGGGAGGACGCGGAAGTTGATGCGGTGCTGTTTGGCTGTCGCGATGAGGGTCTCTTGCTTTTCGCCGACTTCGACGGTTAGGGTGTCGAAGAAGGTGGAGTTCGAGATCTTGAAGCCGAGGCGGCGGAGGCCGGCGGCGAGGATCGCAGTGTTAGTAGCTACTGTGTTCGCGATGTGCTTAAGGCCTTCAGGGCCGTGATAAACCGCGTACATCGAGGCGATGACGGCGAGGAGGACCTGGGCGGTGCAGATGTTGGAGGTGGCCTTTTCGCGGCGGATGTGTTGCTCTCGGGTTTGGAGAGCGAGGCGGTAGGCGGAGTGGCCTTTGGCGTCGATGGAGACACCAACGAGGCGACCGGGCATGGAGCGCTTGTAGGCGTCTTTGACGGCCATGTAGGCGGCGTGGGGGCCACCGTAGCCCATGGGGACGCCGAAGCGTTGGGTGGAGCCGATGGCGATGTCTGCGCCCATTTCTGCCGGGCTCTTGAGGATGGTGAGAGCGAGAGGATCGGCGGCTACAACGGCGATGGCGCCTTTGGCCTGGAGGGCGGCGATGGTGTCGGACCAGTCTGTCACTTCGCCATGAGTGCCGGGGTATTGGAAGATGGCTCCGAAGACGTCGGCGCTAGCGAGGTCGGTGTGGGGGTTGCCAGAGAGGACCGTCCAGCCGAGGGCTTCGGCTCGGGTCTGGATGAGGGCGAGAGTTTGGGGGTGGACTTCGCTGTCGACAAAAAAGCAAGTGGACTTGACCTTGGTGACGCGCTGGGCGAGGGTCATGGCTTCGGCGGCGGCGGTGGCTTCGTCGAGGAGCGAAGCGTTGGATACGTCTAGGCCGGTGAGGTCGCAAATCATCGTCTGGTAGTTGAGCAGGGCTTCGAGGCGGCCCTGGCTGATCTCAGGCTGGTAAGGCGTATATGCGGTATACCAGGCGGGGTTTTCAAGGATGTTGCGCTGGATGACGAAGGGGAGCAGGGTGCCGTGATAGCCGGTGCCGATCAGGGAGGTAAAAACTTCGTTTTTGCTGGCGATCTCGCGCATGCGGGCGATGGCGGCGACTTCGCTTAGGGGTTGACCGAAATTGAGCGCGTCCTTTTGACGGATGGAGCCGGGTACAGTTTCGGCAATCAGAGTTTCGATGGAATCGGCTTTGACGGTGGCGAGCATCGCATCGATCTCGCGTGGGGACGGACCGATGTGTCTTCTCTCGAATGTTGTTGCAGCAGTATTTTGACGCATGTGCGCTACCCTCCTCAAGGTTGAGCGCCCCATCTGTCGTTGCTGCCTGAGAGTGTTATCCCGTCGGCGGGTCTGCGGCAGTGCCACAGGCCTCTTTCCAGAGTTCCATCACGCGACGGTCCTTTTGCCTGAGAGTTTCCGGGGCGGTTGCTCCTTCGGCGCTGCAAAATACAGTCTCTCCCGTCTGCGAACTTTTATTATGGCAAATGGAAGTCGTAGTTGTGTTCGACTTTTGCGATGCGGACGGTGAATTGTTGGTACCACTGGGTGCGGCCCTGGTTGCGGGCGGTGGTGTGATCGAGGTTTGCTTTCCAGGCTTTGATGTCTTCGAGGGTACGCCAATAGGAAACGGTGATGCCGATGGCGCTGCGGGCAGAGTCTATGCCAAGGTAGCCGGGCTGGAGTTGGGCGAGGGCTTCCATCTTGTCTGCCGTCTCGCCATAGCCTTCGAGCGAGGCAGTTTGGGTGGAGGCGAAGATGACGGCGTAGTAGGGTGTATCAAAAATTGGGGCTAGCGACATGCTTTAAGTTTGCTAGATTGGGGAAACGAATGAGCGAAACTCAGACATTAAAAGTGACGCCACTGAATGCAGTGCACCGCCAGATGGGCGCCAGGATGGTAGATTTTGGCGGCTGGGATATGCCGGTGCAGTACCGTGGCATTCTCGATGAGCACAAGGCTGTGCGCACGGGAGTGGGTGTGTTTGATGTTAGCCATATGGGTGAGATTGTAGTGCGGGGGCCGCAGGCTCTGGAGCTTGTGAACTGGGTTTCCTCGAACGATGCGAGTAAGTTGGCTGCGGGGCAGGTGCATTACAGCGGATTACTGTATGAACATGGTGGCTTTGTCGACGACATTCTGGTGCATAAGGTGAACGACGATGAATACTTTATCTGTGTAAATGCCTCCAACCAGGATAAGGACTTCGATCATATCGTAGCGCACAACAAGTTTCAGGCGACGGTTGAGAATGCCGGTGCCAGATACGCACAGATTGCAGTGCAGGGGCCCAAGGCGCTTGAGGTTTGTCAGAAGCTGACTTCTTCTGTGCTGGCACCGATTCAGTATTACTGGTTTGTGGACGGTGAGTTTGCCGGTGTCGACGCGCGGATTGCGCGGACCGGGTATACCGGTGAGGATGGGTTTGAGATTTATGTATCGCCTGATGCAGCCGTGACGGTGTGGGAAGCGATTCTTGAAGCGGGTGCGGAATTCGGGATTTTGGCTTGCGGGCTTGGCGCCCGGAATACGTTGCGGCTTGAGGCGAAGATGGCTCTTTATGGGCATGAAATCGACGCTTCGATCTCTCCGTTTGAGGCTGGACTCGCCTGGATCGTCAAGATGGACAAGGAAGACTTTGTTGGGAAGGCAGCGCTGGAAGCGCAAAAGGCGGGCGGGCTGAAGCGGAAGCTGGTTGGTTTTGAAATGCGTGAGCGCGGCATTGGCCGCGATGGTTATGAGATCGAAGTGAACGGCGAGAAGGTGGGCTGGGTAACCAGCGGAGGACCTGCGCCTACACTGAACAAAAATATTGGCTTGTGTTATCTGCCAAGTGATCTTGCCGTGCCCGGCACCAAGATCAAAGTTGTGATTCGCGGCGCCGGTGTTGAAGCCGAAACCGTCCCTACCCCCTTCTACAAGCGAGCGAAATAAAGCATGTATCCAGAAAATTATACTTACACCAAAGAACATGAATGGGTTGCCGTTGATGGCGATACCGGCACGATCGGGATTACACATCATGCCCAGAGCGAACTCGGCGATATTGTCTATGTCGACCTGCCCAAGATTGGGTCGATGGTTGGACAACATTCCACGTTTGGAAGTGTTGAGAGCGTGAAGGCTGTTAGCGATATCTACAGCCCGGTGAGCGGTGAGGTGATCGAAATCAACGATTCGCTGACTTCAGCGCCTGAGAAGCTGAATGCGGATCCACACGGGGATGCCTGGCTGATCAAGGTGAAGCTGAAGGATCTGGCTGAACTGAAAAGCGAAGGCATGATGAGCGCTGCGGACTACACCAAATACGTCGGCGCATAAAGTGTTTCGCGACCTGCTGATCATCATCGCCCTGGTGGTGGCTATGCGTGTGGCCTTTCTCACGCAGCCCATCCAGGGCGATGACATTTATTACCTGGCTGGAGCGCAGTATGCGCAGACAAATCCGTTGCATCCGCATCAGGCATCTTATCTATTTCATGGACGAATGGTGTCGATGTCGGGGCATCCGCATCCGCCTTTGAATGCCTTTGTTCTTGCGGGATTACTGGTGCTGTTTGGCGAGGTTCGGGAAGTACCATTTCATGCCGTCTATGGGCTCTTTAGCCTAATGGCTGCTCTGGGCATGTACTTTCTGGCGCGGAGATTTTGCGGGTTGCCGCTAATTGCTACTTTGCTGTTTTGTGTAGTGCCAGCTTTTGTGGTGAACGGGAATTCGTTTGAGAGTGACTTGCCTTTTTTGGCGTTCTGGATGTTGGGGATGGCCTTGTTTGTGGAGGCGCTGGAGCGTGAAAGAGTGAGTTGGCTGGCGGCGGCTTCCCTGCCCCTGGCACTAGCTGGCCTGGCTGCTTATCAGAGTGTGGTGGCGATTCCGATCTTGTGGTTCATGATCGGGCGGCGACGTCCGGTGTGGTGGCTGGCTTATCTGGTGGCACTGACACCGGCATTGATTTTGGTTTTGTATCAGGTGATGGAATCGACCGGTGGCAAGGCTCCGCCACTTGCAGTTACGGCCGGGTATTTCAAAGAGTATGGGCTGCAGCAGCTTGCTCTGAAGGTGCGCAATGCGAAGGCGTTGATGGGGCATCTGGGGTGGATGGTGTTTCCGTTGTTGCCGATTCTGGCGTTTGGATCGAAGTGGTTGCTGGTAGGTTTGTTATGGGCGTTTTTTGAATGGAATCCTCTGTATCTGGTGGGAGTGGTGGCATCGATTGGGGTGCTGATGCAGGATTCGCGAAAGTACGGATGGTGGCCACATGTGTTCTTTGCGGCATCGCTGGTTTTGTTCTTTGCCGGGTCCGCGCGATATCTCTTGCCGATGGCGGCTCCGATTGTTTTGATGGTGGTGTCGAAACTGGAGGCACGGCCAGTATGGCTCTATGCGGGATTCGCTTGTAACCTGATACTGGGGTTGGCGCTGGCGTTTACTAACTACCAGCACTGGGCTGGATATCGCAGCTTTGTAAGTGCGCACCGGGCGGAGATTGCCGGGAGCCGCGTTTGGGTGAATGGGGAGTTTGCCCGTTATTATGCCGAGGCCATTGGTGCTCTGCCGCTGGAGCGTGGGCAGGCGGTGAGGCCGGGCGACATGGTGCTGACTAGCGAGTTAGGCTTCCCGTTGCCGTTGACTGTGGGTGGTGGACAGTTGGTAGAAGTAGCCAAGCTGGATATTGTGCCGACCTTGCCGTTGCGGTTGATCGGGCTTGGGGCCAGGAGTGGTTATTCTGATGCTGGCGCGGGTGTGTTGCCTTTTGATATTCGCGGCGCGGCTGTGGACCGGGTTCGTTTGGAGCGAGTGATTGAGCGGAAGCCGACGTTGAGCTATGTACCTATGGGAGCACCGGAGGCAGAGCAGCATATCCTGAGCGGGACGTATCAGTTGGAGGATGGCAAGAGCCGCTGGATGAGCAGGCAGGCGCGGTTGATCCTGCAGCCGAAGCAGGAAGTGCATGAGATAAGTGCGACGGTGTATGTGCCTGCGATGGCCAAGGCTCGCAAGGTTTGGGTGGAGTGGAATGGGGTGCGGGTAGCGGAGTTAACCATCGCCAAAGATGGTTTGTATACGGTGAGTGCCAAAGGTGTCAAAACGGGAGTGGAACAGGGCGTGTTGACGGTGGAGTGTGATGCGGTGTTTGCTGTGCCTGGGGATTCGCGGGAGTTGGGGGTGGTGCTGATTGAGGCGGGCTTGCGATGAGCCGGTTTGCTTATGAGTTTGTCGGGAAGGTGGCGGCTCTTACGCTGGGGCCATGGACCTATTCTGTTGTGTATCTGCCTAAGGAGGTGGCGGCGGAATTGCCGCTTCAAGAGAATCCAAGGCTGCGGGTGCGCGGGGAGATTGGGGAGTTTGCGTTTAGCGGGGCCTGGCAGCCGACGGGGGGTAAGTGGTATTTGAAACTGTCGAAGGAGTTTTTGAAGAAGGCTGAGTGTGGGGTTGGCGACTGGGTGAATGTGCGCTTTAATATCGATGATCAGGCGGCTGTGGATCTGCCTGAGGGGTTGAGATTGGCGATTGAAGGAGATGCCGAGTTTCAGGCGGGCTGGGAGAAGTTGACGCCGGGTAAGCAGAGGAGCTGGGCATTGCCTGTTGCGCAGGCCAAGGGGGCAGCGACGATTCAAAAGAGAGTGGCAGAACTACGAGCTACCTTGCTCAAAGCCGGTTTGGGCTAAAGCTGCATCAAGGACTCTCTCGACACTGAGATCGTCCAGATTCTCAGAATGGAGGATGCGGACTCGATTGCCTCGTGGAGACCAGACGGCGGGTTTGGTGGGGCCGAATAACGCGAGAGTGTTTGCGCCAACGGCGGCAGCTAGATGGGTAATGCCTGTGTCGTTGCCGATATAGAGGGAGGCACCCGCGAGCAAGCCACCCAGCTCACTCAGGTCTTCCACCACTCTTGCGCCGGGGACGCGCTGGTGGGGAGCGACGACGAATTGCACGGAGCGGCCCGTGGTTTCAAGCCACCGCTGGAGGAGTTGGAAGTTCTCAAGCAGCCAGTTCTTTTTGGCAGAGCCGCTGAATGGGTGGATCAGAATCAGACGGTTGCTGGCGGGTTTGATCTTGATTTGCGGCGTGGCAGGCAAGAATGCGCCGACCTGATTGGCGAAAAAGTCTGCGGCGTGGATGGATTCGTCTGTTGGCAGGGCTGTGAAAAACTTCACACTCGGATGCAGGGCGGTGAGGGTTTGGCGGAAGTCGTCTCGGGCTGCGCCATACCAGGTGTAGATCTCGTCGAATTGCTGGAGGCGGGCCGACAGTTGGGGGCTTGGTTGCTCAATGCCGAGGAGGCCGAGGCCGGAGCCTTCGATCGTGTTCGTCGTTGCGAACTGGATGAGAGGCAGGACTTCAGCACGAGCCCATACTTCTAAGTCTGCGCCTTGAGCGAGGTGTTCGAGCGCCGGAAACCCAAGGATGGAATCGCCAATGCCGCCGGGGCGAATCGCGAGCCTCCGCATTTTACCGGACGTCGGCTGTGACGCGGACTTCGAGGGTCTTGGGGGTGAGGCAGGCTTTGTCACTGCAGGCCTGGTAGCGGAGCTTTCCTAGCAGAACGTGCATCTGAGGCTCGATCTTTTCAGATGCCTTGATGGTTACCAAAATGTCGAAATCGCCGGTAAGAACGTTGAGAGGCTTCTCTGAAAAGGTGTACTTTTCGTCGTGGCCAGCGGGGTACTTTAGAAACTCCAAAACCAGGGGCTCGGCCGCGAGAGTCATGCGCAAGGGGATGAGATAGTCTTCGTTTGGCTTGTTGGAATTGACGTGATAGCCGGGGGCGATCTTGGCGTGAATCTTGAAGCTGACGCTCTTGCCACGTTCGATCAGAACTTTTTGTGGCGGGTCGACCGTTACTACGTTGGTAGATTGCGAGAAGCAGCTACTTGCCAGCAGGAGCGCCAAGCAAAGCGAGGATGTCTTTTTCATATTCACTCTTTGAAACCAGGCCGACGTGGACGCCGGCAATCATACCGTTCTTATCAATCAGGAAGGTGGTGGGGAGGGAGTCAACACCACCGTAAAGCTGGGCCGTGGAATCGTCACCAGCGAGGATGCGGTAGTTCACCTTCTTGTCGGTGATGTAGGGCTTGACGATTTCCCAGCCTTCTTCATCCATGGCGACGCCCAGGACGGCGAAGCCTTTGTCTTTAAACTTCTGTTCGAATTCGACAAACCAGGGGATCTCTACTTTGCAGGGCCCACACCAGGTGGCCCAGAAGTTGAGGAGGACGGCTTTACCTTTGTATTCGGCGAGGGAGACTACTTTGCCGTCGGCGTCCTTGAGTTTGAATTCGGGAGCCTTCTTGCGTTCTTTGGCGGGACGGACGCTGGCGGCGTCAGCCTTCGATTCCGTGGAGCAAGAAATGAGCCCAAACGAGAGGGCGATGATGGTGGTTGCTGATGCGAGTTTAATGGCGGAGCTCCTGAGCTTAGTTTATACCGGCAACCTTCTCTTGTCGTAGAGACGAGAAAAGTAACGGCGGCGTTGCGAAGAAATCTTTTGGTTGGGGTTGGTAAGGGCGGCGCCTGTGTCGCAGAAAGCCTCGCATATGTAGTCTTTAGATTGTTGGGGTGCGCCGGGGACGTATCGGATGCTCGAGGAGAGGCCGGTGTGGGTGGGCCGCTTCTCGTTAGCCAGGAGGTCTGCCCAGGCCTTGCGTTCGGAGTTTGGCAAACGCCGCCAAACGAAGTGGTAAATCTCGTGGGCAACAATTGCGACGAAGTCTGGAGCGTGGGCTAGCAGATCGGTGTCGAAAATGATTTCGCGGCGAGTGAGAAAACTCGCCGCGAAGACTTCGTTACCTGGGCCGGGACCCGTTTCAAGCTTGCCCCGGTGTGCCCGGAGCTGTCGCTCGAAGGAGATGGCTAAGGCTTGGGGGCTGGTGCTGCCGGAGCCTTGCCGAAGAATGCTGGATCCTCGACTTTGGCGTCGGCTGTGTCCTGAGTTGTTTTGAGCCATTCTTGAAATTTCTGATCGCGGAGCTGGCTGGTGAGCATGGGCTTCACTTCTTCCATGGGCTGAGCGGTGTATTCGGCGACCTTGAAAATGTAGAAGCCGTTGGGCTGCTTGACGGGGTCGCTGACTTCGCCGGACTTGAGGGCGAAGATGGCCTTCTTGAGTTCGTCGGGGATCTGGTCGCTGCGGCGGATGGTGCCGAAGTCGCCGCCCTTGGCTTTGGAGGCTGCGTCGTCAGAGGATTCAGCTACGATCTTCTTAAAGTCTGCGCCGCCACGGATTTGCTTGACGAGGCCGTCGGCCTTCTTCTGTGCGTCGGCTTCGGTGAGCTTGGGCTTTTCGCCTTCCTTGGCGGGTGTAGCGGAGTAATTGACGAGGATCACCTGAAGCTTGGCCTGGGTGTAGTTGTCTTTATTCTTGTCGTAGAAGGTGGCAAGTTCTGGGTCGGCGACTACGATCTTGTTGCGGTAGTCTTCGACGTAGGCTTGCGAGAGGATCTGCAATCGGGTGAATTCGAGGCGCTGCTTGTAGGGGGCGGCCTGATCTACCTTGGCTTCTTCAGCGAGCTTCGAGAACTTCATCAAAACAGCGTACTGCTTGAGGAAGCCTTCTTTGTCCTGCTGGTAGAACTGCTGGAACTGAGCAGGCAGACCCTTGGAGAATTCTTCGAGCTCTTTAGCCGTTATGGGCTTGCCGTTAATTGAGGCGACGACTTTGTCGGCTTGTGCAAACGCAACAATTGCGCCGAGTGCGAGGGCGATTACAAAATTTTTCACGTGTTCTCTTAGACTAGCAAGAATCGGAAAGGTCACTTCGCGATGGGGAGTGGGCCGAAGACCGGTGCGCCGAGGCCGAGTTCGTCGCGGAGGTTGGCGTAGGGATCTTTTCCGTGTCCGTACATGAGCTGTGCGCCGTCGGGGAGTTTGCCCTGAAAGTGGAGAACGACGGTGGCAGGGTCTTTCGGATCAAAGCTGGCTTTGTAGATCAGAGGGATGAGGTCGCCTTGCGGGGTGTGGGCGGTGAAGCCACCGATGCGGCCGGCGCTGGTGAGTCTGCCGTTGACCTCAGAGAACTTGACGCGGATGGTTTGGCCTTCGATTGCGATCGAATCGAAGTGGGGGCCTTTCTTGGCTTTGCCTGCGGCAACGGCGGCCATGGCGCGGCCGAGGCGCTTGTGGTCTTGGGTTGAGACGTGGATCCCGTCGTCGAGGTCGCTATCGATGGCTGAGAACATGACGGAGTTGCCGAGGCGGGCCTCAGAGAGGCGCTGGGCTTCCTGCACCAGATTCCAGGGCTGGACGTTGGTGTTGTTGACGTGGCGGCCGATCTGGACGTAGTGGAAGGCGAGATCGGGCTGGTTGAGGTCCTTACGGAAGGCGGCAACCATCTGTTCAAACTTCTCCTGGAAGACAGGGCCGACGGTGGGGTTGGCGTCGGATTCGCCCTGATACCAGAGGATGCCTTTGATCGGGCCGACGAGGGCGGCGCGGCGGATGGTGGCACCGTAGAGGGAGTCGCCCAATTTGTCTTTGAGGTCTGGTGACCACTGGGCCATGGAGGTGCCGCCGTGGGCGCAGGGGAAGAGGCCGACAGGGATGCCTGTGCGCTTTTCGTATTCGACGGCGAAGGGGAGGCCGAGACCTGCGCCTTTCTTTCTGTTGGTGCGGAATTTTTCCAGCTCTTCGCCGGTGAGGCGTTGGATGACGCCAGCGGCGTTCTTGCGCCAATGGACGCGGTCTGTGGCGGAAGGGAGTTCGTGGAGGGGTTCTTTGGCAGCGACCCATTCGTCAGACTGGTTGAAAGAGTTGACTTTCTCAGAGGGCTTTTCGACATCGATCAGGTCGCCAACGCCTTCCATGTTCGACTGGCCAGCGAGGAGCCAGATATCGCCGACGAGGATGTTGGAGCGTGCGGCTGCGGCTGCGCCCATGCGGCCGGTCTTGAGTTCGAAACGGTAGGGGCCACCGGTGGGGACGCCTCTGACGGTTGTGATGAGCTTGCCGTTTTCGACTTTGCCGAGGTTGGTTGCGATGAAACCGGGGACGGGGACTACGCCGCGCTTGAGCGAAAGGAAGATATCTTTGCCGTCGCCGTTTGAGACGCTGAGTTCGAGTGGGATATCAGCTTTGCCGTCGGTGCCGCGCTGGTAGACCTGATAGTCGACCGGGCCTTTGACGATGGAGATGGCTTGTGAAAATGCGAGAACTGCGGTGAGGGCGAAGAGGCTTAATGTGCGCACAGGTGCGATTGTATCAAGCGGCCCATGCTAGAAGATGGAGACTGGATAGGCGGTCGTGAAAAACTCTCGCGTCCCTGGGCTAAGTGAAGCGAGTATTTGGCGAGATGCTGGATCGATCATGCGGACGGCACTGTTGGTGGTGTGGAGCAGGTAGTCTCCACCATCGACTGTGTAGAGGCGGTAAACGCTCTCGCCTCGTGGGATGGCGATGGATCCGGCCAGGGTCATTGTGGCGGTATCGATGATGGCGATCCCGTCGGTTGACACGCAATAGACTTCTTTGCCTGTGGAATGAAATACGCATGGAATTTGCGAGAACAGAATCGCCCGACCCGTGTTTGCACCTACCGTGAAAGAACGAGTGGTGATGTCAAAGATGAGGGTGGAAGTTGGACCGCCTCCGCGAATGAAGAGATAGTCGCCATCAGGACTCATGGCCGAAGAATCGAACTGGGCAAAGGCAGAAGGCATGGGAATGACTTCTACCGTCGTCAGGCTTGAGACCTGAACAATGCGAATGCCAGCAGCCCGGTCCATCAGGTAGAGTAATGTGCCGTCGAGGGAAAAATGAATGCTCTGGACCGAGGAACCAGAAGGGAGCGCGAGCGAACGGGCAATGCGATTGGTGAGGACATCAATGAGGATCAACTGGTTGGCGGAGGGTGCGGCGACGGTGCGGCCATCCGGAGATGCGGCAAGGCTCGAAGTAAAGCCCGGCACCAAAATACGGCTGACGGGGGCGAGCGTCCTGGCGTCGATGACGATGACGCTGTTGTTGCCGCTATTGTCGGCGATGTAGATGTAGGCCGGGGTTGCTATGGAGGCAGAATTGGGAGGATTCGATTCTTCCCCATTATAATTTTGCACATTGCTCAGTTCGGCCTTTTCATCCCCGTTTTGTAAATTTCTTGCGGGGCCAATCGGGACCCAGGCCTTTTTGTCGCGGTCATAATCATAGTCCTGAATGACACGGCTAACTTTGTCTCCGTCAACCCTTGTTGTGATGATTACCTTTTGGAAGGGGCGGCCGTTTTTCTTGCCACGAAATACTTCACGTTCTTCAGAGGTGGAACAGCTTGAGAGCAAGCAGATCAGAAGGGCTAGCGCGAGAACTTTGGGGGTACTCATCGGAATTGCACGCTCCTCGACTGGAGATTCAAATGAAAGACCGAGGCTGCATCAAAGCCAGGCAGGGTTCGGGTGGAACCTTGGGTATTGGGGATGGTGATCAGAGTGAGATAGCCAGTAGGCGCGTCGTAGCTGGCGGGGTCTCTGGGGAGTGTATTGGCGATGTAAGCAGGCACAGTGAGGGCGGCGTCCTCAGAGCGCGCGACGCAGGCGAAGAGACTGCTGGCATTTTTTGCTCGATTGAAATTGGACCCCATCGCTACGACCAGGCCACCCTGCTGTGGGGCCCAAGTGAGGTTGATGGGCTGGCCTGCGCGGAAGCGGAAGTTTGCATTGCGGTTGGTCCAGCTTGAGGAGAGGTCGGGAGTGGTACGGACGCTGATTGCCGGTAGTTCTGCGGAGGCGGTGGAAGTGATCAGCAATTCTCGATTGACCGGAAAGAAGAGGGATACGGGTGAAGAAGTGGGGTAATTGCCACCTAACTTCGCGAAGAAGATGTTTCTCAGGTTAAGGACCTGATTGAGAACCGCCGTTGAGACAGCCTGAATCGAAATGGGCGCGCCGATATTGAGAGCAGCACCGGAGAGGCCGGGCAGGATGGAAGTAAACTCCTGAACCATGCCGCGGGTGGTGTGGGTGGCGCAGGAGCCTGGGGGTGGCAGCGAATCAAGGAGTTGCCAGGCGAATGGATTGGCAGCATATTGGGCGAATTGCGCAAAGCCGGTATCGGAGTTGAACTCAAAGGGTTCTGGATTGGCGACATCGATTAGATAGGAAGAACGAGCTGTTACGATGCGCGCCAGCTTGCCGCCCTTTCTGATCACCGAGGATGAGGGGCTGTGCGGATCGGCGCAGGCATTGGGTTGGGTGGCGATGGCGATGGTGGCGGTGTTTGAAGTGATGCCGCCTGCCAGAACTTGAATCGGAACCCAGCAGCCTTGAGGGACGTTGGGGGGAATGGTGACGACAAGCTGGTCGAGACCAGAGCAACAGGGCGCTCGACCCGCGTAGAGGCGCTGGGCGGGGATTCCGCCGATGAAGACAGATGCGTTGCCGGGCAGGTCGCCGGCGGTGGGGGCGACGTTGTCGGGGTATGCGACGGGGCCGAGGCCGGAACCCCAAATGGTGATGACTTGCCCTGGCTGGGCCGCTTGCTCCAAAGAGTTGATGGGCTGGGTGCCGGGGTCGATGAAGTTGGTGACAATGGCCGGGCCGTAGCCGCCTGAGTTGATCGAGAAGATTCCGAAGTTGGATTGGACGATATCGATGGGGATGATGTTTGAGGTGTTCGTGTTGAACTGGAGGCGAAGGACGGCTTTGCCCAAAGGCGCGTTGCTGGGTAGGATCGCATTGATCTGCCCGGCGGAGACAAAGACAGGATAAGCATCGAAGGTCTGCGTACCTTTGAGGACTTGCAGACGAACGCCGGAGAGATTGGTGGATAGCGGGAAGGCGTTAGCGGTGGCTGGTGTGGCGGGGCCGAGATTGCGTCCGAAGACGGTGAAGAGGCCGCCTCTGGGGAGGCCGCCGTTAGGCAGACCGGCTGGTGCATAAGTAGCCGCGTGGTAAGTGCCACCGTAATAGAGAAACGGTTGCTGTGCGGCTAAAAAGGATCCTACGAAAGTCAGGAGCAGAACTAAGCGCATGAAACCTACTTTGGTTGTCCGATGCCTCCGGCGAGGCCGCGTAACACGCTGATCATAGCAGGGCCAAGAGTAATTGCAAAGAGGACGGGGAAGATGAAGATGATGATCGGGAAGAGCATCTTGATGCCGGCTTTGGCGATGGCGGATTCGGCGCGGAGGCGTCTTCTCATGCGGAGTTCGTCGGCGTAGACTTTCATGGCGCGAGAGAGGCTGGTGCCGAAGCGTTCGCTCTGGATGATCATTGCGGCGAGGCTCTTGATGTCGTCGATGCCAGTGCGGCGGACCAGGGCGTTGAAGGCGCGGCTTCGCTCCTGACCTGCTTTGACCTGCATGACTACTGTGTAGAATTCGTTGGCAAGCTCGGGATAGATGTACTGCATCTCTTCAGAGACGCGGATCATGGCCTGATCCAGAGCGAGGCCAGTACCAAGGACGATGCCGAGGAGGTCGATGGTGTCGGGGAGGGCTTCCTGCAGTTTGCGCTTGTAACGGGCGACCAGGCGATAGAGGACCTGGCGGGGCAGGAGGTAGCCGAGGAGGATGGGTGCGATGAGAGCGAGGAGCTTGTCCATCAAGGTGCCCTCCCACTGCAGGTAGATTGCGCCGGCCATCATGGCGAGCATGACTACCAGGTTGAAGAGGACGTACATGGCAGTGGCTTCGCGGCGACGGATGCCCGCTTCGCGGAGGGATTTCTCGATGTCGCGGAGATAGTCTTCCCCACCGATGGCGCTGACGAAGAAGAGGATGCTCTCCCAGAAGCCACCGCCGAGACGGCGCTTGGGGCCACGCTGGACCGTTGCTGCGCCGCCTGTTTTTTGGAGTTCGTCGAGACGATCGCCGAGTGGATTCTCTTCAGGTTTGAGGAGCAGCATGCCACTCCAGGCGATCGCGCTGATGGTGATCGCACAGGCCAGGAAGTAGAGGAGAGTGAGCATATTAGAACTTTGGACTCGAGAGCTTACGCAGGATCAGGATGCCGATGGTTTCGGAGATGATGGCGTAGGTGAGGATCATGTTGCCGGTTTCATCTTCAAGGAGGAGTTTGAAGTATTCGGGCTTGAGGAAGGCGTAGATGGCGCCCATAAAGATAGGGACGCTGCAGAAGATCGCCGCTGAGAAGCGTTGCTGCGCGGTGCCGGCCTTGAGCTTTTCGTTTAGGTTGAGCCGCTCGCGGATGAGGACGGCGAGGTTCTCCAGGACCTCGACCATGTTCGCGCCGGTTTGACGCTGGAGGATCAGGCCAGTGATGAAAAACTTGAGGTCGATCAGCGGGACACGCTCGCCCAGATTGTGGAGAGCAGTTTCTGTAGTGGAGCCGAGGGCGAGCTCTTCAAGCAGCTTTTTGAATTCTTTCTTGACGGGGTCTGAGGTTTCTTCAGCGATGGTAGCGAGGCCGCTCTGGATGTTGTGGCCGGCCTTCATGGAGCGGTTGAAGAGGTTGATGGTTTCGGGGAGCTGGTGTTCGAATTTTCCGAGGCGGCGGGAGCGTTGGAAGTTGATCCAGGCCACTGGCAGATAGCCGACGAGGAGGGCAAAAAGGATGTTGACCGCAACAATCGGGATGCCGATGAGACCGAAGAAAAAGTAACTAACCACTGCCAGCGCCACGCATAGGAAGAGTACGTTGCCGGCTTTGTAGTCGAGATCGGCCTGGGCGATCAAGAGTTGCAAACGGCGCTGGAGGCCGAGCCAGTTGAAGAAGCGGCCGACGATGTTGAGACCTTCCTGCTGCTGGAGGAGGTCACCGCCGCCGCGGATTCGGGGGGTGCCGGTTCTGGATCGCAATTCGCGGAGACGGCCGATGAGGGCCTGGTTCTCAGCGCGTTGTGGCGTGACGAAGGCGTAGTAGGCGGCTCCGAAGAGGGCGGCACTAAAGATGAGGAAGGCGACGAAGAGGAACATCAGTGGGCTTCTCCTACGCGGAGAGTTTCTTCGAAGATCTTGTCGTCGAGGTGTTGGCCGTAGGCGCGCATGCGGTCCAGACAGAGGGGGCGGTAGCCGGTGGCCTTGAATTGGCCGATGGCCTTGCCGCGAGCGTCGATGCCTTCGCGTTCGAAGACGAAGATGTCTTTGAGTTCAACGAAGTCCTCTTCGACGCCAGTGACTTCAGAAATTGAAAGTATCTTTCTGGAGCCGTCAATGAGACGGAGAACCTGTACTACGATCTGGACGGCGCTGGCGAGCATCTGACGGATAACACGATCGGGGATGGCAGAGCTTGCCATCATTACCATCGTCTCGAGACGTGAGAAGGCATCGCGGGCGGTGTTGGCATGACAGGTGGTCATTGAGCCGTCGTGGCCTGTGTTCATGGCCTGCATCATGTCGAGGGCTTCCCCGCCCCGGCACTCGCCGATGAGGATACGATCGGGACGCATGCGGAGGGCGTTGATGACAAGCTCGCGCTGGCCGATGCCGCCGGCACCTTCAATATTGGTAGGGCGGCTTTCGAGACGGACGATGTGTTCCTGCTGGATCTGGAGTTCGGCGACGTCTTCGATGGTGACGATGCGTTCTTCGTCGGGGATGTAGCGGGAGAGATTGTTGAGCAGGGTGGTCTTGCCGGAGCCGGAGCCGCCGCTGATGATCAGGTTGAGCCGGGCACGGCAACAGGCTTCGAGGAACTGGAGCATGCCCGGGGTTAGGGTGTGGTTGCGGAGAAGATCTTCAGGGCCAAGGAGCTTTTTGCCGAAGCGGCGGATGCTCATCACGGGGCCGATGAGTGAGAGCGGAGGGATGACGGCGCAGACGCGCGAGCCATCGGGCAGGCGGGCGTCAACGATGGGAGAGCTATCGTCGATGCGGCGGCCAATGTTTGAAACGATGCGATCGATCGTCATGCGGACGTGGGCCTGATCTTTGAAGCGGACGCTGGTTTCTACAAGCTGGCCCGCACGTTCCACGTAGACACTATCGAAGCCGTTCACCATGATGTCGCTGACGGTGGCGTCGTTCATGAGGGGCTCAAGGGGACCAAGGCCAAAGACTTCATCGAGGACTTCTTCGATGAGCCGGTCTTTTTCCGCGGTGGTCATAGGCAGGCCCGAATCGTGTACGAGGCGATCGGTAACGGTGGCGATCTGATCGCGAACACCGTCCTTGGACAAGTTCTTCAGTTGCTCTGGAGTGAGGGCGCTGACGAGCTTGCCGTGGAGTTGTGTGCGGAGGCTGTTCCAGCGCTCGACGCCGGCCGTGGGCCGGGCGGCGGGACGCGGAATGGGGCGAGTTCCCATGTGTTAGGCAGTCTTTCCGAGCGAGGCCTCGGTGGCGGGCCGGCCACCGGTGGCTTTGGTAACGAAGGAGCGGAAGACTTTGTCGAGGTCGCCGGCGGCCTGTCGGTCTGAGACAAAAGGACGGCCGCGGTTGATGGCCTGCAGCACGGCCTGCGATTGAGGGATGCCGTAGAAGATGTTCTGGTTGAGGGTCTGCTGCATCTGCTCGAGAGAAGCGATGTCACTTGAAGCTTTCTTGCGGTATTGGTTGACGACGATCTTGATCTGATCTTGCGTGAAGCCCATGCGGGTGAGGAAGCCAAGATACCGCTGCGCGTTCCGGAGAGCCGGGAATTCCTGGGTGGTGACTACAAAGATGGTGCCGGCAGTTTGCAGGGCGGCCAGGACAGCTTCGTCAACAATGGTGCGCCCGCAATCGACAACAATCGATTCGTACTTTTCAACGAGGAAGGTAGAGAAGTCGCGAAACATGCCTTCGGTGAAATAAACGCTGTGCTCTAGCGCGTCAGGGGGCCCTACGACGTAAAAGCCGAGAGCGTCGCGAGTGACGAAGCCTTCAAAGAGGGATTGATCCATGCGGTCGAGGTTCTCGCCCACTTCGGCAAGAGTGTACTGAGGTGTGACGCCGAGTTGCATGCAGACGTCGTTGGAGATCCAGTCGAGATCCATCAGTACGGTGGATTGCTTCCGCTGGGCGAGGACACCGGCAAAGTTGGTGGCGAGGGTGGTTGTGCCAACGCCGCCTTTGACACCGAGGAAAGCGTAGATCTTGCCGAGACGGCTGCCACCGGAGATGTCGCGGCGGGGAGCGCGTTCCAGACGGGACATGGCTTCACGAAAGTCGAGACGTTTAAAGGGCTGCGTGATGTAGTCGTTGGCACCTGCGCGGAGCGCGGCAATGACGGTTTCGCCTTCGGCATGAATGTTGCTTGCGATGACGTAAAGTTCTGGGATGGCCTGTTTGATTTTTTCGAGAGACTTCAACGCGGCTTCGAGATCACCGGAGATATCGATCACGAGCGCTGCGTCGGGGTGACGCTCGGCATCCTGGAGGATACGGATGTAGAGGTTGGCGGATACTTCAGGGTAATCAGCAACAACGCGAGCAGCGGTGAGACTCGCAAGGTTCTCTTTAACGCTTTCGCGAAAGGCTTCATCACTGGAGGCGACAAGTAGGGTGATCGACATAAAAATCCTTTAGGGGGTGCAGACGCCGGTGTCCGGATCGCAGCCTGCCCCTTCCATGGCAACGGTAGTTTGAAAGTCTGGGAGTTGCACAGGAGGAACTCCCCAGTAGACCAAAAAATTGCGGTACTCGTAGTTCAAGACCTGAACCTTGACGACGTCGGGAATGCAACCAAGGCTGCATTCACTTTCGCAGGAGAACTCAGAGAGTTCGTTTGTTTCTGTAGCGCGGCCAAAGTATGTGACACGGATCTCGACCGAGCCCGAGACGAACTGCTCGCGGTCCGGCATTACCGGGGCGTTCGTCTGCATGTAGCTTCTGACATTGGCGCCATTTTGATAGCAGTGGGTGGCGGCGTAGCGAGCACCTTCGCGGGTCATCTCAGCAACGCTGTGCCAGATCCACAAGATTTGAGCAGTAAAGAACATTGCAAAGCAAAGCGGGAGAACCAGGGTCATGCCGACAACCAGGAATTCAACTGCGGTAGCGCCTCGCTCCCGATGGGATCTCATGTTAGGTGCCTCCAAAGGGCAGACGCACGGTGGGCCTGAGGAGGATGGGGTCTTGCTGAATGTAGGGAATGCGCAAGGTGACGGGGTAGCCGTTGACCAAATCGACGACGATGAAGTCTGGGGCGGTGCCGCCCTGGCTGGTATCACAGCCGGTTGAGGAACAGTCGCATTCCGCGATTGAGTCGGATTCGGGGTTGTAGCGCTCGACGCGGACACGGAAGTCTGAGGCTTGCAGTCCAAGAATTACTGATTCGGCGGAGGCGTCGCCAGTGCCGGTGCGGGCTACTGCGATGGCTTGGGCAAGTACGTCATTGCCGGCATCGCAGAGATTGATGTTCTGTTGTGTGCCGGCGATGCGGGCAAAAGAATGCATCACTTTCTGGAGCTGGTAGTAGGTGTAAGTGACGCGGCCAAACTCCATCATGCCGAGCAGAAAGAGGATCACGAGCGGGATGAAGATGGCACCTTCGATGAGGCTGGTGCCTTTACGGGAACCGAGTCTCATTGGTGCAGGACTACCTTCCCGGGGCCTGAGGATACAGCGCAGGAACCGAAGCGGCCTTGCTTGAGAGGGACCGGGTTGCCAATGTAGGTGGCAATAAATCGGCCGGCACCATCAGAGGGCGAGATGTTAGTGACGCCCGGATTGGGGATGACGAGGAACTGGCGGAAGCCGAGGACATTCATGTCGGCGGTGCCGGAGAGGGCGTCGACAATACTGACAGTGATGACACGACGACCGCGGCCAGAGTAGGCAGTGTAGTCGTCGACATCGGCAAGATCAGTATCAACGGTTGCACCGCCAGCCAGAGTAGCGCTATCGGCGATAGCAGCGCAGACAGGGTCTGTAAGGCTGGTATCGAAGCGATTGTTCAGCCCACAGAGGAACTGCTGGACGCTGGGATTGGGCGCGGTTTGGAGGCAAAGGCGTGGGGTTGCAGTGGCCCAGATTTGTTCCGGCTGACCAATCGTGATGCAGGCACGGGCAAGATTGGTGTTGGGAGGAACCCCGGTGTTCCCGCTGCGAAAGAGCTGCGTGTCTTCGGCATTAAAGGTGGTGGCTTCAGTGTCGTAGCGATTCAGAAGCAGATACTGAATGCGGTTGGTAGTGTCGCCTACAAGCTGCGGGGTTGGCTGGCCGTTGCACTGATAGTAGAGAGTGTAACGAGTGCCGCGGACGAGGCCGAAATCCACAGTATCTTCCTGATCGATAGCGGCAACGGCGATCGGTTCGATTCCACAAGCGCTGCAGACGGGGCCACTAACGCCGGCAACGGATGCGGCGGCGACGGGGACCTTGCGGTCTGCGGCGACGAAGAGGAGGCCGAAGAAGGTGAGGGGAGCATCGGCACGGACTTCAACCCGAGCGAAGCGGGCACTTGCACCGCTGGCTTGCGCACCTGATTCAATCGCTCCGGTCATGTTGTCGAAGAAAGTGGGCTCTGGAATTTCACTCGTGAGATTGGAAGTGCCTTCACCAAGGGTGATGCCACCAAAATCGTAACGGTTGCCGCGGCCATCAGTGATGCGTGCGGCAGTGCGGGCCGAGGTGCCGGCGTTAGTAGTTGAAAGTTCCGTTCCGATCAGGTTTTGAGCAGCCGCAAGAGCCATGGCGTTAGCGATAGTCTTGACCTCGGCGCGGTTGAGGTAAAGCCGGCCAAGATCGAATGCAAAGCCCATGAAGACGATCATCACCGTGCCCAGCAACACGAGCATGTGCAGGGCCACGGCGCCGTCCTGGGAGCCCAGGCTATTTTTTCTTTTCAGGTTCCTGATAGCCACTGGAGCCTACCGTCTGGGGCGTACCCGCTTCCTTCTTGCCTTTACCCTTACCTTTGGCCTTGGCATCTTTAAGTGCTTTGACTTCGCGTGATGAAGCCTGGAAGGCTTCAAGCATCGCGGGGAGATCAACTTTTTCGTCGGGAGAGAGCGGGCGCACGAACTTGGGAGTAATCACAACAACCAGTTCATCCGTGGTCTTTCTCGTACTGCGGCTGCGAAAGAGTTGACCGAGGATGGGAATGTCGCCGAGGCCACGGATGCGGGCCATAGTCTGGAGGACACGATTGTCGATGAGGCCGGCGATGGCAAAGCTCTCACCGTCTTTGAGGATAACTTCGGTTTCCGCGCGCCTGGTGACCAGCGCGGGGATTTGAACGCCCTGAAGATTGATGGCGTTGGAATAGTCGAGGGAGCTGACTTCGGGACGGACCTTGAGATGGATGGCACCGGAATCAGTGATTGTTGGAGTGAAATTCAACTGCACGCCGAAGGGTCGGAATTGAACCGTGATGACGGGGGAGATGGCACCACCGGTGGAAGTTGCATTCAGCATCGGGAAGGGGAATTCCCCACCCGCGACGAAGTTGGCTTCTTTACCTTCGAC
This sequence comes from Bryobacter sp., assembly GCA_022843625.1. Classification (GTDB taxonomy): domain Bacteria; phylum Acidobacteriota; class Terriglobia; order Bryobacterales; family Bryobacteraceae; genus Bryobacter. The sequence goes on along the minus strand of JALHNH010000005.1, from coordinate 199,978 downwards.
GGTGATCAGGTTGGGCTCGGCGAGAATTTGCAAAAGATTCTGATTGGCCAGGGCACGGATGGTAGCGCCAATGTTCAGATCAGGCCGAAAGGCAAACATGTTGAGGAGGTCGGCGAAATTGACCGTCGTGTTGGAGAATTGCTGATCGGAAAATTGGAGGGCGCTGATGCGGGGCTGCTGGAATTGCTGCGTGGATAAAGAGCCTAAAAATTTCGGGTTCCTGGAAAAGTAGTTGAAGCCAATCTCGGACATAGCCGCTCGGTCGATGCTGGCAAATTTAACCTGCAGCATAATTTGGCGCGGGTCGATCTTCTTCGGCATCTCTATGAGGTTAATGACGCTCTTGGTGTAGGTCTGCGCAATTGCTACAGCACGTTTCGCACTGTCGGGATTTTTGACTGCGCCGGTGAGAACCAGTGTCTCAGCGTTGCCGTTGAACTGGATTCCATCTTCGGGGAGTTCCCGTTTCAGGTCGGCCTTGATGGCGCTGTTGAAGTCGTCGGTGGGAGTGAGGTCGAGGACAACCTGAACGTCGTAACGCGCGGGGGCCTTGCCTTCTTCCCAAATGACGAGGGTGGTCTTGCCGGAGCCTTTGGCACTAACCATCACTTCACGCGGACTGACGACAATTGCGTCGGCGATCTTGGGCTCGGCAACGACAACCTTTGAGATGTCCTGCTGAAAAGTAACGAGTTCACCCTGACCGACGGTGAGACGAATGGTGTTGGGTGTGGTTTGCGCGGAAACAACAAGGGCGACGCATGCCAGCAAGGCAGTAGTGTTGGCGAGTGTCTTTTTCATTTGGTCTTTTCAAACACCTCTTGCACATGCTTGTCGCCGCGGAAGACGTCGACAATTTTTTGCGGTGGCTTGGGTGGATCTGGATCTTTTTCAGCGGTTTTCTTTGGGCCCTTTTGATCTGTAAGGGTGTTCCAGGTTTTGTCGTCGTTGATAGTACGCGCCATGCTGGGCAGGTTTGGATTCTGGGCAAACCTGGCCATGCGTTCTTTTCTTGCGCCGAGGTAGGGGTCGAGGGCGTCGGCGTAGATGGGTTGTTCCTGGTTGATTTTGCTTGAGTCGAGCGGGTTACGCAGGACGAGGCCGATCTTGCCGTTGTTCTTGGCCAGTTCCAGCTTGGCGGATTCTTCTGGGGTGACCAATAGAGTGACAGCGCGCTGAGCGGTGGCATTCTGGCCTGGTGCAGCAGCTGCCGCTGCAGCTACTGCTTTGGGGTCTGTAGTGGCGATTTCAGTATTGCGGCCAACGCTGAGGACGGTGATGTCTTCGAGGATTACTTTGCTGAGAGCCTCGGTCATGGAACCGGTTCTGGTAAAGACTACGTCGACGTGGGAGCGCGGGAGGATGAGGCCGGCGGCGCTGGTGGAATCCGTCACCTGGACACTGATGGCACGCTTGCCCTGAGGGATCGTGGCGGCAACACCTTCAGCCCCGCCCATGGCAGCGAGCTTGTTTTGCGTAACGGGTTCGTTGAGTGAGACAGGAAAGAGGAGAGTTTTGTCGATGAGAATCTTCTCATCGGCAAAGACGCCACGTGGTTGTTCTCGCTCTGGTACCTCGACCAGTTTCAGGTCGCCTTTACGAAGCCTGGTTCCAGCGGATAAATCTCGTGAGGCAGCCTGGACGCGGACGAGTTTGGTTTGTTTTGCTGAAGAAGTTGCGGAGTAGAGAAACCAGGTGAGCAGTGCAGCTGAGACCCAGGCTCCTCCGAAGATCATCAAGAGTTTTTGGCGGTCCATTTATTGTGGGCCCTTCTCAAAGAGGATTGCAGTTTGGTCTTTGCCAATTTCACGCCAGCCCTTGAGGGGAAGACGGTCGGCTAAGGCGCTCCCGACGGGGACAAGCGCGTGAGTAAAATTCCAGCGATTCCATTGTTTTTCCCAGCCGGATTTCACTTCGGGAATCACGAGGTAGTCTTTCATGAAAGCGGAACCGTAGTAGTCGCTTCGCCCATCGAAGAAAACCTTTCGCTGGCCGGCGAAGCGGTAGATCATGTAGCCGCCAAAACTGTCATTGGAATAGATGCGAGCGTCAGCGGGGAGCTTTTCGATCTGGGCTGCGATCAGAACCGGAAAGGTTTCTTCGGAGAAGCCAGCTGGCTTGGAGAAGAGCGGTGTGTGAATCAGAAAGAGGAAGAGAGCGGGAGCGAGCGGGGCTAAAGCCCAACCACCGATGGAGACATCGAGCTTGGTGAGATTTCGATTGTAGGCGACAAAGTCGTCGCGGAATTTAGCGAGCTTTGCGGGGAGGCCTGCGGAGGATTCAAGAGCACGGCAGATTGCGCCTAAAGCAATTGGGAGCGCGACAAGAGCCAGGAGAGGGAGGCCGCGAGCGGAACGGAGTGCCCCGACAAAAAGGACCAGGCAAAGGATGGATCTGGCTACCCGGCCTTCGAGCAGGTTGAGGGTGATTCCAGCAGCAACCACAACGAGGGTTACGACGAGAGGCTCTGCTCCATCAAGGTGGAAGTTGAAGGTCTGGAATTCTCCGATACGGGAGATGAGTTCTTTGTCGCGCAGATAGTGAAAGATGTGCTCGTGGACGTGCCAGCCATATGGGTTGACGAGGCTGGCGAGGAATGCAGTAGTGCCCCAGGCGGCGAGCGGCTTCCAGCTCAAATCAGAATGGAGCCAGCGGTCTGCTGCGTAGAGTAAGAAGATTCCAGCGCCGAGAAAGAAGCTGGCGTGGATATTGGCCCATAGAGCACCGCCGATGGCTACAAGAAGGATGTGCGCCCAATTGACGCGCTGGGGGGCACGTTCTGCGGCAAGAACCACCAGCAATAGGAAAACCCACCCGAAAAGGTGGGGGCGAGCCAGCCAGTGAATGTTAGTAGTGTTCAGCATCATCCATGTGGAAACTGCACCAACCAAAAACCATGTGCCCTGCATCCAGACCAGTTGGAACCAGAGCCAGGTGACAATTCCAAGCACGACCAGATAGAGGAAAAACACTCCTCGAGGGCCATCCCACAGGTGGGCTTGGGCCATTACACAGTCTGCGAGCCATTCCCAGGCAAACCAGGCTTCGCCTGGTTTGGACCAGGAGTAGGGTTCAGTAAAGGGGACGGCCCCGGTGGCGAGGACGCGCTCGCCATTTCGAATATGCCAGCCGCTATCAGCGTCGCGGAATAGAAGCTGCATCCCGTTGAAAGAGAACAGGCAGTATGCCATCGTAACCACCGACAGGATCAAAGCAATGTCGGGGACGAGCCAGCGGCGGAGAGTCGGGGACAATGACGTGTTGTCCGAAGCTATTGAGCGGTACCGATAGAGCCGAGACCCTGGGTCATGCTCTGGTACAAGCTGACGACAGACTGAGTTAGCTGATTGACGGTGGTGATCAGGGCGAGACCTACGGCGGCTACGATGAGAGCGTATTCGACCAGGTCCTGGCCAGCTTCATCCTGCCAGAGCTTTTTTGCAAAAGACTGAGCCTGGGAAACGAGAGATTGAAAATTCATGAACGACTCCTATGGTGATTCGACTTTGAGGTCCCGTCATCATCGCTAACGAAAACGTGACGAAGGGCCCTGGCTAATTTTGACAGGCTGGATGGCTTCTTGTCGCGGTCCAGATTGAGATCTACAGTACCACCAGTACGGGCGGCAATGATTTGAAGATTTTGCAGCGCTTCAGGGAATTGGAAGCGGAGGGCGAGAGCTTTTTCCAGCTCAATCTTGGCCTCGGCCCATTTTCCGAGTTCGATGTAGGCGGCTGCGAGATTGTTATGAGCGGCAGCCGGGCCGCTGATAGCCTTCCAGTGGAGGAGAGCCTCTTCGGGCTGATTGAGCTGGGTGGCATAAAGTTTGGCGAGATTGTTTCGGGCCAGTTCATGTGTGGGTTTGGCGCGTAGAAGTTCACGCAGGATTTGCTCGGCTTCGCTCGACCGGTTCTGACGGATCAGGTTGTAGGCAAGGTTGTTCGAGAAGTTAAAGTTGTTGGTATCGAGAGAGAGGGCCTTGCGGTGGAGGGCTTCCCCTTCGGAGAGAGATGCAATCGAATCGGTAAGAATTGCGACGCTGGACCATTGCGCGGCAGTCGGCTTTGAATCCTTGAGAGCAGCGGCCAGGACCTGATTGGCTTGTGTAGAAAGTCGCTGTTCGTTGAGGGCATTGGCGAGATCGAGGCCAAGAGAAAGGTCTGCGGGAGCGAGTTCGAAGGCGATCCGCAGATGCTCCAGTTCGAGGTCTGGATATCCGGAAGCCTTGAATTTGGCCGCAAGGCGACGCCGGAGCATGGTGTCAGTCGGGTTTTCGAGAAGGCGCTTGCGAAGAGCCTGTACCTCGAGATCCCCATCCCCCATGTTTACAGCATTGCGGACTTGAGGATCAAAGACAGGTGCGATGCGAGAGGCGGATTGATTTTGCCGGGAGCAGGAGAAGGTGAATAGCAAAAGCACCGGAACGAGAAAGCGGATCATACCTTTTCAAACTCCAACTCATCACCGACGAGGGTACCGGTGCGCTCGACGGTACCCGCCGGCAGTTCCAGCACACTGTGAGCGCTGAGGCAGAAACTGATTCGGTTCTTGCCCATGTTAGGACGGATCTTCAAGATTTTTTTCTGCTTGTTCAAATACAAAACGTCGATCGCGAACTTCATTCCGAAGCAGTGGACGGCCTCGCAAGGGGCAATCCAGAGGCCGTCCCCAGCCTCCAAAGAGGTGTGTTTGAGAAGGCCACGCCTACGCAATTCACTGGTATTGGCAATTCCGGCGTGCGTGGTTAGCGACTGGCCGGAACGGCGGTTGGTGACGCGCAAGCGTTTTTCTGCTGACTCCATTGAACCCATGCTAGTTGAAAATGTTTCGCCTGCTGGAAGAAACTTCTTTGACCATGAAGCGTTAGAGTACATTAGGTTCAGATGCAGATGCAATTTGTCTTGGCAAACATTAACAAATCTCTCTTTTTTTCTTTGATGGCAGTAGTACTTTTAGTAGCCCAATCCGGGGTGATGCAGGCACAAACTGGCATCTTCGGAAGCGTGACTTCATTGGGTGAAACTCCCAGCGATATGGTACTGGATGAATTGCGCGGCCTGCTTTATTTGGTACGTTCTAACGCAAACCGGGTGGAAGTTTACGATTACGTGAACAAGAAGCTGGAAAATCCTATCCCAGTGGGAAGTTTCCCTGTGAGTGCGGCAATGTCGCCCGACGGGGCGACACTCTATGTGACCAACGCAACTTCGACCAGTGTGAGTATTATCCGACTCGGCGACAACCAGGTTTTGAACACCTTAAGCTTGCCGGTGCGGCCAGAGGGAGTAGCGGTAGGGGCGGACGGGCGCGTATTGATTACGACTCAAGGAACAGGCACGAATAATGCATCACAGACGCTTCTGCTCTATGATCCCCGTCAGGATGCTTCGTTGCAACTGTCAGTCGTGCCTTCGCCTGCGACGATTTCCACGGGCAACATCAATCAGAATATTTTCTTCGGCCGTCCGGTGACGCCATTTCCGGGTAAGTTGATTACGACCCCCGATGGGAACTTCATTGTTGGCATGGTTGCGATCAACCAGAATGTCAACACGGCGCAGACGACGATGTTTGTCTACGAGGTTGCCAGTGGAACGATTCTGCGCAATCGCACTGTGACGGGACAATCAACGGTACTGGCAATGTCGCCGGATGGCGCGCGAGTGATGGCCGGATCTTCGCAGTACGACTTTGGAACGATGAATGTGCGCGGAGTGATGAATACAGCAAATCTGCCGTTTACGCTCGCAGGAGCCGTTGGTTTTCCGAATGGCGTGAACTACGGCGGAAGCGTGTTTGCGCCTGATGGCAAGACGCTGTACTCGGCGTTCAACTACACGGCCACCATTGCCACGCAGCGGCCGACGGCGAACATTTTGTTTATTGGAAACCCTACGAATCTCGGCGTCAGGCTGGGAATCCGGATGCCGGAATCGGTGCTGGGCAAGATGGTAATCACGGCCGATGGCAGCCAAATTTTCGGATTGTCGGAATCTGGCTTTGTGACTTTGCCGGTGGGCAATCTTTTCGATTACCCAATTCTGGACCCGGAATCGACACAAGTGTTTCTGGCGACCGACCCGTGCAATAAGGGCATCGCCAGGGCGACTCTGAAGGTCTCGAATTTGGGTAAGGGCAAACTCACCTACAGCGTGCCAGCCTTAACGGCGGCGCTGGTGGCTCAAGTTGCCAGCGGCCTTGCACCCTCGGCAATCACCTTCACGATGGATCCAGGGCGAGTCAATGTGAACCGCAGACCAGGCACCAACGTGTACAACGGCAACAATGGTGGCGCGGTAGTGGTGAACCTGAATTCTCTTGAGGCAATCAACATTCCCAATACGATCCGGGTGTTCATGAATTACCGGTTGAACGATCAGAGGGGTCTGATTTTTCCCATCCCGACACTGGCCAACGGCATCAATCCGGGTCGCGGGTTGCGAGACATCCTGCTCGATGAGAAGCGAAACCGGGTCTACATCTCCAACTCGGCACAGAACCGGATCGAGGTTTTCGACACAGTAAAGCAGCGCTATCTCGACCCGATAGAAGTCGGTCAGTTCCCACAGAACATGGAGCTTTCGCTGGATCGTGACACCTTGTATGTTGCGAACACGGGTGGGGAGTCCATCCAGACTGTGGATCTTGCATCGCTCAGCGTCACAGGAAATATTGAGTTTCCGCCGACGCCCAGGAATGCAGCGCAGAATGCATTAACGGTAGATTCAATGGCGATGACGCTAGCGGGATTGCAGTTTACGACCACGACCGGAAACGTATGGCGAACGCTTGGCAATCAAGCGGTAGTGCGCCCTGGCGGCGGCGTATTCAACGCTGCGGGGACGGTAGGCGGGAATCGATTCATGACTGCTTCGCCTGGCGGCGAATATGCGATGTTGCTGGCAAGTGTCGCTGGCACGACCACCGCAAACGGTTATCTCTTTGATGCAACCATTGACGCCTACACCGCTAGCAGGACGGTGTTTCAGCAACCGTACGCAAGCTACGTTGCGCCCACGGGTGCAGGGCCACGAGGAGAGTATTTTCTGGCCGGCGGATTGATTCTTGGATCGTCGCTGACTCCGATCGGTGGGGTGGAGAGGCCGGGAGCGGTGCAGTTTGTTCCTGGTCAAAACGGGCAGGTAACGCAAATCAGCGTGAGTGCCGGGAACCGGAATGTGTACTCGGTTTGGCCACTGGATTCTAATCGCTTTCTGAGGGCGACAACCCCAGTGCGGACGGCCGCCACGGCAGTGACACGCGATGAAGAGCGAACGACGCTGGAACTGGTGGACATCCGTACACAGTCGGAGAGCGTAGCTGGAATACTTCCGGAAAACCCGGTCTTCTTTGTGAGCGGGAGCACACAACAAATCAATATCCCGGCACGGCAAATGGCGGTCGATTCCAAGGGCAATGTCTATATGCTTACGGTCTCGGGCCTGACACTGGTACCGACCACCCCGACCAGCAGCGCTACAGCCCCAACCATACCGGCTGGTGTGCGTGGAGTGGTGAACGCGAATGACGGAAGCACAAACATCCGGGTTGGTTCGTTCATCACGATCAATGGGACTGGCCTTGCGACGGCGACGGCTGCCGATAGCGTGCCGCTACCGACGGTTTTGGGTGGAAGCTGCGTGACCTTCAACGACATTGCGCTGCCCATCATTTCGTCGTCACCCACACAGATTGTGGCGCAGGTGCCCACCGATGTGCGGCCAGGGCTGAACGTGGTGCAGGTGCGCTCGCTTTTGAATGCGCAGCAGAGCACTCCGATCACAATTACTGTGCTGCGCTAGTTTCAATCTTGTTATAGAATTCACCCAGAAGTTTTACCGGCGATAACCGGGTCAACTCAGGGAGGAATCTGTGAATTTAAGAAAAACAGCTCAGTCTGCTGGACTTTTGGCAATGCTCGCCACCAGTATTTGGGCGCAATCATTTACCGCTAGCGTACGCGGTGTCGTCGCCGACGATTCAGGCGCAGTAGTCGGCGGAGCCAAGATCGTAGTCACCGATCAAGAGCGCGGCACCTCACTTCGCTCAGAGGCGGATAGCGCAGGGCGCTATGTCGTCAATGCCCTACAGCCAGGAAAATACGTACTGACCGCTGAAGCACCTGGCTTCAAGAAGTTTTCGAGCGGCAAATTTACTGTAGCCGTCCAGCAACAAATCACCATCGACGCAAAACTACAGGTTGGCGACGTCAACACAACGGTTGAAGTCTCAGGGGCCGCTTCGCTTGTCAACACAACGATCTCGAACCTCGGCCAGGTGATTGATAACGAAACGATTCTAAAGCTTCCGAATCTTGCCCGTAACTCCATGAGCCTTTCTTACCTGACTCCAGGTGTAGTCGGCTCCGGTGGCAGGCGCGGGGACAGCAACACGAATTTCGTCGCTAATGGCTCGCGCAATTCCACTTCCGACGTCCTCGTCGACGGCGTAACCGTAACGACAGTGGAACAGAATTCGGGCATCTCCGATCTCAAGTTTTCGCCCTCGATCGACGTCGTGCAGGAATTCAAGATGCAGACCAACTTCTTCTCTGCTGAATTCGGCCAGACGGGTGGCGCGGTGGTGAACATGGTAACGCGGTCAGGCACCAATGGATTTCATGGCACAGGGTACTACTTTATGCGTGATGCAGCCCTGAATGCCAACGACTGGTTTGCCAATCGTGCGGGTCGAGCAATCCCGGCATTCCATCGCGATCAATACGGCGGCGTCCTCGGCGGGCCGGTGATCAAGAACAAAACCTTTTTCTTTGGTGCCTATGAGTACACCAAACAGGAAAGCCCAACGTCGGCAGTAATCAGCGTTCCTACGAATTTGCAGCGCGCTGGAAATTTCTCGCAGACCTTCAATGCCGCCGGGCAGTTGATGCAGTTGTACAATCCATTCTCAACCGCCACCGCAGCCAACGGGACGATTACCCGCAACCCAATTCCCGGCAACATCATTCCGGCCTCCACCATGGATCCGGTTGCACTGAAGGCGCTTTCATTCCTGCCCACATCCAATCAGGCTGGTGCCGCATTTACGAATACGGCCAACTGGTTCGGGCAGGGCGTGAATGCGAGTACAGCTCACCAGTCGACGATCAAGATGGACCACAACTTCAATGCCGCGAGCCGCTTCAGCGGACGCTGGAGCAATAGCAGGGGCAATGGTCAAAACCCGAATCTGTTCGGAGACAATAACCCCTCGTATTACACTGGCGGCGTCAACGGAACGAATACGCAGTCGGTGGTTGGTGATTTCACGCACGTCGCAAGTCCCACAACGCTCTTCACCTTCCGCTATGGCTGGACGTATTCGGACTTCTTCCGCAACCCCTTCTTTGACAGCTTCGACCCAACTTCACTCGGGTTTGCCTCAAACATCAAATCGAACGCGACCAACCTCGTATTTCCTCGCTTCCGTCCGGAAGGGTTTCAGGAATTCGGTACCGAAGGCTACTGGATCATGGATCGCGAAGAGGGCGTGCACCACTGGGCTGGCTCGATGACGAAGATCATTGGCGGCCACAACATCAAGGCTGGAGGCGAACGGCGCTTCAATCAGCTCGACTATCTGCAGCCTGGCTTCCCCTCTGGCGGCTATTCCTTCGGTCGAGGCATCACATGCGTGGACCGCTTTACATGTCCCGGCAACCAGGGTAACGGACTGGCTACCATGCTTCTGGGCTGGACCACAGGCAGCAACTATCACATCGAACCCAAAGCCTTCTCGCGCTCGGCCTATTGGGGCTTCTACATGCAGGACGACTGGAAGGTCTCCCGCAAGCTCACCATCAATCTTGGCGTGCGCTACGACTTCGACGTGCCGCGCTGGGAAGTACAGGATCGCTATAGCTACTGGGATCTCAATCAGCAGTCCGCTGTCAAGGCTCCCGGTTACGATACCCGCGGTGTCATCAAGTTTGTCGACAAGGACAACCGCTCCCCCTTCGATGCTGACATGAACAACTGGCAGCCCCGCGTAGGCCTTGCTTACGCGGCCGACTCGAAGACCGCTATCCGCGCTGGATACGGCCTGTTCTACACGCTGAGCCGCGCGACGGTCTTTGGCCGTCCTGGCACGGGTTTCACGATCGACTCGCCCGCCATCTGGACACTAGACTCAAACGCCACTTTAAGCGCACAGTTGAACAATCCTTTCCCCAACGGCGTATTGCTGCCTCCGGGCCGCAGCCAGGGTGACAACACCTTCCTGGGCTTCGGCACAGGCACCATCGTTCGCGATAACAATCGCAACCCCGAGTACCACTCCTGGAATCTTTCGATCCAGCGTGAATTGCCCATGCGCTCCGTGCTTGAGGTGAACTACACCGGTAGCCGTGGCACTCACTTGTTTATGCCGATCACGACACTGTCACCGCTGCACCCGAACGACTGGAGCCGCGGACGTACAGCATTGAACGGTCTGGTTACGAATCCGTTTTTCGGACAAATCAATGACAGCCGGTCGGTCTACTCTCAGCCCACGGTTCAGTTGCAACGGCTGCTTCGTCCGATGCCGCATTTTGCCGGCACCAGCGTCGGAACGGCCGAACCCGCCCGAGGCGACTCCAACTACCACGCACTTCAGCTCAAGTGGGAAAAGCGCTACAGCTCTGGTCTCACCTTCCTTGGCCACTACACCTGGTCAAAGATGATCGACAACGTCTCGCACACCTCTGGCAACGTTTCCTGGCTTGGTGGATCCACCAACATCCAGAACATCTGGGATCTTCGCGGCGAACGGGCGCTTTCAGCACACGACATCGCAAGCCGTGCAGTATTTACGGGTTCCTATGAGATGCCGTTCGGCAAAGGCCGCAAGTTTGCCGCTAACATGCCGCGCGTGATCAATTGGATTGCCGGAAATTGGGACATTAGCGGTATGGCGCTTTTCCAGAGCGGCATGCCTCTCCACGTCACCCAAAATGGCGGCAACATCTGGGACGGCACGCAGCGTCCCAATCTGATTGGCGACCCCAGCACCACCGGTTCGGTGCAGGACCGGATCAACACCTACTTCAACAATGCTGCATTCTCGCAACCTGGGGTTGATGTTCCCGGCACGGCACCACGAAGCCTCGGCTACCGTGGCCCTGGCATCTCCACGCTCGATGCAGCGCTCCTCAAGAGCATCATCGTGCGCGAGGGCCATCGTCTGGAAATCCGCATGGAAGCAACCAACTTCACCAACACCCCTATGTTCGGTGATCCTGCCACCGCTTTCGGCGCTGTTAACTTCGGACAGATCACTGGCCTTCGTAACGGTGTCGGTCCTCGTAACATGCAGTTTGGTTTGAAGTACTACTTTTAAACCAGCTGTCGAATCTACAAACGGAAGCGGGCTTCTCAGCAATGAGAAGCCCGCTTCCCTTTTTGTTTGGGGCTAGTCTCCGCCGCCGCAGCCGCCTCCCCCACCACATCCTCCCCCGCCGCAGCCAGAGTCTCCGCCTCCGCAGTCGCCCGAGCCTGACGATGTAAAGCTGGAGCATCCTCCCGAGCTTGCGTCGCCGTTACCCTTGTTCTTCTGGCTCTGCTGTGACTTTGTCGCGGCTTTGATCAACCCGAAGATCAGGAAGAAGGCAGTCACGAAGACCATCGCGAGCAGCACCGGGGCGGCGCTTGAGAGCAGCAGGAAGGGCAGCACCGAGGGCAGGGCCGATTGCCAGTTGGGCTTGGGGATGATCCAGTGCCTGGTGCTGTCGAGCCAGCGCAGGCGCTGGTTGGGGTTAAAGCGGATCTCGCTGGCTGGCCAGATTGCAGGCGGCGGAGCCTGGTTAAGTTCTGCCGCGTAGAAGGCTTTAGTGCGCTCATACCAGTTTTCGAACTTCTCGTCTTCCTGTTTGCCACCTGCGGTGGGGCCGTGATGCAGGGGGCGCGGGAGAGTGTTCATGCAGAGATCTTCCCAGTAGGAGCGGGTATGGATCAGGTGGAGGTGCCAGGCCTGATCTACCGCTTCTGAGGGCGTGACCGGTTGCGGGGAAACCATCGCGAGGTAGAGGAAGCGACGGTATTCGTCGATCACCGCCCTGCCTTGGGCGGGAGACCAGGAGTTCTCGCGGCAGAGGCGCTTGTGGAAGTTGGCAGGAAATTCGAAGCGCTCGATCTTTTCGTAGAGTGTTTGGTTTTGCATATTTCTTTTCTGTCTTCATTAAAGGCGACCTGACTCAAAACCAACAGAGTGTCCATTTTTGTGGAATCATAATTCCATGAAATCGGATGAACGGATTGCTGCGCTGGTTGGGCCATTTCAGGCCCGGTTGCGGGCATATGCTTTTGGAAATGAGCTGGATGCGATTGCTGTTGAAATGATGGGCTTGCTTGAGGGGCATCGACGGCGGCGTGCGGATCTGTCAGACCGGACGCGGCTGAAGGCGCTGGCGTTGATGGCTGAATATCTCGATGCCCACGGTCGATCACAGGAGGCGGCGGGGTTGCTTCGCCTGACGGTGGAGGAGTTGATGGACGGCGGTATGGAAGCGGATGAACTTCGTCTGATGCGGCAAAGGGTTTGGTGCTGCCTGGCCTATGCGCTGACTCATCTGCGCGCCAACCGTGTTCGTGAAGCTGGCGCGGTGATTGTAGCGATGCGGAGCTTTGTCGAAGAAAAGATGGTGCAGCCAGACTTTCCGTGCCATGGAACGGTGGCGCTGCTGCGTTACTACGAAGGGCTTTGGCATCGAAATGCCGGTGACCTGAATGAGGCGGCGAGAGACTTTGATGTAGCGCTCGATCAGACTCGTTTGCGCTACGAAGATAAGCAAAAGAAATATGAGGGAATGGACGCCGACCGGTTGCGGCGGGAACTCATCTATAGCCGAGTGATGACATCGCGCATTCTGGGCTTTGGCCAGGGAGGAATTGCGCTGGCCCGTGGGCGATATGTGGAGGCGCGGGGATGGCTAATCGGGGCATCGCAGATCCTGTCCACGCTGGGGCAGGAGACCTGGAGAAAGAGCCTCGAGGTGTATTCACGAAGCGCGACGGTGATGCTGGCTGAATCTGCAGAGCGGTTGCGCGAGGAGGGATTGCGACTCCAGCAATTGCAGGATTGGTTTGCACTGCGAAACAGGAGGAACGGTTTTGTTGCCGGCGCTTTTGGTTTGCTGGCTGAGGTGAGAGCAAGGCAGCTTGAGGCTGGAACGGTGATGCAGGTGGAATTGAAGGGATTGCGCAAGCGGGTCGACTCCTGTCTGCGCGATGCCTATGTGGATTCGGGGCCGCTTTCAGGGAGTGCCGTATTGGGGTTGATGGAGTGTCTGATTCGAGCCCGGGAATTTGACCGATCTGAGACGGAAATGAAGAGGCTCGAGAAGCGCCTGGAAGGAGAGGAAATCGCAGAACTACGGGTATTGCAGGCAGAGATGTGGATCGAGACGGGCCGGGAAGAATTAGCGCGCGGGGTGCTGGAAGAACTGGTGGCACACAAGCTGGCGAATCGCGGCTACCGGGCTCGGGCGTGGGCTCTATTGGCTTTATGCGAGAAACGGGCTGGAAGGAGCGTTTGGGCGGAGCGGGCGATGCTGGCGGCCCGGGAGGCGTTGGGCGTTGTGCAGGATGGATTTGCCCGGGCAATGGTGAGCGAGATTGGGGCGCTTGTCGAGGCACGGGTTCAGATCGAAGTGGCGATGCCCTATCAGGGGGATGGAGAGGATCCGTTGTGGTGCGATGTGGACCATAACCTTGAGATGGCCCGATTGAATGTGGCTGCGGCTGTGCATGCGAAGTATCCAGATTACGGTGTGGCGAAGCTGGCCGCAGTGATGCAGCGTGGGCATTCGTGGCTTTATGCGCTGCTGGCCCGCCACCGGGGGGTGGCCTGGGTGGAGCAGGTGTTACGCAATAGTGCTAGTCGTTGAGTGTAAAGGAGAGGATGTTGCCGCCGGCGGCGATCGCAACGTGCTGCTTGCCATGCACGGTGTAGGTCATGGGTGAGGCCTTCCAGACGGCGCTGGTGTTGAAGTGCCAGAGAGTCTTGCCGGATTTGGCATCGGCAGCAGCAAAGGATCCGCCGCTCTCTCCGTAGAAGATGAGTCCGCCGGCGGTGGAGAGCACGCCGGTGTAGTTGGATTCAGGTGCGCCGATCTGGACTTGTTCCCAGACGATCTTGCCGGTCTGGATGTCGAGGGCCCGGAGGATTTTTTGTGGGGGATTGGCCGGGTCGTTGTACGGCACAAACCAGGAGCCCGCCTGGCGATAGAGGTTGCAATCTTCGACGGCCATTACGTAGAAGAGCTTGGATTGGGGATTGTATGCTGTCGAATACCAGTTGGTGGCGCCTCTTACAGCTGGACAAGTGACGGTGCCGCCCATAGTGGGTTTCGCTTTTTCGTTTACGATAGGACGGCCTTTGGGGTCGAGGCCAGTCGCCCAGGTGAGGCGTTTGACGAAGGGAGTGCCGAGGAGGTATTCGCCGCTCGTGCGGTCGAGGACGTAAAAGAAGCCATTGCGGTTGGCCTGCAGGAGAAGCTTGCGGGGTTTGCCCTGAAAGACCTCATCGACAAGCACCAGCGGTTCGGTGGCATCCCAATCCCAGAGGTCGTGGGGGGTGAACTGGAAGTGCCATTTGATCTGGCCGGTCTTGGGGTTCAGTGCAACTACGGAGTCCGTATAGAGATTGTCTCCTTTGCGCTCTGTGCCGTCGGTGTCGGGGTACGGGTTGCCTACGGGCCAGTAGAGAGTGTCGAGAGCTGGATCGTAAGAGCCAGTGAGCCAGGTTGCTCCGCCACCGACTTCGAGGGCATTGCCGACCCAGGTTTCAGATTTGGGTTCGCCTCGTTTGGGGATGGTCCAGAAGCGCCATGCTTCTTCGCCAGTGTCGGCTTTGTAGGCGGCGAGAAAACCGCGTAAGGGTGCGTCGCCACCGCCGATGCCTGCGACTACCAGATCTCCGACAACGAGAGGTGCCGCGGTAGCACCGTATGCGCCGGGCAGGCCCTCCGGCATGAAGACTTGCCACATGAGGGCGCCGGTGAGGCGATTGAGCGCGATGAGGTGGGCGTCGTCGGTTGAGAAGAAGATCTTGCTTCCGAGCAGAGCAGCACCACGCTGAGCACCTTTGGCTGCATCGCCGGAAATCTTGGTGGCGTCAGCCCGGTTGCGCGTGTAGCACCAGATCTCGCGGCCGGTGTCGCTGGCGAGAGCGCAGACCTGGTTGGGTGCAGTGACGTACATGATGCCGTCCGCTACCAGAGGAGTGGTTTGAAGACCCATGTGAGGGAGAGAGTAAGACCAGGCGAGTTTGAGTTTAGTGGCGTTAGCGGTGTTGATTTGCGTGAGGGGGCTATGACGGTTGGCAGAAGGGGCACCGTGATAGCCAGGCCATTCGCCACTCGCGGGTTGCTGGATTTGCTGGATCTCTTTGGCAGAGGTGGGCGTTTTGGGTGAAGCGATCTTGCCGTTGGCAATTCCGCCCAGAGTGGACAGGTAAGCAACCAGATTGGGATCTGACGGGAATGAAGGCATGAAGGACTTCGTCTCTTCTTCAACCGAGATGGGGTTGTTGATCAGATGGAGCTTGCCGTCGAAGGTTTGCAGTTGGAGATCATGGCGGCCTCTCGACCGGGCAAAACCCCTGAGAGATTTACCGTCGCGCAATGTGGCTTTGACAACGGCCCAGGGATTGTCCGGGCAGAAGGCCCATGAGGGGCAGGAAGCGGAATTGCGTTTGCCGCGCCGGGAGTTTGGGTCTTTCAGCTGTGCTTCGATTTCGCGAATCGTGAGCTCTCGGCCGATGCTGGAAAGGTCGGGGCCGTTGGAACTGCCTCGTCCCTGAGCCATGTGGCAACCAAGGCATTTTTGCTCGAAGACCTGCTTGCCGGCGGCGAGGTCCCCTGCTGGCTTTGCGTCGAAGGCGGATGCATTCCACGAGCGGATGGTTTTGGCCAGTAGATCAAGATTTTCTGCCTTCAGATTGCCGAATCCGGGCATGCCGCCGGAGGTGCCTTTTTCGATGATGGTACGAATTTTCGCTTCGCTGCTGGCACGCAAGCTACGGGTATCGATCAGATTGGGTCCACGATCGGTTCCAGTGGCAGAATCCCCATGACAGGCTGCACAATATTGCTTGTAGGCAGTGGGCAGGGTTTGGGCGGAAAGGCTCAGAGTGAGTAAGAATGCAGCTCGCAACATGGAAGCCTGATTCTATCGAATAATCTAGAGCTGGCGGATGCGGCGCTGTGTACTCCAGAAGATTCCACTCAGCACTACAAGCAGAATGCCATTGGCGGCCAGCACCTGGGGCGCGCCAAAGCTATCGATCAAAGTGCCGGAAGCGAAGGCCCCGATAGGCATTCCGCCGCGGAAGGCGACGTTGTAGATACTCATGACGCGGCCGCGCATGGAGTCTTCGGTTTGGGTCTGGACAAGCGAACTCACCAGGCCAAAGCAGGCGATCAGTGCGGCGCCGCCAAGGAAAAGCATGACGCAGGCTATGGCGAAATTGGTCGAAATCGCGAAGCCGAAGATGCAGGCACCGAGAGCCACCAGCGACGACAGTGCGAGGAGGCCCTTGCGCGCAATATGACTCGTTGCAGCCACAAATATGCCGCCAACAACGCTGCCGATGCCAGAGATGATGAGCATCTCGGAGTAAGCTTCCTTGCCGAGATGGAAGACACGTTCGGCAAAGACCGGCAGAAAGGTCATGAAAGAGACGCCGAGGAGAGTCATGAGGAAGGCGAGAACGATGAGGCCACCCATGACGGAGTTGTCACGAATGAAGCGCAGGCCCACTTTCATGCTTTCGAGGACGGGTTCCTTACCAGTCATGGCGGGAGGCCTTGGTGCAACGCGAAGCAGCGTGAAGATGACCGCGAGGAAGCTTAGCGCATTGAGGCCAAAACACCAAACCGCTCCAAACTTTGCCAGCGTGACTCCACCGATGGTTGGGCCAATCACGCGGGCCACGTTGAACTGGATCGAATTCATCGCGATTGCGTTTTGGAGGTCTTCCTTTTTGACCAGGGATGGAATCATAGCCTGGTAGGCTGGCCCACCGAATGCCTGCGCAGTACCCACGATGAAGGAAAGTGTGAGCACGTGCCAAACCTGGACAACGCCAAAATAGGCGAGAGTTGCAAGGGTGATGGCGCAAGTCATCTGGACCAGTTGTGAAACTACAAGGATCTTCCGCCGGTCTTTGCGGTCGGCCACCACACCACCGAACATACTGAAGAGAAAGATCGGGATCTGCCCGAGGAAGGCATCCAAACCAAGATACCAGGCGGATTTCGTGAGCTCGTAGACGAGCCAGCTTTGCGCCAGATTCTGCATCCATGTCCCGATAGACGAAGTACAAGCACCCAGCCACATGAGCCGGAATTCGGGATACTCGAATGCCTTAAAAATCTGACGTTTCAATGCGGGAGATTTCTTAGGGGAGGGGTTTTTCGCGATGGATCAAGTGGCAGAGATTGCCATCAGCGTCTGCGAAGAAGGCGAGGCGGTTGCCCTGGTTGGCGAAAGGCTCGCCTACGAAGGTTACGCCCTTAGCCTGAAGCATGGCGTAAGCGGCATCAAAATCGTCGATTGCGATCGCCAGATGGCGAATGCCCGGCGTCTTCATTTCGTTGGGGCCCGCAGCGCCATCGCTCGGAATGATTTCGAGCATGGAGCCGTTTTGCGCCTTGACGAAATAGTTGCCGGAGTATTCAAAATTGATATGGAACTCAAGGTGAGCTACATACCAATCAGCGAGTCTTTTAGGGTTGGGTGAAGCAATGGCGGTGTGTTCGAGTCCTTGAAACATAGAACTCACTAGTCTAGCAAGGCTGTTTAGTAGACCGCGAAACAAAAAACTGCGTTAGAACCACCGGGGGACAAACAGTACTCGCCGTTTTCGAGAGCTTCCTGTACTTCCAATTTGTAGAGGCCGGAGGAAAGGGGCTCAAGAGAAAGCCGAACGGCGCGCGGCCCATTCTTCTTTGGCTTCTGCGGGAGGTTCAAAACTCGCTGCCCTCCTTTAGCTTCCATTTTGTAAAGCGCCATCTGTTGGACGTTGAGCTTGTCCACCTTGACGATAAAGATGGGCTCGGTGAGCGGAGTTTTGGCAGTGGCCGCAGCCCCGGGGACGGTGTAAATGGTGTCGCCCTTGACAGAATCTTCCTTGGCATCGCCCGGGTCGGTGGGGATCAGTTTGTTCGCGTGGCGAATAAATGGCAGATCCGCCTTCTCCGGGACGGGCCCTTTATAGGCCTCCTGAGCGGAAAGTCCCAGGGCAAATGCACAAATGGCCAGATAAGTCAGCTTCACGATCCTCATTCTATCTCCTGCTGCGCCTGTTCTAAGGCGGGTCGCGTAGTTCCTTCAGAAAAGGCACTGCTGTCATAAAGACGGTTTCAAAAGGGCCGATGGATTCACAAGAGGCGCAAAAAGGTTCATGTCGAAAGCATTGAAGTTCTACGATCTACTGAACCGCCTGCCGTTTGTGACATCATTTCGAAGCAAAGTGGTGTTCGCAGTAGTGGTAAGCGTGCTGTTGCCGGTGTCGGTAATGGAGATGTATTTCATCGGGTTTTCGACCTTGAGGGGACCTGAACTGGAGCAGGCTATTCTGATCAGCGGCTTGGCTGCTGCTGCGGCGGCTGTGTTTGCCTACTGGACACTATCTACGATTTTGCGTCCGATTCTTTATACGTCGCGGCAACTCAATCACTTTCTCCATGAGCGGATTTTGCCGGATTTGCCCGTTCACTACAGGGATGAAGTGGGCAGCCTGATGTCCAATGTAAACTACATTACCCGCTCGATGCAGGATCTGGTGGAGAGTGCCAATCAAAATGGGGCCATCGATCATCTGACGGGGATCTATAACCGGCGCAGTGCAGAGAGCCGACTGAAGGATTCCATTGAATTAACGCGGATCCGGCAGAACTCTCTGAGTTTTGCGATTCTCGATATCGATAACTTCAAGATGCTGAACGACACCTACGGCCACGACTTTGGCGATACGGTGTTGCGGCAGGTGGGAGATCTTTTGCGCACCAATGTACGGCGCACAGATTGGGTAGGGCGTTGGGGTGGTGACGAGTTTGTAATCTCAGTGCAGGGTGGAGAGAACGAAGCTTCGGCGATGCTCTCCCGGCTTTGTGACCTGGTGCGACGGGAGTTGTTCATAGCCCCCGACCAAAGCGTACACAAAGTCACATTCTCGTGCGGAGTTTGTGAGTGGCAAGAGATGATGGATTCGCAGTCTCTGTTTACCAAGGCCGATGAGGCGTTATACACCGCCAAACGTGCCGGGCGAGACCAACTGCAGGTGTGGAGCGAAATGGCACCCGCTTAGATTACACTCGCTCTATGCGAATGATCCTGCTGGGTTTGTGCTGTGCTGGCCTATGGGCTGCAGATTGGTCTCCCGCTTTATCGATGAAGCTGAAGACGATTTCCGAAGTCATCCCTTCTCCTGATGGCAAGAGTGTAGTTTGGCTTGAGACCCGTTCCGTAATTGAACAGGAGAAGAGCGAAATGCTGACGCATCTTTTCTTTGCCAGGGTCGATGGCAGCGGCAGGAGGCAACTGACGCAGGGCGACAAAAGCGTAAATGCTCCGGCATGGTCTGCGGACGGAAAGTCGATCTATTTTGCTTCCGATCGATCCGGGAAACGAAACTATTTCAGGTTGCCTGTCGAAGGCGGCGAATCAGAGAAGTTGACCGACTGGAAGGGCACGCTGGGGCAGTATCGTATTTCTCCCGACGGTGGGTTCATTGCTTTCGCCGCCACCGAAGAGGACAAAGACCTTGAGAAGAGGCGAAAAGAGAAGCTGGATTTCCGCATCATTGGAGAGAAGCCTCCCAGACAGGGTTTGTGGATTCTGGATCTCAAGCAGGCTGGTGCTGTAGCGAAAAATTTGCTCAAAGGCGATTTTCATGTAATGAGCTTCGACTGGGCTCCCGACGGGAAGTCGATAGCCATCGAACGCCGCAATACCAGCGAACCGAATGAATCGTACTCGGCAGACGTGCTGGAACTGAACGTCGAAACAGGGGCAACGAAACAGATTGCCGCGACCAGTGCGTTTGAGTCTGAGCCGATCTACTCACCCGACGGCCGTTACATTGCAATGCAGCGACGGATGAAGAAGTCGGGCCACGATGCGGAACGAATTGCGATTTATACTCGGGCCAACGGCGAGATTCGAGATTTGCCTGCGACCCCGAACGACAATCCGCAGGTGGCTGGCTGGGCACCGGATTCAAAGTCGCTGGTGGTGTTTGAGCCTAAAGGGACTCGCTCGGCACTCTATCGTTTACCAGTAGATGGGCCGCTCGCAAATTTGTACCTGCCGAAGGTGGGCTTGTTTACGGGAGTGAAGATGAACGACGCCGGGACGCATTACGGCTTCCCGGCGCAAAGCCTGGACAAGCCAGTGGAAGCCTTTGTCATGGCCCTGGGCGGCACGCCGGTGCAAGTGAGTTCGGCCAACGCGGGTCTTGAGCTGCCCGCAGTCGCGAAGTCTGAGGTGATCACCTGGAAAGGCAAGGATGGCCTCGCGATCGAGGGGATTCTGACTTACCCGACGGGCTACAAAACGGGCAGCAAAGTGCCTCTGATTCTCAATATTCATGGCGGGCCATCGGGGGTGTTTGCAGAGAGCTTTGTTGGGGCAGGCGGGTTGTACCCGATCGCTACCTTCGCATCGAAAGGCTTTGCGGTCTTGCGGCCTAACCCGCGCGGGTCTACGGCGTATGGCGCCGCGTTTCGCAACAAGGTGGATCAGGATTGGGGCGGGCTTGATTTTCAAGACATCCAATTGGGCGTCGATCAGGTGATCTCAATGGGGGTTGCTGATGCAGACAAGATGTGCGTGATGGGTTGGAGCTATGGCGGATATATGACGGCCTGGACAGTGACGCAAACGAGCCGCTATAAGTGTGCTGCAATCGGTGCTGGCATCACCAACCATGTTTCCATGTACGGGACGCAGGACATTCCCGCAACCTATGAGGATTACTTTGGCGGGCCGCCCTGGGAAGTGCCTGAAGTTTACAAGCGCAGTTCGCCGATGAACTACATCCAGAATGTGAAGACACCGACACTCATCCTGCATGGCGAGAATGATCCGCGCGTGCCGCCGACTCAAGGATATGAGTTCCATGCGGCGCTCAAGCGGCGAAGCGTGCCAGTGAAGATGATCGTCTATCCCAGAACTCTGCACGGCCCGAATGAGCCGAAGTTCACGCAGAACATCATGGAGCAGCACCTGAGTTGGGCCGAGGCCCACTTGAAGTAGGAAATCTTTGATAGCCTTTTTACATCATGAATCGCCGCGCAGTTTTGAGCTCCGTATTGGCTGGTACAGCCGCATTTGCCCAAGAGAAAAAGCCCAACCGCTTTAACCAGCCCACGGGATATCGCGACACGCCGGTCATTCCTTTTCAGCGCTGGAAAGTTCATGACATCGATCGACCAGCCCCGGCCGTTGTTACCCCGTCCGGCGTAGCTGGAGGGGCACCTTCGGATGCGATCGTTTTGCTCGACGGCAAGGACTTGTCGCACTGGACATTCGCAGGCAAGAAGAACAAGCCGAAGATGGATTGGAAGCTTGAGAACGGCTATATGGAAGTGAATCCAGGTGCAGGCGATGCGCGTACGAACGAGTCTTTTGGAGACATGCAATTGCATCTGGAATGGTCGGCACCGCCAGAGATTTCAGGCGACTCGCAGTGGCGTGCAAACTCCGGGGTAATGATCATGGGGATGTACGAGGTGCAGGTACTCGACAGCTACAACAACCCGACTTATGCCGACGGGCAGGCCGGCGCGATTTACGGACAGTATCCGCCACTGGTAAACCCAATTCGCAAGCCAGGGGAATGGAACGTGTATGACATCATCTGGGAAGCTCCGCGATTTGTAGGTAAAGACCTGGCAAAGCCTGCATTTGTATCGGTGATCTTTAATGGCGTTGTCGTGCAGCACCGCAAAGAGCTGATTGGACGTACGCCTCATAAAATAGTGGGTACGTATGAGGCCCATGCACCCGAACTGCCTCTTACCCTGCAGGATCACGACGTGCCTGTGCGATACCGGAATATTTGGGCGCGCAGACTGACGCTGTAATTTGCGACAATCTGCTGATATGCAGAATTTTCGGATCTGGATCGTCCTTCTCGCTTTTTGCCTCAGCGCAGTAGCCCAGCGCAAGATCAGTTCACCCAAAGATATCTTTGGTTCGAACGTCGGCGATGACTACTTTCTCGCCACCTACACACAGTACGAAAGGTACGTAAAGCAACTGGCCAGCGAGTCAGACCGCATGAAGCTCGTCGACATGGGCAAGACCGAAGAAGGCCGCACACAGTACATGTCGGTGGTTTCCTCGCCTGAAAACATCAGGAACCTCGCACGCTACAAGGAGATCGCCAAGCGCATGGCAACGGCTGAAGGCCTCACTGATGAACAGGCGAGGGCTCTAGCCAAAGAGGGTAAGGCTGTGGTCTGGATCGATGGTGGCTTGCACGCCTCAGAGGTGCTGGGTGCGGCGCAGTTGATCGAGATGACCTACCAGATGGTGTCTCGCAACGATGAAGAAACGCTGCGCATGCTGCGGGATTGCATCATTCTGCTCGTGAATGCCAATCCGGACGGCATGGAGTTGGTGAGCTCGAACTACATGCGCAATCCGGACCCCACCAAACGCCGCTACACGCCGGAGCGGCTGTATCAGAAGTACACGGGCCACGACAACAACCGCGACTTCTTCATGAGCACCCAGAAAGAAACGCAGAATATCAACCGGCAGCTTTATCTTGAGTGGATTCCACAAATTCTCTACAACCACCACCAGCAGGGCCCCGCAGGGACGATCCTGTTCTGCCCGCCCTTCCGCGATCCGTCGAGCTACCTCTTTGATCCATTGATGATGATTGGCGTTGATCAGATTGGGTCGGCCATGCATTCGCGTTTTGCGGTGGAAGGCAAGGCTGGATTCACCACTCGTGAGGGCGCAAACTTCTCTGTCTGGTACAACGGTGGCCTTCGAACCACATCCTACTTCCACAACATGATCGGAATCCTGACCGAATCTGCAGGCAATCCAACTCCAATGGACATTCCTTTTGTTCCATCGCGCATGCTGCAGAACAAGACGACGCCATTCCCGATTGCGCCGCAAGCCAAGTGGCACTTCAGCCAATCGATCGAATACTCGATCTCAGCGAACCGGGCCATCCTCGATTACGCCTCCCGCCATAAAGACGACCTGCTCTTCAACATCTACCGGATGGGCAAGAACTCGATCGAGCGCGGCAGCAAAGACAACTGGACGATGGTTCCAAAGCGTCTGGAATGGTTGACCGAACGCCTCGCAAAAGACGGCATTGTGACAGGCGAAGGGCGCACAGGTGGCGTCGTACCCATGAAGTATTACCAGGAACTGCTCAAGCCCGAATGGCGCGACCCCCGCGGCTACATTCTGCCTGCCGATCAGGTGGACTTCAACACAGCGGTGAAGTTTACGCAGACGCTGCAGTGGATGGGTTTGACGGTTCACCGTGCAACGGCCGACTTTCAAGTGGCTGGCAAGAACTACGCCAAGGGTTCGATTGTGTTCAAGGCAAACCAGGCCTTCCGTCCGCATTTGCTTGACATGTTTGAGCCGCAAAATTACCCGAACGACTTCCGCTTTCCGGGCGGGCCTCCAATCGCGCCTTACGACAGCGCAGGCTGGACGCTGGCGTATCTGATGGGAGTGCAGTTTGACCGGATTCTCGACGACTTCAGCGGGCCGTTTGAGAAGCTGAATGGCTTCATGGAAATGCCAGCCGGCAAGGTGAATGGCAGTGGCGCAGCAGGCTATCTGTTAAGCCACCGCGTCAATGATTCCTTCAAGGCGATCAACAAGCTGCTGGCCGCTGGTGAAGATGTCTACTGGCTCAAGGGCAGCAACGGCCTGGAAGCAGGCACGATCTACATTCCGTCCAAGGCAAAGACCGCACAAACAGTGGCCACGATTGCCAAAGATGCTCAGGTGAATTTCACGACCGCCACAACCAAACCGACAGGTGACGCTCTGAAGCTGAAGCCGATCCGGATCGGGCTGTGGGACAACGTGGGCGGCTCGATGGCGTCGGGCTGGACACGCTGGCTCTTTGAGCAGTTTCAGTTTCCTTTTGAAGTTGTATATCCGCCGACGCTCGATCAGGGCGAGTTGCGTTCTAAGTTCGATGTGCTGGTCTTCGTTACCGGCGGTATCGCTGAGCGGTCCCGCGGTGGTGGTGGCGGAGGGGCAGCCGAAGGCGCCGCGTCGAACCTGACTCAGGAATGGCGTGACCGGCAAGGCCGTATCAGCCGCGACAAGACTATCCCACATTTGAAGAAGTTTCTGGAATCCGGTGGCACCGTGTTGACGATTGGTAGCTCTACTGCGCTGGCGCAAATGCTGGGGCTGCCCTTGGGAGACCAGTTGGTGGAGCGTCTGGCCAACGGCAGCGAACGCAAGCTGCCGAACGAGAAGTTCTATGTGCCGGGGTCGGTGCTGGAAGTTGCCATCGACAACACCAATCCGCTTGCTTACGGCATGGACAAGAAGGTAAACATCTTCTTCGACGACAGCCCTGTCTTCAAACTGAAGCCCGATGCTGGCCTCTTGAATGTCAAGCCGGTTGCCTGGTTTGCCGATGCCAAGCCGCTGCGTAGTGGCTGGGCCTGGGGCCAGCATTATCTTGAAGGTGGAGTAGCAGTGGCAGAAGCGAAGGTCGGTGAGGGCAAGCTCTTTCTGTATGGGCCGGAAGTGACCTTCCGCGCACAGCCGCATGGCACCTTCAAGCTCTTCTTCAATGGCCTCTATTACGGCACGGCCGAAGCCACCAGGTTGCAGTAGCCCGTTTGATCGAAGAACTGGCGCGCATTGACGATGCGCGCCACCGGCCAATCGAGTGGATAGTGTTTGAGGTTTCCGGTGATGATGTAGTCCGCACCGGTGTCTAGGGCGCACTCGAGGACGATGTTGTCGTCGGGGTCGCTCGCCAGTGTCAGCTTCGAATGGGTTGCAGTCTTTAAGACCTTGGCCTCAAGGCGAGCAAATAAAGTATCGATGCGGGGCTTGAGCTTCAGGAACTTGGGCCTTGCCAGGACTTCGACGTATTCGGCCCAAAGCTCGGGGCTGACGACCATGGTGAAGTGGTCGGCAAGACCGAGCTCGATCACCTGCTCCTCCAGCCCGCCCGGCTTCCAGCAGGCGGATATTAGTATGTTGGTATCTAGGACGACCCGCATTCCTTCCCCAAGCTAGCGCATGAAAGACGAACTCGGCTCACGAATCAAGCAATATTACGAAGACGCGCTGCGCATCCAGCTGCCACGGCAGACGCACGTGGTGCTGCGGATCGACGGGCGGAGCTTCCATCAATTCACCAAGGGGCTGGAGCGTCCCTACTGCCGGCCGCTAGCCGATGCGCTCGATCAGGCAGCTCTCGCCCTCTGCACTGAGATGACGGGATGCCGTTTCGCCTATGGGCAGAGCGACGAGTATTCGTTCCTGCTGACAGACTTTGAAACCGAAAAGAGCCCGTTGTGGTTTGACGGCAACCTGCAGAAGATCGTGTCTGTAGCGGCGAGCGTGTTTACTGCGGCCTTTGCCCGGGCCTTCCCTTGCCCGAAGCTCGCAAGCTTTGATTGCCGTGCGATGGTGATTGCGCAGGCAAGCGAGGTGGAGAAGTACTTTATCTGGAGGCAACTCGATGCCTCTGCCAATAGCCTGAATATGCTGGCTTCGGCCCATTATTCGCATGAGGAGTTGCTGGGAAAGTCAGAAGCCGAGAAGCATGATCTGCTCCATGCAAAAGGATTGAATTGGGCCAAAGAGCCTGCGGATTTCAAACGCGGACGGGCCGTGCGGCGCAAAGCGGACGGTGTGTGGGCAATTGATCTCGAGATCCCTATATTTCAACGCGAACTCAACTACTTGCGCAGCCTTTTACGACTGTAATTGGGTGAGAGGGCTTCCGCTACCTACCCCTTAAATCGGATATTGCCCCGGTTGGGTGTCGATCGTAATCCAACGTAATTCCGTGAATGCATCGATACCCGCCTTGCCGCCAAAGCGCCCATAGCCGGAACCATTCACGCCCCCAAACGGCATCTGCGGCTCATCATGCACCGTGGGTCCGTTCACGTGGCAAATGCCACTCTTGATCTGCCGCGCCACTCTCAAACCGCGTACCGTATCGCGAGTGAAGACCGATGCCGCCAAGCCATACTCCGTATCGTTGGCAAGCCGGATCGCCTCTGCCTCATCGGAGGCGCGGACCACAGCCACCACCGGACCAAAACTCTCCTCATGGAACAAGCGCATGGCAGGCGTCACGCGGTCGATCACGGTCGCAGGCACCAGCACCCCTTCGGCTTTGCCACCGGTCAAGCGTGCGGCGCCCTTCGACAAAGCATCTTCAACCAGAGCAGCGACATTCGCTACGGTTCCAAGCTCCGCCACCGCGCCCAGCGGAGTCTTCCCTTCCCGCGGATCGCCCACTGCCAGCGAAGCCGCCTTCACCCGGAACTTCTCCACGAACGCATCGGCCACGGCGTCCAACACAATAATCCGCTCCGTCGACATGCAAATCTGGCCCTGGTTCATGAACGCCCCGAACGCCGCGGCCTTCACCGCCTCATCCAGATCGGCGTCTTCGAGAACCAACAAAGGCGCCTTTCCGCCTAGTTCGAGCAACACCGGCTTCAAATGAGTCGCCGCCCGCTGGGCCACCGTTCGGCCAACGGCCGTTGAACCCGTAAAGTTGATCCGCCGCACTGCGGGATGATCGATCAGCGCACCCACCACTTCCGCCGCATCGGCTGGCGCATTCGTCACCATGTTCACCACACCGTCGGGAAAGCCAGCCTCTTCGAACGCTTCTATAACTAACTGATGCGTTCGCGGACACTTCTCGCTCGCTTTCAAAATCACGGTATTTCCGCAAGCCAGCGGCACGGCCAAAGCGCGCACTCCCAGAACCACCGGCCCATTCCAGGGCGCAATTCCCAACATCACACCCACGGGTTCACGCAAAGCCATCGCAAGGCAACCGGGCCTATCGGAAGGAATCACCTCGCCACCGATCTGCGTTGTTAAAGCGGCCGCCTCCCGAATCACGTCTACGGCCAGGTGCACGTTGAACATCGCAAAGCCTATCGTCGCCCCGGTCTCGGCCAGCATCGCCTCGGCGAACGCCGGTGCCTTGGCCTGCAATGCGTCAGCGGCCTTCATCAACAATGCCCGCCGCGCGTTCGGCCCTGTCGCCGACCACGCCGGAAACGCCGCGTCAGCCCGCTCGGCCACCGCCACCGCCTCCGCCACCGTCATCGCACGCGCCGTCGAAGCCACCTCGCCCGTCATCGGATTCAACCGTTCAAATGTCATAACGCACTCCTCAAAAACCGCGCGTGTGCACGGTGATCATCAACAAAGATGAAATCACACGCACCCTGCTTGGGTCAAGAACCGCTGTAGAAGCTCCAGGTGAAGGGATTCTGTCTTTGATCGGCAATCGTCTGGCACGCACCAACCCCATTGATCCGCAGGATATTACGGAGTTGGTAGTGGAGTGTTTGAGTGCCAAACCAGCGGCCGATGGCCGATTCCTGCGCTTCTTGCTAGACTGGCAGTTCAAGCCAATCGAGTGTTATTCCCTGTCCGATTTCTCATCCTCGCCAGTTCCAGCGCCGGTAATTCCGCATACATTAGCGATGGTGTGACTCATCTGCTGGTCGATTGCGGGCTGTCGCGCAAGGAGACCTTTGCGCGTCTCGAAGCAAATGGCATTGACCCTTGCTGCATCGATGCCATTCTCATCACCCACGAGCATTGCGACCATGTGTCGGGGCTGGGTCCGATTGCGAAGAAACTGGCCAAGCCGGTTTATCTTACCTCCGCTACGGCCAATGCACTTGAAGAGGGGAAAGAAGCGATGTACTTCAAGCCTTTTCAAGCCGGTACCAAGCTATCGATCGGATCGTTTGAGGTGCAGTCTTTCTCCCTCCCTCACGATGCAGAAGACCCTGTCGGTTATACCTTCAGCTCGAACGGGCGCAAGGTGGGCGTTTGCACCGATCTTGGCTATATGCCCGATTCGATCCGCTACCATTTGCAGGATTGCGACATCCTTCTGCTGGAATCCAATCACGATCTGGAGATGCTAAAAGTAGGGCCTTACCCGTGGAGCCTCAAGCAGCGCGTCATGTCGCGACGTGGGCATTTATCCAACGATGTGGTGAGCCAGTTCATCCTCGATGATCTGTCGCCACGCACGAGGAAACTGGTGCTGGGGCACCTGAGCGAACAAAACAATTTACCCGCGCTGGCCCATATGGTGGCAGCGCAAGCGATTGACCGGCGGGGCCTGACCAACATCGATCTATCGGTGTCAGAACCACGCCAGCAGTCTTCATTTTTTGAAATTTAGGTTGAATCATGATCCAACGTTATACACGCCCGGAGATGGGCCGAATCTGGTCCGAACACAACAAATATCAGTGCTGGCTCGATGTAGAGCTGGCTGCGTCTGAAGCATTGGCTCATCTGGGCCTGGTGCCGGTTGAGGCAGCTACCGCCTTGCGCGCGCATGCCGGTTTCTCAGTAGACCGTATTGGTGAAATCGAGCGTGAGGTGAAGCATGATGTGATTGCTTTCACCACTGCCGTTGCCGAAACCCTGAAGGACAAGGGCCAGGCTGAGCACTCGCGCTGGCTGCACTACGGTTTAACTTCGAACGATGTCGTCGACACCGCGCAGGCGCTGCAAATCAAGCAATCAAGCGGCTTGATCGCCAAGGGACTCGAAGGCCTCCTTGAGGCTCTCAAGAAGCGTGCCTTTGAACACAAAGACACGATCCAGATTGGCCGAACGCATGGGGTTCATGCCGAGCCGATCACCTTTGGTCTGAAGCTGGCGAATTTCTATGACGAGCTCAAGCGCAACGCAGAGCGTTTTGACCGCGCGGCGGAAGAGATCCGAGTCGGCAAGACATCTGGTGCGGTGGGTGCGTTTGCACATCTTTCGCCTGAGTCTGAGGAGTTGATCTGCGAAGGGTTGGGGCTGAAGGCAGCTCCGGTTTCAAGCCAGGTACTCTCGCGTGATCTTCATGCGAATTACATCTCGGTATTGGCGCTGATCTGCGCGACGCTCGAAAAGATTGCCTTGGAAGTGCGCCATCTGCAGCGGACCGAAGTACGTGAAGCGGAAGAGCCCTTCGCCCCCGGGCAGAAGGGTTCGAGCGCGATGCCGCACAAGAAGAACCCGATCGTGTGCGAGCAGATTTGCGGCCTGGCCCGTATCGTGCGGTCGAACTTGCAGGCGGCGTTTGAAAACATCGCACTGTGGCATGAACGCGACATCTCGCATAGCTCGGTGGAACGTGTGATCCTACCCGATTCGACCATCCTGACGGATTACCTACTGGCCAAAACGACCTGGCTGGTTGAGGGGATGCGAGTGAATGAGGATCGCATGATGGCGAACTTCAACGCCACGCTTGGCATCGTGTTTAGCGGGCAGTTGTTGCTGGATCTGGCCGAGGCAGGGATGCTGCGCGAGACGGCTTACCGGCTGGTGCAGGCGCACGCGATGCAGTGCTGGGAGAATGGGACTAGCTTTAAGACAGCGGTCGCTGCCGACCCAGAGGTGACGAAGTACTTGAGCGCTGAGAAGCTGGATGAGACCTTCTCTGCCGGACGACAACTCAAGAACATCGACAAGCTGTTTGCGCGGGTCTTCGCCGATTAGCCTAAGGCGTCATGCGGTTGAGATCCCGCATGTCGAAGGTAATTCGCTTGTCCGAGATCAGTTGCTTGGCTGAAATCGCTTCCTTGGCCAGCGAGCCGTCCGCGTTGTGCTCGTGGGTCTTCCCGATGATGTGATAAAGCTCGTGTGCCAGAACGCGGCCCATGGCACGCCCCAACAACATGTCGGCCTGCTTGCGCTGGCCACCCCATAACGCCCCCGCTACGGCATTCGCAATTCGATCGCAGGACACTTCAGCAAAGGGAAGGATTGCCCCGTCGGTGGAATGCGTCCAGGCCAGCGGACCTCGCTCGTCCATGAAGGGGATCATTCTTTCCATTTTGCAGGTGCCCTTCAATTTGACGAGCACGACGTCGTTGAAGGTCTCATTCGGAGCGGCCTGGCTACGCAGCCGGACGTCCAGATTTCGACCTGTCTCTTTCATAATCGAGTTGAGTTCTGACTTCATCTCGTTCAGGGCAGCAGTAGAAGCTTTGCCATCAACAGAGAGCAAAACTGTGAGATTGGGGAGTGAGTCTGCGCGGAGCGCAGGGATTGTGCACAGAAGTAGTGTAGTTGTGGCGGTCAACAAAGATCGCATTTGGCAAACTGGGCCTCGCTAATAAAGATACGCGGAAATCAGCGTATGTTGCATTCTTTTTTATCGGCCACAATCATTTTTTTTATTAAGGAATCGTTTCAGTATGGTTGACATTATTTGAAGCAAGGTGTTTGTAATAGGCCAGATCCACATTCAAGTAGAGCTTGGTGAGCAACATGATCTGCCCGCCATGATGGTAGAAGTGCTCTGTTATGTGTGTGATAACCTCCATAACGGGCAGCGAATAGCCCTGCGGGGTCACCATTTCCAGCAATCTGTAGGCGGGGATTTTTTCGATCACATCCACCACCTGATCCATCCGGGCTTTGAGCCGGGCGGAGAGCTCCTCCCGTGAAATCCCGGCGAGAGTCTGGAATTCAGAGTCGCGGTCGCGATGATCGGGCGCCCCGCCGACGCCAGCAACCACCCATTGCCCCAGATTCCCGATCAAATGCAACACCAGATTCGCCACCGAATTCGAATTCTCGTTGCCCCTGGCCCAAACCTGGTCTTCAGAGAGAAGCCGGATGCAATCGTGGATCCGGGATTCCTGCTGTCGAAGACGAGCAACAGCGGCAGTGATAAAGGCGTTGTGTACGGCATGAACATCGGGCAGTGCAGGAGAAGTCATAGTGATAGGATAGGCGGAAAAGGAGTGCTGGAATATGAGTTCGCGACGCATGTTTATGATGGGTGCCCTGGCCGCACCACTGGTGCAGGGGGCGCGTTCGCCCAATGACAAGATCCGCGTGGTGACGCTGGGCGTCAATGGCCGCGGAAGAGACCACATCGCCGGTTTCATGGGCCTCAAGGACGCCGAGATCGTCGGCATCTGCGACCCCGACGGAGATCTGCTCGCCAAGCGTGCAGACGAATTCCAGAGCAAGTACGGCAAGAAGACCAAGACCTACAAAGACCTGCGCAAAGTTTATGAAGACAAGGAAGTCGACGCGGTGTCAATTGCCACGCCGAATCACTGGCACTCGCTGGCCGCCATCTGGGCTTGCCAGGCCGGCAAAGACGTCTACGTAGAGAAGCCAGGCAGCCACAACATCTTCGAGGGCCGCAAGATGGTGGAGGCAGCAAAAAAGTACAACCGCATCGTACAGCATGGCGTGCAGTTGCGATCGAGCGAAGCGTTGCAGGAAGCCGTCGCACTGATGCGCAAGGGCGGGATCGGCAACGTCTATATGTCGCGTGGCCTGGTCTTCCGCTGGAGACCCTCCATCGGCAATAAGCAGCCCGAGGCCGTACCGGCCAATCTCGACTACGACATTTGGGAAGGCCCTGCCCAACACGTACCCTTCAGCCGCCGCCACGTGCATTACAACTGGCATTGGCACTGGGAATGGGGCAACGGCGATGTCGGCAATCAGGGCATCCACGAGACCGACATGTGCATGTGGGGCCTGGGCGTCGACAGCTTCCCCGAGAAGATCACTTCGCTCGGTGGAAAGTTTACCTTTGACGACGATAAAGAAACGCCCGAGGTGCAGACCTCGCTCTATCACTACCCGAAAGAAAAGAAGATGATCCAGTTTGAAGTACGTCACTGGATGACCAACGACGAAGGCGGCGCGAGCGTAGGCAACATCTTCTACGGCACCGAAGGTTATCTGGTGGTCAAGGGTTACGATACTTTTGAAACCTACCTGGGACAGAAGAAAGAAAAAGGCCCGGCACGCAAGGCTGGTGGCAACCACTACCAGAACTTCATCAAGGCCGTGTACAGCCGCAAGACCAGTGACCAGAATGGCCCGGTGGAGACAGCGCATTTATCGAGCGGCCTCGCGCACCTCGGCAACATCTCTTACCGCCTCGGGCGGCAGTTGACCTTCGATTCAGCCAAAGAGAAGTTTGTCGGCGATGCCGAAGCCGACAAGATGCTCAAGCGGAATTACCGCAAGCCTTACGTAGTGCCCGAAAAAGTCTAAGACTCTTTCTTCAATCTGAACCCGAAACGCGCGATGAGCCACTTGCCGTGGCTCTTTGCGCGTTTTGAGTATGCGGTATTTACTTTCATTCCTCCTCATGTCGAGCTCCCTGCTGAGCGCGACAGATTATTTGCCCCTGTCGGGCGGGAACTATTGGATTTTAAGAAGTGACAACGGATCTCAACAGGAAGTCCGGATCAGCTACACGCTGCTGAGCAAGGACGAGCGCGAGTATTACCGGGTTGCCGGCTACCGGCCGGAACGCGCCTGGCTGAGCCGTGAACAGAACGGGGATTTACGCTGGTTTCAGGAAGATCAGGACAAGACCGAGTTGCTCACACGCTTTGCAGGCACCTACCCCACCCAACTTGGGGCTTGCATCCAGAACGCTCGAGTAAGCGAAGAGCGAGTGGATTGGGGCCAGCGCGGCAAAGCCCACATGGCTCTCAGGATTCAGTATGAAGGCGGTTGCCCGGACAACGCGATCACCGAAGAACTTTACGTGGCCAATCTTGGGTTGGTACGGCGGGTGGTTTCCACTTTTATCGGGCCGGTGACTTACGACCTGGTGGAAGCAAAGGTAGGCAACCTGATATACGCGAGCCAGACAGGCGCCCTGTTTGACGTATCCCTGCCCAGCCAGATACTCGAGTCGGAATTGGGCGAAGCTCGAACCAGAATCACCATGCGCCTCTCGAGCAGAAACGGCGAGCCGATCCCTCTTCGCTTTTCTAACGGTCAGCAGTTTGACATCAAAGTCTTCAATCGCGCGGGCGACCTGGTTTGGCAGTGGAGCAAAGATCGAGTCTTCATCGACGGACTAAGCGAAGAATTTGTGGTCGACCGGCGCTGGGAGAAAGAGATCCTGATAGAAAATCTCACCCCGGGGGATTACATCATCGAAGGCTCTTTAACCAACTCGGGCGGATGGCGCTTTACGTCGTCACTGCCGATCCGGGTGAACTAGGGAATGCGAGTGGTCTGGTGTGCAACCAACACCCAGGCCTTTCCCTTTTTGACCCAGAAGTGAATCACCATCAGGTGGTCGTTGAAAGCACCCGAATCGTTCTTGCCTGTGAATCGTGTCACAGAATGCATAACGGCAGAGTTACCGTGGATTACGACCTTCGACTTTTCGTAAGTCATGGTGTCGTACCGTTGCTTGCCCGTCTTCAGGCGGGCAATGTATTCATCCCGAGTTTCAATGTTGCCGGTGGAGTGGGCGTAGATCAGGTCTGGAGAGAAGATGCGCTCGAGGGCCGGGATGTCCTGTTTGATAACGGCTTCGGTCCAGGACTTTTCAGCGGCGCGAACGTCTTCTTCAGGAGAGGCAGCCGGGAGGGCCACGGCGAGCAGGGCAATCGAGAGCAAAAGTTTCACGCACCATTGCTATCGCAGGCAGTGAGTGGGAGTCAAGCTTTGATGCGCCAAAGCGCACGGTTGCCCGGCAGAATCTCAAGCGTTGTACTGCCAATCTGGTACTTCGCCGGAGGTGAGGCTCGCTTCAGCGAATATTCAATGCTGGTGACGCCGATGATGGTTGGGGCAAAGCGGAAGAGAGCTTCTGCGTTGGGCCCGACGGCGAGAATCGAGTCCTTGGATGGCTTGAGCGTCCACCCTGCAGCTTCGAGTTGACCCGTTCGTATGCGGATGCCTGCTTCGGGTGAGGCAATCTCGATTCTCGTGACATCGCGCAGGAGAGTGCGTTCGCGAACCGTACTGAGCCCAAGCTTTGCGCAATAGGCGAAGAGAACATCTCGCTGAAGAATTGTATTCGGGCTCGTGGGGTTCCACCGCTGCACGAAGTCTGGTGCGTATTGCATGGCAAAGAGTCGAAGTCCCGGCACAACAGAAATTGCCCGGGTCTCTTCAAAGCTGGTCATCTGGAACCAGTCGATAGGCTTGCCATCGAGTTGCCGGGTCACCATGCTGGTGAGGCTGGGGCGGAGTTTTTGCCAATCGATGCGCAGGCGCTCTGAGCCGCCGTACTGCTCAAGTCCAAGAGCAAGACCCGCGTCACCCGGCTTTCGGTCGCCAGTATTTTCTTCGAAGAACTCGAAGTAGGTCTGATCGCCGTAGAAGTAAAGGCCAGAGTAGGTGCTGTCGTTGCGCACAGTAGTGCGCCGCTCAAAAGGGGCAAAACTGTTTTTAAGAAAAGCGTTTGCTTCGATGGCAGCGTAGGTTTGCGAATCCACTGTCGCGTAAAAGTGATTCAGCAGAGTTGTGACAGGGCGTGGTTGAGCAGAGAGAATCGAAGCGGCTGCAAGGAAGGAACGGCGCTTCAGCATTGCCTATTGCTTGGGAGGATCAACCTTGATGATGACTTCGCCTTTTTTGGCTTTGCCAAGCTGACGGCGCACTTCCAGTTCCTGGGTTTGCGAATCCCGCTCCAGCGCGCCCACCCGGTAGCGTAATTCGTCGCGCTCACGAGCGAGGTTCGCATTTTGCGTTTCTAAAACCTGAAGATCCTGGCGCTGCATAAGCAAAGCAGGTACGCCATTAGGACCCAGCAGTGCAACGACTACATACACACCCGCCGTCAAAAGCCCAAGGGCAAGACCGGCGCGGCGGATGATCGTGGATTCAAACATGAAGGAAAGTCTACTCTTGTTTATAAACCGTAAGAGCCCAGAAGGCAAATGAAGTTTGCGATTTCGACAAATATCGCTTCGTTTCAGGGCCGGGTTTAGGTGAGTGAAACAAGTTGGCGATGTTTGTGGTCTTAGACCTCTGGTGAACTGACCGCTATCGATAAGAGTGTGATAGTCTCGGCTAGTTTATGCAGCCAAGCCAAACCAGACACTGGGTGATTGTTTTCGCCGTAGTCCTATCCATCATTACCTATATCGACCGAGTATCCATTTCATTCGCCGGCCCAAAAATGCGAGAGGATTTGGGGCTGGATTCCACTCAGTTCGGATGGGTGTTGGCCAGCTTCGCCTGGGCCTACGCTCTGTTTGAAATCCCTGGCGGCTGGCTGGGAGACAAGATGGGGCCACGTAAGGTCCTGACCCGGATCGTATTGTGGTGGAGTTTCTTTACTGCAGCCACAGGCTGGGCCATGAGCTATGTCTACCTGCTGGTTGTCCGTGCTCTTTTTGGTGCCGGAGAAGCGGGAGCCTTCCCCAACATTACAAAAGCATTTTCGACCTGGCTTCCGCCAGCAGAAAAGAGCAGAGCGCAGGGCATCGTCTGGATGAGCGCCAGGTGGGGCGGAGCGTTTACCCCGCTGCTGATGGCCGCCCTGTTCCAGATGATCGACTGGCGCACGGCCTTTCAGCTCTTTGGCTGCCTCGGTGTGGTTTGGGCTGCAGTCTTTTACTTCTGGTACCGCGATAATCCCAAGGATCACAAGAGCGTCAACGCTGCCGAACTTGAGATTATCGGCGACAGCATCAAGATGGCGGACGACCATGGCAGTGTACCCTGGGGACGCTTTGCCGGATCAGGTAGCATCTGGTTGCTCTGGATCCAATACTTCATGTTGAGCTATGGCTGGTACTTCTACATCACCTGGTTTCCCACCTATCTCAAGGACTCTCTAAACTTTGACCTCAAAGCCGGGGGCGCGGTACTCAGCGGCATGCCGCTCTTTCTCGGCGGCATCGGTTGCCTGGTGAGCGGATTCATCACACCAAAGCTCGCTGCAATGCTTGGAGATGCTCGAAAGGCGCGCAAGATCGTTGCCGTATTCGGCATGACCATGGCCGGGATCCTGCTCATCGTTGCCATGCAACTGAGGGAGCCGCTGGTCATCGTTGGCGTCATCGCGATGGCAAGTTTCTGCAACGACCTGGTAATGCCTCCAGCCTGGAACACCTGTATGGATGTGGGCGGTAAGTTTGCCGGCACCCTTTCTGGCAGCATGAACATGATGGGCAATTTCGCCGGTGGCGTGGCGCCTGTAGTGATTGGCTATGTCCTCAAACAGACGGGCAACGACTTCACCATAACGGTCTACATTTCAGCGACAGCATACTTTATCGGTGCACTTTGCTGGCTTGGGATAGATTCGACAAAAGCCCTCGACCACAAGGAATAAAGTTGTGAAGCGCTGGTTCAGGCGAGCAGTCCGCTGGCTCCTGCTGCTTGTTCTGGCAGTGGTCCTCGCCTACGAGGAAATCCAGTGGCGCCTCTCTTTTGTCTTCGCCTGGCTTGGCAAATTACCCGTCCTGCACAGTATTGAAAACTGGGCTCGCGCGCTGCCCCCTTATGGCGCATTAGCGCTGTTTCTGGTGCCATCGGTCGTATTGTTCCCTCTCAAAATGCTTGCCCTCTATTGGTTGGCCGGCGGACAAAAAATTCTAGGCATCAGCACAATCTTTGCCGCCAAGGTTATGGGTACAGCACTGGTGGCACGCATTTTTCAACTCACCCGCGGAGCCTTGCTAACTATTGGCTGGTGCCAGTGGCTATTTGACAAGATCTCGGCGCTGAGAGAGGCCGCATACGGAGTTTGGAAGAGCTTTCCTGTCGTGCGCTGGTGGAAGTCCCGCTGGGCAAAGGAGAAGGCGCGAGGGGGCTTCTGGAAGCGCCGCTGGATGGCTTTGCGCGAGCGGTTTAAGCCGCGTGTAAAAAGCCTGTAAAGCCTCGGCGATGCCGTAACTGATGGCACCTGCCTCTTCGTCGACACAGGAGACAAGCATGAAACCGAATCAACAGATCTTGAGACGCAGCTGGTTGTTCAGTGCCATGGCCGCCGTTGCACAGGCAGCCACCCGGCAGATTGAAACATATCGTAAAGAAAACGTTTTGGGAACTTCCCTCGAATTCCAGGTGATCGGTGCGGGCGCAAAGGCCTTTGATGCGTGTCTTGCCGAAGTCGAGCGGCTGCGATCGATTCTGAGTACCTACGACAAAACCAGCGCCCTCTCGCAATGGCAACAGCGTGGGGAAACGGGGCCGGTTCCGGCAGAAATCAGCGAGTTGCTGGATCACTATGCCCATTGGAAAAAGCGTAGCGAAGGGGCCATCTCCAGCTCAATAGGCCAGAAACTCGATGTAAACGCATTAGGCAAGAGTTTCATCGTGGAGCGTGCAATCGATGCCGCGTTGAATGCAGCGCCCGAGGCAGGCGGCATGCTGCTCAACATCGGTGGCGACATTGCCGTCCGTGGTGGGACCTGGCGGATTGGCGTCGCTGACCCGCTGCGCTGGCATGAAAATGCAGAACCGGTTGACGAGTTTGAATTGCGATCTGGCGCAGTGACAACCAGCGGCGGCTATGAGCGTGGCGCGAGTCACCTGATCGACCCGCGTACGGGGTTAACCGCAAGCGGAGCCTTGTCGGCAACGGTATTGGCTGCAGATTCTGTGACGGCGAATGCCCTCTCTACCGCGCTCTGCGTTCTCGATGAGACCGCAGGACGGCATCTGGTGCAAAGCACCAAAGGAGCAGCTTGTCTGGTGCTCAGGCTCGACGGGACAAGATGGCAAAGCGGTAGCTTCAACCCCGTCTTTAGAGCAGTGGCAGCCCCAGCATGGCCAAAAAATCAACAACTCACGATCACCCTGACGCTGAAGGCTATCGAAGGGTATCGAGTGCGCAGACCCTACGTAGCGGTCTGGGCGGAAGATCCGGCCGGGAAGCTGGTTCGCAACATCACAGTCTGGACAGAGAAGCGGCGCTGGCTGCCAGACCTCTTCGAGTGGTGGAAGAAAAGCGGCTCCGCTGGCGGCGGCTCCAGCGTCACCCGCGCTACCAGGCCCCCTGGCCGCTACCAGTTGCTCTGGGATGGCCTCGACGACGCTGGGCAGCCCCTGCCAGCCGGCAAGTACCGCATCGTCGTTGAGAGCAATCGCGAACACGGCAGTTATGCCAGGGAGAGCGGTGTCATCGACTGTGGCGCTACTCCATCAAAAGTAATGCTCAAAGAGAATGGGGAGTTTGAGGCAGTCGAACTCAGCTACGGCCCGGGTGGACAAGCTGCATGAGTGTCCTGGCAAAGAGTCTGATGAAGTGGAGCCGCAATCTGCACATCTACGTTTCCCTGCTCGGCTTCACTCTTTTTCTATTCTTTGCGCTCAGCGGCATTCAACTCACTCATGAATCCTTTGGTCTCGACCATGCCAAGGCAACCGACGAGACAATAAGCCTCCCCAGGGAACTTGTCCAGCAGGCACAACGGGAACAAGTGCTGGAACGGCTTCAAACCGGCCTTGGAGTAGACCGCTTCGAGGTAAGAGAAAACGAAATCGAAATTTCCCTCATGAGCCCTGGGCAGCGCGCGCAGATTCGCATCGATAGGGCGACAGGCAAAGGCGAGATTCATCGCGAGGGCAGGGGCTGGGTAGGGGCGATGGCCGACTTGCACAAAGGTGCTGCTACAGGCTGGGTATGGCGCATGCTGATGGATATCACCTGCGTCTGGATTGTCGTGAGTTCGATCACCGGGTTCCTGATGGTGCTCTCACTCCCAAAGCGCAAGGCTTGGGGCTTGATCAGTACTGCGGCAGGTACGCTTTTGGCTATAGCTGCTTATGCTCTTATTCCGGTGGGATGAGCCGCAGCATGCCAAAATTGACGCTCAATTCACGGCCGTCATTGGGAGCGCTCCAGACCGGGCTTACTCGAATCTCCAGCTCATAGCGAGGGGCATCCGGCAGATTGGCTTCCAGCGCAAAGAGGCCGTTGCGGTCGAGCGGCCAGGCCTTCAGCGGAAGGCCATTTACAAACACTTCCACAATCGGGCGTGGACTTGCCAGAAAGATTGCTTCCGGTGCGAATCCTCGCAAACGCAGGCGCTGTTCGCCGCCCTTTACGTTTTCAAGCCATGCCGAGGCGCGGGCTCCCACCCATCTGTATTTGTTTCCGTAAACGCCCTCAAGATCATGCCAGCCATGTCCGAGATGTTTCTCATGCGAGGGCAGTGAGAAGTCGATGATGTCCCCGCGATCTCCCGGATAAAGTTCGCGTTTGTCGTGCGAAGGGAGAAGATTGTAGACACCTTCATTAAGGCTTGCTTCGTAGGAGCAGGAATCGCAACGCAAGGCCAGGTCCGATCCTTTTTGCAAGCTACCCGCACAGTCTGGACAACGAAATAGACTTTCAAAGCTCGCCGAGGCATCAAAGGCAGGGGATTGACCCGCTTTGCGACAGATGGCTGCCACAGTACCACCCATAAGTCGAGCCGCTCTCCATTCCGATTTGTGGGGATCGAGCTGAATCGCAATTTTTCTCACCCATCGCTCAGCCCATCCGCGCTCAGGGACATAAAGTTTATAGCGTTGCTCGGCGAAGTGTTTCGTGACAAGCTGATGCCAG
This sequence comes from Bryobacter sp., assembly GCA_022843625.1. Lineage (GTDB taxonomy): Bacteria > Acidobacteriota > Terriglobia > Bryobacterales > Bryobacteraceae > Bryobacter. Next base: position 160,456 of record JALHNH010000005.1, on the reverse strand, counting down.
TCACTGAGGTACATGCGGTGATTTTGGTGGATTCCGAAGGATTCCTCCTGGTGGGCGCCGATAACATCCTTGACCAGGAAACCGAGCAGGCCCCAATCGTAGAGCTTGCGCTCCCATGACTTCATCGTGTCGTAATAGGGGCATCGATACAGACGCGCAGTGAGAAGCCGGCGCATTGGTTCTTCAGCGAAGAGAAAAATCCCGCCGGGTGCCAGCACACGCTTGACTTCAAGAAAGACGCTCTCAATATCCATGAATTGCGAAAGCATCTGAAAGGCCACTACCATCTGAAGAGAATTGTCCTTGAAAGGCAGGTGGAGCGCATCTCCCGCAACAAGCACTGGCGACTTCTTGAGCTGCCATTTGTCGCGCAGCGCGATTCCATATCGCAAAGAATCTTCTGAAATATCGAGGGCATATCCAGATGCTCCGTACTGGTTGCACAACATATAACTGGAGTGGCCGGCATTGGCACCAATTTCCAGGAAAGGAGTCATCGGTCCGATAAACTCCAGCATTTCATCCAGAATGGCACCGCGGCGCTGATTCTCTTCGGCGTAGACGCGAGCGGCTCGCTCAGGCTCTCCGAGGCTTGCGAAATTGTGAAACTCTACTTCGGCGCGTTTGACAGACAGGGACTGTGCAGCGTCTTCAGGTGGAGGGTGGGATGTGGAGCTATTTTTTGTTTGCATCCAACCATTCGCCTGTTTTCATGACGCGCATTGGGCTACCAAGAATTAATGGATTGTCGAGAGGATTGCCGTTGAGGAGGAAAAGATCGGCAGGCGCACCGTATTCAAGTCTCGCACCAGTCTGTGAGGGTGTGATGTAAAGTCCCTTGGCGTTGGTCTTGACCGCATTGTCTGGGATCTTCAACCCGTTAGAAGAGGTAGCGATCACGATCTTGCCTAACTCAACGACAACAAGTGCGTCAGGGATAGGAGGCCGGCCCGTACCGTCGATCAGAGTTCCACCAACGATTGCCTTTGGCGGAGCAGGCAATCCCTCGGGGGGAGTGGAACTGCAGGATTGCAGCCACAGGATTGCTGGAAGGAGCAAGAGTCGAAGAGCAAGCATTTAACTTTCTATTATCTCCAATGGAAGCTCGCGAATGTTGTCTAGTAGAAAATCTGGCGAGAAAGCAGACAATTCCTGCCGTGACATTGGGCCCGTGGCAACACTGATAATCGAGATCTGATTTTCCCGTGCGGCGCGAATGTCGTTGAGGTGATCGCCGACAAGAAACACCTTCGCCTCGGCCGGGCAAAGTTTCATCCTTCGAGCCTGATCCATCGCCTTGGCGGCCAGCTCAGTGCGAGTGCGCCCCATTTCCGCAAAGGCTCCAAAACTGAAAAAATTCCGCAAGCCCGCCTGATGCATCTTGTGCCAGCCGATCCGGGAAAGGTTGCCTGTCACAAGTCCGGCAGCGATGCCGCGCCTCCTCAACTTGACAAGAAACGCCCTCATACCGGGGCAAACACGATGCCGCAGGTCAGGGCAGATCTTCGGGTAGTGACGCTGTGCTTCGGCTACGATAGCGGGCATCCACTGGGCGATACGCTTGTCTGAAACCCCAGCCTGGCTCAACATCAAACGCAAGATGTCGCGATCCAGCATTCCAGCAACCGGGACACCATCGGTTGTTATCGGTCTGCCGGCAGATAATCCGGCAGCATATTCGAGCGCATGACGGTGATGCGGCCCGGCCTTGGACAAAAGCGTACCGTCGATATCAAACAAGAAGAGCGGTTTTGGGGATTTCAACACTTCCGATAGTAAGATAAAAAGTACAAATGCAGGTTTTGCAGGCAGCAGGCGAGAAGTACATCCTCCTTGAATTGGAGACAGAGGCCTTGGGCGGCATAGCCAGTCAGGCTGGCTTTGACCTCAAGATCGAAGAAACCGGGCGAGCCTGGATCGTCGAAGTCACTGCGCAGGAACGGCAGTCCCCCTTACTGTTGTTCGACGCCGCAGATCCGGGGAACCTGGGCTGGTTTTCGCGTTGCCAGTTTTATGTGGATGGGGCCAGTGGAAACGTGTTGCAAACTCCAATTGCCATCGCCAACATCAGAGATCGCCGTGGCAACCTGATGCCTAACGGCTTGCGCATGCATATTGCCAAAGAGATTTCCGCGCGTTTCAAACTGCCTGGCCGGGTTGCCGTCAATGAGCAGATGATCTATCAGGTTTTCTATAACCTTCTTCACGCACTCCAAAACGTTGGAGTGGGCTTGTGCGGCGGTCCCAGTGTCAGGGCTCTCGCTGGGCGCGGCGAAAACGTCGCCTTACGTTCTTAGCGCAACTCGAATCCATGCGGGTTTCCATTGTCGTCCCCGTTTTGAATGAAGCTACAACCATTGCTTCATTTCTCAAAATGGCAAACGCGCTCGGGGCTTATGAGTTGATCGTTGCCGATGGAGGCTCGTGCGATGCAACCCGCAGCATAGCGATGGCCTCGGGGGCCACGGTCGTTGCAGGTGCCCCCGGACGAGGTCCGCAGATGAACCTGGGCGCGGCGGCAGCTACCGGCGACATACTTCTCTTTCTCCATTCCGATGTCAGGCTAAATCCCGGCGCACTGCAGATTCTCGTGGATAGTTTACAGCCGTCCAGTAAGAAAGGCGGCATCTTCGACGTCCACTTCGATGGAGACGATTGGATTGCCCGGGCCTTCAACAGGATTTACCGCTGGCGGCGCTACTTCGGAATCTTCTACGGCGATGCCGGCATTTTTGTTCGCCGCGAGGTCTTTCATCAGATGGGTGGCTTCAAGCCTTACCCAATCATGGAAGACTACGAATTCGGCCGCCGGCTTTTCGGATGGGGAGGCAGAATGGCCATACTGTCGGAGCCTGTTTTCGTTTCCGACCGCCGCTGGCGCAAGGCTGGGCTTAGAAGGACACTCTACGTCTGGTTCATCATCCAGTCCGCTTATAGCCTCGGATTTCCCGCGGAACGTTTGGGCTGGCTTTACCGTCAGATTCGCTAGGAGTTTTCATGAAATTAAGTTGGCTCTTTCTGGCCGCATCACTTTACGCACAAGATCCCAAGGAAATCATTAAACGGGCCATGGAGCGCGACGAACGCAATCTGGCGATGCTCGACACTTATATGTACGAGCGCAAGACAATCCAGAAGACCTACGACAAAGACGGTCGCCTGAAGGATGATACCGAAGATCTGCATGAGGTTTTTCATGTCGATGGGTCAGAGATTGAGAAACTGCTGATGAAAAAGGGCAAAGCCCTGAGCCCGAAAGAAGAACAGGCAGAGCAAAAGAGAGTAGACCGCGAAGTCGCAAAAATTAAAAATGAGAGCCCCAAAGAAAGGGCCAGGCGGCGAGGCGAAACAGAAAAAGACAAACGCGAAGAAATTCAGGCGCGTAAAGAAGTTCTGGATGCATTCCAGTTTGAACTTGTAGGTGAGAAGCCAATCTTGGGGCGAAAGTGCTGGGGCATTCGCGGGGCACCAAGACCTGGATTCACCGGTAAGGGTAGACGGGCTGACCAGATGAAAAAAGTTAAGGGTGTCGTTTGGGTAGATCAGGAGACCTACGAATTGACTCGTTTGGAACTCGACACGCACGACACGATTTCTTTCGGCTGGTTCTTATTCCGCCTCCAACCGGGTGCCAAAATCAGACTCGACCAGACCCTGATCAACAATGAGGTCTGGCTCCCAAAAGAGATCGACATCAGAGCCGATGCCCGTCTTCTGGGCAAGATGCTGCGCGTAGGTATCGAGATTCGCTACGACAAATTTCGGAAGTTCAGCTCAGATTCCAGGCTCGTGCTGGGCGACCAATAACTATTGGGGCGTGAAGCGGGCAAGCATCTCACGGAGTTCCGTCTCCCTTACAGGCTTGCCAAGGAAAGCGTTCATGCCAGCCTCAAAGCATCGCTTTCGTTCTTCCGCAAGCACTCCAGCCGACAGGGCAACAATCGGAATTCGTTTTCCACTTTCAATTTCAATCTCTCGAATCTTTTCTGTGGCACGAATACCGTCCAGTACCGGCATGTGTATATCCATCAGGATCAGATCAAAGCTCTGCCGCAGCATCGCCTCGACAGCAAGTGCACCATCCTCAGCCAGGATCACAGTGTGGCCCTGGCGCTCAAGCAACTTGGTAACAACAACCTGGTTGACACGATTATCTTCGGCAAGTAGGATTTGCAGCCGTTGCAGAGACTTCGCCTCAACTGAAGCAGCCGGCTCAAGGCTCGCCTCGCTTTCAACTGGTGTCTTGATGGGAATCGAAAACCAGAACCGGCTGCCCAACCCTGCTTCGCTCTCAACCTTGATGGTGCCACCCATCAGGACAACAAGCTTCTGCGAAATGGCAAGTCCAAGGCCAGTGCCTCCAAACCTCCGAGTGGTAGATCCATCCGCCTGTCGAAATGCATCAAAAATGAAAGCTTGCTTTTCGGGTGGGATCCCTATCCCGGAATCCTCCACCATAAAGTTCAACTCTTTGGCCTCGCTTGTATGAACTTTGAGCTTTACAAAGCCGGAGTCCGTAAATTTGATCGCATTGCCAACCAGATTTAACAAGACCTGCTGCAGGCGATTCCGGTCGCCTAGGATACGAACCGGTACTGAGGCATCTACGAGACCTTCAAACTGAATTCCCTTCCCGCGTGCATTCGGCTCCAGAAGGGAACAAATCTGATTGATGCAATCTCGCAACACAAAGGGTTGCTCATCGAGTTCAAGAAATCCACTCTCGACTTTAGACAGATCCAGAATCTCATTGAGCAGGCTCAGAAGGCTTTCAGCCGAACGTTTAGCGAGGTCAACAAAATTACGCTGCTCCGGGTTGAGCTCCGTGCCCGCTGTTAACTGCAGCATCCCCAAAACTCCATTCATTGGAGTTCGAATTTCATGGCTCATGTTGGCAAGAAATTCGGTCTTCAGCCGGTTCGCCTCGCGAGCCTCTTGCAGGAGGCGCTGGATTTCGCTGGTCCTGCTGGTAACCGCACTCGCCAATCTGGTACGTTCTTCGATCAGCTTCTTATTGCGATAGCGCCATAGCAGGGCGACCCCGAGGGCGAGGGCCAGCCCCAGGATGCTACGCCCCATCCAGCTTTGCCAGAACGGTACTGCTACTTCCACTGGCAGATCGATCAGAGTTTCACTCCAGGCTTGAGGTCCCAGCTTGACCCGCGCCTGCAGCCTTGCCGCCCCCCCAGAAATTCCTGAGAAATTAACGACTCCGGTGCTTCGGGTTTCCCAGGGATCCTCCGGTCTTCCCAGCCGGAACTGATACTGGATGCGGTTGCCGTAATGGAAGTTCAGCGGGCTAACGAGAAGCTCAACCGAATTTGGCAGACTGGGGATTCGAATCTGCCCGTCAAGCTCGACCAGTTCATCATTCACCTTGAGTGAGGCCACCTTCAAGGCCGGAATTAACTCCCTGAATTGCCTCTGCAAACGGGCGTGTGCCAGGCCTCTGGTAGTGCCAATCCACACACTGCCATCCTCATCGGCAAAAAACGCGTTCGAATTGCAGTCATTCCAGATCAGGCCATCCTGATCGGTAATCTGGTGGACTTGGTTACCATTCGCGACAAAGACACCCCGATCTGTTCCGGTCCACTGCAATCCGCTTTTGTCCACACCCTGGAAGTAACTCATGAATCCATTGGCCCCATCCTGATTCATGTGCCCTGAAAAGACAGGGGAACCATCCCCCCACAGAATGCGCGACCCTCCAACGCTCTCCAGATAGCCAACGGCAATCACGTCTTTTCGCGTTTCACGGGCAAACCAGGTGCTGTTGGAAAGCAGCCCTGACTTGGTGTCCATTCGTCGCCATGAGGCTCGGTCCAGTACCAACAATCCCGCGTTACCCGCTGCCCACACTCGTCCTCTTGAATCCTGCGTCACCGTATAAATCGTCTCAACCTCTTCGCTTCGATTTACTTCAGCCGCTGCCCAATCCAAAGGCTTCGCCGTCCTGGCCTGATACAACCCCTGATTGGTGCCAAGCCACAGGCGCGAATCCCGATCTAGAAACACGTTAAAAAGCTGATGAACACCAGGCAGTTTCGGAAAACCAAGAACAACATAGGCCTTTGAAGCAGCGTCAATGCGAACTAGCCCCCGGGTCTGAGAAGAGGCCCAGAAGACATTTGGGCCGTCTGCGGTGAAGGACATGATGCGGCCAATCGATTTTCCAGCCTCACCCCCTAGCGAACGCCAGCGCTGAGAGACTTCATCAAAATAGTTGATTCCATTGTCGGTGCCAGCCCATAAGGTGTGGCGGCTATCCCGCATCAGCGTCCAAACGGTATTGCTATTCAACCCTTCCTGTTGCGTCCAGCCTTCCCATTCTTCATAGCCCAGCCAACGCATCACACCAAGGCCGAAAAAGCCAATCCACAAGTTATCTTCGTGATCTCCAAGAATCGCGGTAATCGGCTCTGCCGCCAACCCGTTCGCCGTCCCAATATGTCGCCAGGACTGTAACTTGGGGTCATGGATCCACAATCCATCACGTGAGGGAAGATAGATTTTTCCCTTGGGGCCCAGGAAAAGCAGTGAAAGGTCGAAGGCAAGTGGAGTCTTCGATGCTGGCTCAAAATATTTGCTCCCCTTGGTCATGCGCAAAAGACTGTTATTCGATCGCAGCCAAACCGTCCCCGAATCGTCGCGAAGGATTCCATCCCAGGACTCTTTCGGAATATGCCAATCTTCCTGATGGAACTCCATCAACCCTTCCGGCGACAACACGCAGAGCCCCTTGCCACATCCAAACCACGCCCGCTGCCGGTCATCGATGGAAAGCTGAAGAATCGTTTTGGCCCTGAATACTGGATCGAGAAAAACCAGCCTGAACAGATAGGTAAACTCTCTTCCGGTTTTGCGGCCAATCACGATTCCGCTGGGAGAAGAGACGAAAATATCCCCGTTAGCATTAACTGCCATTCCCATGCCCGAGGCATCGGCAGCATTAGCATATGTGTGTTCGGCAACGAAGCGGCCTTTGTGAAATCGTGCAATTCCCAGGTGAGTATTCACCCAAATGGTGCCGTCCGGGGCCTGCACCATTCCAATCACATAAGAACCCGGCAATCCTTCGCCAGTGCCATAACGCTTAAACTGCGCACCGTCATAACGGAAAAGACCATTTTGAGTCCCTACCCACAAGTAATGATCACGATCCTGCAGCAGGGCCGTAGTAGCCAGATTGCCAAGACCGCTTTCTTGACGGAATTCCTGGAATTTATATCTCTGCCCGCAGATCGGCGATGGGGCACAAGATATCAAGAGTAGGAGGCAAATCGGCAAGTTTAGCCGCATGGATAAGCTTTATCTACTCTAACTGATCGGCCACAAACGAGAATGTTTGAACTATTCAGCTTGAACTGGCGCAGCAATCAGGATCGGCATCGTCGGAGTCGCAGATCCCGCTTCCGGCTCCAAAGTTACTGCAATGGCTGCGATCGAGGCAGGGTTAACCGCGCCAGGCTGGAAGTGAATTCCCTGCCCGTTTTCACCACGGAAGAGCCCGGCGGGAATCGGCGCACCGCCCCCCTTGGGCACAAACCACATCTCAAATATTTTCCCTTGCGGCATCGCCGGCAAGTTGCCGGCAAATAACAAGACACCACGTTCTCGATTGATGAATACTTGGCCGCGAGGCGGCGTTGGCTGCCCGTCCCCGAACTTTACATTTAGTGTTGAGGGCTGACGAAGGAAATCATACAAATCCTTGGCTTGCGCTACCAGCTTCTGACTGCTATCCAGCTGTGCACGCAGTTCCACAATCTGGGATTCCCTCCGCTGCACGTCCTGATTCATATTGAAGGTAATGGTGATCAGCACTATGCAAGTTGCGGCCAGACCTAAGATCCAGGCCCAGCCCATTCCGCGTTCCTTCATCCCTGATGCAAGCATCAGGCGCCGTCTCAGCGCGGCCGGGGGCTTAGCTTCCGGGGCAATGTAGGCAAGCGAACTGGTCAGCAGAGAAGCCTTGCGCATCCCTGCGATAGTTTCCGGATCCCCGGATTCCAGAAGTCTTCTCACCTCAGCCATCTGATCGGGCTCCAGAAGGCCAAGAGCAAAGAGCTCGTAGAGCAGGTCGCGGTCTTGGGGGTCGAGATTTTCAAGCGGCATGAAAAGTCCCCCTAAGCGTTGTCAATGCAGTTCGCACCCATGTCTTGATAGTGCCAAGAGGCTGGCCTAACTTCTCCGCCATCTCCGACTGCGAGAGCCCTTCGAAATAAGCGAGTTCGAGCACCTGCCTCTGATTCTCGTTCAATTGAGAGAACGCGGCTCGAATCCTGCGGGCTTGTTCCTGATCCACCATTCTGTCTTCTGTATTGACGAACAAACTCACCCTTTCGGATGACACGAGTTCAAATGTCGTTGCCTGTTGCTGTCCGGCGCTGGACCTTAGATAGTCGATTGCGCGGTTCCTTGCAATGGTAAGCAGCCAGGGCCCGATACGGCCGCGTGAGGCATCAAAGTCCGAGCCCCTGTTCCATGCCCGTAAAAATGATTCCTGCACTAGTTCTTCGGCCACAGACGCATTTCTCACGATTCGCAAAATCACTGCATAAACAACCCTGGAATATCGGTCGTAGAGATCGGACATCGCATCCGGATCGCGCCTGCGTAAGCGCTCGATCAGATCCTGATCGTTCGCTGCAACCAATTCGGCAAAAAGGATAAGGATATGCCAGATCACGCGAGATTCGCCTTTTCAGCCCGGTAGAGTCCTTCTTTGATGATATATCGCTCCACAGCCAAAGGTAGCCCCACAGGTTTTAGGCCTGCTGCGATCTGTGCACGAATCGCGGAGGAACTCTCCGGGTAAGCAACTGTATCCAGCCGATGCACACGCGCACCAGCCGGGCTCTGGTATTCAAAACCCGGGCGAGCCGCTACGATAAAGTCGGTCATCTCGAAAACCTCACCCACCCGATACCAGGTAAGGACCTCGGCAAATGCATCTGCGCCAATGAGAAAAAAGAATTGAACTGATGCACCACACTGGATACGTAAGCGCTCAAGGGTTTGGATGGTATAACTTTTGCCTTCGCGATTTTCGATATCGCAAGCTTCCAGCTTCGGCTCGGATTCACAAGCCAGTCCCACCATCAAAAGCCGGTCGGCATAAGAGGCGGCGGTGCCTGATTGCTTGTGCGGCGGCAATCGGTTTGGGATCAACAATAGCTTGTCGAGCCCGAACTTCTCAACCGCTTCCCGGGCAACGGCCAGATGAGCGTTGTGGACCGGATCGAAGGTTCCACCATAGAGGCCAATTCGCATCAGGACCTGCTCATCCGTTGAGCCGCCAGGAAACAAGCTTCAAGGCAGTCATTTCTTCTATCGCATAGTGCGGCCCTTCTTTCCCGAGCCCACTTTCCTTCCAGCCGCCATAGGGCATCTGATCCACACGGTAATTCGAGACGTCGTTGATCATGACGCCACCGGCGCTAATCTCCTGAGCGCACCGCCAGGCTGCCTTTAAGTTTTGAGTAAAGACTCCAGCCTGCAAACCAAACCTGGAATCGTTTGCCCGGGTGATGGCCTCGTCCAGCGTTTGGAAAGAGTTGATTCCAACTACCGGGCCAAAAGCTTCTTCGCGATTGAGCTTGCTTGTCGGCTGGACATTGGCAAGCACTGTGGGTTGGAGAGTCGCCTTGTTCCGGCCACCGCCAGTAGCCAGTGTGGCTCCTTCTCTCACAGCTTCACCGATCCAGGCCTGTACCCGCTGCGCTTCCTGTTCGTGAATCAAGCTGGAGATATCGCAGTCCTCTTCAAGCGGATTCGCGATCTTGAGCCGCTTTGCCAAATCGACGAATCGTTCGACAAACTGGGCGTGCAGAGATTCAGCAACATATACGCGCTGGACGCTGATACAGGTCTGTCCAGAATTGGAATAGGCCCCGTTGACGCAGGCCGCGACAGCCTGATCAAGATCTGCATCCTCCAGTACCAGCACTGCACTATTGTTGCCAAGTTCGAGAGTCACCCGCTTCATGCCGGCTTTAGCCAGAAGCCCACGTCCAACAGGCGCGCTACCGGTGAAGCTGATCAGGCGGATGCCTTCTGCGGCAACAAGTGCATCGCCCAGTTCGGCCCCCGGCCCCACCAGCACCTGTAGCGCATCTTTCGGCAAACCAGCTGCAGACAAAATGCTGGCAGCGTGCAGGGCCGATAGCGGCGTAGCCGATGCAGGTTTGTGAAGAATCGAATTTCCCGCCGCAATCGCCGGGCCCACTTTGTGCATGCTCAGGTTGAGCGGAAAATTGAACGGCGTGATTGCAGCCACCATCCCTAGCGGCTGCCGGATCGTATAGCCCACGCGCCCCTTGCCATGACCCGCCGCATCCATTGGCACTTCTTCGCCAGCCAGGCGATGCGCCTCTTCTCCACTAAACCAGAGGGTGGATGCCGCCCGGTCTACTTCCGTGCGAGCTTCACGAATCGGCTTTCCGCTCTCAAGCGCTATGGTCCTGGCCAGTTCGGACTTTGCTTCGAGCATCTTTTGACTGGCGCGAAACAGGATCGAGGCCCGCTCATCACGGCTTAATTGCGCCATTACCCGTGCAGCAGATTCACCCCGTTGCAGCATTTGTGGAATGTCGCTGATGGGTGTTTCGGGCACTTCAGCCACCACCGCGCCATCATAGGCCAAGGAAACCTTTCGCACGCTCATATACTTCCGACTGTATCGCGTAATTTTCGTCCAGATGGATTACGACACGCGACCGTTTTCGATTCGGTTCCGTGGCGATGTCCTCGATCGACACAACCCACCGGGTTTCACCGTCCATGCGAATCACCTGCCAGCGAGGCCAGCGAGACCAGGCCAGGAAAATCTGCGCGCTCCTGCTATTGCCGGCAATTCGCATCGCGCGTCCTGATTCAACACTGGGCACCGGCCGGTAGAGTGGCTGTCCTTCTTCAGGATCAAATGCCTCCAGCAGATTCAGCTCAAGAGTTTTTTGAAAGTCCTGTCCTTCTACCAAACCGACAAAGCGAAGCGGATTAGTAGTGGCAAGAGCTGCGACACGCTTTGCCGATCTTCCGTTGTAGATGCGTGAATTCAGTTCCGCAACCGCCTGCTCGTGAAACAGATAACGGACACCAAACCACATAACACAAAGACAAAGAATTACCCGCGCACTGACCACGCCTGAACTTTTCCTGGAACCAATCTCCTGATTGACGAGGTTAGACAGCATTGGAATGGCAAAGCCCAACCCTAACAGAGTGTAGAAAACCGGATCCTGAAAAGATGCGATTTGCATCGCGAACACTTCTTCGCTAATAGGCATCAGCAGACGCATGCCACGAAAGGTCAGCAAGTCGACCAGGTCGTGAGACAGGACACCCATCAAGGCCAGAATCATGGCTCCCCGAAACTGCAATTCCCGCCGCAAGACATATTTGACGAAGAGCACCACTGCCAAAGCAAGCACTGGGGCAAAGAAAATCGAATGGGTGAAGTGACGGTGCCACTGCAATGCATCCAGACTCCCAGGCCATGCAAAAGCTACATCACCATCCGGTGCGCCGGCAGCCAATATGATGACGGGTAGCCAGTTCTTAGTAAGACGTTTGCCTCCCGCCTGAGCAATCGTGAGTCCAATCGCAGTATGTGTAATTGGATCCATGCGTCAGGATCTTCTGGGACTAAGAATCGTCAGCGCCTCGCGTGCGATTTCGAGTCTGGCCGGCAACTGGCCACACTCCTCACCATCCAATTGCAGATAGATGGGCACTCCATTTACGGCACGAAGTTCCAGGTGGTCCACATGGTGCACATGCACACCACTCATTCCTCGATGCCCATTGACCAGGACTCCAGCCAGATACTTCAGATACTTCACTGCGAATCGCCCTTCAAACAAGACCGTTTCAAAATGAGGATCGGTGAGACGGATCGACTTGGCGATCTCAAGATCCCCACCATAATTTTTTACCCGGCTTGCAAGGGCAAAGCTGACTTGCGATTCTCCGTGCACAGAATTGACGTAGAGTTCCGGAAGCACTCGAAAAGAAGCCATGAATCCGGCAACCCAATATGCCACCTTGCCTAGCTTGCGCTTCAGTCCGGGGTGCACATCTCGTACAATCTGGGCGTCAACACCAGCTCCAGCCATGGCGACAAAATAGCGCGATGGACCGTTGTGCGGCTTGCACAGTCCGAGCGAAATCCGTTGGGGTACCCAGTCTCGGGTCCGGCCGGAAGCCTTCAACAGATTTGTCCCGATACCCAGTTCAACTGCAAGGCAATTGGCTGTACCACCTGGCAGCACGCCTAATGCAGTTGAAGAGCCCGCCAATCCGTTCACCACTTCATTGATCGTGCCATCTCCGCCAGCAACAAAAACAATTTGCGCGCCCCTGGCAACACAATCCCGGGCTAATCCCTGAGCGCTGCCGGGGCCAGTGGTAGGCAAGGGCTCAACCGAAACATGACTGGCTCTCAAAGTTTCAAGCACTTGGGGGATCATTTGCGGGTTGCGCCGGATTTTTCCGGCGACTGGGTTATAAATCAGGTAATTGCTCAATGGAGATCGCTAAACTTATAGCTTAGCGTCCTCATGGCCACAGCCGCTTCATCCATTGCGCTTCGTATTACCGAACTGCGCTCCCAAATCCAACACCACGAGCATCAATACTACGTGCTCGATGCCCCTGTTATTTCCGATGCCCAGTACGACACACTCCTTCGTGAGTTGCAGTCGCTTGAGCAGTCCCACCCGGAATTTCAAAGCCCAGACTCACCCACACAGCGTGTCGGAGGCAAGCCACGCGAAGGCTTTGTCAAGTTAAACCACTCGGCCCCCATGCTCAGCCTCGACAATGCGCTAAACGAAGCCGAACTGCGAGATTTCGATCGGCGCATTCGCGATCTGCTGGGAGATGAACCCTATCGTTATGTTGCTGAATTAAAGCTCGATGGCCTTTCGATGGCGGTCCATTACGAAGCAGGCCGCATGGCGCGCGCCATCACTCGTGGAGACGGAATCGTGGGCGAAGAGGTCACCGAAAACGCACGTACAATTCGCAGCCTGCCCTTGCGCGTATCTGAATCGACGGCCTTTGAAACTCGCGGAGAAACGATCATCAGCCGTCACGCCTTTGAGCGGCTCAACGATCAGCGCGAGCAGGACGGTCTTTCTCTCTACGCCAACCCCCGGAATTCCGCTGCCGGCTCGCTTCGTGTTCTCGACCCCGGCATCACCGCCGCCCGGCAACTTGAGTACATGACGTATTTCTATCTCGTCGACGGCAAGCCCGCCAGAGACAGCCACTGGGATTCGCTCAACCATCTCGTAGATCTGGGCTTTAAAGTAAACCCGCTCCGGCGTCTGTGCGCAAACGTCGAAGAACTGATCGAATTTTGCAACGAGTTTGACCAGCAGCGCGACAGCCTGCCTTATGAGATCGACGGGGTCGTCGCCAAGATTGATTCCATACCGCAGCAACAGAAACTCGGCTATACCTCCAAGGCACCGCGCTGGGCCATTGCCTACAAATACGCGGCGAGAGACGCCGAAACAGTCGTCGAAGACATACTGGTCCAGGTGGGCCGAACCGGCGCGCTCACCCCAGTTGCAGTTCTGAAAGATGTCAAAGTCGGAGGGGTCACCGTTTCACGTGCCACACTTCACAACGAAGACGAGATCGCCCGTCTGGGCCTGCAAATCGGTGACACCGTCAAGGTAGAACGCTCTGGCGATGTCATTCCCAAAGTTGTCAGCGTTGTGGCTAAAGCCTCGAACGGCAAACCCTTCTATATGCCTGTGGATTGCCCTGTCTGCGGCAGCAAGCTCGTGAAACTGGAAGGCGAAGTTGCCGTTCGGTGTTTGAACGTAAACTGCGCGGCACGGCTGCAACAGAGCATTGAGCACTTCGCCTCGCGCAGCGTCATGGACATTGACGGCATGGGCGAAGCTCTAGTCACACAACTGGTCGCGCAAAAACTGGTTCAGAATGTCGCTGATCTCTACGACCTCAAACAGGAACAACTCGAAGCCCTTGAGCGCATGGGCAGGAAGAGTGCAGAAAAAATAATCCAGAATATCGATGGTTCACGCAAGCGCCCGCTGGCGCGCCTGATCAGTGGCCTCGGTATCAGCTTTGTGGGCCAGCGTACCGCGCAAATCCTGGCTGACACTTTTGGCGATCTCGACAAGATTGCTACTCTGCCTCAAGAACAGTTGCAGGCGGCAGAAGAAGTTGGCCCCAAGGTAGCCGCAGCCATCCGGCTCTACTTCAGCGACGACAAGAATCTCGCCCTGCTCGAAAGACTCCGGGCGGCCGGCCTCACCTTCACCCAGGAAATTAAAGGCAAGTCAGTGGGCCCTCTCGCTGGTTTCACCTTCGTCCTCACGGGCACCTTCCCTACTCTCAAGCGTGAAGAAGCCAAGGCCATGCTTGAGGCCGCGGGGGCCAAAGTATCGGGAAGTGTTTCAAAAAAGACCAGCGCTCTCGTCGCCGGCGAAGACGCTGGCTCCAAGCTCGACAAAGCCAAAGAGTTGGGGATCGAAGTGATCGACGAAGCCGAAATGTTAAACAGACTGGGGAACCCCTAACGCATGAAAGCGTTCTTTGCCAAGATAGTCGCCCTCGGCCCGATCGGATTATTTCTACTTGCTCTGCTCGATTCGACAGGCATCCCCTTGCCCGGCGGTGTCGATACATTGCTGGTAGCCATTTCAAATCAGGCACCTTCTACCGCTTATCTGTGCGCTTCCCTTGCTACGGTGGGTTCGCTGATCGGCTCAATGATCTTATTCACGATCGCTCGCCGGGGTGGTCAGAAATATCTCGACCAGGTTGCCAGCGGCTCCCGCGGGATGAAGTTTCGCGAGTGGTTCTCCCGCTATGGCCTGGTCACTGTATTTGTTCCTTGCATATCGGTAATCCCGATGCCGCTCAAGGCATTTGTCGCCTGCGCCGGAGTGCTCGGCATCCGGCCTTCGCACTTCGCCATCACAATCCTGGTCGCACGCATCCCCCGTTATTTCTTCCTCGCCTGGCTGGGCCAACAGATGGGAGAAAACGCCCTCGGATGGATCAAGGCCCACACACTGCACTTTGCCTTGGGCCTGGCAGCGATGGGCCTGATTTTGTTTCTACTCGCCCGCGCGGCAAACCAGCCTCGCCAAACAGCTAACGCGACAAACTGAAACGCACCTCGATCGGAGCTTCTACTTCGACAGGCTGCCCATTGAGAAGCGTAGGGCTGTAGACCCACTGACTTACCGCGTCAAACGCTGCTTTCACCAGCAACGGATGTCCACTCAAAATCCGTAGTTGACCGATGCGTCCTTCCCGCGTGATGATGCCGTGCAGTGTGACTACACCTTCGATCCTCGCTCGTCGAGCCAGTTCGGGGTAGGCAGGCTGCGGCCGCTGCAGGATCTTAGAAGCCAGTACGCTGCCGCCAATCTGAAGCCTGGCAGTGGTCTCCGGCCTGGCCGGTTCTGGCACAACAGGCTTCGGTGGTGGCACCACCTTCGGCATTTCAAATCCTCCAACAATCCCATCGGGGATTCCAGTACTTGTCGCATTTGGCAGGGGCAACCCGGTAAAATCTGCCGGAACAGCCATGCTTGCTGTCATCGCATGGCGAGTCACGCTTGGTGGGGTGTAAGTAAAGCGCCTCACCGGGGATGGCGCAACACTGCGCTGAATACTTGTCGAGATCACCCGGATCGATTCACGAAATCTGGGCGCAGGCGCCGGGATATAGATATCGGGCAACTCCGGCTGGGCAACGGGCAAGTACAACCCGATCGCCAGAAAGCCGCTGATCGCTCCACACTGCAGCAGCAGCGAACTCGAAAAACTCAACGCTCCGCGGCCATTGCCTTGGTCTACCATCGCTGTCTCGAACATGGCTAAATGCCTCCTGCCCGATCAGACACCCGCGACTGATCCCGGGTTCCCGGTTTGCAGTGGCAAATCTTTGGCACACCGATTGCAAAAGAATCACACAGGAGACAGAGACTCACCATGAATACCTCTTTACGCAGTGCCAATGTGGATATCGACCTGAGCCGTTTTGACCGTAAGGTTCAAACTGGAACAAAACCAAGAAAACAAGCCGCCGAGATTGCCGACGGCAAATACGAAGTTCGCATCGAAGATGTAGAACTCTACAAATCGCCCACCAGCGGCAACCCGGTGCTGAAATACAACCTACGGGTGATTGGCCCGACCAATGCCAATCAGCTCATGTGGAAGCGCCGCGGAATCACAGAAAAAACGCGCGAATATGTTCTCGATGAATTGAAGATTTGTGGGCTCGAACTCGCCCGTTTCTCCGATCTAAAGAATCATTTGCACGAGTTGATTGGCGTAGAACTGGAAGTCACGCGCAAGACTCGTGGAGAAGACGTCAACATCTTCTTCAACGACCAGCTTGACTCCAACTCGAAAGGCAAAGAAGAAGCCGACGACGACCTGCCCTTCTAATAGCCCATCACCTTACCGCCACGGCGGCCATCGCTCCAGCCCAGACGCCAACCGGATTGAGCTTCAATCATGACGGCGTGTACGTCCCCCTGGCTGCGGTATCGCGTGCTGAGAATCTGTCCATAAAACTTCAACTTCTCGGCCACCTCATAGGCGATGGCACCGGGCTCGGCCTCAATCCGGTCGGGCAAATACTGATGATGCACGCGAGGATACTCGATCGCATCCCGCAAGCTCATCTTGAAGTCGATCACATTGGTGATCACCTCAACCAGCGTATTTGGGATGGTAGACCCACCGGGGCTGCCCAGAGCAAACCAGGCCTTCTTGTCTTTGGTCAACACAACGGTAGGCGACATTGTGCTGGGCGGGCGATTTCCCGCTGGCAATACCTTCTTCCCTGAATTGGAGAAGGCGCCATAGATGTTGCCCATCAGCACACCCGTGCCCTTCACCACCACCTGGCTGCCATAAAAGCCGCTGAGCGTGTAGGTGTTGGTGATGATGTTTCCTTCAGCATCGACGATGCTGAAGTGCGTCGTATCGTTGCTTTCTCCCACCAGCGCTTCCAGCTCTTTCGGCAATTCGCCAAGATCTTTCGACAAGGTCGCCTTGTCAGCCGAAATCGTAGCGGCAATCTCTTTGGCGTACTCTTTGCTGGTGAGCTTTGCTACCGGGACCTTTACATAATCGGGGTCGCCGGCATACAGAAGCCGGTCGCGAAACGCGCGCTTCATCGCCTCCACCTGAATGTGGCGATGCCTGGCGCTGCCCTCCATCCCAATCGGCATCGGGAAGTTCTCGATCACATTGAGCATTTCAATGATCGCCATGCCGCCGCTGGAACTCGGGGCGCTGGTCAGAATCGGATAGCCGCGATAGGTGGTCTCCAGCGGCTCTCGGGCAATTGCCTTGTAATCCTTGAGGTCGGCAGCCGTAATCAGTCCGCCGCTCGCCTGAATGTCAGCCGCCAGACGCTTCGCTGTTTCGCCTTCATAGAATTCCCGGCCACCCAGCTTCTGCATGCGGGCAATGGTCGCCGCAAGCTCCGGCTGCCGCACTAGCTCACCTTGCTTGAGCGGTTGATCCGAGCCATGCAAAAAGATCCGCGAAGAATCCGCATACGGCTTCATCACCGGCACCTGCAACTTCAGAATCAGTTCCATCCGCTGCGAGGCGCTAAAGCCGTTCTTGGCCAGCTTGCGTGAGGGTTCGAGGTCCGTCTTCCAGGGCAGCTTCCCAAAGAGCTTGTGCGCAACAGCCATCCCGTCCGGCGTCCCGGGAACGGCCATGCTCTTGTAGCCAGTTGCAGCTTCTTTGGCATTGGCAAAAACGCCCTGCTTCGAAGCCATCGGTGCCCGCGCACCGTAGTCGATCAGCTTCGAACGTCCATCGGCCATACGCACCAGCAAATAGCCGCCTCCCCCCAGATTGCCAGCTTCCGGATGCACCACCGCCAGGGCAAAGGCCACAGCCACAGCGGCATCCACGGCATTGCCGCCCTTCTTGAGAATCTCAATCCCGGCCTGCGTCGCGAATTCGTTGCAGGTGGTAACCATTGCCTTGGGAGCCCGCTCGGGCTGCGATACCATGGCGCGTTCGGCTTCGAGGCGCAATCCGGATTGCGATACCTCCTGCCCCAACAGCGAGGCGACAAGAACAAGGCTAAGAGGGATTTGTGGCTTCATTACTGCCCATCGTCGCATGAGCCGGGGCTGGATTCATCGCCCTTGAGATCAGGCGCACCAATTTTCTGTAGGGGATCTCTGCCCGGGAAGCAAAGGTCAGCCATTCGCTATCGCGCGAAGTCGAAAAAAACCATCGCGAGAGGAGCGCCAGATGTTCTTCACGTTCTTTTAGCGTCGGGCGCGGAACGGAAAGTTCTTCAACGATCTGACGCAATCGCCGGTCCATCGATTCTCCAGCTTGCATCTTCATATCGAAGGCAATCGGTGCCTGCCAGAGCCCATCGAGTAGAAAGTAAAGCTGCACTCCGCCATCCATCTTCACCGCACTCACGCCGTTAGCAAAACGGATATCGGTGGTGATTTCGCTCGCCAGCCTCAGCAGCGCTTCCACCTTCTCGAAGCGCCGATGCTGCCTTGCCGCCTCTTCAAACTCCAAGTTTTCACTCGCACGGTCTCGCGCATGTGCAACCGCCTCCTGCAGGCTATGGCCCTGCGTTACGATGAAGTCCGTCAGGCGCTTCACTTCAGAAGAGTATTCGTTGATACCAACCACATCCTGACAAGGCCGCATACACTGGTTCATCTCGCCGTAGATACACCCCGGGTGATCCGGATTCGGGTCCAGCTCTTCTTCGCAACGGCGAATCTGAAAGAAGTCCAGCGCCTCGCTCTCCCAGCGATCCGCCTCTGCCCGGTTCCGAAACGGACCAAAAAACAGATTCTCTTTTCCACTCAACCGCGACGTGATCATGGTCCGTGGAAAGGGATTATTCAACAACACTTTCAGATAGGGCGGCGAAGGCAGACGGACAATCTTCTTGTACGTATCGCCAAAGTGCAGTTTCGCCAGCGAATAGAAGTTCAGCGTCTGCTCAAGACGAGAAGGCGTGTACCAGATCTCGATCCGTTCGGCCAGCGTCGAGAGGTCAATCAGACGGCTCCCAGCCTTTGGCGCAAGCAATCGCGTGAGCCGCCGCTTCAGCATCGTGGTTCGAGCCAGGTACGGCGGCCCCTTCTTCATATGAATCAGGAAAACCGCCGGTACCGAGTCTACACTGGGCACCACGCCTTGCCAGTCAACTGCCAGATGTGGTTCCGAAATCAACTTTCTATTTTAGCTAGCGAACGGTAACTTCCATGCGTCCGGTTGCAAATTTGCCTCGAACGTTAAAGACACCGAAGGCTGAGAACGAATTCCCGTTGATTAACTTGCCGACTGGCGCGTCTTTGCGACTAAAGATTGTGACAGCACCAGCGCCAAAAGCGATATTCGGGATATTGGTAGCCATCTTCATCCGGCCACGCTTGCTCTCATACCACCAGTTAGCCAGAAACGCATCACCCGTGTTGGGAGCGGGATCGGTCACGGCTCCATTGAAGAAAAATGCCGGGCCATCTTCGGGTGAAACATCAACGAAGAGATTGCCCGCATTCACTTCATAGGCGAGATCTTCATCCACCTTGACTGGCAGTCCCGCCCGTTCCAGACGCTGCGCCAGGCGCTTGCTGTTGGTGACATAGATGACGGTGTAGTTGTTGATGTTTCCTGTGCCGTCTGGAGAAACAACGCTGACGCCAATTTGTGACAGTCGGGCGGCTTCAGGCTTTGAATTGTCGATCACAACCGATTGGCACTCCGCCGCCCGGGTCACCAGCAAGGCCTGTGGGCCGTTCGTCAAGAGCTGAAAGGTATTCGGCACAAAAGGCGCTGCCTGAGCCAGTGGCACCCACCCGGCTCCAATGTATTCGGTACAGTCGCTAAACTGCACCTCGCTGCTCGGTTGCGCCAATAAGGCTACTGCGCTCAGGGCGCTGGCAAGAATCAAGTTTTTCAAAATAGAGATCTCCTGATTCTATGTGCGTCAAAACTTGATGCTGTTACTCAAAAATTTGCGGATTCGATTCTCTGGGCCAATTGTTGATTCAAACCATCGCGTTTTTTGGTCTCAGCGGCAATCTGGTCACGCAGAGTCACGATTTTGCCATCAAGATTCGCCAGGTCAGAAGCATACTTCTGCACCCGCTCTGTTTGGCCGGATACCGAGTTCAGGCTCGAAAGATTCCGCCTCACTCGTTCCTGATCTGCGGTGGATTCGGTGACCTGCTGATTCATCGCCTGAATCGCACGATTCGATTCGGCCACCTGTCGGCGCAGCGCTGCGATGCCGCTCATAATCTGCTTCGCCTCGGGCGACAGGCGGTTGGAAGCAAGCCAAACGCCGATCTGCTCGTCATTGACCTCACTGATTTGCATTTGTTCGTTCAAAGATCGTTCTTCTTTGACGGTAAAGGTCTGGTTGGCCTCGCCGGTGAGCTTTACTTCAAACCGGTAATGACTAGGAGTCTGCTCAGCCGGTTTTACGCCCAGCAGCTTGTGATCGGCACGTATCGAGTGCTCAAGAATCAGGGTCTTCACTTTGCGATCTACATTCGAGATCTTGTAGGTCTTGGTCATCTCACTGGTTGTGCTCACAGTGATGACGCCGCCACTAGCTTTCACTGCGCGCAACACCTCGGGAGCATCGTTGCTGTCTTCGATCACACGCGTTCCGAGGTCGCTGGCATAGCTCAACAGCCGCTTGTCGCCGGGCTTGAACGTGTTCACTAGAGCTTCGCCCGCATAGACACCGCCATCGTAAACACTCAAAGGGCCACCGTCGAGGGTCTTGCCCGTCGAGTTCGTCAGCTCCGCGGAATTCAACGGATTCTGACTGGATGAAAACTCGGTGTAGATTAACAGCTTTCTAGCGTTGATTTCCTGCTGCACAAACGGCAGCATGATCGATTCATTGCGCTTGACGGTGACAGGTTGGCCAAACTTGTATTCAAACAACTCACCCGCTTCCCGCGTACTCGTTTCCATTTGCACACTGGAGACAGAGGCCATAGACTCCGAAGTCATCAATCCTGCATTTGGGGCATACTTGTCCATCACCATCCCACCACCTCGCCCAACCGTTTGAGGCGGCGCCGCTGGAGCCGCCATCGCATAAGTCTTGGGCGCCAGCGGCTGATCCTCCGCCAGCTCAGCCACCTGCCGCTGCAAAAACTTCGGCTCGTACAGCTTCGAGATAAAGCTGATCGGCCGCCCCGAGATCACACTCAAATCTACCTTCGTCCAATCCTCACTGGTCGTGTTGTCGATAATCGCCCAGCCCTCCAGCATCGGCTTCTTCGAAGCCCCAGCATCCAGCACCAGCCGGTAGCTCGACTTCCAAACCGGCATCGGAATCGTATAAGCAACACTCAACTTTCGCGCTGCATCCTTCGCCGAATCCACGTAAACGCTTTTCTGCTCCCGGCTCCGGCTCACGTTCAAGCTCTTCAAGTATTCGCTCAACTGCAATTGCAATTCCGGGTCGCTCAGCCGCATAGAAGTAATCGAACCAAGATCGTAGGTGGCGATATCCCCGTTCGAAGTCAGCAGGCTCAAAACGTCCGTGCTGGTTTGCGAGCGCTCCCGGCTCTGCGCCACCCGAGCCCCAACAATCTGCCCGCTCACACTTCCCTGCCCCAGTTTCAGCTCAATCTTTGCCCCCTTTAGCTGATCGAGAAAATCCGTCAGCGGCGTGCGTTCCCCAAGCTTAAAGGGAAATTCTGCGAGCTTCGAAGCCAGCGGCATGCTCGAGTCATAACGAACTCCAGCGACCGAGTTCCCCGTCAGATCGTTGATCGTGAGCGACTTCAACACATCGTTCATCTCATTGGCTTTAAAGTCAAGCCGGGCCGACTGCCCTGCCGGAATCTCCCCGCCTCGCTCGAAATACCCAATCCCGTGCTTATACAGAATCACCTTTCTCACGGGCAATTCGGCGGCTGGCAAACTCTGCACAAGCAGCGCAATACTTAGAACACTCACGGTCTGGCGCATAATACTCCTGTGACGATTTTGACACCACGTGAGTTGCATCTGTTTCCGCTCGACGCCATGATGCGCCTGAGCCAGGCCGCCGGATGGAACCAAACCCCTGCCGATTGGCAGCGCCTGATCACCCTCAGCCCCGGCCTTTGTTGGGGCATCGAGATGGACGGTAGCCTTGCAGCAACCGCAACGGCCATCACCTACGACGACGATCTGGCCTGGATCGGCATGGTACTCACCCTGCCGGAGCATCGCGGCAAAGGCCTCGCCCGCAAACTCCTGTCAACCATCCTCGATCTTCTGAAAGCCCGCAACATCGCAACCGTTGGCCTGGACGCAACCACCATGGGCGCGCCACTCTATCGCAGCTTCGGCTTTGAGGATCAGTGCCCAATCGAGCGCTGGTCGCGTCCTGGCACCCAGTTGCCCTTCCATCTGCCCACTCCCATTCAGACCACCAGCGTGATTGAAGCCCTGGCCGCCGAAAGCACTGTGCATTCGAGAGAAGATGCCTATCTGCTGCTGCGCCCGGGGCATCTGGCCAACTACGCCGGGCCCTTTGTCGCCGAAGACGAATCCGATGCAGAAGAACTGCTCACCCAAATCCCGCGCGAAGCCTCGCTCTACTGGGACTTGTTTCCGCAAAACCCCTTGGCCACACGCCTCGCCACCGAACAGGGGCTCACTCCAACCCGGCACTTGACTCGCATGTTTCTAGGCCAGGCCCTGCCCCCACCCGCACATAGTTGCCTCGGCATCGCAGGCTTCGAGTATGGTTAAAAGAATGCAAGGATTTCGCGACGAGGCCGCCCTCGAAAACACCCTCTCTCACCCAAGCGAAGCTGATATCGCTCTGGTGCAATCATTACCCGGCAATTTCCTGATTCTCGGAGCAGGCGGCAAGATGGGTCCCACTCTGGCCATGCGCATCCAGAAGGCGATCAACGCAGTCGGCTCCAGTCAGCAGGTACTGGCTGTATCCCGATTCAGCGAAGACCGCACCCGCGAGTCGCTAATCGCTGCTGGCATCAAAATCCTGAGCGAAGATCTGCTCGAACACGGCGCGCTGCATCGGCTCCCCGACGCCGAAAACGTCATCTACCTCGCCGGCCGCAAGTTCGGCTCCTCTGGCAACGCTTCCCTCACCTGGGCCATGAACGTCTTCCTCCCCGGCCTGGTCGTCGATCGCTTCCGCCACTCCCGCATCGCTGCCCTGTCCAGCGGCAACATTTACCCGCTCGTACCGGTCAGCTCCCGCGGAGCCAGTGAATCCACCCCCGTCGGGCCCGTGGGCGAATACGCTCAATCCGTACTCGGCCGCGAGCGCATGTTTGAATACGGAGCCAACGCCTACGGGGCCAAGGTCATCAACCTGCGACTCAACTACGCCCTCGAACCCCGTTACGGCATCCTCGCAGACCTCGGCCAGAAGGTCTGGCAAAACGAACCCATCGACGTCTCCATGCCAGCAGTAAACTTCATCTGGCAGGGCGATGCCAACTCCTATGTCTTGCAATCATTACCGCTTGCCACCTCACCCGCTTCGGTTCTAAACATTGCCGGGCCAGAGATCCTGAAAGTCCGCGACATCGCCATCGCCTTCGGCAATCGCTGGAATAAAACCATCGAGTTCACCGGCACCGAAGCCGAAACCGCTCTGCTCAACGACGGCGCAAAAGCCCACGCCCTCTTCGGCCCCCCACAGGTAACCTGGCTCCAGACCTTTGAGTGGACCGCAAGCTGGATTGAATCCGGCGGCCGCTCCCTCGGCAAACCCACCCATTTTGAAGCCCGGGACGGTAAGTTTTAATGTCGCTCCGGTCTCGACTCTTCGAGGGGTTGGTGATTCCAGCCCACCCACTCGCTCTCACAGCAGGCCGTCAACTCAACGAAGCCAATCAACGCGGCCTCACCCGCTACTACGCCAGAGCAGGAGCTGGTGGCATCGCCGTCGCTGTCCACACAACGCAGTTTGCCATCAGAGAACACGGGCTGCTTGAGCCAGTCCTCAAGATGGCCATCGAAGAATGGAAGCCCACCGGGAGACTTGCCATCGCCGGGGTCTGCGCATCAAACGAAGCCGATCTGGCAGCAAAACTTGGCTATGACGCAGGGCTGCTGAGCCTCGCCCCCTTCCGCAACTCAACTGAAGACGAGATGCTCGCCTACGCAAAGTCCGTCTCTGAGACGATCCCTGTCGTCGGCTTCTATCTGCAGCCAGCCGTCGGCGGCCGTGTGCTTTCCTACAGCTTCTGGCGGCGCTTCGCCGAGATAGATAACGTGGTTGCCATCAAGGTGGCACCCTTCCACCGCTACCAGACCATCGACGTCATGCGTGCCGTTGCCGAAAGCGGCCGGGCCAGCGAGATAGCAATCTACACAGGCAATGACGACAACATCATCAACGACCTGCTAACCGTGTATCAGTTTGGGGACGTGAAGCTGCGCATGGTGGGCGGCTTGCTCGGGCAATGGGCCGTCTGGACGCAGCGCGCGGTTGAGATTCTGAACGAAATCAAACACTACCACCGCCACCACTTGCCAGTGCCTGAAAAAATGCTGACACTCAACGCCCAACTCACCGACGCCAACGCAGCAATCTTCGACGTGGCCAATCAATTTCACGGCTGCATCGCGGGCATCCACGAGGTATTGCGGAGACAGGGATTACTCGAAGGCATCTGGTGCTTGGACCCGAACGAAGGCCTCGGCCCGGGTCAACTTGCAGAACTCGACCGCGTGCTTAATGCTTATCCGCACCTGCAGGATCGCGATTAGTCACCGCTTCCAACATCCTGGCGGCCAGCTCGGTCGGCAACATAGCGCTTGAATCGAGGATCAGGTCGTAGTTCGATTGATCCTCACAATCGATCCCGTAGTATTGCTTGAAGCGCTCGTTCTCGATGGTCTGTCTTTGCGCATTGGCCGCATACGCGGCTTCTGGGGTTGCATACGATTCATCGCTGCGCTGCGCGTTAAAGACACGGTTGGCTGCAATCGAAGTATCGACGATCAAATGAACCTTGTACGAGTTGGGAATAAAATGCCAGGCAAGTCTCGAGTCGACAATCAGCGACTCGGAGGAATCGCGCAAGGCAATCAACTGATCGTCAATCAACTTGTCGATGGATTCGTCCGTCTTGGCAATCTCGTTGAGCTCGATTACAGAGAGTCCGCGATCTTCAGCCATACGGCGCAGGATCGTGCCCGCAGAGACGACGCGCCAGCCGGTGAGAGCGGACAGTTCTCGACAGACGCTGGTTTTGCCGCTGCCGATCAGGCCAGAGACAGTGAGGATGGTTGGGGTAGGGGCAGAGGCCATGAATTTGAAATTGAAAAAGGTCTAAGTACGAAGTCTAGCCAAAAGCCAGGCTCCGATGAGAGAAAAGAGTGCGTCAGGACTCCAGGCGGCCAATGCCGGTGGAAGCTGTCCCACGTTGCCAACCTGCTCAAACACTGAAGAGACGGTCCAGTAGGCGATGGCGATTCCAAGGCTGACTCCCACTCCCGCCATCGCCCCGCGGTTGCCCGTCATAAAGGCAAACGGGATGCTAATCAGGGCCATAATGAAGGCAAACAGCGGCACAGCAAACTTCTTGTGGTACTGCACCTGCAGCCGCGTTGTGTCGAGACCAGACTGCTGAAGCGTCTGGATGTAGTTCCACAACTGGTGGAAGTTCATCTGTTTGTCCTGAATCAATTCCTGTAGAAAATAATCCGGGGTTTCAGTCAGTTCCGGGAAGGTGGCAGTGGAGTCGAGAAAAGGGCTGTAATCAGCCATTTCGATTCCTTTGTAATCGCGCTTGTATCCACTTTGGAAAACCCATCGCTTGAGATTGGGCTCCCATCGGGCGCGTTCGGCCGCGATCATGCGCTTCATCGAGAAGGTGTCGCAGTTGAGTTCATAGACGCGTGGATTCACCATTACTTTTTGAACGGGATCCAGAAATTTGTAATAGTAGATGCGGCAGCCTTCGCCGAAAATGAATTTGCGGTCGGGCTGCACATAAGTCTGAGGGGCCTTCCCCTTGATCTCGCTTCGCAGCGCATCCTGTTTGCGGTTGGCCTCAGGGACGTAATAGTAATCGAAAGCAAAGAGGCTGGCGCTCATGAAAAGACTGGCCACCAGGATGGCAAGCGAAAGCCGGTGCACACTAACCCCACAGGCCTTGAAGGCTATGACTTCGTTCGATTTGCTCAGGATGCCAAAAGTAACCAAAACGCCTACAAGCACGCTAACGGGAGTTGTTTGATAGATGAGCTGCGGGGAAAGAAAAATCAGGTAAGACGTTGTCTTCGCTGTTTCGATATTGTTACGGACGATGTCACCAAGGAGCTCAAAGAAAGTGAAAACTTCGGTCATCATCACGAAGCTCACCAGAAGAAGGGTGAAGTAGAAGAGAAAGGTACGCAGCACGTAGGCGTCCATGATCGTGCTGAAGAAAGAAACACCAGGTACCTGAACCACTTTAGAGAAACCAGATTCAAAAGCCTGGGCCGCCGTCCGCTGCACCTTGGCTTCTTTTTCGCCTCTCCACCGAGACCAAACTCTCGAAACGCTAGCCTGCACAGCACCCACCACATCTCGATCCCCGGGCCGCTCAAGCCGCATCAGAAGAATTACCGCGAGGAGAACGAAAATCAGGTTGGGGCCCCAGGCTGCAAGCTCTACCGACAAGCCACCCCGCCGCGCCATCTGCTGCAGGCTGATCATGCTCATGTAGTAGAGAAAGGCCAACAGAACCGTCACAACAAAGGCCGCACTCTTACCTGCCTTGCGCCGCGATACGCCAAGCGGCACACCTACCAGGGCAAGCAGCAAGCAGGCGAAGGGAAGTGCGATGCGTTGGTTGAGTTCCAGACGCGCATCGAGGGTTTCCTTTCTCGGCTTCGACTGAACAAAACGAAGCAGGGGCACAGTGTCCATCTCAAGAAAGTTATTAGACCGGCGGTATTCATTGGGTTCTTTGGCTTGTAGGCCGAGATCGCTGCTGGGTGAAAACGACGTAGCGTCCTGCGCCGGGTTCTTCCCAATCTCGTAGGTGCTGCCATTCTTCATGGCAAGCTGAATGCGGTTGTTCTTGATGTCGGAAACAGCAAGTGCCTCTTCGCCAAGCAGGATGCGAGGTTCATCGCTCCGTTCACGAGCGCCCGAACTGCGTTGATCGGCCGCCCGCAAATCCGCCATGAAAATCTTGCGCCACTTGACCGTTGGCCCGGCAATCACGTCGCCCACATAAAGCACCGTATTGGGAAACCCTTCCTCAAAAATACGAGGCTGAATCTCGGCGGTCACCTGAGCAGCCAGGGCCTTGTTCATCAGCTTTGTGGACTGGCGCAAGCTCCAGGGTGTGAGCCAGGTGGTAGAGGCAGCCGTCAGTAAAAAGCCGAGAAAGCCGAAGGTCAACACAGGAGCGACAACCCGCCGGGCAGGCGAACCCGTAGCGCGCAGTGCAGTGATCTCGTTGTCCCCCGACATCCGGCTCAAGCCAATCAGCACGCCCACCAGCACTCCAACCGGGATGGTGAAGGGAGAAGTTGGAGGAACGATCAGAAAGAACAGATAAACTGCCGTCTGCCAGTCTGTCGAATTGCGTAGCACAAGCTCGAACAGCTTTCCGCTTCCAAGACGCTGCAGGAACAATACGAACGTGAAGAGCAACACACCCAATAGAGCGCTGGATGCAACTTCGCGAAAGATGGCTCTTGAAAGGATTTTCACGAGACCTCAGGCCGTGAGTGGCGGAGGTGGAACTACAGGAAGCTTGGGCAATTCTACCTGTGGCCGCTCGAGTTCAAGATCTTCAAAGAGAATGCTGGGCGCAACTGTTGTACAACCAAACACATAGTTACCGCCTCCAACTATAGAGAAGGGAGCACCGTTGGCCAGGTAATCGAAATGAGCTTCATCATTACCGGCGGCAGTGATGTCTTTGAGGGCTCGCACGTTCAGGCTTCTGAACCGCAGGCCTCGCACCAATTCCTCCCGGCCATCCGGGTAGACACGGTAAACCAGCAAGGGCAGCGGCGCAGGGCGGGAACTGGCACCAGCCATAGCCCCACGCAATTCCTCAAAACTGGCAGTAGAGGGGAAGTCCAGCTTACGCACCAACAACCCATAGGGCTTGCTGCGCTGCTGCACCATCTCGATCAGCTTCTTCTTCATGTCGGCAGCGGGAATGGCTTCCTCAGACTTCACAAAAAGGTTGCTTGCGTAGGCTACGTAGCCGCCAAAGGAACCAGGCAGCCGGGCATGGCCATTGGTCGCTCTAGAGTCGCGAGTCGGTATGCGAGTTGCGAGATAATTCTTGAAATTGCCCTTTTCTATGAGCACAACCGGCTGGGACTTGACACCTTCAAGATCCACCGGATAGTGCCCCATCAATGCGCGCCCCTTGTAGGTGGACTGCGTTGGGTCGTCTACCACAGTGAATGAGGAAGGTAGGATTCTGGAATTCAGCCGTCCTTCAAGATCACCTGTCGGAAGATTGATCGGCCGTCCGGGCTCAGCCACCGGCTTGCGGTTGGTCGCAGCCTGACTGCCGATCAAATCGGAAAACAGTTGCGCAGAGGCTTCAGCCTCAAACAGCACCGGGCCAGAATAGCTTTCTCCAACAGGAGCCTTCAGAATTGCCGTCAGTTCGTCGGCTGTGCGACGAATCTCTGCTTCCATCGCCGCCTCGGTCGAGATCGGCGACTTGTCGGTGAGAAAGAAAAAGGCATGATTGCGAACGCGCATTCCATCCGCAGCCTGGCCGTTGGCACGTGATCTAACGTAAGTAATCAGTTCCGTATAACGGAGCTCGGTACCCTCGTTGTTGGCGAAATAGTAAATGTCGCGAGAAGACTCAAAATCGACAGATGAAGTATAGATGTCGGGATAAGCGGCAAACACCTTTGAGAGCTTGGTGATGCGGGTCTTCCACAATGCCTCATCCACGCTCCAGGCAGGAATCGGCTCGATCATTTTGAGCGGAGGAGCATCCGAAAAATCGGGAAGCTCTTCGGCTTGGGTGATGTTCCTTAACGCAGCCTTCTTGCGGCCAATCGCTTCAATTGCGGTCTTGTAAGCGCGGTCAATCGCCAGCCAGAAGACCTGGCGCATGGCTGCTGAATTGTTATCGAGCGGAAATTGATCCGGGTCAAAGCGCGTCCCCATGAACAGCTCAGAGAAAATATAGTTTGAGTTGTCAAACTTTTTATCTCCGATTCTCAGCCCAACTCTGGGAACACGGAAAGATGTCGGGCTTGCACTGAAGAGCGCACCCAGACTGGCTGAAGCACGGAAAGCTTGAGCGTCATCGAGGGCACATTCCATGTAGTAAATCGGCTGGCCTCCCACTACGCTCAATGGACGCGACCGGGTCATCTCGTCCTGCATGACCTTAAGGATGGGATCGGTCGTTACGGGTACAGCTCGTTGGGCAAGAGCGGAAGCGGGTAACAAAAAGGCGAAATCGCGACGGCGCATTAGATGCCACCTCCGGCAACGCTGGAACCTGCAGGGCGCTCAAGGAATGGCGGGCGTTCCTGAGACCGTTCGCGCAGCGAAACCTCGATTTCACTCACCATCAAAGCAGGCGAAGAGGCCGAAACGGGAACCTGTCCCGATTCCGCGCCGCAGTATCCGTTGAAGACCGTTGTCTCATTGGAGGTTTGGACAATCTTGGAGAAGCTCGTCAGTGGTGTTCCCACGATGTCGGCACCGCGGATGAGTTGATCCGGTCTGCCGTCGGCGAAGACTTTATAGACCATAACTGGGAAGACACTGAAGGCCTGCAGGCCTCGACGGCTGGTGATCGTAAAGCCACTCGAAACTTCTTCGAAGTAGAGTCCGTAAGGCTTGTTTTGCTTTTTGATTTCTGCGATGAGAAGCATTCGAAGGTCAGCGCCAGAGACGGCCTTCGAGCTTTCGACAACCAGATTGGATTGACGCGCTACCACTTCAGCCCCGAGTTGCTTGCGGCCATGACCATTCGAGACGGGAAAGCCGTTGATAGGGGAGCGCGACATCAGGAAGTTCTCCAGTACACCCGCTTTTACTACGCTGATTGGCTTTGCCTGCACACCTTCATCATCGAAGTTATACCAGCCGTAGAGATCGGTGCCGGCGAGTTGATGAAGGGTAGGGTCCATCTTGACGCTAAGAAAGTCTGGGAGAATTTTCTGGCCCACCATTTTGGTGAAGGTCTGGCCTTCGCTTTCGTCCTTCTGGCGATGGCCTTCGATGCGGTGACCAAAAATTTCGTGAAAGAACACACCCGCAGATTTGCCAGACATAATCGCCGGTCCGGTAAATGGTTCGGCCAGTGGAGCCTTTAGAAGGGAAGACAGTTTGCGGTAAACCTTCTCGACTGCCGCCTGAACCGCCTTTTCGTCCGGTAACCGGCCCATGTCTTCAGCCTCAAAAGTCTCGCTCGCAGCCAGGTTCATTCCGTCGAATGCCTTGCCTCGAGCGCTGATCAGTATGCGAGCAAACTGCCGGCCGTGCTGTAACTTGGTTCCTTCTGTGCTCACCAGTGTCTTGACCTCGCGCTGCCCCACAACAACCACACTGCTTGCCAGAACTTCGGGCTTGTCGGCAAAAAATTGACTCCATTTACGAACACGGTCTTCCCAAAGCTTCTTTTCAAACTTGAGCGGAGGGACAACCTCATACTTGACCACTGCGGCTGTAGGCGAAAAGTCTCCAGACTTGTCGTCGCTTTCGAGCTTTACCTGCTGGTTCGTCTTGATGTTGATCAGCCGTTGCGCACCACCGCGATACACGCGATCCGTCTCAAGCCACAGACGCCGGCGTAGTGCATTGGGCTCGTCCTCAAGTGGCATTGCAATCGCACCAGAGAACTGAGGGCGATCTCCGCGAATCTGCCGGTAGTTGTCGAGCTTTGCGTCGCCCAGGCGAATCGAAACATCCACTGCGCGGCTCTTGCCTGTGGATGTCCCCTGGAGGGTGCCAAGAGTTGCGGTGACCGACATCGCTTCCTGCTCCACCATCTGATAGGACATGAAGTAAGGAGCTGGCTCGGATTTCTTCAGAGCTGCGAAGTTCCTGTTCAACTCTTCATCAAGAATCTGGATCACTTTGGGCTGAGCCTGCAGGGCAAGAGAAAACGCTGAAAGAACGAGCAAAAAGCGGATAAATACAAGCGAATTGTGTACAAACACACCCTGAGCATAGCACGCGCACTCATTGCGTCCGACCGCCGGAACTGAGCGGGATTAGGATATGTTGGTGGTTATGAAACGCGTATTGATGCCAGTAGATTTCTCGCCCCGCGACGCTGCAGCCGCGCACTATGTGAAACAGCTCTATCAAAAGTCGTCCTTCGAGACGATTTTGTTGCACGTGGTGCCACCCCCAGATTACGAGGCGGCAGTTCTTGAAGCGGGCGGCCCTGTCCTTCAGGAACTGATGGACACCAGAAGAAAGCTTGGGCTGGAACGGCTCAATGCCACCTGTACCAGCGAGTTAGCGGGGATGCCGGTAGAGCGGGTTCTTCTTGAAGGCTTCCCCAGTGAGCGGATTGTTCAATATGCTTCAGAACGCAAAGTAGACCTGATTGTGCTCCCCACGCATGGCTACGGGCCTTTCCGCAGATTCCTGCTGGGCAGCGTCACCTCAAAGGTTCTACATGACGCGGACTGCGCAGTATTAACCGGAGCTCACATGCAAGATCCGAAACTGGAGGACATCCATTTTTCGAAAATTGCGGCGGCAGTGGATCTGAGCGATAGTTCGGTGAAGGTGATCGCCGAGGCTAAAGCACTGGCCGAACGTATGGGAGCCAAACTGATCGTGATGCACGCGATGACCGGGTTGAGTGGCCACGTCGGCTTCAACTTTGAAAAGGCGCACGAACTGCACTTTGAATCCGCTGTGAGAGAAAGATTAGCAGAACTCACCAAGGGTATGGACGTTGAGACCCTGATGGAAACAGGCGACCCAGGCAAAACCATTGCCTCCATGGTGCAGAGTTCCGGTTCCGATCTGGTTGTCATCGCACGCAGCACCTCACATGGCCTCGCCGCCTTGCGCTCTTATACCTACGCAATCGTCCGCGAGAGCGGCGTTCCCGTATTAAGTGTCTAGTGGGCTGAAACCAGGAGCACACCGGCAAGCACCAGTGCGGTTCCGCAAAGCTGCATAAAACTCACCCCTTCATTGAGAAACAGATACCCCAGCCAGATTGTAAACACGGGGCCAACCGACGCGACGATAGACGTCCGGTTGGCCCCGATTCTTTTGATGGCCTCTGAAGTGAAGAAAATCGGGAGGATGGTTGAGAAAACTGCCAGCGCCCCCGCGATCCAGTAAATCCCGGCCGGTTGTTTGAGA
Source organism: Bryobacter sp. (assembly GCA_022843625.1). Taxonomy (GTDB): domain Bacteria; phylum Acidobacteriota; class Terriglobia; order Bryobacterales; family Bryobacteraceae; genus Bryobacter. The sequence continues at coordinate 128,118 of JALHNH010000005.1, read as the reverse complement.
TCACTTACCGGGTGCGTAAGGAAAAATTGTGCCGTGATAAAGCCCGAGGCGACGCTGACTACGATGCCCGTAAGACGGATGCTGCCAATTCTGTTGATCACCCGGCCTGAGCCGACAAGGTAAATGGCATAGGTAACCGAGGAAACAAAGACGAGGAGAGCCCCTTTCCAAACCGCACCGGGCTGATCACTGAGCGACAGGTCGTTATAAAAGACCAGCGCAATGCCGAGCCAGGATAGGGCAAGTGCCCCATACTCGTGACGCCGGATGGCACGCTTGAACCAGACCGCATTCAGCAGGAGCACAATGCCGGGATAGGTAAACAGGATAATCCGCTCCAGTGCTGCAGTGATGTACTGCAAGCCCCAGAAGTCGAAAAAGCTGGCAATATAATAACCGTTGAAGCCAAGCCAAACCAGCACCAGTTTGTCGCGTAAGGAAAGACTGTCGCTTTCTCGGTTGCCCTGCCAGGCCATAAGCAAAAACACGGGAACAGAAAAAAGAACCCGTAAAGCAAGGATGGTGGTTGAGTCTATCGGCGCGAGCTGATAAGCGATTTTTATAAGAATGGATTTGACTGCGAAGCCAAGAGCGCCGAGGGCGGCGAAGGCGGAGCCGAGCCAAATACCCCGGGGCGTTGCCATAATCTATATATGAGTTTGCCACTACCGCAGATGCCCCTCACAGTTGAGGGTGCCGCTTTGCTTCACCAGATGTTCAGAATCAACTGGGGGGCATGGCGCAACCTCGACGCCGCAACCAGAACAGAACTGGTCGACGAGTTGTGTGGAACGCTCGAAAAAATGGGTTCCGTGACAGGGCTCTTCAGCATGTACGGACACAAGGGCGACTTCATGCTGGTGCATTTTCGCAAGGACTTTGAAGTTTTAAGTGCGGCCGAATGGGAAATTCGGAAGCTGAGGATCTGGCAATATTGTGAGCAGACGACTTCTTATCTGAGCATCGTAGAACTCGGCCTTTACGAAAGCACTGCCAAAGTCTATGGGGCATTGATTGCTGAAGGAGTAACCCCTCATAGCGCTCCCTGGAAGGCGTCGATTCAAGAGACGCTCGAACGCCAGAAGACCGCGATGGCCCCGAGACTACACGTCGAAATTCCGCCGGCAAAGTATTGCTGCTTCTATCCGATGGACCGGCTGAGGGGGGAATCCAAGAACTGGTACATGTTGCCATTGGAAGAACGCGCAGCACTGATGCACGAGCATGGCCTCGTCGGGCGCCGCTATGCCGGCGACGTAAAGCAGATCATTTCCGGCTCGATCGGCTTTGACGATTGGGAATGGGGTGTGGACTTGTTTTCTGACGATGCGCTTGTATTCAAAAAGCTGATTTATGAAATGCGCTTTGACCCGGTGAGTGCCGTTTACGCCAAGTTCGGATCGTTTTACCTTGGAATTCGTTGCAACCTGGAGCAAGCGAGAGCACTCTTACAAGTATGAGGAGACGTGCGTTCATCGCCAGCAGCGCCGCGTGGGCTTTAAATGCCCAGGACTGGCGCCATTCTGCAGCGTTTCAGCGGCTCTACAACCTGGATTTTGAGCAGGCGATTCCGCTACTGGAAAAAGATTGCGCAGCGCAACCCAGCGAGCCCGACCACTACAACAATCTCGCTTACGCGATCCTTTACCGTACGCTCTTCCATGCCGATGCGCTCGATGGCGGGGTGGCGCTGAGTGTCTCCGAGTTTTTGCGCCGGCCGAAGGTGCAGATTTCCGCCACCGACCGCCAGAAATTTGAAGCAGCGTTAGTCAAGGCAGAAGAAGCAGCGAGAAAACGGGGCGAACGGGCCGATGCAATTTACGCCCTCGGCGTGAGTCAAACGCACCGGGCCAACCTTTCACTCCTGGTTGACAAGGAATGGCGCACAGCACTCAAAACTGGTGGCGAAGCCAGAAAGTTTCATGCCAAGGCTCTGGAATTTGACAAGAGCTTTGTAGACGCGATGCTGGTTCCGAGTTTCCACGAGTACATCATCGGAAGCCTGCCGATCTATCTGAAGGCTCTTGGATTTTTGGTTGGCTTCAGCGGCGAAAAAGAGAAAGGCCTGAACGGACTTCGAACTGTGGCCAAGTATGGCTTGAGGGCGAAGCTGGAAGCACAGGTATTGCTGGCTCTGGTGGAGAACCGGGAAGAGCGGCCCGCAGTGGCAATTGAGATCATGCGTGGCCTCGAGCGCGAGTTCCCAACGAATCATCTCTACCGTAAGGAGTTGGCAACTCTACTGCTTGGGACACAGCGCAAAGACGAAGCCCGCCGCGAATTCGCCGAACTGGCTGATGGCCGGTACCGCTTTCTGAAACCAGGGCGATTGGAAGCTTACAAGCGAGAGTTTGAGGCAAAGTTGAAGGCGTGAGGCGCCGGCTATTTCTGGCTCTGGCCCTCTGCGGTTGCGCAAGCGGGCCCGGATCCACACCGATGGAGCAGGACGGACTCGTTGTTGTGGAAGCAGCGGTGAACGCACCTGTGCTCTTTACGATGGACACGATTGGCACTCCCCCGGAACTGCTTTTGCCCATCTTTGGTGAGTACAACAAAACTCCACTTTTTCTCCACGTAGTGTGGCGGACCAGGCAGGCACCCAGGACATCCGACCTGCGCCACTTTGGTGGCAGGAAGGTCAAGCAGTATTGGGACCCGAACGGCAAAACGCCCTCACTCGGAGGGCGTTTGCGTGTAAATGGCCGGTTAGTTGAAATGGACAGACTTGGCCTGCGGATGGCCTTGGCTCGCGCCGCAGCCTTTCCGCAGTGAAGCCTAGAAATTCAGCTTGAGAGCAATCTGAAGCCGCCGTGGCTGATTGATCTGATTGCGCCAAATCCCGAAGTTGGGGTCCTGCAGTGTCTGCGCGCCACCAACGCCACCCCAAAGGGTACGGTTGAAGGCGTTGAAGGCTTCTCCACGAAGATTGAAGCGAACCTTCTCGCCCAGGTTGAAGTCCTTGGCAATCGAGAAGTTCTCGGTCAGGTTGGGTAGAAAGCGGAAGTTGGGGTTGTAGCGGGTCATGTTGCCCATGCGATCTGTCGGCTGATCGGGGAAGACCGAACGAGAAATGTAAGTCTCCTTGAACGGGTCAAAACGCTCACCGGCGGGCTTGTTGCGCCAGCCCTCGTAAGTGGATACGGTGGCACGATTGGCGCCAGCGAAGATCGGGAAGCCAACCGTCGTGCCAATACCAACAGGAGTGCCAGAACTGTAGGTCTGAACGCCGCCCAGACGCCATCCGCCAAGAGCTGCATTGCTGAAGCCACCGCCGGATAAATACTTGCGGCCCTTGCCGAAGGGGAGCTCATAGACGTAGCTCAATTTCAGGTTGTGGGTCTGGTCAAACTGACCGATAGAGTACTCGAGTTTTCGATTGTATTGATCCATAGCTGCGCCGCCAACCCAGGCTGAATCGGCGTCCGTCAGGATCTTCGAGAAGACATAGCTAGTGAGGAAGGTAAGACCGCTGGAGTATCGTTTTTCCAGCTTCAGGATCAACGCATGATACTTCGAAGAACCGCTACGATCCCCATTGCCTCCGGCCGTATCGATAGTGCTGTACTGCGGAAACGGACGAAGCGACCAGGCAACACTCAGGTTGTCCCGGAAGCTGGCGAAGGGCTTGGCGATGCCTGCAGCCGCAGCTGCCGGAGAACTGATACTCGAGTTCAACAATGTACGGCCAGCAGCAGTGAAGGGGCTGAGATTTGCCGGGAGGTTGGCAAAATTCAACTGGTTGTAGTTGAGCAGGCCTGCCTGGAGGTGAGTGCCGCGAACGTAGTTATAGCCAAATTCAAAGACGGTATCTTTGTTGATCTGACGCTGGATGTTCATTGTATAAGTCAGGTTCTCGGGCGCTCGGCTCACTTCATTACCTTGCCACCAGGGCTGTCCGTTGTAGTTGTTGAATTCTGGCCTCAAGAATGGTGGCTTGGGCCAGGCAGGAAAGCCGTTCTGTAGCTGAAAAGTAGGAGTGAAACCCTGTGGATCGGTCTGGGGCGTGTCATAAATTTGGACGAATCCCTGAAAGTGTGTGGAACCACCAACGGCGCGGACGGCTCCGAAGGTGCGAGCAGCACCGGCACGAATCACAGTCTTTTCGTTCAGGCTGTAAGCCATTGAGAGACGGGGGCCGTAGCCGCCAAACCAGGTATCGACAAGCCGCCGCTTGCCTTCGCGACCTTCGCCTGTACCGGCAAAAACCAGCGCACCGGGACGGCCATTGGCACCGGGATTCGGGCGAGTAGGATCAAAGTCACTGAACTGGTCGTTTGCAGCGTAAGGAGAAACATTGATGTCATAGCGAACGCCAAAATTGATGGTCAGCTTATTGTTCACGCGCCAGTCATCCTGGAAATATCCACCATAGTAGGGAAAGCGCTGGGCAATGTATCGTGGCGTGTGGATATTGCCTGTTACAGCACCACCCAGAACAAGGCTGGCAAAACCAGAGCCGGTAGCATTGGCAAGATCCCCAAGCTGGCCGGTAACACGGCGATTGAAGGAAGCCTGACCCATGATGTTCTGCTGACCGAAGCCACTGTAATTCACCATCTCATAGAGGCCACCCATTTTCATGGTGTGCTTGCCTTTGACCCAACTGAAATCGTCGTTGAAGGAGTAAACGGCATTATCCGAGCCATTGTCGGAAGGCCCGCCCCAACTGGCAAAGTCACCGATGGAGACATTAAGCAAATTGTTATTGCAGTCCGGCACGTTGGCAAGACAGACTGTATCCTTCCATGGCTTGGCACCAACCGCTAGAGCACGGTTGATTTCGCGCCAGTCATTACCACCAGCATAGAAGCGGTTGATCTTGTTTGCTGAGATCGTCCAATCCCAGCTCATACGGTATTGGCGGCTGATTGTGTTGTTGAAATTTCCTCCGTTGAGGAAGCCCGGCAGGCCGACGGGGCCACCGGCACCCGGGGCGGATGAGCGTGTATTGCGTGAGAAGTAACCGCTCATGCGGTGCTTGTCACTGATGACTTGATCGCCGCGGAGACTGAACTTATCCCAGGGAGCCACCTGACTGCCGGCCTGGATGAAGTTGTTGCGGACATAAGCAGAAGTACCCGGAACAATTCCGGCTACGTTGGGAAGTGCAGTCTGTCCAATCGGGCTCAGGGCCTTGAATACATTGTCAAAACGGGATTGGGGAATCTGGTTGTTCGGGAACTGGGTACGAACGCCGGAGCCTCCTGTAGTGGGGTCAAAGATGGGGATCTGACGGTTGTTGTTGTCGACCCAGTTGGTGAAATTGCCGTCGTAAAATTCCTTAGGCGCAACAGACAGGAAGCTGGGATTTGCGCCTTCTCGATTGCGGAAGCCTTCATAGGAGGTGAAGAAGAAACTACGATTCTTGCCGTTGTAAAGTTTCGGGATCGAGATAGGGCCCCCGAAGGTGCCGCCGAAATCGTGCTGCTTGTAGACAGGCTTTCTGGTGGCCTTGTTGAAGAAACCGGCGTCGAGCGCATCGTTGCGAAGGAACTCGAAGAGGTTGCCGTGATACTCATTGGTACCGGACTTCGAGACGAAGCTCATCTGTCCGCCCTGAGCACGACCGTATTCGGCTTTGAAGCCATTGGATTCGACAGTGAATTCGCTGATCGCGTCGAGCGAGGGAGTATTCATTGCGGCCCACTGCGTTTGCAGTGCGCGTCCAGTGTTGGACGACACGCCATCGAGGGAAACACCATAGGTTGCAGCCTGGCCGCCACCGATAGAGAAGTTGTCATTGGCGTTGTTAGGAGCTTTCACTTCAGGTGCCAACAGCGCAAGATCAAACGGAGACCGCAACTGACCGCCTACGACGAGGGGAAGCTGATCGACCAGACGGTTGGCTACTGCAGTCTGAATTCGGGCATTCTCAGTCTGGACTTGAACTCCTGAGGCGACAATCTCAACCGACTGTTGTGCTGTGCCGACTTCGAGGGTGATGTCGATGCGAGCCGCACCCGAGGCCGTGACTGTGATGTCTCTTGCGATGGAACTCTTGAAACCCTGTTTTTCCACCCGAAGCGTATAAGTGCCAATGTCGAGAGAAGGAAGAGTGTAATCGCCCGAAGAGGACGAGGTTATGTTGATCATGGTGTTTGTTTCGGTGCGGGTGGCTGTGATCTTCGCATCGGGAATGAGGGCACCGGTTGAGTCTTTAACCACTCCGGTTATAGACCCGCGGTCCTGTTGTGCACTCAAAAGTACGCAACAGGAGAAGGCGAGCAGAAGCTGACGTGACTTCATAGATTTCTCCTTGGAGCAAAAGCTGATGCGAAGCCTATCAGATTTGCGCAAGCCAATGAAAATCAGTACAGATTAAATTTTAGAAGTAAAGCCGAAAACCACCTGTACCCCAAAAGCCTGGAGTCTGGTAACCGGCTTCATAATAAGTGCGGTTGTTGATGTTTTCGAGGCGGGTAAAAAGTTCGAGAGCGTTGCGATCTCGTAACGGGATTCGGTAGCGGGCAGCGATGTCGGCCTTGCGTGGCCCTTCGAAACGGAAGGCTCGGCTCCCGGTTGATACAAAGAACGGCACGAGGTAGCTCGAGGCGTGGAAGTAGTCAAAGGTGGCATCAAAGTTCTTCGTAAAAAAGTACGTTGCCGTCAGTGAATAGGTATGAGGGAAGACTCGCTGAGACTGGAGTTCGCCCGTAAGGAAGATGGGACGGCGCTCGAGAGTACCGGTGTAGGTATAAGCCGTCTGCAAGGAGAGTTTGCGAGTGGGCTGAAGCGAGGCTGACAATTCGACCCCTCGGGCCAGCCCTCCGCCTGTGTTGAAATAGCCGCTGGTGCGGCCGTAGGGTTCTCTTGGGACAGGGCCAAAGCCGACCACCTGCTGGAGACGTGTGTAGAAATAGGTGGCAGCGATTTTCGCTTTGCTGGCGAAGAGGTATTGGTCCACGCCAAAGTCGAGCGAGAGTGCTCGGTCGGGCTGCAGGTTGGGGTCGCCATAGATGCTGTAGCGACCGCTGAAAAGGGCAGTGCCAAAGCGTTCATAGAGTGAAGGGGCGCGGTAAGCTCGGCCTAGATGGGTGCGGAACTTGGTGCCACTACGAGCGATGAGATACGCGAGAGATGCATCGCCAGTATAGGCACGAGGCGGAGACGAAAGATCGCCTCTTTCGTAGAAGGCAGGGGCACTGTAGAAGTTAGGCTGGCGGAGGCTGAAGTCCTGGATGCGGCCGCTGAGATTCAGGATCAAGCCCCCCAGAAGCTGGAATTGCTGCTGAGCGTAGATGGCACTGGATCGCTGAGTGATGCCAACCCGACGGGTATTTCTTGAGGCAGGGTTGGGGTTGTTGTCGTCACCAAAATTGTAGAAGTGTTCCCGCTCGAATTCGTAACCGATCAAGAGGTTCTGACGCTTTGCCCAGGCATAGTTGAGCCTTGCAGCGACCGTATCCAGCTCGCCGCCAAACTGGTTGAAGTCGCGGAAGCGAGCCTGAAAACCGGAGCCGCCGGGGCCGTTGGCATCATAGCGATTCGTATGGAGGCGGTTGTACTGCAGACGAAGGCTGAGCTTGCTTGAGATTTGCCGGTCGAGGCCTACGAGCCCCATGATGGTTCGGGTGGCGCGGCGGGCATCCGGGTCATCTGCCTGCGGGTTGTAGAAGGCAAGAGTGCCGGGGATGATGCCTGCGGGAAATACGATGCCGAACCTGGCACCGGGCCCCTGGTTGTACTGCGAGAATGCTTCGGTAGTGAAGAGGCGGGTGGAGATTGAAGTCTTCGCGTTGAGGGCAAAGCGGGCAAAGCTTTGGGTACCCGAGTTGCGATAGCGGTCTGTTCCGTCGATGCCATCGAGGACATTTAAGTGGACTGCAGAGGCTGACCACTGAAGACGGCCTTGCCCGCCACTGGCTTTGGCCAAGCCACGGAAGAGACCAAGGCCGCCACCTTCAAAATCGACTTCACCGTGTGTTGCGCCGCCGCCGGAATCGGTGACTATGTTGAGCGTGCCGCCAATGGCGTTGGTGCCATAGAGAGCGGACTCGCTGCCGCGGCAGGCCTCGAAGCGGTCTGGGTTAACGACGAGGAGATCCGACAGCAGACTGCCTGCATCGCCCTGGGTTGAAGTAGTATCGCGGAAGCGAAAGCCATCGATTAGGACGGCAGTGTCTGCCGTGCGAAGACCGCGCGTGACAATGCGGGCTATGGCGCCGGGTCCTCCTGTTTGCTGCACCTGCATGCCAGGAGTATTGCGAATGGACTCGAGGAAGAAGATCTCATTGCGTCGAGAGAGGGCTTCTCTGTCGATGATGTCGAAGGCCTTACCGGAGTCTTCTACCGAGGTTGCCAGACCCTCCGCCGTGACGGTGATCGAAGATCGCTGAGCGACTGGCTCAAGACGCAGCACAAGACTGGGAGAAGGGCCGTCCAATCGAAGGCCCTTGGGAAGGGACAGATTATTGGTTACCGCAGTCAGCAGGTAGCTTGCGGCTTCAGGAACATCGAGTGAGAAGTTTCCAGACTTGTTCGAGGTTGTCGTGATGGGGTTGGAGGCACCGGCCGGGTAGACGCTGATGCGCGCGCCGGCGATGGCGGTTCCTTGAGTGTCTTCGACGCGCCCGCTAAATTGCGGACCTACGGCGATAAGTGTAAGTGTGCTTAGAAAAAAAGACAGAATACGGCTGTTCATCCGTGCGGCTCCCCTTCGGAGTGTTCGGAAATGCGCATGCAGTTTTGCGTGGCGATCAGAGGCAGGTATTCGGACTCACGGGCAAGTGATTGGCCTACTGAGCGCGGCTTCCCAGGCTCCCAAGAGCCCAGTGCCATAGTGCGCTGGTCGTTCCCGTTTACCGCTGCGGGGCAGTTCTGGATTCGAACCAGATTCCCTGAACCGGTGACTGATTTCAGCATAGCTACTTGCAAATTACAGTGTCAAGGAATTTTTTTTAGTGTGAAGTCTACTCCCGCGACTAACAAGTATCTTCTCGATTGCCAACTCGTGCGCGGCAAAAAGAACTTGCCAGTCAAATCGTTCGTGGGCTTGCCTAAGTCCATTGCGCCCCAACCTCTCACCAAGCTCTCGATCTCTCCAAACGGTTTCGATCTTGGCTGCGAGATCTTCTGCACACCCCGGCCTTGCCAGCAAACCATTCCAGCCATCCTGAATCACACTCGGGATACCGCCACTTGTGGTAGTTACGACGGGCAAGCAGCAAGCTGAAGCTTCACACAAGACCCGTCCCATCGTCTCTGCATCGCGCAGCCCGGTTCTCGGGTCTACGACCTCTCTACTCGAAAGCACAAACAAGTCGCTGACATGGAGGTAAGCTCGGAGGCGCTCTCGACTAACGTAGCCTAATAGCGTCACGCTGTCAGACAACCCCAGTCTCGCCACAATTTCCTCAATACAGTTTCTACTCGCACCCTCACCAGCAATCAGCAATCGAAGCTTGACCCCTCGATTCCGTAACAACGCCAGCGCCTCAACCAGCGTATCGAGTCCCTTCTTCTCCACTAAACGGCAAGCGGTCAATAAATAGTAGTGATCCTCATTCAGGTTCAACTCCGCTCGAGTGCTTCGTCCATCGGCGAAGAAGTTCACATCTACGCCCCCGGGCAGAACTTCTACCCGGTCTGGCGATACCTCAGCTTCGTGAAGCAAGTTCTGTGTGAACGTAGAATTGGCAAAGATCCTCTGCATTTGCTTTGCCGAACTGCGCATCATCGCCGCACGCCTCTCGAGCATAATTCCCTCCAACTGCAGCGGCCAATCCCAGTGCTTCCATCTTCGGTAGATTTGACGCTCGACCCAGGGCAGATCCAGCACCCGGCTACCCAGGCGGAACGGCCAGGCGATCCACGGCCTTAGAACATCATTGCCAGCACTGCGGCACAGAACTGGCAGCCCCGTCTGCCCGGCCAATTCTCCGTAATAGACGGTTGAGGAGTAGATCAAATCTGCTCTCATCTGGCTTGCCAATTGAGCCAGTTTACGCACGTTCGCCTGGTAGGCAACCCTCGACATCACGCGATGAACCTCAAAGGGGAAGGCTGGGACCCCGGCTGGCCCCTCTTCCAAGCGGTAGGTGGCTACCTGTACGTGATAGCCGCGATCATGCAGCCACCGGCTCAGTTCAATGGCGTGTGTCTGCATTCCCCCAAACGAGGGTGGAAACTCCGTCAATACCAGCAACAAACGTTTGGTCATAGTTGTGGGTAATATAGGAATATAGTTTTGAGGTTGGCTCCTGTCGGTATGTCGATGAGAATGGCTGGCGCGGATTCCCTCATGAACGATCAATAGTAGTACAGAGTTTAGGAGATATGATGACGAATATTTACGTGGGGAACCTTTCCTTCCGTACGACCGAAATCGACCTGGAAGCAGCTTTCTCTGCTTACGGTCCGGTCGACAAAGCAACGATCGTGAAAGAGCGCGAGACCGGCCGTAGCCGCGGTTTTGGTTTCGTGGAAATGCCGAATGCCGAAGAAGCACAACGCGCTATTGCATCGATGAATGGGAAAGACCTCGGTGGTCGTGCCCTTCAGGTGAACGAAGCCCGTCCTCGCGAAGAGCGTGGTCCGGGTGGTGGCGGGGGTGGCCGTCCCGGTGGTGGTGGCGGTGGCCGTCCTGGTGGCGGTGGCGGCTTCGGCCGTGAACGTCGCGAACCCCGCTGGTAAGCTTCCAGTCTTCAGGGTCTTTTATTACGCAAGAGCGGAGGAGCAATCCTCCGCTCTTGCTTTTCAAACACAGGCACAAGCGTAGCTTCAATCCAGGCGAAGGCCGCCTCGAGCCCCTCAGCCTCGAACAAGCGTCCGATCCTGGCTTCCACTTCTGAAGCATCCCCGGTCACCTGAAGAAATTTATTCGATGTCATCCGGATTGCTTTTTCGTTATCAATCCCCCGGCCATCGACCAGAATCCTGCGCCGCGCATAGAGCGACAACACGGCATCGCCCACCCAAGCCTCTTCAAGGATCTTACGCTGTCTTTCTTTTGCTCCCATAGGTTCCTTCTGTATAGTCTAGTGGGATGCTGTCTTTGCTGCTTCTCACCTGGGCCCAAACTCAAGTCGTCCTTCTTGGCACGGGCACGCCAAACGCCGACCCTCTCCGCTCCGGTCCCTCGACGGCCATCGTAGTCAACGGTGCCTCCTATGTAGTCGATCTTGGCCCCGGTGTCGTCCGCCGAGCCGCTGCCGCCGCAGAAAAGGGAATTCAGGCCCTCGCCCCGGCCAACTTAAAGACGGCCTTTCTCACGCACCTGCACTCGGACCACACCGCCGGCCTGGCCGATTTCTATCTCATGCCCGCAGTGCTCGACCGCCACGCCCCCCTCAAACTCATCGGCCCCAAAGGCACTAAATCCATGGCCCGCCACATAGAGGCTGCTTACAAAGAGGACATCGACAACCGGGTGAACAAACTGGAAAAAGGCGACCCTGCCTCTTACCGCATCGAAGTTAGTGAAATCAAACCCGGCATTGTCTACAAGGATTCCAATATAACCGTCACTGCAATCGCGGTAGAGCACGCCGGCTGGCCGAACAGCTTCGCCTTCCACTTTCAGACTCCCGACAAGCGCATCGTTGTCTCAGGCGACACCATCTACAACGAAGAGATCGCCAAGCTCTGCAACGGTTGCGACATCCTGGTGCATGAGGTCTACAGCGAACTTGGCCTAACGCGCCGTCCGCCTCAATGGCAGGCCTATCACCGCAACGCCCATACGTCCGGCCCGGACGTTGGAAAAATCGCTACGCTGGCGAAGCCCAAACTTCTGGTTCTGACCCACCTGCTCCTCTGGGGCGTCCCCGAATCGCAGCTCACCAAAGAAATCCGGTCTACCTACTCAGGACATTTCGCGATTGGTAAAGATCTCGATGTCTACTGATCACTCCGCAGACGGGTACACGGATTGAACGAAGCGTTTGAGATCTTCCGGGGGTATCGAGTTTGATTCCTGCATTGAGTTCGTTCGGTTTTCCTTGATTGCGCGGGCTTCCGGGAGTATTCTGGCTCGGTAGACTTCTTCGCATTCTGCCCTGTTGGCATCGATTAGCGCTTGAGGAGACATTGTTGTTTTATTCTGATCTGAAATTGAAAAGGGGCGCAAAAGCGCCCCTACAACTGAGAAGCTATCAGACCGGATGGCTATAACGAACCCTAGTTTTTGGATCTTGTTGATTCCGGGGGAAATATAGATAGCTTTTTCCTGGAACGAGACATTAGTAATGAGTTCGGCATAAAAACATGAAGGCCTGATGGTGGCAGCCATCAAGCCTGTCTGTCTAGTTTTTACTGCTGTCGAAGTCTATTGCTGGCGAAAATCTTCAATCTCGCCCGTGGCTGAGACGCGGCAATAACCAGTTCGGATGCGCCTTAAGCGGTCTTGGGCCTGGTAGTTGACGAGATAGTCGCCGTTGCCGGGGTCGATGCCGTGCTGAACGCGGATATCGGTTGAGGTTATACCGAGGCGGCGTGCGACTTCAGACTGGCAGGAGTCCAAGGCCTGATTGAAGGAGGCGCGACTGTTGCCGTTATTGCCGAAAACGCCAGTTGCGTTATTGTTGCGGTTGTTGTTCCCGTTGTTGTTTCGCTCCAGTTCGAAGCGCAAAATCTGACCGGTTGAAGAGATGGTACAGAAGCCCCGTCGGCTGACATTGTTGGCATTGCGGAATGTGAAGTTGACCAGGGTATCGCCATTTTGCTGCGCATCTCCACGGCTCACCTGAACGCGATTGGCACGCACATTGCGGGTTTGCACCACCTGCTGCTTACAAATTCGGAGCGCGTCGTTGTTGCCAATGGAATTGTTCCAATTGCCATCTGAGATGCGACCGGTGTCCCAGTTGCCGGTTCCGCCGAAGCTATAGTTACCGCCTTTCCATTCGATGTCGCCGGTATAGGCATGGGAGCCGCCCTTGGGGTCGTTAATACGAATGACGGCGACGCCGCCGCTGGAGTTGGGATCGCGGGCCAGTGTTTGTTCGCCACGGCCATCGATGCCTTTGAAGCGGAAGTTGCCGGGATTGTTGGGGAGTGGTTGGTTGCAGGTGAGGCGGCGCCAGGAGGCAGCCTGGCCTGAGATCTGGCGGATGTTCCCAATGTCGCCGCGGATCTCTACTTCGGCCGAGCCGTCGACCACAACTTCAAAAGTACATTTGCCATCGGCATTTGCGTCGCCACCAGTGATCGTAGCCCGGATGGACTGGGCGTTGGCTAAAGTGGCGAAGCCAAGGAAGGCTATCGCTATGTTGGTTTTCATATTCATTGACTCTGAAATGGATGAAGCATTTTCAGGGCCAGCTTATATTGTTGATTTCATTGAACAGATGGCAAAGAGTATTGGCCGCCTGAGGTTATTGTGACCAGTGGAGGTCACATTTTGCCTGAATCAAGCCCGGGGATGGGCCACTTGCAAATAGCTAGGGCACTGCCAGGCTTCCCCCGGGGATGTAGTAGATGTGGATCGAATCCCCGATGGAGCGCTCCGGTTGAAATTGATTTAGCCAACAGAATTTGCCGCTCTTCAGACATTCCAAGCGGCGGATATAAGAACTTACCACCACATAACCAGGCATTGGGTTCTTTTCGGTGACTCCAGTAACACTCTTGGGAAAGTCGAAGAATTCATACTGTGCGCTGCCAAAGTAAAACAACCCCAGCTTTTCAATTTTTTCATCTTTCAAATACTTCGAAAGCCGGTGCAGGTTCTGGCCCCAATCGAGGTCAGAATCTACAGTCACGAGGTCGAGGGGCTCGGGAGCCAATAAGTTAAACCAGGGCAAGGGGTCTGCAACGGCAGTTGCAGATTCGACGGTTGCTACCAGCAGGGCAAAACCCAAGAGAGACCGGAGAGCTGCTGGTGGAATTCGTTTAGGCACCAGACTTAGCCCCAGGGCCCCCGCTAAAGCCAGGAAGGGATAAACGGGCAGAACATGACGGACCCCGATATTTATGGAAGAGGTCATGCAAGCGGCCACGATTGCCGGTGCGGCACACAATCCAATTCTTACAGGCACTGCCCAGGTCTTCCAGCGGAAGAGCAAGCCTACATAACCCGCTATGACCAAAAACAGAATGCCCAGGGGAGTCTTTAGTAATAGCATCACCGGGAAAAACAGCTTGAAGCCATAGCGGCGGTATTCTCCAAAAAACACGGCTTCATGGCCGTCGTTGTTATGAGCCAATAGTTGGAGAAATCCAAGCTTGAGCCCATTCAGCGGCAGGGGCAGATTCCAGAAGCGGGCTACGGGCGTTAGCTCAAAACGATAAAGCGCCGATAACAAAAACAGGGCCACCGATAGAAAGACGGCCGCATGGCTTGCGAAGCGCTGCCATTCTTGCCGGGTCCTGTTCCTGGGCGGCCCCAAGGCGAAAAAGAAGGGTGCAACCGTTAGAGGAACAAACAGAAAGAGCGACATTTTCGACCCGAGCGCTACCGCGAGGGCCACACCGCTGAGTGCCGCATTCCCGAAGCCTGGTGCGCTCCAATAGCGGGAGAAGGAATAGAGGATAAAGATTAGTGCCGCCGTAGCAGCCATATCGTTTGTCGCCATGCCTGCGTGAGTTAGTACAGAAGGGAGAAGAGTAAACAAGAAAACGGCGAGCAGGGCCACGCCGGCCCCGCACCAGCGCCGGGCAAAGAGAAACAGCGATGTACAAGCCAGAAGGAACCAGAACAAAGTGGCGATTCTTGCCGAGCTCAGGGTTTCCCAATAGTCCCCGGCTGTGTGAAAAACGTTATTACTATCGCTCAAAGTTTTCAGCTTCGGATCAAAGCGGGCACCTCGAAGATATGGCCCGATTGCCATTAACACGCGCGGCAGGGGTGGGTGTTGGGGTTCGGCGTTGAAGGTTCCCTGGCCTAGCCATTCGAGGCCGCAGTTCACGTGAGCCGCTTCATCCATGCTTTGGTTGTAGAAGTGATAGGTTCGGACAATTCGCAGCGAAGCAACGCCCACGATCAGCAGGAAGAACACTGCTTGCCACTTGCTGGAATTCAGCAAATCGATAAGAAATTTGGGCATGCTTTTGCTTCCAAGGCACCTTGGGGTGCGGCTAATGTCGCTAAGACAGGGGGCACTGGCTTTTGGGTCTCCTTCAATTTGGCACTTTTGTTCTGAACAAATGCCAATAGGACAGAGTACATTACTTGGGACGGTGCTGCGGGGCTAAGGCGAAGTTATAGCTGGGATTGGTTGGGAGACTTTCATAAGCATTCAAGATAATGGACGGAGAAGCAAAAGGGCTGAGTCCTCATAGGGATCAGACCGTTGGGTGGCTGTCTCGGGATTCTTGCAAAGGCTTCACGCTAAAGGCAGGCGCGCTTCAGGTAGCTCGCTAACGAAAGAGCTCAATGCGGATTTCGTTCCGGATGCGGAATCCTGAGTAAGGAGTGCGGGCAAGCAAGCCTCGCAGAACTGTTTCCGCTCGCTCACGATCCAGCCGGTGTGCCGTGCATCCGAGGAGTAGAACGTGCCGATTGGCGCGAAAATCATTGATCTCGGCCCACACAGTGGTGTCGTTTACACCAAGCTCTGAGGCAAGGGAGGTGTTGATCTCGCGCTCCCGCCCGGAGAGAAGTTGCTGTCCGAGCCCATCGAGTTCGGCGATCAAAGGCGGGGGCTTGACGCGGCTGGCTGGCTTTCCTTCGAACACTGGCAGAGGGAGGCGCGAGGTGAAGAAGACGAGGCGCTGTTCAGCGTCCTCCTTGATGCCAGCGAAGGCGCGGGTCACGCGGTAACCGGGTAGGACGCGGCGGTTGATTTCGCTCTCGAGTTGAAAGGCGCGAGCGATGCGCGCGGTTGTTGGACGGGCCGAAGTGAGGCGGGCACCAACTTCGCAACTGGGCCGTCCAAAAAAGAGCTGGCCGTCCATGCTGGCTTCCGGCGCGACCACCATATCAAAGCCCCGGTTGGACACTGAACCTGCGGGATCCTCTGCGACGCAGTAGACATCGCCGTCAGACCAGATATCTGCGCCGGCAATTTTCCCCTTGCTGCACGGCATACCCCAGGGACCGTCGTTTAGATCGAGGGCCGGAGCCGGGCCGGAAGCTCCAGCGGGTTTTAGTAATGCGACATCAAGAATGTTGCCTCGCATGCGAGCTATTTGTACACGGAAGCCTGCTGCCGCTCTGGTATTGAGTCGAGACTCGTGGCGCGACTGGTTGCTTGGGGAATCGCTCTCCCAAACGAAGTCGGCTGGGGATGCTTGTGGCGCGCCCAGTTCGACAATGGCCGAGTCCAACGTCATGGGAATGACACGCGTGATCCGCTGTTTCAGTTCGGGGCTGCTGAGCATTTGCTGGTCCCAACCACGCCGGGACTGGGTGCGGAAGACGCGATACTCCACCGGAGGGGTGCCGTTAATGCGTTCGAAGACGGCGTGGAAGTAATCTCCTTCCCAGGCGGTGATGGTAAGCCGGAAGCCTTCAGAAGCAATGGCTGAGACGATTTCCTGGACGCCAAGCGGCGTCCGCGTATGAAGGAAGCGGTATTCCCGGGCTGGCACAGGATGGCCGACGGGCCGGTGCATGACGACAAAAGCCTGGCCTCCATGGTCTACCATTCCGGGCACATAGGCTTTACGGTCCAGCAGTCGATCGAGGAGCGGTCCGCGCCCACCGATAATGGCTCCGACCTCAAAGCCAAGCATTGCCAACTGATTCACATTGCGAGTGAGGCTTGCTTCGACATCGCGCTCGCTGTCGAGCGATGTTGTTGGCACTAGGACACGGTGTTCGAAAACTGTTTCGGTTTGCTGAGCAAAAGACAGGTGGGCAGCGATTGACAGGAGGACACAAAGGAATCGCATGTGACGAAGAAGACCTTTCTCTCTACTGCCAGTCATTTTATTCCAGTTCAGGTAGTAGCTATTTTGGTTTCGATCTTTGGCCGTGAATACGGTAGGTTAGGGTATGCAACGGCGAGCTTTTCTCCAAGGGGCTGTATTGGCGGCGCAGGCGCAGAAGGTGCGGCGTCCGAATGTCGTATTTGTCCTGGTAGACCAGTGGCGGGCGCAAGCGTTTGGCTATCGAGGCGACCCAAATGCGCAAACTCCGCACATTGACGCGTTGTCGCGGGAGTCGTTTGATTTCGTCAATGCCGTCTCCGGGTTACCGGTGTGCAGCCCCTATCGAGGGTCGCTGATGACGGGTCAGTATGCGGTGAGGCATGGTTTGGTTGTGAATGATGTGGAGCTGAAGCCGCAAGGAGAGACGCTGGGCGGGGCGTTTCGAAAAGCCGGATATTCGACGGGTTACATCGGCAAATGGCACATCTACGGGAGCCCGGAAGGCAAGGCGGAGCGGCGGCTTTCCTACGTTCCGGAATCGTCGCATTTTGGGTTCGATTATTGGAAGGTTTGCGAGTGCACGCACAATTACAACCGCTCGCTTTATTACGAGGGCAATGACCCGACGCCTCGCTACTGGGAAGGTTATGACGGTATCGCACAGACTCGCGATGCCTGTGAGTTTATCCGGCAGCGGGGACGCGGGAGTGATCCTTACTTTCTGTTGCTTTCGCTTGGGCCGCCGCATGACCCTTACGGGACAGCGCCTGAGAATTACCAGGCTCTTTATCGCAACCGGGAGTTGAAGCTGCGTGATAACGTGCCGGCTTCGCATCGCGAAGAGGCCCTCAAGAATCTGCGTGGTTATTACGCGCATATGGCGGCGCTCGATGATTGTGTGAAGCAACTCAAAGATGCGGTGGAGGCAACTGGCCAGGCTGAGGATACGATCTTTGTCTTTACCTCTGACCATGGAGACATGCTGCAGAGCCAGGGGCTGCATCACAAGCAGCAGCCGTGGGATGAATCGATCCGCGTGCCGATGCTGATTCGTTATCCGCGCGAGTTAGGGCGGCAGCGGCGGACATCGATTACACCGATTGATGTTCCGGATATCCTGCCGACGCTGCTGGGCCTGGCGAATTTGCCGAAGGTGGAATCGGCTCAGGGTGCGGACTATTCGGCGTTGATCCGGGGTAAGCGAAAGGATGCACAGGAGCCGGCGGCGCTGCTGAATCTGCCTGCTTCTTTTGCTGTTGTGCGGCGGCAGGGCTTTGCGGAGTATCGGGGTGTACGGACTCCGCGACATACTTATGTGCGCTCGATTCACGGGCCTTGGCTGCTGTATGACAACCAGAAGGATCCTTATCAGATGCGGAATCTGGTGGGCAAGGACAATGCGCTGCAGTCGCGGATGGAGCGTAGGTTGGATGCTCTGTTGAAGGCGGCGGGCGATGATTTTTTGCCGGGGGCGCGTTATGTTGAGCGGGCGCAGGCGTCACACTATCGCGAAGTGAATGCGGAGGTGGGGAAGGTGAAGAGCCCGTGGGGGGACTGGGAGTCGACCTGGCGGTAGGGCAGACGTATAGAGATGGCTGTGGTGTCACTGGCCTTGAGCGATATTCAATTGTCGAAGATCTGTGGCCCATTGGGGCCGGGTTTGTCCAGATTGGGTTTGTTTCGTTTTTTTCAGGCCGCTAGCTTTGAGGCGCGGTGTTTATCTACGATTTCACGGGCTTCTGGCATCAGGGCCATGAGCTTTAGTGTGAGCAGGCCGGCGGTGGTTTTGGAGAGGTCGGTTTTGCGTATCTCAAACATGGGGAAGGTCGCGGGGATGTCGAGGGTTTTGTCCAGTAAGTAGACTTCGGTGTGGATGTCCATGGCGAGGATGCGGTCTCTCTGCAGCTTTGTCAGCTCTTTGAGGGCTCTGTCGGCGCGGCGCTCCTGGGCGGCGCAGAGTTTTAGGATGCGCTCCATCTGGTTGAAGAGGATTTCGTTATTGGGTTCGTTTGACCAGCGGTCCTGGGCGTCGATTTCCATCTGTCTTGCGCGGTCTACCTGGAAGAGGGCGAACGTGTAGCGCTCGAAGGTTTGGAGTTCGAGTTCGCCTTCGGGGAGGCATTGCTTGAGGAGCTTGGCCTTTAGCAGATCGTATTGGCTTCGTTCGTGCGGATTGTTTTCAAAGATGGTTGTGGGGTTGGCGGTGAGGCCGTGACGGGTGCTGTTGGCGGCGGAGGCGGCGCGGCCTACGGCGGTTTTCGGGCCGGTGGACTTCTTTGCATTTTGCCGGTTGGCATCGATTTGAGCTTGCGTTGGCATGGGTGTTTTATCCTTTTCTGTTTTGAATAAAAAAGGGAGGCGCATGGAGCGCCTCCCGATGTTGAAGCTAACATTTGAGGAGTCGAATCCGAACCATGGTTTTCGGAAGTTGTTGATTCTGGGGGAAATCGAGTTGAATTATTTCTTGAACGACTTTTCGTGGGGTGCGCGCTCAGCGATTTGAAAGTGTCCACAGTTTGTCGTTGGCCGAGATCAGGGCTAAGTGCCCTGGGTTGGCTGCGAGGACCGCTTGCCCGAATTTGCCATCTTAAGGCCACATTTTTTGCTTCTCTGCCATTCTTTGACGCTTTTTCGTTACAGATGATAGAATAGAGTTAAATCTGTATGCTCTACCGCCTTGAAATTGAAAACTTTGCGTCCATCCGTGAAGCACAGGCTCTTGATCTTCGCATCGGGGCCAATGTTCCGGTGGACGAGGACCGGTTTGCTGAGATTTTCCCTGGGGCTAAGATCTTTGTTCCCAAGGTGGTTGCGATTTATGGGGCCAATGCTTCGGGAAAAACCAATGTTCTGCTTGCGCTGGAATATATCATCGGGATGGCGGCTCGCATTTCAGAGAATGGGCTGAAGTGTATTCCGTTTAACAGTCTCGAAGCGATGTCCAAACCAACGCGGATCGCGATTGAGTTTGGCGGGGTTATGGACCCGAACCGGCCTGAGCTTGGGGATTGTGGCTGCTATCGTTATGAGCTTTGCGTTCAGGCTCTTTCAGCGACGGGTGGGCCGACAATTCAAACGGAATCGCTTCGGCGACGGCCGCTTGGCCAAGGGAAGTGGCAACGAGTTTTTGAACGAGATGCGCAGGGAGAGGTAAAGGGCTCGGACGTTTTTCCGGTGCAGGGCTTTGGCCATTTGGTGAAGACACTCCGTCCAGACTCGACGGTAATTGCCTCCTTTGCATTCTTTAAACACCCTGCTGCGAGTTTCTTTGCCGATGCTGCGCAAAGGGCAGTTTTGCAGAATACGGTTCTGGGATCGGCAGATGAGCATTTGGTGCACAAGATCCTGTCTGGCCAACCTGAAGCCCTGGCGAAACTAAACAGCCAGCTTACTCGCATTGATTTGGGTCTGGAGGGCATGAGATACATTCAGACTTCGGATGGCCCGCAGCCCTTGTTCAAGCATTTTGGATTGAGCGAGGAAATGCATTGGACGCTTGAGAGTCATGGCACTCGATCGTTTATTCGACTCTTTCCTGTGATCGATGCTGCTCTTGCGCGGGGTGCCATCTGTGCCATTGATGAGCTGGATTCTGCGATTCATCCGCTACTGCTTCCTGAATTCCTCCGTTGGTTCCTGGATCGCGAGAATACGAACCCGTTGAACAGCCAACTTTGGTTCACCAGTCATTCTTCTACGCTTCTTGAGGACTTGAAGAAAGAAGAAGTGGTGTTGTGCGAAAAGGACCGGCAGGGCCGAACGAGTGCATATAGCCTGATGGATGTGAAGGCGCGGCGGGATGAGAATCTTTACCGTAAGTATCTCAGCGGGGCCTATGGTGGAGTGCCGTTGTTGGGATGAAATACCGCAGAGCACAGGCCGTCCACTTCTCTCGTCCACTTCTCTTGGCCTGGTATTGTGGAAACCAGTGGGCGCACGTTGGATGGAAGGCGGACGCCTTTGATATGAATTTGCACGCTCCAGAATGCGAATGCTTTTCAACCAGAGAGGGCCTTTGAATTACAATCAAAGCAGAAGACCATGCTAAAGACCGTGCACGTAATACCGAAGGATGGGCAATGGGCTGTGAAGCGAGAGGGCGGCAAAGCTTTAGGTGTGTTCTCAACCCAACGTGAAGCAATCGAATCCGCAAGAGAAGTGGCACGAGCGGGAAACTCCGGGCAACTTGTGGTTTATGGCCGTACCGGGCAGATTCGAGAATACGCGACATATGGCATGCCGCCGATCCAAGATCCACCCGGCAAGAAATCCGCGAGGATCGAGAAGGCAGTAGGCAAGATCACGCGTGACCGGCTAGTGGCCGACCCGCTTCCAGCACGTGATTAATCCAAGCGATCACGTTTTCATAAATTGTCCCTTCGACCAGGGATATAAACCCATGTTCGATGCAATCGTGTTTGCAGTGACCGATCTGGGCTTTGTCGCACGATCCGCGCGGGAAGAAGACGATGGCGGAGAATTCCGCCTTGCGAAAATTCAACGGATTATTGAGCAATGCAGGTACGGCGTGCATGATATTTCTGCCGTGGAATTGGATGACAAACACAAGCTTCCGCGCTTCAATATGCCGCTGGAACTTGGACTGTTTCTTGGGTGCAAGCGGTATGGCAGCAGTCGTCAGAGTTACAAAGCCTCACTCATTTTTGACGCTGATCCTTACCGGTATCAAATCTTCATCTCGGACATTGCCGGGCAAGACATCCACGCGCATGGAAATGATGTAAAGACGGCTATCCGGGAGTTGAGAGCCTGGCTGGCAACCGCCTCCAAGCGAACCATGTTGCCGGGCGGCAAAGATATTTTCGACCGGTACACGCGGTTTCAGTCGGACCTTCCTGCACTTTGCGCTGAGCTAAAGCTAGAGCCGACAGAGGTTACATTTAAGGATTTTCGCCACATGATAGTGGCTTGGCTGAAGCAGTACCGGTAGACTGCTTTGAGGGATTGGGGCCTTGGTGGCTAAGTGATAAAATTCAGGGCATGGCAGAATTGACCTCGCAAAGCGTTTATGAAGTGCTGGCGCAGTGGGACAGCGAGGCTGGGGTGTGGGTGGCTGAAAGCGATGATGTGCCTGGTCTGGTTGCTGAGGCGGATTCGCCCAATCTTCTAGGGCATAAACTGAAGACCCTGATCCCCGAGTTGTTGGAGCTAAACGGAGTCTTGAACGGCCGCAGGGGGAGCTTCCACGTTCAATACCAACATGACGACAGTAGCGACCTGACCTACTGAAGGGCAGCTATGCCCATGACGTGAAAGAATTCCTCCGTCGTCATGGTTGCCAAGTTCTCCACTTCCCAAGACTGGGCGAGCAGACTTAGAATCGCGGGGCCGTAGAGGGTTCGAGGCCGGAGACTTCGAGCAGTTCTTCTGTTCGTATAGCGAGGAAGTTGCGGGTCAGGCTAGCCTGGCTAGGGCGGAGGCAATATTGTTGAGTGCTCGGGTGAGGGTTTTGCGGGAAGTGCCGAGGTTCATTCGCATGTGGCCGACGCCGTTGTGGCCGTAGTTGGTGCCAGGGAGGATTTGTACCTTTGCTTCGCGGATGAGATAGTCGCGGATGATGGCTTCAGCTGTTATCGGACGGCCGGGGCCGGTGCGGAGCTTTTCTGCTTGGACCGCCTGCGCTTCGGCGCCAATCTTATCGATCAGAGCAGTTACGTCCACCCAGGCCAGATAGGTGCCCTGGGCCTTCTGATATTTCATGAGCGGAATCTTTTCGCGGATGAATTTTTCGAGGTAGTCGTGATT
Organism: Bryobacter sp.; assembly: GCA_022843625.1. GTDB lineage: Bacteria > Acidobacteriota > Terriglobia > Bryobacterales > Bryobacteraceae > Bryobacter. Next base: position 105,600 of record JALHNH010000005.1, on the reverse strand, counting down.
GGCGTCTAGGTAGGCGATGACTTCGTTGAGCCATGCTTCGCCCCCGGTGAGCGCCGCATGAGAGGCCACCATTCCCATCGTGTTCATGTCGACACGGTGGCCGGTGGCGGCGATGCGGCGGATGTATTCCGGGTTGTCGGAGAAGAGCCAGCCGGATTTGAGTCCGGACAGGTTGAAGGACTTGCTGGCCGATTTAAAGGTGACGCTGTTCATGACCACGTCGCGATTTTCGAGTGAGGCAAAGGGCGTGTACTTTTGGCCTTTGGTGACGAAGTCACAATGCACTTCATCGACGAGGATGACTACGCGACGGCGGGTGCAGAGTTCGCCGACGGCGAGGAGTTCTTCTTTTGTCCAGACGTTGCCGGTGGGATTGTTGGGGTTGCAGAGGATGAGCGTGTTGGTGTCGCGGGTGATGTGGCGGTCGAGCGCTTCGAGATCCATCTGGTAGCGGCCGTCGCGGAAGCGCAGTGGAGATTCTTCTGCGATGCAGCCGGCGGCACGGATGGGGCCGAGGAAACCGTCATAGGTGGGGGTGAGGAGGAGGACTTTCGAGCCCGGCGGCGAGAAGGCACGGATGCCGCTGATGAGACTGGCGGTGACACCGGTGGATAAGAGGAGGTTGGCCGGATTGATGGTGAGACCGTAGCGGCGCTGGTTCCAGTCGATGATGGCCTGGTTGAAGGACTGCGGAATGGCAAGGTAGCCGAAGTTCTCGTGCCGAACGCGAGCCGTGAGAGCTTTGGTGATGACCGGCGCGGAACGGAAGTCTGTATCCGAGATGCCCATGGGGACGTCGATCGCATCTTTGCCATAGATGCGGGCCTGTGCATCCCACTTGGTGGAGTCGGTGCCGTAGCGGTCATAGGGAGTATCGAAATCGAATTCGTCTCCGGCAAATGCTGGCGCGCTTGCCGCCAGGAGTGGGGCGCCGAGTAAGGCCCGGCGATGGAATTGGAGATGGATGGACACTATAGAAGCCTTAGGGATCGATTAGAGCATGTTTACGGGCAGAAGTTGGGGAAGCGGGCCCAGAACAATGGCTGTGAATTTCTGTCTTGCGGATCGTTATCAAAAATGAGAACATGCAAATGGTAATCCTTTGGCTCAAACAGAAGTCTACCTTTACAGGAATGCGGAGGGTGAAGTTCCACTTGTCCGATGGCTTGATTCTTTGCCTGGAAAAGTGAAGATCAAGTGCACTGAAAGAATCAGCCGGCTTGCTGAACTAGGGAACGAGCTTCGTCGACCAGAGGCGGACTTTTTGAGAGATGGGGTTTATGAGCTTCGCGCCAGCTACCAAGGGGTTCATTACCGGATCCTATATTTCTTTGCCGGTAAGGCAGTGGTTGTGCTCTCGCATGGATTGACGAAGGAGCGAGAGATCCCGAATCAGGAGATAGAACGTGCCATCGAACGTAAAGGACAAGTCGAAGGAAACTTCAATCGTTATGCCTACAGGCCAGAGTAAAAGTAGTGCCAAGCGCAAATTTGAATCGAAGACGGTTCAATTTCTCTACGACCGCTACGTGGGTGAGGATCGCAAGCAGGTGGCGGAGTTTGAAGATGTTGCGCTGAATGCCGAGATTGCGCGCAAGATTTTCGAGTTGCGGACGAAGGCGGGATTGAGCCAGCGGGAATTGGCCAAGAGGGTAGGGACATCGGCTTCGGCTATTTGCCGGCTGGAGAATGCCGATTACGAGGGACATTCGCTAATGCTGCTGAAGCGGATTGCGGATGCACTGGAGGCGAGGGTGGAGATTCGGTTCTTGCCGGTGAAGCGGCTTCGCACGGCTTAGGGTGTGGTTGTCTTAGAGTAATTTTGCGGTTGGTGCGGGTGTATCCGTCCCTGCAGTGATTTGTGCCAAATGCTGGGATTGGAGAGCGTTTTTGGTTTTTGCCTAAGTGATAGATTCTGAATGGCTTGCCGGAATGGAGCAGAAATGGACCGGGAAGACTGAGGTCACGCCGAGGCTAGAATTGGGGGAGAAACCCTCAAAAACATTGAGGGAAATGGATGAATGGCACTGGGACACTTCAGACTGACGGCTTTCAGACGGCTTTCCGAGAACAAATCGGGCCGTGACGCGACAGCCGGATTAATTTCTGTGGAATCATTGGAAGGAAATGATGAATCCACCATCCAGTAAAGTGTCGTGTCGAGCAGTAGTTTTAACAGCTTTACCTATCGAGTTTAATGCTGTCCGTGAACATTTAGTTGAAGTAAGTGAAGAGACACATCCGGCAGGTTCCATTTACGAAAAGGGTTATTTTCGCCCAACCGAATTGAGCGAATGGGAAGTCATCTTAGCGGAGATCGGCGCGGGAAACGCGGGGGCAGCAGCTGAAAGTGAACGAGTAATCAACCACTATCAGCCCAATGTCATTCTATTTGTCGGGGTTGCTGGGGGCGTAAAGGATGTTGCCATTGGAGATGTCGTTGCAGGCAGCAAGGTGTACGGATATGAGTCAGGCAAGGAATCGGGTGGTTTTAGAACAAGACCTAATGTTCACGAGGGCAATTACGCTCTCGTTCAACGTGCTAGAACAGAGGCTCGAAATGGAAGGTGGAGGGAAAGAATTCGCGGTGCAAAATCAGACACACCACCGCGCGCACTGGTCGGACCGATAGCAGCCGGCGAAAAGTTGGTCGCAGACAAGAAGTCATCGACTGCTCAACTAATCTCAAGAGCCTATGGCGACACACTGGCTGTCGAGATGGAAGGATACGGATTCCTGCAAGGAGCACACCTAAATCAGAATGTTCAAGCATTGGTGATTCGTGGCATATCAGATCTTCTCGATGGAAAGGAAAACGCTGATCGTTCAGGATCTCAGGAACGAGCATCCGCAAATGCAAGCGCATTCTGTTTCGAAGTCTTGGCAAAACTGAGCATTTGCCCGGGAGATAGCGCCGTTGGGAATAAACCAGAGGCCCTTAGCTTAGTCACGCGCAACAGCTTTGAGCAAATTAATGCGAGCCATGAGAGTCGATTCCGAATCATTGAAAAGGCGATCGGCATTAACACCATTTCTGATGCTGCATTGAGTCCAACTGCTAACGCTGACTTTGTAGCACAAATGAACTCGGCGAGGGATCTCCTCAAGAGGGGACAGGGTCATGCCGCGAAAGTTTTGCTGGAGCAACTACAGTTGGCAGCAAAACACGAGGAATTCGATAACGATTTCAAATACCGGTTGGAAACAAATCTTGGAGCATCGGCTCTCCTCCTTGACCGGTACGAAGAGGCTGAGCAGCATTTCGAACGAGCACTGGTGATTAAGCGCGAAGATCCCAAAGGACTCGCAAACCGAGCTCAAATTGCAATCATTCTGCGCCAGCCCGATATTGCACTTAAGTATGCTTCTATGGCTTGGTCGATTAATCAAAATGATTCTAGCATTGCCGCGATTTATCTTTGGGCTCTTGATGTCTCAGGTCGTGCGGATGAAGCTCGACAAATCGGAAAAACAAATGCTTGGATGCAATCGGACTCGCAATGCGCAATGCTGCTCGGAGTTTTTGAGTTCGATGATTCCAAATACGCTGAAGCAGAAGCGCTGGCTCGCGCCAGCTTAGACGCCGATCCGGAAAATGCCCAAGCTATGGAGTTGATCGGCCGTTGTATCCTCGTTCCACTGCAAAAGGAGCTAGACGAAAATCAGCCGCTCCCAGACAAACTTCCCTCAGCGATCCTCGAACGAGCAAAGGAAGCAGAGTCGTTTTTTAGTGCAGCAATTGCCATTCTAGAACATCAGGACTACAAACAGCTCCTGATGACTGTTCTCGGAAACCGTGGCGCAGTCCGTAGCGTTCTTGCAAGGACACAGGAGGCACTTCAAGACTACGATAGGGCCCTTAGCATTAATTCGAAACATTCTCTAGTGAAGACGAACAAGGCACGCGTGCTTCTTACTATTGGAAGACCACATGAAGCACTCGAACTTCTTGAATCTGTTGATGCAGAAGCCCAAACTAGTTCATGGCACCCCCTGGCAGTGGCGTATCTAGCTACTAAGCAGCCGAAAAAAGCGCTACAACTACTGTCCACTCAAAGCATACTTGCTGCGGATGAACTAACTCGCATCCGAATGGCCGAGCTTTTTTTGGAAGCCTATTCTAAGTTGTCGGACTTCAAAAGCGCTTCAAAGATTGTTTCCGAGATTCAGGCAGAGTTTCCTAACAACCCCGAAGCAATCGCGCTCGTCGCAGAATGGACAGCGACCCAACAAAACGGTTTTGAAGATGCACTCCGACTATTTTACCGCGCACTGGAGGTTGCATCTGACAATGGGCAAAAGGATCGCATCACCTTGTCTCTTGCTGACTTGTACTATAAAAATGACCGTTTCTCAGAGTCGGCAGACTTGTATGGAAAACTGCTGCCGTCTCTTGATCAACTTGGCCTTTTTAATCGATACCTCAAGAGCCTATTCTTTGGCGGGTCTCGTCGCGAGGCTCTCAAGGTTGCCGTGGACAAGCGAGCTGGTGGAAGCGCCATCCCCTTTGTGAGCGCAATTGAGGCACATCTCTTGCAAGAAAAGGGCGATCTTGCGGGCGCAGAAAAGCTCCTGGAGGAGCTAATTGAACTTGAACCGGACAACCCAGACTATCAGATCGAACTTGCTTATCTCCGCTATAGACGAGCCGACTATGACGGGTCAAAAAAAGCTGTCCTTGGCGTCGGAGTCGAAGAAATCAATGGGAATGCACATCAATTATTGGCGCTTGCAAAAGTTTATGCATGGTTAGAATTAGATGGAGCTATTGATCTGGCATATCGAGCAAGAAGGCTTGACTTTAAAAATGCAGAGGTTCACCGAGTTTACGTGAGCTTGTTTTTGCATCGAAAACGTGAAAAGGATTCTCGTTTGGACATAAAGAAGATTGGAGCAGGAACAACTGTACATCTAACGGACAAAGGCGGACGAACTCACATTTATACAATTGTGGCTGGACTAGATGCTGACCTACAAGCAGGGGAATTAATGTCAAGCGACCCGGTTGCACTTAAGCTTTTAGGACATGTTTCCGGCGACACTGTAGTTTTGAGAGAAGGTGAATTGGAGCAGGTGGCTTTTCGAGTCGAAAAGATCGAAAGCCAGTATGTACATGCGTTTCAGGAGACTATTTCGAATTTCTCACAATGGTTTCCACATTTGACTAATGGACTTGAGACAGTAACTGTTGATCAAGATGGCGTTAACAGAATGTTGGAGATGGTCGGAAATCGACACACTTATGTAGAGTCCGTGATCGATCTATATAGCAAGAAGCAAATTACGATCGGCATGTTGGCGAATTTGATCGGAAGATCAGTGATTGAAGTTTGGTCAGCCTTGCAGAATTTCGGGGATCTGCGAATTTTTGCTTCAAGAGGAAATCAGCTTACGTCCTCAAATGAAGCTAAAGTCCTATCCTCTTCGAACGAAGTGGTCTTTGATCTGCTCTCCATCTTAACGTTTGCAGCGCTAGGATTGCTGCCAGCGCTCAAAAGCCGATTCAAGATTCTTTTAGCTACTCAGTTTGTTTTTGATGAGATAAGAGACGAACTATTGTTAGAGCGCGCTGGCATTCGAAATACTGGGTCTTTTTATATCCGTGATGGTAGATACGTTTTGGAATCTCCCCCGTTGATTGTTACTCAAGAACGCAAAGACTTCTTGGAAAGTATCAGCGAGTTTTTGAGGAAAGAAGTTTCACTCCAATCAACAAATGGAGTTTTAGATCTGCCTCGTGGCGAAAGTCATCCGTTGGGTCAGTCAGCTGTATCATCGATTTTATTGGCAAATGAACGCGGTGCAGTTCTTTGCTCAGACGACGAGATATTGAGGACGATTGCTCAGAAGAGTTTTGGTGTGGCGAGTGTCTGGTCGCAGAATATAATTTCAGAGCTTCATACTAGTGGCTGCATTTCTGCATCAGACTACCATCGCGCAATCATGGACCTCGTGCAACGAAATTATAGCTTCGTTCATGTAACGGCAGAGGATTATCTTTGGTTACTCGAGACCGAAGAAAAGCGGCTAACACAACGTTTTCTGAATTCCCTTTCTGTACTGCGAGGCCCTGATTGTAGCGAAGATTCTGCTATTGGAGTGGCTGGCCAACTACTTCGATCTGTCTATGAGGATCCGAGTTTACGAAAAACAAGGCAGCTTTTTTTGGATGCGTGCATCTCTGCTTTGAAACATCAGAGGCAACCCACGGTTGTACTCTCAAAACTTGACGCTCACGTGCAAAGAGTGATGGTAATGAATCCGCAAGGCCTCGCTGAATTACGGCAAGTGATCAAGCTTTGGATAGATGAGCCTAAGCTGCTAGAAGCTCGAACGGCATTTGGTAGTTCTGTCCGTATGGATGGGGCCCGCAAAGCTGGAGGCGGAGCCTGATCTCTAGTTCATCTTCTGGCTTCTGTCCCTCGCAATTTGCGGGACTACTTCACTTTCTTTTTTTGTTCGGAAGCAAGATTCGCTAAAGTCCATTCTGGGTAATGAAATCTAGCGCTTTCAATTAGCTCGGGCATTCCGTTGAAGAGAGAGACGGCTTTGATCGAGCGGTCGACTAATTCATTTAGAATAATTGCGCCTACAAATCCATTTTCCGTATTTAGGTCGGCATATTCAAGATCTGGCATGATGTTAGCATTACTAAGAGATTTGAACATAATCTCTCTCCATTTCTGGGCCTGACGATCAGTAGGATTTCTAAAAATAAAGTTCGCTGCACAGGCAATCACGTCAGCAATTTGAATTCCTGGAACCTCTCTAGAATCCGCGAATGAGGGAGGGCCAGCGAGATTAAATCCGAATGGGCTATCAGGAGAATGGGGCGCACTAAATGGAAATTCCGGCCTGTTTATCATGTGATCGAAGACCTTACTATTTGCAAGTAGAGGCTTCGAGTGATCGCACCAGACTTGCATCGTTGGGTGAATTGTTGAAAGCTCTGACAAGATATTGAACAAAGAAGTTGTGCTTAAATCCAAGATCCAATTTGGTAACGACCCATCACCGTAAATAACATTTATCTCATTGTTGATTGACGCTTTGTTTAGATGTGCAAATAGTGCAATTTGATCCAGTGCTGTGGGAATTTGAAATTCATGCAACGGGGTAGGTTTCCAAATCTTTAATTTCGAAGAATCTAAGTTCCTCATCATTTCAAAAAACTCAGAAATGAGCGTTTCTGCTGGCTTATTTCCAACAATCAAATGAGCATAAACTAAGGCCGCAATGAATCGATGGAAATTGGCTCTGTAAAATATGCTGTTGCGTTCTGCAAGAGCTGGTTCGAAAATGTACTCAAAGAAGTAGGTTGCAAGGGCGAAGCGTTTGTCATGGATTGCCACTTTTGAAACAGAGGCATATTCAAGTAAAATTCTTTCTACGGCTTGTCTTCCTCTGTTAAACTGCAACAATCTTGAGCCCTTCAGCTCTCCACCTTGGAATTTATATTCTTCAATCAGACTAGCCACAAATCTACTCACTTCAACAGAGTCAGCGACTACCGCAGCATATGAAAAGAATGGCTGTGACCTATCAAGCAGGTTGTTTCCAGTAAACCCGGATTCGTCACAATACACGGCTGTAATTTTTGGCACAGTGATGGTCTCAGTTTTATGTTAAGCCATCTAAATGATGATTAAAGATTGATTCAAGGCCACAAAACGAAATCACCTCTTCTATCAGCAGATATTTTGGATCGAAGAATCTGTCCGATTTGATCATGCAGTGTATCGGCACCTTCTTTTTGCAGATCGAAGCGATATGCCACCGCACCGTGTTTGACAGAACGTTTCAGCAGCTACACCTGCGCCAGCACCTTCAGAATCGCAGGCCCGTAGCGGGTTACTAGTCTGGGGCCAAGGCCGGAGACCTCTAATAGGTCGTCGGTTACCGAGGGGCGGTCGGCGGCGATTTCGTTTAGGACTTTGTCAGTTAGAATCCGGAAGGCGGGGAGGCCTTCTTTCTTGGCTTGCTCGAGTCGCCACTTCTTTAGGGCCTCTATCACCGGGTCGTCGGCCGCGGCTCTGGGCTTGGCTTGCTTTGTGGCGGCTTTGGCCTTTGCTTGCGCCTTGGTTGGCTTACGGCCGGGAGACTCGCGTACCTTTAGCTCGAAGACTTCGGGGGCCTGGATGAAGATTGCTTTTTTGTAGGCGATTTCGCGGCCTTCGACTTTGAAGGTTTCGTCCTTCAACTCGATGAGTTCCTGCCGGGCCATGGCGCTTAGTAGTTGCTCGAAGACGTCGCGGGCATCTCTGTCTTTGTCATGGCCGGGGCAGAGTTCGGCGAAGAGCTTTCCTGTGGAGCGGCCGTCGTTTTGTTGGAGTTTTTTCAGGACTTCGTGGGCTAGCTTGATCTCGGGGCCGGTGGCTTTGCGGAATTGCTGGGCTTCGCAGTCTTCTGGGGCGCAGAAGTCGCAGATGCCGCAGGGCTTCATGGCTCCGTATTTGTCTCCGAAGTGGGTTACCAGGGCGCACATGCGGCATTCGTTTGATTCCGCAAAGCGCACCATGCTTTGGAGGCGGTTTAGCTTCTGGGCGATTTGCTCGTTGTAGGGGGCTCGCCATTCGGGCTTGCCTATCGTTACGTTTTCGGCGAAGTCGACTACGGCTCCTCCGTGGATCCACAACTTCTCTAGCGCTTTGTCGAATTCGTCAGCGGCGATTTTGACCGTGCGCTGGAGCTCTTCTTTGGGTTGCGGGGTTTCGGTGAGTTGGCCGTAGATGCGCTCCAGCACCATGATGGCGGGGTAGTCTCGCTCGTGAAAGAAGTCGTGGGTGTGGCGGTCCGCATAGGAGTGCATGAGTACGGCGCGGGAGGGGGCTCCGTCGCGGCCGGCGCGGCCGATCTCCTGGTAGTAGGCTTCGACACTTCCCGGCAAGGCAGTGTGGATTACGGTGCGGACGTTGGCTTTGTCGATACCCATGCCGAAGGCGATTGTGGCGACGATGACTTCGAGCTTGCCTTCGATGAAGCCGCTCTGGACGCGGGCCCGGACGTCGCTCGAGAGGCCGGCGTGGTAGGCGGCGGCGTTTAGCGTGGATTTGAGTGTGCTGGCTAGCTCTTCGGACTTTTGTCTTGTGGGGGCGTAGACGATGGCGGGGCGGCGGGCGGGGTCTTTGAGGAGACGCTTGACGAGGTCAGGCCGCTCGGCGGGGCCTGCTTCCATCACTTCGATCGCGATGTTGTCGCGGCGGAAGCCACGGATGAATTTGCCTCCTTCGGCCAGGTTCAACTGCGTCGCGATGTCGTTCTGGACGATGGGGGTGGCTGTCGCGGTGAGGGCGATGACGGGGGCGGGGCGGAGGGATGGGAGGTGCTGGCCGAGGGTGCGATAGTCTGGCCGGAAGTCGTGACCCCATTGGGAAATGCAGTGGGCTTCGTCGACGGCGACGAGCGAGGGCTTGCGCTTGGCCAACATCTCGGGGAAGCCGGGGACGCGGAGACGCTCTGGGGCGATGAAGAGGAATTGCAGGCGGCCGGCGAGATAGTCTATGCAGGCCTGGCGGGAGGCGGCGCGATCTCGGCCGGAGTGGATTCGCTCGACGGCGAAACCTCGGGCTTGTAGCTGGGCTACCTGATCTTCCATTAGCGCGATGAGGGGGCTGATGACCAGGGTGGTGCCTCCGCGGGCGAGGCCGGGGAGCTGGTAACAGAGCGACTTCCCTGCCCCGGTGGGCATGACGAGGAGGGCGTCTTGACCTTCTACTACCGCGCGGCAGACTTCTTCCTGGCCGGGGCGGAATTCGCTAAAGCCGAAGGACTGGTGGAGGATGTCTGGGAGCTCTCCTGGCACTGGGAGAATTTCGTTGAGTTGCACTTTGCTCGAGGATGTAGTGGCTAGGCTGATGGGTTTGTCGCCTACTTTTCCTACAACGTCTCGCACGTATTCTTCGATGCCGGCCATGAAGGGGGCTAGCTCGGCCTGGCCGCGCTCCATGCGTTTGAGCTGGGCTTCCCACTGGCCGGTCATGGCGGGGCTTTTTACTTCCGGGTGGACGACTTCGATCAAGTGGATGCCTTTGTCGGTGGCGGCGAGGGCTTTGGCCTGGCGCTCGATGTAGCCGCGCTCGAGGAGGACTTCGATGATGGAGGCGCGGGTGGCGGGGGTGCCGAGGCCGGTCTCTTTCATGGCGTCGGATAGTTCTTTTTCGTCGAGGGTCTTGCCGGCGGTCTGCATCGCGGTGAGAAGCGTTGCGTCGGTGAAGCGCTTGGGGGGGCGGGTTTTCTTGAGCGTCGATTCGGCTTTGAGGACGTCCTGGAGCTGGTTGAGTTCGAGCTCTGTGGGGAGGGTTTGTTCGCCCGAGTCTTTCTCTTTGCCCTTGATGTCGAGGACTTTCCAGCCTTGCTGGCGGATCAGGGTTCCGGTGGAGTGGTAGGTGTCGACGATTTCGCCGTTGGTGATGGCGGTGATTACTGTGGTGACGTCGGTGAGATAGTCGTCGTGCCAGGCGATGAGGAGGCGGCGGGCGATGAGGTCGTAGAGGTTGCGTTCTTCTTCGTTGAGGTTGACCTTGGCGGGTGAGGTGGCCGTGGGGATGATGGCGTGGTGGTCGGTAATCTTTGTGTCGTCGACGTAACGCAGACCCAGGGGGCGCTCGCCGCTTCCTTCGGCTACCAGGCCTTTGTAGCTGGGGGCTACGGCTTTGACGACTCCGCCGAGGTTGGCGGCTACGGTTTTGGAGAGGTGGCGGGAATCGGTTCTGGGATAGGAGATGAGCTTGTAGGTTTCGTAGAGTTTTTGGGCCAGGTCGAGGGTCTTTTGGGCGCTGTAGCCGTAGAGGCGGTTGGCGTGGCGCTGCAGCTCGGTTAAATCGTAGAACTGCGGGGGAACCATCTTCTTTGATTCCGATTCGAGGGAGGCGATGTGGGCGATGCCGGTTTTGGCTCGCGCGGTGATTTCTTTGGCTGGGGCGGGATCGGCGGGGAGGCGTGTGGACTGCTCGGCTTTGGGGGGCTTGAACCAAGTGCCGACATAGGTTGGTTTGCCGGGGACGCCCTGGGGGGAGAAGGTGACGGCTACTTCGCGGTATTCCTCTGGGACGAAGGCGCGGATGAGGAGTTCGCGCTCGACGAGCATGGCGAGAGTAGGGGTTTGTACGCGGCCTACAGAGAGGGTTTCGTCGTAGGCAATGGAGTAGGCGCGGGAGAGGTTCATGCCGACGAGCCAATCGGCGCGGGAGCGGCCGCGGGCGGCGTTGGCGAGGCCGTCGTATTCGCTTGCGTTTTTGAGGGCAGCGAAGCCGGCGGTGATGGCGTCGGCGGTGAGCGATGAGATCCAGAGGCGCTGGACGGGTTTGCTGGTTTCTGCGGCGTCGTAGATGTAGCGGAAGATGAGTTCGCCTTCGCGCCCGGCGTCTGTGGCGCAGATGATGCGTTCGACTTTGGGGGAGTTTACGATTTTGCGGATAGTTTCGAACTGGTCTTTTGTTTTTTCATAGACGACCAGGGGCCAGGCTTCGGGGAGCATGGGGAGGAGGTTGCGACGCCAGTATTTCCAATCGGGGTTGATTTCGTGGGGTTGGGCGAGGGAGACGAGGTGGCCGATGGCCCAGGTGACGATGTGGCCGGGGCCGTGGAGGAAACCGTCGCCTTTTTGGTTAGCACCGAGGACTTTGGCGATGTCGCGGGCGACGGAGGGCTTTTCAGCGATGACTGCAGTGATAGACAAGAGGAGCTTCTATTTTAGCGGGGATAGGCGAAAAATAGCGGTGTCATCTGGGGAGATGACACCGCTTTGACGGAAGGAGAAGTTTGGAATTAGAGACTAGAAGCGACGCTTGGCTGTGAGGGCGAGGCAGGCGAATCCAACGAGAGCGAATGTAGCGGGTTCGGGAACTTCGCCTTCTACGGTTGGGACGGTGGTGAGCAGGATGGTGTGGTTGTCGGTTTCAAAGCCGGTGGAGTTGCCGTTGTTGTAGAACTGTACCTGATCGAAGACTGTGCCCTCGGTGCCACTGAAGTTGAAGAAGGCGTACTTTTCGCTGGTGTTCTGACCGGTGGTGGGGTTGCCGCTGTAGGCAGAAGTGAGAGCGGAGAAGACGTCGCTGGTTTTGAAGGACTGTACGAGATTGCCGTTGTTGAAGAAGCGGAGTTCGTTATGTTTGTCGCCAGCCTGCCAGCTGAGGCCGAAGTAGCTGATGTCATTCAGGAAATCGAGGGTGTAAGAGGTTGAGGAGCTTTGCGCACCGACGGCGATGTAGAGAGATTGATTGGCCCCGCCCCAGGCGTTGGGGTTGGAGATGACTGCGCCGGAGCTGTATTGACCGATGGGTGAGGTGTAGGCGTTGAGAGAGCCGGTGGGTAGGAGGTTGAAGCTTTCGGCAATCGTGCCAAAAATGGAGGTCTGCTGCACTCCTGCGCTTTCGACCGTGAAGATAATTCCGGCATGGGCGGAGGTGGCGGCCAGGAGCGTAAGTGCGAAAGTCAATTTGTTTTGCATGAGTTGATCTTCGCGGTTAGAAAGAACTGGAACCAGAACCGAAAATACTCAAACGAGTGGAAAAAGTAAGGAATACCACTCATGTACCAAAAATGGGGTAGCGGCAGTTTGCGTTCCAGCTGGGCCGTTTGCGGTTGTGGTGGTGGAGCAGAAACTTTTTTCTGCGAAATTCTATTTTTGTGACGGGGTGGTTGTCCCTATTGTTTTGACGGTCGATGTAGTAGGTCGACTGAAGATCAAGACAAAGGATAAAAACGATGAACCACTCGTTTATGATGAAGGGCGCTTTCGCGCTGATGACCCTGGGGACAGCAATTGCACAAGACATCACACCGTTGCAGTTTAAGCAGCTGTGTGAAACCAGCCCGTTGAACACGATCGTTTTGCGTGCGCCTACCAAGATTCTGGGAAGCGGACCGGTGGTAACCGTAGTGAACACCGGTTGCAGAGTCAATTTTCTGACGGGATCGAAGCTGGAAGCGGATCAGGCTGCATTCAGCTTTGCGGGACCACTGGTGTTTCAGGCTGGCCCGACGGCAGAAGTGAATCTGGTGAAGACGTTGCTACAGGCACCGAGCGTACAGATTACAGAAGGACAGAGCTCGATTCTGAACCTGACTGAGTCTTCGGTGAAGGCGACCAGCGGCAACATCACGATTGCACTGGGCGCTTCTGGACAGGTTACGGCTTCCATGAGCTATGCCGGGCAGATGACGGCATTGGAATCTGCTGGTGCGATCACGATTTCTGGTGGGGCACGGTCGACTTTTTCACTGGTGAACGCGAGCTCTGCGGCCGGTACCAGCTTTGGAATCAATTTCACTGGAGTGGAAGCAACGTTCCAGTTGCAGAACAGCACTCTGACTGCAGCTGGTGGCCCGTTGTCGGTGGTGGCACCGGGGGCACGGGCAAACTTTGATCTGTCGTCGGCTTCGATCGATGCTGCGTCGGGAGTGATTCTGGCGGCACGTGGCCTTGAAGGGAAGGTAATCGGATCGCAAGTTCAGATCAATGCCGGCAGCGGTTCGGTAGACATTCTGGCTGGTGTGGGTGCGGCTGCCAAGGGTTCGATCAGCCTGAAGGATGCACAAGTAGTTGCTGGTGGAGCAGTGACGGTACTTGCTTCCCGGACGGCAATCGAAGGTGAGGCGGTGGTTGAAGTTTCTACCATCCAGGCTGGTGGTGCGATTCGCATCGAAAGCGGCAACGGCGGGATTACGACGGCGATCAACAACGGGTTGACTTCGCCATCTTCGATCCGGGTGTTTGCTCCGCCTTCGGGTTCGTGTGTTGCAGAAAACAATGCAGCAACGGCTCCTGTGCTGCTGCTCTGCCGCTAGATCCAATTGCTCGAAAGGCCCCTGCCAATAGGTGGGGGCCTTATTTTTTTGCGAATCACTATTTTTGGAGCATCCGGGAGGCACTCCCTTTCAGCCGGTGTTGAAACTGGGAGAATAGAAAAGTTGATAGATATGACAGCGGTAAGGGCAGAAAGATTGACGGTTGGCTATGGTGGGGCGATTGCAATAGCCGATGTTTCGATTGGATTTGAGGTTGGGGAGGTGGCAGGGCTGACAGGGGTGTCGGGGAGTGGGAAGTCGACGCTGGCGAGGGCGCTGGCAGGGGTGTTAGGGCCTGAGGCCTGTGTCCTTGGAGGAGAGGTGAGGCGAGAGGTGAGGATTGGTTTTGTACCGCAAGAGCCGGTACTTTGGCTTAGCCCATACCTGCAGTTAGGCGGCCAAGTGCTGGATCATCTGAATCGCGGTGGCAAAGGGTGTCCAATAGATCAGGTGATAGAAACGTTTGTGCGATTGGGATTCAATGACCCGGCGAGGATATTCAGCGCTTACCCGCACGAATTGAGCGGAGGGCAATTGCAGCGGATTGCCTGGGCACAGACACTGGTTTGGGGCCCAGAGTTCATCATTGCCGATGAGCCAACGACTGCGCTCGATTCGATACTGCAGCGCGACATTTTGCAGATGGTGATTGAGGAAGCGAGGAGCAAACGAGCCGGGATTCTGTGGGTAAGTCACGACTTGAACTTGTTGCAGGCATTGGGGGGCAGATTGCTGGTGATGGAGGGTGGAGCGGTTTTAGAGGATGACGCGGCAGTGCAGCGGCATTTAGAGGCGTGGCAGTGAATTCAGCAGTTCGACTTCAGAACGTTGTACATGGATATGGGACTCGCCGGGTGCTTGACGGAATTGATCTGGAAATTGAGGCTGGGGCACGCCTGGGAATTGCGGGGCAATCGGGCTCGGGCAAGTCTACACTCGCGCGGCTGCTTACGCTGTATGAGGACCCTGTCAGCGGATTGCGGTCTGTTTTTGGTGAAGCGATGGAACGACCGAGTTGGGACAGGCGCAGAATGGCGCGGAGGAAGCTTCAACTGGTGATTCAGGACCCGGCCAATGCCTTTGCTCCGGGATGGAGTGTGCGTCGAGTTCTGGCTGAGGCTGGTTGTGCTGAGCCCGAAGCGCTGTTGGGGAAGGTGCGCCTGCCTGCGAAGGTTCTAGAGCGGACGTCGGGGGAGTTGAGCGGGGGAGAAAAGCGACGGTTGGCGATTGCAAGGGCGCTTGCGGTGGAGCCGAAGCTGTTGGTGCTGGATGAAACGTTTTCCGGTCAGGACGGCTTGATGCGGAGGGAGCTGATCGAGATGCTGTGCGGGATAGCGGGGCTGGCGTTGGTTACGGTAAGTCACGATATGAGATTGCTTGGAAAAATGTGCGAGAGGATTGCGGTGATGGAAGAGGGCAGATTGGTGGAAGTGGGGAGAGCTGAGGAGGTGCTACGCACGCCGCAATCGGCGATTGCGAACAGGTTAATTGATGCGGCTTTTCATCGCAGGAGCGGGTTTTGAGAGTGATCGCCAAGCGGATTGCCACTGCGGTGGTGACGCTTTTGCTGAGTTCTGCGGCAGCCTTTTGGGCTCTGGAGGCGGCACCTGGCAATTTTGCGACAGAGATGCAAGCGGAGGGCCGAATTCCTCAAGCGACCATTCAGGAAATGCAGACGAGACTGCAACTGGACCAGCCAGGGATTGTTCGGTATCTGAACTGGCTCAAGGGAGCGGCAGTGGGGGATTGGGGCCGATCCTACGCGACCAATCAGCCGGTGTGGCCGATGCTGGAGGCACGGTGTTGGGCCACACTTCAGTTAATGGTGCTGGCACAGGTAATCGCCTGGACATTGGCAATCGGGCTTGGAGTTTTGGGTCTGAGGCGACAAAAGGGCTGGATGGAATCCATCGGCTATGCTTTGCTGGCGATTCCGGATGTGGTGCTGGTATTGGGAATTGCGTTGGTCTATGCGCGCCTCGAGCAAGAGTTTTCGTTTGGGGCCGCGCCGGTGGTTGGGTTGAGTTTATGTCTGGCTCCGGGCCTTTGTCTCCAGGTGAGGGGGGCTCTACGGCAGGCGAACCAGGCCAGTTTCGTTGAGGGAGCGAGGCTGAGAGGATTGCCAGAGTTGGTTGTTGTGCGCCGCTATGTGATTCCAGCGGCAGGACCAGCTTTGGCGGCTCTTGCCGGGATGTCAGTGGGTATGAGTTTTAGCGCGTCGCTGTTGGTGGAATGTACGCTTGGGTATCCGGGACTGGGCCCGTTGCTGCTGGACTCGATTCTGGCACGCGACACCCAGGTGACATTGGGTGCTGTACTGCTGGCGACTCTGCTCTGGACAGCAGGAAACCTGGGAGGCGACCTGTTGCACGTGGCAGCAGACCCCAGGTTGAGAAGGCCGGTATGAAGCAGGTGTGGGTTGTGATGATCGTTTTTTTCGTGTCAGGCTGGCTGACTCCGCATGATCCGCAGCAGCAGTATCGTGAGAATGCGTCTATGGGGCCCAGGTGCGGCGAGCCCTGCTTTCTACTGGGCACGGATTCTGTGGGGCGGGACGTGTTGTCGCGGACTTTGCGTGGAGGGCAGTTATCGTTGATTGCGGGATTGGGGGCGGCGAGTCTGGCGATATTGGCCGGAGGGTTATTGGGAGGAATCAGTGGCTTGAGAATGGGCTGGATCGATGAGGCGTTGTCGCGCCCGATGGAAGTGGTGGCGGCCATGCCGTGGCTTTACGTGTTGTTGGCAGCACGGGCAGCCATGCCTTTTCGAATGGAGCCTGAGTTGATCCTGATTGCGATGATGGGACTGCTGGGAGTTGCGGGGATAAGTGGGCCGTTTCGCCTGGCACGAAATGCGGCACGATCTGCGATGGAAAGCGATTCTGTGCGAGCGGCGTTTGGGTTGGGCTTGAGCCGCAGTGAGGTACTCAGAAGTCACTTAATTCCTGCGACGCTACCCTCACTGCGAGAACAGTGGCTCGTATTAGTTCCGCAGTTTGTAATTGCTGAAGTATCGTTGTCGTTTCTGGGGCTTGGGGTAAGCGAACCGGCGGTAAGTTGGGGCACAATGCTGTCGGCACTGAGAGAATACCCTGTGTTAGCGGGACAATGGTGGATGTTTGCACCTGCGGTGGCGCTGGCTGCATTCACATTGTTGCTACGTTACGGATCGAAGTCAGGAGAAAAACAGTGAGTGGATGGATAATTGTCCTGGTGCTGGCAGCATCGCTGCAAGCCCGCGGTGAAGAGATGGTGATCTCACAGCGTGCAGAGCCGAGAAGTTTGAACCCGGCAATTGCCCTTGACAGCCCGAGCCGCGAATCGATACGGCTGCTGATGTCGGATCTGGTTCATATCAACCCGGAAACACTTAAAACTGAACCGGCTTTAGCTGAAGCATGGAGAGTGGCCAAGGATGGCAAGAGCATTGAATTGACACTGCGACAAGGGTTGCAATTCTCCGATGGTGTGGCACTCACGGTGGAAGACGTGTTGTTCAGCTTCAGGGTGTATCAGGACGAGAAGCTTGCTTCTCCGCAACGGGATCTGTTGTTGCCCGGAGGGAAGCCCGTTCGGGTGAAGAAGCTGAGTGATTCGAAGTTGTTATTTGAATTTAGCGAAGCCTATGCGCCAGCTGAGCGTATTTTCGATTCTGTATTCATTCTGCCGAGACATAAGCTGCAAGAAGCATTTGAACAAGGGCAGTTGAGAAACAAATGGGGTGTCGGAGCGCTGGCGGATTTGGCCGGGACAGGACCTTTTCGGCTGGTGCAATACCGGGCAGGCGACCGGGCAATTTTTGAGAGGAATCCATATTACTGGCGGAAGGACAAGGCTGGGAACCGGTTGCCGTACTTGGACCGGTTAACGGTGAAGTTTATCTCGAATCCGGATGCAGAGGCTTTGCAGTTTCGGGCGGGAAGTCTGGATTTGATTTCACGGTCTCCGGCCAAGAGTTGGGAGAAGCTGGAGGCAGAATTCAAGGGAAGGGGGTATCAGTTTGTGGACGCAGGGCCGGGGCTTGAGTATCACTTCCTGTTTTTCAATCTGAACGGAGGCGATAGTGTCACGGCTGAAATACGGGAGAAGCAAAAGTGGTTTCGCAAAGAGGGATTCCGGCGTGCGGTATCGATGGCCGTAGATCGCGAGTCGGCTGTAAAGCTGGCGTATGCCGGACGAGCAACCGCAATCTGGCAGCCGGTGAGCCCGGCCAACAAGGCCTGGTTTCACAAAGGACTGACGCGACCGGGAAGATCAATTGAAGGGGCCAGAAAAATGTTGCGCGAGTCGGGATTCCAGTGGAATGGGGCTGGACAGTTGGTGGATGAGCAGGGAGCACGGGTTGAGTTCACGGTGGCTGTGAATGCAGGAAATAGCCAACACCAGCAGATGGCAACACTGATTGAGCAGGACTTGCGTCAGTTGGGAATTGCAATGCGAGTCGTGGGGCTTGAGTTCCGTAGTCTGGTGGACCGGATCCTCAACACCCGCGATTACGATGCGGCGATCATGGCACTGGTGGCGGGGGACGCAGACCCGGGGCCGGAGATGAGCGTTTGGCTGGCGGACGGACGGTCGCACTTCTGGAATCTGAAGCCCAAACAGATAGAGGGTGCAGAGAAAGAGATTGACCGACTGATGCGAGAGCAGATGACTACGGCCAACGTAGGGGCGCGGGTGAGTTTGTATCACAAGGTGCAGGAGTTGGCGTATCAATCGATGCCAATTCTTTGTCTGGTGAGCCCACATATTCTAAGTGCCGCCAAGCCGGGGCTGGAAGCGGTGGGGCGAGGCATTTTGCCGCCTTATGCTTTGTCGAGGGTTGAAGAGATGCGCTGGAGAAAGCAGAAGTGAGTTTGCAGACATTCAAGCAGGCCCTTGGACTGGGCCGGCCAGATAGTAGCTGGACAGATGAGCAATTGGTGCAGGCATGCCTGTCTGGGAATGAGACGGCGTGGGAGGCGTTGATTCATAAATATAAGAGGCTGATTTATGCCATCCCTTATCGCTATGGCGCGAAGGCAGAAGATGCGGGGGACATTTTTCAGTTGGTTTGTCTGGAGCTGTATTCCGAGCTGCCACGGCTACGAAAGGTGGAATCTCTGAAATCGTGGCTGATTACGGTGTGTGGCCGGCAATCGATGAAGTGGAGGCGGAAGCAGTTGCGACACGAGGGAGAAGAAGTCGCAATTGACCGCGAAGAAGACAGAAATTCTTTAGGTGGACCGGAATGGCTGGCAACCGTAGAGCGGGCACAGCAGGTGAGTGAAGCGATGGACCGCCTGAGCGAGCAGTGCAGGACGCTGGTGCGAAGACTGTTTTTCGAAGAACCCCCTTTGCCTTATGAGGCGCTGGCGAGAGAGTTGGGACTAGCCACCGGATCAATCGGATTTACGCGGGGGCGGTGTCTCGATCATTTACGTAAGCGCTTGCAGGATCTTGGGCTGTGAGCAAAGTTGAAGCATTGTGTGAGGAAGCGACGCTGCTGGTGCGCTCGGACCTGGAGGCAGCGAGCCGGTTGGCCGAGCAGGCGATTGGGCTGAGCCGGGACGAGCGTGACCGAGGGCAAGCGACGCGATGCATGGGGATCGTTTTATGGGCGAAAACGAGATATGAAGAAGCGCTGGAACAATTTGAAGCAGCAATTGCCTGCTTCGCGGCAACAGGCGATGAAATGGAAGAGGCACGCACGCGCAGCAATGCGATGCAAACCCTGATCTACCTGTCGCGTTATGACGAAGCCCTCGAGTGGGCAACACGGGCGAAGGCGGTGTTCGAAAAACTGGGGGAGCGTACGCGTCTGGCGCGACTGAACGGCAATCTGGCGAATCTGCTCTATCGCCAGGATCGCTTTGAGGAAGCGATTGCGCTGTACCAGGAAGTGGAGGCACAGTTCCGGCAACACGGGGAAGCGCGGGATATTGCAGCAGTGATGCGCAACAAGGGGGTGTGCCAACTGAGTCTGAGCCGCTTTGAAGATGCCCTGGAAACCCATGCCGCTGCGCGGACATTGTGTCTGACGCATGGGTTGACGAAGCTGGTGGCCGAGGCCGATTACAACATAGCCTATCTGCATTTTTTGCGGGGAGATTATCTCGAAGCGAGGCTGCTTTATGAGTCTGCCAGAAGTGAGGCCAAAGAAGCCGGGGACGCCTATCATGAGGCACTGTGTGATCTGGATCAGGCAGAGATGTATCTGGAGCTGAATCTATGGAGCGATGCCGAGGCGATGGCGGCAAGGGCGAAGCGAGGCTTTCGCGGGCTGGGGATGAATTACGAAGCAGCGAAGGCGCAGGTTTTTCTGGGTTTGTGTTTCGGAAAAAAGGGAGCGCTGGCCAAGGGCTTGCGGCAACTGGCGGGTGCACGGCGCAGCTTTCAAGTGGAGAAGAATGCAGTGTGGCCGGCATTGATTGATTTGTATGCAGGACTGCTGCTGGAGCGAGCAGGATCGCGAGCGCCGGCAAGGGTGAAGGCGTTGCGGGGACTTGGTTTCTTCTCGCAAACGGTATTGCCGGGAAAGGCAATTCAGTGTCGATTGCTGCTGGCGCGGCTAGATCTGGAACAGGGGAAAACGGTGAGTGCGCGGGGTCACGCGAATGCGGCTTTACGGCTACAGCCGTATTCTCAATCGCCCATGCTGGCAGGACACACTGCGAGCTTAATGGCGCAGATCGAAGAGTCTGAAGGCAATCGGCGGGAGGCCCTTGATTTGTACTCAAGCGCACAGGCCGCTTATGAGGCTTTGCGTGACCGGCTGGGCTCTGAAGACCTGCGAATCTCTTATTTTGCCGACAAGACGGCATCCTATGAAGCGCACTTCCTGATTCTGGCCGGTGAAGAGAAAACTGAGGAAGCCTTTCAGACTGCAGAGCGATCCAAATCACGAAGTGTGGAAATGGTGGCAGCGCCGAAGCCGAGCTTGCGACCAAGTTGGAATGCGGAGACAGGGGTGTGGCGGGATCAATTGAAGATGTTGCGACATCAACTGGAGGGGATCGAAACAGGGCAAAGCGAAGGGTCAGCAAAAGCATCGGCTCAGATTCGTCAGCGAATCCATGCGGCCGAAGCCGGGTTGCGCGAGGCAATCTCCCGATTGACGGATTCAGCGGGCCTGAGTGAACGACTGACGGCGACCCTGCCCGAAGTGAAGAAGGCACTGCAGCCGAGGACTTGCCTGGTGGAGTATTACCGGGCGGGAGCTAACTTTTTTGCGATCACGATTGGAAATGGAGACGCACGAATCACGCGGCTGGGAGAGATGGGGCGTGTGGTGGAACTGCTTCGGTTTGTGCAGTTTCAAATGGGGCGGGTTTGCCGGTTGCCAGAAGCCGGGCAACAAAGACAGACAGCGCTGGGGCATGTATTGAATCATCTTCAGAAGCTGTATGAAGCCTTGATCGCACCGATTGAGGACGTGCTGGGGCCGGAGCACTGTGTTTTTGTTCCACACGGTCCGCTTCACTGGCTGCCATTTGGGGCCTTGCACGATGGGGTGAATTATCTGGGCGAACGATATACGGTTTCGGTTGCCCCTAGCGCCGGTCATTATCTTCGATCCCTCGAAGAGAGAGTGGAGGCTGGAACGGGTTCAGCCGTCTTTGGGGTGGCCGATCGATTAGCGCCGCAGATACGAACTGAGGCAGAGCTGGTATCCAAGCTGATGGATGGATCACGGCTTTACCTGGACGAGGCGGCAACGATTGCCCGGCTGCGTGAGGCCAGCCGAACAGCTTCCCATTTACACATTGCAACGCATGGTCAATTTCGCAGGGACAACCCCTGGTTTTCATCTTTGCTGATGGGAGATGGACAGCTCAGTCTTTATGATCTTCATGAACTACGAACCAACCTGGAACTAGTGGTGCTGAGCGGCTGCAGTACGGGACTTGGCGTTGTGATGGGTGGGGACGAACCCGTAGGACTGGTGCGAGGGCTACTGCATGCAGGAGCCCGAGCGGCTCTGGTGTCGTTATGGAATGTTAACGATGAGAGTACCACGCAGTTTATGAAAGTGTTTTATGGGGAAGTCCTGTCTGGGGCAACGCTGGGTGTGGCGGTGAAAGCTGCACAAGGGCAAATTCGCCAAGCGTATGCGCATCCATTCTTCTGGGCACCTTTCAACCTGGTGGGGTGGCATGGAAAGGTGGACTTACGAAAATAGTGAAAATAATTCACTCGCTATATATTTTTTACCCAGTTATAAGGCACTTGAGGATTAGGTGGCAGGAAATCAAGAACAATGAAGCGATTCAAAATAGAAGATTGGGTTGATTACGCGCGCGGGGTAGCCAGCAAAGAGCGTAAAGCTGAGATGCAAAAGCTTTTGGAAGAGGGGTGTGAAGGAAGCCAACGTTTGTTCCAAAGTGCCAGCTTGATGACAGAAGCAGCTCAGGTGTTGGGTAAGACAGAACCGCCAAGCGGGGTTCTGGAACGCGCCTTCTCGATTTTTGAGCAAGGTCAATACAAGGCGGTATCACGGATTCCACTTTCGGAGATTCGATTGATCTTCGACAGTATGCTGGAACCTCAGTTGGCGGGTGTGCGGGCCACCGAAACTCTCATTCGAGAAACAACCTATATGGCTGGCAATTTCCTTGTGAGCCTGAGAATGGAACAGGAAGGCGAGACAGAAGTGATGGCGGTGGTAGGACAGTTGTCAAACGAATTGGGAGCGATTGGACCCGTCTCGAAGAGGCCTGTTTATGTGTATCAGGGGGAAAAGATGATTGCCCGGACCATCACAGGAGAGAACGGCGAATTCCAAATGGAGTTCTCAAAAGGAGAGCCATTGAAGCTGGTACTTCTAGTAGAAAACCCGGAGAAACGGATTGAATTGGATTTAGTACCAGCTAGCGCAAAAAAAATGAAACGGACCCCAGACGAAACGGATCGCTAAAAGACACCATGAAAAACATTATTTTAATCCTACTTTCCCTGTTTGCGGCCCTGAGCTTGCAGGCCGACGACGACGATGAGTATTTGTTGAGACCCGCGCCCGGGGCATTGGGACGAGTAGTTACCCGGTACCGACTGGAAGTCAAAAAGTCATTGCCTGCGAAAAATTTGTATCTGGTAAAGCCGCTGGACGATGACAATTTTGAAGACAATGTAGCGGGAGACCGTGACGTCATATCGGTAGAGAAGAATGAAGAGTTATTTGCACCTGAGGTGAAGTCCGGGTCCACCAGCCCAAGTGAGGACTCCTTACAAAAAGCCCTGCTGGGGCGAAGAATTGTCAATTACTACGGAGCGAATGCCTGGCAAGGCTATACGGAGCAGCCGGCTGCCAGCCAAATCGGGTTGAGGCAAGCTCAACTCAAGTCGCGGACCGGAGCCGGGATTGTTGCAGTAATTGATACGGGCGTCGATGCAAGCCATCCAGCGCTAACGGGCTCTTTGGTTAGCGGTTATGATTTTACAGCAGATACTGCGGGTGTTCCCACAGAGTGGAGCGCTGTAGATGCCGGGGTAAAGTCTGCACTGACGCAATCGACCACTGCATTTATCGATAACTCGACGAGCGCAGTTCCGCTAAATCATTACTCGTACGCGGCATTGACACAATCGACTACCGCCTTCATCGATACCGGCAAACTGCCGCAAGCATTCGGTCATGGCACGATGGTGGCTTCCCTGGTGAGGCTGGTTGCACCGGCAGCGAAGATCATGCCGCTGAAGGCGTTTCAGGCAGATGGTTCTTCAAATACGTTTGACCTGATCCGGGCCATTTATTATGCCGCTGACAACGGGGCTTCGATCATTAATATGAGTTTCAACATGAAGGAGAACTCGTTTGAACTGGAACGATCCATCCGGTACGCCGCTGCGCGCAAAGTAGTGCTTGTGGCATCCGCAGGAAACGATGGGAATGAGATTATGGTTTACCCGGCAGCTTATCCGCAGGTAAAAGGTATCGCTTCGCTGGATGAGTTCTCGGTACGGAGTGGTTTTTCCAATTATGGGCCGCTGCTTGTGACGCTTGCCGCGCCTGGCGAAGGCTTGATCGTGGCGTATCCCGGGGGTAATTACGCGAGTGCGTGGGGGACATCGTTCAGCACGCCGCTGGTAGCCGGAGCGATCAGTTTACTCAAGCAAGTGAATCCCATTTGGACAGTGACCCAGATTGAGGCTGAACTTACGCGGAGGGCAAGGCCGGCAAACTCGTATGGGGTGGGAGCAGGGATGCTCTTTGTCGGGCAGTTTTGAAGGGGTGCTCTTCGGTTAGTGAGTCAGCTTCTTCCAGTCCTCTTCGTAGTATCGGACGAGGGCCTGGTCGTTGAGGCGATTGACTTCGGCTGGCATGGATTGCATGTCGAGAGGGAAGTCAAAGAGGGTGGCGAGGTTGGTGAGGGTGAGGAAGCGGAGACCTGTGGGGAGAGAAGTTGGGGCTTGCCACTGGTTGCGTCCGGCGATGATGAAACCCCATTCTCCGAAGCTGGGCACGTAGACGTGATAGGGCTTGGTCTGGAACTTCGCAGCTTTGAGGGTTTCTACGATGCACCAATAGGATTGTCTTGCGAAGAGAGGGCTGGTGCTTTGTACGACTATGTAGCCGGATTCGGCGATGTGGTGGCCGAGGAGACGATAAAAGGCTGTTGAGTAGAGCTTGCCGAGAGAGAAATTGGTAGGGTCAGGGAAGTCGATGATGACGGCGTCGAAGATCTCTTTGGATTGTTCGAGCCAGACGAAGGCGTCGGCGTTGATGACGCGCATGCGCTTGTCGGTGAGGGAGCCCCCGTTGAGTTGCTTGAGATAGGAGTGGGTGGCGAAGAGCTGGGTCATCTCAGGGTCGAGATCGACTAGTGTGAGACGTTCGATGTTTTTGTATTTGAGGACTTCGCGCGCGGCAAGGCCGTCGCCACCGCCGAGGATGAGGACGTTTCTGGCATTGGGAAGGGCGGCGAGGACGGGGTGAACAAGGCCTTCGTGGTAGCGGTATTCGTCGTTGGATGCGAACTGGAGGTGGGAGCTTAAGTAGAGGCGGACGTCGTCTTTCCAGCGGGTGAGGACGATGCGCTGGTATTTGGTTTGACGGCTCAGGATGATCTCGTCCGAGTAGAGATTATCGTCGGCTGCGGCCATGATGAAGTCTGAACTGAAGAGTCCTCCGGTTAGAGCAGCAAGGACCAGGAATGAAGCTGCGCGGAGGCCGTTGTAGCTGGGAAGTTGTGATTTGAACAGCCATGTGGACCAGAGGGCGACACCTGCGTTGAGCATGCCGAAGAGAAGAGCGCCGCGAACGAGGCCGAGTTTGGGAACGAGCACAAGCGGGAAGAGCAGCGAGGCACCAAGAGCGCCGAGGTAGTCGAAGGTGAGGACGTTAGCGACGAGATCACGAAACTGGAAGCGATCTTTGAGGATTCGCATCAGGAGAGGGATTTCGAGGCCCACGAGAATGCCTACGACGACTACCAGCAGGTAGAGGATAAAGCGGAAGGCCTGGGTGTAGGCGAAGGCGAGGAAGAGGATGGAACTGGAGAAGCCGCCGACCAATCCGACCATGAGTTCGATGGTGATGAAGCGGGCGACCAGGCCTTTGTTGATAAAACGGCTGAGCCAACTGCCGATGCCCATGGCAAAGAGGTAGCTGCCGATTACGGTTGAGAACTGAAGGATGCTATCTCCGAGCAGGTAGCTGGCAAGAGTGCCTGCGATCAGCTCATAGATGAGGCCGCAGGCAGCAATCAGGAGTACGGATAGAAATAAGGCTACAGCCATCGCTTAGTGAACCGCGGCGGCGATGATGATGCAGACGCCGAGGCTCATGAAGCCGACCATGATGGCGAGGGCCATATTTTTGCCTTCGACAATTTCACCCCATAGGTGGTGAGGAGTGAGTCTGTCGGCAATGATGAAACTGACAACAAAGATGATGATGCCGAGCATCGCGTAGATAAAAGCGTTAAAAAACGCTCCGATGTGAAAACCGTTCATAGTGTTATTTGCCTCCGGTATAGCGGTGGTAGTTGGAATAGATGGATCGATAAGAACCGGGATTGTCACGGACGCTGCGAGGAACGTTGCGGACTTCGTCTCCCTGATTGAACATGAAACCCTTGTAGCCGAGATAGCCGGAAAACAGGGTGAGAATGAGGCCGTAGCCTCCGTAGAATTTACTCATCATCTTCTTCGTCCTCCGATGAATAGCTTGCAGCGCCGCCGGACGGGTCAGATTCTGCCCAGCGTTTGCCTTCAAAACCGTAGCGGCGAATCATGGCCCAGAGTGGGGGAATCAAGAGAAATGGCCAGACTACGAAGTAGGGCCAGATGACGGCTACATCGCGGCGCAATTTGATTTCGTAGTTGACACGCTTGCCGCCGAGGATGGGGGAAGCAAGGCCTTTCTCCATGTCGGGTTCGACACGAAGATAGTATTTGCCGCCGGGAACGCCGCCGATGCTGACGGAGTCGGCTTTGTCGCCTTCGGTCCAGCTTCCGTCGGAGTCAGTGCCGGAGTAGTAGCTGACTTCTTTGCCGAAGTCGTAGGCGACTCCGGTCTGCTCGTTGATAAGCGCGAGGCCGAGATACATCCAGTCGTTCTGGAGGTCGGTTCTGATTTCAACTTCGACGTTTTTTTCGCCGCCCTTCAAGTCGAAGGTGGGAGTAACGAAGCTGGGTTCACCAGCGCCAGGTACGAAGTAATATCTGGACTGGAAAACGGTGTCTCCCGAGGCCATGAAGGAGGTGATGATCATGGTCAGTAGCAGCAATACACTGAAGACGACCATCATTGCCCACATGGGTTTGGTGGAGCCGTAGGGATTGGGCTGATTCGAGTAGACGCCATCAGCGCCAGGGGGAGAACCTTTGAGCTGGAAGTTCGCCCAGACTTCTTTACCAGTGATGTACTTTGCTTTACTCCAGGTGGTTTCGTTGCTGTCGCTTTCGGAAGCCAGGGAGTAGGGGGGATCGACGAAATCGCGAGTCGTAACCTGGTCGTTGAGTCGAACGCGCCAGGGGAATTCCCCGAGGACGAATTTCGTTTTGGGTGTAGCAGACTGAAAGAGTTTGTATTTGCGGTCCTGGTATTTGACGGCCGCATGGCCCATCATGTCGTCTGGGGCCGGCAGAGCGGTGACGGGGATTACATCGTTCCAGTGGCCTGCGTATTCAGTGAGGTAGCGGAAGCCGCGGAAGGGGTTGTAAAGGACGTATTCGTCCCAAGTGTATTCTGTGCCATCGGCCATGATGGCGCGGCGCTGGAAGCCGGTGACTTCGTAGGGTTGACCATCGAACTTGCCGCGTGTGCCGAGAGGAATTTTGGGAGTGAAGCGCTCTGTTTTCTTGTTGAAGCGCTGGATGATCTGGACGCGCTGGTCTGAGACGTCAAGCAGAGAGAGGCAACTGGCACAAGTTGCACTCAGGCTGGAACCCATCGCGCGCAATTCTACTGTGCTGCCACAGTTTGGGCAGTTGAAAGCGCGAATTTTCGGTTGAGGACGTTGTGCGGCCATGATTTACCAACCCTCGAATTGACGGAGGTTTTTGAGTTTGAGATCGTCAAAGCCGACGCTGCGACCCGAGAAGATCAAGGCAGGTTCTTCAGTGAAGTCGATGGTAAGGAAACGTGCATCGGAGGTGCGGAGATCGACGAAGCGGCAGACGGTCTTATCCCAGAACTGAAAGGGGAGTTCGCCTTCAACGGCACGGTAGTTAGCGTTGGTGACGGTGGTGACAGTGTAGAAGACGCTGTTGACGTCAACCATCGTACCGGGGTCGAGCTTGATGCCGTAGAGACTCTGGGGAAAAGGAATCAGCTTAGTGACGGTGTACTGGAGTTGAGCGTCCGACATCCAGCCGGATTCACCGTTGCTGTAGACGATATGCCATTCGTTCCAACCGCCGTTTTCGTATTCGTAGCAGATGCGGCCAACAACGACAAAAGGTTTGTTTTCAAAGATCCCCTCGGTGCCGATCATGATCGGGCTGGGGTCGTTGGGATAGCTGGAGACTTCGCCGACCTTTTCAAGATCGACATCGGTGCGAACCAGGATACTGCTGCAATAAGGGCAGGTGGTCTGAACCGCCTGTGCATAACGGAATACAACGGGGGCACCACATTGGGGACAATTTGAGGCTACCTGAGTCATGCGCTGTAGGGTCTTTCCAGTTTACGTACAGTAACATTGCCGGCGTCAAGGATGGATTCAAGAGCCGCTTTGAAATCATACTCCGGTCTGGGCCGGCAACAAAAGACATTTAAGCAAATAGATTGAAATTCCGGGAAGGTGTGGCAAGCGAGGTGGCTTTCGCTCAGCAGGAGCAGGCCAGTAATCCCGCCCTCTGTTGTCGGGGTGGGTGGGAACTGATGCCATTGAGCGGGTTGGACGGGATGAAGGTCCATCTCGCGAACGAGCATATCGAAAAGTTGTTGGAGAGAGTCGAGGTGAGCGAGGCGCCCGGGACTACACCCGTGCGCCTCAATCACCCATTCGCAACCGGTCATTTTAGGCTTCTGGTTGCTTGAAGCCGCACTCTGTGCAGAACTTGGCGGCCTTGGCGATTTTGGCACCGCAGTTCATGCAAAACTTTGTGTCGCCTGCGAGGACGGCGCCGATTCCCACAGCGGCCGCTGCGACCGGAGCTACCGGAGGCGGGGCTTGTGGAGGAGGAGCCTGCGGCTGCATGGCCTGCTGGAAGGCACCGGCCATCTGGCTGGCCATGCCCATACCGGCCGTGAGACTGGCTCCGATACCGGCGAGGCCACCTTCGTTGGCGGCAGCGATCGGGATCGATTGAGCGGTCTTGTACTGCGTGTACTGAGCCATGTTGCCGATCATGTTCATACCGATGCGCTCGTCGAGCAGCTTCTGCAGCTCTTCAGGGAGGCTCAAGTTCTCGACGATCATTGTGTCGAGAGTCAGGCCAATGGCCGCGAAGTCTGGCTGGAGGGTGGCCATCATCGCCTTGCCCACTTCGATCTGGTTTGCGGCCATGTCGAGGAAAGGGATCCCGGACTGGGCAAAGGCGTCGGAGATGTGGGCAACGATCGAATTGCGCAGTTGGCCTTCGATTTCAGCTACGCGATAGAGATCGCGTGTGCCGGAAATCTTGGCGTGGAAAGTGCGCGGGTCCGAGACGTGCCAGGAATAGATTCCGAAGCAACGTAGGCGCACCATACCAAAATCCTTGTCACGAATGGTGACAGGCTGGGTGGTGCCCCAACGCTGGTTCGTTTGGGTTCGAGACGAGAAGAAGTACACGTCGCTTTTGAATGGCGACTGAAACATCTTGTCCCAGTTTCTGAGGTTGGTCAGGATCGGGAGCGTTTGCGTACCCAGGGTATGGAGCCCCGGGCCGAACACATCGGCGACCTGCCCTTCATTGATGAAAGCGGCCATCTGGCTTTCCCGAACGGTTAATTTCGCACCGTTCTGGATTTCCATGTCCTGCATCGGGTAGCGATAGCTGAGGATGCCGTCTTCTGGTTCGACGTAGTTGATTACGTCAATAAATTGTTTTGCTGCAAAACTTTTTAGGTTGTCGAGGATACTCATTGAGCCTCCAGGGCTTCAATGATAATAACGGAAATTTGGCAAAAGTGTTCCCAAAATCGGACAGAGTGAAACAGATTCCTTTACGGTGGCTGCGTGTATCAAGAAGGATTATGAAGTCGAAGCTACTTTGGCTTGGTGCCGGGATCGGTTACGCAGCGGAAACCGATGTCGGAAGTCTTGTAGGCGGCGGGAACGCTTGCCATCTGGACGCTTACGTTGGGCAGGAGAGGCCGGAAGAAACTGCCACCGCGGATCTGCATCCAGAGGTCGTTTTCCGAAGGCGGCGGCTTCATCAAGGTTGAGAACATCTTCACTGCGGGTAGGCTTGGCTTGGTGCGCTCATCGACCCACTCGAAAACGTTGCCGGCAAGATCGAGGGCCCCATAGATACTGTCGGCGCTCTGGAAGCTGCCTACGGGCTTGGGTCCTTTGATGCCTTTGAGCCTGGGGTTGTCTTCGACTACGGCGAGTTCTGGAAGGTGTTCATAACCCCAGGGATAGGTGCGGCCTTGCGAGCCGCGTGCGGCTTTTTCCCATTCGACGGCGTAAGGAATTCGCTTGCCGGCCCAAGTAGCAAATTCACGCGCATCGTCAAACGAGACATTCACAACTGGGAGTTTTTTGGATGCATCATCGTCTGGAAATCCCACGGGGAGGGGCCAGCCACGCTCCATGGCAAATTTCTTATATATTTCGTTGGTAACTTCGAATTTGTCGATGTAGAACGCCTTCTGCGCGCGCTTTTCATTGGCTTCGCCGAAGAGAAAGTCACCTTCTTTTACAAGAAGCATTTCACCCGTCGAGGTTTTCAATGTTGGTGGGAGTTCGATGACAGCAACAGCTTGCCCCTGCTTTTTGGCGTCGTCCTTATTTTCACCGCGCGGCATCAAGTTGAAGATCAAAAGGAGGATGATGAGGCCCAGGGCGGCGGCACCACCGATCCAGGCGATCCTGGGGATTTCAGTTCGTGGTTTGGTGAGCTGGGTGATGGTTTCGACATCGCCGGTTTCCATCGTTTTGAGAACCGCTTCGAGTTCCTGAATGACGATGCCGAAATTCTCAGGGCGTTTGGTTTGGTCTTTCTCAGTGCACTGTTTGATCAGATCCACAACGTGAGTGGGTACGCTGGCCTCAACCAGTGGAGTTGCATCGAGCGGCTCATTCAGGATCTTGAAAAAGACTTCGTGAACGTTTTCGGCCCGGAATGGCTTCACTCCGGTAAAGAGTTCGAACATCAAAATGCCGTAGGCGTAAATGTCGGCGCGATCCCCGACATCTTTGGACATCACCTGTTCTGGTGCCATGTAGTACGGCGTGCCAAGGGTGTAGCCGGTGCGAGTGATAGAAAGATCTTTGGTCTTGGCGATACCGAAATCCATGAGCTTTACTTCGCCGGTATCGCTCATGAAGACGTTGTCGGGCTTGAGATCGCGGTGGATGATTCCGAGGCCGTGGATGTGCTTCATGCCCCGGGCAAGCTGAACGAGCACACGAAGTTTTTCAAGCACGCCGGGCAGTTGTGCTTTTTGAATAGAGGCACGGAGGTCGTTGCCCTGCAGGTATTCCATGACCATGTAGGGGCGACCTTCGTGTTCACCGAAGTCGTAAACGCGGATGATGTTTTCGTGAGAAATCGCACCAGCGGTCTGGGCTTCACGCAAGAACCGCTTTTTCGTATCCTCGTCATGCATACCGCTGTCGGTGAGGATTTTGACAACAACGATGCGGTTGATGAGGGTGTCGCGCGCTTTGTAGACGTGCGACATGCCTCCACCGAGGAATTGTTCGAACTTGTACTTGCCAAGCTGCTGTTGTTGCATCAGTTGCCAGAGCGGGCCACGTTGCTGGTGCACTGCAACCCGGCCAAGTATCCTTTCCGGAAGAGCGGAATGGCCATATCGAGATCGAGCGTCATCGACAATGGCTTGCCTTGATCATCAGTCATGATCTTCGTCCCAGAGCGCTGATACCAGAGGACGGTGTGAGAAGTGGCCGAGTTTTGATTCCAGCGTTCCGCATCGTTGAACCATTGAAACACACCAAGCGGGCCGTCGAAGCTGACCGTGCCGCCGCCAACGATGGTGGTGCGGACGCCAACGCCCTGGCCATTCCAGACGAAGGGTTTGGCAGGAGTGGAGGCGTTCTTGAACTCTGCGCTCTGGCCATCGATGGACAGTTTTACTTCACGCTTCATTTCCGGATTCAGTTTCACGGAGTACTTAAAGTTGGGGCTTGGATTCAATCCGTAAGCCGTAGAAGTGACGGCGGCAAAGCGATTGAATGCGGCAACAAAGGTTGGAGTGAGCGCCATCGACTGTGTGGGAACGGCGCGGTATTCGCCGCCCTGATTGACCAGCATCTGCTTGAGTTTGGTGTCGTAGAAGGTCCAGAGAGCTCCCGTTTGAGGAGCGAAAATACCATTAAACTCCGTGATTGTGGCCTGATTCTTGGAGTTGGGATTGAAGGGATACTTTGAAATCAGATCGGAGAACTGCTTGCAGAAGCCGGCGCCTGCGCCGTTCATCTCTGCGGGGCCAAGACCGCGCAGGAAGCCTTCGACATAAGTGATGGGGTCTTCCATAATCTTGAGGACCTGAGCATCGACTTTGTCGAGAGGGTCGGGACGGAACTTTTGGGCTACGTTACGAGCAGTCAGCTTGGCGGTTGTGGCCTGGTTGAGGCTTTGGGCGGCAGCAGGGTCCTGGGCTGCCTGACTGGCTGGCATTCCGGCGATCATTTCGATTGAACCCTGGAGTTGCAGCAAGCCGCCCATGTAAGGCTGATTTTCTCCGCCTATCAGCTGACCGGCACTTGAGGGAGCAACCAGCAATTGGGTGGGTTGAAATTGTTCGGAGATAGATTTTTCCGCAACGTCGGTATGCTTTGAAGCCAAATAGACAGCAGCCAGGAGTGGGCTCTGATTGCTGGAATGCATCTTCAATTTTTCGGAGGCGTCTCTGAGGGTGGCGTAACGCAGGACGGTGACACTCTTGAGGTAAGCCTTCCATTGATCGGAATAGTCTTTGAAATAGCGGGCGCGCAGGCGTTGTTCGAGTTCACTCAAGTTGACGCTCATTTTTACTTCTTCGCCCAGGACCCAGGCTTCACCACCGAAGTACTTCGGAAGGTTCTTGAAGGCGGCCTGCATCCAGGCGAAACCTTCTTTTGAGAAAGAGCCCTGGACTTCTTTGTCGACCTTTACGGCCTTGTAGCCATCGGGATACAGCTTGTTGTAGTTGATGGTGGGGTTGGCACGATTGGCTTCGGCGAGAATTGCGTTGTAGAGGCGCTCGTCGCCTGAGAACTGCTTCAGGAAGACGCGGGTGCGGTCTACCGTGACGGCGTCGTTTTCTTTGGAGAAGGGGTTGGATTCTTTGAGCTCTTCGGCGTAGAAATCGAATTGCTTGCCGACAAGCCCATAGCGCTGCGGCTCGACCTGTTTTACACCCTGCCAGTACTTCATCAGGACAGGAGTGAGAAAAGTCTTGGTGCTCTTGTCAGGATTGGAAGTGGTGATCAGGTAGGCCTTGAGGGCGTTGTAGCTGGTCATGTAATCGTCCTGAGGAGTTGGGGCCTGAGGAAGGCGCTTCATGTAGTCGAGGACGGCCGTCTGGGTCTCGCCGAACATGACGTTACGGAAGCTCTCGAAGTAGAGCTTGCGTGAGGTGGGAAGCAAAGTGTCGCCGGTGTAGAGGCCCCAGCGCATCATCAGAGGAGCGCCTTCTTTCTGGTAGCCACGGAGCCGCTCGAGAACGCCGCGCAGGCGGTCGAGCTTGTTGAGGCTATCGAGGGTGGGGACTTCACCCTGGGCAACCTGGACGCCGCGCAGGGCTTTGGAAGCTTCGGCGAGTTCCGATTCGAGAGCGCGATTGTTGAAGTAACTCCAGGTGAAGAGGCCGGTTGCGATCAGGCCGAGGGCACCTGCGACACCAAGCAGGAGACGTCTGGTGCCGTCTGTGCGGGTGCTGACGCTGGATGCGCCGAGGGCGGCTTTGTCTTTAAGGAGAACGTCGCTGAAAAAGCGGTTAATGAAAAGCCATTGCGGCATGCGGCGCTGAGTGCCGGCTGCATCGGAGACCAGAACCGGGCGGACGCCCGAGAAGTAGAAGCCACGGACGAAGGGCGAGACGGCGATCTGGCTGGGGCGACAGATGTCGACCAGAAAGGTGGTGACGGCTTGCCTTAATTTGCGGAACTCACGAGGGAATTCGTAGACGGGCGGGCGACCCTGCTGGTTGGCATCACGCTCCTGCAGGGGGACGCGGCGCTCAGCAAGGCTGCGGAAGAGTTCTTCCATGAGATCGCCAAAACGTTTGCCGGCCTGTTCGGCATAAACACCGGTGGAAGCCATGTCGACGATGGGAACGGTAGCGCCAAGAACTTCGGCGACTTCGTCGTTGCTCATGTAGGAGACGTAGTTGGCGAAATTAGGCATCTGATCTGCCTTGGTGAAGATGACATAAACGGGAATGCGGGCCCCGAGAGTTTTGGACATCTCAATCAGACGCTGGTTGAGGATACGGGCTTTGGCGGTCATCATCTCACCGGCACCCTGCTGGAAGAATTCTTCGGTACCGACAAACATGAGCACGCTGCGCGGGGCCGGGGTAGAGCTTGCCTTAAGGGCGGTCATGCCAGAAGGGGCGAAACGTTGCGAGAAGGCTTTCCAGAGTTTGTCGTTTTCCAGCAAGGTGGGAGCAGCTTCGACGAAGACGGTCTTTCTGGCAAGCCAGACGTTTGCGGTCCTGGTTTGAACCAGCTGATTGCCTTCCTGGTAGACGAGACCCGCGAGCAGTTCAGGCTCGAGACCGCTATTGGTGATCAGGGTTGTTTTGGCAGAACCACGGGCACCCATCACAAAGACGACTGGCATGGTGGCGAGGCTGCCACCGGAGGCCTGAAGTTTTTTGTCGGCTTCGGCAAGGACGAAATCGAGTTCAGCGCCTTGTTCGCCGGCGAGGGCCAAGGCTTTTTTCTTGCGGTCAGAGGTGATCTTCCAATACACGAGGAAGCCGGCAAAGGCAGTGCCGATGAGCCAGAAGAGACCCCTGACAAACCAGGCATCATTGCCTTTGATGCCAATCCACTCGGGCAGGAACCAGCCAAGAGCCATCCAAGCTACCCAGGAAAATCCAACAATTAGGCCAAAGAGCATATAGAGTGTCTCCGAATTACCTGCGAGTCATTTCTTGGGCGATGGAGCGCAATTCATCTGCGCCGGAACCAAGCATCAATTTGTAGACGACAAAAGCGACAACAGCGATGGCGCAGAGCCCGCCACCAATCATCACCATGCGTTGGAACCAAGGGTCGCTTACGGCCAATGCCGCGTCGGTGAAGGGCAGCGCGCCGGAGGGTGACAGAGGTGGCATGGCACCGCGGATGCGGCGGCATTTGTCCATGCAGGCATCGACGATCCGCTTCAACTCCGCACGGCCGCCAGCGCTGTAGCGACCCTGAAAGCCAAGGCTGATGCAGAGGGCGTAAAGTTCGAGCAAATCCGAGTTGGGAAGGCTATCGGGCTGGCGAATGATGTTTTCGAGATTCTGGAAGAAAATCTCGCCGGCGATGTGAACGCCAAAGAGTTCTTCCTGAAGAGGCTTGCGCCGCCAATCGGCGAAGGCAGGCTGATTCTGGGTCAGAATCGTTTCATCGAGAAAGGCCACGATGGCGAACATTGCCAGCTTGGTCTCTTCCTCGGAAAAGGTTTTGCGTCTGGCATCCTCGATAGACGTCTTCAGCGCAGTCTTCATGCTTTCGCGCAAGCCGTAGGGATCCTGGGTCATCTGTGGATTGGCCCAAACCCGCACTACAGCTGTCAGCGGTTCCTGAAAGATGACCGCCAGCGTTTCTCGTTCCATCAAACCTGGAGTTTGCAAGAATCCCTCCTTATGCCTCAAGAATTACGATCAGTTCCACTTCCGGAGCCGGAAACTCTCCCGGCACATAAACGCCCGCCTGCTTAATCTTTGCGATCTGCTGCCAGCACGGCCCAACACGGGAAATGGCGAAGTACTGCATCTCCGTCTTAATCTGGATCTCTGAGGGAGGGATTGGCATGTGCAATAACTCCAACCCCGGGTGCGCGCCCTGAACCAGTCTTTCTACAAAGTCGCGTGAGCAAACCTTTACCAACTGGGGAACGCGCATAATGATGACGCTTTCAGCGGTTTGGGCACGGACGCCAAGAATCCAGCGTGATTTGGCAAGGCAGCGTTCGTCGGCGATTGCCCCCTCATACAAGTAAGGTGCGTACAACTTGAGAGGAATTTGCATTGCACTGGAAGGAAGAATCGTTTCGAGCGCTTCGCGAATGTGGGCATCCAGTTGAGGAAAGCATCGTTCTGGCTGCAGATGATCATAAAGAGGAAGATCCGATGGATCTTTCTTTAGATTGAAAGTACAAAGGGCACCACCGAGCTTGAGCAAGTGGCGGTAAAGTTCTTCAGGATGGCCCTTTTTCACCTCTAAGGTGTGCTTAAGGTCGGCGATGGCCGAGTTGATGCAATGGAGATACCAGAAGCTGGCGACATCGCGTTGGCTCATACCGCCGAGTTTGGCGCTGGCCCTTTCTGGACGAAGGGCCGCGCCTTTAGACGACAGGATTTCTACAAGCCGGTTGAGCATCACCATCAATCTTCTGGAGCCCTGAATCGTGACCAGTGGTGGAATGAAGTCGGGATCGAGGACCAGGTTGCCTGCCCCGTCGCGCATGACGCGGCCAATTGGAATCGAGGTCAGATTGGGAGTCAGTTCGGAATCGAGGAGCAGGCGGAAATTCTTGTGGCCCAAGGTGACGTCTCGCTCTTCGGTGCCGCCGTTTTCGTCGACGAGTTTACGCTCGTCGGGGGCGAAGCGAGTGGTTTCGTCGGTGCAATTGGCCCCACCCGGGTTGTACGAGGGCAAGGTGAGATGAATGGTGGCGAAACGTGCCACGGGGCTCATCAGATCAGCTACGGGCCTGCTTTCGGGCAACTGGTCTGATTCGGGCATGACGAAAGCGAGACCGTCGGGCATGAAGCCACGGGCATGCAAAAGTTCGATCCGACCGTTTTTCAACGCCTCTTCACTCCACTCGATCCCGGCAAAGCCGAAGGCAGAGTAGTTCAGAGATTGCGAAGTGAAGTCGATCAGATCTTCGAAATAGCGTTTTTGGGCCTGAAAATGATGAGGCGCCAAATGCATTCCTTCGGACCAAACGACACGAGAAAGTTGCTTCATCGCCAGTGAGATCTCAGGCTATCATAAAGGCACGAATTTATAGGTGGAGATAACCATGTCCTTCGAGTCCACATACCAACTTGTTGCACCCATCGCCGATTCGGCTGAAGCGCTTTCCTACAAAGCCGTAATGAAAATGACTGGTGAGGAAGTGTGGATCCACATTATTCGCACCGATGCGCACGAGCTATTTGCCATGGCGCAGAAGCAGTATTCAGCAGCGGCCAGTTTCGGCGAGAAACCGATTCTTGAGGTGGTGCGTGAAGGATCCAAGGCTTATGTGGTCACTCGCCCCTTGCCTGCAGGGGCTAGTTTGAGTGACTGGTTACAAAGCCTGGGTCAGGCGAAAACACCCGATCCGATGCAAAGAGCCGGTGCTTTTAAATTTGAGGGAATGTCTGCACCGCCCCCGCCGCCACCAGCAGGAGTTCCGCTGGCAGACGCTGCGACGATGATGATGCCTGCGATGCAGGCACCCATTGCGGGAGGGCCAACGTTGATGCCGCCAACGGCGGATCTGCCTGTTGCGCCACTGCCTGTTGCGCCACCGCCTGTTGCGCCACCGCCTGTTGCGCCACCACCAGTTGCTCCACCGCCAGTCGCCCCTGTGGCCAGCCAGGAACCGGGTGAGTTTACACGCATGTTCAAGGCTCCGGCGGCACCACCCCCGCCAGCACCTGTTACAGGAGCGCCTCCTCCGGCAGCTGAAGTTGCTGGGGAATTTACACGGATGTTCAAGGCAAGCCAGCCGAATCCAGCCGCCAGCACGAGTCAGATGCCGAGCTACATGCCGCCGCCTCCAGCGGCTGCTCCCGCAGCAACACCGCTGGATTCTCTATTTCCTCCCGCTCCGCAAGCGCCCCCTTCGGGGAATCCAGATGTCGATGAATTCAACCGGATGTTTCAGTCGCCGCTGATGCAACACACGCCTGCTCCGATAAATCCGATTACGAATCCAATTGCACCGCCACCTTCACAACAGGTGGGAGAATTTACACGGATGTTCAAGGCGGTCGAGCCGTCGAGCGTGCTGCCATCGAACGCGCCACCTCCTCCTCCACCTCCCGCAGCAAATGCGCCCGGAGACTTTACCAGGCTTTTGCAGACGCCGAGCTTCGGAGGGAGTACCGCGGCTCCTCAGGCTCCTCAACCTTTTGGGGCTCCTCAATCTTTTGGAGCACCGCAACAATCTGGGGCGCCACAACAATCTGGGGCACCACAGCAATTTGGGGCAGGACAACGGGGGGCGACTCCACCACCACCGCCGGCTGCGTCGCCTGGCGGCGCGGCAAATCCGTTATCAAATTTTGTAGATGCGCCTTCGTTTCACAAGCCGTCTTTGAGTGGCCCCAGCTTCCAGGCACCTTCGGCAGGAATGAGCGGAATGAGCGGCCCTTCCATTTCCGCCTCGGGCCAGATTTCCGGCCCAAGTATGGGAACACCCACGTTTAGCGAAGGACAAATGTATGGTCCTTCAGTGTCTGGTCAGGGCCTGAGCGCTCCGTCCATACGCCCACAATCTATTGGTGGGGATCGATTTTCACTGGACAACCTGCCTGGCTTCGGATCTGGCAGCGCGCCATCAGCCTCGCCGGAAGTTGCCCCACCATCAGCCGGCCCATTGTCATCGGGGGGAGGCGCCATGAATCCCAACGCGCTCTCGAGCCCCGACGGTGCCACTGCATTTTTTAAGGCACCTCCTCCGCCACCGCAACAACACAGTGCAGCTCCGCCTGTTGCCGCAGGCCCGGGGGACTTTACCCGGATGATGCAGGCGCCACCGGTGGCCTCTGCGCCCGCCGTAGGTGTCCCGGTACCGCAATCAAATGCACCGGCGGCGGCTCCAGCACCCTTGTTTTCCCAAGCTGCTGCACCTGCCAATTCAACAGCGGCACCAGCCGCAGCACCACAAGCTGCCCCAGCACCTGCTCCTAAAGCAGGTTTCCTTAAGGGGATAAGTCCATGGGTGATTGCCGGTAACGTAGTCATCATCATCATGGTTATCCTGTTAATTTATGTAATCGCGAAGTCAAGCCGTTAACTTTTTCTAATTTATTAGATATGCTTGTACCTAGAGTATGGAAAAGGTACTGGCGATCCTATTGGCTGGTGGGGCAGGCGAACGATTATCGCCGCTGACGCTGCACACCGCAAAGCCGGCTGTCCCATTCGGCGGCATCTATAGAATCATCGACTTCACACTCTCCAACTGCCTGAATTCAGGCCTTCGCAGAGTTTTTGTCATGACCCAGTACAAGAGTCTGGATCTTACCCGACACATTCGGGATGGATGGTCGATCTTTTCGGGCGAGATTGGGGAGTTCATCGAAACGATGCCTCCGATGAAGCGTATGCACGACGATTGGTACTTAGGAACGGCTGACGCTGTTTATCAAAACATCGAGTCGATTGAAGCAGAGGCACCAGACATGGTACTTATACTTTCAGCCGATCATATTTACAAAATGAATTATGGCGAAATGAGTGATTGGCATAAACAGCAGCAGGCTGATATTACAATTGCGACAATTCAGATTCCGCCGGAGGAATCTGGCCGTTTCGGAGTTGCTCAGATTGACTCGTCATACCGAATTGTAGGGTTTGAGGAAAAGCCGCAGCACGGGAATCCGGCGCGGTCGCCCTTTGATCCAACGATGGTGTCGGCATCGATGGGTATCTATCTGTTCAACACGCAGATCCTGCTGGATGCTCTTCGTACCGACGCCTCAGATCCAGATTCCTCGCATGATTTTGGCAAGGACATTCTACCCAGGCTGATTCAGGCGCACAAAGTTACGGCTTACGATTTTCACGATCTCAACGCCAAGAAGGTGCGATATTGGCGGGATGTCGGCACGCTGGACGCTTATTACGATGCCAATCTCGATCTGGTGTCGGTGATACCGGAGTTCAACCTTTACGACAAGGCCTGGCCGATCCGCACCAACCCGCCGATGTATCCACCGGCCAAGTTTGTTTTCGCACAGGAGGGCAATCGCATGGGAGTGGCGATCGATTCCATCGTCGCACCGGGGGTGATTATTTCTGGGGCACGAGTTCAGAAATCCGTTATTTCACCTGGGGTTCGGGTGAATTCGTATTCGGCGGTGGATGATTCGATTTTGCTTTTGAATGCTGAAATTGGCCGCCATTGCCACTTGAAACGAGTCATCGTTTGTCCGAACGTAAAGCTGCCGGAAGGCACTCGGGCTGGCTTTGACGCCGCAGCTGACCGGGCTGCCGGCTATACAGTAACCGAGAGCGGCATCACTGTGATTGCTGCCTAAGCGGCAAAATCT
Organism: Bryobacter sp.; assembly: GCA_022843625.1. Classification (GTDB taxonomy): domain Bacteria; phylum Acidobacteriota; class Terriglobia; order Bryobacterales; family Bryobacteraceae; genus Bryobacter. Next base: position 65,796 of record JALHNH010000005.1, on the reverse strand, counting down.
ATTCTTGACTTGAAGCAGAGCCTCCCTTAGACTTCTACCCTAGATACCTAGGGTAGCCATCTAAAGGAGAAGAAGCCTCATGCCACCACTCGAGCTGTTGATCCTCAAAACACTTTCCCGAGGAGCCAACCATGGCTTCGGGATCACCTTACACATTGAAGAAGCCACCGGAGGCCTACTTTCGGTGGAGGAAGGCTCACTTTATCCAGCGCTCCATCGCCTGGAGCGTGAAGAATTGTTGAGCAGCCAATGGGGTGTAACCGAGAACTCACGGCGAGCCAAGTTCTATAGCCTGACCGCGACTGGAAAGCTTCGTTTGCGGCAAGTGGAAGAGACCTGGCAGCAGACATCCAAAGGCGTCGCCAGACTGTTGAGGTACGCGTGATGATGGACCCAAAGAAGGATTGGAATGAGGACTGGCAGGATGAACTGGAATCGCACCTTCAATTGAGGGCAGACCATGACGGGAACCGGGAGTCTGCCCGTCGCAAGTTCGGCAATCGGCTACAGATTTCAGAATCGGTACGCGCTGTGCACATCCCAATCTGGTGGGATCAATTCCTCCAGGACCTCCGCTATGCTTTCCGGTCTTTTCTAAAGACACCCGGTTTCACTTTCGCAGCGCTGCTGGCTCTGGCTCTGGGCATAGGTGCTGCAACGGCGGTTTTCTCCGTAGTTGATCGAATCCTCTTTCGAAGCCTTCCCTACCCTAACGCGGACAGAATGGTCTCAATCGGAATGGCAGCTCCTCTCGAGGCCAATGAGTTCGTTTTGAGTACAGACTACTTCGAGTGGAAAAAGAGTCAAGAGGTATTTGAATCTTTTACCGCCACACGCGGGATCAGTGATTGCGACCTGACCATTGAGGATCCCGTTCGTCTGCGCTGCGGAATGGTGGCGGCAAACTTCCTGGCCACGTTTGGATTGAAACCGCAGCTTGGCCGTGACTTCAATGAGTCCGATGATGTACCGGAAGCAGCCGGGGTTGTCCTGATTAGCGATGCGATCTGGCGCGGGAGATTCGGGGCTAGCCCAGGAATTTTGGGGCAAACTATTGAACTCAATCGCGTGACTCTACGAGTAATTGGCGTCCTGCCAAAGTCGTTTGAGTTTCCAACGCTCCAACAAGTCGATCTATTGCAGACAATGCGCTTGCGGCCTCCAAACAGCAACGTGAGGCAGCCCACGTGGTTCTTGAATGGATACGCCCGGTTGCGACCGGATCAAGACTTGTCTCAGGCCAGAGACCAATTCCAGCCGTTGTACAAGGAAGCACTGCTTCGAGTTCCAGAGCGCTTTCGAAAAGAAGTCAATCTGCGATTGAGCAGTTTACATGATCGTCAAACACGTGACTCGCGGCTCGCCGCAAGGCTCTTGATGATTTCAGTTGTGATTCTGCTGCTGATCGCATGCACCAATGTCGCCAGTCTGCTTTTGGCCCGAGCCTGGGCGAGAAGCAGGGAGTTTTCCATTCGCGCGGCTATAGGGGCCAGTTCCTCAAGACTGTTGCGACAGGCTCTGACCGAATCACTTCTGCTCTCAGGTGTTGGCGCTTCCCTGGGCGTGGCTCTAGCAGCAGGCCTTTTGAAAGGTCTGGTGTGGCTTGCTCCGCAAGGCATACCCAGACTGACAGAAGCACGCCTGGACTGGCGAGTGCTTCTCGCCACTGCGGCCGTCGGCGTTTCGTGCGCAATTGTCTTTAGCTTCTCCTCAATGGCGAAAGGCAGATTATCGCGGCTTCGGCCCGTCCTTGTAACGTTACAGATTGCCCTATCCACTGTGCTGCTGGCAGGAGCCTGCGTCTTTCTGGATGGTCTTTGGAGGCTCAGTTCTGCGCCTATGGGGTTCAAGTCGGCACAAATTCTCACCGCCCCGATCTATCTCCATAGCCAGCGTTACCCGGATCGAAATCAGCAATACTTGTTCTTCGAGAATTTGGTCGAGCGTGTTCGCCAGATTCCCGGTGTCGAACTGGTTGCGCTCACAGATTCGGTCCCTCCCCTCGGGAGAATGATGACGGCCATTGCCTCGCAAATCCAGGTTCAAGGCCGACCAATTGACACCAGCGCACCGACTGGAGGGATGGTCGTGCACCGCGATGTAAGCCCAACCTATCTTGAAATGCTAAAGATTCCCATTCTTGAGGGGCGGGACTTTGAAGAAGCCGATCTCGATCTACCGAATGGGGCGGTAATACTGAGCAAAAAATTGGCAACTCGAATCTTTCCGAATGGCCAGGCAGTAGGGCGGAGCGTACGTATCTTTGACGGCCCATTTTTGCCCGTGGTGGGGATAGTGGCAGATGCGCGGAATGCAGGCTTGAGCGGAAAGGACGAGCCTGAATTTTACCGAGTCAATCGGCGAGGCGAAGGACGCCAGACGGCCCACCTCATGGTCAAGTCCAGCGCAAAGCCCTCATTGCTGGCGGCTGCACTTCGCAAAGAGGTTTTAGCTCTCGATCCCCGTTTGCCCGTGGAATTCAAAACTCTGGATTTTCGGATCGGAGAACTCACGGCAAGGCAGAAGTTTCAGTCCATGCTCTTCGCAAGCTTCGCGGTTGCCGGCTTGCTCCTTGCTGCGATTGGGCTGCATGGAGTCATGGCCTTTCTTGTGAACCGAAGGACTAGTGAGATCGGCTTGCGCATCGCACTGGGGGCAAGCAGAGGTAAGATCCACCAACTGATTCTTGGGCAGGCCATGCGTTGGACCGGGATCGGATTGACGCTTGGCCTTGCGGCTAGCTATCCGGCTTTCTGGTATCTGAAATCCTTGCTCTTTGAAGTAGAGCTCAATCGCCCGGCGGCCATCCTGAGCGGTGCATTTGTGCTGGTGATTGTGGCGTTTCTTGCAGCCTGGTGGCCCAGCCTTCGCGCTACCCGAATTGAGGCAGTCGCAGCGCTACGGCACGATTAGAGTCTATTTGGCGGCATGCACAGCGTCGGCGCTAGCGGCGAGAGTAAAATCTTCTCCGGGGTTGATGAACTGGTTTTGCTCGAAAGCATTTTGGCGGTCATGCAGATCGCGATAGCGGCCGCCTAATGCCATCAGCGTAGAATGATTGCCGCGCTCGACGATTTCGCCGCCTTCGATCACCAGAATCTGATCGGCCGAGCGAATCGTAGACAGACGGTGAGCAATGACGAATGTGGTTCGGCCCTGTCGCAAGTGTCCGAGCGCCTGCTGGATCATTGCTTCGCTTTCGCTATCGAGGCTTGAGGTTGCTTCGTCGAGGATGAGAATCTTGGGGTCTGCCAGGATCGCGCGGGCGATGGCGACACGCTGGCGCTGGCCTCCGGATAGTTTTACGCCTCGCTCGCCGACCACGGTGTCATAGCCTTTTTCGAAGCGCTCAATAAATTCAGCGCAATTGGCAACGCGGCAGGCTTCTTCGATCTGGGCTCTGGTGGCACCGGGCTGGGCGAAGGAGATGTTCTCGGAGATGGTGCCGTCGAAGAGAAAATTATCCTGAAAGACTACGCCCAGATTGGAGCGATAATCCCGCATTTTAAGACCCGCCAGATCTCGGCCGTCGACCAGGATTTTGCCGCTCTTGGGGGCATTAAAATCCATTACCAGACTGATCAGAGTGCTCTTGCCGGAGCCGCTTGAGCCTACCAGAGCGGTAGTGGAACCAGCCTTTGCATGGAAGGATATATCTTTCAGAACCGGCGTGTTTTCCTGGTATTCGAAGCCAACACCAACGAATTCGATGTCTCCCTTGAGATCACCTACAGCAGCTCGCCCTGCATCTTCTGCGTCTTCGCCCTTGAGGTCGAGAACCTCACGGATGCGGTCGAGGCCAGCGAGGGCTTCGGTGAGTTGCGTTCCAATTGAAGCCAGCTCCACAACCGGCATTGCCATCATTCCCGTGAATGCGGCGTACATGAAGAGGTCACCAATTGTCATTTCGTTTCGCATGACTGCCGCGCCACCGACGAGGAAGATCACCATTCCGATAGCACCGACAATCATCGACGAAAATGCCATCACAAAGGAAACACCGGTCATCGATTGAGCAATGTTGCGGAAGAGCTTGTGTGCCCCTTTGGCAAAAACGAGCTTCTCGCGACGCTCGGCCGTGTAGGCCTTTACGACGCGGATGCCTCCGAGACTTTCGCTTAAGCGGCCGGTGAGTTGGGATTGAATCTCGCCGCGCTCTCGAAAGAGGGGCCGGAGTCTCTTGAAGGCGACAGAGAGTACGCCGCCGAAGACGGCCAGAACTGCGATTGTGATGAGGGTCATTTGCCAGTTCACATAGAGCAGGACCACAAGGCACATCGTGGCTGTTACGATGCCACCGGTGAGTTGCACGAGGCCGGTGCCTACGAGATTTCTGACGCCTTCTGCGTCCTGCATGATGCGCGAGATCAACTGGCCTGTCTTCATCGAATCGAAGTAGCTTACAGGCAGACGTTCAATGTGGGCGTGGACACGCTTGCGCATTTCAGTGATGGCGCGTTGGGCTGCTACGCCGAGAACCTGAGCGAGGGCAAAGGCGGTGATCGCCTGCACCATGGTTGCGGCAAGGGCGACACCGGCGACAGTCCAAAGCATGTCAGCGCGGCCTTTGCCGATCACTTCGTCGATTACGTACTTGGTGGAAGCCGGTAAGACGAGACTCAAAGCGCGGCTGACCAGCATGAGACTCAGACCTAGCGCGAGGCGCCAGCGATGGTGCCAGATGAGCGATTTGGCTTCTGCGAAAGCCTTGGAATAATTGATCTTTTTCTTTTCGCCCGTGGGTTTCATTACTGCTACTACTGTAGCGCCGAAGCCTGATCCGGCAGTCGGGCTAAATCAGGCGCAGATTTTCTTGACCACTTGGCCGTGGACGTCGGTGAGGCGGAAGTCGCGGCCCATGTGGCGATAGGTGAGACGCAAGTGATCGAGGCCGCAGAGGTGCAGAATGGTGGCCTGCAAATCATGCACGTCGATCGCGTCTTCGACTATGTTGAGGCCGAGGTCATCGGTCTTGCCGATTACCTGACCGGGCTTGACGCCGCCGCCAGCCATCCAGATGGAATAGCCGTTGGGGTGATGATCGCGACCGGCGTTGTCGGCTTCATCGGGACGGCGGATTTCTGACATCGGCGTGCGGCCGAATTCACCGCCCCAAACGACGAGGGTTTCGTCGAGCAAGCCACGTTGCTTCAAGTCTTTGAGGAGTGCGGCTGTGGGCTTGTCTGTTTGTTTGCACATCTTGGGCAAGCCGGCATTGATGGCAGAGTGGTGGTCCCAACCGGAGTGAGCCGAAAGTACGAAGCGCACGCCACGTTCGATCAGACGACGGGCCAGAAGCATGTTGGTTCCGTACTGGCGGGAATCCTTGTCGTTGATGCCGTACATCTCGATCGTCTCGGGGCTTTCTTTGCTGAGGTCGACCAGTTCCGGCCCGGCGGATTGCATGCGGTAGGCCAGTTCGTAGGAGTGGATGCGCGAGGCGATTTCTGCGTCGCCGGTGCGCTCGAGATGTTCGGTGTTGAGGTCTTTGAGGGCGTCGAGCCGGGCACGCTGCGAATCTGCCGAGAGCCCTTGCGGGTTGGACAGATAGAGGATTGGGTCCCCTGAGGATCTTAGCGTGGTGCCCTGGTAAAGAGAGGGCAGGAAGCCGTTGGTCCACAACTCAGAACCAGCGCTTGAGCCAGGGCCTGATTGCAGTGCGACGAAGGCGGGGAGGTTTTTTGATTCCGAGCCCAGACCGTAGGTGGCCCAGGCCCCCATGGAGGGGCGTCCGCCAGTCATGTGACCCGAGAAGAGCAGCAACTGGCCGGGGTGGTGATTGAATGCCTCTGAGTGCATCGAGCGAATCAGGCAGATATCGTCGGCGTGCTTTGAGGTGTAAGGAAGAAGGTCGCTGAGTTCCATTCCGCATTGCCCGTATGGGGCAAACTTGCGGGGTGAGGCGAGGATCCTGGCTGTTGGCTTGATGAAGGCAAGCTTCATGTCCTTGGTCATCGAAGGAGGCAGAGATTGGCCGTGCCACTTGGCGAGCTCGGGCTTTTGATCGAAGAGATCCATCTGCGAAGGTGCGCCTTCCTGAAAGAGGAAGATCACGTTCTTGGCCTTGGCTTTATAGTGAGGAGGCTTGGGGGCCAGGGGGTCTGCCACAGGGGCGGCCTGCATCAATTCAGACAAGGCGAGGGAGCCGATGCCAGCCAGCGAGCCGCGCAGAAAATCTCTGCGAAGATGGGTCTCAAGAAGTTGTCTTTGGTTCATCGGGTTACTCTCTTGTGATGAACTCATCGAGGTTCATCAATACACTTGACATCGCTGTCCAGACGGCCATCTCGAGCCGGGTGGAACCGTCTGGAGCGTATGGGGCGAGCGATTCGATCGACTTCGGATCATCGGCCAGAAGCGTCTGTTGTTTGTCGAAGTAAGCTCGCATGCGTTTGCGCTCAGCATCGCTTGGTTTGCGCGCCAGGGCCTCAAGATAACCCGAATCGAGGCGGGCGTTGAAGTCGCTTGTTTGTGCAGTGAGAACACGCACCGCGAGGGCTTGCGCCATCTCGAGGAATGCGGGGTCATTCAGCAAGTTGAGTGCCTGTAGCGGTGTGTTAGAACGGTCGCGACGGCAGGCGGCAACAGTTGCCTTGGGCGCATCAAAATTTACGAGTAGCGGGTATGGAGTTGTTCGCAGGAACTGGATGTAAAGGCCACGACGGTAGCGATCAGCGCCTTTGGCTTCCTGCCATGCGGAGTTCCAGCCGCGAGAGCCGTAGCCGGCTTCCATAACGCCGGCGGGGATGGGAGGTTGCACGCTTGGGCCTCCCACTTGCCGCGTTAGCAACCCACTGACCTGGAGCGCGGAATCGCGAATCGATTCGCCCGAGAGGCGAAGGCGGGTTTGGCGTGCGAGCAGGGTGTTGTTGGGGTCGCGATCCATCAGCTCGGGCCGGGCTTGTGAAGACTGCCGGTAGGTTGCCGAGGTGACAATTTTGCGCAGGAGTTGTTTGCGGCTCCAGCCGTTATCCATGAATTCGCTGGCCATCCAGTCGAGGAGTTCCGGGTGGCTTGGCGGCTCGCTGCGAACGCCGAAGTCATCGCTGTTGCGAACGAGGCCGGCACCAAAAAGTTCCTGCCAGATGCGGTTGACGGCTACTCGAGCAGTGAGCGGATTTTCTTTCGAGACGAGCCAATTGGCGAGGTCCAGACGGGTGGCCGGGCCGGTGGTTTTCATGGGGGGCAGAACGGATAGAGTTGCGGGCTCAACCTGGATTCCGTTGGAACGGTAGTCGCCACGTACCCGCAGGTATGTGGGCTGCTTGACGGGGTTTTCCGAGATGGTCATGGCCTGGCTCAATTGAGGATATTCGCGCTTGAGCTCACGAAGTTTCTTGGTGAGTTCGTCGAGCTTGAGTTCTTTCCACTTCTTGTTGCCGACTGCGAAGTGATAGTTGGCGACAAAGTGATTGGTGAGGATTTCGCGCTCACGGGCTGTGCGTTTGGCCGGTGCGATCTGAACGATCTTGCCACCGTCACCATCTTCGGTGAGTTTGTTGACGCAATCCCAGGCGAGGTCCCAGTCTGTACGTTCGCCGAGGTGGGCAATTGTGTAGAGGATGTTCTTTTCCCAATCGGCTTGCAGAGCAGCGACGTTGTATTCGGCAAGCAAGGCCTCACGCTTTTTCTGATAGTCGGCTTGAGTGCGGATCCAAGGGCCAATTTCGCCGGGCAGCGGGGCATCGATGTTGACTTCTTCGGCGTTGTCGAAGAAGGCAAACATAGTGTAGAAATCTTTCTGGGAGACGGGGTCGTATTTGTGGTCGTGACACTGCGCGCAGGCTACTGTGAGGCCGAGCCAAACGGAAGAGACAGTGCTGCTGCGGTCGGCAGTGCCTTCGAAACGGAATTGCTTGTCGTCGATGCCGCCTTCGCGATTGGTTAGGGTGTTGCGATGGAAGCCTGTGGCGACTTTATTTTCTGCGGTTGCCTGCGGCAGCAGATCGCCGGCGATTTGTTCGATGGTGAAGCGGTCAAAGGGGAGGTCTTTGTTGATGGCGTCAATTACCCAGTTGCGCCAACGCCAGGCCCAGGGGCGGATCCAGTCTTTTTCGTAGCCGTCGGAGTCGGCATAGCGAGCTTGATCGAGCCAGTGGCGGGCCCACTTCTCGCCATAATGGGGAGAAGCGAGAAGGCGCTCAACCTGCCGTTCGTAGGCGTCTGGTTTTGCATCGGCGAGGAAGATATTTGTTTCTTCAGCAGTGGGCGGGAGGCCGGTGAGATCGAGACTGAGCCGGCGCAGCAAGATGCGCTTTTCGGCCTCAGGGGAGGCTGTGATTTTTTCCTTTTCGAGTCGAGCGAGGACAAACTTGTCGATCTCGTTGCGGCCGCCAGCCAAGGCTGGGAGAGGGGGCCGTTGAATCGTCTGGAAGGCCCAGTGCTTGCTTTCAACGCGCTTGCTGCTCATGGTCTTGAGACCAGACGGGAAGATTGCGCCAGCATCGATCCAGGCTTTGAGAGTGGCGATATCCTGCGGCTTTAATTGTTTGCCTCCAGGAGGCATGGTGGGGAAGCCTTTTTCGGCATTTACCCGTTTGAGCAGAGTGCTGGCAGCGCTGTCGCCGGGCACGATCGCGGGTCCGCTGTAGCCACCCTTAAGAGCAGAGATCGAGTCATCGAGGCGAAGACCACTTTGCTGCATTGAGGGCCCGTGGCAGCCGTAGCAATTGCGGCGGAGGATAGGCTGGACGTCGCGGAGGTAGTCGACCTGCCCCCAGGCACTGGTTGCCATGAGCGAGGCGGAGAAAATTACCCGAGTGCAGAATTGGTTGAGCATCAATCGATCCATGAAGTCTTAATCATAATTGAATTCTTGCGGCGACGATACGGGGGGCCGGCGAGTGGAGGAGGCATGGGGCGAAAAAGCGTTCACAGAAATTCTCAAAATTTTTGAAAGGTTTTTATCTTATTTAATTTCAATTACTTGTGAGGGGCAAGGCAGCGCCTGAGCGTGGGGTGCGTGGTTCGATTTTGAGGGCTCGCTTGGTAATTTCAGGTCGTGATGAATCTCGATCAGTTCAAACATTCTGTAGCGCTTGACGCGCTGTCATTGACCTCGGTGCTCACGCCGCTGTTGCACCAGTACCGGACTGGCCTCGATCAGGCAGTTCTGGCCAACCGAGTCCGCGTAGAGATGTAGGTGGTGCATCAGGGTAATGCAGAGGATGCCTGGATGGCTGTACCGGCTGATGGCGAGGCTGGGTTTATGAAGGGTGCCGTGAGGGTTTCGCTGCAATTGCAGAAGACTCTGCGGTGCTGGCTTCAGATGCAGTGGTTTGCCGATACCGAGAATCTTGCCGATACAGCCAAGTCGGCGCAGTTACTGGCCTATCTCGCCTGCAAGCTGTACACGCCGAAAGCGAAAGACGCCTACGCGTATGATCTACTGGACGACTGGTCTTCGGCGGCACTTGAGCGCACTATCAAGACGGATATGCCAGATGTGCTGGCGCGGGTTGCCAATCTTTTGCGGATTACAGGCAAGCACGATCTGGCGGACTATTACAATCCGTCACATGCGTCCTGGTTTGTGAGCGAAATCGAGCGCAACGGACGGCTCTTCCGGGAAATTCTTGCTCGTGAATCGAGAATCGTTCATGCCTGGGTACCGCTGATTGGAGCCCGGGTGAAAGAGAAGCAACTTGAGAATGCCCGTCGTGAGACGCGGATTGCATTGAATGAAATTTTCCGCCGCGGTGAGGATCTTGGGTATCTTGCGCCGTTATTCGAGATCGAAGTAGTGGCAGCACTTGAACTTTATATCGGACGGCCCGTCGGCCGTTCTCTCAGCTTGGCCGGGAACCCGGAACGCGCGCCGGAGTCGGTCGCCCTCCTTTGTGGACGCGATAACTCCAATGTGATTCCCTTCCCGGTCATGACCAGGCACGAACGAAGGAAACCGAGACGTATCGTCCCCTTTTCCTTGATCGATGCCGAAGAAGCCGCCTGAAGCGCACTATGGTTTGGTGCGTCCCGCCACGATTTATGCAGGATGGTGGATCCTTGCATGTCAAAATCTGGCGCGATCAGGCGGCTTCTTTTTTTAAGCTTGGCGGAATCGAAGGTGTCCGGATTTGGCGGTCTGGACACACTTTTCTCCTAACCGATTCCGCCGTCCCCGGGGGCCGGCACGGTCTATCTGAGTTGCACGGGGGTGCACACAGAATGACAGGACCTGCCGCGCCCCGGTTCCTATTTCAAAGACAAAAAAGCCCGCCGGGGGAGTGAGGGCCCACCGGCGGGTGTTGAGGGTGAGAGCAGGAAGGATGAACCGCCTGATCTCGGAAAAAATTGAGTTACTGGTTGCCACCGCGGCCGCCACGGCCACCGCCGCCACCGGATCCGCCGGAAGGAGCAGCACCGCCGCCACGAGCACCGCCGCCCCCGCCACCGGAGGGAGGTGAGCCACCACCACGAAAACCACCGCCGCCGGAAGGCGCGCTCATTTGAGGAGCGGAACCGCCGCCCCTGGAGCCGCCGCTAAAACCGCCGAAGCTGCCACGACCGCTATCGGGCATGCTGCGCGGGGCGGATTGCTGCATTCGGGGCGAGCCACTATCAGAGGAGCCTCCGCGGACTCCACCAAAGGAACCCCAGCCTGAGCGGGATCCTGAATTGGAATCGAGTCCGCGAACACCACCACCGAAGGGGTCGGCGTTGCCCTGACGCTGCCTACCAGAATCGGAACCGCGATCGACGATGCGAGGGCTGACGTCAACGGCACCGACACCACGGGAGCGGGAGCCACCATCGTAGCCACTCTGATCGCCACCACGAACACCGTTTTCCCGCTGGACAAAGCCATCGGAGTTGCGACTTCCGCTGCCGCGTACGCCGGAATTCACATCGGCATTGCCGAAGCGATCCCATCCGCTCTGGCTATTGGAGTCTGCACCGCGAGTGCCGCGGTCGCGCTGTACGAAGCCCTCGGAATTACGGCCGGTAGAGCCTCGGACGCCTGAATCAGTATTGGAGTGCTGATCCTGGCCCAGGCGGCGGAAGCCATCAGTCGTGCCACGAGTGCTGGAGTTATCGCGCTGCACGAAACCTTCTGAGCCGCGTGCGCCAGCCACACGCTCTGAAGCAGTGTTGCCGCCTCGCACACCGCTGTCGCGCTGAACGAAACCTTCAGTGCTGCGAACTTCACGTTCGCCCACACGCCGGAAGCCATCGCTTGATGAGCCACCACGGACACCGTCGTCGCTACCGCGTACCATGCCCGATCCGCGGGCCATGTTCTCGATATTCTGCCTCTGCTGTTCAAAGGGAACCCGCTCCACCTGACTTGCCTCGCGACGAGCAGTAAAGCGCTGGTCTTCTCTTGAAGCAAAGCTGGAGCCGCGAACACCTTCCTGGCTGGCGAAACGTACGCTTTCGCGACTCGGAGCTATACCTACCGGTCCGCGAAACTCAGCTGCATTCGACAGATCGGAATTGCGAGCGGCGCGGTAGCCATTGGAGTTGCCACCCTGGTGAGCGATGCCCCGGTTGAAGTTTTGGGCCTCCACATAGCTGACTCCACCATCCACCCGGGCATTGCGGTAGATGTTGGTGATGTTGACGTTGTTCACAATCGTCGTATTGTTAAATCCGCGATTGCCATAAAAGCCACGGCCGTACCAACGGTTGTAGGTCTCAAAAGGAGCCAGCGGAACCCAGCCCACATTGCCCCAACCAAAACCGAGGCCGACTCCGAAACCTCCACGGCCGAAGCCTACGAAGCTGACGAGAGCAGGCGACCAGAAATGGCGTGCGCCGACTGCCCCAGGCCACCAGCACCAGCGACCTGCATTGTTGAACCAGCGGCCGTAGTGGTAGGGAGCCCAACCCCAGGGGTCGTAACTCACCCAGCTCCAGCCGTAATAATCGAGCCACGACCAGCGGCCGGTGCGATAAGGGGCCCAACCGGCAGCCACGCGCGGCTGCCAGACATTGCCATAGGGTGCGCTGTAGACCCAGTCGCCATGGGCGTCGAGTTGCTCGCCGCCATAGACGCCCTGGGGCAGATATTGCCTGCTGCGCGAGGAAGCAAGTTCCTGATCGCGGCTGCGATTCCATTGATCCCAGCTGTCAACCGGAGCTTCGGAAAGGCTCTGGAAGCTGGCTTCACCGCCATTGGTGTTCTGAATCCGGAGTGTTCTGCCCTGCCCCAGCTTGCGCGAACCCTGAGGAGTGAAGATGTCGAGTTCACCATCGCGAACGGTGATTTCGGTGGAGCCATCTTCGAGCACCTGCACGCGGTATTCGCCCTTACGCAAAGGACGGAGACTTGCGACAGGCGTATTAATGTCGACTTCTGATTGTGAATTCTGCCACACCTTGTACGTCACAAGGCCAACGGGCAGATTGATTTGGAAGCGCTGGTACTGCAATTCGGCAAGGCGAATTTCCGTGTTGGACCCAAGCCGAACCATATTGGCGAAATCAAATTGCAACTCAGCCCGAGCCCCTGGGCCAGTCAATAAACGGTCTTGAGCGACCAGCGGCGCGTTGATCGTGGCGGCAACATTATCTCCACTATCCCCTCGTCGCACAGAGACATCTCCGGCGACCACACTCACCCGCGCCACGCCGCGCGAGGCATCGTCATCCTGCTGCGCAAATGCCGGGTTCAGTGATCCAACCAGAGTACCCAGCGTGAATAGTAAGCGTCTCATAACGTCAACCTTTCGCATATTGTCCTTACATTTCCTTTGCCAAAGAGCTAACTCGTTGGAGATACTAGCTTTTGTGACGGATTCCCGCCCCGGACCAGCGTCCTTGCCTGGTGCTTTTCAACCACTCCTGGCTCTAGCCAACCGTATTGCAGGGCCTGCCCTGCTTTTTGGGTTGATGGTGCTTGCCTATTGGCGGATCCTGCTGACAGATCAATATTCCTGGCTGAACGGCTACGACCTGACCAGTCAGGTGATGCCCTGGCTTCAGTTCCAGGCGGGGGAGTGGCATGCGGGACGAATGCCGCTTTGGAGCCCATATGAGTGGGGAGGGCAGAATCTGCTGGGGCAGGGCCAGCCTGGGGTGATGAATCCGCTGAACTGGCTGCTTTTTGCCGCTCCGCTACGCCGGGGTTGGATTCGCCAGGGAGCACTGCACTGGTGGTTCTTTCTCCTGCATTTTGTTGGTGCGCTGAATCTTTATTGGCTGGTTCGCTCGCTTGGTACTGGGAGAGTTCCTGCCGTGTTTGGTGGGCTTTGCTTTGGACTCTTTGGTTTTCTCGGCTCTAATGACTGGCCACAGATGATCAGCGGCCTGATCTGGGCACCCCTGGTTTTTCTGTTTTTACTCAAGACGGAATCCAGTAACCGCCCCTGGCGCGAAGCCTCCTGGGCCGGTTTTTTCCTGGGTCTGGCCTGGCTGAGCGGCCACCATCAACTCCCGATCTATGTCAGCCTCAGTGTTCTTGCCACAGCGATTGCATTGCGAATCTATCCAGCGTTACTCAGCTTCGCGATTGCAGGCATGATAGCTGCGCCGCAGTTATTGCCCGGACTGGCTTACGGCAAGCTGGCCATACGCTGGGTCGGCATGGAAAACCCGGTTGGCTGGCAGGACAAAGTGGCCTACTTCGTTCATGAGCAGTATGCCAGTATTCCAGGTTCGCTACTTTCTATTTTGCTGCCGGGTGCCGAGACGCACACCAGTCTATTTCTGGGCTCAACCGCCTTGGTGCTGGCGATCTGGGCCATCCGTTCGCAGTGGGAGCGAAGGGTTGTGCGACTTTTCCTTGGCCTTGGAATCGGTGCCGTTCTGTATTCACTCGGAAGATTTGGCGGGCTTGAGCCACTGCTTTATAGCCTGGTGCCCATGATTGAAAAAGCGCGCAGCCCATCGATGGCAGCGGCGATATTTACGCTTTCGTTTGCGGTGCTAGCGGCCCTGGGCCTTGAATCGCTTCGATTGACCCACACTCACAAGTCGATGGCCCGGCTCCACTGGATTTTCGCAGGAGCAGTGATTGGACTATTCAGCGTTGCCAAGTTGCTGCCCGCTAATCAGTCACAACTGGAGCAACGCTGGTTTGGGGTAGCCTTCGTGAGCCTGCTGATTGGCTTTGCTTATTTTGCGATGCAAAACGGAAAGATTACAACGAGGCAGTTTAGTGTCCTGTTGCTGGTGGCCGTCATGATCGAAGCCTCGAACATGACCTACTTTGATATGGGAAACCGGCATGACAAAAATGTGACGAATTTGCTTGAGCCCATGTCACACCATCAGGATGTGCGTGAGTTTCTGGCCACGAGACCTGGCCCGGTCCGCATTACCGTGGATGATCAGGCGATCAAGTTCAATTTTGGCGACTGGCATGGAGTGGAAGTGATGGGTGGCTATCTGGCCAGCCTGACCAGGACTCATTCTGAAGTGGATTGGTTCCGTCCGCGAAGTCTACAATTGGCAGGCATTGGATATCACGTTGGGCCAACATCGAGGGCGGAGGGATCGAAATTGCTCTTCGAGGGAGAAGGCGGGATCAAGGTCTGGGAGTATCCGGAGGCTGTGCTTCCGCGAGCCTGGCTATCGAGTGCTACGCTTTCGTATCGCAATCCGGGGGAGCTCGCTACTTTACTCGAAACCGACACGCTCAACCTGGGCCAAACGACGCTGACACAGGCGGCTGTGCCCGGGCTTGAAGTGTGTCAAGGTGGTGCGGTTACGCTCTTGAGACACGACCCGGGTGAAGTGCAAATCAGTGCTCAAGCCAACTGCAAGTCGTTGCTCATCCTTGCGGATTCAGACGATCCGGGCTGGAGTGTGACGGTGGACGGCCAAAGCGCGGAGAAGATTACAGTTTTTCATGCCTTACGGGGCGTAGTAGTACCCAAGGGTAATCATCGAGTAGAGTGGAGCTATTTTCCTGCTGGCTTGCTGCCGGGCCTGGCATTGGCTGGCTTTGGGCTGGCTCTCGTTGCTGGCCTGCAGTTTTGGCCGCCAACTGGGCGATTCAAGCCATCGCAGCGCTAAAGTCTGAAGACTCCTGACAGAGCCGCTCAAGGATTTCATCGACCACGCCAGTGGGTAGCGATTCTTCAGATCCAGCCAAACTGGCGATGCTATCGCCCAGAACGTCCCGGCAAATCCAGCGAAAATTATCGTCATCATGACGTGCCCTGGCTCCGAGTTGGGCCAGAACCCGGGCAATTGCGATGGAGGCGCGAATACTGGGTTGGTCGCCATGCTCGCTGACCACTCTTAGCATTCGAACCAAATCCACAACAGACTGAACGTCCTCAAGACCCAACCTCGATTTCGCAGCTACGATTGCGACTTCGGCCTGGAGGGAGTAAGAGTCCAGACGAACGGTGACCAGGCGATCCATCAGGGCCCTCTGGCTATGGCTCACGCTCAACTCTTGAGGACTTGAAGTCAGAATCAGATGGAAGTCGGGATGAACTCGCAGGTAAGGTTGCCCCGCCCTGCTGCGATTCGCGAGGTGAAGAATGCCTTCTCCAAGGACGCTATTGAGAATACTGTTGGCCTCTGCGCTTGAGCGAGTGAAATCGTCATAAACGAGGGTATGGCCATGTTGGCAGGCAGCGGCCAGACGATCTTCATCTCCGATCGTTCGGACAGTCTCATCCATTCTGAGAATTGAGTGGATGAACTGATCGGTATCCTGAGTGCGGCGGCCAGGCAGTTCTCTGCCGAGAATTTCAGAGCGACCGATACGTGGCTCGCCCTGCATCAGAATCACAGGGCGGCCGAGTGCGGCGGCCAAATGCAAAGCGACCACCGTCTTGCCACTTGCCACCGGGCCGGAGAGATGCACGGCGGAGTTGGCAGACAGGTGGGCGAGAGCTCTTGTTGTGGCGGATTTGAGCTCGGGGCTTTCAACCAAACCAGTGAGTGAGCCATCGATCATATACGTGAATCTCCTGGTCGAACCTGTCGCCGATCTGACGATTTCATTCCCTCAACCAATCTGGTGATGCTTGCCAGCACTTTTGCAGTAGCTTCGCTCTCGGCAAGGGCTACGGAATCCTCTGGAGGGCCGGGCAAATCTTCGACAATTTTCATCACTCGCTCCAAACCCGCTTCAATTTTAGAGAATCGATCCCGCATTTGCGAAAGGTCAGCAATCCCGTGATTTGGAGACTGAAGCAGATCAATCGCCCGCACCATGCCGGATTCGAGGCGAGTCAAACGATCTTGCAAGGCCCCGGCGTCTGGCATCTGTGCCTGCGAATCACGCAATTCCAAGGAAAGAGCGTCCACCGTTTGGCTGAGCTTATGAGCGTCGCGGCCGAGGGAAGCGAAGATTTGGTCAAAGCTCCTGACCTGTTCGCTGATGCGGGTGCCACTGAGATCGAGGGAACGATAATCGCTGCGGAGCACCTCCATCTTTTGGTCGATGGAATGCACTCTGGCCGCGAGTGCGTCGATGGATTGTTGACTCAGCGAACTCGAGGGAGCGGGGCAAGGCAAATGAGCTTCAAGAAGCGCTAATCGTGATTCGAGATCAGGGGGGAGAGAGGGTGGCCGATCTTCGGCGAGATTTGTGTGAACGGGGGCAGGCAGGACCGGGGTGATCCTTTGCAGGGCAGCCTGGCGCTCGAAACGACCCGAATCACTGGCGATACCGCGGTCTTCAATGCACTGCAGAACCATTTTCTTTAACAGCAACTTGCGGGCTCCAGCGGCTCTAGCCAGCTCAATAATGCTTGTGCCCGAATCGGACTGACTCATCGACGGCTTGCTCCCGGCGCACGCAAAGGTGCCTGATTTGTGGGACCGAAAATCGCATTGGCCGGGCGGCTCAAGCTCTGCCAGGGATGGCATGCGCTCATCCCGGCCTTACGGCTCGTATAGCTTTTCGGCGGGCAGCCGCGGATTTTTAACTATTTTTTGTTTAAATTAGATTTTTCTACCAATAGCCCAGCCTCTGACCCAGATCTGCCATACGAGTCTGCAAACGGCGGTACTGGTTGCGGAAATCTGAGGTCTGGGCGTGCAGACAAATCAGCGACTCAGACTGGGCAAGGTGTTGGATCAAATCCGCTGGAGATCGTCTGGCAGACAAATCGCTCCGCCACCGATGGATCTCTTCAACTGAGTGTCTGTCGGAGGCCCGGCTCTTGAGCAACTGATTCATTTGCTCGTTTAGAATCTGGTACTCCAGTTCGAGGATCTGCCGTCCGTGATCCCGATGCTCAATCATGGCAGTTACCTCCGAGAACAGTTATCGGAGGATCGACATCAATCTTGAGGGACCGGCTTTATTTGGCAGCTACGATTTCGAGAAGTTCGATATCGAAGAGGAGCGCTGCGCCGCCAGGGATGGACGGACGGCCGCTATCGCCGTAGGCGATGCTCGACGGGCAAACCAGCTTAGCCTTGCCGCCCACCTTCATTTTTTGAACGCCTTCAGTCCAGCAGGGGATGACCTGGCCGAGGGGGAACTGAGCCGGTTCATTGCGCTTGTAGGAGCTATCAAATTCGGTGCCATCGGTAAGGGTGCCGCGGTAATGAACCTTCACTGTGTCGCTGGCTGTAGGGGAAGCGCCGGTACCGGGGGTAACTTCTTTATAGATCAGGCCGGATTCGGTCTTGAGTGCACCCAATTCGCTGGCGGCCTTGACGAGATAAGCAGCAGAACTTGCCTTTTCTTTTTCGGCGACACGGGCGGCGCGGCTTTGTTGCAGGCCTTGCAGTTTGGGGCCCCACTCTTCGATTGCTACGGCGGGCTGCTTTGCGGCTGCGTCGGCGATGGCGCGCTGAACAATAGCGATGTCAGATGGCGAGAGATCAAAGGACTGAATAGAGCGGTAGATCGACAAACCGAGGGCGTAGACGGTTTTTTCGTCGTCAGTGTTTAGACTTGCGGCAGGAGCGGCCTTGGGTGGGGCAGCCGGCTTTGGTGTAGTTCTGAGGGCGGGGCGGGCGGCTGGAGCCCCTGGAGCCTTAGCGGCGGCAGGAGCGGGAGCCTTAGCGGCGGGAGTTGCGGGTTTGGCAGCGGGAGCTTTTGCTGCTGGGGCCGGTCCTTTCGCGGCTGGTGCCTGAGCCATCAAAAGAACAAGTAAAGTCGGAGCGAAACACATCCCTTCAGCTTAGCGAAGTTGCGCTGCCGGTGAGAGGTCCAGACGTGTTTCGCGCATTCTCCTTGCTTTCATGTCACCGAGGAATTTTTCCCGCTGGCTTTGATTCAGATCCACTTCGGCATAAGCAGCAGTTCCGTTGGCTTTGGCTTCACTGAGGCGATCGCCCATCGGATTCTGGACATAGGTTGGGTGGTCGTAGCCGCTGGCTACCAAGGTGAAGCGGCCTTCGATACTGCGGGCCTTTGCCAGCCACTCGTTGCCACCCCAGATTGGCATTGCCACCACTTCTGCCCCCTGCATAGCCAGGAGCTTTGAGGGCTCAGAGAAGAAGACGTCGTAGCAGACCATGATTCCGAGCTTGCCGAAGTCTGTGTCGAAGACGGTCATTTTGTCGCCCGGAGAAAGACCTCGTTCGATCTCTTCGCGGGGCAGCATCACCTTTCTATATTTGCCAGCCAACTTTCCTTCGCGGTCCAGCAGAATCGCGGTGTTGTAGAGAAAGACTCCTTCCTTTTCGTAGATGCCTGCAACAATGTAGCTCTTCTTTTCGCGCGCCAGTTCGCCCAGAATCCTGGCGGTGTAACCGTCGGCCGCCTCTGCCACTTCGGCATATTTTTTAACACTGCCAACCACAGTGACGCCTTCACCAAAAACCATCAGATCTACCGGCCGGGTGATTTGTTCACGGGCCATGGCCATGAGCTTAAGGACGTTCGACTCGCCGCCCTCAGCACCTGAGGGGCGGAAGTTCAGGCTCGACAGGCGAACCGGGCGCGATGGCGGAGCATCGGTCAATTCCAGTGCCGGGTTGCGAAACACAACTGCGCCTTGCTCCGCGTCGTAAAGCCAAAGTTGCAGCTCGGCAAATTTAGCGTTTACGGGAGCCTGAACTTCTTCCCACACGCGCGTCCAGGGCCCGGATTTTTCTTCCCGCCATGCGTATTCGGCTTCTCCCACGGGATCCCATTTCGCGTCTTTCCATTGGAGCCTCACCAACACTTGATTGTGGGGACGCCGCAGGCCTTCTACCTGGTACTCGGCTTCAAAACGAAACCAAAGTCCGGGCTGGATCCCTTTGACAGACTTGACCCAGCCGCCAAAGGCCGCCGGAGTTGCAGCTGCCGTGAGGATCAGACTGCCATCGGGAAGCTTGATTCCAGCGGGTTTTTGTTCGAGTCGCGGGCTCCAGATTTGCCATTCTTCCCGGTTGCCATTGTCCTCATGAGCGAGGCCTACCCAAGCGTTAGCGATGAACGCTATCGAAAGAATCCATCGTCCGGTGAGACATCGTTTCCCCATCGCAACCTCCAACAAGCTAAATTAAAGAATAGATTCCCTTTAGCAATGATTACCACGAAGCCAGAGATTCAAGTCGACGTTCACGCACAAGAAACGTCTGAGTGGCTGGAAGCCCTCGACCAGGTCGTCGACACAACCGGTGCCGAGCGAGCCAGCGAACTGCTGCAACAGCTCATGACCAGAGCAGCCCAGTTAGGCGTTACTGCGCCGCTGCGTTTAAACACACCCTACATCAATACAGTGCCGGCATGGGAGGAAGTTCCCTACCCGGGCGATCTTGAGATCGAGCGCCGCATCAAGGCCTTTGTGCGTTGGAATGCGATGGCCATGGTGGCGCGCGCCAACAAATACGACGACAACATCGGTGGACACATTTCGACCTTTGCCTCACTGGCAACCATTTCTGAAGTGGGATTCAATCACTTCTTTCGAGGGTCCATTGCAGCTGCCGATGGTTCCACACAAGCGGGCGATTTTGTTTACTATCAGGGCCATGCTTCACCGGGTGTTTATGCGCGCGCCTACCTCGAAGGCCGCCTGAGCGATCAGCATCTGATCAACTTCCGTCACGAACTGCGCGATCAACCTGGCCTGTCCAGCTACCCGCACCCCTGGCTGATGCCAGACTTCTGGCAGTTCCCTACAGTTTCCATGGGGCTTGGCCCGATCAATTCGATTTACCATGCGCGTTTTCTGCGCTACCTCGAAAACCGTGGCATGATCCCGGTTACGGACCGCAAGGTAATCATGATCGGTGGAGATGGAGAAACCGACGAGCCGGAATCGCTGGGCGCACTTACGCTCGCTTCGCGCGAGAAGCTCGACAACCTGATCTTCATCATCAATTGCAATTTGCAGCGCCTGGACGGCCCGGTGCGGGGCAATGGCTCGATCATTCAGGAACTCGAGGGCGCCTTCCGTGGCGCTGGGTGGAATACGATCAAGTGCCTCTGGGGTTCCAACTGGGATCGCCTCTTCGCCAAAGACAAGTCTGGCCTGCTGATCAAGCGTATGGCTGAATGTGTCGACGGCGAATATCAGAATTTCAAGGTCAAGGGCCCGGCATACGCACGAAGCGAGTTCTTTGGCAAATACCCGGAACTGGCTGAATTGGTAGCGGACATGAGCGATGAGGAAATCAAGAGCCTCAAGCGCGGCGGCCATGACCCAATCAAGGTCTATAACGCACTCAAGCGCGCCTATGATCATCGTGGCGGCCCAACGGTAATTCTGATGAAGACCATCAAGGGTTACGGAATGGGTGAGGCCGGCGAGGGCAAGAATATCGCCCACAACGCGAAGAAGTTGAATGAGAGCGAACTTGAATACGTCCGCAAGCGCTTCAACATCCCGGTGCCTGCTGAAGCCGCAATGACCGCCAGCTTCTACAAGCCGGAAGAGAGCTCAGTCGAAGCTCAATACATCCAGAAAAGACGCGCAGCCATGGGCGGCCCGATCCCCGCTCGAAATGAGGGCACCTGGTCTCTGACAGCTCCTGAAATGAGCGTGTTTGCCGAATCCCTGAAGGGCTCGGGCGGGCGGCCGGCTTCTACAACTGCCGTTTTCGTGGGAATCCTCAAGAACCTGCTTAAAGAAAAATCTCTGAGCAAACTGGTGGTTCCGATTGTGCCGGATGAAGCGCGCACTTTCGGCATGGAATCGCTCTTCCGTGAAGTCGGTATCTATGCAAGCCAAGGCCAGCTTTATAAGCCAGTCGATGGCGACATGCTCCTTTACTACAAGGAATCACGCGACGGTCAGATTCTGGAAGAAGGCATCACCGAAGCAGGCTCAATGGCCAGCTTTACCGCCGCAGGCACGGCTTATGCCAATCTCAACACGCCGATGATCCCCTTCTACATCTACTATTCGATGTTCGGGTTTCAGCGTGTGGGTGATCAGGTTTGGGCATTTGCCGATTCTCGCGGCAAGGGTTTCATGATGGGCGGCACCGCTGGACGCACCACACTTAACGGTGAAGGCCTACAGCACCAGGATGGCCACACACATGTGCTGTTCAGTGTTGTGCCCACGTGCCAGTGCTACGACCCTGCCTTCGCCTATGAGATGGCAGTGATCATTCAGGACGGCATCCGCCGCATGTATGAAAATCGCGAAAATATTTTCTATTACATCACCTGCTACAACGAAAATTACCCGCAGCCGCAGATGCCCACGGACATTCCGGATCTCGAAAACGGAATCCGCCGCGGTCTGTACAAGCTGCGCAAGTCCAGCCTCGGGGAAGCTTCGATCCAGCTTTGGGGCTCTGGCCCGATGCTCAATGAAGTGCTTCGGGCACAGGACATTCTGGCTGAGAAGTACAACATTGCAGCCGACGCCTGGTCTGTTACCAGCTATGTCAACCTGCGCCGCAATGCCGTTGAGGTAGAGCGCTGGAACCGCCTGCATCCGACTGAAAGTCCAAGACGGCCAATCGTTGTGGAAGCTCTCGACGGATCTCATGGCCCGATCATCGCCTCGAGCGAATATATGAAGCTGCTTTCGGATCAACTAGCCCCCTGGCTTGGCGGCCGGCTGACAGCTCTTGGCACGGACGGCTTTGGCCGCTCGGAAAACCGTCAATACCTGCGCCGCTTCTTCGAAACGGATGCCGAATCAATTGTTGCGGCAGCGCTCTCAAGGCTGGCTCGAGACGGTAAAATGGATGCTCATGCAGCCGCTCAAGCCATTCGCGATCTCGGCCTCAACCCTGAGGCTCCAAACCCAGCTACTTTGTAGTGTTCTCGTATTTGCCGTAAGTGGCGTAGCCGGTGAAACCGCACTCGACCGCTACGTCAATACCCCAGACCCGAGCTTCAAATGGAACGCCGTTGGCACAACAAATGTCAGCGGCGTTTCTGTTTCTTCAATCGAGATGACCAGCCAGACCTGGCGCTCGGCTAAAGAAGTAGACAAGCCGGAATGGAAGCATTTCATCAACATCTACAAGCCCGCCAATGCCAAGCCTGGCATTGCCCTGCTGTGGGTGGATGGCGGCAACAATCGTGGTGGCAAACCAAACCCCTCACCGCTGATGATTGCTATTGCCAAAGACAGCGGCATGATCGCTGCTGAGTTGCGGCAGATTCCCAGCGAACCGTTGCTGTTTAATGGCGAAACCAAGACCCGCAGTGAAGACGGCATCATCGCCTACACCTGGGACAAATATCTGCGCGGCGGAGACGATCAATGGCCTCTGCGCCTGCCGATGACCAAAGCGGGCGTGCGGGCGATGGATACAGTAACGGCGTTTCTGAAGACAAAAGAGGGCGGCGAAATGAACATCGACCGCTTCATTGTAGGCGGAGCGTCCAAGCGCGGCTGGACCACCTGGACCATCGGCGCAGTCGACAAACGTGTGATCGCGATTGCCCCGATGGTAATCGATCTTCTGAACATGGTGCCAAGCTTCATTCACCATTACCGCGCCTACGGTTTCTGGGCTCCGGCCATCAAGGACTACACAGACATGAACATCATGGGCTGGCTCGGCACCAAACAATTCAAGAATCTGATGAAGATTGAAGAGCCTTATGAGTACCGCGACCGCCTGACGATGCCGAAGCTGATTATCAATTCCGCAGGCGACGATTTCTTTCTTCCCGACAGTTCCCAGTTTTACTACAACAAGCTGAAGGGCGAAAAGCATATCCGCTATATGCCGAACACTCGTCACAACCTTGAGCCCGTCGGGGTAACGCAGAGTCTGGTCGCGTTTATGGATTCTGTGGCCAACAACAGGCCGCGTCCCAACTTCACCTGGAAGGTCAACAAGACTGACAGCTCGATTGAAGTGAAGGCACCTCAAGCGCCTAAAGAAGTGAAGCTCTGGCAGGTGACCAACCCGAAGGCGCGTGACTTCCGGCTCACGGAAACAAAGGCAACCTGGAAGGCGGAGAAGGTGGCCTTGGTCAATGGCAAGTACACGGCCAAATTGCCCAAGCCCGCATCCGGCTACACGGCGTTCTTCGTCGAATTGATTTATGACTCCGGGGCCAAGCACCCACATACTTTCACCACAGAGGTGAGTGTAGTGCCGAACACCTATCCCTTCACGTTTCCTAAACCGATCCAGCCTTAGGGCTTGAGAGCGCCAGCATCGCCAACGATTTTGGCGCTTTTTTGAGACTGGTCTGAGACGAAGGTTACGGTGACTTCACGCGTCTTTGGAAATAACCTGGTGGCCCCAAATTTGATTTCTCCTGTAATGGGCTTGCTACAGACCAAAGCGTAATGGGCGTGTACCTCGGCGTGTTGGGCACCCTCACGGTGGAGATCTACTTCTTTGGGTGTGAGCTTGCAGCCAGACGAAGCAGGGAAAATAACGAGTTCAGCGCCCCGGTTCTTCAGTATCGACAGGGCGTCCTGAACAAGCTTTTTTTGCGCCGGTGTCCTGGCCTCGGATTCGAATCCAACGATTCCTTCTGCAGGTGCCTCAAACTCAACCTCACCCTTCAATCCGTCCAGAGCAATGCTGATTTGTGCTGCGCCGTGAACATGCGCCTTTTGAGTTTTCCCCTGAGGAAACAAAAGGGGGGAGCAGAGGATCAATATTAGTACAGTTTTCATGTTTAATTCTTATCCTATAGATTACATGCTCGTCCAAGCACTATTGTTTGCGGTTCCTATATACGCCCAATTCGGCGGTCTCGTGCCAGATGAATCCCGGGCACCCATGGCGATTCGAGCACCAGTCAGCAAGAATTGCAACCTGGCAATCAGCGGGGCGGCACAAGTAGGACGCGTCTCCATGAAGGGAGGATCTATTGAGGTACGAGATCTCAGTGGAAGCGGTATTTTGGCAGCCACGGGCACGTTAAGATTTCAGTTCGCCAATGGCCGCTACTTCGACTATGTCTGGCGCCATACGACATCTGGAATGGCCGTTCGTTCTATGAAAATCACTCCGGAAGAAACGCTTTTGGGCGGACTGGTCGCGCCGAGCCGCATAGACTCGACAGTACTGGGCGTCTATTTTGCTGACGGAGAGGTTTGTGGAGAGACTGGAGCCTATTTGAAAGAAAAATTTCAGAAGAACCTTCAAAGTGCGAGGCTCGATGCAGAACAGGCTCTCGGAGTGGCGAATGCCTTGCCCCCCAAGCTCTTCGAAGAAGCGGTTCGAAATGGGCTTCTGGACGCTGGCCCATATCAGAGAGAGTCCATCGCTTCATCAAACGCGATGTTGAGAGGTCAATTGCTGGGGCCCGGCGGCAAGCTTGTGCCGGAGTACAAAGAGTGGCTTAAGCGCTGGCAGGATTCGCTCAAGCCTGCCAAACCAGCTCCCCCGAAACAATCGTCGCGACAGCCCGCCCGGTGAAGGTGTGGCCTCCATAGGGCGAATTGCGAGACTTTGAGGGAGACTTGTTTACGTCATAAGTCCATTTTGAATTTGGATCGAGAATGGTGACGTCAGCGGGCAAGCCAGGAGAGAGTGAGCCGCGATTCAGCTTGAGCACCCCGGCTGGCCCAGTGGTAAACAGCTCGATCATCCGATTGATCGAAATATGGCCGGCGTGGACAAGTCTTTCGAGCGAAATTCCAATTGCAGTTTCGAGGCCCAGGATGCCAAAGGGGCAGCGTTCAAATTCCTGCATCTTGTCTGTGACGCTGTGCGGAGCATGGTCTGTTGCGATTGCATCGATCACGCCGGCTTTAATGCCTTCGATCATCGCCTCAACGTCGTGTGAGCAACGAATCGGGGGTTTCATTTTGAAATTCGAATCGTAGGGAATGATTTCCATATCGTGAAGGGCAAAGTGATGCGGAGTTACCTCGCAGGTGACGCGCAGCCCGCGGCGCTTGGCCTCGGCTACCATCGCAATGGCATTCCTGGTTGACAGGTGGGCCACGTGGTAGCGTGCTCCGGTTACTTCAGCGAGTAGAATGTCGCGAGCCACCATCACGTCTTCAGAACAGGCGGGAATTCCGCGCAGGCCAAAACGCAATGAAGCTTTGCCTTCATGCATATCACCACCAGCGGAAAGATTCAGGTCTTCGCAGTGATCGATCACGAGGATGTCGAAACTGGAGGCGATTTCCATGGCTCGACGCATCACTCGTGAGTTCATGACGGGACGGCCGTCGTCTGAGATGGCAACGGTACCTGCGGCCTGCATGGCACCAATAGATGCCAGTTCTTCGCCAGCGCTGCCCTTAGTGATTGCACCGATCGGAAAGACATTCACTTTGGCAACGGAGCGGGCCCGTTCGATGATGTAGCGAGTCAGGTGCGGCGTGTCATTTACAGGATTCGTATTTGGCATGCAGCAAACGCTGGTAAAGCCGCCTACGGCAGCGGCACGCGAGCCGCTCTCGATGGTCTCGGAGCTCTCGAAACCAGGCTCGCGCAGATGAACATGCATATCGATAAAGCCTGGTGCGACGATCAGTCCGGTGGCGTCGAAAACCTCGGCGCCGCGGGCAGGAAGATTGTCTCCGACACCGCGAATAATGTCGCCGGCAAGGAGGACGTCGGCAACACGGTCGATGCCGTTGGCCGGGTCAATCACCCGGCCGTTACGAATCAGAAGCTTTGGCATTACTGCAGAACCCTTTCCAACACAGCCATGCGGACGGCGATACCGTTCTCCACCTGACTAAGAATGACTGAGCGCGAACTATCGGCAACTTCAGTCGAGATCTCGCGGCCCCGGTTCATGGGGCCGGGATGCATCACGATGGCATCAGGCTTGGCGAGTGCGAGGTTCTCTGCGCGCAAGCCGTAAAAGCGGGAGTATTCCCCGGCAGGGAAATTTGTTTCATTCTGCCGCTCCAGTTGCACACGCAACATCATGATGATGTCGGTGTTGCGAAGTGCTTCCTTGATGTCGTAGGTAATGCTGACTCCGGGGGCCAGATCCTTGAGATCCTGCGGGACCAGTGGCGCAGGGCCGCAGAGAACGATATCTACTCCAAACTTCGAGAGCAGATGGATGTTCGAGCGGGCTACGCGGCTATGCAGAATATCGCCGATGATGGCAACACGAAGGCCTTCGAGCGAAGGCCGATTGTCGAGTATGGTTCGAGCATCGAGAAGCGCTTGAGTGGGATGCTCATGCTGGCCATCGCCGGCATTGATGATCGGGATAGGCAAGTGCCGGGCCAGAAAGTGAGGAGCCCCGGAGGCGGCATGGCGCATGACAATCACGTCTGGCCTCATTGCACTGAGCGTGCTTACCGTGTCGAGGAGAGTTTCACCCTTCGAGACACTGGTGCCCTGAGAAGAGATGGAAAGCGCGTCAGCACCCAGACGCTTGGCTGCGATCTCGAAGCTGATGCGAGTGCGCGTGGAAGCTTCAAAAAAGAGGTTCACAACGAGGCGGCCGTCCAATAGATCGAGCCGTTTTTCGCGCATTTGCTGCAAGGGCTGAAAGTCCCTGGCACGCTGAAGCAACGATTCAATCTCAGGCCGGTCGAGGGCCTCGATATCGAGGAGGCCTTTGGTCATAGTCACACCTTTTCGACGAGCAGAACTTTTTCGAGTCCGTCAATCTCGCTGAGTTTCACCTCAATGATCTCGTTTGCCGTGGTTGGAACTTTGCGTCCGACATAGCGGGCTTCGATTGGCAGTTCGCGGTGTCCGCGATCAATCAGACAGAGAAGCTGCACGCGTGAGGGGCGGCCATGATCAAAGAGCGCGTCGAGCGAGGCGCGGATGGTTCTGCCTGTGTAGAGGACGTCGTCGGTGAGAATGATGTCCATGCCGGTGATGTCAAACGGGATTTCGGTTGCGTTCACCACAGGCTTGGCACCAACCGTGGTGAGGTCGTCACGATACAAGTTGATGTCGAGGATGCCGACGGGGATTTCACGTTTTTCGAGATCCGAAATTTTCCTGGCCAGACGCTGGGCAATGGGCACACCTCGGCGGCGAATTCCGATGAAGGCAAGCTTTGAGAGATCGTCGGACTTTTCGAGAATTTCGTGTGCAAGACGGACGAGAGTCCGGTCCATTTCCGAAGCCGACATGAGTTGGGATTTTTCGCGGGTCGCGCTCATGATTTTCTCCAAGCTAACATAATCACGGCCATACTCTTCGAATAAAAGGCCATGCGCAAGCTGTTTCTGTTTTTCCTGGCCATAAACCTTCTGAAAGGGGCAGAACCTCGGCCAAATCATTCAGCGTCAGTGAGCCGGCGAGGTCTTTCTTCTGCCCGCGAAAAGCGGATAGAGCACAGGCACCAAAAAGAGCGTCAGGAAAGTGGCGCTAACGAGGCCGCCCACAACAACTGAAGCTAGCGGACGCTGCACTTCAGAGCCTGGCATCGTCGAGAAGGCCATTGGAAGAAAGCCAAAAGCGGCAACCAGTGCCGTCATCAGAACGGGGCGAAGCCGTTGTGCGCAAGCCTCTTCGATATCTCCCAATTGGTTGATCGTGGACACCAGCACGATGCCATTGAGCACCGCCACGCCAAAGAGTGCAATAAAACCAACAGAAGCTGAGAGGTTGAGATTCATGCCCCGGATCCAGAGCAACCCGATGCCCCCGATAGCCGAGAACGGGACTGCACAGAGAATCAGCAAAGATTGACTCATTGACTTGAAAGTTGCATAGAGCAGGCTCAGGATCAGAAGAATTGAAAGTGGAAGCACCAGAGCAAGACGCTTGGTGGCTCGCGCCTGATTTTCGAATTGCCCACCCCAGTCGGTCCAATAACCGGAGGGCAGCTGTAAAGCAGGCTTGATCTTTGCCTGGGCTTCGGCAACTACGCTGCCGAGGTCGCGGCCCCGGACGTTGAATTGCACCACGATACGCTTCATGCCGTTTTCACGCTGGATGATTTCGGCGCCTCTGCCAGCTTCGATTCGCGCAACTTCATTCAACCGGACCTGCTCGCCGGCCGGTGCCTTGATAAAGATTTCGCCCAACCGCGAGATATCAGAGCGGTATTCGGCGGGAAAGCGCAGCATGATCGGAAAGCGTCGCTGGCCTTCGACAAATTCAGAAACAGGGAGGCCGCCACTTGAAGCATCGATCGCAGATTGCACGTCTTCGATGGTGAGCCCGTAACGCGCGAGAGCAGTGCGATCAGGCTGTACGCGGATCTCGGCCACACCGGTGATGACCTCAGTTTGTAGGTCAGCCACACCAGCCATTCCAGCGAGTGATTTTTCGGCCTTCTCTGCAAGGCGTTCCAGAGTGGCAGTGTCTTCACCAAAGATTTTGAGGGCAACGTCGGCTTTGACGCCGGAGATCGTTTCGTCCAACCGCATGGCCATTGGCATAGTGAAGTTGAACTCCATACCAGGCATTTCCTTGAGCGCAATGGACATACGGTTGATGAGATCTTCTTTGTCCGTAGGGTTCATCCATTTGATGTCCTCCCGCAAATTGATGTAGAGGTCAGCTTCATAGACGCCCATGGCTTCGGTTGCAACGTCAGGGCGGCCGAGCTTTGAGGTGACACTGGCAACCTCGGGGAATCGCAGCAGGATTCGTTCTACCTGCTTGCTGCCCTCTACCGAAAGAGGCACATTGATGCCCGGCAGCTTTTTGGTCTGAATGACAATCATGCCTTCATCGAGGCGCGGCATAAACTCCGTACCGATGAAGGCAACACTACCAAGGGAACCGACCAAAACCAGCATTGCCGCCGAGATCGTAGTCCATCGCCAGTGCATGGCTGTGCGCAGGGCGGCACGATAAGCGGATTGAAGCTTGTGAAACCAGGCCGATTCCTTTTCTTCAACCCTTGTAGCCAACGCAAGACTGGCGATCACCGGCACAGCAAACAAAGCAAGCAATAGTGAGCCAAAGAGGGCCGAGACAACAGAGATCGCCATCGGGCGGAACATCCGCCCTTCAAGATCTTGAAGAAAAAGGATCGGCAGATAGACCGCGATGATGATCAGCACACCAAAGAGAATTGGTTTCGCAACCTCTTGGGCCGATTCGCGGATGAGTTCAATTCGCGAATGCCGGTGCCCTCCAAGGTGGAGGCGGCGAATGATGTTTTCCATCATCACGACGGCACCGTCGACAATCATCCCGAAGTCGATCGCACCCAGACTCATGAGATTGGCGCTGATGCCAAAGAAGGCCATTCCCATAAAGCCAAAGAGCATCGAGAAGGGGATCACCGAAGCGACGATGAGCGCAGCACGATACTCGCCGAGAAAGAGGAAGAGGATAACCGAGACGAGCAGACCAGCCTCAAGCAGGTTGCGCTGGACAGTTTTGAGCGTGATGTCGATAACTTCGCTTTGGTCATAGAAGGGAACCAGTTTGACGTCTTTGGGAAGCTGGATAGAAGCCAGGCGCTGCTTCACCCGGCTCAGAGTTTCCAGCGAGTTCTCGCCGCGCAGCATGATGGCCATGCCGCAAACGGATTCCGTTGTGTTGCGGATGATCGCCCCCTGCCTGAGGGCGCCCTCAATTTTCACTCTGGCAACATCCCGCACCTTCACTGAAACGCCGCCCTGCGCTTGAAGCACTACCTTTTCAATATCTTCAGGACTATTAAATCGGCCGAGCCCCAGCACATTGTATTGCTCAGACTGATGTTCAATAAAGCCACCGCCAAAATTGGTGTTACTCATGGCCAAGCGGTTCATTACGTCGCGGACAGTGAGCCCAAACCGTGCCAGGGCTTGCGGGTCTGCTTCGACGGTATATTGCTTTGAAAAACCACCCCAGGAATTCACTTCGTTGATACCGGGAACGGTACGAAGTTGCGGACGAATCACCCAATCCTGAAGCGTCTTGCGATCGAGGAGGGAAAGATTGCCACCTTCAATTGTGTACTGGTAGATTTCTCCGAATGCAGTGGCCACAGGGCCTAAAACAGGTTCCAGACCTTGAGGCAGGCGCGAACGGACTTCACGAAGACGTTCGTTGATCAACTGGCGCGCAAAGTATCGATCGACACTGTCATCCATCACAACCGTAACCAGCGACAATCCGAGCTTGGAGATCGAGCGCAACTGGGTCATTTTGGGGACACCCATGAGTGAGGTTTCGATCGGGTACGTAACCAGACGTTCTACTTCATCGGGGGACATCGGGCCGCACTCGGTGATCACGGTGACCTGATTATTGGTGAGGTCTGGAAAGGCGTCAATCTGAAGATTGACGGCCGTATAAAGCCCAGCACCAGTGACTATAGCCAGGATCACGAGGATCAACCATCGATTGTCGAGGGCATGGCGGATTAGAGTATTCAGCATGAGTTAGATGCCGGCCTCGCGCAGGAGCTGGCCTTTCAGGAAGTAGCTGCCGCTGGCCGCAACACGCTCGCCTTCTTTTAACCCGGAAAGAATCACGGCCTGCCCATTTTGGACTTGAGCTTCTACAGTGCGGGGGAGAAACTTGCCCGGAGCGGATTCGACGAAAACAGTAGTCTTGCCGTCGATGTTTTGAAGGGCCGATTCAGGCACGACCAAAGAGGATTCTGCGGGGAGCTTCAGCTTGATGGTAGCCAGCATCTCTGGCTTCAGAACGCCCTGAGAACCCAGGTCAGCGCGTACTTTGAGAGTGCGTGTAGCGGGATCAATTGTCTCCCCGAGTCTCGTGATGCGTCCCGCGAAGGCTCTGCCCGGGAAGGCTCTGACATCAATCTCGACGCTGGTGCCAACGCGAATGCGGCTTAGGGACGATTCCGGGAAACTGGCGATGCACCACAGGGAAGACGCGTCAGTAACGATGTAGGCTTCCTGACCGAGAGTCACCACTGTACCGGGTGTGATTTTGCGATCCACGACAACACCGGCAGCGGTGGACTTGATCGGTACAAGCTCTTCCTCTTCATTGTGTTTATGAGTTGGAGACTCTTCGTCGTCCGCTGTAATTTCGAGAGTCTCCGTAAGATGCTGAACTTCCTTGTCTACATCGGCGTTGGCCTTGCGCAGGCTGGATTCTGCGGTCTTGCGGTCCATAACGGCCTGTTCGAGTTGGGATTCTGAAATGGCTTTGAGCTCCAGCAGGCGGCGCATGCGTGCCTCATTGCGCCTGGCCTGTTCGAGAGCACTGGTAGAACGGTCTCTCTCAGCGCGAGCCGAGCGGAGCAGCGCTTTGGTGTCGTGCACATCATGCGTGTGCATGCGCGCCAGCATCTGATTGTCTTTGACGATGTCGCCCACTTTGGAGTAGACATGAATGACTTTGCCGGTAGCCACCACGCCGATGGAAACCGTCTTGTCTTCGTTCCAGGTAAGCTTGCCCGGAGCTTCAATGGTTTGGTCTATAGTCTCGATGCGGGCGGCTACCACTTCAATATTGGCGTTCTTGAGAGCCGCAGCACTGAGATCAAGATTCTCCGGCTTGGGAGGATTGGCCGCTATAGGGGCCTGAGACTGACACGAGCAAAAGGCGATGACACAAGCGAGGATCAGGTATTTCATGGGAGGAGTCCAGTAGCAGATTGAAGTGAGGCTTCGGCCTGTCTAAGTGCAAGGAGTGAATCGATGTAGAGTTGCTCGGTATCGAGGAGATTGCGTTGTGCGTCCAGCAGACGAAGCAGGTCGGCCCCACCCAGTCGATAGGCTTCCTTGACGAGACGTGCAGACTCGGCCGCGCGCACTCGAAGCGGCAACACAGCGCTTTCGAGTTGCCGGCTGCGGAGTTCCACCTCACGCAGAGCTCCGGCGTACTCAGACTGTATCAAAGCTTCGGTAGAGCGAAGAGCGCTATGGGCGAGGCGGTCTTCGGCAGTAGCACTGGCGATGTTGCCCTGATTGCGATTGAAGGCAGGCAATTGAAGCTGAACGCCCCACAAGACGGTGTCAAAGTTCTTCGAGCGTTTGTAGCCGCCAACGCCGTCGATGTTGGGGGTAGCAAGGGCGGTTTCAAGCCCAATCTGCGCTGACGCGATCTGAATGATCTGCCTTGCCAAAAGAATTTCAGCACGCTGGGCGAGGGCGGCTTCAAGCGATGAAGGGCGAAACGAAACGGGCGCATCGAGAATCGAGTCTTCGATAGTGATGGGAGAAATATCGCTACGACCCATTTCTCTTTGCAAGCGAATCATCAGGCGTTGGGCGTCGATTCCAGCACTGTTGGCAAGGAGCGAGATTTTGTTCTCTTCGAGTTCCACCCGCAGCAGGTCGGCTTCGGCCATGGCACCTTCTTTGACCTGAATGCGGTGATATTCGGTGATCTCGGCGAGATTCTTTACGGCCTGGCGCAGGGTGGCTTCTCGTTTGAGTGCACCGGTGGCATCCCAAAAGGCCGCCCGCACCTTGGCGGCAATCATCTGTTTCTGCAACGTGAGCTCAATCTCGGCTCGCCGCTGGTTTGCCAGTGCGACATCGAGACGGCGGGCTCGCTTTGAGGCAGTTTCGAATGTCTGTTGCAAGTAGAAGAAATGATCGGCGTCCTGCCAGAAGCGATGCCCTGGCGAACTCCAGGTGCGGAAATCTTCGGTCTGATAAACAAAGAGAGGATTGGGCCGCAAGCCAGCCTGGATACGTTTTCCTTCGGCGGATTCGATACGATTGGCGTTTACGGATAGAACCGGGTGCGAGCTTATAGCTTCTCGAAGCGCCTGATCAAGAGTGATGGACTTGCCCTTTAAAGCGCCTATGATCAACAAAAGGACGAAACTGAAGTGGGGGCGCATTAACCCCTTAATGGTACAAGCCCTGAGTTAAACAGAGGATTAATTTGCAAATCAGATTGAGAAGCCGATTTTTGCTGTTGGCGGGATTTGGATCCTTGCTTTTGCTCCCATCGATTGCGTTTTATTGGACTCGCGAGGAGTTGAGCCGCGCGAATCGAGAAATCGAAGTATTGAGAACCAGTTACTTGCGGGCCAATCGCTTGCTGAACGATTTAAAAACAGACGTCATCAACGGCGGTACTTATTTGCGAAATTTCCTATTGGAACCTAGTGGGCTGGCAGCCGAGTCACAGCGGGCAGAATTGCTTGAAACCCGTGGGCATGCGATGAAAATTCTCGCTGCCAGAGAATTGCAGCAAGGGGGGGTTGTCTACCAGAGCTTTGTCAGCGCTTATAACGATTATTGGGAAACGATAGAGCCAGTGCTTGAATGGGATGCCAGCAAGCGCAAGGCCCGCGGTTATACATTTTTGAGAGAAGAGGCCTTTGCCAGAAGAACGGCAATTCTCAGCCTTGCCGCCAAAATTGGCGCCTGGAACGAAGAACAGCTAAAGCAAGGTGAAAATGAGATGAAGGCTTTATTTGATGAAGTAAAAGCGTCTCAGCTACGAAGCATGCTTGTCTTCTTGCTGGCAGGAATTGCGTTGGCCAGTTTTGTCTATTGGCGGATAACTACGCTGGAGCGAGAGGCATCCGAGAGGCTGATTCAAGCCGAAGACGCTCGCGAGGAAGCAAGGGGATTGTCCGCACGGCTGCTTGCGGTACAGGAAGAAGAGCGTAAGGCAATATCCAGGGAATTGCACGACGGGGTTGCCCAAAATCTGTCGGCATTGCGATTAGGCATAGAACAGATGCTTAGACGGCTGCCTGAAGAAGCGAGAACCAGTATTGAAGCCGAAGCCCGGGAGATGGGAAAGCTGACTGATGAAACGTTGAAGTTGACCAGAAACTTGAGCCTCTTGCTAAGGCCCTCGATGCTGGATGATCTGGGTCTGGTACCAGCACTGCGCTGGCTGGCACGGGAGTGGGAAAAGCGAAGCAAGGCAATTGTTGAAGTTGAGGCTAGTGAAGAATTGGACGGCCTGCAGGAAGCGACGCGAATCTGTGTTTTCCGAGTTGCCCAGGAAGCAGTGTCCAACGCGATCATGCACGGCAATGCGAAATCTGTGCGCATAAGGGCCAGCCAAAGCGAGGGTCGTTTGCTGGTAAGCATTCAGGACGATGGTTTGAGCTTCGACGTGCAAAAAGACAAAGGAATGGGCATATTGGGAATGAACGAAAGAGTAGAGAAACTGGGCGGCAAATTCAGCATCGCCAGTCGGCCTGGCGTAGGTAGTGTGGTTATGGCGGAGTTGCCTTAATGGGCATTAAAATCCTGCTGGCAGACGATCATGCGATCTTGAGGCGCGGACTCAGGGCTCTGCTCGAACGCGAGCCAGACATGGAAGTGTTAGGTGAGGCGGCCGACGGGCGCGAGACCGTAAAGGCGGTCGAGACACTCCGACCGGATGTAGTGGTTCTGGACATCACAATGCCCAACCTGAATGGCATTGAAGCGGCAAGGCAGATTGTGGCTAAGGCAGACGGCACCGCAATCATCATTCTCAGCATGCATAGTGATGAGGGTTATGTCCTGAGGGCGCTGCGTGCCGGCGCGCGTGGTTATTTGCTGAAAGATGCAGTGGAGGGGGAATTGATCCAGGCGATCCGGGCCGTCGCTGGTGGCAAAGCCTACTTCAGTCCTGAGGTAAGCAAGTTGCTGGTTGAGGATTATGTTTCGGGAATGAGAGAACGGGGCCTTGAAGACCGCTACGACCTTTTGACCCCAAGAGAGAGGGAGATCCTGCAAGTGCTGGCAGAAGGGAAAAGCAGCAAAGACATTGCAAAGTTGTTGGACCTGAGCACTTATACGGTAGACACACATAAAGCGAACATTATGCAGAAACTGTCCCTGCACAGCATGGCTGAGTTGATTCTTTTTGCTGTGAGGCGCGGGATTATTTCTTGATTCGATGATGGGCTTCGAGGTAGAGCAAAGCTGCTTCTATCAGGCGAGGAATATCTGGTGAACTGGAATCGATAGTCGGGATGTGTGCCGGAACATTGGCGGGTATCGATTGTGTGGGTGAGAGTGCCAGAACAAAATCTCCACTGGCAGGAATTTGAGTTACGACGGGAACACGCATCCGCGCTGCTGCCAGCCGTAAGTTGTCGCCGTATTCATCAGAAAGAACGACCAGCGGGGTAGCGTTTTCGTGGGGAGGCTTCGGTGGCCAGAGTCGAAAAGTCATCCCTAGAGGCCCCCCTCTCCAAGCTGGAAGCGAAGGACAGAACGCAATATCTGGTATTCATAACGAGCGCCAGCGCTGGCAACTTCAGCTGAAGTCTGGTTGAGCTGAGCCTGGCTTAACTCAACGATCGAACCCAGCCCAAGGTCGTAACGCGACTGCGCGAGATCGAGGCTTAGTCTGGACTGCGTGAGCAGTTCCTGTGTAAGGCGGAGTCGTTCAAATGAAGTGCGTGCGTTGAGAAAGGCCGTTCGCACATCGCGGGCTATCTGGTTGGAACTATGGTCGCGTTGTTTTTCCAGAGCTCTCATGCGGAGAGAAACTTCGGTCTGACGTGACTCGAAAAGTTTTCCATTGAAGATAGGGACAGACACAGCAACGCCGGCGGCACCGTACCGGTTGGGGAAGGAGCCTCTGGCCAGCGGCATCACTCCGGCTGTGCCAAGAAAGCTGACAGTGGGCTTAGACAGTTTCTTTTCGGCATCCAAAAGCTGCGTTGCCGATTGAAGCTCAAGGGCGAGTTGCCGGAGTTCGGGGCGTTCTTTCAAGGCACGTTCCACCAAAGGCTCTGCTTCTGGAGGAAGGTTTTCATTGGCTGGGCGATCTTCAATTTGAAAGGCGGGCCGATCGCGCATACCGAGAGCGGCAGTTAGCTCAGCCTCAGCAGAATCGAGCTCATTTCTTGAGCGGGTGAGGAGGATTTGCGAGTCGGAAAGATTCACGCGAGCAAAGGAAAGATCCAGAGTGGAGCGCAGTTGGCTGCGAGTCAGGGCCTCGACCTGATCGACGATCAACTGACGCGCCTGCACCGTTTGCTCAGCGACGCGGGTGAGCGAGCGAGCGCGAAGGATCGAGTAATAGGCACGGTCGACGGAGATGAGAATCTGAAGCCGGATGGATTTCACGATTTCCTTTTGCGCATCAGCACGGGTAGAAGCGGACAAGGCAAGAAGGCGAGTGCGGCCGGAATCGGAAAGAAGTTGGCTGAGTTGTACGCCGCTGCCCAGACGCGAAATCAGTAATGGCGACGAGAGGCCCTGATAGGCAAAGCGTGTCGAATCGTCAGCGACAGAACCAGTAAGGCCAGCGCTGAATTGCGGGGAAAGCAGCGAAAGGATCTGCTTGGGAGTCTCAGCCGCCGCTTTCGCAGAAAAATCGAGAGAAGCGATCAGCGGGTGGTTGGCGAGGGCCATTTCGCGAGCCTGTTCCAAAGTCAATGGTTGGGCCAGGAGGGGCGCGGCAAAGAGAATCAGAACGTAGCGCATCAGGATTTTGCCTCTTTATGAACCAGAAGATATGCGGCTGGTACGACGAAGACTGTGAACAAGACTGAAAGTGCGAGTCCACCGAGGATGGCGCGCGCGAGTGGTGCGTAAGCTTCACTTCCCTGCCCCAGTTTGAGTGCCATCGGGAAGAGTCCGAATATGGTGGCAAGCGACGTCATCAAAACTGGACGCAGCCTCACCTTGCACGAGGTGGCAACAGCTTCCCGAATGCCAACACCAGTGATCACAAGCTGCCGCGCAAACTCGACGATGAGAATGCTGTTGGATACCGCAATGCCAACCAGCATGACAATGCCCATTAGTGACATGACGTTCAGCGTTGTGTCGGTGAGCCAGAGTGTCAGTAACACGCCTGAAAGCCCCGGCGGCACTGCGAGGAGGATCACGAGTGGATCCAAAAAGCTTGAGAATTGGGCTACCAGAATCAGATAGAGCAAAACGGTGGCAAAGATAAGACCGTAGCCGAAGCTGGAAAAGCTTTGGCGCATCGCCTGCACGGAACCGCGAAGATCGACACGAAGATTGCGCGGCAGCTTTTCTTTTGCAATGATCTGTTCGATTCCAGCAGTGATGCGGCTCAAGTCTTCAGCCTGAGGCTGCACATAGATATCAAAATTGCGGCGAATCTGATAGTGCGAAACCTCGGCAGGAGTGCGAATGGATTCAATCGTGCTCACTGCATCGAGGCGTGTTGGCAAAGGACTGCCAGGGCCACGCAAGGAGATTGCCTTAAGGTCAGCGATCGAATTGATTTGGCCTTCAGGGTATTGAACCAATAGAAAGTAGTCCCGCCCGGATTTTGGGTCCACCCAGTAGCTGGGGGCGATCATCTGATTGGATGCGAGGGCAGTGATTACGTTCTGGACCACCTCTCGTTCGCTCAGTCCCAATTCGCTGGCTCGCGTTCGGTTCACCTGAAGCCGGAGCGAGGGAGTGTCGAGGTCTTGCGGAATAAACACACCGGCAACACCGGGCAAGAGGCGAATCTGGCTCGCGAGATTTGCGGCCATGGCAAAGCCTTGCCCGAGGTTGGAACTGGTGACCTGGACATTGATGGGTGCAGCCATCCCCATATTCAGCACGCTATCGACGAGCCCTCCAGACTGGAAGTAGATCTGCAGTTCGGGCATCTCACGTTCCAGAACCTCTTTGGTTCGAGCCATATGAATGTAGTTGTTTACGGCATGGTCTTTTTTGAGAGCAACCTGGATGAAGCCCGTGTGCGGAGCCGAATTGGGCGTATAGATGGATGAGATATCAGCGTAGATGCCGATGTTGGAGACGATCAGTTCAAGATCGTCACGAACCACTTTGCGGGTAAGTTCTTCAGCCCGTGCAAACAGTGCATCGACAACTTCAATGCGGGAGCCCGGCGGCGCTTTCACGTTCATGACAAACTGGCCGGAATCGGTGCGTGGGAAATACGACATCCCGATCAGGGGAACGATAAGCAGCGATAACAGAAAGAACAAAGCTGAGACAGCCAGAGTGAAGCGCGGCCGATCCAGAGCGAAATCTGCAGCCCTCTGATAAGCGCGCAGGAAGCGGGCGAACTGGTGATTGAACCACTGATTGAAGCGGGCAAAGAGACCCTCATCATGTTCGCCAGAATGCGCCGAATGGATGTATCGGGCACAAAAGAGCGGCACTACGGTCATTGCGACGAAGTAACTGGCAAAGAGCGCCAGCACCACAGACAGGGCTAGTGCAGAGAAAAGAAAGCGAGAGACACCGAAGAGAAACGTTACAGGGAAGAAGACAATTGCCGTTGTGAGTGTTGCAGCGAGCACCGGAAGTGCAACTTCGCGGCCACCTTCCTCGGCTGCTTTGACGGGATCGGCACCCATTTCAAGGTGGCGGTAGATGTTCTCAAGCACAACCACCGAGTTGTCAATCAATCTTGAAAAGGCGAGCGCAAGGCCGCCCAGCACCATGGTGTTGATTGTGCCACCACTCCATTGCAACAACATAAATGTAGCCAATGCAGAAACCGGGATCGAGAAAAATACGGCGATCGTAGCCCGGAAGCTGCCGAGAAAAATCAGGATCAGGGCCGATGTAAGAAAGAGCCCGATAGCACCTTCATGAAGGAGCGTTTCGATGGCTGTCTTAACGAATTCAGACTGGTCGAAGACAACGTTGGTAACCAGCGATTCCGGGACATCCACAAGATTGGCGATCACACTCTTTACCCCGTCCACCACAGAAATGGTGTTCGAGTCACCGCCCTGTTTGAGCACGGGCACATAAACACCGCGATTGCCATCAATGCGAACTACATTGGTTTGAATTCGTTTGGAGTCTTTCGCCTCGGCGATATCGCCAACACGAACCACGGAGCTGCCACTGACCTTGATCGGAAGGTCGTTGATTTCAGCGATGTTATCCAACTGGCTATTGGTAAGAATGTTGTAGTCAAAGGGACCAATCTTTACGTTGCCGGCAGGCAAAGTGAGGTTGGCATCATTCACACCACGAACCATGTCCATGAGGGACATCTGGTAAGCCTCAAGTCGATTGGGATCGGCAAAGATCATGATGGAGCGGTTGCCGCCGCCGAAGGGCTGAGGCACACTCGCACCGGGCACGGCAGCGAGCTGATTACGGACGTTGTATTGAGCCAGATCACGAATCTGAGTCTCGTCGAGGTCTGGAGTTTTGAGCGTGACAAGACATACCGGAAGACTGGAAGCGTCGAATTTCAAAACGATCGGCGGCAGTGTGCCTGCAGGCAGACGCCGGAGATTTGCCATGGCGAGATTTGACACAGCGCCTACTGCAGCATCGGCATCGGAACCAGGCTGGAAGTGAATCTTGATGATGCTGACGCCTGTCAGTGACCGGGACTCGACATGCTCGATGTTTGCGGCAAGCGTAAAGAAGCGCTCGTAACGGGAAGTGATGTTGGCTTCAATCTGTTCTGGTGGCATTCCAGCATAGAAGGTGGCAACAACGACAACCGGGATATTGATCGGAGGAAACAGATCCACTGGCATTCGTACCAGCGCCCCGCCGCCGACCACACAAATGATCAGACAGAGAACCACGATGAAGTAAGGAGTGCGAATGGCAAATCGGGACATGGTCTAGTTCTTTGCTCCTTGTGCAGGAGTGGAACTCAGGCGTGCGGTAACTGTGGTGCCCGGCTTGAGCTGAGATCTGCCGCTGAGGATTACCTTGTCCCCCTCGCTCAGGCCGGTAAGTACCTCTGCTGCTTCAGCTGTCTCGATGCCCGTCGTGATGTTGCGAATCTCAGTCTGGCTGGAGGAGTTGACAACCATCACCTTACGTATTTCGCCGGAACCGTCGATCGCAAGCAACGGAATCACGAGGGCATCTGGCTTCGATTCAAATTGGAAAACCACCTCGGCAAACATTCCGGGTTTGATTGAGAGGTCGCTGTTCGGAATATCTACTTGCGCTTCCATAGTCCGCGTGGCAAGTGCAAGTTGGCCTGTGAAGCGGGTAATGCGAGTATCGATGGATCGATTGAGTGTGGGCACCTTGATACGAAGTGGAAAGCCTACCTTCACCTTGGCAACAACAGATTCAGGCACCGGGAGTTGTAGCCGCAACATCGTGTCCTGGGAAAGCCTGACGATGGGCATCACATTGGTTTGAGAAGAAGTGCCAGCCTGCACCATGGCACCGATTTCGGCATAACGGCGCGTGATCACACCATCAAAAGGTGCGGTCACACGGGTGTAATTGAACATGGTCTGCACACGATTCTCATCCGACCGAATCACCTGAACATTGTGCTCGGCCGAAGCGAGGGCACTCCTGGCGGCAGAGAGTTGTGCTCCTGTTTCGAGCGATCGTGCGCGGGCATTGTCAATGTCTTGCTGGGCTATGAGGCCAGGCTTGGTTTTGCCAACACTTGCGAGGCGATCAAAGTTGAGTTGCGCCATCTGGTTAGCGCTCTCGGCGCGCCGGATTTCGTCGCGAGCACGGGCTACGTCTGAAGTGGAGCGATCAATGGAAGCTTTGGCGCGGGTGAGATCGTCGTTCATCTCGGGAATCTCCAGTGTCGCGAGGACACTACCCGTGCGAACCCGGTCCCCGATGTCGACCGAGATGCGATTGACATAGCCGGAGACCTTGGCCATCAGATCGATTTCACGATAGGGTCGAAATTCTGCGACAAGGTTGAGACTATTGCTGATCGGCTGACGTACAACCGGAACGACGGCTACAACGGTATTGGTGGGCTTTGGGACATCAGCCTCAGGTTTTCGATT
Organism: Bryobacter sp.; assembly: GCA_022843625.1. Taxonomy (GTDB): domain Bacteria; phylum Acidobacteriota; class Terriglobia; order Bryobacterales; family Bryobacteraceae; genus Bryobacter. The sequence goes on along the minus strand of JALHNH010000005.1, from coordinate 25,088 downwards.
GCAGCCAGCCAACAGGGCTACGGCAAGAAGGAGGAGTCGCATCCCTCAAGAATCTAATTGGCTGAGGGACCACGACCATACCGGAAGTCCGGTAGAAAGATGGGGAAATCGCAGTAGCGATCAGAGTTCGCGCTTCTTCATCTGCTCGGCCAGGAAGTCAGTCGACCGCATGGCAAGAGCAAGAATCGTCAGTGTAGGGTTCTTTTCACTCGCGGTGGTGAAACTGGAGCCATCAACGACAAAGAGGTTCTTCACCTCGTGGGACTGGTTGTATTGATTGAGGGCCGCCCGCTTGGGGTCGCTTCCCATGCGGCAGGTGCCATGTTCGTGAATGGCACTGCCCAAACGGTCGATCCAGCCCCGCTCGTAGGGCAGAATCTCGGCCTTCGCTGCAGTCATGATCTCAAGGGCCGTGTCGTACATGTCCTCGATCATGGTGCGCTCATTCTCTTTAATCTTGTAGTCGATCACCGGCACGGGGATGCCCCACTTGTCTTTGCGCTTAGAGTCCAGCGTGATGCGGTTATCTGCATATGGAAGCACTTCGCCGTAAGGGTGCATCGCAACCAGAGCTGGAAAGTGCCGGCGTACATTCTCTTTGTAGCCCGCACCAAAACCAACCAGCGACTTGGCATAGCTCACTCCGGGTTGCGCACCGGTATTCCAGAACTGACTTCCGTAACCACGCAGATATTTGCGCGATTTTGACTGCCCGGCCCAGCGAGGCATGTAGATGTGTTCGCCGCCAATGCCGTCATCGTTCTGCGTCTTCTTTCCCATCAGTTCAGGCACGAAGCCATAGATGTGAAAGCGAACCTGCTCGCACAGGTAGCGGCCGATCACGTCATTGGAGTTGCCGATGCCGTTGGGATAGCGGTTGGACTTGCTGTTCAACAAAATGCGCGTCGAGTCCACGCAGGACGCTGCCATGATCACAATTCGCGCTTTGACTTCCTCGGATTGCCCGGTAAGGCGATCAAAGAAATGCACTCCGTCAGCCTGGCCTTTGTCGTTCACTGTGACATGGGAAACCACGGAGTTGTCGCGGATTTCCAGCAGGCCGGTTAGGGCCGCAGGTTCAAGCAGATAGTCTGTCGAGTTAAAGAAGGCGCCGATATCACAGCCCTTGCCGCAAGCTCCGCAATAGTGGCAGGGAGCCTTGCCGTTGTGCTCTTTGGTAAGCACGGCGCGGCGACCGCTGTTGATGTTGATCCCGATTCCCCTGGCTGCTTTGCGAAGCAGTTGTTCCCCGCAACGAGGGGCAGGCGGAGGCAGGTGAAACTTCGACCCGGGCAGGAACTCACTGTCGTCATCACCTCCGCAGACACCAATCAGCTGCTCAACCTTGTCGTAGTAGGGAGCAATATCGGCATAACGAATTGGCCACGGAATCTCGTGGCCATCGCGGGCGGGCTCTTGAAAATTTGCGTCCGAATAACGAAGGCTGACGCGGCCCCAAATGTTGGTCTTGCCACCGCGGCCCCAAACACGCCACAGATCAAAGTCCTGTTTATTGGGAGTGGCATAGGGCTGCTCTTCTTGAGTGAGCAGGAACTGTGGCGGCTTCTGGCCTTTGCGATTGCGTGCCCGGGCTTCCCACGGCCGGACATGCGACCAATAAGTAGCTTTGTTGAATTTGGTACCCGCATCGAGCACCAGAACCTTGACCCCCTGGCGGGTGAGATTGTAGGCGGCCATGCCACCGGCGGCACCGGAGCCAACGATCACGACGTCATAACGTTTGGCAGAAGCTTTAATTTGTGTTGAGGTTGAGGCTTGCATACTTCAGTGGGAACGCTTAGAACAGAGATAGCGTCCAATGAGAGGCACTATATCAAACTGGAGTTTTTCGCTAATGTTTTTCTTGTTGTTCCTGGCATTGCCACTATTGGCGCAGGACCTGGATTCGAACTTTGAGACGATGCTGACGGAGTTAAACCGCAACCGCTTCGACAAGGCGCTAGTCAACCTTTTCCCGATACAAAGCATGCTTCGAGAGAAGACAGGCGGCAAATTTCCAGAACTCGATGCCGGCGAGAGAAGCCGTATGCGAGAGATGGACAATACGAGTGCAGTGCTGAGCACCATTGCCTTGCTTCGCAGTCAGGTGGAATCGAAGAACTACGAGCCAGCCAGCGTACAGGCAATGCTGGTGGGCATGGGCTTGTCTGGCCTCTGGATGCGAGTGCCAGCCTATCAAAAATTGAATTTCGCCAAAGAGGACCTGGCAGCTGACGATCCTCCACTAAGGGATGGAGCGCTGAAAAAGTTAGGCTATGCGGCGATAGATGCCAGCGAGTGGGAACTGGCAAAAAAGACGGCTGCAGAACTACTTGCCAGCACCGAAAAGAAACCCTATATCGGGCTCGATCCGGGAGCGCTGCGTCACTCCGCCCTCACAATTCGAGGCCTGGCCGAGCTGGGACAAGGGAGCCTTGTGGTGGCAGAAAAGACACTCGTGGACTCCATGAAAGTCAGGGGCGAAATCATGATTCGCAATAACGGCCCGAATTTCAGACTGGCAAAGGATCTGCTTGCCAAAGGCCGCAAGCAGGCGGTGGATCAGTTCCTCGTCCTTGTCGGCGAAAGTGTCTGGCGGGATAGTGCCAAGGCCGCTGAGTGGCGCAAGGATCTCGCAGCTGGCAAAGAGATTGATTTCGGAAGATATAACGGCGGAAACTAGCTACACCTGATGTTCAGGGTGAGTGCAGCCCTTAAATTCAGGCATTGGCTTTGCGGCATCCCAACCCAGCTCGGTCATCAGACCTTCCTTCGTGGAATAGTAGGCATCTACGGTTGCGTCTTTTAGGGTTTTGAAAAAAGCGCTTTTGGCTGCCAGCGCCGTCATCACTGCGGCCTGATCGCTATCGCTCAGATCGGCGTATTCTTTCTTGTACAGCTTCTTCGAGAGCCCGCTCACTTCGGCCAGTCCCTTGCGCCAGACTGCCTGTTGAGTCTTGCGGCTGCCAAGAGTTTCATCAATGATCTCGTGAACCTTTGCGTCAAGTGCGCCAGGAGTTTTGGTGCGCGGAATGATCGTCTCGACAAGTGCGCCAACAGTTTTTAACTCGGCAGGTGTGAAAACTTTGGGGCTGTAAGCAGCGGCAGAGGTCTCGGCAACGGCCTGTTCCTCATGCGAATGAACATGGGGTTTGTTGTCGGCTGCGGCGAGGGTAGTGGCACCGGCAATGCCGACAAGAATCTCTCTGCGGGAATTCTGCATTTGGACAGGATTGTATCAAAAGCATACAATCACCAATCATGAAGCGCGAAATTGGAGTTCTGCTGCTGATATCGATTCTGAGCTTTGGCCAGGATCCTGTTCGAGTCAAAATCGAAACCGTAAAGCCTGCTCCCGAATGGGCTCTCTGGCAGAGGCACCTGCTCAAAGAATTCTGGCCGGCGGCCCAGGAATTCGTCAAGCGTTACACCAAACCGGATGGCACTCTAATCTGGAAAGACAAGTGGCCGGGCATGGATGGCAGCGATGATGGCTACGAGAGCTGGTACAACTTTCCGCTTTATTATGCCCTGGGCGGCGATGCCCGTATGGATTCCTGGTCTCGTCATCTCTGGAACAAGGTAACCGAACTCTTCACCAGATATGGAACGGTCACAAAGGAGTTCGACACCTACTACGACTGGATGCATCATGGAGAAAGTTATGTCAACTTCTACTTCTTCGGGCTGGCCAATCCTTATGACCCCGTGATGAAGAAACGAGCCCTGGACTTTGCCAGGCTCTACACAACTGGCCCCAACTGGGATCCTGTACACAAGCGCATCACTTCACCCATTACCGGATCCAAAGGCCCGCGCTTTGAGAACAGCGCTGAGGATTGGGTTACGCACCGCGATGTACTAGCCGACTATCCCCTGCCCTACAGCGACATCCCGAATGTGACAAGTTCAAAGGCCTGGGTCGACGACAAGCTTTTCCCAAACATTCTGAAAACGATGAACGACCGAATGATGCGGGCGGATGTACCACTCAACCTCGCAGCAACTTCGATGGTCACCAATGCCTTCATGTATACGGGAGACCCAAATTACAAGAAATGGGTCACAGATTATGTCGAAGCCTGGATGCAGCGCGTTAAGCAAAACAACGGTGTAATTCCAGACAACATTGGTCCCAATGGCAAGATTGGGGAGACGATGGCTGGCAAATGGTACGGAGGCTATTACGGATGGCGCTGGCCTCACGGGCTATTCAATCAGCTGGAAGCGACGATGATCGGCGGCTCAAACGCTTACATGCTCACCGGCGACAAAAAGTACCTCGACCTGCCACGCTCCCAGCAGAGTTTCATAGCCGGAGTCAGCAAGAAGGAAAACGGACGAACCGTCGTGCCCAACCGCCACGCCGAACAAGGCTGGTACGACTGGCGTCCTGCCGTGCCACAATACCCCGTAAATCTCTGGTACATGAGCTGGGATCAAAAAGATTGGGGCTTACTAGAAAGTCTGGTCGATGTACCGGCCCTCTCCCAGGCGGCCTACAGAAAGGCGAAAGGCGACGACAAAAATGAAGGCCCATGGATCGCCTTCCTTCAGGGCAAGAACCCGGCCTGGCCTGTTGAGATTCTGAAGGCCAACTACCAGGAAAGCCTTCGCCGACTTGAGATGATCCGCAAGGACACCACCAAACCCGATGACATGAACGTGCACCATTGGCAGAACCGTAATCCCGTTGTGCTGGAAGGCCTCGTTCAGCAAATGATGGGTGGGCCGAATCACATCTACCACGGTGGCCTGCTGCATGTGCGTCTCAGGTATTTCGACGCTCAGAAGAAAAGGCCTGGAGTACCCGATGATGTGGCAGCCCTGGTGGACCAGATTGAAGAAGATAGCGTCCGGGTGACCTTAGCCAACACCTCTGCAACCAACAAGCGCGAAGCTATTTTGCAGGCCGGGGCCTTCGGAGAACACCTGATTGTCAGCGTCGATATGGGGCAAGGCGCCAGACCCGTCGAATCAAAACACCTGACTGTCGAACTGCCTCCAGGCAGCGTCGGCACAATTACTCTAAAGCTGAAGCGCTTCGTCAACGTACCCACCTATGAGTGGCCCAAAGGCCTTCGCTAGACCGCGTGGCTGACTTGCCTGAGTGCTTCCAACTTCTGCTTGGCAGCCCCGCTGGCAATTGCCGAGAATGCTTTTCCGACTCCTGTTTTGAAGTCTGGCACCAGCCCGGCTGCATATAGCGCTGTCGACGCATTCACCAGAACGATATCCATCTTCGCGCTGGGGTTGGTTTCGAGAATGCTCAGGATGTCGGCAGCAGATTGTTCTCCGTTTGAGGCATGAAGTTCATCGACTGAAGCCGTTGGCACCCCAAAGTCTTCCGGCTTGATTGCCCGGCGAGTAATGGAAGAACCCTCAACCACGTAGATCATGCTGCGACCAGTGGTTGTCACTTCGTCCAGGCCATCTTCGCCGTGGGCAATAATCGACTTCGTTGTGCCCAGTTGAGAAAGCGCCTGGGCCATGATGCGGGCTGCTTCGAAATTCGGAGCACCGATCAATTGATGTTGTGCGCCAGCTGGATTCGAGAGTGGCCCAAGCAAATTGAAGACGGTACGCATTTTGAGTTCACGGCGCGCAGCCGAGGCATGCTTCATTGCCGGGTGCACGTTGGGCGCATAAAGAAACGCGATGCCAGCCTCAGCCAGACATTTCGACATTTGCTCAGGCGTAAGGTCGACCTTGACGCCAAGTAACTCGAGCACATCGGCGCTGCCGGTATGAGATGAGAAGGCACGGTTGCCATGTTTGGCGACATGCACCCCGCAAGCGGCAACCACAATTGCAACGGCGGTCGAAATGTTGAAGGTCGACAGCCCGTCGCCTCCCGTACCGCACGTATCGAGCACGATAGCGCCCTCCGGTGGAGCGACGTGACTCACTTTGGCGCGCATTGATTCAGCGAAGCCGGTGACTTCATCTACACCATCGCCAAGCACTTTGGTGGCAGCGAGAAATGCGGCAATCAGAGGCGTGGAGATCTCTCCACTGAGCATGGCATCCATAGCGTCGCGGGCTTCTTCACGGCTGAGTGCCTTGCGGGCACAGACTTTATGAAAGTGATCTAAAAAGGGCATGATAAACTTAAGTGTTCCAGCAGTCCCCAGCATAGGACAGATCCAATGAAAATCCATGAACATCAGGCCAAAGAAATATTGGCCCAATACGGAGTCCCTGTGCCGAAAGGCATTGTGGCCTTCTCTGTCGACGAAGCCGTCAAGGCAGCCGAAGAGCTAGGCGGCGGTGTCGTCGTCAAGGCACAGATCCACGCGGGCGGCCGCGGCAAGGGTGGTGGCGTAAAGCTTGCCGCCAACGCCGCAGAATGCCGCGAAAAGGCCGAGAAAATACTCGGCATGACACTTGTGACGCACCAGACGGGCCCCGAGGGCCGTGTGGTGCAGCGCCTGCTCATCGAGGAACAGCTCCCGATTGACCGCGAATTTTACGCGGGAATCGTGCTCGACCGCGCGATCGGCAAGCTTGTCTTTATGGCGTCTAGTGAAGGCGGCATGGACATCGAAGAGGTGGCCGAAAAGACACCCGAAAAGATTTTGAAGGAAACCATCGAACCCGGAATGGGATTGCAGCCCTATCAGGCACGCAACCTTGCTTTCGGCATGGGCATTCCCACGGCAAGCATCAACGCAGCGGCAAACGCGATGATTGCCCTGACGAAGGCCTACGAAGCAATTGATGCGTCGCTGGCTGAAATCAACCCCCTCCTGCTTACCAAGGATGGCCGTATTGTCGCCCTCGACGCGAAGATCGCGATCGACGACAATGCCATGTTCCGTCACAAGGACAAGGCCGGGCTTCGTGATTTGAACGAAGAAGATCCGCTCGAAGTGGAAGCTTCAAAATTTGGATTGAACTACATCAAGCTCGACGGCACGGTGGCCTGCATGGTCAATGGTGCTGGTCTTGCGATGGCCACCATGGACATCATCAAGTACGCTGGCGGCTCGCCCGCCAACTTCCTCGATGTTGGCGGTGGCGCCAATCAGGAACAGATCCGCAACGCTTTCCGCATCCTGCTGAGCGACCCCAGCGTGAAGGCCATTCTGATCAACATCTTTGGTGGAATTCTACGCTGCGACACACTGGCAAACGGAGTTGTTACCGCTGCCCGAGAACTCAACGTGCAGATTCCGATTGTAGTGCGTATGGAAGGGACCAACGTGGAACTGGGCAAACAGATTCTGCGTGATTCCGGATTGAATTTTGGCCTCGCCGACGGCATGAAAGATGCTGCGGAGAAAGTGGTAGCACTCGCAAAATGAGCGTACTCGTAGATAAAAACACACGCCTGATTGTGCAGGGCTTTACGGGCAAGGAAGGCACCTTCCACGCCGAACAGGCGATTGCTTATGGCACAAACGTAGTTGGCGGCGTCACACCCGGCAAGGGTGGCGCGAAGCACCTGGATCGCCCCGTATTCAATACGGTGGCAGACGCGGTAAACGATACCGGCGCAAACGCGACCGTCATTTTCGTCCCGCCTCCATTTGCCGCAGACGCCATTCTCGAAGCACACGCAGCCGGCATCGCGCTGGTGGTATGCATCACAGAAGGTATTCCTGCTTTGGACATGGCCAAGGTCTGGTCCATCATCAAGGGCGGCGCAACCCGCCTGATCGGCCCCAATTGCCCTGGCGTCATCTCGCCTGGCAAGTGCAAGATCGGCATCATGCCCGGCCATATTCACCTCGAAGGCCGTGTTGGCGTTATCAGCCGCTCAGGCACTCTCACCTATGAAGCTGTCGGTCAGTTGACTGGCCTCGGCATTGGTCAGAGCACCTGCATCGGTATCGGTGGCGACCCAATCATCGGAACCAATCACATCGACGCTCTCGACCTCTTGAACAACGACCCCGATACCGACTCGATCATCATGATCGGCGAAATTGGTGGCGATGCCGAAGAGCGCGCAGCAGCCTTTGTAAAGGCTAATGTCAAGAAGCCGGTTGTTGGCTTCATCGCTGGCCAGACGGCTCCTCCCGGACGCCGCATGGGCCATGCCGGAGCGATCATCTCAGGTGGAAGCGGCAAGGCAAGCGACAAGATGGCAGCAATGGAAGCAGCCGGAATCACCGTCTGCCAGACGCCCGCCGACCTCGGAAGCACCATGAAGCGCCGGATGCAGGAAGCCGGGCTGCTCAAGTAATCAGTTAAGGATTTATGGAACAAACATTCGCAATCATCAAGCCGGACGCCGTAGCTAAAAATCAAATCGGCGACATTCTGGCAGTAACCGAAGCGGCCGGATTCAAAATCAAGGCCATGCAGATGACACACATGACCCGCAAGATGGCTGAAGGCTTCTACGGTGTTCACCGGGAACGTCCCTTCTTCGGTGAGCTCGTGGAATTCATGACCGAAGGGCCTTGCGTACTTCTCTGCCTTGAGCGGGAAGACGCAGTAGCCAAGTGGCGTGAAACGATGGGAGCAACCAACCCGGCCAATGCAGCCGAGGGTACTATCCGCAAGCGTTTCGCCGAAAGCGTTGGCCGCAACTGCGCTCACGGTAGCGACAGCAAGGAGAATGCAGCTATCGAACTCGCATTCTTCTTCGCTGGCAACACCCTCGTCTAAGTCATACGACAAATCAATGAAAAGCGGCTGGCCTTCGGGTCAGCCGTTTTTTTTGGCCCAAATTCAACCAGGAAGCCGCTAACTGAAATGCAGGTGTAGTTTGCTTCTATTGGGGTGGCTTCACAAGTGAAGATTCGAGGGAGCGCAAGCTGGCTTCGATCTCTTCTCGGAGGAGACTTGTGGAACCGGAGGTTGACTCGCCGATTCGGCTGAGCGCTTTTTTGGAGGCCTCGATTGCTTGCTGCACCTGCGCTCTTTCCTTCAAGCTCTGCCCTTCAGCATGTAGAAGCGCCGCCTCACCGTAGGCAACGACGTCCTTCATCGACGGATCGACCAGCGCCTCAGACCGCATTGCAAGCTCAAACGACTCAAGAGATTGATCACGCTTACCCATTCGAGACTGCACCACACCATGTTTCCGCAAAGTTGAGGCCAGCAGCAGACGGGTCTCCTTTTGTGGATCCAGCTTACGGAAAATCTCAACCATTTCCGCGAGTACAATTCCTGAAGAAACATCGTGAGCATCCACTTCAGAAACAGCGGTTGTGTACGCGAGATTTGATTCTGAGACTTGGCCCAATTTTCTAAGGACATGTGCGTAACGAAGCCTGGTCTGGATCCGAAGCCGGGAAATTTCCGGGTGCGATTCCAGCTGATCCAGAACATTGAGGCCGTCCTCACATTCAGAAACTGCTTCCCTGAGCCGGTTGGCGAGTGAAAATGCAGTGCAGAGATTGGTCTTGGCCAGAGCGGCTAGCCGCACTGATTGGGGCGCGGCCGTCACACGTTTGGCTGCAGAAAGAGAATCCTGGTAAGACTGAATCGCAGCAGGCAATTGAGCCGCTTTCAGATAGCCGTTGCCCAAAAGCCTGAGCGTTTCAGAAAGACGTAAAAGCGCCGGCTGAGGTGCTTTAGGTCCAGTGGCAAGCCGGGTCCGAATCTGTAAAGCCTGAATCAAAGCAGGGATGGATAGTGCAGAAGCCTCACGTTCATCTTCAAAAAGCGTGCTCATGATCTCAGCACTCTGCTCGTAGGCTGTCGCGAGATCCTCCTGAAGGGAAGGATCATTTCCCTGTTTTATCGAAAGAGCCTCCAAATGTTTGAGAGCGGCAAGCACTGCTTGTGTACGAGCCGGTCCCGTACCCGGAACATCCTTGAGAGACTGATTCACGTCGACAAGAACTGAGGTGGCAAGGGATCTTACGCTCTGGTAACGTGTTTCGGCTGATGCACGCTGAGCCTCGGCTCGCGCGCGTTCTGTCAAGGCTTCACTAGATCGCTGCTCGGCAACCAGGCGCTGCCGTTCTTCTTTTAATTGTGCATCAAGTGCTATCTGCCGCTGCTCCAGTGCATGCTTTCGCTCCGCTTCAGCAATGGCTCTGGCGTCAATCGCTTCAATCCGCTCGGCCTGTGCGATGCGAGCCTGATTGAGTGTGCTGATTGTCCCCGCAACAACCGAAAGAAGAATCAAGGCTGCTGCGCCGGCAGCAACCCTGTGCCTACGGGCAAACTTCCAGAAGCGGTAGCTCCAGTTGTCGGCTTGCGCCAGAATGGGCCTGCCGTCAAGATGCCGCTCAATATCTTCACGAAACTGATCGACAGAGCTATATCGCCTTGAGGGTTCTTTGGCTGTGGCCTTCAGAATGATATTGTCCAAATCACCCCTGAGTTTTTTTTGTAAAGCCACGGGAGCAACCGTGCTTGGCCTCGGCACTTCCGTATCGAGAACCGCTTGCAAGATATCCGGTACCGCTTGAGAGGTGAGGCGGTACGGTTTGGCCCCGCGAGTGACGGCATGAAAAAGCAGTACGCCCAACGAGTACACATCTGAAGCTGTTGAAATCGATTCCCCGCGTATCTGTTCCGGACTCGCAAATTGGGGAGTTAAGCGGACAGCCACGGTTGCCGTATCGTCCTGACCGGGACTGAGCACTTTGGCGATTCCGAAATCCAGCAACTTCACGTCGCGATCTTCAGTGACCAGAATATTGGACGGCTTAAGATCACGATGAACCACCAGATTCCGGTGTGCAAACGCAACGGCCGAGGCAATTTCAAGAAAGAGCCTCAGGATGTCTTCCAACCCTGCGTTGTGACTTTCGATGTATTGATCCAAAGGCTGCCCGTCGACAAACTCCATAATCAGATAGAGCAAACCGTCTTCGGTAGACCCACCATCGAGGAGTCGCGCGATATTGGGATGCTCAAGTTGAGCGAGGATCTGCCGTTCCCGGCGAAATGCATCAAGGGCGGCATCCGCCAGCACGGCACCGGAAATCAGCTTGATTGCAACGGTCTTGTGGAAGGCTTCATCGGCGCGAGTAGCCTGATATACAGCCCCCATTCCTCCACGTCCAATCTCTTTGACAATCGAATAGGCACCAAATCGCCTGCCTGTAAAATCCATCGGGGCAATCTGCGTCCAGATACCACCCTCTTGTTCAAAAAGACTAGAGGGGCCCTCGTGAGCAAGAAGGAGATTGCGCAATTCGGCGAAGAGCAATGGCGACCGGAATTGCAGGTCACGAAGAAACTGCGCACGTTGGATCGGCGGCATATCAATTGCCTGATCGAAGAGAGCGCGCAGACTTGGCTTGGATCCCGGGTTCATGAATTTCAGGTCTTCTCTTATCCTATAGTTGGAAGGTATGGAAGATCACGAAGCCCCTGGAGAAGTCACGCAATTATTGATTGACTGGCGCGAAGGGCGCGAAGCAGCAGGCGGCGAAATTATTACGCTGCTTTATCGCGAACTGGAACGCATGGCCGGATCTTATCTGCGTAACGAGAGAAGCGGCCATACGCTCGAACCAGCTGGTCTCGTAAGCGAGCTGTACCTTCGCCTCATGAAGGGCTCGGCGGTGAGTTTCCAGGATAGAGCTCATTTTTTTGCCGTGGCTGCGACGCAGTTAAGAAGGATTCTGGTCGATTACGCGCGGAAGCGCAAGGGCCGTGGGGAAGAACGCTTTTTTGTTACCCTGAGCGGTCTCGAAGAGAACGCGACAGGCATGAAGGCAGAAGATATCGAAGTTCTCGAAGAAGCAATGAATCAACTTGAAAAACTGGATGAACGCGCGCACAAGGTGGTTGAACTTCGATTTTTTGGCGGATTGAAGGAAGATGAAGTGGCCGAATTATTAGGGCTTTCCCGTACGACAATGAAGAGGGACTGGGCTTTTGCACGAGCCTTTCTGATTTCGAAAATGGGAGCGAAGTAAGCAATGAAAAAGCTGGCGATCTTGTTGGTTTTGGGGCTCACTGTCTTTGCGGAGAAAAAGCCTCGTCAAAAGATGCCAGCCTTCCGCGCAAAAAGCATGGGAGGTGAAAACCTGAGCAATGAAGCTCTTGCCGGTAAACCCGCACTCATTCAACTTTGGGCCACATGGTGCGGCTATTGCCGTAAAGACCAGCCCATAGTAGAGAAACTGGCCAGCGAATTCCGGGACAAGGGGCTCGTCATTGTGGCAGTCAATGTTGGCGAAGCGCGCCAGAAGGTAGAATCCTACCTCAAAGACCATCCCAGGCCGGGCGTCAAACACGTTTTGACAGAAGACACCAGCCTACCAGGGCTCATTGCTCCACAGGGTTTCCCCTTCTATGTCCTTCTCGACAAAGATGGCAAGGTGGCTGGAGTGCAGGCTGGCTCGGGCGGCGAGCCCAGTTTGCGTGAAATGCTCACCGAAGTTGGATTGGGGACAAACTAACTTAACGACGAGAACGATTCTTGCGCGATAACGGTTGGAAACCCGGGGGTCTGGTTGCCAGCCAGCTTGCAAACCTTGCGATATCCGGATGTTCACGCAGGGCATCAATGGAGTCGTAGGTTTGTTCCAACTCCTTCTCGGTTAGCAAAGAATGAACAAAGGAATGGCAGGCCTTGCAGAGCATGGCGATACGGGTGCGCCCTTCTTCTTTGCTGTGATTGCGAGCAAATCTGGGCTTGTTGTGGCGGGATTGCGGGAGTAGATGGTGACGGGTGAGGACGGTATCGGGTCGTCCGCAAATAGCACAAGGTGGCATCTCTATTTAGAGGATGCCACCTTGTGATTCCGGGCTGGATTAAAAACTAGAGCTTAAGGTCTTGTTCCTGAATAAAGGTAGCCCACTCTTCAGTCCAGTCAAAATCGCCGATACCGCCAATCCAGGTAGCCCACTGGTCAAAGAATCCATCGTCGGGAGGCTGCAACCAGCTTGCCCGGAAAATCGGCGAACCAATCTGTCCGCGCAAGTCGGGGTTCGAGTATTCCAGTGGATTGCGCAGCAGCGGGTTAGCCAGCACGAAGAGCCTTTCGGCAGGCCGCAGGTGCGCACGGAAATCGGCTGCCACCTGACTATCGAAAGTATTGGTAGCAGGGGTCGCAGCCATGGTGCCGTTATTCCAGCTCAAGATACCAGTAGCGGAGAATGCGCCAGAAGCAATGTTGGGCTGAATCGAGTCGGCGATGTTGGCACCACCAAAAGTACGGGTGCTCCAGTTGAAGCACAACATGTTGTTGAAGCTGCCGCCAGAACCACGACGGAAGTAGAGGCAAGGGGAATCGGATTCGTCAAATCCAGCGGCGTTTGAACCGATGAAAGAGAAGTTGTACATCGTGGGAGTTCCGAGCGGACGAGCGGCAAAGTCGCGCTCGTAGTTGTCGCTCTCAATACCGCGATTGGAGCGGTCGGAATTGGCAACGAAGATGCCGTGTTGGACGCGACCGCGATAGCCGAGTTGAACGTCGACGTAGTCGTCTGCACCGTAGGTACCCACCAGATATTTGGCATCGTTGATACCACCGAACCATTCGAAGCTGTCGTCAAAACCGTAGTGTGCCTGAAGGTACTCCGACTTGGAAGCGGTTCCGCAAGCGCCCCAGGTGAAGGAGTTGCTCTCTTCGTTCGGGCGAATCAGAGCGCCAGCAAATTCAACGCGAACATACTTGAGCGAGCCGCAATCGTGACCGTCGTCGGTACCACCGTAATTGCCGTCGTCCCCGTCGGATACACCTTCGATCGGAAGCGAACCGCTGACGTCGTTGACGCGGGCTTTACCCAAAAGCGTGAGGCCACCCCAATCACCGCGCTGCCGGCTACCTAAGGGCTGCGAACTCGTCATGATGATCGGTTGGCTGCGGGTGCCTTGTGCATTGATGCGACCCGCCGTAGTGATCAGGAGCACACTGGCGGGCTGCGAGCCGGGAGCGCCGATTACAACCGTACCGGGCTCAATCGTGAGTGTTGCGCCGCCACGAACGCGAGTCACACCGCTCACACGATATGCTTTGTCACTCGTCAAAGTGCGGCTTGTCGTGATATTCACGGGCAAATTCTCTACTTCGCTCACAACGGCAATCTTCCAATAAGAACTCTTTACAACACGCGTGCCGGTGTAGTCGCGAACCTGCACGACAAGCGTATGCATGCCAGGCTCGTTCGGCACAGCTACGGACGATGAAACGAGTGCCCCACCGGCACCAACCAGGATCTGCTTATTCCATTCGGGCAGACGGGTGATCTGAAAGCCTTGCTCGGGAGTTCTGCCGAAGATGTCTGTAACTGCGCTGGTATTGCCAGGCAGATAAAACTTCGCACCAGTCTTGTTGTACTGGCGGTATGCAACTACCGTGTACGGATAAATGTCGTTGTTCGACTTCATGGTGGCGCGAATCGTGATGTTGTCTCCCGGGCGGAAGACATAATCGGATTCACCGGCGCGCCGGTTGTTGTTGGTGGCCCAAATCCAGAACGATGCGGATGTATCGATCTGGCTGACCCCAGCCAATTGGCGCTCTGCTTCCTCAGCGCTGAGGAAAGGGTTGCCGTTTGACTTTGAGTCGGCTGAATATGCACTAATGGCAGCGAGGCCAAGTGCAAATGTTGCGAGGAGATTTTTTCTCATTTGCTGCTCCAGAACTTCCTGACGTGATTTAGAAAAAGGTGTAACTAGTGCCAATGGTAAAGGTGCGGCCAATACTGAAGGCCCTCACCAAAATGTCGGACTGCGTGTATCGATAGTGATTGTCTGAAAGGTTTTCTGCGCTAAAGCGCATATTCCACTTTCCGTTTTCCTTGATGTTGTACTGATACACAAAATCAAGAAAGGTGTTGCGCTCCTGATTGATGTCGGGAAGGCGGAAGGATCCCACGTCGGTGATACGACGGGAAACTGAATTTGCATAAAAGCGGGCTGAAGAGCGAAGCTGGGGCCGAGCCCACTCGGCAATGCCGTTCACGATGTAGCGCGATTGCCCGACAAGCGCACGGTTGCGGCTGGTCAATTGTGGAAAACGGTCCACCGGGATATCCACATTGGAATCAACAAACGTAAAGTTGGACTGCACCGAAAAGTCTCTCAGCTTTTTCGAGAAGCGCGACAGGTTGTAGCGCCATTCCAGTTCAATACCCTGATTCTTGGCTCCATCTACGTTAATGAAGCTCTGACGCAATTCCGATGCGGTCGGGCTGTAGATCTGCTCAATCGGGTTGGTGAATTTTTTGTAGAAGTAAGACGCCGCCATTACCTGATTGCCACCGGGGAAAAACTCGTAGCGCACGTCGAAGTTGTCGATCAGCGCACGAACCAGGTTGGGATTACCAACTGTCGAATAACCACCAACGATATTGGTGAATTCAAAGGGCGACAATTCGCGGAAGTCAGGTCGGTTTACCGTGCGCGAATATCCGCCACGGATATTCTGACGCTTGCCTACGGCATAGATCAGGTTAAAGCCCGGCAGTGCATCGCGATTGTTCAGGGTAGCCGTGCTGGGTCGTGCATTGGGAATCAATGGGTCTACCGTAATGACGTCGATGTTGGCATCTTCCATACGAACACCAGCCACCAGTCGCCACTTCGCCCCGATGTTGAGATCCACCATCATGAAGGTGCCAAGTACATCCATGGCTGCTTCGTATTTGTCGGTACCGCGAGTCACTTCGCGGATTGCGAAACCATCAGGACGAATGTTTGCCGTGCTCAGAATCTGATTGGTAGGGAGCGTGAAATCCAAAGTGGTCAGACGAACCGGCTGGAAGCGGAAGCGGCGGCTGTCAAAGTCACGGCGGCGGAAAGTGCCACGGAAGCCAGCCTTGAGAAGACCGCTGAAACTTCCCTTGAAAAATGGAATGCCCCAATCGGCCTGCGGCTCAAAAATGTTGTCATTCAGCTTGTTGAAGAACCGGAATCCAGAATCACCAAGGTTCAGGAAATTGAAAGGAGCCGTCGTTCCAGTCTCACGTCCACGGATTACCTGGCGAAGGTCGGGTTCATCACGTTGAGAGTTTGAGTAGGTGAACTGCCAATGGAAGATGCTGTTCTTCAGCTTGGCGAAGGCATGTTCGCCTTCAAGGCTGCTGGAAAGCAATGAGCGCTCGACATACCTGAAACGCGTATCAAGAACGTCATTGCCGATACCGCCGTTCAGGCCGGTAAACTGCCGTACCTCTTTATCGCTGTCGCGCGTAAGAGTGTTGCGGAAGAGAATCTTGGAGGCAGGGGTCACACGGTATGCAAGATTCAAAACTCCGGCCATTCGAGCAGACTCATTGTCGACATTGAAGTCGTCATACTGCGAGAAAATCGCAGGCCTTCCGCCACCTGAGTTAACGAGAAAGCGCTGCAGTTGAGGAGTACGTGAAGGAGTGTTGGCAAAAGTAAAAGCACCGACAACGCCAAGCTTTCCATAAGTATTGCCGGCTACAAGCGAATAGGTCTGCTGTGGCCGGGCCGAAGACTGTTGCTCCGGTTCATAATCCACCGGAAAAGACTGCCCAAAACTCTGAAATTGTTGATCGGAGAACTGACCTACAAAGAGACGTTTGTCTGTTGGAATGATCGCAGGCAGAGCTCTTGAGCCCTTGCCAAAACCGAAGAAGTCGCCGGATCCACCCTTGAAGGTATTGAATCTGCTGAAAGTAGTTTGAGTGTTGAAGCCGTAGTTCACGGAAACCTGCAGCACTTTCTGGGTCGGGAATTCAACCGTGTTCATTTGCACCAGGCCGCCCGAGAACTCGCCGGGCAAGTCGGCTGAATAGGTCTTGATAACTTTGATGTTGTCAATCAGGTTTGCTGGAAAAAGATCGAGCGGCACCACACGGCGTTCGGGCTCTGTGGTGGGGATGATCGCGTTGTTCAGCATGGTGGCCGAATAACGTTCGCCAAGACCCCGAACAAATACGAAGCCATTGTCGACAATCGAAATACCAGTCACTTTTTCAAGAGCGCCCGCCGCATCGGAGGCGGTCGAGTTCTTGATATCGTCTTTGGAGATCGAGTCAGACACAGTAGCCGAGAGCTTACGCTCCGACAAAATCGATTCTGCGTTGGATTCGATCGATCCGATCTTTTCGTTTACTTCTACAGTTGTGACAGCGCCCAGTTGTTGCATCACCGTTGACGCGTCGACTGTTTCGCCAGCCTTTACTTCAACATCGGCGATCGTAGTCTCGTTGTGATTCGGACCCGTATAACGAAACTTGTACTTGCCGGCAGTCAGGCTGAGCGTGTACCTGCCGTCGGGATCAGTGACGACCCGGGAATCGGCAATTCCGTCGATGACAACCTGGATATTGGGAATGGGGCGGCCACTTACAGCATCAAATACGGTGCCCGTAACCGTACCCTTGGTTACAGCAGCTGGCTGTTGAGCAAAACTGAGGGTCGCAAGCAATAGAATTGCGACCTGAATAAAGAACTTGTTCATTGGGTTCCGTGCGTTGTTGAGTTTTTGAAAAGCTACTGGATCCAGACCGAGACCGAGTTGGATGCGATGCCACCAACGGTGATGAAAACAGGCACTTGGCCGGTGACGAAAGCTTGGTCAGGCACCACTACATTTACCTGGCAGATTCCAGGAAACTGGGGATGCGCGCCGGAGAACTGCACGACGGCCGGGAGATTAGCGACGAAGGCTTCGGTTCTGGCAACGGCAGGGGACAACGCCGTCGGGGCTAGACCATCAGTCGTAGCGGGACCGGTACGACCGCAGCCCGTTGCGTAGATCTGGATGATTTCGCCACGTCTTGCGCGGCTGCCTTGATTGTTAATGCTGAAATTTTGGTTTTGAACAATCCCCTGTGAAGTTGGCGTTGTGTCGCTGGAGGCCATAGCGGGAAAAACTTCCCAAATGTTCACAGAGCCACGGGCAATCACCGTTGTGCCATTGAGAACTTCAACTGTTTGTGCGCCGCTTTCAGTTGCGTTTGGGACCACGAAGTTGATCTGGCCAGAAGATACGAAGTAAAGTGGGGCCGTACGGTTGTTGATTCGAATGCTGATGCTTGCCAAAGTGGTGGGAAGCGGAGAAGGAGTAGCGGTAGCTGTTGTCGCTACGGTCCCGAAGCTTCCATAAGCGCTGGCAATCGAGCCAGGTGCAATAGGCGCCGATGCATTAAAGCCGGAATAGTTGATAACAGCAACTTGCGAAACTTGAGCAAGCACTGTGATGGCAGTCGAGGCCACGAATAGGGCGGTTCTGATGACAAGGTTCATGAAGGCTCCTGAGGGGTTCAAACGCTTTTCAGGTTAGCCACTGCCCGTGACACCGCCATGAATAATTCATGACTATTGCATGACAATGCGGGAATTTGGTTACAGTTCTGCTTCAGTTTTAGATTCTGAAACATGTCCGCCATAAAGAGACGGAAACCAGTGCCGCGTTCGGTTACAAAACGAACAAACGCTTAGCATTACTGGAACCTCGATAAGCACGCCTACAACTGTTGCCAGCGCCGCACCGGATTCTGGACCGAACAGTGCGATAGCCGTAGCAACTGCCAGTTCAAAGAAATTGCTCGCCCCGATCAAAGCCCCGGGCGCTGCAATAGCATGTTCCACTTTGAAGGCATGCATCAGACCGTAGGTCAGCGACGAATTGAAATACACCTGAATCAGGATCGGTACTGCGATCAGAACCACATGCCCAAATTTGCTGGTGATATTGTCGGCCTGAAAACCGAAGATCATCACCAGCGTGGCGAGCAGCGCCAACATGCTAACGGGCGAGAAACGCGGCAACAGCTCTTTCTCAAACCAGACAGCACCACGCCGGGCCACGAACCAGCTTCGTAATCCTGCACCGGCAATCAGTGGCACCACAATGAACACCACCACCGAATAGAACAACACTTGAAACGGCACTTCCAGTGAAGATGCGCCGCTCACCAGATACCTCACGATAGGCGCAAAAAGAACCAGCATGATGAGATCGTTCACCGAGACTTGCACCAACGTGTAGGCAGGATCCCCCTTGGTCAGATAACTCCATACAAACACCATTGCCGTACAGGGAGCCGCAGCAAGAATGATGCAACCGGCAATGTACTGCGACGCTTCGTCTGCGGATATGAAAGCCGAAAAAACGTGACGGAAAAAGATCCAGGCGATAAGAGCCATGGAAAACGGCTTCACTACCCAGTTGACGAAAAGTGTAATGAGAAGCCCGGCAGGACGTTCGCCCACCTTGCGTATGGAACCGAAATCCACTTTCATCATCATCGGGATGATCATCAGCCAGATCAGAATCGCAATGGGTATGTTGATCTGACTGCCCGAGCCGAATTCGAGTGCGCGCAGTGAATCGATCAGGCCGGGCGCGAGTTTGCCAATTGCGATTCCAGCGGCCATGCATAGCCCAACCCACAAGCTCAGGTAGCGTTCAAACAGGTTCACTTTATTCTTTAGCGCCTTTCGCCAATTCCAGAAGAGCAAGTGCCCCCACGGGTTCCTGGGCTCGCCACGCAACTACAGCCATCCGGCTTGTATGATGCTGGCGGACTTCCTCAATGTAAATCTTTTCGCGTTCTGCACGAGCTTTCAAAACGGGATCGCTCGAATCGGCCAATAGCAGACTCTGATTCATCACCCAACCGTAAGGCTCGATACCAGCTCTGCGCAGATCCTCCTGAAGTCGCGCAGCCTCATGCACCGGAGTCGCCTCCGGCAAGGCCACCAGCAAGATGCGAGTAAATTCCGGGTTGCGAAGACGAGGAAGCAACTGCACCACCGCGTCGGATACATCGCTGGACTTACGCGAAATTTCGCGATGGTAAGCCTCGGCTGCATCCAGTAGCAACAAGGTATGACCGGTGGGTGCAGTATCGAGAATGACAAAGCCACCTTCTCCGCGCGCAACCTCATCGGCAAAGGCGCGAAAGACTGCGATCTCTTCGGTACACGGTGAACGTAGATCTTCCTCGAGCAGGGCCAGACCTTTTTCGTCCAGTGTCGAAGCGGATTGCAGCATCACCTCTTGCGAGTACTTTCGTGTTTCTTCTTTAGGATTGATTCGGCTCAGCGTCAGGCCGGGTACTTCATCGTGCACGGCTGCCGCGATGTGGGCTGCCGGATCGGTTGTACTCAGATGCACCCGGTGGCCACGATCCGCGAGGGTTACGGCAATGGCCGCAGCGATGGTCGTTTTGCCAACTCCGCCTTTGCCCATCGTGAGGATCACGCCACGGCCGGATGTCTCAATCGAATCGATCAGGGATGCAAGCGAAGCAAGAGTGGACAGATCGACGGAAGCGCCTGGCGTTGCCGCTGTCCCATCCTGTTGAGGATTGGAAATTCGCCTGAGATTCGCAGCGCCAATCGGAGCAAACGCGAACGTTGGCACCTCCACTCGAGGCAGCGTCTGAAGCCCTGCCGGAAGCTGCGCCAAAGCGCTGAGGCCTCGCTTTTCCAGAGCCGTGGCAATCGCATCGTCAGTCGTCGTAGCGCGGAAGACGGCATTGAGGGCAAGGGTGATGTTGACGATACCGGCTTCGCTTAGCTCAGATCGCGTCCGCTCGGCTTCGGTCAGCGCTGCAGTATCGGGGCGGCTCACCAGAATCACCGTAGTCACATCAGGGTTCAACAGATTCTCGACGCTGGCGGCGTAGAGCGCCTGTTGCGCCTGCAACCCTGCTAGCGGTCCAAGGCAGGAGGTGCCGCTCGAATTGGTTGCGATGAATTGCGTCCACGCTGCAGGAAGCTTCAACAGCCGCAAGGTATGGCCGGTAGGTGCTGTATCAAAGATCACGTGATCAAAACGTGCGGAGGCGGCTGGGTCGGCCAGCAGTTTCGTGAATTCATCAAAAGCGGCAATTTCAACCGTGCAGGCTCCCGACAACTGCTCTTCCATACTGGTGAGCGCCGCAGGTGGCAAAACACCGCGATAGGGGCCGACGATCCTTTCCCGGTAAGCATGGGCAGCCGCTTCCGGGTCGATATTCATTGCCTCAAGATTCATCACGCCCTGCACTGGCACAGCTAGGTCTGCATTGCCCAGATTGGTTTCGAGAACCTCGTCAAGATTGGAAGCGGGATCCGTACTCACCAGCAGCACTCGTTTGCCCTGATCGGCAAGAGCAACCGCCGTTGCACAGGCTAGCGTCGTCTTGCCAACTCCGCCTTTGCCCGTAAACAAAAGCACCCGTGTCGGATTGTTAACCGGTAAACCAGAGACGTCCATTAGCAACATCCCTTGTTGCTAATTACCGGCAGTTCCAGCGCCGGCAGCCCGGTGTTGACGCCTGACCAACGAGCCAGCGTGTACCGCACGGGATACTTGCCCTTGCTCACCACCGCCCCGTTCACCAGAATCATCGGCAGACAGTCGGTACCCTCTAAAGTCAAGGCTGCCTTTACGCTTTCATTTTCGGCAAAGGCTGCCGGTTCCTGAGACAGGTTATGCCGCCTCACTTCAATCCCCTGAGAACTCAGCCACTCCAGATCCGCCGCGAATCGGGGCAGGAATGGATCTGGGGCCGGGCCGCAAACCCCTGTAGAACAACACATCGCCGGGTCATACACATCCATGATCGTCTTCTCTGGCGAGGCACCTGCACCGGGCTTCTGGGCGCGCACAAACATGCTCGCAAACTTGCCGTCGATAGCGGCGCCAAACGATTCGATATCAAGACCGCTGTTGTGCAGAAATGCCTTTGCCTCTTCAATCCGGTAAATGCGCGTGGGCTCAAGATCGATCTGCTCAAAACCAGCCGCTGCCAGTTTTGTCTTGTATTCCTGCTCCTCCATCGCCCCGGCAACACAACCGATCCAGAGTTCGACATTCTTTCTTACTTCAATCGGCATTTCCCCACGCACCACAACGTCAGAGACGGCAAAGCGGCCACCAGGCTTGAGAACGCGAAACGCTTCCTGCAGCACCTTGGTCTTGTCCGCGGAAAGATTGATCACACAGTTTGAAATAATGACATCGACGGAATTGTCCGGCAGCGGGATGTGTTCAATTTCGCCCTTCAAAAACTCCACGTTCTCAAAGCCAGACTTGCGCTGGTTCTCCCGGGCCAGGGCAAGCATTTCGTCCGTCATGTCGAGGCCAAAGGCCTTACCGGTGGGCCCGACGCGCTTTGCCGAAAGCAATACGTCGATACCGCCGCCCGATCCGAGATCCAGCACCACCTCACCCGGCTTGAGCTCAGCCAGCGCTGTAGGATTGCCACAACCGAGAGATGCAAGAACAGCATCTTCAGGAATCGAACCGGCCTGCTGCGAGTCATACAAATTCGAGGTGATCGGGTCTGCACAACCATCATCGGCGGTAAAGCTGCAGCAGGCAGCTCCCTGCCCTGACGATACTCGCAGCGCAGCCTGACCGTACTTTTCTTTGACGTTCTCTCTGATGTTTTGTGCAGTGCTCATATTTCGATAATACTCGAATTAAAAAATGGGTCAAGCCCTATTTCGATTTTTCGCGAATCATCGTATTATAAAAGCAACCGTGAAAATCGCCGATGAAACGCCAAGGATGGCAGACATGTTTGGAGCGCTGGGCAACGAAGCACGCCTGCGCATTGTCCGCCTGCTATTAAGTGCCCATCCCGAAGGCATGATCGTGGGCGATATACAGGCGGAATTGAACATCACAGGCTCCACACTCTCCCATCATCTGGAGAAACTGAAGAACGAAGAGTTGCTCACTGTCGAGCGTCAGGGTACCTTTCTTTGGTACCGTGCCAACACCGAAGTGTTGCAGGAGCTTCTGGGATTTCTTTATGCCGAATGCTGTACGCGGAACAAAGCGGTAAGACCAGAATCTTTCGTGAGGCTATGTAAATGAATACTCGCAGACAGCTGATAGGTGGGCTCATCGCCATGCCGGTTTTGGCTAAGGACAAGAAGTTAAGAATTCTCGTACTTTGCACGGGAAACTCTGCCAGAAGTCAGATGACCGAAGGCTTCCTCAAGAGCTTCGACAAGAACCTTGAAGTTTATAGTGCCGGCACGAACCCCTCACCACGCGTCAACCCCTTCGCCATCGCCGCAATGAAAGAGCTAGGCCTCGACATCTCCGGCGGCACTCCCAAGAACGCAAAGCAATTCGTAGGAGAAAGCTTCGACTACGTGATCACCGTCTGCGACGACGCCGACAAGAACTGCCCCAACTTCAGCGGGAAGGTAGGCAAGCGCCTCCACATCGGCTTCATCGATCCCGCCAAGGCAACAGGCACCGACGACGAAAAGATGGCGATCTTCCGTAAAGTGCGAGATCAGATCCGAGAGAAATTCACGGCACTCTATCGCAACGACCTCTCAAAGAAACTGGCATGAAACGAGTCTTGATTCTCTGCACCGGCAACTCCGCCAGAAGTCAGATGGCCGAAGGCCTGCTTCGTGTCAAGGCTGGCGACAGATACACGGTAGAGAGCGCCGGTTCCAAGCCAAGCCTTGTGCGGCCGGAAGCCATTGCCGCGATGGACGAACTGGGTATCGACCTGCGCTCACACCGCTCCAAACATGTCGATGAATTTGCCGGCCAGCACTTCGACGTTGTCATCACTGTCTGTGACAACGCAAGAGACGTTTGCCCGGTCTTTCCTGACGGCACCGAAATGCTGCACTGGAGCTTTGAAGACCCTGCCTCGGCCGAAGGCAGCGAAGCAGAACGTATCGCCGAGTTCAGAAGGATTCGCGATCAAATCTCCGCGCGCTTCGAGAACTGGCTCAACTGAAATCAAGCGCGTCCAGAAAGCCTGCATCGATAGCCTTGCGACCACTGCAGCCTTCCTCTGCCGAATGCCAGTGCGTGATCTCCGATTCGCCGAGTTGAAAACACAGATAGACCGGCTTGTCCTGATAACGCACCGCAAAATCAATCTGCCCCCGATCGAGATCACGAATTTCAACTCCCTGATCCTGGATCCGGTCCACGGCTCTCTTCAACTCCTCATGCGAGGTCTTCGCCTGATCGGCATAAGCAGCCAGCCTGTTTTGATTTGGAAAGGCCCCGCCCGCCATCACCAGTTTTTTCTTGTAAGCAGCATGGGACTCTACAGACCGCTTGCGGGAAGCCTTGGCTTCAATTGCCGTCTGAAGCAAATCAATGATCTCAGGCAGCAGCGCCATTGCTTTCCGGTAGCTGAACATGACTACTCTTCTGGAGAAAAACGCGGCGCCCGCGGATCAAGACCGAGCGACCGCAAAGCCTCTTCACCGCCGGGCATGTTGAGTTCCCAATATTTCAACCGGTCACTGGCTACAAGCTCCGCAGCCTCTCCGCTGGTGAACTGCCAGCGGATAATGCGATGCGGCGCATCCTTCTCAACAAAATAAACGAATCCCTTCCCATTGGCCAATTGGGCAGAAAAAGTCTCCACTTCAAATTCACCCGCACCGGATTCCAGTTTTTGAGTAGCCAAACTCCTGGTCAGGTTGATCCGACTCCAGGCCATCGGCTGGTGTGCATCGCGGGAACTTCGAAGGCTGGTGAGAAACGGGACACTCTTCGATTCTCCAGGTTGAAGATTCGGGCCAGCCATGCCACGAACCCAAAACGGCAAAGCATCCTCACTCAGGCCGTCAGCCTGAAACGGCACGGTCTGCGCCAGATCGGAATCGCCGTCAAAGTAGCTCGTCCCTGAAATACGCACCTTCGATGCATCGTACAAGGCCTGGGCAAACATGTGGCCGCACCACTCCTGTCGGGAGAAGGAAGTCTTGGCCAGCATGCCCTCAGGGCGGCCCGCGATATGCCGCAAGCCAAGAAAGCTCGATGTCATTTCGCTGTAGTCGTAAATCCCGGTCTGAAAATTTTTCTGCCAGTTCAGCTTCATCACCGGAAACTCGTCTGCCTTGGGATTGCGACCAGGATCGGCCTTCACCCGCTGCCGCTCCGACATCGTCTCACTGACAAAGATCAGGATCGACTCACCCTCGCGTGCTTCCCCATAGCGCGGAATCACCAACTGATAGGTAGAAACCTCTGCATAGCCATCCCCCCAGTCTTCCCAAAATTCTGGCCCATAGCGCGTTGGCGCCTCTTTAGCCGCCCGGTTGGGCAGCGGCGGTGATTGACTGCAGGAGCTTGTTGTTAGGAGGATTGCGCTGGCCAAACCGACCGCGCCGAGAATGATTCGCATGTATGACCCGTCTATTGTCTACAATAAGGGTTTCCCATGAGAAACGCACTGCTTTGCATCCTGACCGGGATGCTTTTGCTGGGGACGGGCTGCAATCGCAAGCCTTCTCCAGACTTCGCCGCCAC
>JALHNH010000004.1 GCA_022843625.1 Bryobacter sp. | reverse complement strand
GAAGGTGCCAGGGCCGGGATCTGGGCAGTCGGAGGCTAAAATCGATTGAGGAGGTGAAACTTGCCTTGTAAAAATTTGGCGGAAATTGCAGGAGGGACTAATCAGACTGTCCACCTCTCCAGACTGTCCACCTCTCTAATCAGACTGTCCACCTCTCGTCCACCTCTCGAAAACATTGAGGAAAATGAGCGTATGCCATTGGGACGGTCCAGGCCGATGCCTTTCCGATGCCTTTCCAATACGCGCGAAAATGCCCGCGCGTTCGATTCGCTCGCCGAAGGGAGCGCCCCGGAATTCAGGCTGGTCCATTTGTCAGTGCTCCCGCGCGAGTACTATTGAATGCCTCACTCACCAGTAGTTACAGTCGTGTACGCCAGCGCGGGCTGGCAACCGAAGTTCAGCGCCGCGACGCAGGCCAAGAACTACATCCGGATTCAAATCAAAGGCTCGATTGCCAGCCAAGCGCGCGCCAAAGTGGAGGCCTTCACGGTCGTGAAAGTACCGGCTCCTCCTTTGCCGTTCGTTCCGGTCCCTTATCCGAAGATATCGGCTTCCACATTTCTCGCCGGAATGCCGGCGCTCCTCAGCTTAGTTCTGCAGGCGCTCACCGTTCACGGCTACAGCACGCTTACCGCTGGCTACAACCCGAAGGCGAGCGGGACTTCCGATGATCTGCTTAATTTCGACCTTCGCTGATCACCGTGGGGAAGGGGACAGTCTATAGCGCACCCCTAAACTGTCCACCTGTCAATCAGACTGTCCACCTGTCCCTTGGCTATACCGCAGTGATGCGTTGTGCCATCGCAATCAATGGATCTTTTTTCAACACGCAGCGCGTCGTCACCCAATGTGAGGTGAATGCCTACCCCGCTGAACTCGAAGTCTAGTCATAGAATTGGGCACCAGCAAATGGTCATTTCACCCACCTCGACCAATATTGGGTGAAATTCCACTCCGCTCTATGTCCTCTATAGACTCTGACATGATAATGCTTACAGGTTGCTGACAATCTTCTATGTGTTTCCATATTCAAGCTGTCCTGGTTTCTGTCTTCCTCTCCCCAATGTGGGCTCAGGATCGGCTCAGCGACTACGCCGCGCTCTTTGACCAGCAGGTGGACAAACGCCTGCAAGTACCTGAATTGGAGCGGTCTGCTTATGCGAACCTGCTCAGGAAGAGTCTGCTTGCTGCGGATGTCTCTTTGGATTCAACGCAATTTGTCCTTCTGGTGGATTCCAGTGAAGCGGTGCAGGCGGCCATGCTCTTCTGGCTTTCGCCAGATGGACCATTCCAACTGCTCGGGGCCTCACCCGTTTCCACCGGAAAGCCAGGGCGCTTTGAACACTTCAAGACGCCTTTAGGCGTTTATCTGCATTCGCCGGCCAACCCGGATTACCGGGCTGAAGGTACCCGAAATGAATTCGGTATTCGGGGCTATGGTGTTAAAGGCATGCGAGTCTATGATTTCGGCTGGCAACCGGCAATTCGCGGCTGGGGAAAGGGCGGCCCAAGCGTTATCCGCCTCCAGGTTCATGCCACCGATCCCGATCGATTGGAGCAGCTTCTCGGTACATTGCACTCCAAGGGTTGTGTTCGAATCCCCGCTACTCTGAATACCTTCCTGGATCGCTACGGTATCCTCGATTCCGAATACGAATCGGAACTCAAGGCGGGACGGACACCCGCGGTCTTATTGCCCAACCGGGAACCATCTCCCTGGGCCGGGCGATATCTGGTGGTCATCGACTCAGGGCAAAAGGAGCGTCCCGCATGGTCTCCCTTACCTGGTGCTCTGCGCAAGTTGAAATAAGCCGAATGGAAGCCAAATTGCTTACCAGGTAGGCATGGAAGCTGGAATTATTGTGATGCTCGGCGAAATGGCTCCGCAGCCATCCTGGCTTGACCGTCTTGTCAAGTCCGCTGGCTGGCAATACCAGGCCGTCGCAAGCCTCAACGACTTGCGAGAGCTGGCAGATTCCAACATCGCAGCTGTCTTCTTCAACGCAAGATCTCTTGAGTTGCCTTTGAAGGATTGCCTTGTCTGGATCCAATCCATTACGCCAGCGGCGAGGTGTGTCGTCTGTCATGGCTTCCTTGAGGAGATCGATTGGGCGTCTCTGTCCAACTGGGGTGCATTCCATTCACTCCCCTTACCACTCGACCCCGCCGAGTTGCGTCAGGCGCTTGGCTTCATCGCGATGGATAGACGCGAGCAATCGCCAATGATTCCAGAATTACCCAAGTCTGTTGGTGAATTCGCATAAGTTCAGAAATGCCGGAGCCAGCTACTAAGCAGATTCTGGGGTACGGTCCGGCGACGCAGGTAACACTTTGGCCCAGGGACGTGGGTAACAAATGATTGGAGTTCTGGAGTTCTACCGCAAGAGGGCAAGCCAAGCTAGAAGGCATGCCCTGGAAAGAAAACCTCCCAATGGAACAAAGAGTCGAACTGATTCGCGAATGGAAAGAGGGCGAGAACATTACCGCCCTGGCCGAGGCCTACGGTGTGTCTCGCAAAACGGTTTATCAGTGGATCGCGCGTCAAACCGAGGAAGGAACAGCAAGCCTTGAGGCTCGCAGTTGCGCACCACACAAAATTCCGCAGCAATGGGACGGAGAGGACGCCTTCCTTTAAGGAAGTGGATTCAGTCGCCTTAGTTTGAGGTTCCTGATCCAGATTGCGCCGGTGTGACTCTGTATCGCAATTGAACCTTCCAGAGAAAGATAGTCCAGCGCCCGACGCGTCCTGCCTGGAGCCTTGGCGGCAGCGCTCCGAAACTCCTCGGATGCCGTGTCGACGTCAACTACACGGGTTCCGTTTAGCCAATGTTCAATGCGGGTGCCATTTACGACGATCTTTGCCTGGTTGATCTGCCCAGCCGGGCGAGCATGACTGCGCTCGACGCCGACGAACTGATACAGAGCCCCGGAGATCGTAAGTGGCGACTTGCCGTCTGGATGCTCTGCCTCATCCACCATTTGATACTCCAATCCATAGGTGTTCTCCCGGAAGATCGCGTTCGGGCCTGGCTGCGTTGTTCCTTCGCGTTGCGGGAGCCCGCTACCCTCAAAGACAAGTTTCTGCGAGCTACCAACGAGATATTTCAGTCCACTGTTCCCGCCCCGTTCTATCTTCCACTCGAAGTGAAGCTCGAAGTGGCGGAACTTCTCTGAGGTCTGAAGGTCGACGCCGCGGGGGCCGACGACGGCTCCCCGCAGAAATCCGTCCTCTATGCGCCAGTAGCCATCCGGAAACTGATCAGAACTCGGACTTTTCCAACCACGTGTCGTCTTGCCGTCAAAGAGCAAGATCCAGCCTGCGCGGACCTCTTCTGGAGTGAGTTCGTTCTGGCGATCGATCGGCTGCCCTGATACTGCGGCGCAGCCGCTGACAAGGCAGGCAATGATGGCGAGGGTGCTAGGTGACATAGGCACGGAAAGATTGTTCCACATTATGTCAAATTACCGAAACAGAACTCCGATCGACGGCTCGCCGAAGGAGCAGCCCGGGTTCATTCTGAGGCCCGTGTGTATGCTTTGTCTCGCGACTCTTTCAACAAAGCGGAGAGGCGGCTGGCTATCTCCGGTTGTTGGGCGATGATGTTTTTTTCTTCACCGGGGTCCTCGGAGAGGTTGAATAGTTGCGGTGTCAGTTCGGATCGGCGGGGTGCTGGGACACGATCTGCCGGTTTGGCCGATTTGCCTTCGATGTACTTCCAGGGGCCCTGCCGAATCGCGAAGACGCCGTCTGCGCTGTGGGTGATCATGGACTTGCGAATTGGTTTTTTTGAAGAGCGGCCCAGAAACGCCGGCAACATGTTGAAGCTATCCTCAGCTGCGGTCGGTGTCTTGGGGAGAGGCTTGCCGACTACGGCGGCGAAGGTTGCCAATAAATCTACCAGGTTGATCGTTTCGCTTGAGCTTTCCCCGGCTGGGGACTTTCCGGGCCAGCGTACCAGAAAGGGGACGCGAAATCCGCCCTGGTAGCTGCTGTGCTTTCCTCCGCGCCAGTCTCCATTGACCTTAAGCCCGGAGCGGTGAGCGATTGCCTCAGGACGATCCCCGCTGGTTTGCAGTACACCGCCGTTGTCACTGGTAAACACGAGCAGCGTGTCCTCAGTGGCTTTCTGCTCGTCCAGTACTTTGAGGATGCGCCCGACGGAGTTATCGAGGTCATGGATCCAATCGCCGAGTGCGCCCGCTGAACTGGTGCCGTTGGTGGCTGCCGATGGAGTAATGGGCTGGTGCACGGCAACGGGTGTGAAGTAGAGAAAGAAGGGGGTGCTTTTGTTTTGCTTTGAGATCCAATCCATGGCCCGGCTGGTGAGCGTGTCCATAACATCGACGTCGACACGCTGGGGGGCGTCGATGCCCATATATTGGCTGCCATAGGGGGTTGTCCCGGCAGGCACTTTGTTCGCTGAACGCAAGCCGGCGACACGGTGATTCTCAACATACACGCCGGAGGCGTCGCCATGGTTCTGCGGGACGGCGTAGTGATAATCGAAACCGAGTTGGAAGGGGCCAGGCTTCAGGTCACCAGTAAAATCTGCCTTGCCGGTGCCATAGCCGAGGTGCCACTTGCCGATTGCGGCCGTGTTGTAGCCTTCCGATTTGAGGAGTGATGCGAGGGTAAGGCGCTCTGTCTCGATGTGCAAGGGAGCTGGAGTGGGTAGCACTTCGTACTTCAAAGTGGTGCGCCAGCAATAGCGCCCGGTCATGAGACCGTACCGGGTTGGACTACAGACGGAGGACGGGGTGTTTGCGTCTGTGAAGCGGAGGCCTTCTTTGGCCAGGCGATCCATGTGTGGGGTGCGAATCAATTTGGGATCAGCTCCGTAACAGTTGAGACTGCCGTAGCCGAAGTCATCGGAGAGGATTACAACAATGTTCGGCTTTCTGGAAGCCGCAGTTGCAGCAGCCGCGGTTAGCCAGAGGAAATCACGTCTTTTCATATGATTGGTTGTCCTGGACTTGTTATTTGCATTGTCGTTATAAAAAGAAATCCTGGCTCTTAGTTACGGACTGTGCGTGGCTGGAGCAATACAAGTCTATCTGGCAGAATCATGGAAGTGCGGTTGGCTGGGGTGATGAGAATGGAAGCGCGTGGGCGACTTGTAACGAAGGGCAGGAATTTCCTTGAAAATCAGGCCCACAAGCCCTGCAACGCGACTAATTGTAATCGGAAAGCATACTTTATCAAGAGCAAATGCGCGAATTCATTTCCGCAATCGGTAATGAGAGCCTAGACGCTGGCTGCCATTTGCTGAGCGGTAGCGCGTGAGACTTGACCTTCGCCCGAAGGGCGGATGCGCTGGGTTTGGGTTCCGGCGTCGAGGTAGTCGAGGCCCATTTTGCGCAGGACGGCTTCTTCGAGGGCGTGGCGCAGGATGGGGGCCTGGTCCAAGGATTCTCTGGCCTGGTCGCGGCCCTGGCCCAGGCGCTGCTCGCCGTAGCTGAACCAGGAGCCGGATTTCTGCAGGATGCCGAGTTCTGCTCCGGCATCGATCAGTTCGCCCAGCCGGTCGATGCCGCGGCCGAAGCGGATTTCAAATTCGACCTCACGGAAGGGTGCTGCCATCTTGTTCTTGACTACCTTCACTTTCACTCGATTGCCCCGAATCTCGTCGCCCTCTTTGACCGAAGTGGTTTTGCGGACCTCCAGGCGTTGCGAAGCGAAGAATTTCAGGGCTCGGCCGCCGGTGGTGGTTTCGGGGTTGCCAAACATGACGCCGATCTTCTCTCGTATCTGATTGATAAAGAGGATTGTGCAGTTGTGGCTTGAGGCAAGGCCGGTGAGCTTGCGCAGGGCCTGGGACATCAGGCGGGCGTGGACTCCAACAAAAGCGTCGCCCATTTCGCCGTCGAGCTCGGCCTTGGGGACGAGGGCGGCGACGCTGTCGACGACAACCAGATCGATCTGCCCGGAGGCGACCATCGATTGCGTGATGTCTAGCGCCTGTTCGCCGTAGTCTGGTTGGGAGAGGAGAACGCGGTCCGGGTCGATGCCGAGTTTGTAGGCGTAGGTGGCATCGAGGGCGTGTTCGACATCGACGAAGGCGGCATAGCCGCCGAGCTTCTGAGTTTCGGCGATGGCGTGCAGGGCGAGGGTGGTTTTGCCTGAAGATTCAGGCCCGTAGACTTCGATGATTCGCCCGCGGGGGAGGCCGCCGCAGCCCAGGGCCTGGTCGAGGAGGATCGAGCCGGTTGGGATGACGGGGATCGATTCGGCAGATCTGGACCCTAGGACGACCACCGAGCCGCTGCCGTTTTTCTTTTCCAGTTGCTGGGCGATCAGGGCTAGCGGGGAAAGGGTGCGGGTGGCCATGCCACTTTAGTGTGGATCTTCTGAAAATCGTCTCAAGAATCCTTGGGGTTTGCCGAAAAGACTTGAGAAGAAGAGGCGGATTACCAGCTATGGGCTTATCACCATTAACCTTTACCGGCATCAGTCAGTACTCGCAGGATTTTCAAACGATCCTCCAGCGCGTGACCACGATTGCTTCGTTCCCGTTGAATCAATTGAAGAACGAACAATCCGATATTACAGTCAAGAGGCAACTGACGTCTGAATTGAGCAGCAGCGTGAAGTTGCTGGGCGACAGGATCAAGACGCTTAAGGATGTGGCGGCAAACCGCGCTGTATCGGCCAGCTCATCCAATAGCTCCAAGCTTAGTGTGGATTCGGTGAATACCGACACTCTCACCACCTACAACATTACGGAGGTGACATCCACTGCTAAGGCGTCATCTGAGACCTCCTCCGTTGCTTACGCAAATTCCAACGTGACGCAGGTTTCAACGACGGGCTCGCTGAAACTGACCGTGGGTAGCTCGGATTACAACATCAGCCTTACGGGCGGGCAGAACAATCTGGTGGGGTTGCGGGACAAGATCAATACGCTGGGGGCTGGGGTTACGGCCACGATTCTGACCGTGGACGGCACAACGAACTATTTGAGTGTGACGGCAAATACGGCTGGCGCAAAAACGTTGACGCTAAGAGATGATCCGGATGGTGCCAATACCAGTTTGCTGACCAGTTCGAATCAGGGCAGCAATCTCAGTTTCAAGCTGAATGGGGTGCCGGTAAGCAGGACCTCCAATCAGGTAAACGATCTGATTCCCGGGGTGACCTTCAGCTTGAAGGCCACTACAAGTGTGGACGAGACTTTGTCTATCGGGCTGTCGAGCAACCGCTCGAAGTTGTCGGATGCGATCAGCGGTTTTGTGGATGCCTATAATGCCGTTCAAAATAAAGTGACGGCTCAGGTAGGCAAAACGGCAGGCCTGTTGAGTGGCGATTACCTGGTGCGTGAGGCGCAGGATATCTTGCGCAAGACCTCAAGCTTCAGCATTGCCGAAGGCACGGTCAAAAACTTTTCGGATTTGGGGATCACCTTTGCCTCTAACGGTGCGGTGAGTTTCGACTTTACCGAATTCAATAGCCTGAGTGAAGCCGAGTTGCGCGACAGCTTTGATTTTTTTAAGGAGACGACCGGGTTGGGAAGTCTGGCTGAGGCAACCGATGGATTCAGCGAAGAGGTTACGGGCCTGGCCGAAATTCAGATCGCGCAGTACGATAAAACGGATGACCGGCTGGCGGAACAGATCTTCAAACTTGAGGACCGGATCAACCTGATCCGTGAGAGCTATATGCAGAAGCTTCAGGCAGCAGATGCCCTGCTTGGGCGCTTTGAATCTCAAAGCAACATCATTGGCGCTTCCGTGGATAGTTTAAATCTGGTTCTTTATGGAAAGCGGGACGGCTAATTGCGCGAGGCGAAACGGATCGCGCAAAGGTTGGCAGAGGTTGCCGAGCTCGATGGCAGGTTCAGTCTGGATGGTGGGAGCAAGCAGTGGGATGAGAACTCGCTTTCCAGACGGGAAGCGCTCGTGGCAGAGCTTGGAGAGATATGCCGATCGCATCCAATGCTTGCTGTGGAAAGTCTCGGGCAGTTTGAGGCGATGCTCAAGCGCACTCGGTCTATTGAGATTGAGATTCGATCTGAGCGCAATCGGCTTACACTCGCACTACACGAGGCTGAGACGAATTTGAAGCAGCTGAGTGCATTTGGAGAGCGGATGCCTGGGGATTCGAAGCTGCTGAACCGTTTGGCTTGAAGCCAAAACAAACCCGCGGCAGGAAGCGTCATTGCTGAGCTTCTGCCGCAGATAAGCCCCTCCTATGCACGAACGGACTGAGCTGTGAGGCTTAGTCCAATTCGAGCAAGGCTTTTCTGACTTCTTTCACTACGGTTGCCCAGTCGCCGGCGATTTGCTGACGGAAGAGCCGCATGGATGGGTACCAGGGAGAATCGTCACGATGGAGCAGCCAGCGCCAGTCTGGTGCGTAGGGGAGCAAAGTCCAGACGGGTTTTCCGAGGGCACCGGCCAGATGCGCGACAGCGGTGTCGACTGAAACGATCAGGTCCAGTTGTTCGATGGCTGCGGCCGTCTCGGTGAAATCTGTGAGCAGAGGCGAGATGTCGAAGACCTGATCGGGGATGTCGATACTCGGGACATTTTTTTGAAGTCCGATAAATTGGAAGCCAGGTGTGTCGAGCAGCTTCGCGAAGGCGCCAAAAGGGATCGAGCGGTTATGATCGTTGCGATGTTTGGGGTTGCCTTGCCAGACGATTCCAATCCGTTTGGCTGCTGGAGGAATAGCGGCAAAAAGACAGCGCCAATTTTCTCGCTTGGCCGGATCAACGAAGAGATAGGGCACTTGATTGGGGATGTTATCGAGGTGCGTCTTGAAGTGGTAGGAGAGGCTTGGGAAGGGGACTTCGCAATCGCCGGATTGTGGAGTGGCGAAAGTTGAGGTGCAGGAAGAGAGACTTGACGTGCAGGAAGCGAGGCCAGGGATCGAAGCAAGCAGGCTTTCGAGTGGTGCCTGGCAGAAAACATCGACATTCATGCCGGCATCCCGCAAGAGGTGGAGGTAGCGGGCGAATTGGATGGTATCGCCAAGGCCTTGCTCTGCATGGACGAGGATGCGGCAGCCAGGCTTCAGTTTGCCGTTCCAGCGGGGGAGATTCCACTTTGTGGTGGCGATTTCATATTGCGAGAGCCGGTGTTCATAGCCGGACCAACCGCGGGGGAAATCACCCATCAGGAGAGATGCGAAACCGAGATTCCAGGGGGCTTGCTTGTGCGAGGCGTTGATGGCCAGAGTTTCGAGGAAATGATTTTGGGCTTGAGCAAGTCGATTGAGTTTGAGGTAGCAATTGCCTAGATTGTTATGGGCTTCGGCAAAGCTAGGATCGACGGCAAGAAGCCGCTCATAGATCATGATGGCTTCTTGTAAACGCTCCTGATCCTGGAGTAGAATCGCGAAGTTATAGAGAGCGTCGCCGTAGTCGGGCATGATTAGCAGTGCACGGCGATAGGCGGTTTCGGCGGCGGCGAGATTGCCGTCGGAGCGCTCAAGCAGTGCGAGGTTGTTCCATGCTTCGGGGTATGCGGGCTTGACGGCTAACGCCGATTCGTAGGCGCGCCTTGCCTGGTCTGGATTTTGCTGGATCGTACGGGTGACGCCCAGGTTAAACCATGCTTCGGCATGATTGGGCGATTGGACTAAGAGCAGCTCATAGTTTTTGGCGGCATGATCGTGATCACCCTGGATATGGAGCAGGTTGGCATAGGCGAGCCGGAGGTCGAGATTGGAAGGAGCGCCAACAAGCGCTTGACCGATGCAGGCGGCCGCTCGCGCATAGTCGCCCAGATGAGCGAAGGCCTCACCTAGGTGGGCGCAGTAGCGAGGCTCTGGCCCGGAGAGTTGAATCGCTTTACCAAAGAGTTCGACTGCTTCGGCAGGGGAATCGTTTTCTAGCGCGAAGACGCCAAGTGCGTCGTAGGCCTCGCCGCTTTTGGGGTCGCTTTCGAGCTGCTGCAGGAGTGAAGCTCCGTAAGTATAGTTCGCTTCGGCTGTCATTAAGGTTTTCCTCGGATTCAAAACAAGAGCCCTCGAACGGCCAGAATAGACCGGCCGCCGAGAGCTGATTGAGAGACATTTGGTGAATCGACTAGCGATTAACCCCGGAGGAGACTCAACACCTGCTGGGGAGCTGAGTTGGCCTGAGCCAGTGCGGCAATACCGGCCTGCAACTGGATCTGGGCCTTGGACAGATTGGCGGCTTCCTGGGCGAGATCGGCATCGCGGATACGGCTTTCGCTAGCGGCGAGATTGGTCAACTGGCTTTGGGCCAGGTTGACGGCAAAGCCGAACTGGTTCTGACCTCGACCGACGACGGCTTGGGCCTGGCCCAGTTTGTCTACGGCGTCGGCAAGTGCGGTGACGGCGTTCTGGGCGTTCTCTTGCGTAGCGATGTCGGAGGTGGAACCACCGGCAGCGGCTGTGCTCGTTTGTACGCTGCCTTGCGAGGTAGTGATACCAGCGGCACCGGAGCTATTGGACCCTACGCTAACCTTGAAGTTGGATAGCGTGCTCAGGAAGCGGATTTTTTCGGTTCCGCCATCGTTTTCTTTTACCGCTACAACCTTTTGCAAAGTCGCATTGTTGGACTGAGTAATCGCTGTATTGATGGCATCAACCGCATCATCGATGGTGACGGCATTGCGTGTGGTGGAGTCATTGCGAAGCACGACAGCGAGATTTTGCTGTGTGCCAGCGCTGTCGTTGGCGCTCAAGCTGATCGTCT
This sequence comes from Bryobacter sp., assembly GCA_022843625.1. Taxonomy (GTDB): domain Bacteria; phylum Acidobacteriota; class Terriglobia; order Bryobacterales; family Bryobacteraceae; genus Bryobacter. The sequence continues at coordinate 319,975 of JALHNH010000004.1, read as the reverse complement.
GATCGTCGTTGGCGTAATTGATTGCGCTAAAGGCGAGCAAGCCGGTTTGCTGAGCTCCTCCCGAATTGAAGGAACTGGAGGTGGCGCTAAGGGTCGAGGCAGTGGTGGTGGTTCCAACGGCACCAGCGCCCCGGGCAACCGTGGCAAAGCCGAAATTCGTTGTCGCCGAATAAGCTTCGTCGAGGCGGAAGTCGGTACCATACTGAGACTGAATTTGTACCTGACCACCGTTAACTGTCGCATAGAGCCCCGCTTTTGAGGCGTCGGCACTGGCGGCAAATGCAGCATTGAGGTTGGCCACACCCGCAGCCACGTTGGCACCGGTATTGGCAGAAATGTCAAAGTTGGAGCCGTCGCTCAATGCCACGCGGATGGTGGACGCACCGGGGGTACCGGTCTGGTAGTTGCTGCCCGTGATGTTATTCGAATTGAAGGTGGTCTGCGTCGTTTGACGGAACGATGTGCCGAAGCCCAATGCATTCTGGGAGTCACCGAGAGTTTCAATGGAAAACTGTTCGCCGCGCGCATTGGTGAGGCTCAAGGTAGAACCGCCCGTAAAGTTGCTGCCCACCTTGATTCCAGCGGCCTGAAGCGTAGAGTTATTGGTGATCTGCGAGCTGAGGTCGGCGACTGCATTCGTATAGGTGGTGGTGCCGCCGGTAATGTTTACCGTGAGGTCAACGGGACTTGCGAGTCCGCTTCCCTTGATGCGCACGATGATGTTGCTTGCCGTGGCAGCTGAAGCAGCAGTGAGCGAAGCTCCGCCTGCGGTAGCCGTGCCAGCGAGATCGACTCCGGTAGAGCCTGCAGAGAAGTTACCGAGTAGTGCATTGGCCGTACGGTCGCCTGCGGCAACCTGGAAAGCATTGTTGGCGCTGGTGAAGGCCAGAGACTGCTTGCCTGTCGCACTATCGGTGATGATGCTCGATTTGATACCAGCATTTTTGAACGCCGTTGCAAACTGCGAACCGCTGTTTCCAGCAGCGTCGACGGCAGCGTTGATCGCGGTTGCGAGGGTTGCGGAGTCGGTAACGCCGCTCAGATTGACGCTGACTTTGACCGCATTGTCATCGGCAAATCCAGATCCGCGGAAGAAGAAGTCTGTGTAGCCGCCAGCAGCCTGGGATCCGGTGTTGGTGGCATTGGCAAGAATCGTCGATACAGACGTAGCTGAGCCGTTGCCAATGTCCTGTCCTGCGACTCCGACTGCCTGAACACCCTTGAGGCCAAGGCTTTTGGCGTCAACCGTAGAGTTGCTCAGATCAACCGAGGCCGAACCGTTGGTGATGGCCGAAATGCCATTGGATGTTTTGCCGCCGCCGATGAAAACGCTCAGAGACTTGGCGAAACCGCCGCCCGTGTTGAGACCGATCGCCTGCGACTGCCGGTCAATTTCTTCAACAACCGACTTGAATTCGCTGTTCAAAACCGTGCGAGCCCCAGTAAAGGTCCCAGACGCCGACTGTGTCGCCAGAGTACGAGCGCGATCAAGAAGCTTGGAGATGTTGTTAATACCGCCGTCGATGATCTGAAGCTGGCTCAGACCGTCGTTTGCGTTTCGGATACCTTGGTTGAGAACCGCCTGATCACTGCGCAGGCCGTTGGCGATTGCAAGACCCGCGGCGTCATCGCCCGAGTTCACAATACGCAAACCGCTGGTGACGCGATTGATCGTCTTGCCCTGAAAGTCGCTGCTGTTGTTGATGTAGCTCTGCGCCTGTAGGGACGCAATGTTGGTGTTTGATGAAAAAGCCATGATTCACTCCTTTGTGTTTGAACGTTTGGAAATCCTCTCCAAACGAGTGGCCTTGCACCACCTCGGCATCGTTGCTGATAAGTGCCATATCGGGGCAGGATGTCCCAACTTGAAACAAAAATTTGCCTTAGCGGCGTATGTTTAGTACTGTTTCGGATTGAGGGTAGACAAGCGAAGCCGTTTGGAAGCCTCTTCCAGAGTTTTGGCTTCTACCTCATGTGCGGAATCGAGATTGGAAGCTCTGGTGGCGGCAATCTCGCGCCGCAGGATCGAGGTCTCGCGCGGAGCCCGGATCCCGATCTTGACCTGGTTGCCGTCCACTTCAAGAATGTCGACTTCGATCGAATCGCCAATGAGAAAGCCTTCGCCAGCGCGTCTGCGGATTACGAGCATAAGGCTTGCTCCTCAGCTGCGGACGCGGAAAACAAGGGTTGCCGTGCAGAATAACGGGCATCCTCGCGGATCGATTGCACACCAAGCCCAACATCACGGCGGATCACCACAGGACCCAGCAAATTTGCTGTCGGTTCTTCGGGACGGGCAAAACATAAAATTACGAGCCAGTCGAGCGTTGCAGCCTGTTTGCGGCAATCGGCAGCCAGAGCGAGGGCTTCGCAATCCTGCCGGGGCAGAACCATTTCATAGCGCGGGGAGACCAGTGACAATGGGGCACAAACAAAAGATAACTGAGGTGTGGTCACACTTTGCAAGAACTTGAGCGGAACGCTCTCAGCGGCTTCGATCAGCAGGAAGCGATGTTCCTGCTCGAAGCCCGGCAAGCCAGCCGGGAACTCAATGACTTCATCTTCTTGAAAGCGTACAGTGCCGAAGCGAACCGTTTCTATAGACTGCATCTACGGTCTTATCGGTAGAGGCCCATACGCCTTTAAACTTAGCTAGCGAATACTGGCGCGCACGAGACGGTCGAGGATGCCGGCCCAGACCGAAGTTGCTGGAGGGGCTTCTACGGCGATCCAGTCGTATCCGCGCAAATCGGCCTGGTGGAGGGTGTCGTAAAGGGTAGCTGCGTATTTTTCCGGTTCGGCCGGCATAACTTGGGATTCGGCAGCCTCGCGCGGATTCGACCAGTAAAGATGGATTCCTCTCCCCAACTTGGGCAGTGGTTCAGCGGGACCTAGAAGATAGAGGGGAGTTCGCGGCGAGTAATGCTTTGAGTGCAAACCTGGCGACGCATGGGCATCCCCTGCATTCTCAAGTAAAAGGATGGGCCCGAGAAGAGCTTCAATCGCTTCGCGGCTCACCATGCCGGGTCGCAGGAGCACTGGCTGGCTTCCCGTAAGGCTCAATACCGTAGATTCGATACCAACCTCGGTGGGGCCGCCGTCGAGGATCAGGTCGACGGCATCGCCCAAACCATTGGCTACATGTTGCGCTGTGGTTGGTGAGAGCTGGGTGAATCGGTTGGCACTGGGCGCGGCAATGGGCAGGCCGGATTCTTCGATTAGCGCGAGGGCAACCGGGTGAGCGGGCATCCGCAATCCGACCGTCGCGAGGCCAGCCGTCAACTCCACTGGGATTCTGTCGTTCTTTTGCAGAACCAGGGTCAGAGGCCCCGGCCAGAAGGCTTTAGCGAGCCGATCTGCAGAATCTGGCCAATCCGTTACCAGGCTCCTGGCCATGTTGACACTGGAAACATGCACGATCAGGGGCGAGGTTTTGGGCCTCCGTTTCACTTCGTATATGCGCTCAATCGCAGTGGGGTCGAGCGCATTTGCCCCCAAGCCATAGACGGTTTCAGTAGGAAAAGCGACGACCCGGCCTGAGCGAATGAGAGCGGCCGCTTGAGCGATTTGCTCCCGGCTGACCATTAGTCGGGCATCTCGTCTTTAGCGTCGCTGGCGGTTTTGCCGGTCTTTTTGTATACAAGCCAGGCGTGCATAAAGGCGTCGATGTCGCCGTCAAGGGCACGGTCGACGTCACCGACGCTGAACTTGGTGCGGTGGTCTTTGATCATGCGGTAAGGGGCAAGCACGTAGCTGCGGATCTGGCTACCGAAGTTGATTTCGAGTTTAGAGTCTTCGCTCTTTTTGTCTTCGACGCGGCGTTTTTCGAGCTCATGTTCAAAAAGCCGGGCCTTCAATTGCTTGAGAGCGCTGGCTCGATTCTTGTGCTGAGAGCGTTCGTTCTGGCACTGGACTACAATTCCGGTCGGGATGTGAGTCATGCGCACGGCGCTCTCGGTGCGATTGACATGCTGGCCGCCGGCACCAGAGGCGCGGAAAACGTCAGTACGAACATCTTCTGGCTTGATTTCAATCTTGATTTCGTCATCGATCAGCGGGTAGACATAGACGCTGGCGAAGCTGGTGTGGCGGCGGGCATTGGCGTCAAAGGGGGAGATGCGAACCAGGCGATGGACGCCAATTTCGCTCGACATGAGTCCGTAGGCGTTTTCGCCTTCCACTTCGATCGTGACGCTTTTGATTCCAGCGCCGTCGCCATCGAGCTGGTCGGTGATGGTGGCCTTGAAGTCTTTGCGTTCGGCCCAGCGCAGGTACATGCGCATGAGCATTTCGGCCCAGTCCTGACTCTCGGTGCCACCCGCGCCGGGGTGGATGTTCAAGATGGCAGAAAGGTGATCGTGCTCGCCGCTGAGTAACATGCCGGTTTCGAGTTGGGAGAGCGCGTCGCGAAAGATGGGGACCTCGGAGTTGAGCAGTTCCAGAATGTCCTCGCCTTCGCGGCCCAGTTCGATCAGGGCGGCGACGTCAGAACTCATGGTGGCGATGCGGCGGTCCTGGTCGAGGGTTTCGCCAAGGCGTTTCCGCTTCTGCATCACTTCCTGGCTTTTTTCGGGATTATTCCAGAATTCGGGATCGCCGATCAACTTTTCCAGTTCGTCGAGTTGGGTTTTCTTTTTGGGGGCGTCAAAGATAGCTCCGCACAGATTCGGCTTGCTGGCGGAGCTGATCATACTCCCGCTCGATTTCTTCGAGGGTCATAAACTACTAGTCTACTGTGAGATCGGGGTAGAGTCCGGGAGGGTGCGGTTTGTATCCGAGCCACGGAGTTTGGCCGAGGTGGCTGAGGCGATAGCCTTCGATTGTATGAAACTGGAGCAGTTCGAAAAATTGCTCAGCGCCGCTGGTGGGATTGCCTTCATTGGCCGAGGCGGTTTCGAGGCGGCAGGTCGGTGGCCGCAGTCTTTGCGAGACCAGAAGCCGGCAATGTGTCCACCTGGCCCGATTCACACGAAAACTGCGTCATAAACCATGTCTGAATTCTATCTATGTCCCAGAAACAGAGGAAACGTATAGGACTCGGGGATAATCAAAAGAGGAGAAGGAGATTTATGAAGAAAACTGTAGCTCTATTAGGATTGGTTCTCACGAGCAGCCTGTTTGCTCAAAGTGACGAAGAGAAGCGGCTGAAGGCCGCTGGCGATGTATTACACGAAATTATGGAAGTTCGTGAGAAGGCGATCCCCCAGGAATTACTTGACAAGAGTGAATGCGCAATTGTTGTCCCTGGCTTGAAGAAAGGGGCGTTTATCGTTGGAGGTAAGTATGGAAAAGGCTTCTTTACCTGCCGAAAAACCAGTGGAGACGGATGGGGATCTCCGGCCAGCGTAATTGTCGAAGGTGGAAGCGTGGGCTTTCAGATTGGCGGCAGCGAGAGTGACGTGATCTTGCTCGTAATGAACAAGAAAGGCGCAAATCGCCTGTTGAACAATCAGTTCAAGCTGGGCGGCGAAGCCAGTGTCGCAGCAGGCCCCGTCGGGCGCACGTCCAGCGCGCAGACCGATGTCCTGCTTACTGCGGAGATGCTGAGCTATTCCAGAAGCCGCGGCGTCTTTGCAGGTATCTCCCTCGAGGGGAGCACGTTGCGCCAGGATCTCGACGGCAACAAGGCACTCTATGGCAAAACAATGACCAACAAAGAAATCATCGAAGGGAATCCCAAGCCGCCTTCAGCTGGAACCCTGCTGCTGGCAGACTTGAACAAGTTCTCACCGCGAAAAGCTCAATAAAGGAAAGTTTTACAATTCAGGGCCTCATTCCTCAAAACGGGAATGAGGCTCTTTATTTTGGAATTTGATCATAATGGTGAGATGCGTATGTCATTGATGTGCGGGATGCTGGCTACGGCCATCTTCCTTGCCAGCTGTGCTCCGAAGATAGAAGAGGTACAAAGCGAAGTGTCGTTTACCCAGGATGATCATTCTTTTGCCAAGCCAACTGAGGCTCGAGTCCTTCACAGTGAGCTGGATTTGCGAGTGGATTTCGATCGGAGAGTTCTGAGTGGAACGGTGACCCACACGATCAAAGGCAGCGGCAGGATCATTCTCGATTCAAAGGATTTGAAGATTGACAAAGCAGAGACTTCCTCGAGTGGCCAGGATTTCAAGCCCGCACAATTCAAGCTCGGAGCGGCTGACAAGATTCTTGGAGCACCACTGGAAGTCAGTTTGCCGGAGGGCGCAAAATTTATTCGAATCACATACGAGACCAGCCCTTCTGCGGTGGCCTTACAGTGGCTAACGGCAAAGCAGACCGCCGGCAAAGTATCCCCATATCTCTACACCCAAGGGGAACCAATTTACACTCGAACCTGGATTCCTCTGCAGGATTCACCGGGAATTCGCATCACCTATAAGGCACGCATCCGCACCCAACCAAATTTTTTTGCCGTCATGAGTGCAACCAATGACCAGCGCACGGCAGCGCCGACGGGTGATTATCGCTTTGACATGACACAACCGGTGCCTCCTTATCTGCTGGCACTGGCCGTGGGTGAAATTCAGTTCCGGATGATCGGCGGCCGCACGGGAGTCTACACAGAAAAGGCAATGCTGGATGATGCGGCTCACGAGTTCTCCGATCTCGATGCGATGGTTGCCTCGGCGGAACAACTCTACGGCACCTATCGTTGGGACCGTTACGATGTGCTGGTGCTTCCGCCCAGCTTCCCGATTGGCGGCATGGAGAACCCAAGGCTCACCTTTGCCACGCCAACGATCATTGCTGGCGACAAGAGTCTGGTTTCGTTGATATCGCATGAGCTGGCGCATAGCTGGAGTGGCAACCTGGTGACGAATGCCACCTGGAGCGATTTCTGGCTAAACGAAGGCTTTACCGTTTACGTAGAGCGCCGCATTCAGGAAGAGCTTTATGGAAAGCAGCGCAGCGAGATGGAGTTTGCGATTGAGATCGCCGAGTTGAAGGAGGAGATGGCGAAATTGTCGGAGAAGGATCAACTGCTCCATGTCGATCTGAAGGGCCGCGACCCGGAAGAAGGAGTGACGCTGGTTCCATATGTGAAGGGCGCATTGATGCTCAGGGCGATCGAAGAAGAAGTTGGCCGAGAACGCTTTGACTCCTTCGTGCGGGGCTACTTCGATCATTTCGCGTTCCAGAGTATTACAACGGCAACCTTCGAGAGCTACCTGAAAGAGAAGCTTCCGAATCTGAAACTCGACGTTAAGGAGTGGATCTATAAGCCTGGTCTGCCTGCCTCCGCACCCAAAATCAATTCTTTTCTTTTGAACACTGTTGATGAAGAAGTGGCGAAGTGGAAAAAAGGGCAGGCCCTGAATCCCAAGGAGTGGGTTGCACAGCAGTGGCTGCACTTTCTGCGCGCAATGCCAGAGTCTTTGACGGCTGATCAGATGGCCAAACTCGATAAAGACTATTCGTTCACCAAGTCAAAAAATAGTGAGATTCTGGATGCCTGGTTGCTGTTGGCAATTCGCCATAAGTATGCCCCTGCGCAGGGAGCACTTGAGGATTTTCTGGGGCGCGTAGGCCGTCAAAAATTCATCAAGCCTCTGTATCAGGAGATGGCTAAGACAGCCGAGGGCAAGATTCGAGCCAAAGCTTTGTTCGCCCGGAACAAAGAGAATTATCACCCGATTGCAGCTTCAGCAATTGAGGCTCTACTTGCGAAGTAGAAACTGCCCGACAAACATCACGTCGATGCCGCTGGAGTAAAAGCTGCGAACGGCATCGCGCGGGCTGCACACGAGAGCATCTCCGAAGAGATTGAAGCTGGTGTTGTAGAGGACGGGCAGACCTGTGCGATCCCCGGCGGCAATCAAAAGGCGATGGAAGAGCGGATTCTCGTCCTTGTCGACAACATGCAGCCGGATGCCGTCTGCACCGAGCAGAGCTGGCGCGAATCGATCGCGGTATTCGGGTTTGACCGTTGCGACGCTGGCCAGATTGCGGGCGTTGGCGCTGCTCTCAAAGTATTGCGCGGCATGCTCGGCAGGAACTGAAGCGGCAAACTTGCGGAAGGCTTCGCGGTGTTTGATGAAACTATTAAGATTTTCGGTTGCGTAGGGATCGAGTGGGGAAGCGAGAATGCTTCGATTGCCCAGTGCGCGGGGCCCGAATTCCATGCGGTCTTGAAACCAGGCGATGATGCGGTGTTCGGCCAGTTCTGTGAGCGCGGACTGGATGAGTTCGTCGGTGGTGAGCAGGAACTTAGGACTCAGCTTGCAATTTTCGAGCACTCGTTTGATTGCTTCAGAATCATAGGAAGGGCCCAGGGCGAGGGATTGCAGCGGCGAGCGTGGGCTATTGCTGGCCGCGTAGGCGGCTCCGATAGCAGTGCCTGCATTGCCGGCTGCAGCCTGAACGAACACATTGCTGAATTGCCCGGAAGCTTCAAAAGCGCGAACCAGCAGTGCGTTGAAGGCGACGCCACCGGCAAGACAAAGATTCTCAGACTTGCCGGCCATAGCCAGAGCGCAGCGCTCTATGGCGCCCTGGAGGCCGGCGGCGATGTGGGGCTGCAGAAAAGCCTCTGGAGGGGAGCCGTCGGCCAATCCGAGGGCCTGATACAACTTGGCGCTAAAGCCGCCGGCACCCAGGCGGTCCCGGTCGAAATAACTGCGATCGAGCGAGGGCCAGGATTCAGCCTGGTAGCCAAGAACGGATTCGAAGAGAGGGACGAAGCGGTTGTCTCCTGCGGCGGACATCCATTGCACTTTGTGTTCGTCGGCACGTGAGCGAAAACCGAGAAACTCGGTTACGCGGCCATAGAGATCGCCGAGGGAATCGGGGAAGTAGGATTCTTTTTCAAGTTCGAGCTTGCCTGCGGCGGCCTGAAATCGAGCGGCACAGCGGAGGTCGCCAGCCCTGTCGAGAGTCAGCACAGTTGCATCGGTGAAGCCAGAGGCGTAGTAGGCGCTGGCAGCGTGGGCCGTCTGATGATCGAGGATCAGCAGCCGGGCATTGGGGAATAGCTGCTTGACGCGCAGGCTGAGCAGACTATCTGGAGAAGAGCTGAGCGGGCGGGCAATTGCTACCTGGTGAACGTCGGCCGATTGGATCTTGGCGATGGCAAGTGTCGCTTCGATTGCTTCTACGGGCAGGGATCCTGGGTTGTGATTCCGTGCTATCTTGCGTTGTTCGATTGCGGCGACGATCGTGCCGTCGACGGCAAGAGCGCAGGCTGCATCGTCGAGTAATCCACCGAGCCCAATCACGTTCATACGGCGAGCAACCTTTCAATTGATTTCTTGCGTCCGAGGGCGGTAAAGACATGGAAGGCACTGGGGCCGACGGGCTGGCCGGTAAGGGCGGCACGTGAGCCGTTGATGAGAATGCCCGCCTTGAGGCCACGCTCTTCGGCGATCTTTCGGAGTTCGGCTTCGATTCCGGCTTCGCTGAAGTCAGTTGAAGCTTCCAGGCGTGCGCCAAGATCCCGCAAGCCTTCTCGTGCACCTGCGACGTTCAGTTTTTCGAGGGCAGCGGGATTCATTTCGTAGTCGTCGGTAAAGAACGCGCGGCAGAGGATTGCAAAATCATTCAGCGTAGACATTCGCAAGCGCAGAATGTCTACTACGGCGGGTAGCTCTTCATCCGTATAAGGGATTGGGAGGCCAGATCTCAGGACATTTTCGCGAACCAGCGGGGTGAGTTCTTCGAGCGGCATGGAGCGCAAATGCTGCGAATTGAGCCAGGTGGCCTTGGGATCGATCGGGTCGGCTTCGCTGAAGTTCACCACAGCGTTCGATCGGTTGATGCCTTCAAAGGAGAAGACATCGATCAGTTCCTGCCGTGACATTTGTTCGCGATTGTTCTTGGGGCTCCAGCCGAGCAGACACAGGAAGTTGATGTAGGCATGGGGCAGAAAGCCGGCGGCCTCGTAGGTCATGACGCTGACGACAGGGCCGTGCTTGCGTTTGGAGAGCTTGGCTCCATCCGGGGCCACCAGCAAAGGCAGGTGAGCAAAGACCGGCACAGGGGCACCGAGGGCTTCAAAGATCAGGATGTGCTTGAAGGTGTTGGACAAGTGGTCCTGGCCACGGATGATGTGCGAAATGCGGATGTCGATATCGTCTGCGCAAGATGCCATGTGATAAGTAGGCATGCCGTTGGAGCGAAGCAGTGCGAAGTCTTCAATGTCGTTGACGCTCTTGGACTGGGTGGCGTAAACGGCATCGGGAAATTTGATGTAACGGGCTTCGTGGCGGGGGACACGGAAGCGCAATACAAAGGGTTCCCCAGCATTGGCACGACGCTCGGATTCTTCGGCGCTCATCTCGCGGGCGTCTGAGTTGAATAGCCAGGTTCCAGGGCCCTCGCGGTCGTCATCTCCCTGGTGGGCGGGAGTGAAATCGCGATAGGCATGACCTGCGGCGAAGATCTGCCAGGCGAGGCGTTGGTGCAATTCAATCCGGTCGCTTTGCCGGTACTGTTCGTCCCAACTCAGGCCAAGCCATTTCAGGCCGTCGAAGATGGAATTGAGCGAGATGTCGGTATTGCGTTCGACGTCGGTATCGTCGATACGGAGGATCATCGTACCTTGATTGTGACGGGCATAAAGCCAGTTAAAAATGAAGGTTCTGGCGCTGCCTATGTGCAAGTATCCCGTAGGCGAGGGGGCGAAGCGAACTCGGGGCATCAAATGCTCAGGATAGCATCGGGTGGAATCGCAGCCAGACGGGACTCGAGGTCCTGGAGCTGTGCGGGAGAGAGTTGCTCGGCGCGCAAGCCAGCTTCTGGCTGAGCATCGATCGCTGCTTTTCCATAAAAGGGGGCTAGATTATTGCGGAGGGTCTTGCGTTTGTGGGCAAAGGCGCGCGATGCGAATTTCAGGAAACGTTTGGCCTCGGCTGAATTAAAAACTTTGGGCTCGAGCAAAATTACAGCCGAGTCAACTTTGGGCGGGGGTGAGAAAGCCGAAGGAGGCACATTGAAGAGAATCGTCGCCTTTGCGTGCACCTGAGTGAGGACACTCAAGTAGCCATAGTCGCGGTTGCCGTGTGCTGCGGCCATGCGCATGGCGACTTCCTTTTGCACCAGGAATACGGCACGCTTCCAGGCTCCGGCGGCCTCAAAGACCTTGGAGGCGATGGGGGAACTGATGTAGTAGGGCAGGTTGCCAGCGATCACGCAGGGAGCAAATTCCTGGAGGTTGCAGTCCAGAACATTCTGATGACGCACCTCAAGTCTTGTGTCGGTTACGAAGTAAAGATTGAGGTGAGAGACCATTGCCGGGTCTAGTTCAATCGCGATTACTTTGCTTGCACGAGGCAGGAGATAGCGCGTGAGGGCACCTCGCCCCGGGCCAATCTCAACTACAAGATCCTGCTCACCATCGGGACAAGCAGCACTCGCGATTCGTTCGAGAATCGACTGGTCTCTGAGAAAATGTTGTCCGAACTTGCGGGGCAAATTAACCCTTCACAGTGATCGCCGAGGCACCGCGCCGCAAGGTCAGACGCAGCTTGGAAGGGATGGCCTGGCCAAAACTGGTTGCTGGCGTAAATTCAGTGAACAAAAGCGTGCGCTCGACGCTGCGGCGCACTTCAAGATTCAATTTGGGGTTGCCATCGACGACGCGATAGTCGGCGATTCGGCCCAGTTCATCAATCGAAACTTCGATTTCGGCGTCAGCGGTCGGAGGTTCAAATGGGGCGAGAGTTTTTGCTGCGGGCTCTGTATAAAGGGCAGTCGGGCGGTCGTCCATCAGGCTATTAGCCCGAACGGGATGGATTTGTATAAACATTGCGAAGACCAAAACTGCAGCTGCTATACCCCCAGCGCAAGGCAGTGCCAGGGGGCGCATCATGTTTGCCTTCCACAATTCAAATCTGTTGTTGAGCCTGACCAGCAAGGCTGGCGCATTCGCCCACTTCTGGCGACGGGAGGCTTCTTTGCTGGCAGCAATCTGAAGGGCAAGGCTTAGGTCATGGTTTGGCCTCCGTCGGGGCAAGGCCTTAAGCAGGGCGCGAACTTCATGGTGAGCGTTTTCTTGATGCATGAAACCTCCTTCTAAGATTGTCCTGTCACGGTTTGCGTTGACCAGCCAAAAGCCTGTGCCGGCTTGAGCATGGCCTCAAGCTCTACACGAAGAGCTTCGCGGCCGCGCATAATTCGAGATTTCACAGTGCCAAGTGAGATCTGCAAAACTTCAGCTATTTCGTCGTAATTCATGTCTTCGATATCTCGCAACACAACGGCTGAGCGAAAAACCGGGTTGATTTTGAGCAATGCTTCTTCAATCAACGCGCGCGTTTCGTGATCTGCGGTCAAGTCGAAAGGGGACCGGCAGCGATCCGGCAGGACATCGGCAAGACCGGGATGATTTTCATCGCTTGCGCTGATTCCTACTTCATTCTTCTTATGTCGGCTAAACCAGCGCCGATGATTATAGGCCTCGTTAACAGCAATGCGGTATATCCAGGTCTTCAGTGTGGACTTGCCCTGGAAATGGCCTAAATTGCGATACACCTTCACGAAAATTTCCTGAACTACATCGGGGGCGTCTACCGGCTGATTCAGCAAACGGTAGACCAGATTGTAGACAGGATCCTCATAGGTGCGCAGTAATTCTTCAAATGCTTCGTCCTGGCCCTGGCGGAGTCTTTCCACAAGGAGCGCGTCTTTATAGACTTGTGCGGCTGGCTCGCCGCCTTCGTTACGAAATCCCAAACTGTTCTCGCCCATTTTCCGGCTCCTAACAGTGATCTTACCGCTCTGTTGGCTTGGACACCAGAAGGGCTTCTTCAGTTCCTGCTAAGTTCAACTCATGTTTGATTGGCAACAAGAAGCGGAAATCCTCACCAACCGTTACGGCACAGAAAGGATGAGATCTGCGATTGAGACTCTGTCGGAGGCATACCGGGCTGGGCGCAATACGCTGGCTCCGCGAATGGATGACCAGTTGCTGGTGGCGGCCTATCTGGCGGTGCGTTTTCCTGCGACCTATGCGGCAAATCGTTCTGCGGGCGAAGCGATTGCCGAGGCGATCGCGACCCGGGCCTCAATGGAAGACTTTGCACCGGAATCGCTACTGGATTTGGGTGCTGGTTGCGGAGCGGCCTCGCTGGCGGCGACAGAGCAGTGGCCTTCACTTGCGACAGTGACGGCGATCGAGCAGATGCCGGCCATGGTGCATGTGGGGAAACAGATTCTCGCCGATGCCATCTGGCGCACCAGCAGGTTTGAAGAAATTCCCGAATTACCACTGCACGATGTGGTGGTTTGCAGCTATTCACTGGGCGAAGGCCGCAGCGATACCTTGCTGGTGGAGAAGGCCTGGAAAGCTACGGGCCAGCTTCTGATCCTGATCGAACCAGGTACCCCGCGCGGCTTCAGCTGGATTCTTGGGGCACGCACGCGGCTGATCGAGCTGGGAGCATCGATTCTGGCACCCTGCCCTTCTGCGGCCCAATGTCCGGCCAAAGATCTGGACTGGTGCCATTTCTCTGCCCGTCTCAACCGCAGTGCCCTGCACAGGCGGCTTAAGGGCGGCACGCTTGGTTACGAGGACGAGAAGTTCAGCTATTTGGCCGCCTGGCGTGGGGGATTGGCGGAAGGGCTGCCTCGGGTCTTGCGTCATCCGCTGATTCAGCCCGGCCGGATTGAGACCGAGCTATGCGTGGCGCCAGAGCGCCGCCGGGTCGTCACAACAAAACGCAACAAGGATGGATTCAAGCGCGCCCGAAAGTTAGGATGGGGGGATGCATTTGATGTCGCTCCTGCTGCTGGCCCAGAGCTTTCCCCTTCAGACGACTGATTCGTTGATTGCCCACAAGACCACGATCACTCCCGTGGTGTATCGGGATCTCAATTCCATTCGAGTCATCGGAGAAGGCGACCAGAATCTGGTTGTGATCTCAGACAGTGAATTCTCCAACGGCACCATTGAAGTGGAGATGGCCGGGGCACCTGGGGTAGGCGCAGGTGCCGGTGCACGCGGCTTTGTTGGTGTGGCCTTCAGGGCGAGCAAGGACCTGTCGCATTTTGAGGCCTTTTATCTGCGTCCCACTAACGGCCGTGCCGAAGATCAGGTGCGGCGTAACCACAGCGCCCAATACATTTCGACCCCTGATTTCCCCTGGGAGAGACTTCGCAAAGAATTTCCGGAAAAATATGAAAGCTATGTCGATCTTGAGCCAGGTGCCTGGACGAAGGTCCGGATTGAAGTAGACGGGGCGAAGGCGCGGCTCTTTGTACACGGCAATAGCCAACCCACATTGATCGTGACCGACCTGAGGATGGGCCAAGCCAAAGGCGCTGTCGCGCTGTGGCTTGGCCCGGGCACCGAGGCTCACTTTCGCAATTTAAAGATTACGCCTCGCAACTAGCGGGCCTTGTCATAAGTGATGCGGAGGCCTTTGCGGTAAGCCATGTTGCACATATGAGCTGCTGCGGCGGCGTAGTGGCCTTCTTCGGCGTTCTCGCGGCTGGGCTTGTTGTTGAGAATTGAGTCCGTGAAAAACCAGTTGTGCGATTGTCCTGCTTCCACCAGGATCTCTTTAGGTTCGGGATGCGCAACCCTCGCCTCGCCGGCATACTTAGCCAAATACTCATCGCGAAGACGCTTGGGAAAGTTGAGGCTGCCGTAGAGCTGCGCCTCGCCGAATTTGGGCTCCGGGATCACAGTGAGCCTGCGGGGTTCCACTTGCATCGTCCCCTGATCGCCCATGATCAGAATGCCCCGCGGGGCGAATGAGTTCACCTGAGTTACGTAGACATCGACGAGAAAGCCCTCAGGATATTCAAGCAGGCTGTTCATGATGTCAGGTACGGTACGGCCGTCCTTCCAGCGGAAAATTCCTCCTTGCGAAACGGCAGAAGAGGGTGCCTTCGTTCCCATGATTTCGTGCATTTGGGTGAACTGGTGTACAAAAAGATCGCCCGCCACGCCGGCTGAATAATCCCACCAGCAGCGCCAGCGGAAGAATTGCGCCGCATCGAAGGGGCGCTTTTTGGCCTTGCCCAGAAAGCGCGGCCAGTCGATGGTTTTCTCGCTTGCGTCAGGTGGGATCGGATAGACCCAGGCGCCTTCGGCGTTGTTGCGATGGTTGCCCATCCGAATCATGTTCACTTTGCCCAGAGCGCCTGAGGCGATTAGCTCTTTTGCTTTGGCCGTGAGTGCGGAAGTTTTTGCCTGGCTGCCCACCTGCAGTACTTTGCCACTCGCCTTGGCTGCGGCAATCATGCGAGGGCCTTCCCCAATGGACCAGGTCATTGGCTTCTCGACGTAGACGTGCTTGCCAGCTGAAAGCGCGTCAAGGGTGATGCGCTCGTGCAGGTGGTCGGGAGTTGCGATGACGACAGCATCGACGTCTTTGTTTTCGAGCAGGCGCCGGTAATCTTTGGTAGTTGCAATCTTGTCGCCCAATTGTTCTTTGGCGCGTTCGAGGCAGCCATCGTAAAGATCTGCCACAGCCACACCACGCGCTGCAGGTACGGCCATGAATTCATCGATCAACTGTTTGCCGCGAATGCCGCTGCCGATAAAGCCGAGGTTGACTTTGTCCTTCGATGCAGGCGCTTGCGCAGCCCCTTTCAGTGAAAAAACCAAGGCTGAGGAGGAAAGTAAAGATCGCCGGGAAACACTCATACGACTAGACTATCGAATTGGACCCTCTTTACGTAAAAGTTCACGCACGCGACAACGTCGCGATCATTGCCAACCCGGGCGGCCTGCCGGCAGGCGCGCGATTTGCCGATGGCCTCATGCTTCAGGAAGACACACCACAAGCCCATAAGGTGACGCTTCAGGATCTGACGGAAGGCGAGCCGATCCTGCGCTATGGCCAGGTGATCGGCAATGCACTGCGTAGTCTCGCAGCCGGATCCTGGGTACGCGAAGATCTTGTGGCAATGCCATCGGCACCGAATCTCGATGAGCTTGCGCTGGCGACGGAGGTGCCTGCCGCACAGCCTCCGCTGGAAGGCTATCGATTCGATGGTTTTCTCAATCCCGACGGTAGCGCTGGCACCAAGAACATATTGGGTATCACTACCACCGTGCAGTGTGTTGCCCCGACCGTGGATTACGCCGTTCGGCGTATCAAGGCGGAATTGCTACCTCGCTTTGCCAACGTCGATGATGCGGTTGCGATCACGCACACTTACGGCTGCGGAGTTGCCATTGATGCGCCTGGGGCCGCAGTGCCGATCGCGACTCTGGGACATATCAGCCGTCATGCCAACATTGCGAATTCGCCACTGGTGGTGAGTCTTGGTTGTGAAAAGATGCAGCCGGGCCGACTCTTGCCGAGCGATCCGGCCTTTCCGGTTTTTGACTATGCACCGGATCTGATCCGCCTTCAGGATGAACGTGGCTTCGCAGAAACGATCGCGGCCATCATGCGCGCGGCAGAGCGGCGGCTTGAGGTGCTCAATCGCCGGCAGCGCCAGAGCCTGCCGGCTTCGCAATTGATCGTTGGCTTGCAGTGTGGCGGCAGTGATGCTTTCTCGGGTGTCACCTGCAATCCGGCCGTGGGCTACGCCGCAGACTTGCTTGTCCGGGCGGGTGCGACCGTGATGTTCAGCGAGGTTACCGAAGTTCGGGATGCGATTCATTTACTTACGCCAAGATGCGCCACCCCCGATGTGGCGCGTGATTTGATACGCGAAATGCGCTGGTACGACGAATATCTGGCTCGCGGCTATGCCGACCGCAGCGCCAATACAACACCCGGCAACAAGCGCGGCGGCCTTGTGAACATTGTTGAGAAAAGCCTGGGCAGCATCGCAAAGTCAGGCACAGGTGCAATTCATTCTGTTGCCGCACAAGGGCAGAAAGTAACGGCCAAGGGCCTTGTTTTTGCCGCCACACCGGCAAGCGACTTCATCTGCGGTACGCAGCAACTGGCTTCGATGAACATGCATATCTTCACGACAGGCGAAGGGACGCCTTATGGGCTTGCTCTTGCGCCGGTCATCAAGGTCTCCTCACGAACTACGCTCGCAGAACGCTGGCCCGATCTGATCGATCTCGATGCCGGACGCATTGCTACAGGTGAGGCCACTATTGAAAGTGTCGGTTGGGATCTCTTTCACCTGATCCTGGAAATCGCTAGTGGCCGCAAGAAAACCTGGGCAGATCACTGGGGCCTCCACAACGCTCTGGCACCATTTAATCCTGGCCCCGTAACCTGATTTCTTCTCCTTGACAACTTAGGGGTGTAGCGCTATTATCCTAACTAATTTAGGACAATTATGCCCACATCCATTCTTCCCGGCACGCTCGACCTGCTGATCCTCAAGGCTGTTTCGCTCGGCCCCCAGCATGGATACGGAATTCTCTTGCGAATTGAACAAACCTCTGGGGGCGGGCTGTTGATTGAACAAGGGGCACTTTATCCGGCGCTATGCCGATTGGAGACCCAGGAGCTGATCAGCTCGGAGTGGGGCGTTTCTGACAATAACCGCCGGGCCAAGTTTTATACGCTGACCCCTGCGGGCAGAAAGCGGCTCAAGCAAGAGCTCAGCACTTGGAACGATGTGGTGGAGGCGATGGCGCTGGCCCTGTCGGCAAAGGCATCTGAGCTATGAACTTCTTTCGCCGTCTGATGGGTCGTTCAAAAATCGAGTCTTCGCTAGCAGAGGAGATGTCGTTTCATCGTCAAGCTCGAATCGACGATCTAGTCGCTCGCGGAATGACAGGTGAGCAGGCTGCACGACAGGCAGCAATCGAGTTTGGAAGCGTCGCCGCCTACACCGAAGAATGCCGCACAGCCCTTGGCTACCGGCTCTGGGATGAACTGACGACCGATCTTCGCTATGCGGCACGAGGTATCCGCAAAAACCCGGGCTTCTCGGCAGCGGCTGTGGCAATTCTCGCCCTGGCAATCGGGGCTAACGGCACGTTCTTTACACTGCTCTCGCACTTCGTCTTGAAGCCGTTACCAATTCGCGGCTTTGAGCGGCATTTCGATATTGAAGCCTATGACAAAAATTCCCGCTCTGCTGGGGGGTGGTCCAAGGCAGAACTCGATGTGATGCGCCAAAGCAGCATCGGGAAAATTGAGGACTTTTACTCGATGGGGACGATGCAGGTTCTCATGCTGACTCCTGTCCAAAGGCACGGTCTGGTGACCGGCGTTTCTTCGAATTTCTTTGATCTTCTTGGCGGAAAGGCCCGCATGGGCCGCACGATTGCAGCCTCTGAGGAGAATCAAAACCTTGCCGTTCTTAGCGACTCCGGATGGCGTAGATTGCTGGCAGCCGATCCTGCCGCGCTCGGCAAATCGATTCGTATCAAGTCGACACTTTTCACTGTTGTTGGGGTGATGCCACCCGAATTCACCGGGACGGAAGCGGCTATGCCGGATTTCTGGATTGGCTCAAAACAACTGCGTCTGGTGCGCACCAGTGAGGCAACAGCGGGTGAAGCGCGCAATGCGGCTTCAGGCTTGCTCGCGCCCGGAGTTTCACCCAAAGAGGCAGAAGAACTTCTGTCGGCTGTGGCTACCCGATTCAATCGACCAGGACGCGACCCTGTGGCGAGATTGGAGTTAGTGCCCCGGCCTTCTTATCTTCCCCAGCAAACCGAAGTGAGTATTGCGGGAGCATTGTGTCTCGCGGCATTTCTGATGGTGCTGCTGATCGCCTGCGCCAATCTGGCAAATCTCTATCTGGCCCGGGCTACTTCAAGAACCCATGAAATTGCGATGCGCATTTCACTTGGCGCTTCCCGGTTTCGCATCGTGCGGCAGTTGTTGACCGAAAGCATCTTTATCGCCTCTCTCGGTGCTGCAGCAGGCATTGGGCTTGCATCGATATTTATCCAGGAAGCTCAGGTCTATCTGTTTTCGATTGCTTCCGGCATGGGGATTCCGATGCAGCCAGTGGAAATGGATTGGCGCGTTGTGGTCTATTCTGTTGCGCTTGGGGTGCTGGCTGGTATTGCCTTTGGACTGCTGCCGGCGCTTGAGGTCACCTCACCCAGCCTCACCCAATCCACCAAACGCGAAAACTCAACCTTCATGGGCCGAATCCAGCCCCGCCGTATGCGCGATCTGCTGATTGGCGGCCAGGTTGCAGCAAGTCTGGTACTGCTCATTCTGGCGGGTGTACTGGTTCGGAACATTCAAAAGCTCGATACCGCCAGTACAGGATATGACCTGGATCGCATCCATGACCTGCGCGTCGACAAAACCACGCCGGAGTTCATCGCACAACTGGAGCGAATCCCTGGCATTGGTGTTGTCAGTGCCGTGGATAGGGCTCCTTTGATGGGGCAACTCAGCCGAGTGGATGCCCTTGTCAACAACCAAAGTGTGCGGCTCGGATTCAATCAGACAGACCATCGCTATTTCGATGTGCTTGGCCTCAAGGTGGAGGCGGGGCGGACCTACACAGCTCTGGAGGCTCGATCTGAAGCCAAAGTCGCTGTTATCAGTAAAGCCACAGCAACCAGACTGTGGCCTGGAGAATCTCCGCTTGGGAAAACGATTCAGATGGATCTTTCCTCCGATGAAGATCCAAAGGCTGGCAAAACCTACACGGTGATCGGGCAGGTGCCGGATGTCACCAAAGGCTTTCTCTTCATGGGCAAGGACACAACAGCCATCTACATTCCGGCTGCTGCCGGACAGGCCGGGATCACTTCGGCCATCGCAAGAATCGTTGGCAATCCGGCAAGCGCAATGGCTGCAGTGCGGGCGTTGTGTGCGGATGGGGCCGAGGCCTCTGGATGTGAGCCAATGAGCTTGCGTGCGGTCTCAGCTCAACATCGTTTTCCGTTTCAGGCAGCCGCTGGTGTGTCTGCGATCCTGGGGATTCTGGCTCTGGCCCTTACGGCAGTGGGCCTCTATACGGTGTCGAGTTATTCCGTTCTGCAGCGCCGTCGTGAGATCGGGATTCATCTCGCCCTTGGGGCTACGGGTGCTCAAGTAATGCGCCGTATTCTGGGCGAAGCATGGCGTTGCACGCTTTGGGGCGTCGTCGTGGGTATGCCAGTGTGTCTGGCGCTGTCGAAGCTTGCGACGTCGGCGATCTTGCAGATTCAGACCTTCGACCTGATCACCTATACCGGCGTGCCTGCAATGCTCGTTGTGATCGCAATTCTTGCTTGCGCATTGCCGGCACGGAAAGCCGCGAAGCTGGATCCGATGCTGTCGCTGCGGGAAGAATAACTAAACCCAGAGCGGAGCAGCCATCTCGCGATTGGTGGCTTCGAGTTCTGCGAGAAGTTGCTTTTTCATATCAGCACGGAGTACCGCCAAATCAGTGGTTTCGGCGGGGTCACTAGCCAGATCAAAAAGCTGGAAATCATTTGAACGCTGTTTGACCACCTTCCACTGCCCCTTGCGCATCGCCAGATTCTGGCCATATCGCCAGAACAAGCTCTTGCGCTCGACAGGCTTTGCGCTATAGCCGAGATGCGGCATCAGATTGACTCCGTCAAAATTCGTAGGCAGGGTAAGGCCCGCTGCGGACATGGCCGTAGGCAGCAGGTCGAGCGCACTGACCGTCTCATGACTCACGCGGCCTGCAGCAATCCGCCCCTTCCACTGGCAAGCAAAAGGGACACGAATGCCGCCTTCATAGAGCTGGCCTTTGCCTCCTCGCAGCGGTGCGTTTGAAGACGTCAGCTCGGCCGTTGGGCCCCCGTTGTCACTGAGGAAAAACACGAGTGTGTCCTGCTCAAGGCCGCGTGTCCGCAGGGTTTCGAGCACGCGACCGGTGGCGTTGTCCATAGACCGGGTCATGGCCGCAAAGAGCCTGCGCTGCTCTCCGCGCAATCCCTCAAACTCGTTCATCAAAGCAACCGGTGCCTGCATCGGACTATGAATCGCGTTGAATGCCAGATATAGAAAAAAAGGCTTCTCACCATTGCGCTCAATAAACGAACTTGCCTCTCTACCCAGAGCATCGGTGAGGTAAGACTTTTCCTCAACAACATTGCGGCCGCGCATCAGCGGGTTATCGTCATCGTAAGGAGGCTCGTTTTCGCGCAACCGCGTCACAGCGCCTCTATACGGCGGCGGGTAGTAGAAATGCCCCTCGTGCAGAAAGCCATAAAACTCATCGAAGCCGCGGTTCATCGGATGCCCGCCAAGATGCCACTTGCCAATCAGCCCGGTGCGGTAGCCGGCTTCCTGAAAGTGATTGGCCATTGTTCTCTCAGTCGAGGGCAAGCCAATGTTCGGGTCAAGATTCCGTTTGCCCACCACGTTCATCTCATGGCCAAAACGCGTTTGATAGCGGCCCGTCATCAGGCCCGCGCGCGAGGGGCAACAAAAGGGGGCGGAAACATATCCGTTGGTGAATCTTACGCCGCTATTGGCAATAGAATCGAGATGCGGAGTAGCGAAATCAGAACGGCCCTGAAAGCCAAGTTCGCCGTAGCCCAAATCATCAGCCAGAATCACAACGAAATTCGGCTTGCGGCGAGGTTGAGCCAACAGGGCCCCGGTAGAAGTGGCCAAAAAGTTGCGGCGCAGCATTTAGGATTCCGTAGTCTTGAGGGAATCAATGAAGCTATCGGCCTCGCGCATTGAGCCCTCAATGTCCTGAATCAGCACCCCAACCTCACCATCCATCTTTGTGGCCGTGGCCTTAAGTGAGCCGATCGCTTTCGCGTTGAGGTTGTGCTTAAGAAAGAGCACCTGATCGCGAAAGCCCTGCAGCACAGGCTGCATCTTTCTGTCGGTCTGTTGCATGCGTTTGAGGTACTGCTGGTGACGGCCCCGGGTCTCGCGCAACATCTGCTGGCTGCGGGTGCGAAGGCCTTTGTCTTTCATCCCGGAGATCTCTTTGTCCCATTCGGCAAAGAGATCTCCGGCAACCTGATCGATACTGGCGATGCGGTCTGACAAATCCTTCGCACGCTTCTCGGAATCGACGAATTCGCCGTTCAGTTTCTTATATACCTTCTCGAGGTTGCCACCTTCAAAACCGGTGAGTTCCTGAAAGGCTTCGAGCGTGGTCTTGAGTTGTTTCTTGGCGGCTTCCTGATCCTTCTTGCCATCGACAATGCGCTGCACCAGGATGTCGCGCTTTTCTTTGCCGATTTTTTCCATCGCGTTGTAGTAGAGCGACGAACAACTTGTAAGCAGCAGGAGCAACAGGGCCAGTAGGGACTTTAAGAGCATCTGCCCCTAGTTTAGTCTTCGTCGGGTACAGGCGGCAGCTTGCGGCGGAACAACATTCCAATCACACCGCCAATGATGATGGCGCCCACGAGTGCAACGCCACTCACCGCAAAGAAGGGGAAACCCTGACTTTCAGTCAGCAACACTTCTTTCACCGGCTCATCGACGATAAAGCGAATCGATTTATGCGTTGCAGTGGTCGTCTCGTCACTGGAGACAAAGCGCCCGTCCAGGCGCACGTGTGACAACTCTTTGCCCATACCCAGCATCGTCCGCGGGAAAGCAATCGATACGATAGCTTTGCGTGTGCCGGGCAGCAACTTCAGGCGCAACTCCCGCCGCAACGCGTCAAAATCCAGCTTCCCGATCGGGGAAGATTCAGGCCAGGCCACCGTCAATTTCCCGGGCTGCTGCGGGCCAACAAAAGCATTCACTTCTTCATCGTGAATGCGCATTCCTTCGTCGGCCAGAGCCGTAAGGCAGCTGATGCGGTTCGGGTCAAACATGCGCTCAGGCTGGTTCTTCCCCATCGAGGCAGCTTGCGTCATCTCGCGCAGTGGCATCGAGTTTACATCCACAAAGGCACGTACCCAACGCCCAGCAGGGTCTTTTGCGGCAATGGTGGCATAAGTGGTTATCTGCTGGCGGCCAAAGTCGTAGACGCTATGATGGCCAGCACGGGAATCCCAATTGTGATGCAAAAAGCGGACGAGCTTTCCTGCGGTTCGCAGCCATTGCCCACCATTGGGCAAGGCGGCCTCGGCAACCGGGCCTGCGTGCTCTACACCCGCCGAATTGATCCCATCTGCCAACTGGCATCGATCCAGCAAAACAGAAGCCCCCGACGGCCCGGCAACCCGATACTGATAGTTGAAGCCCGCCGCTTCTTTGGCACACCAGATTTCGATCGCGGCACCACTAGGGTCCTGCACACGCATCAGCAAAGTGCTGCCGTCCGCCTCCGCCTTTGGCCTTGGTGTTGCGCTGGGTCCCGCACAGGCTGGCAGGTTAGCAAAACGCATTGGCAGCACTTCAGGCTGCGCATAAGCGGCAAACGTTACAACAAACAGGGTTAAGAAACGAATCACGAGTCCAGCTTTGCCTTCAACATCTCATTGACTGAGCCAGGATTGGCCTGGCCCTTGCTGGCCTTCATCACCGCACCGACGAGGAAACCAATGACGGTAGTCTTGCCACCCTTGTACTGCTCGACCTGCTTGGGATTGGCTGCCAGCACTTCTTCGATGATCTTGTCGAGGGCACCGGTGTCAGAAATTTGCTTCAGGCCATCGCGCTCCATGATGAACTTGGGCGAGAGGCCTTCTGAGAACATCTTGGGGAAGATTTCTTTGGCCAGTTTGCCGGAGAGCTCGCCACTCTGGATCAGGCCCAGGAGCTCGCCCAGACTCTCGGGAGGAATTGGCGATTCGCCGATGTCTTTGCCGAGGCTATTGAGCAGGCCCATCAAGTCTCCCATCACCCAATTGGCAGCCATCTTGGGGTCCGGAGACGACTTTGCTGCTCGCTCGTAGTAGTCGGCCATCGCGCGCGTCTGGGTTAGAACGTTCGCGTCGTATTCCTTCAAACCATAGGCGCTGATGAAGCGAGCCCGCCGATCTGCAGGGAGTTCTGGCATCTTTGCGGCCAGCTCATTCTTCCACTCTTCGGTCACCACCAGGGGTAACAAATCGGGCTCGGGGAAGTACCGGTAATCGGCCGCTTCTTCCTTGTCGCGCATCAGCGTCGTTTCACCCGAATCCGGATTAAACAAACGGGTTTGCTGCCGTACTCGCTGGCCAGCTTCGATCAGGCCAATCTGGCGCAGGATCTCGTATTCAATCCCCAACTTCACGTGGCGGAAGCTGTTCAGATTCTTGATCTCTACTTTAGTGCCGAGCTTCTCGGTCCCCTTCAGGCGAACGCTCACGTTGGCATCACAACGCAGTTGGCCTTTTTCCATGTCGCAGGTTGACACACCTATAAACTGCATGGCCTGCTTGATCTCGGTCAGATAGGCGTAGGCCTCGTCTGAATTGCGCATATCGGGCTCGCTGACGATTTCGATCAGCGGAGTTCCGGCACGATTCAGATCAACATAGCTGTACTTCTCGGAATCTTTGAAGCCGTCGTGGGAGCTCTTGCCGGCGTCGTCTTCCATGTGCACGCGCGTGACGCCGATGCGCTTGCCAACCCCTTCGATTTCAACGTCAACATAGCCACGTTCAGCCAGCGGCTGATCGAATTGCGAAATCTGGTAGCCTTTGGGCAAATCCGGGTAAAAGTAGTTTTTGCGAGCAAAAATCGACTTTGGACTGATCTCGCAATGCAGCGCAAGCGATCCCTGCACGGCGAGCTCTACGGCCTGGCGGCTCAGGACCGGCAGCGCACCTGGCAGCGCCAGACAAACAGGGCAGGTGTTCGAATTCGGGTCTTCACCGAAACTGGTTGGGCAGCCGCAAAAAATCTTCGTATTAGTGGCCAGTTGGCAATGCACTTCGAGGCCAATCACAGGTTCATATTTTGCTACCTGTTCGGGCGTCGGAAGCGCAACATCAGCAGTGGACATAGCCTTTATTCTGGCATAGCTGCTAATCTGAACCGCTATGAGATGCCTTGCACTTGTGCTGCTGACCGCAATTGCCGCCTATGCCCAAAATGTAGACCTGCTAATGCGAAACGGAAATATCTGGACGGCTGAATCGCGCACCACAGCCATTGCCGTCAGCCGCGGCCGCATTGTTGCATTAGGGGCTGAGGCCGAAAAACTGAAGACAAAACAGACGATCGACCTTCGTGGCCGCTTCGCCATGCCGGGCTTCAATGACGCCCACATTCACTTTCTCGAAGGCGCGCTTGGGCTATCCAAGGTCGATCTCACAGGCATCTGCACCCTCCCGGCCATCCAGAAGGCGATTCGCGACTACGCAACTGCACACCCCGAGGCCCCCTGGATTACCGGTGGCGGCTGGGAGTACACCTGCTTTCCCAATCTGCGAATGCCCACCCGCGAGGACATCGATGCGGTAGTGCCCGACCGGCCCGTTTTCCTTGATGCCTATGACGGCCACACGGCCTGGGCCAATTCGAAAGCGCTCCGCATTGCTGAGGTGGAAAGCACGCCCTTTACGGGCTTCGGGGAGGTGGTGCG
This sequence comes from Bryobacter sp., assembly GCA_022843625.1. GTDB lineage: Bacteria > Acidobacteriota > Terriglobia > Bryobacterales > Bryobacteraceae > Bryobacter. The sequence continues at coordinate 294,754 of JALHNH010000004.1, read as the reverse complement.
GGACAAGGACGGCAAAGCCACTGGAGTCTTGAAGGAGAGCGCACAATCGCTGGTCTCGCGGCATGTGCCGAAGCCCAGCCGTGAAGAAAAGCTCGCCGCGCTCGCCCAAGGCCTGAAGCTGGCCGCCTCGCTCGGCATTACCAGTATCCAAAATGCCAGTCGTGGTGCGGAAGAAATCGACCTCTACAGCGAATTTCTGAAGCAAAACAAACTCACCGTGCGAACCTCTCTCGCCCTCAGTGCAAACGCCAAGACGGACTTCAAGACGCTGCCCAAAATCCAGAACACGCCGATGCTCGCGGTTCGCGCGGTGAAGTTCTTCCTCGACGGCGTGATCGAAAGCCACACAGCGGCAATGATCGACAACTACTCGGACGGCACAAATTCCACGGGGCCAACTGCCATGCCGCCAGACCAGTATCGCGAGGCCGTGCGTCAGGCAGATGCCGCAGGCTGGCAGATCTACACGCATGCGATCGGAGACCGCGCCGTGCGGCTTGCCCTCGATGCATATGAGAACGCCGCAAGACTCAACGGCAAGCGCGATTCCAGGCACCGAATTGAACACATTGAAGTGATCCACCCGGACGACGTGCCGCGCTTTACCTCGCTCGGTGTTCTGCCGGTGATGCAACCGATCCATGCTTATCCCAGCACAGTCGAGGTTTGGTCTAAAGCAGTGGGCGAGAAGCGTCTTGAGCTGGCATTCCCCTGGGCCAGCATCGCCAAAACCGGGGCAAAGCTGACATTCTCAAGCGACTGGCCGGCCTGCATCAGCCTGAACCCAATTCGGGGGCTGCACAATGCCGTGAACCGCCGCACGATTGAAGGCGAACCCAAAACAGGCTGGCTCCCAGAGCAGCGCGTCTCGCTCGAACTCGCACTCAAGGCTTACACGCAAGGCGGTGCCTACGCGAGCTTTGAAGAAAACGAGAAAGGCCGTCTGGCAAAAAACATGCTGGCCGATATCGTTGTACTCAGCAACGACCCCTTTGCCGTTCCACCACAAGATATCCACCAGATCAAAGTGGAGATGACCATTGTCGACGGACGCATAGTTTACAAGAAGGACTGAGCTGTCTTGGCTTTCTGTGCCGCCACCTGCAGCGGGCGGTTGAGGTATTCAAGAAACGGAGTTGCAGCTTCAAAGCGCGCCGAAAGATCGGCTAACAAATCAGGCGTATAGGCCAGATCCGTAGGCAGCTCTACCCAGACAATGTACATCTTTCGCCGCAGCAGATCTTCTGCCGGATGCGCCCCGAGAAAGCCCAGCGGCATCCGCGTCATCGATTCGCCCTGGAGGCCACCCATCCACTTGCGCAACTGGTTGTCGGCCAGAATCTCGCGCAATTCCTGGTGGTGCTCTGCGATGTGGTTGCGCATCAGCTTCATCGGCTCGGGTGGGGGCATGTAGATACCGGCCCCTACAAAGAGCTCCTTCGCGCTAAGGTGCATGTAGAAACTGGCAGATTCGTTCTTGTTGAGATTTTGGCGGTACCAGCCAGCGGCGATGTTGGTTTTGTAAGGAGTCTTGTCTTTGGCAAAGCGGACATCCCGATGGATGCGAAAGACTGCCTTCTTCGGCTCGGTGATGTAGTTGGGGGCGTAGTTGACCATCTCGGCGTTGATTGCCTCAACGAGAGCCATCATTGGCTCCTTCACCTTGGTCTCGTATTCTGCCTTCTTTTTGTCAAACCACTGTTTGTTGTTGTTCTTCTCAATGCCTCGCAAAAACTGCAAAGCTTCTTTTGGAAATCCGGGGAACGTTGCCTTGGTGCGCGCCATACTAATTAAGGATGCAGGGCATACACAATTTACTGCAACGGTTCCCGAAAGAAATCTCGGTCCGCGAGAACGAGCCGCTGAGCAATCACACCCGTTTTGGACTCGGCGGACCGGCCCGATTTTTCGTAAATGTATCAAGTGCGGAGGCTTTTCCTGCTGTTTTGGCGACGTTGCAAGGGACCGGCAGGCCGGTCATCACACTCGGCGGCGGCTCCAACCTGATCGTTGCCGACCAAGGCTTCGACGGCATCGTTTTGCGCTTCACAGGCAAATCTATCACCCGCAAGAACGGCAAAACGATCGCCGAATCAGGGGTCATGTGGCAGGATCTGGTGGACTTCCACACCAATCTCGCCCTAACCGGCATGGAGCGCATGACCGGTATCCCAGGTTGGCTCGGCGGCGCACTCTACGGCAATGCCGGTGCCTACGGGCAAACCATTATGGACTTCGTCGAAAGTGTTCGGATTTATGATGGCGAGTCGTTTCGAGAAATACCCAACGCGGAATGCGGCTTCGCCTACCGCACCAGCGGCTTCAAATCCCACAAAGACTGGATTCTGCTAAACGCTACGATCCAACTACCTCCGGGCGATCCGATCGAGGTCCGGCAGACGGCACACGAGATTCTCACCACTCGTAATGAAAAATTCCCGCCTACGATGAAATGCGCTGGCAGCATCTTCAAAAACCTCTTCGTCGCCGAACTACCCGAAAAAGCCCTCAATCGACTCCCGCCCGGAATCATGCGCGCCGGTAAAGTGCCGTCTGCCTGGTTTCTTGAACAGATCGGATCCAAAGGAATGACCCTTGGGGGCATTGAAGTCGCCACCTACCACGCCAACCTGATCTACAACACGGGAGCAGGTACTTCTGCCGAAGTCTGCCAATTGATCGATTCTCTCAAGTCGCTCGTATTTAACGAATTCGATCTGATGCTGGAAGAAGAAGTGCAGTATATCGGCTTCCCAGATCGAACTAGTCACTAAAGTCTATTTCGCAAACTGCCGATAGCAAGTGCACAAATGATCATCAAGCGGCGGCGAGGCACTACCGGTGCCAAGACTGGCTATTACCGTATCCAGGGTGCAGGCAATCAATTCCTGCACGGTTTTGGCGACGGCGATTTCATTCGGCTTCGTGACGAATTTGGCCGCGAATGGCGTGGTGTCGCTGAAATTTTCGACACGATGGTACGCTTCCGCTTTCGCGATTCCGAAGGTAAATACATCTCCGGGGTGTCTACGCAGGGAAGCGACATTGTACTGCGGGACGAAAAGGGCAATACCTGGCGCGGCTTCGTGGATTAAGTCAAGCGGACGACCAGTCTGTCATTCAATCCTGGGCCAACTTATTTGTAGAAGTCTCTTGGCACATTCGCGAAGCGAGTTTCATGATCGATACGGTTTGGCGGCGAACCGCCAATGGCCAGCTTGATCGCCTTTCGCGTCATCTCGTTGGCGTGAGGAGGAACCGGCCTTGCCAGCAGTGAAGCTAAAGTCCCATCTGTCGGTGCGCCCAGCGCAAAGGCATCCGGCTGGGGAAAACTACACCTGTCGCTGGTAATCTGTGGTTTGCCGTCTCGCCACTGAAACATGTAGTTATATTCGAGGCTCCAATGGACATGGGCAAGATGAGTAAACTTTCCATCTGGATCCATCGCCGTAAACACTGTCCACAAATCTCGGCTGTCAATAAGATGGAATAGGAAATTGGTTCGCTCCGTGCGCCGGTTCCCCCTGTCAAAGCCGGCCTTCGATGCCGGGTGGTCGACGCTGAAGTTGGCAACCTTTCCTTCATTAATAAAAAATTCTGTATCGTGCGTCCAGGGCGTAAACTCCGGCTCACTATCGAGGCAAAGCTTTTGAGTCATCACCGGAGATTCCGCCACATGGATCGTAATTGAGCCGTCTGACGGGTTCTTGCCTGCGTAAAACATATCAAGCTTGTTGATGCGATGGATCTGGATAAAGCCAAACTTCCAAAGGTTTAACTCCGTGCGCGATCCAAAGCTCACCTGAATCGTCCCATTGATCGAGATCGCTGGATTAAAAGCTTCCGTATTGCCATCGACGCTGAAGCCTTTGGTTAGATGCGCTACCACCCAGCTTGGCATCACCTTGAGTGCCGGCACAGCTCCAGCGGTGATCACCTTCAACTTTGCTGAACTCATGTTAATCGTAACCATGACTTAAGCCCTGCCTTTTCTCGCAGTGGTGGCTCCGTATTTGCTCTTGGCAGCCGTGGGCCCGGTGTCTTGTTGACAGGCAATCTGCTCCTCAAACAGGCTGGTGTGAAAAGGGTCCTTTTGCGTAAACAGATCATCAAGCTTGGTCATGGTCTGCTTGCCCACCACGCCGTCCGGAGTCAGCGTGTGTTTACGTTGAAATTCAAGAGTCGTCGCGCGTGTCTCAGACCCAAAGATACCGTCCGGCCGCACGGCACCATTCTTGGTCGACTTTGGCATGGAGTAACCCAGATCGAGATATGCCTGTTGCACGACCTTTACCCCATCGCTATTCTCTCCAGTGCCCATACTGGGTTGATTGAGGGCAACTTTTTGCAGGCGGGGATTCCGAGAAAATCGTTTGGCTCTGAGAGGCATAACTTTTGGGTCCTGGTGGTGAGTCTCTCCAACCAGAAGCTGCAAAAGCTCAAGGCGGGTAGTCTCATTCTCCACCTTTCCCCTGATTTACGTCTCAAGATAATGAGCCTGTACGTGGCCCAATAAGACGACGAACAACTAATTTACTTGCCAGACAGTGGTCGTGCCGCTGATTTCATTGGCAACCACGATGAGTGGCTGGCCGTTAGGGCTTTCGCTGGCGGGGATAAAAAGAATTCCTTCAGGGCCCAAATCACCGGCTGCAGCAGTGTTGGTAGCAGCACCCGGATTGCGGTTCCACCACTGGCTGGCAAAGCGTACGGCCTTCGGGTCGGTAACGTCGTAAATCATGATATTGCCCTGGCGTTCGTTTCCGATAAAGGCATAGGTCTTGCCACGGATCGTTCCCGTCGTAATTGCCTCGGGTTCGGGGCCTTTATCATCGCTACGATCGTCCGCAGTATTGCTTGTGTGGGCCAGATTGTGCAACCCAATGTAGTCGGTCAGTTGCAGACGTTCAATGTCGTTTTTGCTGTCATAAACCATGGCCGCATTGGCATCCCAAATCGAAAATGAGCGCGCACCAAAAACATGCAACATATCGATGTCGCCATCGCCATCCAAATCGCCCGTTGCATTGGTCACATTCAGGCGTCCCAATTCACTGGGCAGCTTCAATTCAGCTTCGTTGGGATACAGGCGCGGATCCAGTCTCAAAGTTGCCACACGAGCCACTTCCGAATAGCCCGGATAATCTCTTGAGTCCCCTTCATTTGCCGTCACTACATAGTACTTACCGTCTGACGCCACATATCCGGCAATCGCGTCCGGCATGTACATGCCCCAGATGGTCCAGGTTCGCAGAGCAAAACTGCTATCCCGATCGCTAACGTCCAGTGAGTTTTCCGGCATCCAGTGCGGCTTCAGGCCCAGTGGCACAAGCTTGGTTACGGTCGCCGTTTCTACATCAACGATTGCGATGGCATTGGCTTCCTGCACAGTGACATAAGCTGTCTTGGAATCCGGTGTGAGGGTGATGTACTCAGGCTCCATGTCCTGAGCGACACTAGCACCGGGACCGAAGGCTCTCACGCCCGCAGGGAGATTTTCTTTGGTGAAAGCGCGAAAGTCTGCGGTCTTCACATCGGCCTGTGTCAGCGCGTCAACACCCTTGCTGATGTCGATGATGCTGATGCTGCCTTCAGGGTCGACTTTGTAGTCATCGCTAGGCTCGCCTTCGTTGGCGGTAAGCACTTTTTTGCCGTCCGGAGAAAAGGTGATCATGTCCGGGAGCGCACCCACCTTCAAAAACTTCAACAAGCGGCCTTCAGCATTGTAGAAAGCAACCGAGCCCGGGTCCGTCTTGGGGTTTGCTTCAACTGCGACAGCAACAATTCCATTTTTGACAGCAACACTGTTGGCGGCAAAGCCGACTTCGGCGGCAATAGTGATCCGGTTGATGCGGGTCATGCTGGCTGGATTGCGCATATCCAAAACGTCTACAGTTCTGTCGGCGCCGTTCACGACAAAGAGTCTTTGGGTTTGAGGATCGTGAGCGGCGATTTCTGCCGCTGAAACGTTATAAGATCCAGTACGGTAGGTTCCCAATACACTCATAACAGGATCCTGCGCCGAAGCGATCGCAGCAGCACTCAAGAAGACCAAAGAACGGCAGTAGTAACTCAGCATCAATCAAATAGTAATGTTAAGAATCCTCATAAGAATGAATTTCAGGTTACGGAAGGATCAATTTTAGATGACAAGCTCTCATTGGAGCCGCAGAGGCTTCCTTTCTGCGTCCGTTGCCGCTGCTGCCCCCTCAGACCCGGTTTCGCTCGGAGTCATCGGCGCTGGCGGGCGCGGCACCTTTGTCATGACCGTGTTTCAAAAAGATCCCGCCCTGCGCGTAAATGCCATTTGCGACGTTTACGAGCCGAACCTGGAACGGGGAATCTCCACTGCAAACAGAGCTCAAAGCTCTTCCCCCAGGGCCTATAGAAAATATCAGGAGCTGCTCAACGACAAGAGTATTCAGGCCGTGCTGATCGCAACGCCTGAGCATTGGCATGCCCGCATGATCCTTGATGCGCTGGCCGCAGGCAAAGACATATACGTCGAGAAGCCCCTCTGCCGCAGCCCCGAAGAAGGCGTCGCCCTCGTCGAAGCCGAAAAGAAGACGAAACAAATCATACAGGTTGGCATGCAGCGCCGCAGTTACGATCTTTACCAGCAGGGCCGGGAGATAGTTGCTTCTGGAGTCCTGGGTAAGGTGCGCATGGTCCGCTCGTGGTGGCTCAATAACTACCTGAACGGCAATCCCAGCTCAGCCAAACTGGACGGCCCGCTGGACTGGGAGCAGTGGCAGGGCCCGCTTGAGAAGCGCACGGCTCTCAACCCGGACCTCTTCCGCAATTGGCGCAATTACTCAGACTATGCAGGCGGCATCGTTGCCGATCAGGGCGCGCATGTTTTCGATGGCATCCACCAGCTGATGAGTGCGAGCTACCCCACTGCCGTGACTGCCGCCGCCGGCAAACCCCACCGCGCAGGCTTCGACACTCCGGAATCTGTCGTCGTCAGCGTGGAATATCCAGAAGACTTTCTTGGCGTGTTTTCTATCAACTATGCCGCGATGAAGTACAAGAGCCGCAACGACCAGATGAATCATCTTGATGGTGACAAAGCCCGCATGGATATTGGCCGCGAGACTTGCCGGGTCTACCCTGAAGGCGCCGAAGACAGCCCCAGCATCGAGAGAACTTCGGCCAAGGGTTTCGGCTGGGCTACTGACCTTCACGTGCAGAATTTTCTGGAATGCGTGCGGACGCGGAAGAAGCCGACGGCACCGATGGCCTTGGGCTTTCAGGCCGCGCTGGTGGTTCAAATGGCCAATCTGTCGCTCAAATCCGGGCGGCGAATTCGATGGAATACCGCGCTCAACAGAATCGAATCTTAAGGGAAAAGAACAACGGCTTCCAGCCGGGTGATTTCATTCATGACTCTGCCTTCGGTCGAAACTTCAAGGTAGGACACCTTTACCGGCATGCCGTCATGAAACTTCAAGCCCTGCGCATTGGAGAAGTAGTTCTGCTCGGCGTCAGTGCGGTACATAAACTGCTTGTCGCCAACGCTGAAGCCTTCCCACTGCCAGTAGGCATTGCCGTTGCCGGCACGCTTCACTCGATTCCTCCAGAAAGTTATCACCACACCCTCAACAGTCTTAAGTTCCGTTTTTGACTTGTCGAGAATCCAGCGTCTCTCGAATTCCATCAGGCCGCTCACCAGCAACATGATGCCGGCCACGATTGCCAGAAACTTCACGGGGATGGAGAGCGTGTTGCCGCGCAGTTTCAGAACTAGCGCCGATACAAGCGCAATTGCAGCGATTGCTGCCGACCATGCCAGTACATTAGTTGGGGCCTTGGACATCGTGGCCAGATCAAAAATCAATTGGTATTTCATTTTAAGGTCTTCAGGAATTGATCGCGCTGATAAGAAAATGCCGCGCCTTCACCGCCGCTGGTGGCAAAACCGGCAAAAGTATAGGCCCAACTGGAGGCTTCCTTGCGCGCCTCCTCGGCGCGAGCTACCTCTCCGGCTGCCTTGAAGCGTCGCCACCGGCCACGGTAAACGGTCGCGATTTCCAGTGCGTATTCAGCATGCGGGATGGAGTCCTTCATAATCCGTTCCATCTCTTCCATCTGGTCTGCACGATCGAGCCGGTCGATCATTTGTGAAAACTCGTCAGGCTTCAATCGAGGGGGCATTTCAACCGGAACCTGCAATGGTTCTTCAGGCTGAATTGGGACGGGAGGTCGCTCTTCCTCTGGGCCCCAAACCACTTCCTCTCCCGTCACTTCAAAGTACTGACGCAGATTGCCCGATCTCGGGCCGCTGGACTTGCTGGTGTGTTGGTGCAGAACAATCTTCTTCAGATCCTCGCCCTGCATCAGTTCAATCGTGATTACGCTGGTGGCCCAATCGAAGTGGATGTGTTGAATGCGCCCGGTTTCGCCAACTTCAAACACTGCGCCGTTTGCGTCTTCAAATCGACACAACACCCTGACGAGTTTGTGGGCCCCTAAATGGTCTACTGCCGCTGACATTACATTCGCTCCAACCGGTCAAGCGATGGCCGGAAGCGAAATCGATCAGGCTAGCGTCGCGATTTCTCAGAGGCAAGCTTACGGATCAGGTCTACTTCTTCCTGCCGGTAAGGCTTGCCATCTTTGCGGAAGATCTCGTGAAACCAGACGCTGGGCTCGCGGCCCACATAGGGCTTCTGCCAGGAATCCCACGGCAGATCGGTTTGCGTTTTGCCCTGCACAAAGCCCCAATTGTAGGCCGCTACATCGTACTTGGCGGCCACGGGCAATACGCCTTCAAAGGTGCTGCCAGCGCCGCGCGCCATATATTCGGTGCAGAGCAGAGGCCGCTTCAATCGCTCCAGTGCCTTCATGCGTTTCTCAAATTCGGGGGCAGCGCTGTAGTTGTGGAAGGAGATCACGTCCGACATCCCGATCAGCATCCGGTCGACGGGGCTCATCGATTCGTTGTTTGACCAGTCCTTGCCCTGCCAGACACCCACAGTTAGAGGCTGTACCGGTTTGGTGGATCGAGCCCAGGCAAATACCTTCGGCATCCAGACTTCGATATGGGTCGACTTGCCAGCCAGCTCAGTTGACTTGTAGCTATTGCCGTTGGTGTTGTCGGGCTCGTTCCAAAGATCCCAGGCCAGCACACGAGCATCCTTGGCGAAGGCAGACATCACTCCGGTGACGTAGGCTTCGAGTTTGGCAAACTTCGCTGGATCGCCCAGAATCTCAGCCCCTGGGCTTTGCACCCAACCGGAGTTATGGACTCCGGGCTTGGGAGAGCGCTGCTTGCCAGCCTTGGGATAAGGGTCCCACACCGAATCAAAGAGCACAAACATGGGTTTGATCTTGTGCCGCTGGCAGATGCCAAGAAAGGTATTCATCCGCTTTACGAGCCCGGCGGAATCCGTAGTCCACAAAAGATCATGCAAAAAGACACGCAGAGTGTTCAGGCCGATGCCTTCGGCCAGCCCCAACTCGCGGTCGATGGCTTTCGCGTCGAAGCTATCGGCCTGCCACATCTCCAGTTGATTGATCGCATAAGCAGGGGTGTAGTTGCAGCCCACGAGCCAACCCTGCTTCTTGTACCAGGCCCAGGCTTGGGCTTCGGTCCAGCGCCCAGCTGCTTCTTGCGCGCGCATACCAATCGGGGCCAGCAGGAAACTTCTACGAGCAATCTTCATGCCCGCATCATATCCCCCAAAAACAGTTTTAGCGACTTGCGTCGCTAAAAGTTAGTTAAAGAAACTGGCGGTGAGGGTGGGATTCGAACCCACGGTACCCTTTCGGGTACGACGATTTTCGAGACCGTTCGATTCAACCACTCTCGCACCTCACCGCTCACGATTATAGCGAAATTTTTCTAGGCCGTACCCATCTCGATCAACTGCTGGGCGTAACGCACTGCCTCATCGGTCAGCCGCTGCCCACCGATCATCCGCGCCACTTCCTTCACCCGCGCCTCGCCATCGAGTTCTTCCACCACGCTATGCGTCCGTCCCTTAAGTTCTTTCTTCGACACCGAGTAATGGTGATCCCCAAACGCCGCAATCTGCGCCAGATGCGTCACACACAACAATTGATTCTTCTCAGCCAGCATCTTCAACTTCTTCCCCACCTGCTCAGCCGCACTGCCGCCAATGCCGGCATCCACCTCATCAAACACCATCGTCCTGCCGCCCTTGGCCGCGAGCGACACCTTCAGTGCCAAAGCCAGTCGCGACAATTCGCCACCACTAGCCACCTTCTCCAGTGGCTTCGGCTCCTCACCCAGATTCGTCGAGATCAGAAAACGCACCTCGTCCATCCCGGCCACGCTCCACTCAGCCTCTTGCACCGAGATCACAAAGCGGCTGCGCTCCATGTTCAAGTCCTTCAACTCACCCTCAACCCTTTGATCGAGCTTGCCCGCTGCCTTCTTGCGCTTTGCCGTTAAATCCGCCGCCGCCTTCTGATACTCATCGCGCAGCTTCTCAACCTGCTTCTTCAGGAAGTCACGCCGCTCATCGGCACCTTCCACCAAACTCAGATCCGCACAGACCTGATCGTAGAAAGCAAGAATCTCTTCCACCGTATGGCCGTATTTGCGGCGCAGCTTGTCCACTTCGCCAATCCGGCCTTCAACAAACTGCAGCCGCCCCGGATCTGCTTCGAGCTTGCCCAGGTAGCGGCCCAGCTCACGCGTAGCATCATCGATTGAAACTTCTGCACTGCGCAAAGTCTCAAGCACCCCGTCCAGGCTCTCATCGATGCGGCGCAATTCCACAATCCGCTTGATCGCCACCTTCAATACCGACATCGCGCTCTCAGGCCCCTCTTGCAAAGCCTCAAAAGCCCCACCCGCCTGCTCCTTCAACTTCACGACATTGGCCAGCACGCGCAACTCCTGATCGAGCGAAAGATCTTCGCCCGGCTTCAAGTCGGCAGCTTCAATCTCCTGCTTCTGAAAGCTCCAGACATCGCGCTGGCGCAACATCTCCTGCTCGCGTTCTTCCAGTTGCCGCAGCTCGCCCTCAGCCGCCCGCAAGGCATTCCACAAACCACCCACCTTCTCAAGCACCGCTTCATTGCCTGCAAATTCATCGAGCATCGCCCGCTGTTCCACCGCGCTAAAAAGCCGCTGCTGGTCGTGCTGGCCATGAATATCTCCAAGAAAAGGCTGCAATTCTTTGAGGAATCCGGCTGAAACCGCGCGCGACCCGACAAAGGCCCGGCTCTTGCCGCTGGAGAGAATCTCGCGCTCCACCAGCAACTCGCCGTCCTCCATCTCAAGCCCCGCACCCTCAAGCAGCGTAACGAGTTCCGCAGTCCGTACCGCCTCGAAGATCCCCGCGATCCGGGCTCTTTCGGCCCCGCTGCGCACCACCTCTGCGCTCGCCCGGCCCCCAAACAAAAGGCCCAGCGAGTCCACAATAAGACTCTTACCGCTGCCGGTTTCACCCGACAATACATTCAATCCGGCGTGCAGGCGCACCCGCACACGATCAGCCACCGCAAAGTTCTCGACCAGCAATTCGACGAGCATCAGCTTGATTTTACTGGCAGTGAGCCGTCTTTGGCGTCCATAATGTAATTTGATAATGATTGCCTTCCTACTTCAGCTCAAGATGGGCGAACTATTTGACCCCTCAAAGCCGATCCCCTTTGCAGTCTTGTTACTTTTGATCGGCTCTTCTTTACTCAGTTGGTCGATTATCTTTGCCAAGTTTGGCCTGCTCAAGAGAGCCACTGCCGCCAATAAAGCCTTTCTGCGCGCCTTCCGCAAAGCTACCGGCTTTGACACCATCGCTGCCGCAGCAGAACAGAACGCTACCGCCCCCATGGTGGTGGTCTTCGATTTTGGCTACGCCGAGGTGGAACGCCAGGCCCGCGGGCGGAATCAAATCCGTAACAAGCCCATGATTGAGCGCAACCTCCAGTTAGGTATCAGTGAAGAGATCCAGAAGCTCGAGCGCAACATGAACTGGCTCGCGACGATCGCCTCAGTCACCCCCTTCATCGGGCTCTTTGGCACGGTTTGGGGCATCATCGGCGCTTTTGAAGCCCTCTCGATGTCGGCTAGCGTGAGCTTGCGTACCGTCGGCCCAGGCATTGCGGAAGCCTTGATTGCCACTGGCGCAGGCCTCGCTGCAGCCATCCCCGCCGCTGTCGCCTACAACTACCTGGGCGGCCAGATCAAAGACATCGGCAACCGCATGGAAGACTTCGCACTGGAATTCATGAACCTGGTGGAGCGCAGCTTCGAAGGCTAGGCACTTATGGGATTTTCTATCGACAGCAGTTCCGGCTCCCGTCGCAACCGCCGTTACGGCGGCACAACTCTATCGGAGATGAACGTCGTCCCGCTGGTCGACGTTGTACTCGTGCTGCTGATCATCTTTATGCTCACGGCTCAAGCCATGCAGTTTGGCCTTGAGATCGAAGTGCCCAAGGTGAAGACCGAAAAAGCTTCCGGTCAGGATCTCAATGTAGTCAACATCACCAAAACCGGCGAGCTTTACTTCAACGAAAAGCCCGTCAACATCAACGAACTCGCGGCCACGGTGAAGGCCAACAAAAAGGCCAAAGAGAACCTCGTCTACATTCGCGCCGACAAAGCTACTACCTACGACCCCATTGCCAAGGTGGTCGCTGAACTGACTGATGCCAAGATTGGCGTTCGCCTCGTTACCCAAACCGATGACAGCAACCCACGCCGCCGCTAGCCCGCATGGCTTCCGCAATTCGGTCCTGCTCCACGCCGGGGTGATTGCATTCCTGGTTGGCTACCAATACTGGAGCAACCTCGTGCGCGATAAGTTCGGCGACCCGAATTCCCTCGGGGCTTCAGCCGGTGTCTCTGCCGTCTCGCAAATCCCCATCCCAAGGCGCGATGGCCGTATCAATCGAGTCGCTAACGACACCGAGTCGCTCGTCGCCCAACCCGATAAAACTCAAAAGAAGCCCGCCGAGAAGCGCGAAGACCCCGACGCGATCCCGCTCAAGAAGCGCGACAAGAAAACGAAACAGGAAGTCGTCGCCTCCAATCAGAAGTACCGCGAAGACCCGCTTGTCCCAAATCAGGTAACATCTACGCTTGGCCAGGCTGCGGTCTCGCCAATGATTGGCGTGCAGGGCTCGGGCGGGGTGGGCACCAGCGCCTCATCCCCTTTTGGGAACCGCTTTGGCTGGTACGAAAAGTTGATACGCGAGCGTGTGGCACAACGATGGCGCACCAACGATGTCGATTCTCGCCTCCGCACCGCCCCAGTCGCGATTCTCACTTTCACAATTGCAAAAGATGGAAACATTTCCAGCATCAAAGTTGTCCAATCTTCTGGCAACTACGCGCTCGACCAATCCGCCCAGCGTGCCATCTACGATTCCAACCCCATGCCCCCGCTTCCGGCTGGTTTTGAACGTAACTCTGCGAACATAGAATTCTGGTTTGAACTTAAAAGGTAACTCCACACAATGAATCGACGCTCCGCACTGCTCACCTGCCTGGCCCCGGTTGCATTCGGCCAGCAGAGTGCCGACATCATCACTCGTATTTCCGGTGGCCAACAGCCAACGATTGCCATTCCAGACTTTCGCGGTTCGGGCGACGCCCAGCCCTGGATGCAGATCTTCAACCTCACGCTCTTTGACGAGATCTCCAGCGCCGGCCTCTTCAAGATGGCCCCAAAGAGCTTTTACCCGCTTCAGGTACCTCAGCAACCTAATGACTGGAAGGCTCCCGTGGGCGGCCGCAGCGCTGGCCCCTGGTTTACAGACTGGTCTGGACCAGTCGTCAAAGCCAACTATCTTGCCATGGGCTACACCGCGATCCAGAACAACCAGCTCGTTCTCTTCGGCTGGCTTTATGACGTCAATCAGGCAGACCTGACCAACGCTCAGGTATTTGGCAAGGTCTACTTTGGGCCTGTCGATGAAGGCGGTGCCAAAAAGATCGCCCGCGAATTCGCCGCCGACATCCTCGCCAAGTTCGGAGCAAAATCCCTGCTTGGCTCCAAAATCTACTTCGTCTCCAACCGCAGCGGGGCCAAAGAGATCTGGTCGATGGATTATGACGGCTCCAACCAGAAGCCTGTCACCCGCTACAACAGCATCTGCACCACCCCGTCCCTGAGCCGGGACAATTCCAAACTTGCCTTCACCAGCTTTCTTCAGGGCAATCCCGGCATCACGGTGATGACGGCAGACTCCGCCCGGCGCCTCACCTTTGTCAATCCCGTCTCGAGCATCGTGGCCTCCCCGGACTTCACTCCTGACGGAAAATCCATCCTCCTCGCCACCAAAATTGGAGGCGGATATCAGAACATTTTCAGCGCAAATGCCGATGGATCGAACCTCACCAGACTCACGACGGCGAGGGCCGTCGAGACCGAACCGAAGGTAAATCCGCTAAATACTTCCGAAGTTGTTTTCGTTTCAGGTAGATCCGGGCCCGCACAAGTCTATAGAATGAATATTAGTGGGTCAGACATTGAACGGCTCACAGACGGTACGGGGCAAGCGGCCAATCCCTCGTGGAACCCGAATGGCAAAATTATCGCTTTTTCATGGACACGTGGTTTTGAGCCGGGAAATTTTAATATATTCATGATGGATGTCGCAAAGCGCGAATGGACACAGTTGACGCATGGTGCAGGCCGGAATCAAAACCCAGTTTGGGCTCCGGATGGTGTGCACATTGCGTTCTGTTCAAACCGCAGCGGCTCCCTCCAGATCTGGACCATGCTTGCCGATGGAACTCAACTCCGGCCCCTCACTACGGTGGGTCGAAATGAGATGCCAGTCTGGACACACTAGATTTTGTTGTCTTTTGCTTTAGAAGTCTCAATTGCTGCCTGTTGAACTTTGGAGGTTTTACAATTCATGTCGCGTAAAAATCTGAGCGTCGCGCTGCTCGCACTTTCCCTGTCTCTTTTTTCGGTTGGCTGTAAGAAGAAGGCCCCAGCCGCCACACCACCACCACCACCGCCTCCGGTCGCTGCCGCACCGGAAGTCAAGCCAGCACCGGCGATCCGTTCCTTCTCGGTCGAGCCTACCTCGATCACAGCAGGCCAAAGCGCTACGCTCACTTGGGCGGTTGAGAACGCAGATTCCGTCAGCATTTCTGGCATCGGTACGGTACAAAGCTCCGGCAGCCGCTCGGTTAGCCCAGCTTCTACAACTACCTATCGCCTTACCGCTACTGGCCCCGGTGGAACCACAGAACGCAGCGTAACGCTCAGCGTCTCTGCACCTCCTCCTCCTCCTAGAGTCGAGACTCCTCGCGTTGTTACCAAGAGCCTTTCAGAAATGGTAAGCAGCCTTCTCGAAGACGTCTACTTCGATTACGATAAGTCCGACGTTCGCGACGACACCCGTAGCATCCTCACTAAGAATGCCGAGGCGCTCAAGCAAATCTTCGCCGCACACCCCAATGGCATCGTCACCATTGAAGGTCATTGCGACGAGCGCGGCTCTGCCGAATACAATCTCGGTCTCGGCGACCGCCGCTCCACCTCGACTAAAGATTTCCTGGTCAACCTCGGCGTCCCCGCCGACAAGCTCAAGGTCATCAGCTATGGCAATGAAAAGCCGACTTGTTCTGAAGCAAACGAAAGCTGCTATCAGAAGAATCGCCGCGCCCACTTCAGCGCCAACTAAACCACTCTAAGGGAAACTATGCGTCCACTCGCGCTCTTCACGCTCGCCTCCGTTCTTGTCGTACCGGTCTTTGCTCAAAAAGACAAAATCCTGGAAATCCAGCGCGACGTCGCGCTGCTTCAGAACGAAGTGCGCAGCATGAAGAGCTCGATGGACGAGAAGTTTGCCGCCCTCAACGTCCTCGTCCAACAATCCCTCGACACTGCAAACAAGTCCAACACCTCACTGGCCATTCTCGACAAGACCCTCGGAGACAGACTCAAAGAACAGCAAACCTCTCTGCAGGCCCCCGTCGCAGGCGTCAATACGAAGGTGGACCAGATGACTACCGAGTTTGCTTTGATGAAGGAATCGGTTTCTGAAGTAGCGGAATTGATCAAGAAGCTCCAGACCCAGTTGAGCGACATGAACAATGCGGTGCGCACCCTGTCTGCACCGCCCCCGGCCCCGGCTCCTGTCGCCTCCAGCGGCCCGCCAGCAGGCATGACCAGCGAAAGTCTCTATACTGCAGCGCTCGCCTCTCGCAACGGTGGCCAACTCGATTTCGCCGCCAAGCAACTGGAAGATTACCTGAAATTCTTTCCTACCGAAAGCTACGCCCCAAACGCGCAGTTCAACCTCGGCCTGGTCTACATGAGCCTGAATCGCTTCGATGATGCTGTCAAAGCACTCGATACAGTACTTGAAAAGTATCCTGACTACCCGAAGGTTCTAGACGCGCAACTCGAAAAAGGCCGCGCCCTCGCCAAATCCGGCCAGCGCACCGCCTCTGTAAATGAGTTTCGCAACCTGATCAAGAAGTCTCCTTCCTCAGCCCAGGCAGTCCTGGCCAAAGACGAACTCAAGGCTCTCGGCATGCCCTTCACTTCTGCTGCACCCGCCCCGGGAAGGAAAAAGCGCTGACCCGCGCTCTGCCAATCCTGCTCCTCCTGGCTGCCACGCTTTCCGCGCAGCCTAAGAAATCCCTCAACGCCTTCCCTGGCAAAACTCCCAAAATCGACGGTAAACTCTCTAGCGGCGAATGGTCTGACGCCGCGCCTATCACTGGCGTCCTCGACTGGGCCCACACCTTCTCTCCCACCACTGACCCCAAAGACCTTAACCTGAAAGGCTGGGTGAAGCACGACGGTCAGCGCCTCTACTTTGCCTTCGAGATCGACGATGACCTCCTCTACGGCATCGACACTCCACGCTGGCTTCCTAAAGAAAACCCCAAGGCACACGACTATGTCGACGGCAAGCCCTCGCGTGAAGCCTTCCCCTGGTTTGGCGACGAGATGGAAATCCTGCTCAACGCAACCAATACTTTTAAGGGCGACGAATCGGTTGAAGGCAATGGCCGTTCCTGGCAGATGGTCGTAAACCTCACCAAGAGCCGCCTTGGCGGCCTAGGTAAAGGCGGACTGCTCGAAGGCGAACCCCGCCGTGATGCCAAAGCATTCTCAACCTACTCCAGATGGATCGACAGCAAAGCCATGATCGCCGCCACCAGCGTCAAGCCCAACCGCAAGGGCTACATCATAGAATGGTCGATCGCCTTCAACCCCTGCGTTGAGGTCGAGCCCGGCAAGTTCTGGGCACCCTCAATGGGCGACCGCGAAGTCGGCATCAACATCGCCCTCGGCGACCTCGACACCCCGGAATCCGGCGCCGGCAACTTTGGTAATTTCCACCACGAAGACTGGTTCTCGGGGGGAGCCAAAACCCGCACCCAGCTCAACAACTTCGGCTCGCTTCACCTGCGCGCTAAACCAGCTCCAAAACGCTAACCTCGGGCCGGCACACCACCCGCACCCCCATCAGATTCCCCACCCCGCGATTCACATGAATCCATCGCTCTGCTTCTTCCCAGCGAACCAATCCATCGATAAAGCGCTTATCCCGCACCGGGGCAAAACGTTCGCGCAACCCGGGAATCGAATTCTGCGCCCCATGCGTATGGCCACTGAGCATCAGATCCCAGCTCTCGCGCCGTAGCATGTCCTTTGTATCCGGGTTGTGCGCCATCAGCACCACGCGCTCCCCCGGCGGGATCGGCCTGAAGGTGCTGTAAGCATTCACATCTTCACTCCACAAATCACCAACGCCAGCCAGCCAGAACTCCCCACCGTTGTGCCGTAGCAACTCAGAGCGATTCTTCATCAGCACCACTCCAGCCTTTTGCAGAGCCCCCTCCACGCGCGTCTCGTCCTTCTCACCCATATAGTTGCGCGCCCAGGAACCTCCATCGTGATTCCCTTTCACCGCGTAAGTAGGCACTCGTCGGCTGAGCTCCCCAAGCAAATCCGCAAGTATAGCCATATCCACCTCGCTCGCCCCGGTTACAAAATCCCCAGTGAGACAAACAATGTCCGGCTTTTGTTCCATTGCTTCGCGGATCGAGCGGCGAATCAATGCTTCTCCTACACACCATGAGAAGTGCAGGTCGCTCAACTGCACCAGCCTCACCGGCTTTTGAAACTTGCCTCCAAAAATCGAGATCCGCTTCTGCTCGACGCTTAACCAGCGCGGCTCAACGGCAACAACATCGGCCACCGCAGCCCCTGCCGCGATACCGCCCCACTTCAAGACAGACCGTCGATTCATTGACACAGCGCTCCCTTTATTCTCACCCGGCACTCAACTAGAATCAAATCACCATGACGACCCGGCGCACGTACTTCGCATTGCTCGGCACTTGCCTTCCTTTGAAGGGGCAGCTCAAAGACATCTTCGGCAAGCTCAAGCCTAAATCTAACAGCGACAAGAACGGCCTGGGCATCAAAGAAGCACTAACGATCGGCCTCACCAACGCCGTAGGCCTCGCATCAAGGCCCGACGGCTTCTTCGCAAGTGCGCTCATCAAGATCCTGCTCCCGGAGAAACTCAGGCCTGTTGAGAAAGGCCTCCGGTTGGTTGGCGCAGGCAAGATGATCGATGACTTCGTACTCGGCATGAACCGCGCCGCCGAGAAAGCCGCCCCGGCCGCGAAAGAAATCTTCCTCGGTGCCCTCAAACAGATGACCATCAGCGACGCCCTGCAGTTGCTGCGAGGAGGCGATACCGCAGCCACCGACTTCTTCCGCAAAACCACAAGCGAAAAACTGGTCGCCGCCTTCCGCCCGCCCATATCGGAATCCATGCAGTCCGTTGGTGCCATGAAGGCCTACAACGACATGACTGCCCGCTTCAAACAAATCCCCTTCATGCGGACCGACTCGATCGACATCGAAGGCTACGTCACAACCAAAGCAGTGGAC
This sequence comes from Bryobacter sp., assembly GCA_022843625.1. GTDB lineage: Bacteria > Acidobacteriota > Terriglobia > Bryobacterales > Bryobacteraceae > Bryobacter. Next base: position 275,894 of record JALHNH010000004.1, on the reverse strand, counting down.
GGCATCTTCCTGCTGGTAGCTGAAGAAGAAAAGCAAATCCGCACCAACCCTGCCGCCCGCATCACCCCGCTGCTCAAAGAAGTCTTCGGGCGCTGATATTACCGCCCAAGCACACAAGCCGCCTCATCCGGCTCTACATACTGCTTCTTGAAGTTCCTGGCCTTCGGGTTCATACAACCCTTCAACTGCAGCAAACGGAGATTTCGAAACTCCACCGGGTGACTTTCGCTCTGCAAGCCAATATAACCCTCACTCAGCAGCTTCCCGTCCACCTTCACCGCCGGGTCAAAGCGGTTCGCCACCCCTCCACCAATCTGCGGGTTTTCATATTGCAACACCTGCTCCCCCTCCACAAAATGACGAACCCTCTGCGACCCGAGCACCTCCACCTCCACCTTCACCCATCCCTCCCCGCGAAAGATCTTCGACGTAGAATTCGTGCAGTGCGCCTTCACCATCGCGCCGTTCATAAAGATCTCCGTCCCTGGCGTACAGACATTCATCGTCGGCCGCTTCATCTCTCCTTCATTGCTCAAGAACTGAGCCTCGACAGAGATCGGCCAGTCCTGGTCCTTCAGAATCGATTCTGGCGCTTGCGAATGCACCATCACTCCGCTATTGAGCTTCGCGTAAGCAGGAGCATCTTTCATCTGCTCCCCCACAATCCGGTACTCCATGGCCAGCCGGTAATGCGAGAACTTCTGTTTGTAAAACAGGTGCGAAAACCGCGCCCCAAACTCTTTGTACTTGTCATAGGAAACTACAATCGACCCGTCCTTCACACGGAACGTATCGCCATAGTTATCCCCCAGCTCATGCCCGGCAATCTTCACCACCCAGCCATCCAAATTCTTGCCATTAAAAAGCTCCACCCAGTCCTGCGAATACGCAGCCGCAGCAAATACGAACAATAGAATTAAGCGCATAATCGCCCAATCCTATCTCAACTACTTGGGGCTAGGGCTATTCGCCCAACGTGCCTGCCACCCAAGGGCCAACCCCTCAATAAACGGAGCCGTTCGATCCTTACCCGCAACGCTGATCTTGCCCCAGAATACAGGCCATTGATTCGGCCGCCCTGAGATCGCAACTCCCACGCTCGCCGCCTGATCCCGCAACGTCTCCCCGGCACCTTCTTCCGGCAAAGTGCCATACTGCAACCGGTCCAGCACACTGGCATAAGCAAAGGCAGTGGCTGAAAGCCGTGGCTCCCACAACACTGCCATCTTGTTCTCGATCAAAAACTTGAAGCTATCCTCGGGCATCGCCTTCTTCAGACGCTCCAGCAGTTTCTCTTCACTCAACCCGTAGCGGCCCAGCGCGTGCATGATGCTACGAGTATGAGACCGCTCCATGCCGTTCTGCCATCGCAGCGCCTCGATCGTCGCTTCCTTCACAGCCAACCCGATCAACTCGCCCAGTTTCGTATGCGTACCGCTCCAGCGCAGTTGCCGCACATCATCTTTCAACAGACTGGCAATGATAAATTGATCGGTCCCCGTGCCGGTAGACAATCCTGTTGAATAGCGGCTCCCGATCGCAAGCTCACTCAGCGCCGCACTCTTGGCTTCAGTCATTGTCACCACAGCACGCTCCTGCGCGGCTGCCGTCAGCGGCTGATTGATGATCAGAATCGTATTGATCGTCCCTGACATGGGCTTGATGTACTCCATGCCCTTTTCACCCTCAAACCACATCGCCGGATCCCCGGGCCGGGTCGCGTTTCCTTCAACTCCAGCAGTCACAAACGCATCCACCCGCAAGCCGCGAAACTCCTGCGTCCGGCGGCCCAGATAGTTCATGTTCGCCGCCGTACCCATCATCGCCGTGGTCAGCGGGTTCAGACCCAGATCCTTCGTAATGAGGTCGTGATAGTCTTCTTCACTCATCTTCGCAATGAGGTTGTGCCGCTCCATATGCATCTTGGCTTCCATACTCTGGTGATTTACCAGATGTGTCACCTTGTTGCTCATGCCCCCGGTCCGGCCTGAAGTCGACACGACATTGTGCGCGCCCTTAAGCGTCACCACAATCTGTCTGCCGTTGCGGGCCGCACTAAAGTTTGGCGCCTCCACCAACACATTCACCGGGTTCTGCTGTGCCAGCAAAGCTGCAAAAACGAGAGAAGAAATCATCACGATGCTTGTCCTTTTCTTGCTTCAAATCCTGCCCCAATGGTGAGCAGCACGCCCAACACGAGCAACCAGCTCCACTCCACGGGCAACCCGCCGCCAGCGCTTTCCTTCGCCAGCTTCATCACTGTTTCTTTGATCGCAAAACCGGTCACATCGGGCTTCGATGCCGGCCGCGGTGCAGGCGGCTTCACCACTGGCGCAGGTGGCCTTACTGCCGCCTTCTGCGCCTCTTTCATCCCCTCGCGCACCGCCGCGGGTGCCGCCGCCATCACATTCGGCGCCCATCGCGTCGCCTTGGCCAGCACTTGTCCAAACTGCTTCAACTCCAGATTGCCCAAGCCTGAAACAAGCGCGGCACTTGCCGCCACATGTTGCTGCAATTTCTGATTGCCGCAGGTATTGGCAGAACAAGCCACCCCATTCTTGGCAACACTCTTCACATACTCACGAACCAGCGTCGCCTTGTCCTGCTCGTTGAACTTGTAAGACCCCTGCCGATCCACTTCCAGCATCCGCGCCAGTTGATTCTGCCGTGCATGCGGGTTCTCTTTTTCAAAGAACTTCTCCAACTCCATCCCATGTTTGTCTGCAACGTAAACATCAAAGGTGTTCTGCCAGAAACTGCCCTCCATTGATTCCTTCGTCGTCGCCTGGAATCCATAAAGATGCTCCACTTCGCGGAACATCTCGCGCGCCCCCGCATAGCCCGACCCCTTCATGTGTTCAATCCACTTCGGGTTCCACAGCCGCTGATTCATCTCTGTGGCAAGAAAAGTCTTCAGGTCCACCATGTTCTCGGCACCCGGCTTGCGCAAGTTGTGAATATAAAACTCAGGCGCCTTACCGCCATTCACAAACTTCGTTGCCGCACTCATCCCGCCGGCATAGCTGTACGTATCATCGTTGTCCAGCACGCCATAGAGATTACTCGTTCGGCTGAACAACACAGACTGGTTGCCCTTCAAATGCTCCTCAAGGCCTTTGGGCACTTCCTCGCCCCAGGTCTCTTCACTGAATGCCGAGTTCATGTAATGCAGATATAGATTGGCAAGGCCAGCATCATTCCCTGCATCCCTGCTCGATTCCACCATTCGGTCCACACCAATCGAATACGACCCCGGCTTGTTACCAAACACCCGCGCCCGCGCAATCCGTTCAGCCTGCTTCTTGTCGACACCCTGCGCGATCAGCGCCTTGGTCACTTCCTTGTCATGACGCGAAATCGCGTTATCCCCAGCCGAAGCCGCCAGCCTCGAGGCACGGTCCAGCAAATTGATCTTGTCGCCGAATCCGTCCCGGTAAATGCCACTGATGTTAAACACCACATTCACGCGCGGATGTTTCATCTCTTTGTCTGGCACTAGCCGGATGTTGTCCACCTGATTGCGCGCATTCCACTGCAGCTCAATCCCCATCAGATGCAGCGCCATCGATTCCATGGCCCCGTGATGCGAATCGGTCTCACCGTACCAGAGCATCATCGATACTTTGTCGGGGAAGCCGCCCTTCTCCTTACGAAAACGAGCCAGCGTCTCATCAGCCATCTGTCGTCCTAGAGCCCACGCTTCCTTCGTCGGAATCAGCGTCGGGTCAAAGCCAAACTGCTTACGGCCCGTAGGCAAACCGGCCGGCACCCGCAACGGCTCACCCAGCGGGCTTGACGGCAAATACCGCCCACGCAACACCTCAACAATGGCATCCACTTCGCGCGTGGCAGACAGTCTCAAATTCGTAATCCACGGCTTGCCCGATGCAATCTGAGTAAAGATCTTGTCCCGCAGCTTCGGCTCATATTTACCCTCCAGCGCAGGCTCGCGGCCCTCAAACACCGCCTCAGCCCACTTCGGCAATTCAGCCCGGATCTTCGGAATCTCCGACTCCTGAAACCCAAACTTGATAAACTCCCCCAGCGCCTCCTTCTGCACAGCCTCCGACGGCAACACCCCCAGCGAATGGATCCCCGCAGGGATCGGCCCATCCAGCACCTCACCCACAAACTTCATCAGCTTCGCCTGCGACTCCCGAAAATCCGGGTCGCTCAGATTCAACCGCAACTGCGTATCCAGCTTCAGCTTGATCGCTTCGGCCTTCACCGTCTGCCAGTATTGATCAGCCAGCGTCGCCTGCGTATCCTGCTTCTCCCGCAACTGCTCCAGCGCCTGATTCAGCGGACGCAACTCCTCACGCATCCCACCACCCAAAATCAGCGGCGTCAGGTGACTAATCATTACCGCCGCACTCCGCCGCATCGCCTGCAACGACTCGCCGTCTCCGTCCATGATGTAGTAGTACGGGTTAGGGATTTCACCGAGCATGGCCTCCGAGTGATCCCATCCCGCCTGCGCCACCTGTTTGCCCGGCAGCCACTCAAGCGTCCCATGACGCCCAATGTGAACAATCGCATCGGCCTTGAACACATGGCGGTACCACATATAGGCAGCCACATAGGAATGCGGCACCGGCACCGTCGTATCGTGTGTTGTGTCGATGATCCGGTCAAAGGTGGCACGTAGCGGCTGCACACCCATAAACACGTTGCCATAACGAGCCCCCGGGATCACAAAGAAATGTTTCCCTTCGCTTGTCTTGATCCGCAGCATCTCGGTCTTCTCGGGCGGCCCATACTCCTTCGTAATCATGTTGCGAAACTCAACCGGCAACTGTGCAAAATGCCGCTTGTAGTCTTCCACTGCATACAACACCATCCCGCCCTTCTCGAGCATGGCATCCAGCTCACCCGGCGCCCACGTTTCGACATTCCGTCCAGAGCGCTCCAGCATCCGAATCAAATCCCTGTCACTCGGCCGAGTGTCACCCGTTACATAGTCAGACTTGCGCAAGCGCTCAAGCAACGTCGACATCGTCGGCAACACCTGCAAATACGAAGCCCCCAGATTTCCCTTGCCCGGCGGGTTGTTGTAGTAAACGAATACAATCTTCTTCTCAGCGTTCGGCTTGTCCTGCAGCGCAATCCATCGCAAGCTCCGCTTCACCGTCATTTCCACCCGCTCACGAATCGGCGCGGCATAACTGGTCCCATCAGCACGCGTCTCCGTCGAGGCAAACAGAATCGGCTCAGCCGTCGCTGCCCTCTCCGGCGTCGAGATCTGGCTCGGCACCTTGTCCGGCATCAAGCCCCGCAAGCCCTTAGACCATTCGGCATACGTCTGCCGCGTCACCTGCAGGTTCATCGCATGAACCCCATGGCTCTCCAGCCACTTCGTATCGTCCGGCTTCAGCACACCGAGATTCAAGGCATAAATCAATCGCAACGGTGACTTGCCATCCACCGTGAAATACGGGTTTAACGTATTGAAAGGCCAGCCAAAGGCCGGCACTGCTCCAATTTTGTTTCGCTCAAGCTCAGCAATCAAGGCATCGATATGAGCCAGGTCCTGCTGCTTGATGTTCGTATTGAAGAAGCCAATTCCAACCAGCGGAGCGCCCTTCTTGTATAGCCCGCTCGTCTCATACCAACCCAGATACTCCGATAGATTCTTGAATTCTTTGCGCGTCTTTGGATGATAGATACCACTCGAAGCCTGCGAAACCGGCGCAGAAAATTTCAGCTTCTTCACGCCCCCGCCACTTTGATAGAGCAGCGCCAGCATTGGCGTAATGTTCTCCACCCCGCCAAACTGCCAATACCGCTCCACCTCTTCAGCCAGCTTCGTGCTCTGCTTGTAAACCCACTGCCTCGGCAAAAACATGGTGGGCGACACCACAAAGGCCGCACCACGCTTTGCCGCCTTGTCCGCCTGCGGCGTCAGCCGCTGCATCATACTATCTTCAGGGTGAAAGTAGAAACTGATCCGTGCCCAGGCCATCTGTTCTGCCGTCGGTTCCCCAGCCGCCGTCTGCACCTCAATCAGCCCCGCCCCATACTGCTTGTCAAACGCTGTCTTGGCTTCCTGAATCACTTGCCCGCCGCCAGACACAATCAGGATCTTCACCGGGTCGGCCCCAGCCATCAATCCCGCAAACAGAACAACAAGACTACTGATTCGCTTCAGGTACATAAACAACGCTTCCATCCGGCAATTGATATGCGACCCCCAGACGGGTGCCAGACCCCGACTTCTTCTCTGGAGTCATCTTCTTCACCTTTACTTCTTTTTTGCTCTTCTCGATAATTTCCATCTCACCCGTCCGCGTGTCACGCTTGACGATCGTGAACTCCGAGTTCGGATCGAGAATCTGCGCCATGCTGAATGCCTGCACCAGAGCCACCATCAAACCCACAGCAAATACAATCGAGGCGTCAAACAGATTCGCCACACCAGACAAGGGGTCCTCGCGATGAATACTCGTGAAGCGCGACTTCGATCGATCCTTACGCCGGAATGCGCGCATCGCTGCTCCTTGCCTGCATCATAAGCTCACACAGATTTTCCATTGCTTCAACGTCGGCCCGCGCCCAGCGCTCCCGCACCAGCGTAATGGCATAGGCAATACCCGACATCACCAGCCCGCACACCACTGCACCAAAGCCCACCACCAGGTGGTTCACCATGCCAGCCATATCGCCAGTCAACAACGATTGAAGCGCCGGCCCCAAAGGAATAATCGTCCCGGCCAAACCAAGCATCGGCCCAAGCCGCACGAGCGCTCGCGAGAAATCGAGCCGTGCCGTAGTCTGCGATTCTTCTTCTCTCAACGCCTGATCCAGCAGCATCTCAAAATTCTTGGCAGTCTCTAGCGTCCCGCGCCGCTTCTCGAGCCGTTGCCAGAACCCCACAAGGCCAATCGACAACTTCACCCCGTTCAATTTCCCATCGGCAAAACGATTCCGCCGGAAGTCAGCCTCAAGCGCGGCCCCAAGGGCTTCCAGGTTGGTAGCTTCATCTCCACGACGCTGAAAAACGTTGTAAGACAGCCGCCCTAATTCGATCAACGACCAAACGAAAAGTACGATCAAACTGATCGCTACCGGCCAGAAGAAGAAGTTTGAAAGTTGGTAAAAAAGCTTGACAGTGATGTCGTAAAGAACGGGCATGAGATTTGTATCTCTACGAGTATAGTCACGCTAAATCGTGTAAGTTGCACTAATCCAATGAACGGGCGACAATCGGCGATAGACGGACATAGCCGCTCGATCCAGGCAACGATTGCGATGAATCAAACATCTTCAAAACCTGCAATTTTGTCCCGCTCATCGTTCATTTCCACCCGCTAGTAAGAATCCATTGGGATTGAAAACGATCCGCCCATAAGCTATTGCTAATGACTTTCAGTCTATTGCTTCGAATCTTGATCGCAATCGGAATTCTCTCCGTTCCAACCCTCGCCCAAGCTGTTCTCCAAGGCAAGATTACCGATCCACAATCAGCCCCCGTAGCTAACGCCCGTCTCAGCCTCCATGCCGCAGGTGGTGCCATCATCGCCAGCACGGTTTCAGAAGCCAGTGGCACTTACAAGTTCTCGAGCATCCCCAGCGGCAGCTACATCCTCGAAGTAGAATCAGAAGCTTTCAGCCTCGCGTCCCGCCAGATCACAATTGAAAAAACAGGCACGCCCAAAGATGAAGACTTCAAACTCGCCATCGGCGGCCTTGCCCAAACAGTGATCGTTACGGCTAGCGACGGTGCCCAGACGATCGATCAAACTACTAAAGCGATCAGCGTCGTCTCGGCAGAAGAAATCAACAACCGCAACGAAACGAACCTTGCAGAAATCGTTCGCTCAGTCCCCGGCGTGCAAATTCGCCAGCTCGGCGGCCCCGGCGCGCTCACCCAGATCCGCATGCGTGGCCTGCGTCCGGACGCCTCTGCCGTCCTCATCGATGGCATGCGTTTTCGCGATCCAACCACTACGCAGGGCGATGCCAGCTCCTTCGTCGCCAACATGACCTTTGTCAACGCCAAACAGGTGGAAGTACTCCGCGGTTCTGGCTCTTCGCTCTACGGCACCTCAGCCGTGGGTGGCGCAATCAATATCGTCTCTGATGATGGAGGCCCACCCACTCACGGCATGATCCAGGCCGAAGGCGGCGGCCTTGGCTTTATGCGCGGCCGGGCCACAATCGGCGGCGCGTTCATGAATAATAAGCTCCTCTACAGCGGAGGCTTCAATCACCTCAACATCATCAAAGGCGTAGACGGCAACGACGCCAACCGCTCCAATGGCGGCCAGGCCTTTCTCCGCTACGACTTCACACCCAAAACCCGCCTGACCGGTCGCTTCTACGGCGCAAAAGACTTCGTCCAGTCCAACGTCACCCCCGGCACGGCTGGCATTCCAACTGCAAACTTTGGCAGTTCCAACATCATCCCGGCCATCCCGCTCGCTCCAGACCAGGTACTCAACCTCAATAGAAACCTGCCAGTCAACTATGGCAATGCCACATATATTCCCGGTCGAGATGATACCGACAACCGTCGCTCCTCCACTTTCTTCACCACTGCCGTCAAGCTCCAACACGACATCGGCAACAACGTGAATCTTCAGGCTGCCTACCAGCGCCTCAATACCAATCGCCTCTTCCAGAACGGCCCCGGCGGCGGTGGCTTCCAGCCGGCCGCCAGCACTCGAACCAACCCCGGCGGCTTTATCGATAACATCGATCTGCGTGCCGGTATCCGTGTATCGAAGATCTATCAGGTCTCCGCTGGCTATGAATTCGAAAAAGAATTCTTCAATGACCGTCAGAACAATGGCCTGCCTGCCCCCCGCACCATTCTGGTGGACGGTAAAGTACGTCAAAACGCCAACGCCGCTTTCATCCAGAATCAGTTCTCACTCTTCCGTGACCGCCTCCTCGTCTCGGCCTCCGGCCGCGTTCAGAGCTTCAATCTCAAGCGCCCAGAATTTGCCATCCAGGGCACCGCCAACAACTACAACCGGGATCTCCCTAGCCCCCCAACTGCCTGGACTGGCGACCTTTCCCTCGCCTACCTCATCCCTGAGTCCGGCACCAAGATCCGCGCCCACCTGGGCAACGCCTACCGTGCCCCTGCCCTCTACGAGCGCTTCGGCGCCGGCTTCTCCAACGTGCCCGCTACAGGTGCTGTCATCTTCACCCCATATGGTGACCCCACTCTCCTGCCTGATCGCTACAACACCTACGATTTCGGCATCGATCAATACATGCTGCAGTCCAAGGTCCGGCTCAGCGCCACCTACTTCTATAACCGCATCAAACAACTCACTGCCTTTGATTCCAGTGGCATCCTGCGTCCCGCTACAGATCCCTGGGGCCGCACCTCTGGTTATCTCAATGGCGTCGGTGGCATCTCCCGTGGTCTCGAACTCGGCTACGAAGCCCGCTTCGCCACCAACACCACCTTCAATGGTTCCTACACCTTCACAAATGCAGTCAATGATCGAGACTTCCAGATCACGGGCTTCTGGCGCGCACTCACCACACCCCGCCACACAGCTACTTTTGTCATCACCCAACGCATCGGCAAGAAGATCGATGTCACCATGGACCTCTTCCGCGGCTCTTCCTTCATCGTCCCCTTCTTTGCAATCTCTCGCACCCGTGCCTTTGAATCCCCTGGTTTTACCAAAGCGGATCTCGTTGCCGGTTACAAAATCTGGGAAGCCGAACGCAAAAAGGTCCGCGCCTATATAAAGGTTGAGAACTTCTTGAATCAGAACTACTACGAAAACGGCTGGCGCACTCCCGGTGCCTGGGCCATCGGCGGACTACAGTTTACGTACTAGCAACAAATTCTTGCGATCCTGTGTGTATCCATGCAAGGCAACCCCAAAGTTATCATCGCCCTCAACGAGGCACTCCGAGAAGAGCTCCTCGCCATCAATCAATATTTCATCCATGCCATGATGTGCGAAGACTGGGGCTACACGCACCTGGCAAGTCACGTCCGCAAAGCCTCGATTGAAGAGATGCGCCACGCCGAATCGCTTATGCAGCGCATCCTCTTCCTTGAAGGAACCCCCAACCTTACCCGCCCGATGGAACTAACCGTTGGGGCCACAGTCAAAGCCCAGTTTGAGAATGATCTCAAGCTCGAACTGGAATCCGTCCAGAGCTACAATCGCTTCGTCCGCATCGCCAAAGAAGAAGGGGACAACGGCTCACGGGACCTCTTCGAATCGATACTCAAGGCGGAAGAAGAACACGTCGACTACCTCGAAGCCCAGCTTGTACAGATCGCTCAAATGGGCATCGAAAACTACCTCGCCTACCAGCTCAAAGACGGCGACTAGCCCAGCGCTTCAGTGGCGCTGCACCCATAGGCTTCATGTGCAGTCTCTCAGCAGCTTCCGAAAGGCTGCAAAGTCATGACTATCCCTGAGTGCCTGATCGCGCCAGGCCTGCATCAGATCCCTCCACGCCTCTGAAACCAGCAGAACGCGGAACAAGCCCAACGGAAGCTGGCCCTTCACCTCATTCAAGCCTTGGCAGACGATTTGCAGGCCATGATTTCTGGTGCCGGGGGCCAAATGATCCAGCGTGGGATAAAGAGGATGGCAGCCCGGTCCGTCTTTTCTCATGTTCTGGCTTTGAGGCTCAAAAACCATCAACGCCCCTGAAAACGCGCAAAGACTTCGTTGCCCGATCAGCAGTTCTCGTCGCTCTGCACTGGAGCAATCTCGTCTTGGCTTCGACGCCCAGCGCTCCTGAGCTCCAGTTAGTGTGAAAACGCTCATCGACGAATCCAGACATCAGTCGCCACAAAATGGCCTCGCAGTGCGATGAATTGGTTTAGGCGTGACAGTTGCAGGACAGCATATCAGCAGAATCTCTGCGGTGCTAAAGCAGTCGCTACAATCGAAGATTAGATTTACCGCTGCGCCAAAATTAGCGAAATCGTTTGGCGTATAAGTCGCATCTCATTATTGAGCCTGAAAAGATAAAGATGTTCTGGGATAAAAAAGAAGAAACGACGACGATGCTGCCCCTGGAGGGCGAGACTGGTTTTGCCCGCCTTGGCGAGCAAGAAGTGGCAGTGCTGTTTAAGCACAGTCCTACTTGCATCATCAGCATGAAGGCCAATTCGCAAGTAGAAAAATTTCAGGCGGCCCACCCGCAGGTTCCGATTTATATGATCTCGGTCAAGAAAGAACGGCCAATGTCGAACTTCATTGCCGAAACCACCGGAATCGAGCACGCCTCACCTCAAATCATCGTCTTCCGCAAGGGCACGCCTTCTGCGGTAGCTACACACGGCGAGATCACTGCTCAATCCATTCAGCAGATGATTCAGGCCTAGGCTATTTTTTTACATCAATGTGCCCTCCAATAGGATGACCCGCCCGGGACAGTCCAACTAAACGTCGGGTCAGTTCGTCGACAATTTGCCTAAATCACAACAAACAAACAGAGCCAGTGGTGTATCCGCTATGCAGCCCATTCATCAACGTCCCTTCAGATGGGCTGGCGCGAGCCGCCCGGCAAGACGCTCGCGGCTCCACCACCACCAATTGCATTGCTCACGCGGCAACTGCGCATTTTTGGCCTGAGCTACGGCACACCGAAAGACATCGAGCACGCAAGGATCCTGCCGCGATCCTGTTTTCTTCTCAAGCGTTCGGTACAGGCGATCCCCATCGCGCTGCGCCAGATCGGAAACGTTCTTCACGCCGAGCAATTCGAAATCTTTCAACATGCTCTTGCCGATACCGTGCAGGTCGGCCAAATTTCTGACTGGCATACTCATAATGAAAGAGTATGACGCGACGCGCTCTCCTCGCTACCGCAACCCTCCGCGCCGCAACCCCGGACTGGCAATCTCTTCTTGCCCTGTCGATCACTCACGATGAGCTCAACTTCGAAAAACTTCGGGGCTATGTATTTGAAGTGCATGACACAACTCGGGCCGCGCGGCATCTGCGCGAAACGCAGAGTTTTGAGATCAATCTGGTTGGGCCTGGCATGTACTTTCGCAAACTGAGTGCGAACGACTTGCCGCTTTCTCCTGAAGACTCAGATCTGGAGCAAAAACGGCTGCGGATTCACCTCAGTCAAGCGAAAGGTTCCGATACTGAAGCTCCGTGGCGCAAAGAACGTGAGGCACTCGAAATTTATGTTGCGACGCACAAATTCAGCTTCAAGGGCGAAAGGACAGTAGACGGGCACCCGGCAATCATCCTTGAGTCGAAGCCACCAGAGCAGCCTCTGCGTCAGGCGGAATTCCTAACCCATTCGCGATGCCGCCTGACGCTGGATCGCGAGACAGGACACTGGATTGAAGCGGTGTGTGAGATTCGAAAACGAACGCAATTTGCGCTCAACCAGATTCTGATCGGGCGGCTCTCGCTGCCCTACTCTCCCGGCCTGATCAACCGTGGCGATATGGACCCTGGAACCACACTCACCTTCCGGACACAAAGGCTGGAAGATGGCGTCTGGGCACCAAAGAGTTACCACATCGAAAAACCCGGGTTTGTGTCAGAACTCAATTTCTCGAAGTTCCGCAAATTCACTTCAGAATCTCAACTTCTGACGGACCCACAGTGACCCGGCGCCAGAGTCTTCTTCTCTTCGCGGCCCAAGCGCCAAAGCCCGACCCTTATGTGATTCTCGATCAGTCTGTGACGCTCGATCAGACCAATCTCGACAAGCTTCGCGGTTATGTCTGGACTTCGGAAGAATGCTCATTTTACAAAGGCAAGCTGACGCGCCAGCAGACTTATGAGATCAATCTTGTTTCTGGTGCGATGTACTGGCGTAGAACCGAGTCCGGCGGCAAAGCGCTGAGCGGTGCCGAGCTTGAAGCGGAACGCAGGCGGCTGGCGAGTCATCTTGAGAAGCCCGGGCCGGAGTACAACTGGCGTAGCGAGCGTCAGTACCTGGAGCTGCTGCCAAAGGTGCATGTTGCCACATATCTGGGCCTTGAGAGTATCGATGGCCGGCCAACGCATGTGATTGAGACGCGCCCTGCGGCGGGGGTTAGGGTGTACCTGCTGAATTCGTTTCGCTACAAGCTCTGGATCGACCAGGCAGACCTGCACTGGAGGCGTGCTGAAATCACCGCGATTCGTAATGTCGAGTGGCTGCTGCACCAGCTTGCTGTTGGGCGCATCAGCTACCCGTATTCGAACAACATCGTTAACTCAGGCAAGCTGCGTGCGGGGGCGAAAACCACGGTTGAGCTGCAGCGTCTGCCGGAAGGAATCTGGACGCTTGCGCGTTACCTCACCGAATCTGGCAAAGATTACTCAAACGAGTTGCGCTACTTCAACTACCGCCGCTACAGCTCGGAATCTCAACTGCTTACCGACCCGCAGTGACCTTGACCTCGCGCACGTAGATCGACTTTCGGCCAGTGGGTGGAGTGAACCAGGAGTAGGTGATCAGGAAGCGATCTTTGCCGAGTGGGAGGAGTGAGGTGTAGCCGCAGGAATCGGCTTGTGGCTTGGAGGGGTCGGGGACCGGCACTAGCGTGTGGGGTTTGGTCCAGGTTTTGCCTGCGTCGTGGCTGAAGCGAAGGTCTACTCCGGGGCGGCCGGAGGAGAGCACAAGGACACCATTGGCCAGTTGCAAGAGGCGGGGCAGAACGCCTGTTTCGGTGAAGACTTCCGGGCGCGACCAGGTCTTACCCTGATCGGCAGACCAGCTCCGATACATCGGGCCGATGCCATTGCCATCGGTGGTTCTTAGCACGGCGAGGAGGCGGCCATCGGGCAGGACTTCGAGGGCTGGTTCGGTAAAGCCATCGCGGCGGCGGTCTGCTTCGTCGTAGAGGATGTGCCCGGTTTTGGCCCAGGAGCGGCCGTGATCTTTCGACATGTACGAGGCTGAAGAGGTGAAGGGCACGGGCTGGCTGTCGTGATAGTAGGGATAGGTGAGGGCGAGCAGGGTGCCATCTTTGAGGACCTTCATGTCGCCCCACCAGATCTGCGGCATCAGGCCGCCAGTGACGTAGCGCAAGGCGTGAGCATCGTCGAGTATCTGCGACTCGGGCTTCCATGCCCCGCCCTGGTAACGCTGGAAGAAGATGCGGCGCATGGACTCTGGAAGTTCTCGCATGAGATAGAGCTGGAAAGGGGTTTTGTAGCTGACGCGCTCGGCCACCTGTTTGGGCAGTGGGATTGAGGCGGCTGGGGTTGCGGCCACGGTATCGGTTCTTAACCAGTCGCCGTTTTTGAGTTTGAGACCGAAGGCCCCGTTTGCGGCCTGTGGGTCTTCTCGCCAGGTCTTGCCTTGATCGCCTGAAAGATAGGTCTTGCGAGCCTTGCCGTAGGAGGCGGCGGAATCCTGTTCTACATGGACGAAGAGGAGAAGCTTTCCGCCGGGCGCTGCCTCAAGAACGGGAAACTGCCAGCGGCCCCAACGATGTTCGTCTGCTGGCCCGGCGACGACCAGGCGCGGTTCGCCCATCTCGACACGAGGCTCTGCGGCCAGCATTAAAAACAGCAAGAAATTCATTGGGCGAGTTTATCAACAGGCTTCACCAGCCATACGAGGCCAGCCGCCATGACCACCAATAAACCGACGCCAGCGAAGACGCCGCTTAAGCCCCAGTCGGCCTTGAGATAGCCAGCGACAAAGACGCCAGCGCCGCCGGCGAGGGTGTTCAAGGTATTCATCAGGCTTTGTGCGGTGGCTCTGTCTCGAGCGTCGATTAAATCGCAAAGTGCTGCTGTTTCGTTGGAGGCGGCGACGGATCGAAGGAAGGAGAATATGACCACTCCGCAGCCGACCAAGAGCATGCCTCCTCCGGTGAGGAAGACCAGCAGGCAGGGGGCGCAAAGCAGGTAGCAGAGGCTCATGAGCTTGAGCCGCCCGGCGCTGGATTTGAGCGCGGCGCGGTCTGAAAGTACGCCGCCAGCGGAGTACCCGGCCACGGCCGAGAGTTGGAGAAGAGCGGTGCCGGAGAGGCCAGCCATGGCGAGGCTTAAGCCGTAAGTTTCGCGGAAGTAGAGCGGCATCCAGTTGAAGAACATCCAGGTGCCGACGGCAATCAACATCGCCTGGCCAGCGATCAGAAGGTAGCCGCGATTCTTTAGCAGCCCCAAAACTCTGCCGCTGCTTGTGACTTGCTCGCGAGGTACTTCTTTGAGGAACATGTGGCACACAAGCGCTAGCACAAGCCCGGCGGCACCCAGCACAAAGAGCCCGTAGCGCCAGCCGTAAGTTTCTCCGAGATAGCCTGACAAGGCTCCGCCTCCGACGAGGCCAACATAGAGACCGCACATGTGCAGAGACAAGGCGCGGCCGCGGCTCTCTACCGGATGATGATCGGCAATGAGGGCTATGGCGGCAGGGAGGTAAAAGCACTCGGCGAGCCCGAGCAGGACTCTGGTGGCGAGCAGCTCATTGGCTGTGCGGGCAAAGCCAGACAAGACGGTTACCAGACTCCAGGCAATGAGGCTCCAGAGGATGACGCGGTTTCTGGGGAGCCGGTCTGCAATGATGCCGGCACCGAGGGAGCCGATGGCGTAGCTCCAGAGGAAGAGAGTGCCGATGGCGGCGAGCTGCAAGTCGCTTAGATGGAGGTCTGCCTGAAGCAGGGGATAGACGACGGAGAGCGAGGTGCGGTCTGCGTAGTTGATGCCGGCGGCACAGGCCAGAATGAGAACGGTTTGCCAGCGGACTGCGATCAAGGCAGCTCAGCGGTAAAGGCTGCCTCCACACGCATACCGGATTGGAGTTGAACGCCATAGGCACGCCTGACCACGGGGTGATTGCCGAAGTATTCTTTCCAGAAGACGTTGACGTCGCGGATCTCGCCTACAACGTCCTGCAGATAGAGCCGGGCGGTGCAGATGCAGGAGCGGTCTACGCCTGCGGCGGCCAGCAGGAGATCTAATTGCCGGAAACACTCTCGCATTTCCGAGGCTGCCCCTCCGGCTACGGGCTTTGAATCCCCGTCTGGAATCCCTGTTACGACCGCTTCAAAGACGCGTCCGTTATGAACTACTGCAGAGCTGATCGGGAAGTCGAGGTCGGAATCGATAAAGTGCATATGGCTAGCGACGAAACTCGTACAATAACACTTCTGCTCCTGAGGCGAGAGTAGAAAGGGTGAATGCTAATCTCGAAACATGAGTCCTCGAAGAGTAGGCGTTGTCCGTGAGTTACGCCGCTATCCGGTAAAGTCTATGGCTTGTGAAGACTTGCAAACGGCAGCCGTTTCCTGGCACGGCTTTGCAGGAGACCGGCGCTGGGCTTTCATCCGGCCCAACGCGGAACGCAGCGGTTTTCCCTGGCTTACGATCCGGGAGAAGCCCGATTTGTGGCACTACCAACCTCGGTTTCAGGATCCCAATGATGTCGAGGGTTCCAAGACATTGGTTCGTACGCCGGACGGGAATGAATTTGAGGTGGCAGACCCGGAACTTGCCCAGAGACTTGGAGAAGGTGTTCGTGTCATTAAGCAATACAGTGGTGTGTTTGATACCTTTCCTATTTCTTTGTTGTCAATCCAGAGTGTTGGTAGCCTCTCCAAGCTGGTCTCGGCACCTCTCTCGGCTCTTCGCTTCCGCCCAAACATCCTGATCGATTGTTCGGAATCCGATCCCTTTCCTGAGGATGCATGGGGAGGTGCGATTTTGAATATCGGAAGCCTCCGCTGCCGGCTCGACAGCAGGGACAAGCGCTGTGTGATGGTCAATATCGACCCAGCGAATCCTGCTGTGTCCAACTCTGGCGTGCTCCGTGCTCTCGCCCAGGAGCGAGGAGCACAGTTTGGTATGTATGGCACAACGGTGCAACCGGGAGCGGTCAGCGTTGGTGACTCTGTGTACCTTGAATTTTGAAATCGTGAACTACCCAATGACTGCTAATAGCAAAGCCTGGCAATCTGCCGAACTTGGTTGCTCCTGGATTCTCAAGCAACTGGAAGCGAATGGATCACTCCGTGGCGGAGACGACCTGCGCGCCTATTACAAGACCCCTGCTGCACTTCTGGCCCATGGCCGGGTGCTGGAGGCGAACCGCGTTCTTGATTATGTTGAGACGCGTTACCTCAAGCCAGATGGGGATCTGGACGGGAGTGGAGTGCCGTGGTTTGAGGTGTATCGAACGTACAACCATGCCTGGCTGTGTTGCGGGGCAGTGATGGCTGGGCGCAGGGATCTAGCCCGCAAGCTGTCTGGCTTTATTGCGACGCGGCACAATGCGGCTTCGGGCGGATTTTTTGCCGATGAAGCCCGCTCAACAGAGGAGATCATGACTACGAGCATGGCCGGCATCGCTTGCCTTTACGCTGGGAAGCATGACCTTGCGCTTGCTGCCGGTGAGTGGCTGGCGAATCTTTACAAGGCCCAGCCGGATCTTACGAAGGGCCTCTATACCAGCTGGCAGAATGGCCTGGTGACTGAGTATCCAGAAGCTGAGGCGAGTTCTTATCTGGTAGACCCGGCCAAGCTGCGCCAGTGGTATTTCCAGTACGGGATTAGTGCGGCATTGCTGAGTTCGCTGGCTGGATTTACGGGTGAGGAGCGATGGCTTGGGCTTGCCCGCAATTTTCTTCAGGCGAGCGCCCATGCTGCGGCTGATCGCTATCAGACGCCGCAGAGCGGGAAGATTGGCTGGGGTGCGGCCTGGACTTATCGGCTCTCGCGAGCGCCTGAGGATCTGGCGCTGGTGGAGCAGGTTTCGAGCGGCCTTGTGGCGCTTCAGAACGATGGTGGGTCGTGGCTGGTGACTGGTGTTTACGGAGGGGCCAGTGCCGAGGCCGACAGCCTGACGCTCGATATCACGTCGGAATTTGTTGCCCTCCAATCTTTTATGGGAGTTCTGCCCCTTGTCTAATCCTTACGAAAACAAAGTCAAGAAATTGCTGGCTACGGGCGCGACCGCCTGGGGCTCGGCCACGATGGGCACCGCGCCGCTGGCGGCCAAGCTGGTTGCCACCTCGGGTGTCGATTGGGTGTGGATCGACACCGAGCATTCGAGCTTCGGCTCTGAGTCCATCGAGATGCTGCCGCCGCTGATCCGCCAGTCTGGCGCGATGCCGCTGGTGCGGATTGCGGGTCTGGACCCGAGTTTGATGAAGAAGGCTCTTGATATCGGCGCGCAGGGAGTGATGATTCCGCAGATTGATTCGCCAGAGCAAGCAAGGCTGGCTGTGCAGTATGCGAAGTATCCGCCGATGGGGAATCGCGGGATCTCGCCGATGTGGACCTTCTACAACGATGTGCCGTGGGGTGAGTATTTGCCTCATGCGAACGACGAAACGATGATTGTGGTGCAGGTGGAATCGGTTGCGGCACTCGATCAGGTGGAGGCGATTGCGGCCGTGGAGGGAGTGGATGTGGTGCTGGCCGGGCCGATGGATTTGTCTGCCGCGCTAGGCCATATTGGCCAGACGAATCACCCGGATGTGCAGCGCTTTCTTGAGGACTTCCCTGCCCGGGTGGCCAGCGCGGGTAAGGTTCCGGGGATTGCGCTTGGCGGCTACGAGCCCTCAGCCAAGGCCTGGAGCCAGGGCTATCGCTTTATCAACTTCGGCAACTTGTACTTTGATGGCTTGCATGGCATCAAGGCCAATCTGGCGCGGTTGAAGGAGCTTAGCGCCAAGAGCGAGTAAGAGCGCCCTGCGCGGGATAAGGCAGCTTCTTCATGCGCTCGATCGCGGCAGCGTCTGGCGCGGCGCGGCAGAGGTCCCAATCCTGATTGAGAGTGTAGGCACCGATTACAAGAAAGTCTGAGCTGGCTGAGACGCGGCAATGGCCAGTGCCGCAGGGCAGGACGGCTAGATCGCCTGCCTTGACGGTGAGTTCTACGCCGCCGGGGAGTTCACCACCGAGGATCAACTTCGCTTCGCCCCTGGCAAAGCCGAGGACTTCGTGAGCCGTTGAGTGATAGTGATGAAAGGGGTAGACGCCGTTGCGCCACTGTGGCTTCCAGCCGCTCTTTGCAATCAGTTCCTCGAAGGCTTCGACTGAAGTGGCGGGCGTTACCAAGGCCCGATAAAGCAAGACCGGGAGCTTCTCGTTGTTAGGCATCCAGCCGTTGCGTTTGAGCAGCAGCGATTCGGGTTCTTTGCCTGGAGCGAGCATTGCGGCGAGAGCTTGTGTGAGTGTGCGACGGTCCATCTTATTTCCCTAAGCGCCGCAAGAGATCAGCCTTGAAGCCCGGCTTCACGTCGTAGCAGTAGGTGACGCCTTTGCCCGGTGTTACCAGAAATTGCGCCTTTTCGATTCTGGCGCTCATTGGGGAACAGATCAGATCCTTGCGGTCTACGAGCGCGCCAACGGCAAGAGAATCAAAGGGGTTGAAGCCGTCTGCGCCGAACTTGTCCTTCCAGAAGGCGAGCCAATCGATTACTGCGGGCATCATCCACTTCATACCTGGAGTGTTGAGCTTGCGCATCTCTGAGTCCTTCATCCAAACCTTCGAAGAAATTTCCCAGGGGGCCAGCGTGAAAGGAGCTCCAGAGTCGAGCAGCACTTGAAAGGCAGCAGTGTCGAGTTCAAAGTTCAGATCTCGAAACGGGGTTTGTTGCTTTGGCCCGGCGATGAAGAGTTGGCCGGGACGTCGGCCGGCAACGGCAACCATGCCGTCGATTTGTTTTGCGAGTTCGGGATGGAGCTTTAGCACGGTGGCAACGTTGGTTGCGGGGCCCAAGATCAGGATGGTGAGGCGCCGTTGTCTGAGTTCGCGAGCCAGGGCTTCGCTGGCGGCAGTTTCACGCCCCAGGTCTGTCGCACTGCTTGCGCCGATGTGTACCGGTAAACCCGAAGGTCCGAATTTGCTGACGATCTCGCGGCCAATCTTCGATGCCGTTGGCAGGTCGGCATTGCCAAAGACGATGCTGACGCCGCGCACTTTGAGCTCGGGCGAAGCGAAGGCTTGCAAGAGGGCGATGCCGTCGTCGACTTCTTTGCCGCCGGGGGCGACAGAGGGATCTGTATCGATCCAGACCTGCGTTTGGGCCATCAGGGCCAGGGCCAACACTATTGACATACAAGCTCCCGAGACAAGTGGAGCCATTGCCTCTTCTTTTCAAAGTCTGCCTGGAGCGGCAGTTGCGCCACGCCGATGAGGCGGCGCATGATTTCGGCACCGGCGTAGTTGCGGGCCAGGGTCCAGTTGAGTGGGTTGGTGTAATGCGAGATGACGGTTTGCCAGAGCTTACTCAGGCCCAGCAGTTCGAGGTGGGCGAGGAAGACGCCAAGGTCGTACTCGGCGTCGCCGAGATAGCAGAACTCGGGGTCGATGACGCAGGTGTTGAGCCAGCTACCGGGGAAGAAGTCTCCGTGCAGAAGTGCCTTGCCGTCGGCGAGGTAACGCTGGCCGAGCGCTTTTACCTTTGCGCAATAGTCAGCGTCTGCAAGCAGGGGCGCAGCAAGAGCTTCAAAGCCCAAGCCATTGTCTGCGCGCAACGGGAATTCGTATTGATGCTCATGATTGAGCGCTCGCATCGCCCGGTTGGGGAACGAATCGACTTCTATCGAATGGAGAGCTACGAGGTAGGCCGTTAGCTCGATCACCGCAGCTTCAGTTACGGCTTCAGGCTCTACGTCGCCGAGATCCTGAAGCATCAAGAGATGGGACGCTTCGTCAAAGCCAAGCAGGCGGGGCATTCGCGAGGCAACGCCCGGGGTGCCGGCAACGAGTGAGTAGAAGCGGGCTTCTACTTCAGCGCGCTCGATGGGCGCAGCGATATGAGGGTATTTCACCACCCAGGGGCGGGCTTGTTTGAGAATGAATGATTTGTCGCCCTGCCAGGCACGGACGGTCATGTTCATGTTGCCATCGCCGATGCGCTGTGCCCGGTCTACGCTGCCCCATCCGAGGGTTTGCAGGTGGACATCGATTGAGGCAGGATCGTTTGCGTCCAATACAAAGTCGTTCATCGTCCAGGAACTCCGGGGCTACGCACTTCTGCATTGGGCCACTTCAGTTTGGCAGCGTCGCTGAGTTCCACCTGCGGAACCTTGGATGCATGCTTCTTCTCCACGCAGTAAGTGAGGGTAACGCGCTGCTTCAAGCGCTCGCGCATTTCTGAGAAGAATTCAGCCCGCACATAGGCGTCGGAAGTGCCTCCACTGGCCTCTGCGAGCAGCGTGACCGATTGCTGTCCGACAAGTGCTGGGCGGGTTGCCGGAGAATCGTTGCCGACTGTGGGTGGTGGCACGTTGAACCTCGGGATCTTGCGTGAGGGGGCGGGATCGATGGCGAGGTCGAGACTAATGCGCTCTTCGATGAGGTTGGCGGCCAACTGTTCGATGCGGATTTGTGAGCCGCTATCGATGTTGTCGCCAATCATGAATATGGCGCGCTGGCGGGTGGGGCTGACTTTGCCAAAAAGCTTGTAGGCGTCGACGACACCGTAGAGGGGGCGGGCGATCTGGAGGTGTGTGCCGTCGGCGCCCTTCTCGATCGCCAGACGAATAGCGTCAGGATCACGAGTGAAGGCAAGTTGTTTCTTTGTAGATACGCCATAGGTGACAACGGCAACCTGATCTTCAGGAAGGAGTTTTTTCACCAGAAGGTCTGCTGCGCCCGCGAGCAAACCACCGCGGCCCCGGTCCTCGATGAGGATCACGATGTCGGCTGGCAGGCCGCTGGCTAAGGACAGAGGGCTTGCATCTACGCCCTTGCCGCGCAGGAGAAAGTCTTGGGCGGTGAGGCCTCGGACGGGCTCCTCCACACTTCGCTCGCGCACTTCTACCGTTACTGGCATTGGAAGCAGATTTGCGGGGCAGCTTTGCGCTTCGAGGCTGGCCAGAAAGGCCACTAGAAATAAACCCATTAACTTCATTTTCGCTCGATTCTCCGGGAACCAGGGTTCACGAATTGGTGTCACACAAGACTGTGACGGCTCGGACCCCTAGTCGCGTTCCCTTTGTGGCGCTATTCCTGGTCACACTTGCTTTGCTGCAGGTGGTTCTTCTTGCTGTGCTTTACTCCAATCCATACTGGACCAGCGGCCTGATTCTGGGCAGTCTCGTGATTGCCGGCGCAACGGTGTTTCTGGGTGGCGGGGCAAGTTACTCCGCCACATTGGCTGCTTCACTTTGGCTGATTCCGGCCCTGGTTTTCAACCGTCACGATAACCCGCTCGCAATCTTGTGCTTGATTCCGATGCTTGCCGGATTGAAGCAGTATTTCCCGAGCGGTGAAGCCCCGCAAGGGCGCGGACTGATTTCTGCCCTTCTGCTGCAGACATCTGTGTTTCTTCCTGGCTTGCTGGCACTTGTGTCGGCTGCGCTTGGTATCGCATTGATTGTTTGGGCACGCGAGATGCCTGCCAAAGCTCGCGACTACAGCATCGCTTCTGGAATGATTGCGGCGGTGCTGAGTTTCATTGTTCTGAGCCCTGCTGCGCCACTTGTGCCCGGTGGTTCGAATCAGGTAACCACACTGATACCCGCGCCTAAGGAATCGAAGAGCGGTACGAGTACCAATGCGCACCTCGGCATCGTTCTTCGCCCAAAAGTGGAAACAAAAGATTACGAGCTGCCGCCTCCCCCCAAGATTGAGCCAGAAGTGCAGCGCGTGATTCCGAAGATTCCGATGGAGATCCCTTTTAGTGGGGTCTATTGGCTATTTCAAACCCCGCTAGCCAGGCCTCCTGCAAATTCTCCTGTTCTGGAGGAATCACCTCTTGATGGCGAGTTTAGTTCTGACGACAGGACACCAATCAGGCTCGACGCCCACCAGACTTTCAACCAACCGTTCCCTCTAGGAAGGATCGAATCGATCGGAGTCACGCTTGCAAGCCAGGACAAATATCCAACTACATTGTCGTTGGAGTTGATCGCCTCGTCTTCAAACTCCCCTGAATACAAACTCGAGGTGGGAGGGGGGCCGATATTCAAAGCCGAACTGGGACAGTTGCCGCTAAATACCCTGGCATCGACTCAAACTCTTCGCTTCAAGGTTCCGGCTTCACCTTCCATTGATCAGTTCGACCACCTGACACTCCGCTTCTATCTCAAAATCCCCCGGCTGCAAATTGCCCCGCGTGTAGCGATTCAGAAGTTCACTATTTACCCGCGTTAGCGGCCCAGTTCTGAGCCACAACCATCGATGTACTGATCTGTTTGCCCACGGGCTCCTGGAGGAGAAAGCGTTGACCATCACCGGAAACGGAAAAGTCTGCTTCCCCTCCTGCTAAAGAGGACAAGAACAGGTTTCGCGGCTTTGTAACAGTTGCCTCCGAATCCCTATATTCAATCGTAGTTGCAACCAGTTGGAAGTTTGGTTCGATCCAGAAGAGCTCCTTGCCGTCGCCTCGCCACCTCGGCCATAGCCCGCCGTTTGCAGATAGTCTGATCCGATTCTTCCCTTCAGGGAAGGTTTGCAAGTAGACTTCGAATCTCCCAGAGTCGTCCGCGCAAAAAGCCAACCAACGGCCGTCTGGAGAGATCATGGCATGCCGCTCTCCGAAACTGGAATTGAGGATGGGAACGGGCTGCTTGTTGCCAGCAAGTTCGAGGAGAAAGGCGTCGCCGATGGAGTCATAGATCAAGAACTTGCCATCGCTTGAGACGCTGTTGATTCTACCCGTGAAGCTTTTGCGGATGAACTCTGCCTCACCTCCGCCATTCACTGCCTTTCTCATAAGGCCGGTTGGGGTGTTGAAGTAAACGTGCTGCCCATTGGCAGACCACGCTATCGTGTTGGTTGCAGATGATGGTGCCAAAAGGGAGCTCAATCCCCTTTTAAGATCGAGCACCCATAACCCTGATGCATTGCCGGTAAGACTAAATGCCCAATAGGCTGCAGAGGTGTTGTCAGGGGACAGGCGAATTCCATTGTTACTGCCTATCGGCTCACCCACTTTTTCCATCAAGTTTCCGCTTCTGTCACGCAAGGTGGCAACAGAGGCTCCAAGAAAATCGCCTCGACCATAAAAAAGCGTGCCGCTCTTTGAAACCGAAAAGTCGGCATAACCATTGTTGCCGCGTCCCCGGATATTCTCTGCAACTACAAAGCTGTCGCCGACAAGGCTGGGTGGGTTGAGTTCGAGCTTTCGGGCGAGTAACACACCATTGGCCTTGATGAAGAGCAGGTTTTTCGATGGTGCATCGTAGGCCGCACTCCACTCGGTGGAAATGAGTTTCACCGGAGTCTTCCCATCCAACCCGGCAAGGAAAATCCCGGACTTTGAACGGTCGATATTGTGTGCCAGAAAGAGAAACTGCTTTCCACCGGGCAAGAAATGAGGATAGTAGAGGCGCGTATTCCCAAGCTTTACGTCGACCGGAACTATGAGCTTTGGTGTGCCTCCCGAAGCTGGCACGCTCTGGATGCCAAGCTCACGATGGGCCAGAAGAATCAAGCCGTCTTCGTTCCAGCTCGCACCCCTCGGCACCGATGCATCACAAATCACGACCGGTGATCCACCAGCGACATCGATCCGTTTCAGCTTGCCTTCAGCGACAAAACCAATGGACTTTGAGTCTGGTGACCAGAAGGGTCGTGAAGCGTCTTCAGTTCCCGTTAGGGCGCGTGAATCCAGCGCATGGATTGGGCGAACATGAATCGCGGCTTTTCCTTTTTCGGGTGTGATCACAACAGCCACTGTCTTGCCGTCCGGCGAGATGGCAGACCCGCCATTGTTAAGGACCAGATCGGTGAACTCGGCTCCGGGCGGCGGAGTCATCTCAAAAACAATCTTCTCTGTTGAAGCCCGCGGCACGAGGATCCAGGCACCAATTGCCAGCAAACCGAATAAGGCAGCCAAGGCGAGAGGCCAGCGGCTCGGCTTGGTGGTTGTCTCTGGAGATACGGCTGGTGACTCGAGATCCAGTTGGACATCCCGCATCGACTGGTAGCGCCGTTCGGGGTCTTTTGCCAGGCATCGTTGCACCACGCGGTCCAGCCAGGCCGGGGTGACCGGTGGCGGATCGGTCATCAGGATGGCACCTACCAGGCTGGTATAGCTCTTGCCCTCGAAGGCTTTTTTGCCGGTGAGCATCTCAGAGAGGACCGCACCAAAGGCCCAGATGTCGGCGCGTGCATCGGCCTCGCTGCCGTTGAACTGTTCGGGTGCCATGTATTGCGGGGTTCCGACGATCGTCCCTTCGGCTGTGATGGCTTGAGTTACCGTGTCTTCGGTCAGGCCGGGCTTGGGATTTGTCTTCGCGAGCCCGAAATCGAGAACTTTCACTCCGTCACGGGTCACCATGATGTTGCCTGGCTTGGTGTCTCGATGGGCGACGCCGGCGCGGTGGGCACGGTCGAGGGCTCCGGCGATTTGAATTGCAAAAGAGATGGCCTGTTCGAGAGGTAATGCCCCCCGCTGGAGGCGCTCAGAGAGGGTCTCACCTTCCATAAACTCCATCACCATGTAGCCGTGGCCGTCCTGGCTGCCGATGTCGTGGATGACGCAGATGTTGGGGTGGTTGAAGGCCGCGACAGCCCGGGCTTCGCGCTCAAAACGAAGACGGAGATCTTCCCGCTGTGAGATGTGCTCGGGGAGGACTTTGATGGCTACGGTTCGTTCGAGACGGGTATCGTGAGCTTTGTAGACCTCACCCATTCCACCCGCGCCAATGGGTGAGAGGATTTCGTAGGGACCGAGCCTGGTGCCAGAAGATAAAGCCATCGCGTTTCGCTTAGCTTAACGCAACGCTAAACTAGGGGTTCCACGATGGGCGACAAAGCACCTTTTATCCACCTTCACTGCCATACAGATTATTCGCTGCTGGATGGCGCTTGCGAGATTACTCAAATGATGGAGGTGGTGGCCGAACAAAAGGCTCCGGCGATTGCGATGACCGATCACGGGAATCTCTTTGGCGGGTCGGAGTTTTATAACGCGGCCAAGGGGGCGGGCATCAACGGCATCATGGGTTGCGAACTTTACGTCACCCAGCAGCCGGCCAGCATCAAGAACGCTGCCAATCGCTATAACCATCTGGTGCTGCTTTGCGAGAACCAGGAAGGCTATCGCAATCTGATTGAGCTGGTTTCGACTGGCTATATCGATGGTTTCTACCAGAAGCCTCGCGTGGACAAGGACCTGCTGGCGCGGCACTCCAAGGGGTTGATTTGTTTGTCGGGCTGCCTGCGAGGTGATGTGCAGGAAGCGCTGCTCAATGGCAAGTTTGACGATGCTCGGACGCTTGCCAATGAGTATCAGGACATCTTCGGCAAGGGTAATTTTTATCTTGAGTTGCAGGATCATGGCCTTGAGCAAGACCGCAAGGTGATTCCTGAGGTGGAGCGGCTGGCACTCGATACCGGCATGCCGCTGGTTGTGACCAATGACGCTCACTATCTGCGGGCTGGGGACCCACACGCGCACGAAGCCATGCTTTGCATTCAGACGGGGCGCACGCTGTCTGACCCGAACCACATGCGCTTTGATACGCCCGAGTTTTATCTGAAGACTCGCGCAGAGATGGAGAAGCTCTTTGGGCATGTGCCTCGGGCGCTGGATGCCACCTGGGATATCGCCCAACGTTGCAAGCTGAAGCTGGAGAGCGTAGCAGACCCCTTCCCGGTCTTCCAGATTCCTGAGAATCACACGATTGACAGCTATTTTGAGTGGGTGGCGCGGGCGGGATTTGAGAAGCGGCGGTCGAAGCTGGAGATCCTGGCGGCCCAAGGCAATCTGCGCTATCCACTTGAGGTTTATGAAGAACGCCTGACGCGCGAGATTCGCATCATCCAGCAGATGAAGTTCCCGGGTTACTTCCTGATCGTGTGGGATTTTATTCGCCACGCCAAGCAGTCGGGGATTCCCGTGGGGCCGGGCCGCGGATCGGCGGCAGGTTCGCTGGTGGCCTACGCGATGGACATCACCGACATCGACCCGCTGCCTTACAACCTGCTCTTTGAACGCTTCCTCAACCCGGAACGTATCTCGATGCCTGATATCGATATCGACTTCTGCACGCGCGGCCGGGGTGAGGTGATCAAGTACGTCACCGAGAAATATGGCCGCGAGCAAGTAGCGCAGATCATCACGTTTGGAACCCTCGGTGCCCGCGCGGCGATCAAGGACGTAGGCCGCGTGATGGACATGAGCTTTGCCGACGTCGACAAGCTGACCAAGCTGGTGCCGACGCAGCCGCTCAATATCAAGCTGAAGCAGGCCTTTGAGATGGAGCCGAACTTCGGGGAAATGGCCAAGGCCAACCCGAAGGTGCAGGAGCTGCTCGATATCGCGGTGCGGCTTGAGGGCATGGCCCGCAATGCTTCGATCCATGCGGCGGGTGTGGTGATTTCGCCGCGGCCGATCAAGGATATTGTTCCGCTTTACCGCACGAACAAGGACGAAATTGTTACCCAGTACGACATGGTGGGCCTCGAAAAGCTTGGCCTGCTGAAGATGGACTTTCTGGGACTGACGACGCTGACAATCATTGCCGACACGCTGGCTCTGATTGAGCGGCATCAGGGCATCAAGGTGGTGGTGGAAGACCTGCCGCTCAATGACCCGGCGGCTTACAAGGTCTTTTGCGACGGGCAGACCTCGGGCATCTTCCAGTTTGAATCCGACGGGATGAAGGACATTCTGGTGCGCTACGCACCGGATCGTCTGGAAGACCTGATTGCCCTTAACGCACTATACCGGCCGGGCCCGATGGACATGATCGATGACTTCATCGACCGCAAGCATGGCCGCTCGAAGGTGACTTACGAAATCCCTGAGATGAAGGAGATTTTGGAAGAAACCTATGGCGTCATGGTGTACCAGGAGCAGGTAATGCAGATGGCGAATCTGCTGGCCGGCTATTCGCTGGGAGACGCCGATTTGCTGCGGCGGGCGATGGGTAAGAAGAAGATCGAAGAGATGGCAGCGCAGCGGCAGCGGTTTTTGGAAGGGGCGATCCGCAAGGGCTTCAATCCGAAGAAGGCCGAGAAGGTCTTCGACCACATGGAGAAGTTCGCGGGCTACGGCTTTAACAAGAGCCACTCGGCAGCCTACGCTTATCTCGCCTACGTCACGGCCTATCTGAAGGCCAACTACCGGCTGGAATTCATCAGCGCGCTGCTGACGTCAGAAACCGGCAACACGGCGAAGGTGGTTCGTTATATCAACGAGTGCCGCGACCGGCAAATCCAGGTGCTGCCTCCGAGCGTGAATGTCTCCGACTTGAACTTTACGCCTTCGGGGGATGGCATTCGCTTTGGGCTGGGGGCGATCAAGAACGTGGGCGCGGGTGCGGTGGAAGCGATTATCAAGGTGCGCGACAAGGACGGCAAGTTCTCCTCACTTTATGAGTTCTGCGAGCGGGTGGATATGTCGTCTGTCAACCGGCGGGTGATCGAAGCGCTGATCCGTTGCGGGGCAATGGATGAACTCAAGGGCACGCGGTCGCAGAAGATGGCGATTCTTGATGCAGCGATCGAGACGGGCTTGCGGGCCTCGCGCGATCGCAACTCGGGGCAATCGGGTTTGTTTGGGGATTTGTTTGGCGGTAATGAGGAAAAGCATGAAGAGGGTGAATTGCCCAGGGTTCCCGATTGGGATGCTTCGCAGAAGCTGACCAACGAGAAGGAATTGCTGGGCTTCTATGTGAGCGGCCATCCGCTGGATCAGTACCGCGACAAGGTGAACGATCTGGGTTCGCACAATACGTCGACGCTGATTGGGGTGGAGCGTGGAGTGGAAGTGAAGGTTTGTGGATTGATTACGGGGATTCAGCGTAAGCGCAATCAGAAGCAGGAATTGTGGGCGGCGATGCAACTGGAGGACCTGTACGGCACGGTGGATTGTATGGTGTTTGCTTCGAAGTTTGAAAGCCTCTCGAAGTATCTCGAAGAAGACAAAGCCGTCATGATTACGGCCAAGGTGCTGGTGGATGAGGGGTCTGCCCCCCGGCTCTCGATTCAGGATCTGGTGGCATTGGACAATGCCAGAGTAAAACTTCCAGCCATGCTGAACCTGCGGATCCGGCTTACCGATGACGAGGACAAGCGGGCGCTTGCGCTGGAAGAGTTGGTGAAAAGGAAGCCCGGCCCGGCCTCCGTGCGAATCATCCTCGAAAAAAGCCGCGACTTTTCGCTAACATTGGATCTGACAAGCAAAGTCCGGGCGGATAAGGAATTTCAGGGAGAGCTCTCCAAGCTCTTCGGTTCCACTTCCTACGAAGCTTCGGGCGACGCCTAACCAATGGCCAATTCTGACATCACAGCGCGGATCCACGCGCTACATCCCGAGAGCGCTCCGGCGCCTGTCTCCATCGAGACCAACGCCTCGTATAAGCGCGTGCAGCTAGCCCGGCACCCGAAGCGGCCTCATGCCGAGGACTACATCAACCGTATTTTTACTGATTTTGCCGAGTTGCACGGCGACAGGGCTTATGGCGATGATTTGGCAATCGTAGGCGGATACGCTTTTCTGGACGGCAAGCCCGTGATGGTGATTGGGCAACAAAAAGGCCGTGATACCAAGCAAAAACTGGCCCGAAACTTTGGCATGCCCAAACCAGAGGGTTATCGCAAGGCGATGCGGCTGATGAAGATGGCCAACAAGTTCAAGCGGCCCATCGTTACCTTTATCGATACTCCTGGAGCTTATCCCGGAATCGATGCCGAAGAGCGTGGCCAGGCTGAGGCGATTGCCTACAACTTGCGCGAGATGGCAAGGCTTGGTGTGCCGGTGATTGTTGTGGTGATCGGGGAAGGTGGATCTGGCGGGGCGCTCGGTATGGGCGTGGGCAACAAGATCCTGATGATGGAGAACAGCTATTACAGCGTGATTTCGCCGGAGAGCTGCGCGGCGATCATCTGGCGCGATTCAGCCAAAGCGGAACTTGCGGCAGCGGCGCTGAAGCTGACGGCACCGGATTTGCTGGAGCGCGGAATCATTGACGAAATCGTAGAGGAACCTGAGGGCGGGGCGCAAGAGGATCACGATGCCGCGGCAGAGTTGTTAGGGGCATCGATTCGGAAGGCGTTGGGCGAGCTCGCGACGCTGGATGCGGCAGGATTGGTGGAGCAGCGGTATCAGAAGTTTCGGCAGATGGCCCCGTTTTTTAGTTCCTAAGGGAGTTCAGTTGTGAAAAATCTTAAGTGGGGCGCAATGATCGTCCTGGCAGCGATTGGTTTTATTGCGGCCCTGTTTTATAACTCTATGTCCTACAGCCAGTTCCGGGTGGAGGTGTGCATGGAGTTTGAGGGCAGATCCAATTGCCGGACGGCGCTTGGCGCGACCGAAGAGCTGGCGATGCGGACCGCGGTGGATAATGCTTGCGCCATGATTGCGTCGGGGATGACGAACTCGATGGCGTGTTCGGCCAAGCAGCCGACCAGTATTAAGTGGCTGAAGGGCAAATAAAGCTGTGTCATCCTGTAATGTGAAGACGATTTAAGCGTCTCTGAACTCAGAGATCACACTTTTTGAACTTCTTAACAAATTTTGTCGTCTGATCTTCTGGGAGTTACCGTTGAAAACTAAGTGGAAAGTCGCCATCGGCCTTGGCGTCGTAGCAATCGGTGGAGTGGCCGCCTTTGCGAATTACAAAATGAAGCAGAATGCGATCGTGTCCGTGACAACGGCCATGGTGTCGCGCCAGGACTTGGTGTCGCTGGTTACTGCCTCGGGTGAAATCAAGCCTCGCAACTATATCAATATTGGTTCGAATGCGAATGCACCCTCGCGAATCACTGAGATCAACGTAGTGGAAGGCCAGCGCGTGCGCAAGGGCCAGCAGCTTGCCAAGCTGGAATCGGTGCAGCCGGAAGCCCAGCTTGCGGCACAGCGCGCGAATGTGGCGACGTCTGAGGCGGAATCTTCGGCGACGGAATCGGGACTGCTTGCGGCGGATGAGAACATCAAGTCGGCGCAGGCTTCGATTGATCGGGCGAAGGCAGATGCCGAGCGATCCCGGCTCGATTATGACCGTGCCAAACAGCTTTTTGAAGAGAAGCTGATTGCGCGGCAAGAGTATGAGACGAAGAAGAGCACTTATGAATCGAATCAGGCGGCGATTCGCGAGGCTGAAGCTCGGGTAAACCAGTTGCGGGCTGCCCGTACACAGCAGTCAGCGCAGTTGAACGCCGCGCAGAAGCGGGTTGCTGCGAGCCAGGCCAATCTCCGTTCTGCTGCCGACGTATTGCAGCGCACCTTCGCCACCAGCCCCATTGACGGTGTTGTGACGAACTTGCCCGTGCGTGTGGGTGAAACGGTTGTACCTGGTATTCAAAACTCTGCAGCCAGCCTGATTATGACGATTGCCGATATGTCGATTATCACCGCCGAGGTAAAAGTCGATGAAACCGATATTGTGAATGTGTCGCTGGGTCAGAAGACGGAAGTGACAATTGACGCAATTCCGGGCAAGAAGTTTGTCGGCAAGGTGATCGAGATTGGGAATACGGCCATTCTGCGTTCCACGGGACTTGCCGCGTCGCAAAGCGCGATTTCTTCGCAGGAAGCCAAGGACTTTAAGGTGGTTGTTGCGCTCGAAGCTCCTCCCGAGGAAATTCGTCCGGGTTTGTCCTGTACGGCTCGCATTACTACTGCCACGCGGCCTAAAGCGCTGTCGATTCCGATACAGGCGCTGACAGTTCGCCAAAAGGGCGATCTTGCTGCTGTCAAGCCTGGTGAGAAGAAGCCCGAGACGGAGAGCCCAGCTGAAATCAAGGCCGGCAAGGAAGAAATTCAAGGCGTGTTTGTGGTGAAAAATGGCCAGGCTAGCTACAAAAAAGTGGAGACGGGCATTACCGGTGCCACCGAAATTGAAGTGACCAGCGGCCTTGGAGAAGGCGAAGAGATAATTACGGGCTCCTACAAGGCAATTCGGACCCTTCGCAACGAGACACAGGTTAAAGTAGATAACAAGACCACAACGAAGGCGGGAAGCTAACCCATGTCCACTGCCGTAGCCACGGACCCGAAAATTCGCGGCGAGCAACTCAAGCGCGACGGAATCGTTATCCGGACCTATGACCTGAAAAAAACCTATGTCATGGGTGATCAGGTAATTAACGCCGTCAACGGTACGGATATCGAGATCAAACGTGGCGAGTACGTGGCGATCATGGGCCCTTCGGGCTCTGGCAAGTCCACCTTGATGAACCTGATTGGGTGTCTCGATACGCCGAGTTCGGGTGACTATTACATCAACGGCAGCCTGGTGAGTTCGATGTCGGACGATGAGTTGGCGCGGATTCGGAATAAGGAAATTGGCTTTGTGTTTCAGAGCTTCAACCTGCTGCCTCGCGCGTCGGCTTTGCACAACGTCGAATTGCCGCTGATTTATGCCGGCTTTACCCAAGCTCAGCGTCTGGAACGGGCCAAGCAGTGCCTTGAGCAGGTAGACCTTGGGAAGCGCATGTACCACAAGCCGAACGAGCTTTCGGGTGGACAGCGTCAGCGTGTGGCGATTGCACGGGCTCTCGTGAACAACCCTTCAATTCTGCTCGCCGACGAACCCACTGGTAACCTCGACTCGACGACGAGCGTGGAAATCATGGCTCTGTTTGAACGCCTGTACTCGCTGGGAAATACAATCATTCTCGTTACGCACGAACTGGATGTGGCGATGCATGCGCACCGTATCATTCATGTCCGTGATGGCAAAGTCGAGAAGGATGAAAAGACCCGCTAGTTATTTGTTGAGTCTGCCGGAACGCAGCTTACGGGCCCTCACTGCTCTCAGTGCGGGCCTTTTGCGTGAGGGTGGCGAAATCACGCTGCCTCCGAATTTCAGACGGACGCGGCTCTACCAGTCGATTGTCGATCAGACCCTGCGCTTTCTAATCGAAAAGGTGGGCAAGGTGGAGGGTGCTTACCAATCGGCCGATGCGTTGCCGGAGGACTTTCTCGTGCGGCGGACGGCTGGCAATGGCATCGATATTCTGTCGCTGGCCGTGTTTCATGCCTCACCGGTCTGGGTGCTGGCCGGGATGGCGGATGTGTCTGGAGCGGGCGGCAAGTTGTTGAGCGAGATCGCCTCGACACTGGAGAAAGAAGGCTGGCTGACGGGGGCTGAGTCTGTGCGTAGCGTGACGGATTTGCTGGACGGGTTGGAGCGCGGCAGCGGGCATCTGGCAGAGAGCTTCAATACTCCTCCACTGAATCGCGCAGCACTGATGCGAGAGTGGGAGTCGCTCAAAAAGGTAGTCGCAAACCGGGAGAAGGTTGAGGCGGACTGGGAGCAACTCAAGAGCATTGCAGCGGCACAGAAAAAACCCCTGATGGAAGTTTCTACAGCTGTTGCGCTCAATACTCTGAGGTGTGGAAAACAGATGTGGACCGACCCGATTCTCGAACACTATTCAAAGACGCTGGGTGAGATGAGCGAGATTGGGTTTACGGCTTATGCGGGGCGGGAGATGGCACCTTACTGGAGAGCGGCTGTGGCCAACTTTGTGCGGTAACGGGCGAGACGCTCATTGAGTTTCAGGTAAAGACCAGAGGGGGTTTGGCCGGGTTTTGGGGCAGGGATAAGGCTGATGGTTTTCTCGAGCGCAGCGATGGCTTCGGCATAGTTTTTGAGGTTGAAGTGGGCCATCGAGACGAGTTCCCAGCCGTTAAATTCGCCGGGCACAATGGCAATAATTTCGTTGGCGTAAGCCAGAGCCTTGTCTGCCTGGTTGTAGCCGGGATGGGCAAGGTTGAGGAGCAGATCGGCCATGGTGGCGCGGCTGTTGGTGTCTTTGGGCTGTTCTTTCGCTTGTTTTTCGAGAATAGCGAAGGTGCGAGCGAGTGTGGCATCCGCGCGCGGGTCCTTCGCTGCCGAGTATGCATAGCAGAGATTGCCCAGCGCATTTTGAATATAGAAACTCATACGGGGAGTTCGACTGAGGCGGAGCAACTCTTCGGCCAGTACCAGCATTCTCTCGGAGATTTCGAGAAATTCTTTTGAATGGTTGAGTTCGTCTTCGAGCAGCGACAGGTTATGCAGAACGGTGTAGAGATCATTCTTTGCGGTAACGTTGTCGGGATCGGAAGCCATGCCTTCAAAGATCTTGAGCGCTCGATACATTTCGTTGCGGCCTTCTTCTTTTTCGCCCATTGCGAAAAGGGCTGAGGCGCGAGAAGAAAGCAGCGAGGCCCAATCCCGTTTGACGACAATCGAGTTTCGTGTGCTCTCTGGAAGGCGCAGCCGCCACATTTCGGCTTGATTGGCCCACCGAAGGGCTTCCTCTGGCTTGGTTTGTGCCAGCCAATTGGGAGGCTCGCCCGCCACCATATGGAGCGCGATCAGGATGGGCTTGGAATTGGGATCTCGCTCAAGGCCTTGTTCGAGAGTTTCGGTGGCCTGGCGGCTGAATTCGGTTCCGCGGTCGAGGAGGCCCGTGGCATTGGGTTGCCGCTGGATTGTACGGGCCATCGCTGCGTAGGCCTTGCCCAGATTGAGGTAGTTCTCGGGATTGCGTGGATCTTGTGCGAGAGTCGCCTTAAAATCCCTGACCAGTGCCTCGAGCGTTTTCTGGAACTGCGGTTGCGGGTCGAGCGAATTGCGAGCAACGGTATAGGCGTAGTTGAGCATGGCTCTGGTGCGTTTGGCTTGCGGCGACTCGAAGTGCCCGAGTATCGCCAGGCCCTTCTCATAGAGCTGCGAGGCCTGCTTCCAATTGCCGAGGCTCTGCGTGCTGTAGTTGCCCGTTACATCCCCGAGGCGCTGGTAGCCCAAGGCAAGTTCGATGGCGAGGGCTTCGTTGTTCCTGCTTTCGTCTGCGAGGGCGTCGAGATATTTGAGTGCTTCGGCGGACATGCCGGCCCGGATTCTGGTGGTGCCGTCCACCTCGAGCATCTGATCGTAGAGATCGAAAATCTGATAGCGGGCCAGGCGTCGGACGTCTTCAAAACGGCGTTCGGCGATGCGCTTTTCGCGGATGGTGCCCAGGGTTCCGCTAATGATTGCAATGAGGATCAGCAGAGTTGCCAGAGAGAGTGCCCAGTTGCGGCGCAGGAATTTGGACGCGCGGTAGGTGGCGGTAGCAGGGCGGGCTTTGACCGGCCTTGATGCGAGCCAGGACTCCAGGTCGTCTGCGAGTTCGCGGGGGCTTGCGTAGCGGCGGGCAGGCTCATGATCGAGAGCCTTGGCACAAATGACGGCGAGGTCGCCTGTAAGGCTTCGTTCGAGTTCGCGCACGGTGGTGGCGCGACGGGCTGCGTCTTCGCCAGTGACGGTTTTGCCAAGAGTTTTGCCCTCTGTGTATTGGTACGCGCGGGCCAATTCCTGCACCATGTCACTGGTTTCGCCAAAGGGCCGCTGGCCACTCAACAGCTCGTAGAGGATTAGCCCCAAAGAGTAGACATCGCTGCGAGTGGTGATGGGATCCTTGCGGAGTTGCTCGGGGCTGGCGTAGCGCGGAGTCAGGAGCATCACCTCGGTGACAATTGCTTCTTCGCGGCCTTTCAGCAGCTTGGCAGTGCCGAAGTCGAGCAGTTTGACCTGGCCATCCTTGCGGCTGACCAGGACATTGGAAGGCTTGAGATCCCGGTGGACGATGAGGTTCTGATGGGCGTGTTCGACAGCGGCACAGACATCGAGGAAGATGCGGATACGTTCACCAATGGGGAGGCGGCGGTGGTCGCAATATTGATCGAGGGCGATGCCATCAACGTATTCAGTGACGAGGTATGGTTCGCCTGCAGAAGTGATGCCGCCATCGAGGAGCCGAACGATGTTGGGATGCTGCATCTGCGACAGGAGTTGGCGCTCGACGAGGAAGCGGGCTTCAAAGTCGTCGGTTGCGAGGTGCTGTGCCAGGACTTTTACCGCCACCTGCTGAGAGAAAAGACCATCGTTGCGTTCGGCCAGATAGACGCTGCCCATGCCGCCGCGGCCCAATAAGCCGATGGCCTGATAGATGCCGTAACTGGGGAAGCTTTGCATGGCCTATTTGAGCTTCGAGCGGTAGTCCGCTATGCGCTTGGTGATGCGCTGGTAGATTTCAGAAGGTTGTTCGCCAGGCTTGGGCGCGGGAAGGCAAGCGAGGCCTTTTTCGAGGGCACCAATCGCTTCCATAACCTGCTTGAGTTGAAGATGGGATTCGGCGAGGAGTTCCCAGGAGTTCAATTCCCCCGGAGCAATCTGGGTGAGTTCGCGGGCGATGGGGAGCGCTCTCTCGGGCTGATCAAAACCTTTGTGGCGAAGGTTGAGCAAGAGGTCGGCCCGCCCCACCCGGCTCATGACATCTTTCGGCAGGCTTTTCGAGCGCTGCTCGAGAGCGGCGAAAGTCTTGCTGAGGATTTCATCGGCGCGCGGGTCTTTGAGTTCGGAGTAAGCGTAGCTGAGATTGTAGAGGGCACGAAGGCGGAGTTCTTCCGCGCGTGGATTTTCGCCGGCCGCGAGGAGGTTTTCGGCGAGGACGATCGACCGCTCTGTGGACCTCGTGTATTCGGATTTGAGACCCAGATCATACTCAAGAATGCTTCGGTTTTGAGTGACCGAGATCAGGTCCATTTGAGCGGCGAGGTTGCTCGAATCGGCTGAAAGCGATTCAAAGATTTCAGCAGCCGCTTTCATCTCGCTGAGAGCTTCTGCGCGTTGGCCAAGGGCGGTGAGGGAAGCGGATTTGGATGAGAGGCTGGTGGCGCGATAGCGGCGTACCAAAGGGGTATTTCGAAGAGATTGGGGCATGCGGGCGTGCCACATTTCAGCCTCGTCCATGTAGCGCATTGCAAGTTGCGGCTGGCCTTCGGATGCCCAATTGGCACGCTCACTCGCAAGCTGGTAAAGCGCAACGAGCAGCGGCCGGGAATCGGGCTTGAGGTCGAGGCCTTTCTCGAACGACGCCTTTGCTTTGACGATCCAGTCTTCGCTCTGGTTTTTGAATTGCCGGGTCTGAAGCGCTCGCGCGACGGCTTGATAGAGTTTGCCCAGTCGGAGGTGATTTTCAGGGTCTTTGGGGGCTTCGCGCACCAGAACCTCAAAATCGTAAACGATGGGTGCAAGTATCTTTGCGCTTTCCGGAGAAACCTGGAGGGCGAGTTGAGAGCTGATTTGGCCGTAGCTAAGCCAGGTGCGTGTGCGGCGAGCAGGGTAGCTCTGGAATCTACCGATAGCGGCGATGCCCTTTTGATAAGCCAAGAGGGCTTCGCGCCAATTGCCTAGGGTTGGAGCGCCGAAGTTGCCAGTAACGTCTCCGACGCGGAGGTAGCCGAGCGCAAGTTCAACGGCGAGAGATTCATCGGTGGTAGATTCGGCGGCCAGAGCGTCGAGATAGCGCAGCGCTTCTGTGGACATGCCGGCCCGCAATCGAGTAGTGCCCTGGACATTCTGGAGCTGGTCATAGAGGTCGAAGATCTGGTAGTGGGCGAGGCGGCGTACGTCTTCGAATCGTCGCTCAGCAAGGTTCTTCTCTTTTAGGGTGGAGTAAAGACCGGCGGTAGCCGCGATCAGAACCAAAGCAGCTGCAGTGACGAAGGGCCAATTGCGGCGAAGGAATTTGGTGGTGCGATAGGCGGCGGTGGCGGGGCGGGCCGCAATGGGTTTTGAGGCCAGATATGCTTCGAGATCGTTTGCCAGCTCGCGGGCAGTTGCGTAGCGGCGAGCAGGTTCGTGATCGAGGGCTTTGGAGCATATGAGAGCGAGGTCGCCCGAGAGAGTGCGCTTGAGGTCACCTTCACTCGTGCTGCGTTTGGTCGCATCTTCGCCCGTAACGGTCTGGCCCAGGGCCTTGCCTTCGGAATACTGATAGGCTCGGGCGAGTTCCTGTACTACTTCGCCGGTGTTGCCAAAGGGGCGCTGGCCACTGAGGAGTTCATAAAGAACCATGCCGAGAGAATAGACATCGCTGCGGGTTGTGATGGGATCTTTGCGAAGCTGCTCGGGGCTGGCATAACGAGGTGTGAGCAGCATAACCTCGGTAACAGTAGATTCGTCCGGGCCTTTCAGCAGCTTGGCGGTGCCGAAGTCGAGAAGCTTGACGTGGCCTTCCTTGGTGCTGACGAGAATATTGGAAGGTTTGAGGTCACGATGGACCACCAGGTTTTGGTGGGCGTGTTCAACAGCAGAGCAGACTTCCAGGAAGAGGTCGATGCGGTCCCGGATCGGCAGGCGCTTCTGGTCGCAGTATTGGTCTAGAGAAACGCCTTCGACGAATTCTGTGACCAGGAAGGGCTCACCTGCTTCGCTGATACCACCGTCGAGAAGCCGGACAATGTTGGGGTGCTGCATCTGGGCGAGGAGTTGACGCTCGACCACGAATCGGGCTTCGAAATCGTCACCTGCCAGATGTTGGGCGAGAACCTTGATTGCGACCTGTTGGGTGAAGACTCCGTCGGTGCGGTCTGCGAGGTAAACGCTACCCATTCCGCCACGGCCGAGAAGGGCTGTGGCCTGGTAGATACCGAAGCTGGGGAAACTCTGCACTTAGGGCAAAGTTTATCAATCACGAGTACCGAGGTTTACGGGGCCTTTCGGCTCGGCGTTTCGTTTAGCGAGGCCGAAGATTTGCTGCCGGGGGCCGTCGGTTATCTTTTCCCTGGATTCGATGCGGTAGAGGTGACCCTCTAATTCTATTTCGAGGTTAGGGCCTTCTACCCAACCTACCGGCAGGTAGTCGTTCTTCTTGCCAGCATCCAGGCGAAGAAGGATATCTTTTTCGCCGGGGATCAGGATCATGATCGATTTTCCGGAAAGATCTGATCCTTCAAGATCTACGATCTTCTTGCCGTCCTCGAAGAGCTTTGGGCTGAAGACTCTGAGGGGCTCTTTGCGCATCGTGAGACCCAGGGGTTCCGGGTTTGCAACGATGTGGAGTTCATCGAAAAGCTTCGAGCCACCGTCGTGACTCAATGCGACGCTTGCCTTCTCGTTGGGTAAGACATCTATTGGGGAAGGAATGCTGTCTGGCGCGGTCCAGCGGTAAGAATTGTAGCGTCCCTCTCGCGGATCCTGGCGCAATGCCTGGAATTCAAGGCGATATTTGCCATCTGGAAGCGGTAAGGCGCGAGTTTCGTAGCCAAAGGCTGTTTCAGTGCTGCTGTCGTAGATCTTGCGAGTGGTCCATTCCTGGCCCGTTGAAATGGATCCGCTAGTGCGCAGCCAGTTGAACTTGGAGTAGATTGGGGCAACCCGGGTGGCAACAACGACGCGATGGCGATCATCGCCGAAGCTGAGTTCGCTTATTTTGTTGTCATGGAAAGCAGCACCAAGAGCGGCACAGGCGGCAAGCCCTGCGATAGCAAGACGGCGCAGCCAAGGGTTGGGCTTGAGACGGGTGCGCATCTGCTGCTTCCATTCAGGTCTCGGTGGGGGCACGGCAAAGGCTTTCAGTGCTTGGTCGAGTTCAAGTTCAGTCATTGGTATTTACCTCTAATCCCAGGGCTTCTTTGAGTTGGCGGCGGGCGCGGTGTACGCGGACGCGGAGGGCTGATGGCTCTACTTCGAGCATCCGGGCTGCTTCGTCATAGGTGAACCCTTCGATGCAGATCAGGACGATCGCTTCGCGGGAGGCTTCGGGAATTTGCTGAAGTGCGCCAAAGACTTCGCCACTATGGTCTGGCTGAACCAAAATTGGCTTGGCTTCCGGCGGAGGAGGGTTGCGTTTCAGGGCTTTGTAGACCTGATTGCGAACCGCGCCAAAAAGATAGGCTCGGATCTCACCCCGAATCGGCGTGGCTAGGGAACAGGATCGCAACCACGAGACAAAACATTCCTGCACAGAGTCTTCAGCAATTTCGCGAGAGGCAGAAAGACGGTAAGCAAAACGATAAAGTTCGTCACCGTGCTGTTCGAAGAGTTGAGACCAATCTGGCTTCACATCCGGTACGTTCCGCATTGGAGGCAAATTGTTACAAAAAAGGCAGCAACGATGTCCCTCCGGACCGTTGCTGCCCGGCCTTGCGGTGTAGCAGTTTTTGGCTTCACTTGTGTAAGCGGTTTATTTCGATCAAAAGGCTCAAACTTTTTTTAATTTTTTTCGGAGGCTTTTTCTGAGGCGTTCGAGCTCGGTGATTTTGGATTCAACCCGCAGCAGGGCCTGCTCCATTTTGATGGCGTCGCCGGCGAGCCAGTCTTTGACATCCTGGATGCTAAAGCCCACGCCGATAGCGCGCTGGGTGAGGCGGATGCGTTTGGCGTCGGCTACGGAATAGAGGCGGTAGCCGTTGGGGCCGCGCTCCGGGTTGAGTAGGCCCTCTTTTTCGTAGAAGCGGAGCGTTTCGCTATTAACCCCACAGGCTTCGGCTAATTCGCCGCGTTTCCATTTGGTTTCCGGTACGGCCATCTGAGCCTATCCTAGCGCTAGAATGGGAGGTGCGGCCAGTCTGGCCGCGAATCCCCAATAGAAACGGAGGCTCGAGCTGAACTTGAGCCGTATCTCGCTCGCATTCTCATCCTTCTTCGGCCTGCTCTTTGGCGGCCAACTTCCTGACTCGGTG
The DNA here is from genome assembly GCA_022843625.1 of Bryobacter sp. Taxonomy (GTDB): domain Bacteria; phylum Acidobacteriota; class Terriglobia; order Bryobacterales; family Bryobacteraceae; genus Bryobacter. The sequence continues at coordinate 235,642 of JALHNH010000004.1, read as the reverse complement.
ATTCTCGCCCTCGGATTGTCCAAGCGCGCCGCTAAAGCTGCTCCTGCGCCAGCTGCCGCCGTACCTAAGGTGGACGTCAGCGATGGGGCCTTGCAACTGCTTGCCCTTTTGCAGCGAGATGCCCGGTTGCTGGACTTTCTGATGGAAGACGTTTCGCCCTACTCTGACGAGCAGGTTGGCGCGGCCGTGCGAAACATCCACGAGAGCTCGCGGGCTACCTTGCAGCGCTATCTTTCGTTGCAGCCTGTGATTGACGGGGTGGAGGGCGCAGTTACGCAGCTCTCTGCTGCCGGGGTTCTGAAGAACGATCCTGGTGCGATCAAGCTGCTGGGCAATGTGCCTGCCGATGGCAATGTAAAGGCCGGAACTTTGCGGCATAAGGGCTGGAAGGTAGAAAAGATCGAACTGCCGGCACTGCAGGTGAAGGCGAATCTGAAGATTCTGGCACCGGCTGAAATTGAGGTTGAGTAGCTTCCCTTGGTAATTGGAATTGATCTCGGTACCACCAATAGCGCTTTAGCTTTTGGTGAGGATGAAGCCGTTCAGGCCTTTGCGGTGGAGCAGGTAGTGCAGCCGGGAGAGGTGCGGGCGGAGTCGTTGCTGCCCTCGTTTGTTTACTTGCCGGGGCCGAAGGACTTTGCCGAAGGGGCGACAGCGCTGCCCTGGGATGAGCAGCCCAAGTATGTTGTGGGAACTCTCGCCCGTCGGCGTGGCGCTGAGAGCATGGGGCGGTTGGTGGCGAGCGCCAAGTCCTGGTTGAGCTATGCGGGTGTCGACCGCAACGAGGCGATTCTGCCGGTACACGCGCCCGACGGGGTAGCGAAGATTTCGCCGGTTGAGGCTTCGCGAGCTTATCTGGAGCACCTGAACGAAGCCTGGCAACATGCCGGGCATCCCGCCCTTGGTGAGCATGAAGTAGTGCTGACGGTACCGGCCAGCTTTGATGCGGTGGCACGGCAGTTGACCGAGAAGGCGGCGCGTGAGGCCGGAATCTCGAAGCTGGTGCTGCTCGAAGAGCCACAAGCCGCTTTCTATGCCTGGATTGGCAAACATGCAGATTGGCGCGAAAAGGTTGGCCCCGGCGACCGGGTGCTGATCATCGACATTGGTGGCGGTACGACCGACTTCACCCTGATCGATGTGAAGGATCACAATGGATCCTTGACGCTGGAGCGGGTCGCCGTGGGGGACCACATCCTGCTGGGTGGCGACAATATGGACCTTGCGCTCGCGCGGCATCTTGAGATCAAGATGCCCAAGCTCGACGCGCAGCAATTGCAGGCATTGTGGCAGCAGTGCCGGGCGGCCAAAGAAGTATTGCTGGACCCCGAATCGACTGTGGCCGAGCAGCCAGTAACGATCCTGGGCCGTGGCAGCAGTTTGATTGGCGGGACGATCAAGTCGAAACTGACCCGGGCTGAAGTGGAACAGATTCTGGTGGAGGGCTTCTTCCCTCATGTCCCACCGGACGAAGAACTGGTAAAAACAAGACGGTCTGCTTTAACCGAGATGGCATTACCTTATGCCAGCGACGCGAGGATTACGGCGCATCTGGCGCACTTCGTGAAGCAGGGCGGAGCGGCACCGACGCATGTTTTGTTCAACGGTGGTGTGTTGCGTGCAGGCCTCGTGCGAGACCGGATTCTGACGAGTCTGAACCTGTGGCTACCGAAGCCGGTAAAGGTGCTGGACGGCGAAGACCTGATGCTCGCGGTGGCTCGCGGGGCCGCTTATTATGGCCTTGCGCGGCAAGGCAAGGGGATCCGGATTCGCGGCGGCGTGCCGCGCACCTATTACGTCGGGATAGAAGATGCGATGCCGGCAGTGCCCGGGATGGCAGCGCCTATGAAAGCCTTTACTGTTGTGCCGTTCGGCATGGAAGAAGGCTCGGCGCATCAATATCCGGGGCGGAAGTTTGGCCTCTATGTAGGCGAGCCAGTAGAGTTTCGGATCTTCTCTTCAACCGAACGCCGAGGGGATGAAGCTGGAGCTTTGCTTGAGCCAATGCCGAAAGACCTGAAGGAATTGCCGGCGATGGAGATTACGCTAGCGCCGACTGAGAAGACCCCCGGCGGGCTGGTGCCGGTGACGCTGGAATCGCATGTAACGGCGACGGGCGTGTTGGAGCTATTTTGCGTGGCCGCCAGTGGCGACCGCTGGAAGCTCGAGTTTAGTGTGAGAGAGCGCAAAGCATGAAGATTGGTATCGATTTAGGGACAACAAATTCTGCTCTGGCCTGGGTAGATGAGCTGGAGGCAGCCGAAGCAGAGTATACGCCGATACAGGTGCTTGAGATCGGGCAGTATGTGGCTCAGGGACGGCAGGAGAAGCGGCGCACGCTGCCGAGTTTTCTCTATCTCGATCAGCAGGAGTATGTGGGTGTTTATGCGCGCGAGCAGGGGGCGCTGGTTCCTACGAAGAGCGTTTATGCTGCCAAGAGCTGGCTCTCCAACAGTGAAGTAGATCGCAATGCGAAGATCCTGCCGTGGGATGCGCAGGAAGCCGGGCGCCTCTATTCGCCGGTAGAAGCTTCAACGAAATATCTGGCTCATATCGCTGCAGCCTGGAAAGAAGCCAACGGGTCTTCGATTGGCGAGCATGATGTTGTCTTGACGGTACCGGCGAGCTTTGACGAAGAGGCTCGTGAGTTGACAGTGCAGGCGGCGCGCGCAGCGGGGATGGAGAAGCTCACGCTGATTGAAGAGCCAGCGGCGGCGTTCTATTCGTGGATTGCACGGCATCTGTCGCAATCGCAGAAGAGCTTGACCGATGGCATGAACGTGCTGATCGTCGACGTCGGTGGCGGCACCTCAGACTTTACCCTCATTCAGGTGGCTCGCACAGGCGACCATGTGCAGTTTACTCGCACGGCCGTAGGCAAGCACTTGTTGCTGGGCGGGGATAATCTCGACCTCACTCTGAGCTGGCTGGTGGAGACCAAGCTGAATACGCAGTTGTCGTTGCGGCAGCGCAGCGCGCTTCGGCGGCAGTGTGCCGCAGCGAAAGAGAAGTTGCTGGCGGTGGACGGGCCTGATTCCGTTGAGATCACTGTACTGGGTGCCGGGAGCTCTTTGATTGGCGGCACGCTGCGCACCGAGATTACAAAGACGGAAGCGCGCGAGCTGGCACTCGATGGATTTCTGCCCGAGTGTGCGCTGACTGACGTGCCAACGGTGGACAAGAAATCGGCGTTTCGTGAGCTCGGCTTGCCTTATGTGTCTGACCCGGCGGTGACCAAGCACCTGGCGCAATTCTTGAGCGAAAGCGGCAATGTGCGGCCCGACGCGATTCTGTTTAACGGTGGATTCTTTATCCCGGAGATCCTGCGGGAGCGCGTAAAGAGTGTGGTGGAAAGCTGGTTTGGCAAGGCTCCGCTGGTTTTTGAAAATCAGGATCTGGATCTGGCAGTAGCGCAGGGTGCGGCTTATTACTCGCATGTGCGCGGCGGTGGGCAGGGGATTCTGGTGCGCGGTGGATTGCCCCGGGCTTACTTTATCGGGACGGGCGAGAAGCAGTCGATTTGTCTGGTACCGCGCGGTTCTGAAGAGGGCTCGACGCTGGAACTGGATGTGCCGGGATTGCAGCTACTCGCAAACAAGCCTGTGAGTTTTCGTTTGTACAGCTCGCTGACGCGAACTGAGGATGTGGCCGGGCAAGGCGTTGCAGTGGACGAGAGTTTTCATCTTCATGCGCCGCTTGATGCTGTAATCCGGTTTGGGAATCCAAATATGGAGCGTAGTGTGCCGGTAAAGCTGCGGGCGCACTTGACGGAAGTGGGTACGCTGGAGATCTTTGCCGACAGCAAGGTGAGTGAGCATTCTTGGCGCTTGCAGTTTGAGTTGCGGCGGGCGAGTGCCAAGAGCGTTGTTGCGCGACCGATGGCGACGGTGAATGACGAGGCGCTGGAGCGGGCTTGTGCGCTCGTACGGCAGACCTTCACCGGAGAGTTCTCGTTGTTGCCGGAGGAACTGCCGCAGAAGCTCGAACAGACGCTTTCTTTGGGCAGGAATTCCTGGCCGTTGGGTGCGATTCGGAAGCTGGCCGACGTGTTCCTTGAGTGTGCCGAGGGCCGCAAGAAGTCTGCAGCGCATGAGATTCGCTGGTTGAATCTGGCGGGTTTGTGTTTGCGTCCGGGCTTTGGTGCGCCGGGGGATGATCTGAGGATTGAGCAGGCTCGTCGTGTGTTTGCCAGCGGGCTGGTGTTTGGCAATCAGGCGCAGAATGAGATTGACTGGTGGATCTTCTCCGGCCGTATATCTGGCGGCCTCAACCGCAATCAGCAGCAGGACTTGTATCAACGTTTGTCGGGGGCTCTGATTCCCAAGGGGGCAAAGCCGAAGCGGATGAACCCATCGCTGTCGCGTGAGATGTGGCGTTGTGCGAGTTCTCTTGAGTTGTTGCCTGTGGGTGTGAAGACGGAGTTGGGCAATGGTTTGCTGAAGCGGATCCGGGCCAAGGATTACTCGGCTAGCGAGATGTGGTGTCTGGGCCGGCTGGGATCCCGCAAGTTGCTCTACGGGCCGAATAATCTGGTGGTGCCGGTGACGACGATGACTCGTTGGATCGATCAGGTCTTAGCCTTGCCCGATGCGGCGGAGGCAATTGCCTCGATGGCCCGGCAGACGGGTGATGCTTCGCGCGATATGCCGGCGCAGACGCTCGATCTGGTGGAGAAGGCTTTTGCCAAACATCCGAAGCGCGATCAGTTGATGGCAATAGTGCAGGGCGAAGGCCAGGATGAGCTGGCCGCGCTGGGCCGCGTCTTTGGTGAGGAGTTGCCGAGCGGGCTGGTAATCGCGTGAGCGAGCGCGGAGTCATCGACTGGATTCGCAAACACGCGCCGAACTTTGGCTCGGGCGTACGGGTGGGGATCGGGGATGACTGCGCGGTCTACCGGCCGGTGGCTGGTGAGGAGTTGGTATTTACCACCGACTTCACGATCGAAGGCAGGCACTTTACGCTGGGGGATTATTCGCCGCGCGATGTTGGCTACAAAGCACTGGCGCGGGGCTTGTCTGATATTGCTGCCATGGGGGCAGATCCGCGCTTTACCCTGGTGTCGCTGGCTGTTCCGGACGAAACCTTTGTGAAGCCGTTTTTTGGTGGCCTGTTTGGACTGGCGCGTAAGTATGGTGTGACGGTTGCGGGTGGGGACTTGTCTCGCAGCGAAAAAGTGCATGTGGACATCGTCGTTTGTGGGACTGTGCCCAAGGGCAAGGCGTTGTTGCGGAGTGGGGCCAAGCCGGGCGATTGGCTCTACGTAACCGGACCACTGGGGATTTGGAAGAAGCGCCCGACCCCGCGCCTCGACCTCGTAGAGATTGTGCGCCGGGAAGCCCATGCCGCGATGGACATCACCGATGGCTTGTCGATGGATCTGGATCGCTTGTTGATTGCCTCTGGGGTAACTTGCGAAATTACCGCAGCGCCACCGGTGTGCCGTGGGGCGACACTTGAGGATGCCTGGCATCGTGGTGAGGATTATGAGTTGCTGATTGCGAGCCCGAAGCGGCTGGCTAAGCCATTTCACGAGATCGGTTTGGTGTGTGCGGGCAGGCCCGGCTCGCCGGTTCCGCCTAAGGGCTGGGATCACTTCGGGTAATCTAGGCTTGATGAACGTCGAGAAGATTGCCTACGGCGGCTGGCCGAATTGCTACCGGATTTCTAACGGTACTGTAGAACTGATTTTGACCTCCGATGTGGGGCCCCGCATTATCCGATACGGGTTTGTGGGAGGGCAGAATCTGTTCAAGGAATTTGACGAGCAGATGGGCAAGACAGGTGAGACCACCTGGCAGATCCGAGGCGGGCACCGCTTGTGGATTGGGCCTGAGGACGGCAAGTACACCTATGGCCTGGACAATGCGCCGGTGCAGGTTGAGATTCTGGGTGACCTGGTGCGGGCGACGCAGCCAACCGAGCCTGAGACTGGCTTACAGAAGGTGATGGAAATCCATCTGGCGGCGAGTGGGTCAGACGTGCGCGTGGTGCACCGGGTGACGAACCGCAATCTGATGGCGGTAGAGTTTGCACCGTGGGCACCTTCGGTGATGGCGCAGGGTGGAGTAGGGATTACAGGCTTTCCACCGCGCGGGACGCATCCGGAGATGCTTGCTCCTACTAACCCGCTGGTGATGTGGGCGTATACGGATTTGAGTGATCCGCGCTGGATTTTCATGAAGAAATACCTGGGGCTGCGGCAGGACCGGAAGGCGGTTTCGCCTCAGAAAGTAGGACTTTTCAATCCGCATACCTTCGGCGCGTATCTACTGAATGACGAGCTTTTCCTGAAGCAGTACCATGCCGAGCCGGACAAGGTGTATCCAGAGTTTTTCTGCAGTTTCCAGACTTTTACAAATGCAGATTTTCTGGAGCTTGAAACCTTCGGGCCCATTGTGAAACTGTTGCCGGATCAGGACGTCGAACTAGTTGAGAACTGGAGTTTGCATAGAGGCGTGCAAATTGAGCATTGGCGCGACGAAGAGGTCGACGCGGTGCTGCTGCCGCTCTTAAAATAAAACTAATGAAGCATCTACTGATTGCCGCACTGTTTTGCTCGACGATTGCCTTTGGGCAGTACAAGCTGGAAAAAGCCGGAGTTGCGCCTGCAGGTGCCGATCTTGTCGCCAAAGAGGGCGCTAAAGTCCTGGACGGTGCAGGCAAGGTGATCTGCGAGCTTTGGTTGAGAAGCCCAATTCCCACTGGTGCCAAATCTGAGGAGCAGGCACTGACTTTGCCTGAGGTAGAGCACGGAACATTCATGGGGATCATCCAGTTCGCCATGAAGTATTCCGATCGTCGCGGGCAGACGGTAATGCCGGGTGTTTACACGATGCGCTACAGCTATTACCCGCAGAACGGAGATCATCAGGGCGCCGCGCCGCAGCGGGACTTCCTTCTCTTGACGCCGATTGCAGTGGATAAGGATCTGACGGCCAAGCCCGGCTTCGCGGATCTGATGGAGATGAGCCGCAAGGCAAGCGGGACCCCGCATCCCTCTGTGTTTAGCTTCTGGAAGGAAGAAGAGAGCTTTGAGCCCGGGTTGAAGCTGCTCGGTGAGCATGACTGGGTGCTCTACACAAACATGGGCGGGATCAAGCTGGGGATCATTTTGGTGGGTCGGGCCGAAGGGTAGTGGACGCAAAGCATGTGCCGAGGTGTTCAGCGGACCATATGGCGAAACTGCCACCAGGTCGCTTGCCAATTCCTTTAGCACTCCGAGCTAAAGTGAAGCCATGCGAGTAGCACGCAACGGGATCCTTTTCTTGTTAGCGGTACTGCAAGTTTCCTGTACTCGCACTGAGAACGAAGTTATTCGAATCACTTGCGGGGGAAAGACGGCGCGTCTGATGTCTTATTCGGATTCTCCGCTTCTTAGCAAGGTGCGGATAGAAACGATGCAACCGCCTTCTCAGCGTTGGGAAACGATATACCAACAGGAAGTCGAGAGCTCACCAGGCATTTCGGTAAGTGCTTGTACCTTGGACCAGAAACTAGCCTGTATTCACTTTGACAACAGTCTGGAGGAGTCCAGCACCCTCACGATCGATTTTGAGCACCTTATCGCGACGGCATCCAGCCGCTGCTTTGCGCCAATTGAAGAGGCTCTCAAGCAAAAACGGTTTGCACCTCAGACCAGGAACTAAGGCCTGGTTTATGGCTCCAGGTGATAGGTGAGCTCGCCAGCCTCTACCGCTACTTTGAGTGAATTCTGGCGCGGCGGCAGGGGGCAGGTGGCGAAGGGCGTGTAGGCGCAGGGCGGATTGTAGGCTTTGTTGAAGTCGAAACTTACAGTGCCGTCTTTGGCTAGCGCTCCATACAAAAATCGGCCCGCTGGGTAGGTTGCCTTACCGCTCGAACGGTCTCTGAAAATCAGCCACAATTCGTTTTCCCCAGATTTCAAAACTTGGGCCCGGTGCGTCGCTCCAGCAAGTTGAAATTCGATCTCTCCGGGGCTTTCGTGTTCTTCAACCACGCCCTCAATTACGGTTGGCACGCGCAGCTTTTTGGCGGCGGCGTATGGCAAGAACTTGCCCTTGATGTTGTAATCCGCCTTCACCGGATACCAGGTGCGGTGCGTGAATTCCTTACGATACTTACTGGTTTTGTCACGTAGCCGGATTCCAAACTTGCCGCCGCGCTCGATGACGATCATCGACAAGTCGCCGGTGGTTACCAAGTCTGCCGTCTTGTTTGCTCCGTCGTCGATGAGTGGGCCTTCGGTAAATGCCTTGCCGTTCACCAGAATTCCAGCCGACGGTTCCACCTTGAGCACGACTTTCTTGCCGTCAAACTTGAAAACGCCACCTTTAGCCGCAGCCTTACCGGCCGGAAGAACAAAACCGCTCTTGGGATCACTTCCAAAAGTAGTATCGCCAGGCTTGAGCCAATGCAGACCCGCTACAGTCAGCCAGCCGGTATCGGACTTCAGCGTTGCTTCCATCTTGGTTCGATATTCCTGAACCGACTTCTCGTGAGCAGGGTCAGGGCCCGCTGCGCTTAATCCTATGGCCATAAAAGCAATCACCGCAAATTTGATCGACATTAGTATTTTCTACTTTCTCACCGTTAAGATGTAGAATCAAGCCCATGCGATTCGCCATTTTGGGAATCACCTGTCTCGCCCTTCAACTTGGGTTAGGACAGGACTTCTCCAGCATCCAAATCGAGAAAGCCTCCAGTGGCCATCGCTTTGTCCAGACCCCGCTCTGGTCCAAGGCTGCCGCTGCCCTGCTTTTTTGTGACGTCCCCAGTGATCAGATCCTGGCCTACCTGCCTGGCAAGGGCACTGCCAAATACCGCGAAGAGATGGCTGGACCCAGTGCAATTGCCTATGACAAAGAAAATCACCTGGTTGTCGCGCAGACCAAGGCGCGCCGGATCATTCGTCTCTACACTGGCGATGAGAAAAAATTCGACATCCTGGCAGACAAGTTTGAAGGCAAGCGGCTGAATGCGCCGAACGATCTGGTGATTCGCAAAGACGGCCAGCTTTATTTCACAGACCCTGCTTTTGGAAATCAGGCCGACACGCGCGAATTGAACTTCTATGGCGTATATCATTTGAATCCGAAAGGCGAGCTCACCGTAATCGCGAGGCCCAAGGGCCGCCCCAATGGGCTCACCCTGTCGCCGAATGGCCGCGTCCTTTATGTCGCCAATTCTGACGAGCGTAAAGTCTATGCCTATGATCTGGATGGCAAGGGCGTGGCGAGCAATGAGCGGGTATTTCTCGACAAGATCGACGGGCCGCCGGATGGACTGAATGTGGACGAAAAGGGCAACCTGTACATTGCTGCCAACCACATCTATATCGTTTCGCCGCAGGGCAAAGCGCTCCATACGATTCACATGGGCGACAAGCCATCTAACATGGCTTTTGGCGATGAAGACCGCATGACGCTCTACATCACCGCAAAGACGGGTGTGTATCGTGCGAGGATGAAGGTTAAGGGAGTTACCACCGAATAGCTGTAAAACTCGATGTTCGGCGCTATCCAGCGAAACCGATTCTGGGTGTCGGAGCTCTGATTTTTGATGGCAACCGGGTTCTGCTGGTGCAGCGAGGCAAAGAACCTCTCAAGGGATTCTGGAGCCTGCCGGGTGGGGCCGTTGAAAGCGGTGAAACCCTCGAAGAAGCCCTCCTGCGGGAGGTGATGGAAGAAACCAGCCTCGAAGTCAAAATCGTCCGTTTCGGCGAAATCTTCGAGCGCATCATGCCCGACACAGCCGGCGAAATCGAGTACCACTACGTTCTGCTCGACTATGTCTGTGAGATCACAAGTGGGGAACCCGTTGCCGGTAGCGACTCTGCCGATGTGCGCTGGTTCACACCCGAAGAATTGAAAGGAGTGCCCGTTACCTCGGGCACACTCGAAGTAATCGAACGATGCCGAACTGGAGCCAAGACCTCTTAGAGTACGAAAGCCTGCGCGCGCTGCTGGCGCGCTATGTTTCGTCCGCCGCAGGGCACCGCCAACTGGAGGCGATGCAACCCTCCACAGACCGCCAGGCCCTGATCGACAGCCTCGCCGAACTGAGCGAAGCCCTCACATTTCTCACCGAAGGCGACAACGAAGACTCAGGGTTGCCACGCCTTCGCTTCACCGACCTTGAAGACGTAAATGAAGCCGTGGCGCGAGTGCGGATCGAAGGCGCCGTGCTTGAGGGACTTGAGATTCTTGCTGTCCGAGCGTGGCTCACCCGGGCTACGGAGTTTCGCCAGGGGCTTAGCGAGTCGCCCTACCGCTTTCCGCTGCTTTGGGAGAAGGCTGAAAAGATTGGCGACTTCCGCCAGCTGCTTCGAGCTCTGGATGGCAAGATTCGACCGGATGGAGGCCTTGAAGACGATGCCAGTGTGGCTCTCAAGCGGCTACGTCAGGAACTGGGCCGTCAGAAGGAATCCATTCAGAGCTCTCTCGAACGCTTTATGCGTGCCCACCGCGACGATGGTGTCATGCAGGATGATTACGTAACGCTGCGCGGGGATCGCTTTGTTGTGCCGGTTGCTACCAACTTCAAGGGGCGCGTGCAGGGAGTAGTGCATGGCACCAGTGGTTCTGGCCAAACCAGCTTTGTCGAGCCGCTCGAAACCATCCAGTTGAACAATGAACTGGTGCGGCTAATCGAAGAAGAGCTGCGTGAGTGTCACCGCATCCTACGTGAGCTTACGGGCAAGATGCGCGAGCAGCATGAGGAGATTGCCACAGCCGTTGACGTCATGGGTGCCCTTGAATTTGTCTTTGCCAAGGCGCGGTTTGGTGCGGAGTTCCGGTGTACGATCCCCACCTTTTCGACCCATCTGCATCTCAAGCAAGCCCGCCACCCGCTACTCACCGATGTGCTGCGGCGCAAGCGGCAGAGTGCAGTGCCGCTCGATCTCGATCTGGACGAAATCAAAAGAACGCTTCTGATCAGTGGCCCCAATACTGGCGGCAAGACGGTTGCGATGAAGACGGTGGGGCTGCTGTGCCTGATGGCTCAGAGTGCGTTGCCTGTGCCGGCGATGGAGGCGACGCTACCGATTTTCGATCAGGTGCTTGCCGATATTGGCGACAGCCAGTCGATTGAGACGAGCCTGTCGAGCTTCAGCTCGCACATGCGCCATGTGGCAGAACTGCTGGACCAGGCTACACCCGACAGCCTCGTCATCCTCGATGAAATCGGCCGATCAACAGACCCGGAAGAAGGCGGAGCGCTGGGCGTCGCTATTGTGGATCGCTTTCATCGCGACGGCTGTTTTACTCTTGCTTCGACGCACTTGCTGGCGCTCAAGATTTACGGCGTGAACCACGAAAGTGTCTTGAGTGCCTCGATGGGGTTTGACGATGAAACGCTGCTGCCTACGTTTGAGCTGCGGGTGGGTGCCCCGGGTAAATCGGCTGGTCTGGATACGGCGGCCCGCTTTGGGATTCTCGAAGAAGTGATCACGCAAGCCCGCGCGTCTATGACCACGCGCGATCAGGACATCGCCCGCTTTCTTGCCGAGCTGAATCAGAAGCTGGAATCGGCTACGGCGATCGAGAAAAGCTGGATTCTCAAGAATGCCGAACTCAATGCCCGCGAGCGGGAATTGCAGGAACGCTTCGACAAGCGAGATGCGCAGCGCATCCGCGAGTTTGAAGCGAAGACGAGCAAGCTCTTGAGTGAGTTTGAGCGGAATTCCCGCGCAACGATCGAAGACATCAAGTCGGGAGCCGACGCCCGCAAGGCGGCAGATCAGGCCCAGTTGAAGGCTGCGAAATTCAAGCGTGAGTTTCAGGCTGAGGTGCAATCGGCTGTGCGGCCTGAAGGGCAGGCTGCCGCCCCTACTGGACCCAAGCTGATCGTAGGTTCGAAGGTAAGGGTAGAGAACGTGCGGGAGCCGGCGCAGGTGCTGCGCATCCACGACAATGGCCAGATCGAAGTGCAGGCAGGCTTTCTCAAGATGAAGGTCCCGCGCGAAGAGATTCTGGAAGTTCTCACCGACGCGGCTGCGGCGAAGAAGCTGCCGAGCAATGTCCGCTTTGAGCCGGGCCCGACCTGGGACACGCCCACCAAAGAACTGAATGTTTTGGGGCAAACCTCCGACGAGGCGCTCGATAACGTGGACCGGTTTCTGGACCGTGCGAGCCTTGGGTCTATCTCACGAATCCGCATCATTCATGGGCACGGATACGGGGTACTAAAAAAGGCCATACAGCAGATGCTTACGAAGCATCCCCATGTGGCCCGCTGGTATGTTGCAACTCCAGCCGAAGGTGGCACCGGGGCCACAATCGTAGAACTGCGCTCTTAACCCGAATAAGCGATGCAGTCGATTTCGACTTTCATCGTAGGGTTGGCAAACTTGCAACCGATGGTTGTGCGTGCCGGACGGTCTTTGCCAAAGAACTCGATATAGATCTCGTTCATCTGGGCAAAGTCGCGCTCATCGGCGAGGTAGACATTTACTTTCACAACATCTGCCAAAGAAGAGCCCGCACCTTCGAGGATCCGCTGGATGTTAGTCAGCGTCACTCTGGTTTCGTGTTGAATGTCCCCGTAGCTCATTTCGCCTGTAGCCGCATCGAGGGGAATCTGGCCAGACACAAAAATGAACCCGCCAGCCTTTACGGCTGGCGAGTAGGGGTTCTTCGGGCTAGGTACTCCAGGAGGAAATAGCCGTTCGATCATGATTAATCGATCTTCTTTCGACGGGTGCGAGGTGCGGCCGAGGAGGTCTTCTTGGCTGAAGTCGAAGTCGACTTGCGAGCCCGTACGGCCTTCTTGGCTTTGGCGGGAGGAGGATTCGGCTCAACGATGCTGGGCTGGCCTTCGACATAAGGCTGCACTTCATCGTATTCGCTGTAGAACTCTTCTTCCTTCTTCACCTTGGGTGCGGGAGGCGGGAAGAACTCACGGCCGAGATAAATCACGACCCCGCGCTCTTCTTCCTTCTTCACCTTGACGACGCCACGCTTTTCGGCGAAAACCATAAACTCATGGAATCCGGGGAAACCATAGTTGTGCGCATCAAAGCCCGCATGTTCGGCGACGATCCACTGTGCGAGGTCAACCGGCTCTACGCCGTCGCCCATTTCCATCTCGTAGCGATGAGCTTCGAGTGCGTCGCGCAAGAGCGGCAATGCTTCATCCGGTTCCGGCAACGGACGGGCGTTAGCCCCGCCTTTGCGTTCAATCGTAAGCTTGCCACCGCTGCCCTGTACTTCGATCAATTCAGCCTTGTTGAGCTTATCGATGAAGTCGCTGAAGCTGGATGCACCAAAGCCACGTTCATGGAAGGTAGGGTCCAGCTGCATCATTGTGCTCTTGAGCAGGCCCAGCTGAGCCTGGACACCGCGGCGCTCCAGAGTTTGCAGCGAACGCTCCACCAGAGGCAGAGCGGCGGTGACTTCTTGAGTCACACGCGGTTCATTCGACTGCGGGGGACGCTCTGAGCGCGGCTGATCCTGACGGTCTCCGCGGCCACCACCACGTTCGTCACGGCGGCGGTCACGACGTTCCCAGCGGCTCTCCTTGCCTGAAGGCACAAAAGGTGGAACGATGATTGGGCCACGCGGATCTGGCGTTAGCGCTGCACGCTCGACAGGAGGCGCTGCTGCTGCGACACGGTCCACAGCCAGACGTTCACCAGAAAGGCGTTCACCGGGAAGACGGTCGATGCGGTCGACAATGACTGCAGCAGCTTCTTCGACACGTTCTGGTTCACGGTCGCGGTCGCGATCCCGGCCACCACGTTCACGGTCGCCACGATCACGATCCCGAATGCCACGATCACGGTCGCGGCTGCGATCCCAACGGTTGCCGCCCGAGCTCTGCTCTGTGCGGGCCAGTGAGTCAGCCAGTTCCTGTTTGAGGCGCTCAAGGGTTGGACCATTTTCGCCGCCATCCAGGCGCGCGGCACGATCCATCAGGAGGTTTTCATAAGCCACAAACTCATGGCAGTTGCTCTGCAGGATGTTGGACGTGAAGGCTTTTCCGCCCACAACGTAAACAGTCTTGCCGTATTCTTTCAGCTTGTTGACCAGGGGGATGAAGTCACTATCGCCACTGATGATGGCGAAGGCGTTGACATGAGTGTGGGTGAAGGCCATTTCAAGCGCGTCAAGCGCAAGATTGATATCCCCCCCATTCTTGTCTCCGCGCGGGCTGGGCAGGCGCTGTACCATTTGTACAGCGTTTTCTGCCATCTGCCGTGCCGCACCTTCTTGGCGGCCCCAGTTTGCGTAGGCGAATTTAGCAACAATATCGCCCCGCTCTTTCAATGAGTCTAGACAAAGCGAGACGTCAAATTCACGTCGCAGGGTTGTCTTAATTCCAATTTCGATGTTGTCGTAATCGACAAACACCGCAATGTTCGTTTTATCTTGGAGAGGCATCAAGCTCCTCTTGGTTTCAAAATTATCAGGCGGGGATGGTCGCCGCAGCCCGGATGAATTCCACTACCGATTCGAGTGAAGTTCCTGGCTGGAAAACCGCCGCCACTCCCAACAGCTTGAGTTGTTTGGCGTCATCTTCAAGGATGATTCCATCTACAACTATCAGCATGTCTGGCATTCCCCGCTCTCGCAAGAGAGTGAGCACCCTGGGCACGATTGCCATATGTGCGCCGGAGAGAATCGACAAGTCTATCACTTGGACATCTTCGTCCAGAGCGGCATTGACGACCATTTCCGGCGTCTGACGCAACCCGGTATAGATTACTTCCATGCCGGCGTCGCGAAGAGCTCTTGCGATGACCTTGGCCCCGCGGTCGTGACCGTCGAGTCCCGGCTTCGCCACTAATACGCGTATGCGGTTCAAGGCCAGACGCTTCTAGTATAGTCATTTTCCAGCCAGCTCAATTTACACTGTTAGAAGTGCGCTGGATTCGTGTCTTTAGTTTAAGCCTGATGCCGCTGCTGCGTGCGGCTGATTATCCTGCCTGGGAGCCAATCGGCCCTTGGGGTGGAGCAGCACGAGTGGTGCGTCTGGATACTCAAAAGCCCCACACCCTCATGGCCGTTTCGATGCGCGGTACAGGAGTCTTTCGCAGCCGCGATGCGGCAAAGACCTGGAAGTTGCTTCCCGGCTTTCCAGAACTGGCAAACACACGACTCGACTGTGGCTTGATTATTCCTGGCAAATGGTTGGTGGGTGCGTCACCCGGCGGACTCTTTCGTTCGCTTGACGAAGGCGAGACCTGGAAGGTGGTAGCTGGTACGGAGAAGCTCTCCATCTTTGCCATAACTGCTTGGCCTAAAGATCCACGAGTTTTGGCCGTTGGTACGAATGAAGGTGTCTGGATGTCCAATGATGCTGGCGACACCTGGCGCCGCATCAGCCCGAGGGCCAATGCCGATCTCACCGCTATCGTTTCTGTTGCTTTCGATCCTGAGAAGGCCGGCACGCTGTATGCCGGTACTCCTCATCTGCCGTGGAAAACAACCAACGGCGGTCTGCTTTGGACCAAAGCACATATCGGGATGTTTGATGACTCTGACATCTTTTCGATTGCCGTTGACCCCACCAGGCAGGGACGGGTTTTCGCCAGTGCCTGCAGTGGAATCTATTGCTCGATGAACCACGGTGCAGCATGGCGGCGGGTACAGGGTATTCCTGGAACCAACCGCCGAACATACGTCGTGACACAGACGCCTCACGATCCAGAGTTGCTCTTTGCTGGAACCAGTGCCGGGATGTGGAGTTCTAAAAATGGAGGCCTCAACTGGAAAAAGCTCAACGAATATGTCGCTACCAGCATCGCCTTCCATCCCCAAATCAAAGGCCTCTTTTACATTTCTACCGAACGCCATGGCCTGTTGCGTAGCTCCAGTAACGGAGAAAGCTTTGAGCAGGTGAACGAAGGATTCGTCAGCCGCAGTCTGCTGACAGCCGAGTCTGACGAGAAGAGCCTATATGCAATCTCGGAATATGAGGGCAGCTTCGCCAAGTCGAGCGGGGAGGGCTGGCAACCCACCCGGTTTCGAAATGAGCTTATCGCTGAGGCCCCCAGGGGGGACTGGTTTGAAACCGCAGTGAATCCATTTGACAAGGATGAATGGTTGCGGGCATCCAGGCTCGGACTGACAAAATCCAACGATGGCGGCAAGACCTGGCGGACTCTCCAATCGGAGTGGATTCGAAGTGTGTACTTCCATCCGAAACGAAAAGGCCTGTGCTTCGCTCTAAGAAACCAGCGGGTATTTTGGTCTCCTGACGCGGGCGAGAATTGGTACTGGTTCCCTGCTCAAGAGGATGCGCATTTGTCGTTTGAGAAGTTGCGACTGTCTCCAGCCTTTCCGGATTTACTGTTTGCAATCAGCCCAAACCGAGGCATCTATGTGCAAACACTACCCCAAATCCGTTAGAATGGATAAGTTAGGGTCTCTTCACAATTTATGAAATTAAAACATTCTGCTCTCGCGATAACACTGGCGCTAATCGCCGGTTTTGGCGCTTCGGCGCAAACGAATTCATCTACCGCCAGGAAATCCACTACTGGTGGAGGGGATAAATACGAAATCAATCTCTTCGGTGGTGGTAACTTTGTAAACCGCCAAAATAGCCAGCCTCACCAGGACATTACCAATGGTGGTGTCGGGGGCTTCCGCATTACACAAAACTTCTGGAATTACATCAGCCTTGAGCAGACTGGGATGGTTCACGGAAACGCAAACGCAGTTTATCGCATCCCCGCCACGCAGAATGAATATTCGTTTGGCGCACGCCTGCGCCAGTTCCATTTCAACCCTGTCTTTCACTTCAAGCCGCGCGAATCCCGTATCCGTCCATTTGTGACGACCGGCTTCGGCATGGACTACTTCGGTGTAACCGAAGGCGCCCGCCGTCAGGTTGGCAATGGTGTGAATACCCCATTTGGCCAGGTGACGGATCTTGAATCT
Organism: Bryobacter sp.; assembly: GCA_022843625.1. Classification (GTDB taxonomy): domain Bacteria; phylum Acidobacteriota; class Terriglobia; order Bryobacterales; family Bryobacteraceae; genus Bryobacter. The sequence goes on along the minus strand of JALHNH010000004.1, from coordinate 218,777 downwards.
GGATTCGAGCTGGCGTTCAATTACGGCGCTGGCGTGAAAGCAAAACTGACAGATCGCATTGGTCTTCGATTTGATGTCCGTGGCTTCTCAACTGCATCTCCGAGTTTTGGAATCAAGGGCCAGGCTCCTGCCGGTGCTATTGCTTATACTCGCACCGCCCCTATGAACTCGGTACAAACCACTGGTGGCGTAACGTTTTATCTTGGTGCGATCGATCAGGGCCCGGTCTGCGAATTCCGGGTGGGTTCGATCGAACCGTCCACGAAGACGATCTGGCTTAGCGAAGGTGCGAGCTATCAGTTGCCTGTCAACAACAACTGCCTCGGTGTAACGCCGAAGTACAAGTGGACAGTCGATGGCCAGCCGGCTGTTGGCGATTCCATGATGGCAGTAAAGGGTCTCGCCGCTGGTGAGCACGCGATCAAATCAGTTGTGGAGGCGGACACGACGAAGGTGGCCGACCGCAAAACTAGGAACTTCCTGAAGAAATTCCCGATTCCTGCCACGGAACGGACTGCGACGCTGATTGTGAAGCAGCCCAAGCTCGAACTGATCAGCCTTACGGTGGATCCTGCAACGATCAACTACAACGGTTCATCCCGCGTAACTTCGGTGCTGCGATACGACGGCCCGAGCGAAGGACAGGATGTCACACTCACCTACACTACCGATGAAGGAAAATTGAGTGCTGCTGGCAGCTCTGCAGGCAGTTCGATCACCGATGGTGGCCGCAGCTTCACGCAGAAATTGAACGTAAAGCCGGGCGATACATCGCACTCAGTGCTTCTGAGTGCGGATGGGATGACGCTACAGCCTGGCGGCCCATCGCGTATTGTTAGCCTGGTAGCCAAAACTGGCGCCCAGAGCCGCGAAGCAAAGCTCACCGTCAACGCTCCACCGGCACCTGCCGCAGCACCAGCACCAGCACCTCCTCGTCCGCAGCCGATGCAGCTGGATGACGTGGTGTTTGGCAAGGGCAATGCCCGTGTCAACAACTGCGGCAAGCGTATTCTCGACCAGGCATTTGAACGCGCCGCATCGATGGGCGACTTTGATGTTCTGCTCGTGGGTCATTTCGACGCAGTCGAGAAGAACATCAAGATTCGCGACGCCAAGGCCAAAAAGACGCGCAAGCTCGATGAAGAGCGCGTGTTGCAGGTAGCTGCAGTATTGAGCGGCGGCACCGAGCCTTGCAAGAAGCTCGACCGCAGCCGTATCAAGGTTGCCTTTGTTGGCGCAGAACAGCTTTCTGCCTTCAAGACCTCGCTTTGCGAAGCAACGGTCAAGGAGCGCGCCAGCGGCAAAATCAATGCGAAGGACGGTAATGCCCGCAATCGTCGCGTTGAAATCTGGCTGGTACCCAAGAGTGGCCCAATGCCAAACGGCATTGCGGGAATTAAGGACGCACCTGTGTCAGAAATTCAATCCAAGGGCTGCCCGAAGTAATCTACTCTGGAGATCATGAGTGAAGCTTTCCACGAACCCCGTCTCGCATTAAACCGGATTTATACAAAAACCGGAGATCAGGGTGAGACGGGCCTGGTGGGTGGGCAGCGTGTATCGAAAGACGCACAGCGCATTGAAGTATTTGGTACTGTCGACGAGCTCAACTCTTTTGTTGGGCTCGTTCGCATTTCAGCGGCAGATCACAAGCTGGTGGAGCTGGAATTGATCTTTGAACGGATCCAGCACGAGCTATTCAATCTGGGTAGCGTACTTGCAACGATGCCGCAGGACCTGCACCCCAATCAGCCCAGGATTACCCAAGAGACGATTGATCAACTGGAACGGGAGATCGATCTTTACAACGCCAACTTGTCGCCGCTGCGCAGCTTTGTACTGCCCGGAGGGACGCGAATTTGTGCCGAGTTACACGTGTGCCGCACGATTTGCCGTAGAGCCGAGCGTTCATTGGTGACGCTGAGCCACAATGAGGAAATTCCACTTGAGGCGATGCTGTATCTGAACAGGTTGAGCGATGCGATGTTTGTGTGGAGCCGGTGGGTAAATCAGGCTCTGGGTGAAGAAGAAGCGCTCTGGCAACCGAACAAGGGTGCCCGCTAGCGATCTGTTGGGAAAATTCCAAACCCGTTGGATTTAGTGGTAAAACCCAATGATATGAGCAGTTGGGAGGAGTTGGCTGGACTCCACGAAAAGGCGCTGCAGCAGCCTCGCGAGGATCGGGTTCGTTTCGTTGTAGAGAATACGACCGATCCAGCGCTACGGGCCGAGGTTTTGTCGATGCTCGAAGCAGAAGAGCTTGAGTATCTGGAGCATGGGTTGGGGGTGGATCTGGAGTATGTTGTCGATCCGCTGTTGGGAACTTTGGCTGGGAACTGCCGGTTGGTGGTGAAGCTGGGTGAAGGCGGAATGGGGTCGGTGTATGAAGCGGTGCGGACGCTGGAATGGGGAGCCGAGCAAAGGGTAGCTGTAAAGGTTTGGCACCGGGCGCGGCTCAGAGCCACAGAAGTTCAAAGAGAAGCAGCGCTGCTCGGGAAACTTGAGGACCCCGGGGTCGCTCGCCTGCTCGATACGGGGATTACCGCAAGTGGCCAAGCCTATCTGGTAATGGAGTTAGTGAAGGGCAAGCCGCTAACCGAGTATGCGAAGGGCAAGACCCTGGATGAAAAACTGATTTTGTCTGAGAGGCTCTGTCAGGTGATTGAAGCAGCGCATCGGGCGCTGATCGCACATCGGGATATCAAGCCCAGCAATGTCCTGGTGACGGAGGAAGGGGCATTAAAGCTGATCGATTTTGGGATCAGTAAGTCTATAGACGATGAAGCAAAAACGATCGAAGCGCGCATGACCCCACGTTATGCGAGCCCCGAACAATTGCGGGGGGACTCGATCACAACAGCAACCGATATCTATTCTATGGGTGTGGTGATGTATGAGTTACTGACGGGACGGAATCCGTTTGCGAGCCTCAGCGGACTGACCCTGGCAACTGCAATCCATGAAGGAAAGGTAGACCGGCCGGATTTGCCAACCGAATTGGCAAGTATTGTTTTAAAGGCGATGGCGCGCAAGCCTGAGGAGCGGTACGAGAGTGTGGTGGCGCTGAGAGAGGATCTGGGTCGGTACCGCCGCCGTGAGCCTGTAGCGGCAGTTGAAGCGACGTGGGGATACAGGGCGCAGAAGTTTGTGGTGAGGCAACGCTTGTCGCTTGCCTTGGCAGGGGCAGTGATTTTTCTGGTAGCGATCGGATTTGGAAAAGCCTACTGGGAGGCGCGCAACGCAGCCCGGCGATTTGAACAGGTGAGAGGGCTGGCTCGCAGTTTGCTATTTGAGATTCATGACGAGGTGAGCAAAGTGCCGGGGACACTGGAGAGCCGGAAATTGATTGTGTCCCGGGCATTGCAGTATCTGGACCAGCTTGCGCAGGATGAGACGGCCGATGAGAGTCTGCAGCGCGATCTGGCTGAATCCTATATGAAAGTAGGTATGGTGCAAGGAACCTTTGTCCGGTCTAATGAGTCGCTTGAATTGTACGCCGACGCGCTGGGCAGCTATCGCAAAGCAGTATCAATCTTCGAACGGCTGCAAGGACGTGCAGGAGGAGACCGGGAACTTCGATCTCGCCTGGCCAAAGCGTTGGTTGGCGTGGGCGAAGCCTGTACGAGATTGAAAAATAACGCGTGTGCAGTTACGAACTACAGCAAAGCAAACGGATTGTATGAACTGGATGCCAGGCAGAACCCGGAAGATATGATGGCCCAGGCTCGATGGCTGAACTCAAGGATCACACAATTGGACCCGCTTCTCGAAAAGCAGGAATACGGGAAGATGAGAGACGAATTGCGAGTTGTGGCCGCAGCATATGAAGCGCTGGGCAAGACGCATCCGGGGCAGGCAAAGTTGAAACCGTTTCAGGCGTATGCATATAAGCGACTGGGAGCTGCGGAGGGAGTGCTGGGTGAATACAGCGCTGGCATCGGATGGTATGAGAAGGCAAAAGAACTACACAGGCAGGGTAAAGACCGCACTGGGGAGTCTACGTGTGAGGTGGATATAGCCTGGGCGCTAGAGCGGCAAGGAAAGATAACAGAAGCCCATGCAGCGCTGGACCGAGCCCTGTCAATTCGACGGGAACAAGCATTGTTGAGAAGGAATGATGCATCGAGCAAGTTATCGCTGGCGAGTGCGATGTTTCGAAAGGCGGCATTGCTACAAACGGAAAAGCGCTGGGCGGATGCCGGTGTCTTGCTTGAGGAAGCACTGGTTGAATTGAAGCCGCTTGAGACCGGGGCGAAACAGAACCGTCAAGTTGGCGACATGCTCCACCAGGTAATGCTGCAGAAGGGAGATTCGCTCTGGGAGACAAGTCGGCGTCAGGAGGCAATGGCAGCTTACAAACAGGCCCTTGTATTCGGTACTGATGATACAGCTAGGGTGAAGCTAGCCCGGAGGCGATTGGGCCAGATTGGATCGAGCGAGCCAGCAAAGCCTTTGCGGTAATCCAGTCTCGTTTGACAGTGGAGATAGAGAGATTCAGGATCTCGGCAGTTTCTTCAATTGTGAGGCCAGCGAAGAAGCGAAGCTCGACGAGTCTGGCAATTTCCGGAAAGCGTTGTTCCAGTTTGTTGAGGGCAGTATCGAGATCGAGCAGGGTCGCCGAATCGATGGCTTGAAGCTCAGAGGAATGAATTTGTGGAAAGAGCTCCAGGCTGACGTTGAGCCTGGCGTCCCGTTTGGCGGTAAGGCGAAGGCGGGCACGATCAATCAGAATACGGCGTATGATCTTGGCGGCAACGGCGAAGAAGTGACTGCGATCTTCGAAGTGAACCTGCCGCTGGCTGGCGAGCTTCAGGTAAGCCTCATGAACAAGAGCAGTGGCCTGGACGGTTTGATCCTTGGCCTCGAGGGCAATTTGCCGGTGAGCTATGGAACGAAGTTCGTCATAGACTACTTCCATGAGGCGACCAAGCGCTTCCTGGTCGCCATCACGCCATGAGTTCAGTAAAGAGGTAAGGTCTTCGGAAGACTGCATCCCCTCCCAGTTTATCTGGCGATCGGCAGGAAGGTGGCAGATGGAGAAGTCTGCCCACCTACGATGATTGCCGTTTCGTATTCACCACTTGCGATATCGGGAACCTGAAAAACGATCTGGATCAGGCCTGGGAAGGCCGAAAGACCAGCATAAGCAGGGCGCACCGAAGTGGTTTGCCCATTGAGAGTGAGGCGGATTTCTGAATTGTTGGTAAGCGGGTGGCCACCGTTGCGAGCTGGAGGGATTTGGCCGGCTGGAACGGCAGGATTGGTTGGGCCAAGGCCGGTAGCATACAGAACGATAAATTCGCCGGGCCGGGCTGGGCGAACGGCCAGACCGTTGAGGGAGCCATTAGTGCCAAAGAGATTAGGCGGGGCGATGTAGGCAGTGCCGTCATTGGCGGTGGCGGCGAGAAAACGGTTGTTCTGTGCATCGAAGCGAAATACAGCAGGATTGACAATTCGCGATGTACTGGAAACGACAGTGCTGCGGAGATTGCCGTTCTCAACCACTACAGTGACCGGCCCATCCGGCAGATTATCCGGGGCGAGCGCGTTGACCTGACCAGGGCTGGTGAATACAACAAAGGATTCGCGGTCATTGACGAGAACGCGAACGTTGTTGAGGCGACGGGGAGCGCTGTTGTTGACAAAAGACTGACCCCAGTCTCCGGTTGCATCGGCGAGATCGGTGCCAAAGATCGAGAAGAACCCGCCGGGAGAAATTGCATTTGCCGATGCATAGGAGGCACTGTTCACGATGCCGGAGCTTCGAAAGCCGGGAGGGGGCAAACCTACCGTTGAAGTAAAGGGAGACGCCCAGATTTCGCGAACCTGAGCGGCGGTGAGATTGCCCGAGTAAAGGCGGAACAGGGCAATGCGTGCGGGAGCCCACTCAACGGATTCGCTATCGTCGAGCAGAAAGTTGAGGATATTGCCGGCATTGTAGACAGGGTCAATTTCTCCGATGCTCACTCCGGTGGCAGAGGCGACAAGAGCGCCATTCAGATAGAGATAAATTTCTCGGGGACGCTTCACGACGACGACATGGTAGTAGGTGCCAACGGCCAGCCGGTCGTTGCCGGTGCTGCTGGCACCGGAATAGTAATTAAGAAATCCGCTGGGGTCGAGGTAGAGGCCTTCTGAGAGACGGCGGTTGTTGCAATCAAAAATGCGACGCCAACCGTTGGCGTTCTGGATGGCGAAAACCATCTCGATGGAGTACGTGTCGCGAGCAATGCGATTGCCAGCCGCAAAGGTCAGTCCGCCCTGCGCGCTCCGTGGAGAGGGCGAATCCCGAATGTCATAAACCGTGCGGGATTGGCCGAAGACAGTGTCGGTGATAAAGCGGCTGGTTCCTGCCGGGTCTACAGGGGTGATGGCCTCAGCGCTGGGCCGTTGGGCGTTGAAGTTGTTCTGGAAGAAATAGCTGGCAACCTGAACGGCCGGTTGTGAGAAGCCGCAGGCGGCGGCCAGTAGAAAAGCTGAAATGATCTTGCGCATAAGGCGTGTTAGCCCTATCGCGCAAATCCAGCAAAATCTGGTTCAACTTTTTTCGGTGGGCTAGCTTTGCTTGAGTTCCAGCCGAAAGGCGTGCATCTTCATAAAAATTTCCTGAGCGTGATCGCGGCTGATCCCGAGCATATGAAAGATGGGTTTGTGGGTAGGGAGAATGAGCTTGAGCTCCATGTGTTTGTTGCCATCCCTGACATTCGCATCGCTGAAGGCATCGAGAGGAAACTCAATCTTGTCAGCGCCTACGACGAAAATCAGACGGGTTTTGGTAAGCATGAGATGCCCGACAGATTTCTTGAAGCCTGGCACATCATCTGCTGCTATGGCGGGAACGGCATAGACCAGTTTTTCCGAAGCAAGGGCATTGAGCAGAGACTCATGATATTTCTCATCGAGGTCGAAAACAGACCTGTAGAAGGCTATACGATCCGCGAAGCTGTGCTTGTAGTTCGCAATAGTACCCTGAATGCGAACGGCAAAAAAGTAAAGGGTGGCGATAATCAAAGCCGCCAATACCACCAAAGAGAGGTAAAGGGGAACTCGATATTCGACCCAGACCGTTACGGGGTCCAGACCGAGGTAGGAGAGCAGTCCTACCCAGTCAGGATATTCGTTCATAAGTTATTTTTTGCGCCGGGCTACCAGCTTAACTCTTCTCGGCCGGAGTTGAGCAGTTTGTGAGAAGGCAGCGTCAATAAATTCGGCAAGTTCTTTGGCGTGCTGCTTGGCAGAGCCAGTGGCGGTGGAGGCAGCTTCAGGGCGGCCCGCATAGTGAACGGTGCGGCGGCTGGAGTTAAGGACAAAGTAAAGTTGTTCCTGCACAAAACGCCAGGCGCCCATATTGCGGGGCTCTTCCTGCACCCAGATGATCTCCGCTGAGGGAGAGTAACGTTGGAGGACATCGCCGAGGGTGTCCGCAGGGAAGGGATAAAGCTGCTCGATACGGACGATGGCGACATGGTCTGCACCGCGTTCATCACGGGCCTTGACAAGATCGTAGTAGACCTTGCCGGAGCAAACGAGGACGCGGGTGATAGAGTCGCCGGCTTCTGCGTTGGGATCGCCGAGAACTTCGCGGAAGCCACCTTGAGTAAAGTCCGTGGCGGGGCTGGCTGCTGCAGGGTTGCGCAGGTTGGCTTTGGGGGTGAAAACGATGAGGGGCTTGCGAACGCCACGGCGGTCTTCGCCACCGTACATCTGGCGGCGCAGAAGGTGGAAGTAGTTGGCCGAGGTAGTGCAGTTGGCGACGATGAGGTTCTCTTCGGCGCAGAGCTGGAGGAAGCGCTCAATGCGGGCGCTGGAGTGTTCCGGCCCCTGGCCTTCATAGCCGTGAGGAAGGAGCAGTACGAGGCCGCTCGGCTGGCCCCACTTGGCTTCAGCAGCGGCGATGAACTGATCGATCATGATCTGGGCGCCATTGACGAAGTCGCCAAACTGAGCTTCCCAGAGAACAAGGGTGAGAGGGTCTGCGACACTGTAGCCAAACTCGAAACCCATGACGGCGTATTCGCTGAGTGAGGAATCCACAGCTTCGAATTTGGCCTGCTCGGGCGAGAGGTGCTGGAGCGGCATATAGGACTGGCCGGTCTCATAATCTACCAGCTCAAGATGACGCTGTGAGAAAGTGCCGCGCGGGCAATCCTGCCCCGAGAGCCGGACAGGTGTGCCTTCAAGCACAAGGCTGCCAAAGGCCACCATTTCGGCGGTGGCCCAATCGAGAGGCGCGCCAGTGAGAACTTCTTTGCGTTTGTCGAGGGTATTGACTTTGAGCTTGGGGTGAACTGTGAAGCCTTCCGGTACGGCGAGGTAGCCGTTAATGACCTTTTCGATCATGGCTTTGTCGATTGCCGTATTGCCCGCCTTGACGTGCTGGAGAGCGGCTTGCTCGTAGCTGGTCATCTCGACGGTTTCGAACTTTTCGGCGGTGGTTTGGGCGGCCTGATAGCCCTCTTCCATGCGGGCCTGGATGCGCTTTTTGATCGAGTCCAGCTCGGCGGCGTTGAGCAGGCCTTCCCGGATGAGGCGATCGCTATAGATAGAGGTCACCGAGGGGTGGTTCTTGATCAACCGATACATCAGGGGCTGGGTGTAGGAAGGATCGTCACCTTCGTTGTGGCCGTGCTTGCGGTAGCAGATCATGTCGATCACCACATCGCGTTTGAATTCCTGACGGAAGTCGAAGGCAAGCTGCGCGATGCGGAAGCAGGCTTCCGGGTCGTCGCCGTTGACGTGGAAGATCGGGGCCTGCACCATCCGGGCGATGTCCGTGCAATAGCTGGAGGATCGTGCGTCCTGCGGGTTGGTAGTGAAGCCGATCTGGTTATTGATTACCAGGTGGATGGTGCCGCCCGTTGTATAGCCGTCGAGTTGAGAAAGGTTGAGGGTTTCCATGACAACGCCTTGTCCTGCGAAGGCTGCGTCGCCGTGGATCAGGACCGGGATCACGCGCTCACGTTTGGTGTCGCCGAGGCGCTCCTGCTTGGGGCGGACAATGCCCTCCACCACGGGGTTGACTGCTTCGAGGTGGCTTGGATTGGGGGCGAGGCTGACTACGACTTCTTTGCCCTTGGAAGAGGTACGGACGCTGGAGGCACCGAGGTGATACTTGACGTCGCCTGAGCCCTGCGTCGAGTTGGGGTCGATGTTGCCTTCAAACTCGCTAAAGATTTGCGCCATGCGTTTGCCGACGGTGTTGGCCAGCACAGTGAGGCGGCCACGGTGGGCCATACCGATGACCACTTCGTGGACGTTTGAGTTTGCGCTGCGCTCAATCAGTTCATCAAGGATGGCTAGAGTGGATTCACCACCTTCGAGCGAGAAGCGCTTGGCACCAACAAAGCGCATGTGCAGGAACTGTTCGAAGAGTTCGGCCTGAAGAATGCGCTCGAGGATACGGCGTTTGGTCGATTCTTCGAGTGGGGCATGAATGACAGGCGGCTCCATCCGGTTTTGCAGCCAGGCCTTCTGGTCTGGATACTGGATGTGCATGTACTCGATGCCAACCTTGTTGCAGTAGGTGCGACGCAGAGTTTCGAGGGTTTCGCGCAAGGTGCTGACGCCGGGGACGCCGCCGAGGCCTGTCGAGACCCCTAGGTTGCCGGTAATGAATTCGCGGTCGAGATCCCAGATGGTGAGGCCATAGGTGGCGGGATCAAGTTCGGGGTGGTATTGGGGCTCGACGCCGAGCGGGTTGAGGTCTGCAATCAGGTGGCCACGGACGCGATACGCATGAATGAGCTGGAGCGCTGCTGCGGCTTTAGAGGATTCAGCAGTGATCTTGCCTGAGCTGACGCCAGGAAGCTGAGCCACGGCCTGATCGGTTTGCCACGAGACAGGGCGGAAGGGAAGCTTGAGATCGGCGAAGATGCCCTCGTAGAAGCCGTCAGCGCCATTCAAAAGATCCTGCAGGCGGGCCAGGAACATGCCACTTTCGGCACCCTGGATGACGCGGTGGTCATAGGTGCAGCTCATCATCATGACCTTGCTTAGGCCGAGCATCGAGCGAGTTTCAGGACGGACGCCCTGATATTCCGCCGGATAGTCGATAGCACCGGTTGCGATGATGGCACCTTGGCCTGGCATCAGTCGCGGGACAGAGCCGAGGGTTCCTACCGTGCCAGGGTTAGTGAGAGAGATGGTAGTGCCCTGGAAATCCGGGAGGGCGAGTTTGCCGGTGCGGCCTTTCTTGACAAGCTCATCGAAGGAGGCGAGGAACTGTTGGAAGTTCAACTGGCCGGTGTTCTTCATGTTGGGAACAACGAGGGAGCGGGTGCCGTCTTTACCGGCGACATCGATGGCGATACCGAGGTTAACCTGGCCCTTGACCCAGCGGAAGGGCTGGCCATCGGACTCAGCATACGCGCTATTCACGTTGGGGAAGTTCTGGAGTGCCTTGTTGATGGCGAAAGCAATGATGTGCGTGTAGGAAATCTTGCTCTTGCCGGCCATCGTGCGGCTCTGGTTGATGAGCGTGCGGTTCTCATCAATCACCTTCACGGGAATGGAGCGCTGACTGGTAGCGGTGGGCACGGCCAGCGAGAGGTTCATGTTCTCGGCGATTCGGGCAGCGGTACCACGGAGGGGAACAAGTTGTTCTGCGGGGCCGAGCTCTTTAGGAGGAGCCGAAGCGCGTGCAATCAGATCGCTGGAGGTGGTGTTGGAGGGGGCTGGTGCTGCAGGCGGAGCAGGCGCCGGCGCGGGTTTGGTTTCCACTGCGGGTACTTCCTTAGGGGTGCTTGTGCCATTGGTTTGCGGAGTTGCTACCGGGGTGGGGGAGGGAGAGTCTTCGTCGAAGATGCCCTTCCACGCCGTGTCGACGGCGGCGCGATTATTCAGATATTCCTGGTACAGCTCTTCGGCGAGCCAGTCGTTGAGCGAGGAGGACGCTGTTTCTGATGATGCAGACATGGGGTTGGGTAGGTGGTGGGCCCAAGCCTCTATGGCAAGGCACACTACCTTTTATGATAACGGAAGCCGGGGGGTGATTCAGAAAGCTTAAGGAATCTCGATGTCTTAAACTATAAGAATCGAAACTGATCTGACAACACTTATCGGCAAACTTCAGGCTGGGGATTCTGGAGCGGAAGCTGAGCTGTACGAGTTGATCTACCCGGAGTTGCGAGCGATTGCCCGGCAAAGGCTGGCCGGGGAGATCTATGCCTCTGAGAGCACGGAATCCATCGTGCATGAGTGTTACGTGCGGCTGACAAAGAGCAATCTGCCTCCAGTGGAAAGCAGGGCCCATTTTTTTGCGATGGTTTCACGGCTAATGAGACAGATTCTGGTAGACCATGCCCGGGCCAGGATGGCGCAGCGGAGGGATAAACGTTTGGAGGTTGCCCTGGAGCAGGTGCCCAAAGTTGCCGATGCAATTCCAGACCGGGCACCAGTACTGGTTCGTTTGGACGAGGCTTTGAAGTCGCTGGCAGAGCTGGATGCGCACAAGGCACAGTTGGTTGAACTGCGTTATTTTGGCGGACTCACGGCGGAGGAGTCTGCGGAGTTTTTATCGCTAAATGTGGTGGATGTGCGCCGCGAAATACGGTACGCGCAGAACTGGCTGCGGCGGGCAATGGGGGCCTAGTGGCCTGTCTTGCGAAAAAGATCCCAGCGCTGAGAAATCCTGACGCGAAGAACTGCGGTTGCATAGTTTGCCTGGCCTTGAGTTGTGCTTTGATCCAGTGCCTTCATTGCCTGGGTAAAGTAAGCATCCACATCTTTGGCCTGACCTCTTGTAGCGGCGAAATGCCCGCGAAGGGAGAACAGATCTGTTTTGTGTCTGCCCCAGTAAGCAGCCTTGGGATCGGGCAGTGTGGGCGAATCCAGGATTCGCTCAAATGAATCGAGATATTGCTGCCACTGGTCAATTTTTGATGGGGCGAGTTCGAGAGCAAGGTAGATAGCCTCTGAGTAGAGCAAGAGTAGCGATCTGTAGGACTGGACGGTGTGCAACGCAGAATTCCACTTTTGAGAAAAGTCTATAGCGATGCGAAAAGATTCCAGTGCCTCGTCTGCAAGGTGATTGGCACCAGCGATCAGGGCTATCGTCTGGTGCACGTCAGAGGATAGTTTCCAATAGTGAGAAGATTCGCCTACGAGTTCTTTAAGCAGGGCAAGCTTGGGGAGGATGTTGCGTTGATTCTTAAGCGCAGGGAGTTTGTCGGCCTGCCGGAAGATGCGTCTGGTATCTTCTTCGTCGGCAAGTATCGAAAGCTCAAGGGCCGGAATACTGCGAGGTTCTTCACGGAGCCATTGCCCGGAGAAGGTCATCAGTTCGGCTAGATGAGATTCTGCTTCTACACTGCGCATGCGGCTTCGCTTCAAAGTGGCCAGGCGGAACAATAGATCCCCATAACTTTCACGGATTTTAGGATCTTTGGAATATTGCTGGCCCAATCCAGTCCGGAGGAGAAGCGATTGCTCGAGGAGTTCGAGTGCGGCATCGGTCCGCTCAAGGCTGGCACCGGTGGCTGTACTCTGAAGCAGGGCAACGCGTTGATAAGCATCGGCAAGTTCACCACGCAGAGAAGTATCGCTTTTGGCAGCGGCCTGGAGGCTTGATAGGTAGCTGAGAGCAGTTTCCAGCAGCTTTTTGCGGGCCTGGAGAGAGCCTGGCAGGTTCTGAATGGCAGCGTCAAGATCAAAGATCGCAACACGGGCCAGGGAGCGAAGCTCAGTAAAGCGGAGGCGGGCTTCCTGATACTGACGCCAGGCGAGGCCGAGGGCTGTGGCGGCGATGATGAAAGCGGCTGCTGTGGCGATGGTTCCCCAACGGTTGCGTCTGATGAAACAACTCGCACGGTAAGTCCAGGTGTCTGACTGGGCGGTGACTGGGCGGCATTCGAGCCAGCGGTGGAGGTCGTCACGCAGAGCGGCGGCGCTGTCGTAACGCAGGTCGGGGTTGGTGTGAGTGGCCTTGTGGACGATTGAGAGAAGGCTCTCATCAGAATGAGGGATCAGTTTGTCGAGGATTCGGCCGAGGGAGAAGAGGTCTGAGGCGGTGGTGGGTTCAGCCCCTGCTAGTTGTTCCGGGCTGGCATAGGCAAGGGTGGCGGCTTCAAAGGTTTGTTGATCGCGGTCGAGGGCTTGACCGATGCCAAAGTCTAGTAATTTGGGCAGGCCATCCATGGTGATCAGGATGTTGCCCGGTTTGAGGTCGCGATGGACAATAAGCTGTCTATGGGCGGCCCCTACGGCATCGCAAACCTTGGCCATGATCTGGATGCGCTGCTGGATGGGGAGAGTTTCGCAGTAGTGATCGATCCGCTGGCCTTCGACGTATTCCATCAGCAGGTAAGGCTGGCCGGAATGCAGAGTGCCGCTTTCTATGAGAGAGGCAATGTAAGGGTGAGAGACTCGGGCTACCAGACGACGCTCGCGGTCCCATAAGGTGATTTGACCGCTGCGGTGCAGGTGCGAATGCAGAATCTTGAGTGCAGCTTGCCGGGTGGAGCCTTCTTCTTCAAACAGGACGAGGAAAACTTCGCCGGTGCCACCTTGGCCGAGGCGTTTTTCGATGAGAAAACGACCCACCATCGTCCCCGGCTCCAGAGTGTCCTGATCACTCCAAAGTCGGGCTTCCTCCTGGATGGCGGAAAGAAATTCTTCTTCTGAGTCGTGGTCGAAGGCCAGCAGGCTGAGTAACTGGCTGCGAGCTATTGGATCGAGATCGAGCGTCGACAGGTATGCCGCGCGCTCGGATTCGCCAAGGCCAACGAGTTCGGCGAAGCAGCGAGCTTCGTCGGACAATGTCATTGGGAAGAATCCTCCTTGATATATTGTGCGTAATTTTGGAAGGAGTTTTAGAGAAAGTTTGGCTCTCTAAAGTTGTCTGAAGTCTTGGCGGGAAAACTGGAGTTTCCTTAGGACTGAGTTGTGAAGCGTGTTACGGGGAGATTTCGTATAACCCGGCATGGGGATGAGGAGGTACATGCACACATACCAAATCCGCTCCCGCCACGGATGGATGAGGAAGTGTTGCGGGAGATCAGCGGCAAGGAGCGGTATCAGGCGTATTGCTACCGGCGCTATCTGGATATTTTGAATGAAGGAATAGAACCACCGGCGCGAGGAGCGTAGAATAGGTTCGACATGATTGAGGCCAGAAAGATAATTGCAATGCAGGGATTGCCGGACGGGGATCCGCAAGTGGCGCCGACTTCAACGAAGCGGTTTGCCGATGGGAAGGCATGGAAGATCGAGATTCCTTCAACCGAAGGGCCGCGTGCGCTGGCCGTGGTGATTGAAGAGGCTGCGGCGCGGCGCGTGCCGGTAGACAGGATCAGCCAGGGTAGCGGCATCATGCTTCTTACCGACGACGAGATCCTGGAGATGGTACGGCTGGGGGCCGAGAATCACATCGAGGTGAATCTATTTGTGGGGCCCCGGGCGACCTTTGATGTAGGAGCGCAGGTGTTCTCGCCTGCCGGTAAAGCACTAGGATTGAGCTTGCGTGGGGCCGATCAGCTTGCCTTTGCGATGGAGGATGTTTTGCGGGCGCTGAGGTTGGGGATTCGCTCGATTCTCGTGAGTGATCTTGGGAATTTGATGGTGATGGGAGAAGCGAAGAAGCGAGGCGATTTGCCTCCAGATCTGATCATCAAGACCAGCGTAATGATGGCACCGTGCAATCCAGCTTCGGCTCGTTTGCTGGAGGATCTGGGTGCTACTACAATCAATATCCCCAGCGATCTGACAATTCCGCAGATTGCCGGGATTCGTGCGGCGATTGATGCTCCGATCGATTTCTATGTCGAAGCACCCGATAACATTGGCGGATTCTTACGCTATTACGAGATCCCGGAATTGATCCGCGTAGCGGCTCCAATTTATCTAAAGTTTGGCTTGCGGAATTCGCCGGATATCTACCCGTGCGGGACGCACATCGAGAATACAGCGATTGCATTGACGCGGGAACGAATGCGGCGGGCGGAGATGGCGCTTGGATTTATTGCTCGGAATCAGGCTTAGGAGTTTTTCCCGGCGTTGCGTGGCGGCGAGGCTTTCGCCTTGGCGGCCTTTGACCTTGGCTTGTCTTCCTCATCCTTGCGGCCACGGCCAGGCGTAGACTTCGCCTTGATCTCGATGGGCGTTGGGCCGAACTTGAAGTGCTTGCGGATCTGATTGATCAGGAAGCGCTCATCGGAGAAGTGCAGCGGCTTCGATTTGTCCGTGAAGACAACGAATGTCGGAGGGCGCACGCTCGCCTGAGTGATGTACTTCACCTTCATGTTGGTTTCATGAGTGATGTAGTCGACGAAGCGGTTGAGCTCTCCAGTGGTGACACGCTTGTTCATCGCTTCCTGCGCGCTCTTGACCAAACCGAAGAGACGCTTGACGTTCGTACCCTTGGTGGCCGAGATGAACTCGATGGGGGCGTATTCGAGGAACTTCATCGTGTCGCGCAGTTCTTCCTCAAATTCTTTAGACTTGCGGGTGGGGTGCGCGTCCCACTTGTTGACCACCATGATGATGGGGCGGCCTTCTTCATGGGCATAGCCGGCGATGTGAGCGTCCTGGGCTGTCGCGCCTTCGAGGGCATCGATCACAACGACAACGATGTGCGCCATGCTGATGTGACGGCGAGCCATCATAACGCTGAGCTTTTCAGCCATCTCGGTGGTTTTGCCTTTGCGGCGAATACCTGCCGTATCGACGAAGGTGAATTCCTGATCGTCCACCGTGACCGTCTCATCGACGGCGTCGCGGGTGGTGCCAGCGACGGGTGAGACGATGGCGCGTTCGGTGCCGGTGAGGGAGTTGAGAAGTGTAGATTTGCCGACGTTGGGCCGGCCGATGATGGCCACCTTGATGGGGCGCTTTTGCGGAATAACTTCGATCTCAGGGCCTTCGATGAAGGTAGCTGTAATGTGCTCAAGCAGGTTGTCGATGCCGATTCGATGTTCGGCGGAGATGGCGATTACCGGGCTCAGGCCCAGAACGTGGAAGTCGCTGGTGTTGACTTCGATCTTGTCTACGTCGATCTTGTTTACAGCGAGAGTGATGGGCTTGCCAAGGCGTCGAAGCATCTGTGCGAGGTCACGATCGGCAGAGGTAATTTCAGTTCGGCCATCGATAACGAAAACGATCTGATCTGCTTCGTCGAAAGCTTTTTTGGCCTGCTTCAGAATATTGGAGGGAATCAGTTCGTCATCGTTCGGGATGATGCCGCCAGTGTCAATTACGTGAAAATGGCGGTCGCGGTATTTTCCGATTCCGCGAATACGGTCGCGCGTGATGCCGGGTTCATCGCCTACGATGGAACGCCGGGTACCGGTTATCGCGTTGAATAGAGTGGACTTACCCACGTTCGGTCGTCCAACGATGACGACAGTGGGATTGTCGGGGCTTTCGGCCATTGCAACCTTAGGGTAGCAGTTACAGAGGCGTAACGAGCGGCAAGATGCCACAACGTGCGACCATATAGATTACCCAACCCATGCCTTTTTATCCTGAGAAGATCCGAAACATCGCTATTGTTGCGCACGTAGACCATGGAAAGACGACGCTTGTCGACACCATGCTGCAGCAGAGTGGCATCTTTCGAGCCAATGAAGAATTGACAGACCGCGTGATGGATTCCAACGATTTGGAACGTGAGCGCGGCATTACCATCCTTGCCAAGATTACCGGTCTGAACTATAAGGGCGTCAAGATTAACATCTGCGACACCCCGGGCCACAGTGACTTTGGCGGCGAAGTGGAACGAGCATTGAAGATGGTGGACGGCGTTATGTTGCTGGTCGATGCCAGCGAAGGCCCGCTGCCGCAGACGCGCTACGTGTTGTCGAAGGCGCTCGAAGCTCACCTGACTCCGATTGTTGTCATCAATAAGATCGACCGTCCCGATGCACGTGTGCAGGAAGTGCTGAACGAGATCTATGACCTGTTCATCGATCTCGATGCGCAGGAGCATCAACTCGATTTCCCGGTGGTGTATGCGATCGGCAAGATTGGCGTCGCAAAGATGAACATGGAGGACGAGAGCGAGACACTGGAGCCTTTGTTTGAAACGATCGTCAAGCACATTCCTCCTCCAAAGGGTTCGGCCGAAGCCGAGCTGCAGATGCTGATCGCGAACCTCGACTACTCTGACTATCTCGGCCGTCTTGGGATTGGCCGTGTCGTAAATGGGACGCTGAAGAACGGTTCGGAAGTTTCGATTGCCAAGCTGGACGGTAGCTTCCAGAAGACCCGCATCACCAAGATGTACAGCTTTGAAGGGTTGAAGCGCGTTGATGAGACCGAAGCTTATCCCGGCAACATCATTGCTATCGCGGGTGTTGAGGGCATCACGATTGGTGAGACCGTTACCAGCGTTGAGAACCCGAAACCACTGCCCCGCATTCACATTGACGAGCCGACGATTGCCATGACCTTTACGATCAACACGTCGCCCTTTGTGGGCCGTGAAGGTCATCTCGTTACATCTCGCAATCTGAAGGATCGCCTTGAGAAGGAGTTGCTCACCAACGTGGCGCTGCGTGTCGATGACACGGGCACTCCGGACAGCATGAAGGTGATGGGCCGCGGCGAATTGCAGCTGGCCATTCTCATTGAAACCATGCGTCGCGAAGGTTATGAACTGCAGGTATCGAAGCCTGAAATCGTAACTAAAGAAATCGACGGTGTACTCAAAGAGCCGCAGGAAATTTTGTTGATCGATTGCTCGGAAGCCTTTATCGGCGTAGTAATCGAAAAGATGGGCTACCGCAAGGGCAAGATGATGAAGATGGTGAACCATGGTTCAGGCCGTGTGCGGCTTGAGTTCCAGGTGCCGTCTCGCGGCTTGATTGGTATCCGTAACGAGATGCTCACCGAGACCCGTGGCACGGCGATCATGAACTCGCTCTTCAACGGCTATATGGACTGGCAGGGTGCGATCCCGATGCGTCCGACGGGCGTCATGATTTCCGATCGTGCTGGTGTAACGACTGCATTTGCAATTAATGGATTGCAGGAGCGCGGAGAGATCTTTGTAACTCCGGCAACGGAAGTTTACGAAGGCATGATCGTGGGTGAGAACTCGCGCGACTCTGACCTCACCGTAAACATCGTGCGTGAAAAGAAGCTGACCAACATGCGTAGCTCCTCTGCCGACGATGCGATTCGCCTCGTCCCGCCTCGTGTAATGACCCTTGAGCTGGCAATCGAATTCATCGAGATCGACGAGTTTGTCGAGATCACTCCGAAGACGATCCGTCTGCGCAAAAAGATACTCAAGGCCAATCAGCGTTGATAGAAACCCTCAAAGAAGCCCTGCGGGGTAGCCATCAGGACTTCACAGAGGGTAGTTTAAAGCGGGCAATCGCATTGCTTGCGATTCCAATGGTGCTGGAGCTTTCCATGGAAAGCTTGTTCGCCATTGTAAATGTGTTTTGGGTGGCCGGGCTAGGCCCGGCCGCCGTCGCAACAGTAGGGCTTACTGAGGCGATGGAAACGATTGTATTTGCGGTGGCGATGGGGCTTTGCGCGGGGGCTACGGCATTTGTGGCACGTCGCATTGGAGAAAAGGACCCCGAGGGGGCAAGTGCCTCTGCGGGCCAGGCGGTGTTGATCGGAATTGTAGCGAGTGTGTTGATTGGGGTGCCGGCGTCGATTTATGCACGGCCTTTGCTAGGCTTCATGACTCCCGATGCGGCGATTGTTGAAGGTGGTTTTGGATACACCACGATCATGTTTGGGGGCACTTATTCGATTCTGCTGATCTTTCTGATCAATGCGATTTTTCGAGGAGCAGGTGATGCGGCGATTGCAATGCGGGTGTTGTGGATTGCCAATGCTGTGAATCTTGTACTGGACCCTTGTTTGATATTCGGCTGGGGGCCTTTTCCCGAGATGGGTGTGGCGGGAAGTGCCGTAGCTACTACATGTGGACGCACGGTAGGTGTGGCTTATCAGTTCTATCGGTTGTTTACCCCTGGCGAGCGGGTGACGTTGCGGCTGTGGCATCTGCGGCCCAACTGGCATCTGATGTCAGAAATGTTGAAGGTGAGCTTGCCGGGGATGTTTCAGTATCTGATCGGGACGGCAAGCTGGTTGATGCTGGCTCGAATTGTGGCCCAGTTTGGCAGCGTGGCTACGGCCGGGTATACGATCGCGATCCGGATCATCATCGTGACGATTTTGCCAAGCTGGGGTCTCGGCGCGGCAGCAGCGACCCTGATGGGGCAAAACCTGGGTGCTGGCAAGCCGGAGCGGAGCGAGCGGGCGGCGTGGCTGTGCGGCTTCTACAACATGATCTTTTTGGGGCTGGTGAGTCTGGTGTTTATCTTCTTTTCGGAGTTCCTCATTCGCATCTTCACGCAAGAGGAAGCAGTCGTGGCGGTGGGTAAAGATGCGTTGCGGTTGATCTCTTATGGGTACTTGCTGTATGCGTATGGGCTGGTGCTGGTACAAGCGTTTAACGGGGCTGGCGATACGATTACTCCAACGGTAATCAACGTGTTTTGCTACTGGGTATTTCAATTGCCGCTGGCGAATTATCTGGCCGGGCAGATGGGGACGAATGGCGTGTTTCTGGCAGTGACGCTGACAGAAAGCATGATTGCGGTTTGTGGGATTCTGGCGTTTCGAACGGGGCGCTGGAAGCGGGCGCAGGTTTAAAGTTAGAGCGTCAGACTGCACTGGTACATGCAAGGCGGTAGAATGTCAGAGCGCCAGTTAAGAGACATCACCGGCTTCTGGCGATCAACTGGACCTCGATCTTGAGCGTTGGGCCCAGTCTATGGGGCTCGGCGAACTCTATCAGCGTGTAATGGACAACCACCATTAAACCGACCCTACCAGTTGCGTAGTGTGTTGGCTATAAGCTCCTCGACTTTAGCCGAAACTTCGGGGTCGAATTCCATTTTAAGGTGTGGGTTGACGATGAGGCGATGGGCAAGCGGCCATTCGGTGGTATCGATCACCTTATTGCGGGGATAGCGGTAGCGCCAGTTGCCAAGGATGCGCGTTCGCCTGGGGTCTTCCGGTTTGATTTTAGATTGGCCGCGAATAGGGCCGAAGTCGCGCTGGTAGAGATTGGCGGCTTCTTTTACATTTGAGGGGACCTTCCCATCGCGAAGGCCGACGCTGTCAATCTGTACGTTGAGGCGCACCGGGATTTCTTGCTTTTTGAGCCATCGGCAGAGGTTGATGGTGGCGGCTCCGCCCAGGGATTGGCCATAGAGAATGAGGCGGGCCTGTGCGCGCTCTTGTTGATCTAGAGTGCCGTCATTGTTGGCGTCGAGGTGATCAGAGATTCGCTTTTTGGCTTCCTCGAGGTGGTGGTTTCCAAAAGTTTCAAAGGTGGTGTCTGGAAAGCGTTGTACTTCGAGGTGGGATGCAATGCGGCGGGTGATGGTCCAGGGAGCGTCTGCCGGTTCCCAGCCGCCGGCGATTCCGACGACAAGAGTTTGTGCAGGAGCGGAAAATGCAAACAGAAAAAGGAGCCCGCGCAGGAGGGAGCACGCGGGCTCTCGGAGTAAACAAGGAGTTGGAAACAAACCTGATCTCATAGCCCTTACGGGATGTCAGGATTTACTTTTCAACCGTCAGATGATTGGTGACGCTGAATACACCAGCCACTTGGTTGGCAAAAAGCCCGGCCATATTTCGGTCCATCTCGTTCATGACCACGCCACTCAAAGTGACGTCGCCATTCTTGACGATGATGCGTACCGGTGGGATGGCCCCCAGGGTATAGCGGCCCAGAGAGGCCTGACTAAAAACGGTGCGATAGACGGCAATGCGTAAGCGGTCGTCATTAGGCGATAGAGGGAGAACCTCGATGTTGTTAACGACTTCTTCGACGCCTGGGATGCGCTTGACTACGTTAGCGGCAGAGCTCGCGAGAACGGGCCGTGTAACTTGCCCATTGAGGGTTACTTTGCGCCCGCTGAGTGAATAACTCATCTGGTCGAATACGCCGTAGAAGGGGAGCGTGACGAGCTCATGACGGATCTTGTTAGCCAGCCGCTGCTCGTCCGTAAGCGTAGTAGGTAGACTTGCGCTAAAGAGAGGAGTGGCGGCCAGGATGGTTGCAAATACTGCAGTGAAAACGGTGTTTTTCATGTTCTTGGCCTTTCGTACTACCTGCTCGATTGGATGCAGGCATCTATTAGAACGTTTCGAAAATCGGAATGGATGTCAGTTGGAACGGAATAGAGCCTGAAGCCCAAGGCTCTTCAGCATCAGACCTTGCAAATGTGATGGAATCGGATCTAAGGCGCAGATCTAAATGATGACCCGACGATCTTTAATCCAACTTTCCCCGGCTCTCCTGGCCGCAGCTCCAACCAGAACCAGAGTCGAAATCCGCAAAGACCAGTTCTTTATCAACGGTCAGCCAACTTACAAAGGCCGCTCCTACAAGGGCCACAAAATCGAAGGCCTCCTCATGAACTCCCGCATGGTGCAAGGCATCTTCGACGACAAGAACCCTGCCACCGTCTCAAAGTGGGCTTACCCCAACACAAAGAAATGGGATGCCGAGCGCAACGTCAAAGAATTCCTCGCCGCAATGCCACTCTGGCGCAAGCATGGCCTGCTCTCGTTCACGATCAACCTCCAGGGCGGCAGCCCCGAAGGCTATTCCAAAACCCAACCCTGGTTCACCTCCGGCATCGCCGCCGACGGCTCGCTCCTGCCAGACTTCATGGCCCGACTCAAGCGAATCCTCGACCGGGCCGACCAACTCGGCATGGTCCCCATTGTTGGCTACTTCTACTTCGGTCAGGATCAAGTGCTTAAAGATGAAGCCGCTGTCCGCAACGCTGTCGTCAACGCCACCAACTGGCTCCTCGATCAGGACTATCGCAACATCCTCGTCGAAGTCGACAACGAAACCAATGTCAAAGCCTATGACCACGAAATTCTCAAACCCGCTCGCGTCCACGAATTGATTAACCTCGTCAAGGGCATGAACCGCAAAGGTCGCCGCCTTCTCACGGGTACTTCCTACGGCGGCAACGCTATCCCGGAATCAAACGTAGTCAAAACTTCCGACTTCCTGCTGATCCACGGCAATGGCGTCAAAGATCCGAAACGCATCGCCGAAATGGTCCGCCTCAGCAGGGCCGTCGAAGGCTACAAACCGATGCCGATCCTCTTCAACGAAGACGATCACTTCGACTTCGACAAGCCTGAGAACAACATGATGTCAGCGATCTCGGAGTACGCCTCCTGGGGCTACTTTGACCCCGGCGCGAGCGATTACTCCGATGGCTACCAATGCCCGCCCGTAAACTGGGGCATCAACTCAGAGCGCAAGAAAGCCTTCTTCAACTTGTTGCGTCAGGTGACGGGGAGCTAGCAATAGCTACTTGGCGAAAATCTGCGACATATCCGCGAACGCCTTGAACTCCAGTGCATTCCCCGATGGGTCGAGAAAGAACATCGTTGCCTGCTCCCCTACCTGGCCCTGAAAGCGAATGTAAGGTTCGATGATGAACTTCACCCCAGCCGCCTTTAGCCGATCCGCCAGAGCATGCCATTGACCCATCTCAAGGATCACGCCAAAATGCGGCACCGGCACAGCATGGGCATCCACTGCATTGTGATGCAGGTTCGGCTCATAGCCGGGCTTCAGATGCGCCACCACCTGATGGCCAAAGAGGTCGTAGTCGATCCACTCATCAGAAGAGCGCCCCTCCGGGCATCCCATCAACCCGCCATAAAAATCCCGCGCCGCCGCAAGATCATGAACCGGGAACGCAATATGAAAAGGAGTCACTTGAGCCATGACTCTGATTGTAAACTCACGCCAAAACTGCCCCGGTCAACGTCGTGTCATAACCGGCCAACACCTCAAGTTTGCGCCGCAAACTGGCCCTCTGCAGCACATCGATAAAAGCCTGCGCCGCCGGAGTCTCGAGGGTCTGCCGCCGCATCACGAAGTCATATCGTTCGCTTTGCAGCGGTACAAAATCCAGTTGAAAACTCTGCGCTGCTGCTCTGGTTGCCAGACAACAATCGGCATCCCCGGTCAACACCATGTAAGCCACTGCAAGGTGCCCATACCCAATACGCTCATAGCCAGATACCTTCCCAACTGGTATGCCTGCCTCTACAAGCAATCGGTCCAGTAGAGACCGGCTTCCCGACCCAGCCTCGCGATTTACAAACCGAACTTTTCCCCTGGTGAGATCCTCCGCCTGCCGAATGCCCTTGGGATTCCCAGCCGCCACAACAAAGCCCTCTTCCCACCGGGCAAAACTGATCACTGCAAAGTCTTCTTCCGGAAAGGTGCTGCGCAGATAGGGCAAGTTGAACTCTCCAGATTCGGGGTCCTCAAGATGCGAGCCTGCAATGTGCACCTTGTCCTCCTGCAACCACCCCAGCGCCAGCTTGCTCGAGGCTGCAGCAGACACAACCTCAACCCCGCCTAGCTTCTCTGCCATCCGCGCCACAAGCCCGATTGCGGGATCACAACCCGCGAGAACCAGCTTTTTCGGGTTCGATTCTTCCCGGGCAAAGCCCACCAGCTCCGCTCTGCCCGGCATCCGCCCTACCTTCGAAATCACCCCATCGGCTTCTGGCAAGTAATAGGGCGACGCATTCACCGGGATGCTCACTCGCCTGTTCCCTACCTGGCAAACCCTCACCGCCTGACCCTTGGTTACCGGTGTCGCACTCAACACATCTGATGCCACGGCCGTTGCCGCTACAGGCGCTTCTTCGCGTAACGAAAATAACTCCTCGACAGGCACCTCCAAGACCCGCGCCAGCTTCAGCGTCACCTCGGTATTGGGCACATAAGTCCCGGCCTCAATCGCATAAATCGTCTGACGGCTCACACCCACTTGGGCCGCAAGATCGGCCGCCCCTACGCCACGGCTCCGCCTGATTGCGCTCAACTGATTCCGAATTCTTGTATCCATGCGCACCTCAGAAATGAAACTTTATTACAAGTTCAAACACACGCGGGTCCAGTGCAGTCGTGATCGACCCGAATCCTATATTGCCAAAGCTAGCACTCGGGTTCCCCAGCGGCGGTGTATTCGTCGTGTTGAAGGCCTCGGCACGAAACTCCAACCGCATCTTTTCCCTCAGTTGAAAGGTCTTCCCCAACATCAGGTCGAGGGTCTTATACCCTGGCCCAAGCACGGGGTTACGTGAACTGTTCCCGATCGTAAACTGACCCGCCTGTGCAAACGCTGCCGTATTGAACCAGCGTCCGGTTGACCGCTGATCCGATGGCAAAGCAGTTTCCTCACGCCGGTTCGGACGCTGTACCCCAAACCCTGCAAATGCATTCAGGTTCGTCGCCTGAGTCACTGCAATTGGGCTCCCGGATTGGGCCCTCACCAGTCCCGCCACCTGCCAGCCTCCAAAGAATCGCCCCCGGCCAAACGGCAATTCATACACAAAGCCCGTTGCCAATATGTGCGGTGCATTCCCTGTCGACACATCCTTCTCGAGCTGCTTATTGAAACTATCGGCAGCCTGAAAACTTGCCGCCGGGCCAGTAAGCACCGCAGCATCGAAGACGGCTCCTGCATCGTCGATTAATTTTGAAAAGGTGTAGGCCAACGTGAACGTCAAGCCCCGTGAAAATTGCTTCTCCACTCTCGATTGAAACGAATGGTACGTCGAGTGGCCAACGTTATTCCGGTAGAGGGCAACACTGGTAAACCGAGGGTAAGACCGCAGCAATTGTCCGCGCGGAATCGTTGCACCTCCCAGCGAACTATTCGACGGGATCTGGCCCAAGTATGGATTTGCCACCTGCTGCGTCAATTGCGACCCCAGCGCCAACTGCTCGACACTCAGTTGATTCAAATTCACATCCGGCACTCCCAACCGGGTCAACTTCGAACCGAGGTAACCACCTTCAAAACTCCAGTTCACACCGAAGGTCTTCTGCAAGCTAAAGTTCCATTGCTGTGCATAGCCGCTTCCGTTGGTGCGCTGAACACCCAACACACCCTGTCCTAACCCTGCGTCTGGCCCCGTCGGCGCAAGGCGCACCGTTGGCCCTTGCGACAAAACGAATGCTGGACGAATATTATCGAGAGACTGTTGCCCAAGTGTTTGGACAAACGGAAAGAGTGGAGTTGTAAACGGTGTCGTGATCCCAGCCTGTTCAATCCAGGTCATGCCGTAACCACCCCTCACCACGAACGACTCCCTTACCTTGAAGGCAAAGCCCAGTCTCGGAGCAAAGTTCTTCTTCTCAAGGTTCCGCGCACTTCTCGACACTCCGTTCGCACCCAGATAATCCAGCTTCTGAGACGCCAGATTGAAAACTGCGCCCCGGTTAGCCACCACCGTAGAAGGAAAGTTCAAGGTGTAGCGAACCCCAAGATTCAGGGTCAACTTCCTTGCCACTCGCCAATCGTCCTGCAAAAAGAATTCTGCGATCTTAGCCCGTGGCTGGATGAAATCCGGCTGTGCATCAATGCTGAATCGCCCGACTTGTCCCAAAAGAAACGACGCAAAACTGTTGCCGGAATTGGCCGTTGCACCACTTGTGAAGATATTCGTGAATTGAAAGTTCCCAGTCGGGCTAGGTGGCTGCAAGACATCGAGGGTCTGCCAGCGCAGGTCTGCCCCAGCCTTGACGCTATGTCCACCGCTCACCCACGAATAGTTGTCCACAAACTGCGTCACCGAGGTGTTGAAATTCGCATTCCCGCTTGCCGGTGCGCCCAATTGCTGAAAGCCAACCAGATCGTAGGTCGGCAGCACATCTGAGAACGACGACAACGGCAGATTAGGAATCAGCGTCACCTCTCCAACCGGTTTAATCAATCGAAGCGAATTCCGCTCAAAGTTCCGCCGTGTAAACCCGAATCGCAGCTGATTCACTGATGTTGGGCTGGTGTTCCATGTATGTTCCCCCACCAGGCTATCGGCCCAAGTGATCGTGTTTCCGATCACACCTGAAGTCAAATTTCCGCTTCCATCCCCCAGCGGTGTTGTGGGTTTCGTGTCATCCCGCAAAAACGAATACCGCCCAAAAACCCTGTGCCGCGCCCCGAAATATCGATCCAGCCGCCCGTCGAACTGATCGGCCACTGTGTCATCGTTTCCTACGCGGCGAAAGTTGTTAGCCGTCGCTTCCGATCCGCTAGCTGCAAAAACGTTGGGCGCCGGGTACCGGTCCACCACTGCCAGCGCAGCACGATCGAAGCGGCTCAGCGGGATCGTGTTTGCCGCAAAAGCTTCGGTTCTCCCAGTGGCGGGATCGAATAGAGCATTGCTGAAAACGCCTTGCCGCTGCGTTGTCGTAGGCACCGTGCTGACCCTCATCACTCCCGTATTCAGCCGTGTGCCTTGCCAATCGGCAAAGACGAAGGATTTGTTCTTCTGAATCGGCCCACCCACTACAAAGCCATACTGGTTCCGCCGGAATCTAGGCTTGGGCCCAGTGCTGGCAAACAAATTCCTGGCATTCAATTTCTCATTCCTGAAAAACTCGAAAAGCGTCCCATGCCATTCGTTTGAGCCCGACTTCTGGTTCACCATAATCACGCCGCCATTGGATCGCCCATACTCGGCTGAATAACTATTGGTGTCGACACGGAATTCTTCGATCGCGTCAATCACCGGGTAAAACGCTACCTGCCCCGGTTCTGGCTGCAAAACGCTAATCCCGTCGTAGATGTATTCGCTGACTCTCGGGCGGCTGCCATTGATACGGGGCAGCAAGCTTCCCGGCGGCAGGTTTACTCCCGGGGCCAATGCCACCAAAGGTACAAAATTACGGCCATCCAGCGGCAGCGAAACCACTTTCTTTTGCTCCACAACAAAGCTAACTGTGCCCCGGCTTGCCTGCAATAGCGGCTGGGCGGCATTGACTTCCATCGCCTGACTGGCGTCTCCCAGTTTTAGTTCGAGTTCAAGCCCCACGCGATCACCAACTCGCAACACAATCCCGGATCGCTCGAGCGTCGCAAACTTCTCTTTGGTTGCCCGCAAACGATACTCCCCTGCAGGGAGGCCAAGGAACTGAAATTCTCCTCCCGCTCCGCCAAATTGAGATACGGCCAGGCCTGTTGCCAAATTCTCCAACTCAACACGGGCTCCGCCTACAGTGAGGCCCGCAGGGTCACGCAGGGTTCCCAAAAGCTCCGCTTTCGTCGATTGCGCTACCAGCGCTGGCGAAACCATTAACCCGAAAAGAATGATATGACCCGCATACACAACGATGTCATTTTATCACGACATCTTTAGAGTTGCCTCGCCTCGTAGCGCAACACCCGCAGCTCCCGCCTTTCCAATCTGGGCAACTCCCTTGTAATCATCGCCACCTGCCCCGACTTTGAAATACGCATCCATCGCTGCAAAGCGCCTTCGACTGCAGGGGTCAGCATCTCTGCAATCCCCACTCCAATCCGTCCGATAACAAGGGGAATCTCCAGCCCATTGGAATCCCTCCAATATCCCAAACGCACCTCTACTCCCGAATGACATGCATTCCGATAGATTTCCGAAACCACCTCACTCTCAAAATTCCCGCTCCCCATCAGAAAATGCAACTTTGGACGCTTCACCATCCGGCGTCCAAATTCCTCTTCTATAGGTTCCAGCTTCACTGTCAGAAAACAGGCTTCAAGGGCCTCAAGCCACCTCACTGCGGTTCGATGAGACACTCCCGCTTGTCGGGCCAATTCCTGCTGCTGTAGACCAGTCCCACTACTGGCCTTTACCTTCTCAGCAAAGGCAATCAGACGATCAAGGTCACGCACCGGAACCAAAGCCCGCAAATCCGCCTCTGGCCAACCCGCATTCTGCCCCCAGCCTGCCTCTTCATCCTTTTGCTTCTCTCGGGCTGGCACAAAACGGCCAATCATCTCAAGCTTCAGAGGATGTCGCCTTTGTCGCTCCGCTAGTGTCGGCCCATGCAATTCAAGGCGCTCAAGCGGCAAGCCCAACCGTACCGAACTCACGAAGACGAGCGGCAACTCCAGCTTCACGCGACGCAGATACGCCACTAACTCGGGCGCACGCTGTACCTCATCAATCACAGCCGCACGCCGCAGCCTCATCAAGAATTGCTCAGGGTCTTCGCGGGCCCGCTGCCGGTCGACCGTATCATCCAGGCTCACATAGAGACTGTCTGCAAACTCCTTTCTGAGCAGTGTCGTCTTGCCAGCCCCCCTTGGCCCTTCCAGCACTACCAGCCCGAATGATTGCACCGAGCGGCGAAGAGGAATCGCCAGATGTCTTTCTAATGGCATGTAATTTCATTTTACAAAACGGATATTGCATGCCAAAAGCGCTTCAAAAATTGACGCTGAGCTTGCCCGCCCTCTAGGCTGGGAATCGCATATGAGCCTCAAAATCAATCCCGCCAAGGGCAAACTCGGCATTCTGATGCCGGGAATGGGCGCAGTGGCCACCACGTTTATGGCCGGCGTCGAAGCAGTCAAGAAGGATCTCGGCGCACCCGTCGGCTCCCTAACCCAGCTCGGCACCATTCGCCTTGGAAAGCGCACCGACAACCGGGTGCCCTACATCAAGGACTTCCTCCCCCTTGCCTCTCTCAACCAACTCGTCTTCGGGGGCTGGGATATTTTTGAAGACAACGCTTACGAGGCCGCAGCCAATGCCCGCGTGCTCAAGCCTGAGCTTCTCACCAAGCTCAAGCCTTCACTTAGCAAGGTCAAACCGATGAAGGCCGTATTCGACAAGAACTACGTCAAACGCATCGACGGCCCCAACGTCAAGACCAAGGGCACACTCGCCGACAAGGCCGAAGCCCTCATGGACGACATGAAGTCCTTTAAGGCCACCAACAAGGCCGACCGCCTGGTGATGATCTGGTGCGGCTCCACCGAAGTCTTCCAAAAGGCTTCCAAGGTCCACCAGACTCTGGAAGCCTTCGAAAAAGGCCTCGCCAAGAACGATCCTTCGATTGCCCCCAGCATGGTCTACGCCTACGCCGCAATCAAGTCCGGCGTACCCTTCGCAAACGGCGCCCCCAACCTTACCCACGACATCCCGGCGCTCCTCGACTTCGCCCGCGACCGCGAAGTCCCCATCTGCGGCAAAGATTTTAAAACCGGTCAGACCTACATGAAGACGCTGATCGCCCCTGGGCTCAAGGCCCGCATGCTTGGCTGCTCCGGCTGGTTTTCCACCAACATCCTCGGTAACCGCGACGGCGAAGTGCTTGAAGATCCCG
The DNA here is from genome assembly GCA_022843625.1 of Bryobacter sp. Taxonomy (GTDB): domain Bacteria; phylum Acidobacteriota; class Terriglobia; order Bryobacterales; family Bryobacteraceae; genus Bryobacter. Next base: position 189,658 of record JALHNH010000004.1, on the reverse strand, counting down.
GCTCCTTCAAGAGCAAAGAAGAAACCAAGCTCAGCGTCCTCGACCAGATCTTACAGCCCAACCTCTACCCGGATCTCTATAAGGATCTCTTCCACTCGGTCAAAATCAACTATTACCCTCCGCGCGGCGACGAAAAAGAAGGCTGGGATAACATCGACATCTTCGGCTGGCTCGGCTATCCGATGCAGATCAAGATCGACTTTCTCTGCCGCGATTCCATCCTGGCCGCGCCCCTCGTCCTCGACCTCGTCCTCTTCCTCGACCTCGCCCAGCGTGCCGGTATGAAGGGTGTCCAGGAATGGCTCAGCTTCTACTTCAAAGGCCCGATGACCGCCCCCGGGCTTTACCCCGAGCACGACATCTTTATTCAGTTGATGAAGCTCAAGAACACGCTCCGCTGGATGCGGGGTGAGGACCTCATCACCCACCTCGGTCAGGAATACTACGACTAAGGCGCTATTCGCGAAGGAAGCGGGTGCTATACCAAAAAGATGCACCTGCTCCTTCTCGCGGCCCTCACCCTCCAGGCCCAATCTCCATTCACCCTCGAGCAAATCAAAAGCTACCCCTTCCCGAATGAGCTAACCGCCAGTGGCAACAAACTGGCTTGGGCGGTAAACGAGCAAGGCCGCCGCAACATCTACGTCGCTGAAGGCCCAGCCTACACTGCCCGCCGCCTCACTAATTACAAACTCGATGACGGTCAGGAGCTGACCAGCCTTGCGATTTCTCCCGACGGCAAATTTGTAGTCGTGGTCCGGGGTGGTGAACACGGCTCCAACTGGGACGTTACGCAACCCGTCAACCCAGCCTCCCTGCCCACACCATTCAAAGTTCAAATCCTTGCTATCCCCTTCGCAGGCGGCGAGCCCAAAGCATTAGCCGAGGGCGACCTGCCCGAGATCTCTCCCAACAGCGATCAAGTTCTCTTCCAGCGTCAGGGCGGTCTCTACATCGTCCCGATCGATGGCAGCAAACCCGCGAAGTCTCTGCTCACTGCACGCGGCTCTCTGAGTCAGGCGCAATGGTCCCCCGACGGCTCGCGCGTTGCCTTTGTCTCCAATCGCAACACCCATTCCCTCATCGGTATTTACCAAAGCGACACGACGCCCATCCTCTGGCTCTCACCTACAACCAACCGGGATGCCTCCCCGCGCTGGTCACCCGATGGCAAACAACTTGCATTTACCCGGCAACCGTCGCAGGGCGGAGAGCCGCGGTCAATCCTCAATCCCGAACCCACCCCCTGGTCCATCTTTACAGCCAACGCAAGCACTGGCGAAGCCAAACGCATTTGGAGCAGCGGCAATTCTCGTCGTGATGCCATGCCGACCACTCATGGCCAGGCCAACCTCAACTGGGCTGCCAGGGGCCGCATCACCTTCCTGTCCAACGCCGACGGATGGCCACACCTTTACAGCATTCCTGAAGATGGCGGAACGCCGCTCCAGCTCACCTCCGGCCGCTTCATGAATGAGTACATCAATCTGAGCCCGGACAAGACCTACCTGCTCTCGACGGCCAATACCGGCCCCGACTCCAAAGACATCGACCGCCGCCACATTCTCAAGATTCCTGTCGATTCAGCCAAGGCGCAAGTACTCACACCAGGAACGGGTATCGAATGGACAGCAGTCTCCACTACAGACGCACTCGCCTACATTGCCGCCACGGCCCAAGCCCCGCCAATGGTCACCGTCCTGACCCAGGGCAAGCCGCAAACACTGGCCCCGGAGACTCTACCCGCCAACTACCCGACCAGGGATCTGGTAACGCCACAACAAGTGATCTTCAACGCTCCTGATGGCACACCCATCCATGGCCAGCTCTTTCTCCCCAAAGGCGGCACTGCGAAGAAGTCAGCTCTTGTATATGTACACGGCGGCCCACCTCGCCAGATGCTCCTCGGCTGGCACTATGGCGACTACTATGCCAACGCATACGCCACGAATCAATATTTGGCCAGCAGAGGCTTTATCGTTCTTAGCGTCAATTACCGCCTCGGCATCGGCTACGGCGCAGACTTCCAGCAAGCCTCGAACGCGGGCAACCGTGGTGCCAGCGAATATGGCGATGTCCTCGCCGCTGGAGAATTCCTCAAGGCTCACCCGCAAGTTGCTCCAAACCGCATCGGCGTCTACGGTGGCTCTTATGGCGGCTACCTCACAGCCCTGGCTCTCGCACGCAACTCCAACCTTTTCGCTGCTGGCGTCGACATCCACGGTGTCCACAACCGCTTCATCGGCCGCAACCGCCCAGCCTCGGATGCAGGCTACGAGAAGTCACCGGATGCGAGCGAAGCCCGCGACATCTCATGGACGTCCTCACCCGTAGCCGACATTGCCACCTGGAAGTCCCCCGTCCTGCTGATCCACGGAGACGACGACCGCAACGTTGAATTCATCCAGACCGTCGATTTAACGCATCGTCTGCAGAAGCACAAAGTCCCCTATGAGGAGATCGTGATCCCGGACGACACACATCATTTCCTGCGCCACACCAACTGGCTCAAGATCGCAGCCGCCACTGCTGACTTCTTTGATCGCAAGCTCAGTTCTCGCTAAGCCAAAATAAAAGCGAAGGCTATGAATCGAACATTACAGCTCGGAAAGGCCCAGATAGATGCATCTACTCTTACTGAGCTATGCCGTCGTTATGGTGTCAAAGAACTTTCGCTCTTTGGATCGGCGGTCCGCGGGCAAATGCACCCCGGCAGTGATATTGACTTGCTGGTCGAGTTTCAGCCGGGGATTCGAACAGGGTTAATCAAATTCGAGTCCTTCATCGAGGATTTAGAGTCACTGATTGGCTATAAAGTGGACCTGGTTACCAAACGCGGGCTCAAGCCTTGGATTCGGCCAAATGTGTTAAAAGACGCCATGCTTGTCTATGCGGCATGAGGCCTCTTTTCTCAAAGACATCCTGATCGCTTGCGGAAGAATTGATGCGATCGTAGCGTCAACTAGCGAAGAATCGTTTCTGAAGGACGTGGTTTTAACTGCTGCGGTTCTTCATCACCTCGCCGTAATTGGAGAGGCAATCAGCCGGCTTTCAATTGAGTTGCGACAACGCCACCCCCCAGGTCCCGTGGAAGCAGGTTATTGCAGTGCGCCACAGAATTGTCCATGCTTACTTCGATCTTGATTGGCAAAGTCTTTGGGACGCTGCCATAGCGGATATTCCCGAGCTCAGTCAGCAGATTTCCGATATCCTCGCTGCAGACTTTAAAGTTTTTGAAATCGAAGAGCCTTAAACTTGCACCCGCATCTTCGCATCACAAGCTAATCTGTAGTTTATGCCCGGCCCGCTCACCAATTCTCAACTCAAGCATCTCCGTGGTTTAGCCCACAATGCTCCCCCTGCCCTGCAACTCGGCAAAAAAGGGCTCACCCCTGAATTCCTCCAGGTTTTTGAATTCACGCTCTCAAACCAGGAACTCATCAAGCTCCGCTTTGCCAACTTCAAAGAAGAGCGCAACGAACTCTCCGCTTCGTTAGTAGCCTCTACTGGGGCCGCGTTGGTTTCCCTCGTCGGCCACACAGCCGTCTTTTATCGACAAAGCCCAGACCCGGACAAGCGGAAGATCGTGCTTCCTCGCCCCGCGGCCCCAAAGAAGGATTAAGCATGCCAGATGGAAACGAAGAACGCGAAGACCTGAGAACACGCCTCGAACAACAAAAGCGTGAGAACACCGAAGCATGGATCGAACGCGAAGATCTGATTGACGACGAACCCGAACGCGAAGACTCTTAGCCGCAATATAATAGGGGGCGCTCCTCGTCCACCACGCCCTTATGCAAAAATAAGCACCTCATCGAGTTCATGCCGGGCGACATTGCTACCCTCCAGCAGAACTTTGTGAATTCCCTGGATGCCTTGCCTCCACCCCGCAGTCCTTCATCTTCATGTTCAATGTGTGTTTTCGTTTTAGTCAGGACTCAAGGTTTACTCACAGCCCTCAAAATAGAGACAATGAAATCTGAGCGATGCGATTCCTGTTTTTTTCCGACATCCATTCCGACCTCAAAACCCTCCAAAGGTTGATCGATCGGGAAGCAGATTATTACTTCTGCATCGGGGATCTGGTCTCTTGGGCTCGTGGCCTTGACAATGCGGGAGAAATCTTGCGGCAAAGGGCTGAAAAAGTATTTGTGATTCCTGGCAACCATGAGTCGGCCCACGACATCGAAACTTTCTGTAGCACCTACGGCCTCCAATACATGCATTCTCAGTCTCGACAATTCGGATCGGTTCACCTGGCCGCCCTCGGCTATTCGAATCCGACTCCCTTTGACACTCCAGGCGAATACTCCGAAGAAGAGATTGCCTCTCGCCTCGAACCATTCTCGTCATTGTCTCCCCTGGTTCTTGCCTGCCATTGCCCGCCCCACAATACTCCCCTCGATCAGGGATCTGGCAATCGCCATTTCGGATCAACGGCCATCGCGAGCTTTATTGATCGTGTTTCTCCGCGTTACTTTCTGTGCGGACACATCCACGAGGCAGAAGGCGTTCATGCCAATTTGGGAAGCGAGGGCAAAACGATCGGTATTAATGTCGGCAAACGCGGCTACATGCTCGATCTGTCCACCCTCTAACGGAATGAAATTTTCCCAATTTACAGGCCTCACGATACTTGCCGTTTTACTTGGCTCCTGCCGTTCCGCACAATTGAAAGCGCCCATTGTCTTCGATCCGCTCAGTATCGGGCCTGCCGGTCCCACGCTAAAAAAATATCTGGAACGGAGCGAAACAACTCCAAAGCGAACTCAGCCTTTAGTGTCCGTCGTAAGAATCGAAGCATCACTACCTGGCCTGAACAAAAAAGGGGAAATGCTGGCTGAGAAAACTGTTGCCGTGAATGGCCATATCTCCTACGAGATGAAGTCTTACACCGGCGATAACCTCATCAAAACAAAAGTGATTGGTCTCTATTTGAGCGCCGAGCAGGAAGCCTCCGAAACCAGTCCTCCCGCCATCGATCCTCAAAACTACAAATTCAAATTTAAGCGCAAGGATAGCTTTGGAGACAGGATTGCCCTCATCTTTGAGCTCACGCCAATTAAGAAAGTGATTGGTCTTTTTAAAGGCGAATTGTGGCTGGAAGAAAATACAGGAGCAGAACTGCGCCAATCCGGTCGCCTCGTCAAAAACCCGTCTGTCATCTTTAAAACCGCTGATTTTTCTCGTGATTTTGAAATTCGCGACGGAGTCAACTACCTCTCCAAAGTGGATTACCAGGCCGAAACTCGCGTAATCGGCAAGGCATTGCTCAAAATGGAATTCGAGCCGCCCAAGCCCATTTCGGAAACAATCCCACACTTGAATCCGTCCCGTTTTTAGAGACCGCTTTGAAAAACCTCATATTTTTTGCTCTAACGCTACCGGCACTGGCACAATTGCCCATCAGCATTGGCCTTAAGGGTGGCTACGTCGAAAACAAACAGCCTGACAGTGAGATCTTTCCCCTAAAGGCTGGCCCCTACATTGAATTGAGTCTTCCGCTCCTGCCTACCTTTGAGACCGGGCTGATGTTTGAGCGCTACAAGTTTGGCTCCCAAACCGCTACCGTCTATCAGGTCCCGCTGCTCATCAAAAAGCGCATCAACGCCATCGCTATCAAGCCCTTCTTTTCCGGGGGCCTCACGATGCGCAGAATTCCGTCGCTCAATGAAACAGGTGGCGGCCTCACCCTTGCCGGTGGCGCAACAATCGGACTCCTGCCCATAAAAATCGAGCCTGAGCTTCGCTATACCCGCTGGATCGGTGCAGACTACACACCAAGGTCCAACCAAACCGAGTTCCTGATCGGGATTCGCTTCTAAACTCCGCCTAACTGCTAAACTGAAAGCGTCGGTAATACCGTACACATGCGCACATTATTCCTGAACCCTCCTTCGTTTGAAGGCTTTGACGGTGGTGCCAGTTCCCGCTGGCCTGCAACCCGAGAAATTGAAAGCTACTGGTACCCCGTGTGGCTTTGTTACCCTGCTGGCCTGCTGCCTGACTCTAAGGTAGTGGACGCGCCCCCACACAAAATCACCATCGAAGACACCGTAGCCATGGCCCGTGACTTCGAACTCCTGGTTCTCTTTACCTCTACCCCCGGCTTCCATGTCGATGTAAAAATCGCCGAGATGATGAAGGATTCCAACCCCAAACTGCAAGTCTGCTTTGTTGGTCCTCCCGTCACCGTTGAGCCCGAAAAAACTCTCCGTGCATCAAAGGCAATCGACTTCATCGTTCGTCGCGAATTCGACTACCAGATCGTTAATTACGCCAAGGGTACTCCTCTCGCTGAGTTGCCTGGCGTCAGCTACCGCAAAGACGGCGGCATCATGCACAACCCCGAAGGTGGCTATATCGAGAATCTCGACGAGCTGCCCTGGGTCTCGAAGGTCTACCAGCGCGACCTCGATTTCAAACGCTACAACGTACCCTTCCTGCTGCATCCTTTTATCAGCTTCTACACCTCGCGAGGCTGCCCTGCCATGTGCACCTTCTGCCTCTGGCCTCAAACCCACTCCGGTCACCGCTGGCGTCTTCGTTCCGCGCAGGACATTGCAAATGAAGTGCGCTGGTCACTTGAAAACTTCAACGGCCTCAAAGAAATTTTCTTCGACGACGACACCTTCAACTACAAAAAAGAGCGCACGATCGAGCTTTGCAAAGAACTCAAGAAGCTCAATTTCACCTGGTCTTGCACCAGCCGCGTCACTACAGACCGGGAAACACTGGCTGCAATGAAAGATGCCGGCTGCCGGCTCATGATCGTAGGTTACGAGTCCGGTGCACCCGAGATCTTAAAGAACATCAAGAAGGGCGCAACCGTAGATATGGCGGAGCGCTTTACGCGTAACGCCCATGAACTTGGCCTCACCGTGCATGCTGACTTCATCGTTGGACTCCCCGGAGAAACCCGCCAGACCATTCAGCAAACTATCGACTTCGCAAAGAAACTCGATTGTGAAACCATTCAGGTTTCGATCGCACACCCCTACCCGGGCACGGAATTTTACGATTACGCACAGAAGAACAACCTCATCCAGCTCGATGCCGCGATGACCGACGAGATGGGCCACCAGTTGCCCACTGTTGTTTACCCTGGCCTGGATCGTGCCGAACTTGTGGACTCGGTCGAGCGCTTTTACGGCGAATATTACTTCCGCCCGAAAGCCGCCTGGCGCGTCGTCAAGAAGGCAATCTTTAACACCGATGAACGCCGCCGGCTCGTCAAAGAAGCCCGCGAATACCTCGCCCTTCGCAAGAAGCGCAAGAAGTTTGTGGCTGACCAGAAAAGTCAGGCCAGCTACGCCTCAACCGGCGATTAATGCCAGCCTCCGGAAGCCGCGTTTACTTGCTCACGGCCTTCGTCGTGACCGCAAACGTTCTGGGAAACTTTGCGCTCTCCTGGGGAATGAAACACCCCACCGGCTTGGCTCCCACCTCTATTGAGCCAATCGACGCATTGCTAAGCCCATGGGTGCTGCTCGGCATTCTATTGCTTGCTGTCTGGACAGTTTCTCGAGTTACACTGCTCTCCTGGGCTGACCTGTCCTTTGTCCTGCCGGTTACCAGCATCGGCTATGTGCTAAACGCCGTAATCGGCTTCGCCGTCCTTGGAGAGCAAATCTCCTGGCTACGCTGGATCGGTACTGCCTTCATCCTGAGCGGCACAATCTTAACCGCCGCAACTCCACCCAAGGCTGAAGCCCAATGAAATGGGCTCTGGTATTCGGAATCGTTGCCTCGACGATGGTTTGCGACTACCTTCAGTCCAGCGCTATGAAGTCGCACGGGGAGGTACACTCGGCAACCGTTCTGGCCAAACTCTTTGGCCAGTGGCGTCTGGCCCTGTCCATCGTCTTCATGGCGATCAGCTTTTTCTGTTTCACTCAACTCCTCGCGGTGGCAGATTTGAGCTTTGCCGTACCTGCTACGGCACTCACTATTCCTGCTGAAACATTTATGGCTCGCTATGTTTTGAGAGAAAATGTAGGCTTGAGAAGATGGGCCGGCGCTGTACTGGTCGCCATTGGCGTTCTTTTCCTCGAACTGTGATCTATCTCCTGACAGCAATTGCCTGCATATCCGCGGCCTACCAACTCACCGCGCTGATCGCCTGTCTGCGTCAATTGCTCAGGCCGTCGACAATTGTCCGCAACCCCCAGTCCCTTTCGATTCTCAAGCCCGTTCGCGGCCTGGACCCCGATTTCTATGCTGCGATCCGCTCCCATGCCGCCCAGGATTATCCTGTTCCCTTCGAAATCCTCTTCGGGGCGGCAGATCCAGCCGACCCCTGCTTGCCTGAAGTACATAGACTGCAAAGGGAATTCCCGAATCTCGACATACGAATTATCAACTCATCCACTGCGGCCCCGAATGCCAAAGTAGGCGTATTAATCGATCTCGCCGCCCAGGCTCGCTACGACATTCTCCTCGTCAACGATAGTGACATTCTGGTTCCACAGGGTTATTTGAAGAAGGTCTCGGCACCTCTGGATAATCCTCAAATCGGCATGGTGACCACCCTCTATCGCGCCACGGCACACACTCTTCCTGGCCGTTGGGAATCACTCGGAATCGCCATCGATTTTGCCCCCAGCGTCCTTGTTGCACCCCTGGTCGGGATCAAGGAATTTGGCCTCGGGGCCACTCTGGTTTTCCGCAAGGCAGATCTGAACGCCATCGGTGGTTTTGAGAAAATCTCAGACTACCTCGCCGACGACTATCAACTGGCCCGCCACATCACTCAACAACTCGACAAGCGTGCTCACATGTCGGAGGTCGTGGTGGAAACTTCAATCGGCGATGACACCTGGGCCGGCGTCTGGGAACACCAGATTCGCTGGGCCCGCACAATCCGGGTCTCCCGAGGGGGTGGCTATCTCGGCCTTCCCATCACGCACACAGGGCTCTGGATACTCCTCGCAATCCTCAGCGGGGCATGGAGTCTTGCTGCTTCTTTGACGATATGTAGATGGTTAACGGCATTTGTGAGCGGGGTCTTTGTGCTTCGCTCTCCCATTGCCCGCAACGCCTTTTGGCTGGCCCCCGTATGGGACCTCTGGGCCTTCCTCGTTTGGATCGCCGGCCTTGCGGGCTCAACGGTAATTTGGCGTGATGGTGTGCTAACCCTCACCAGAGACGGTAAACTTCTTCGACAGGTACCCTGATGCGCATTTCACTTTGTTTTTTCATTGCACTGACACTCTTGGCGCAAAGCCCCAAAGGCGATTTGGGCAAGGCTAAAAAAGCCTTTGAGCGCGCCATGCAACTTCAGGATTCAGGCAAACTGGAAGACGCCTTTAAGGCTTTTTCTGAAACCATCGACGCCGATTCCAACTTTGCCCCCGCATGGCGAGAGCGCGGCAAAATCCGCTACCAGTTAGGCGAAGTTGAGTTTGGTGCCGCCGATCTCAACCGGGCGCTGGCCCTCGATCCTGACAATTTCGAAGCCTGGATGATTCGTGGCGATATTCTTGCCACCGCAAACAAGCTTGAGGATGCGCTCAGGGATTACAACAAAGCGGTTGGTTTCGGGCGCGAAACCGCGCAGCTTTACAACGCGCGCGGGGTGGTTCAAGTGCGCCTCCGGCAATTTGACCGTGCCATAGAGGACTTCACCAGGTCTATCAAGCTGCGCCTCGACAATCCTGGCACCTATAAAGACCGGGGCGTCACCTACACCATGATGGGCAGGTTTCAGGACGCCCTTGAAGACTACAACCGCGCACTTTCAATCAAGCCCGATTACGCTGAAGCTCATCTGGAACGTGGCTACGTCTATGGTCAGCTCAGTCAATTTGATCGCGCTATTCCCGACTTCACCACGGTTCTCAAATTGCAACCCGACAATGTAAAAGCCTACACCTTGCGAGCCGCCGCCTACCAGCAGATGAACCAGCCCCAGGCTGCCGTGATCGATTACTCAGAGGCCCTCAAGCGTCAGCCCTCGGGTCTCAGCATTCTTCTCGCCCGTGGTGCCGCTTATGCCGAAATGCAGCAATTTGAAGCCAGTCTTGCTGATCGTGAGAAGGCTGTGGCATTGGCCCCCAAGTCTGCAGAAGTTTACATCGCTCGCGGTGGCTCTCACCACCTTTTGGGTAATCATGACAAAGGCTTTGCAGACCGGGACAAGGCAATTCAGCTCAACCCAAAGCTGGCGGAGGCCTGGCTTGCACGCGGCAGTGCCCACTATTTGCTCGACCATTTTGACAAGGCCAAAGCAGACCTGGAAAAAGCGCTTGAGTTGAATCCATCTCTCGATGAAGCCAAAGAAGTGCTTGCCCAAACCAACGAGAAGCTCACTGCGCTGAAAGCTCCCGTTTTAGCGAACAAACCGGAACCGATCAAAGAATCCTCTCTATCCGCTGTGCAGACTCTGGCCGAAAAGCAGATCGCCGAAGCTCCTGTTGCAGTTGCACCCAAGGCAACCGCGCCCCAGGCTGCTCCGCCCGAACCCATCGTAGCCAAACCAGTCACACCTCCTCCTGCTCCACGTGTCGATGCCAACGACAAACAAAGCCTTTCCCCGGACAACCTCAATTTTCTGGGCCGCGAACTCAATCAGGCTGGCGATTTTCGTAAGGCCATCGATATGTTCACACAGGCCGTCGCCAAAAAGCCTGACTTCCCTATTGCCTACAACGGCCGGGGCTACGCTTACATGCGTCTGGCCGAATGGAAGCTCGCCGAAGAAAGCTTCACCCTCGCCATCAAATACAATCCCCGCTATGCCAACGCTTACATGAACCGCTCTGCCGCTCGAGCCAAGCTTGGCGATGTCGCCGGTTCGCAGCAAGACTCTGCCATGTCAAAGCAACTCGGGGCCAAATAGCCTAAGATCTAAAAATGGAGATCGAAGGCCAGCCTGAACTCGATGAAATGTCCACGGCACTCTATGCCGAACTCAAGCGAATCGCGGCCAACCAGCTAAAGTCAGAAAAACGCGGCCACACACTCCAACCCACTGCTCTGGTTCACGAAGTTTACCTTCGCCTCGCGCAGTGTGATGATGACATGGGCAAGCGGAGCCGCTCCCATTTCCTCGCCCTCGCGGCAACCCTGATGCGACAGATCCTCGTCAATCACGCCAGGGGACGTAACGCTCAAAAGCGCGGCGGCGGAGCTCTCAAGGTTACTCTTCACGATCACTTTGCAGTGACGCCCGATTCCGCAGTTGAGGTACTGGCAATCGACCAGGCGCTCCAGGAGCTCAGTGCCACCGAACCTCGAAAGAGCAAGATCATTGAACTGAAGTTCTTTGGCGGCCTCACTGAAGACGAGATCGCCGAAGTGCTGGAGATTTCAAAATCAACGGTCACTCGTGAGGCCCGTCTTGGTCTGGCCTTGCTCTACCGCCTGTTGAAGGGCCAAACCGCCTAAGCCGCTTTGCTGGCAGCCCAATGGCCTTGCAGCCGCCTTGTCATGTAAGAGTCCTTTTGGACAAGCCGAACGATGGGATCCAGATTGGCAGACCCAGGGCTTTTCTTGTATTGCGCAAGAAAGGTATCGATGGTTGCGAAAAATTCAGTTTGGGACACACCAGGGAAGCGAAATCCTTCAAAAGGACCCTTGGGAATGCGAGGATCTCTGCCGCAACTTACCATTGCACCAATCAAGGCTACAGCTTCAGTTCTCAGTGAATAGGACATATTCATCCCGTGTACCCCGTAAGCAAGGTGGATCATTTCCTTGTACCACCAGTGCAAGTCATACGTGCCAAGGACGTTCGCCGGTCGCGGGTTTTTGGGAAGTTTCATGTAGATGATGTTTCCGTAGTCATACTCTGCCCAGGTTTTTAGGTTCACATCTCCAACAAGAAAGATTTTTTCGTTAAAAATGCTGCTGATCGTTCCGGGTTGAACATAGGGACAATTTCGGAATTCTGAACGCATCACATTAAACATCTTTGCCTCGAAGAAGGTGTAGTCCTGTTCGGTAGTATCTTTTTTCCAGCCCTTTGGGGGAATGTAGACCGTCCCGAATTTATCTGAAGAATCAAACGAGTAGTTCATGCCATCTTTCGTTTTAGTGCAACCAACAAGTTCCCGCAGATACCAATTCACTTCCTCTGGGTCCTTGGTTCCATAGTTGAACCGGATAATGTCCCATGGGTCAGAGAATCCATACTTTGAAGCCAGGCTCACAAAGCTCTCTCCTGTTTGCACGCGATGTGCCTTTTCAAAATTCGTCAGTGGATGGCACCATCGAACTTTTTTCGGTCTTTTGACTTTCATGATCGTTTCTCCTAGGGTCGGTCGAGTTCGCTGTCCAGCGCCTCTGAATCACTAAGGGAAATCCGAGGCAGAGTATCGTCACAAAATCGAAAATATTTTTGAAATTCGTCATCACCCTGCGCATGACACAATGAGTGCAATTTGTATGCCTCGAATTCTTGTCAATGAGTGCAAGCAGGAAGTCTCTTCCTTTAACCCCGTGCCAAGCCACTACGAAGACTTCCTCATCGATCACGGCGAGGGGCTTCTCAACTACCACCGCCCCGTTCGTTCTGAGGTTGGTGGAGCTCTCAACATCTTTGAGTCGCGCCAGAACCTCGAGATCCTTGGCGGCTTCAGCGCCCGCGGCATCACCTCGGCCGGCACCCTCGATGAGGCCAGCTTTAAGAAACTGGCCCAGGAATTTCTCTACCCGGTTCAAATGGCCGGCTCACTGGATGGCGTCTATCTGGCCCTGCATGGGGCTCTGGCCTCAGAAGAAACAGAAGACACTGAAGGCTACCTGATTGAAGAAATCCGAAAGATCGTAGGTCCTGGGGTACCAATCGTCGTATCCCTCGACCTGCACGGCATTCTCACCGATCGCATCCTCCAACACAGCGATGCCGTCGCCGTCTATCACACCAACCCTCACGTGGACTTCTACACCACAGGCCAGCGCGCAGCTCGGCTTCTACTGCACCTGCTCGACGGCAATCCCCGCCCGGTTCAGATCCGCATCCCGATACCTGCTCTGGTGCGCGGTGCGCAGTGCATTACGGAGTCCGGCCTCTTTGGCGGCTTCGTCAAACGAGCGGTCGAGATCGAAGATATCCTCTCGTCTGGTCTCTTCATCGGCAATCCCTTCACCGATATCCATGATCTGGCCTCAAACGTTCTGCTAGTCTGCGACGAGTCCAATCTCGAAAAAACCGTCGAACACGGCAAACAGATTGCCAATGACTTCTGGCAGGTACGAGCGCAAATCCAGCAACCGCTCACCAGCCTCGAAGAAAGTATTGAACTAGCCAAATCCACTCCAGGTCGCATCGTCCTGGTGGACGCAGCCGACGCCACAAGTTCTGGAGCCTCAGGCGACAGCAACGCGATCCTTGCCCAGCTGCTGCGGGCGAAATGCGAACGCACCGCCCTGCTCCCACTAGTCGATGCCCCTGCCGTCGAGGCTTGCTTCGAGGCCGGCATCGGAGCGCAGCTCACCCTGAAGCTTGGGGGCAGCCTCGACCCACGCTTTACACCAGTAGAGCTTACAGGCCGTGTGCGCCTCCTCTTTGACGGAAACCTTCGCAGCGAATCTCACGGTGAGCTCTGGCAGGCTGGCCACACAGCGGTACTGGAAGCGGGCCCGGTCACCATCGTCCTCACCACCCGCGCCGTCAGCCTCTATGACCGTACCCTCTTTCTCGCCTGCGGCCTGCACCCCGCGAGCTTTGACATGACCGTCGTAAAGTCTCCCCTCTGTCAGCCGCAATTCTTTGAAGAGGGAGCCGCTCTGGTGATCCACGTCGATGCTCCTGGCGCAACCAGCGCCAATGTCCGATCGCTCGGCCACAAAAGGGCTGCCCGCCCTTTGTATCCGCTTGACCCGGATATGACATTCACACCGCAACCACGCATATTCCGGCCTTCCTGATGCCTATCCTCTTCTACCTCTGGATTGCCTTCGCGCTGAACTACATCGATCGTCAGATGGTCTATTCGATGTTTCCGGCCCTGGAGCGAGACCTCGCCTTCAGCCCAGCCGCACTCGGTTGGGTGGGCACGGTCTTTCTCTGGTCTTACACGCCAGTCTTACCCCTCGCCGGCTTCCTTGCAGACCGTTACAAACGCAACCACCTTATCTTCTTGAGCCTCCTGCTTTGGAGCGCCGCCACTGTCGGCTGCGGACTCGCTCAATCCCCTGCAGTCTTCCTTTTCTGGCGAGTCGTCATGGGGCTGACCGAAGCCCTCTACTACCCCACCGCAATGGCCCTCATCGCCAGCCACTACCCGGATGCCTCCCGTTCCAGGGCACTGGGCCTCCACCAATCCGCCCAATACACTGGCGGAGTCATCGGCGGCTGGTACGGCGGCTGGGCCGCAGACCATACGGGCTGGCGCAGTGCCTTCCTGATTGCTGGTGCAGCAGGCTTGCTCTATAGCCCCTGGCTCAAACGAGGTCTCCCGGATTCACCGCCACCACCCAGTTCCAGTTCAGAGAAAGCGAATCCCTGGGCACTGGCAAAATCAACACCCTTCCTGATTCTGGCTGCTACTTTTTCTGCTTACTGTTCCATTCAGTGGATTTTTTTCGCCTGGTTCCCCACTTACTTGCAGGACCGCTTCCACCTCTCGATGACCGACAGCGGCTGGACCTCAACGCTCTTCGTTCAAACAGCCATCATCGTTGGCATCTTTCTTGGCGCTTACCTGGGAGACCGAACGCAGTCCCGCCTCCTCGTTACCGCCGCAGGTGCCTTTCTCTGCGCCCCTTTTTCCTACTTCGCTTTCTCTGCCGAATCACTCCAACTCTCTTTAACCTTCGCGACAGCTTTCGGCTTCTTTGCGGGAGGCCTCTCGGCCAATGCCTTCGCCGGCGCTTTTGATCTTGTCGACCCCCGCCTTCGCGGTTTCGCCGCTGGCATCCTCAACATGTGCGGCGGCTTCGCCTCCGGCGGCATGATCCTCATCGCTGGCATGCTCCGCAAGACCATCGGCTTCGCCCCACTCCTCTTCGTCGCCATGATCACCACAATGTTGCTGGCCACCCTATTGGCAATCTTGTCAAGACGAGCTAAACTCACCCCATGCTCACCCGCCGTCGAGCCATCTCGAGTCTAGCCATGCCAGCCCTTCTTAGCTCCAAAGAAAAAGCCAAATCCAAGGCCTTCCATTACGCCGAAGTAGAAGCCAAAATCGCCCGTAAAGACTATAAGGGCATCACCAAAGACGACCTGCCAACACCTTCGCTAGTGATCGATAAATCGATCCTCGAACGCAATCTCAACTTCATGGCGAAGCACTGCCAGAACACCGGCATCGCCATCCGTGCCCATTGCAAAATCCACAAGAGCGTCGACCTCGCCCGTCGTCAGGTCGCCCTTGGCAGCCTCGGTATTTCCTGCGCCACCATCGCCGAAGCCGAGCTCATGTCGGGTGCTGGCATCCGCAACATCCTCCACACCTGCCAACCCGCTGGCAAGAACAAGATCTGGCGTGCCGCAGACCTGGCCAAAAAAGACCCCACTGCCCTCTTCGTCGCAGACGACCCGACAACGGTAGAGCTCCTCGACGAAGCTGCTGGCGTTTTAGGCGCACGCATCCGGACGCTCGTCGACATTCATGCCGGCCTCACCCGCCACGGTCACGCCGCAGGCAAGCCCGGCCTTGCTCTAGCTCAAAAGGTCGCAAGTTCGAAGAATCTCCAATTCAGCGGCATCATGGGCTATTCAGGAGCCGCCAGCCATACCAAAGGCTGGCAGGAGCGCCGTGCCCATTCCATGAAGGACGTGGGGCCGGTAGTGGAAACCGCCCGCCTTTGCCAGAAGTCTGGCCTCGATGCCGCAATCATCACCGGTGGCAGTACAGGAACCTACAACATCGACAAAGAGATCGGCCTGACCGAGTTGCAAGCCGGTTCTTATGTCTTCATGGATTCCGCCTACAACCACATCGGTAAAAAGAGCGGCGACACCCGCTACGACGATTTCGCTACCTCTCTGCACGTCCTCACCACCGTCATCAGCCGCAACCATCCCAATCAGGTAACGATTGACGCCGGCAACAAAGCCATGCTCAAGCCCACCGATCAGGTCGCAGGCCGCCCCGAAGTAAAGGTTGAAAATCAGGGCGCTGAATTCGGAATCCTCCGCTGGCAGGACGGCAACGGCTTCACTCTGGGCGAAAAGGTAGAGCTAATCACAACCAACCTCGACACAACAACCAACTGCTACGACCGCTACTACGTCTGCGAAGGCAACAACCTCGTCGACGTCTGGCCCATCATGGGCCGCAGCGGGGCATTGCAGCGCTAGGCATTCCATTCGGGCGTATCCTGAAGTGAGGGACATTCAACCGCGTGAGCGTACTCGATCAAATCGCCGGGCAAATAGAATCACTTTCTCCTCAAGATAAGAAAGCTCTCTTGCTTCGCTTAACTGAAGGCCAAAGCGCAAACTCAAAAGGCCCAAGCGGCACTGAGTTATTGGCCAACTTGGGAACTCTCGATGAAGTCTCTGCAAGAGAAATGATCGAGGCGATCGAATCCGGCTGTGAGAGCGTTGATGCCAGCGAGTGGTAGTTTTCTCCTGGACACAAACATCATCATTCATCTGCTAAGTAGGGATGAAGTGGTTGTCGCCCGGACGCAGGATGCAAGTGAAATCTTGATCCCTATTATCGCTATTGGTGAACTCTTCTTCGGTGCCTCCAAGTCTTCCCGGCCCAAAGAGAACAAGATCCGGATCCAGGAGCTCGCTGCACAGAACTCTGTACTGTTGTGCGATTTCGAAGTAGCCCGTGAGTACGGTGAAATCAAGCAGGAACTCAGAGCATTGGGCAAGCCAATTCCTGAAAACGATATCTGGATTGCCGCCATAGCCAGGCGTTGGGAACTTAGCCTGGTGACCCGCGACCGGCATTTTCAAGGAATTCAGCGCTTGCAGATAGCAGCCTGGTAGCGGTTGTGGGAGAGCGAACTTCGAGACCCGAATCCACCCAACGGCGTATCATCAAAAGATAGCGATGTCTCAAATTGAATACCAAAGCCGCAGCGGCATTGCCGTTTCGCGTTCCACCTCGAAGCTTCCTTACTCGAAGGGGCTCGTCAAGTGGCTTCGCGAACTCGACAAAAAGCGCGGCGTCTTTCTTTCCTCCGGATACGAATACCCAGGCAGGTATTCCCGTTGGGATTTCGCAAGCGTTGCCCCGCCCGTCGAGATCATCGCCCGCGGTCGCGACATGGAATTCCGCGCCCTCAACACCCGTGGCGAACTCATCCTCGCCATGCTCGCCAAGGTCCTCGAATCGCACCCCCATTGGGACGCCTTCACCGTCGAGCCCACAATCCTCCGTGGCCTCCTCAAGCCCCTGCCAGCCCTCTTCAGCGAAGAAGAGCGCTCCCGCCAGCCCAGCGCCTTCTCCATTCTGCGCAGCCTGATGCAGGAGTTCGCGAGCCCCGAAGTCAGCGACCTCTTCCTGATCGGCGCCTTCGGCTACGACCTGCTCTTCCAGTTCGACCCGATCGAGCTCAAGCTGCCCCGTGACGGCGTCAAAGACCTCCAGCTCTTCCTCTGCGACGAAATCTATCTAATGGATCGCAAGAAAGAAGCCATCGAACGCGTCAGCTTCGATTTCACCCTCGGTGCCAGCTCCACCAAAGGCCTCGCCCGCGAAGCCGGCCCAGTCTCCAAGCCCACCAAGCGAAAGCCCCGCCCAATCGAGGCCGACCACGAACCCGCTGAATACATGGCCAAGGTCGAGACCTGCCGCAAAGGCTTCAAGGCCGGCGACTTCTATGAAGTTGTCCTCCGCCAGACCTTCTCCGCCCCCTACTCCGGCAAGCCCAGCGAACTCTTCGAGCGCATCCAGATCGCCAGCCCCAGCCCCTATGAATTCCTGATCCAGTTTGGCGAAGAACAACTCATCGGCGCTTCGCCCGAAATGTTCGTCCGCGTCGAAGGCGACCGCGTCGAAACCTGCCCCATCTCCGGCACCGCCAAGCGCACCGGAGACCCGCTTGTCGACGCAGAAAACATCAAACAGCTCCTCAACTCGGCCAAAGAAGAGTCCGAGCTCACCATGTGTACCGACGTCGACCGCAACGATAAGTCGCGCGTCTGTATCCCGGGCACTGTCGAAGTGATCGGCCGCCGTCTGATCGAAAGCTATGCTGGCGTCTTTCACACCGTGGATCACGTCATCGGCACTCTCGAGCCAAAATACGATTCCCTTGACGCCTTCCTCACCCACATGTGGGCAGTAACTGTCATTGGCGCACCCAAGAAAGCCGCAGCCCAGGCAGTAGAAAATCTCGAAAAGACCGCCCGCGGCTGGTACGGCGGCGCCATCGGCCTGATCAGCCTCTCCAGTGGCGACATCAACACCGGCATCCTCATCCGCACCGTCCATCTGAAGGACGGGATCGCCAAATACCCTGCCGGCGCCACCCTGCTTTACGATTCAGACCCGGCCGCCGAAGAGAACGAAACGCGCATGAAAGCCACCAGCTTCTTCCGCGCCCTCGAGCCAAAGGCCGAAAGCCAAAAGGCCCTCAACGCAGCAACCAAACTCAAAGACCCGGTCAAGCTCCTCCTGATCGACAACGACGACTGCTTCATCCACACCCTGGCCAACTACGCAAGGCAAGCGGGAGCAGAAGTAGTCACCTACCGCAACGGCTTTGATCTCTCATTGATCTGCGAGATCAATCCAACTCTGGTTCTGATGAGCCCCGGCCCTGGCCGCCCTGCCGACTTCGGCGTACCCAAGACAATCCAGTACTGCGCTCAGCGTGGCATCCCGGTCTTTGGTGTCTGCCTCGGCCTACAGGGCATCGTAGAAGCCTTCGGCGGTATCCTCGACGTTCTTGACTACCCAGTCCACGGCAAGCAATCCGCAGTGAATCACGAGGGTCAAGGCGTATTCGAAGGCCTGCCAAACCCGCTCCTCGTCGGTCGCTACCATTCGCTCTACGCAAGGCGCAGCGCATTGCCAGCGGAGCTTGAAATCACGGCCGAAACCGCCGAAGGCATCATCATGGGAGTACGTCACAAAGACCTCCCCATTGAAGCCGTCCAGTTCCACCCGGAATCGATGCTAACGCTAGAAGGCAAAGCGGGCCTCAGACTGATTGAAAATGCCATCCGTCTCCTGGCCAAGCCGGCAATTCGCGCTTAAGTTCGGCGTTTTCCTACTGCTGGGAGTGATCACCTGGGTCTTCTACATCGACCTGTGCAACCTCTATTTCCAGTGCGGCTGCCGCAGCCTTTGGGCCGGAGCCGCAGAGCAATGCAATATTCATCAAAAGGGAATGAAACACTGTCCCATCTGTCTGCTTCCCACTCACGAGTATCTTGCGTTGATCGCATTGATCCTCTCCACCCAGGGTCATTTCATTCGGAGGGGGAAATGGCTCTGGGCAATTCTTGCCTTCCCTCTAGTCGCGGGGCTTCAAGCACTGGCCATAGGTTGGTATCAAGGCTACTGGAGCTGAACAGCTGCTCGCTGAATGCGAGGCCTCATGTGTGTTTTGCCTGCTCTAAACTTTTCGCTACAGCCGGAGCTTCCTCAAGAGTGGCAAAGTATTCCAGCAAGTACCGGTGCATAAAGATATACCCACCTCCTACCTTTTGCAGAAATCCCAACTTGTCCGCCGCATAGTCCAGGAAGAGGGCATATTTCAGCGGTGCGCAACCACTTATGTATAAGATCAACCGGAGCGCGTAGTGCGCCACTGCGTCCGCGCCGCCAAACCACGCGCCGGAGAAACTACCCAGCCCCAGCAGAACGTAGCAGATGAGTCCAACCCAGGATGGAGGTCCTTGGGGCCCATTCCACCAATAACCAACAAGGCTAAATATCAAGGCAAATAAAAGAGTGAGACCGAAAAATACCAGTGAATTCCGGGCAGACTGCCGAATGCCCTCGTTAGCGGAAATTTTTGTTTGGATCGCGCGACTTGAAATTGCCGAGGCAATCCCAGACGCACAGTTCACCGACAGCGTGAGGATCAGATATTCACGAGCTTTTGCATCACCAGTAAGCGTAAGAAAAGTCAGAACCAGCTGTACGATGAAGAATGCCGCGTAATATATATAGACCAAAAGTCTGGCATGAGACAGAAAAATTCCGAATAGCCAGTTCGTCTCTGCAATACGCCTTTTGAAATCAATGCTTAGAATCTTATGGAAGACAAATCCCCGCAGAAATCCTCGCCAGGACCATGTGAGCCTTTCTGTGCATTGAATATCATGTTCGAAGCCTCTTCCCGCCCGAAATACAAGTATTAGAGCGGCGAGCGAACCTAAACCAAGCAGCTGTACAGCAGGAAAGTTTACGAGGTACATCCAAACTACAAATCCCCAGAATGCGTAGGTATTTGATTTTCTACCGTTGAGGAAGCTTTCTCCAATTGCCGAAGACAACGCCATTGTGATAGTTGTTGTAACTAAAGATTGAGGCAGACTTGATGTTTTTTCAACTATAAGAAAGAAGCTCAAATCAATAAGAATAAGGTTCAAAACAGCCATCAGCGGTATCACAGTGCAGCTCTGCAGGAGGCGTGAGAGTAACAGGTAGCAAAATCTTTGCCACCAATTCTGCAGCCAGCTCGGCTGTAGTTGCTCCAACATGAAGATCGTCTGTCCTTGCTTCTGCATGTTTTGGGCAAGCCACTGAAGCCAGTGACGGACTTGCGCTTCGCTGTAAACGACTGACTTAGACAAGCAAGCCCCCTTCGCGTGCACGGTCCAATTCGCGCCTCACGTAAGCATCCATAACCATCTTCCGGCGGGCGGCTATGCCTTGCTCGCAGTGAAGTTCGGCTGCATTCGATTTTAGGCCCCGGTAGGCGCGTACCATCAGTGCAAGCATCAGGGGAGACCGCGCATCGATCAACAGGCCGGAATCGCGCTCAAGCAAACTGCGCAACTCCGCCAGCGGCTCACCCGCTTGATCGAGAAAGTTGATTACCTGATCGCGCGTCAAAGGCTTTAGCCGGACAGCCCCATTCAACGTGAGTTTAACGGGCAGATCGCAATACTCCTTGGTACGGCAACACACCACTACTCCCGTTTGATGCGCTGATGCGAGCCATTTGTTGATCACCTCAGCACATTCAGTACGGGCCTCCTGGCTGACTTCGTCCAGGCCGTCCAACAAAGGAAACAACCGCTTCTGTTCCAGCCAGAGGTAAGCCAAGGATTTGGGAACCGGATATTTGGCCTTCAGCTCAGCCGCCATCCAATCCATCAGGCTATCTTTCTTCGCGACCCACGAAGAGAGGTTGAAGATGACCGGAACCGGCGCCAAAGGTTCAGCCGCAAATCGATTGAGAAGTGCGCGTGCCAGTTCGAGAAGCGCGACGGTTTTGCCTGAGCCTGGGTCACCAAGAACCAATAGGTTTCCAAGCTCGGAAAGCACCTGCCCTGGCGACACAGCTGTCAAAGTCTTATCAATTCCGTAGGCACTGATGACTTCTCCGGCCATCAGGTCAAGGCCCAAATCGAGACGGGCACTTTGATCCAGCTTCTTCTGTAAAACGCTGTCGATCCAAAAGCTTCTGACAGTAGAGGCAAAGCTCGCCAGGGGTCCCGCGACTGAAGCTGGTGCCGAAGGCACCGGATCCATGCGTTGACTTGGGCGCTCGGAAGCTGCTGACAAGCCTAAAGAACTTGAGTCATCAACCTCAAACAGCAATCCGTCGACAGCACGCAAATGCAGGACGGGCGTACCCCATTCCACCGTATCTCCCAGTGCCATCTTGATACTTTGGCGGGCGATGGAAACGGCGGTCTCCACTGGGATTCCATCGGACAGTTGATCATAGAAGGCCCGTGAGAATTCCAGTGCCGCGCGGTCGCTGATCGCATACTGCATAGAGACGATGGCGGGCACGCCATGAGAGGCAAGAATGGCTCCTGTGCTGGAAAACAGGCTTGCCTGGCTCGATTTGGCACCCTCGCAGGAATTCAGCACAGCCAGCCGAATCGAGCTGTGTTCGGCCAGGAGCCGGCCCAGATCCGATGAGTCAAAAGCCTGGCTCTTGCCATCATCGGAGTTCAGCAGCAGCTTGCCAGTATTCGATATCGGATCGAAGATGCCGTGACCGATGAAATGGAATACGTGATATTCACCCTTTTGCAAAGCCCGCTGAAGGTGCCGCCAGGTATGTCCGGGAACCCAATCGAGGGTCATCGTGCCGTTGCCGTTCAGATGCTCGATGGCCCGTCCAATCAGTTTTTGCTCTTCGGCCACATCCAGATTCTGGTGGTCGCCGATCATTCCTAGTATGCGTATTGGGGGTTGCAGCCGGAGTTTGGGCAAAGCAGACGCCATTTCCATGTGCCGGACAATCGGCGTTTGCCTGGAGAGTGCCAACGGCTGCAGTCTGGAGTCGATCAAGTATTCCCAAGGCAACGCAGCCAAGTCGGGAGCCTGGATGCGGAGCCGAATTCGCAATCCTTTGCTCTCCATCTTGGCCTGATGCCGGCTGGCTTCAAAGCAGGACAAAACCGGGCCATTAATAAGGGCACCAAAAAGGTCTTCTCCCAGCTTTTTGGTATAGGCTAATCCAAGAGGATCGGCTTGAACAGAACTAACGTTCGAACTACGGGAATTGCCGCCTCGCGCGTTCGCTACGATGCTCAGCCGGGTTTGCCAGTCATCTGACAATAGGGGCAGTTGCATAGTCGTGCTTTCCTCCCCGGCCGGAGAGGAAAGCACACTCACCGGGTAAGATTGCCCGTCCCCTTTATCCACACGGAGGACGAAGTCGAGATATTGTTGGGTTTGCATACCCTCGGTAGTGCCCTATATTAACTCATAGCGGAAGCTCGCTCACAAATCCGCCAAGAGGAGAAATCCCAATTGGAAGACTTATTCGCGAATGGAATCGATGCAACGACGGGTTTGCCATTTCTATCCGGGATGACGCTGGATGACATCGCTAGCATCGCTCAAGGTGAGAAAATTAACCCTGCTTCTCTGGCCGACTTCTATAGTCAGTCCCGGAGAAAGGGCCGCGGGCAGTTACGATCTCCAGTCGAAGGAGTGAATCCGGATAACTTGGCTGAAGCGGGATGGGGCGTAATCTTTGCTGCAAATCTGGATGCCGAACGACAAGCTCTGGAGCCTCTGCTTGCTTTACGCCGCCAGCAGGCGGGAATTCGCTACCGGGAATTTTCCGGGGACTATGCTTTTGCCACCAACGAAAGCAAACAGGGTTTTCTGAAGATGCGAGGTGCCGCGACCTCAGGCCCGGTAGAACCTGCCAGAATGCCCTTCTATCTCTTGCTGGTAGGCAGCCCGGAGGAGATCCCTTTCGATTTTCAGTATCAACTCGACATCCAATATGCCGTTGGGCGAATCCATTTCGATACTTTGGAGGATTACGCACGGTATGCGGCAACCGTAGTAGCAGCAGAAGAAGGAACCGTCGTAGTAGAACCGCGCGCCGCCTTCGTTGGAGTGTTAAATGCAGGCGACAACGCTACGCCAATCTCAACCAACCAACTGATTAAGCCACTGGCAGCTTTCTTGGCCAGCGACCAGAAGGACTGGGAAGTGGAGACACTGATCGAGGAAGGAGCCTATAAAAGACACCTTCTTGAACTGCTGCGCAGGAAGCAGGCCCCGGCACTCCTGTTCACTGCTTCCCACGGCATGACCTACCCTTTGGGCGACCCATTGCAGCAACGCTATCAAGGAGCTCTGGTAATGCAGGATTTCCGCCGCGGCACTGGTTTGCCCGATCCACTCAATCAGTGCTTCTCGGGCGACGATGCAGACGGATTGAACATCGCTGGGATGATCGCGTTTCATTTCGCCTGTTTTGGCGCAGGAACACCGGCCAGGAATAATTTCTATGGCTACGCGAAAGACTCGCCAGGCAAGCAGCCTGTGCTGGCAGAGCGTTCGTTCTTAAGCGCCCTTCCCAAACGCCTGCTGGCCAACGGCTCGCTGGCGGTGGTGGGCCATATAGATACTGCGTTCGCCACTACGTTCAGCTATGGGGCATCGACTGCGGCGTATGAGAGTGCGATAAAGAGTCTAGCTGAAGGCAAACGTATTGGGCTGGCAATGGATTACTTCAACCTGCGACATGCCGAACTATCCGTTGGACTGACGGTCACTATCGATAAGGAGCAACGCCTCAAGCCTGAAGTACGGAAGGATCTGGCGACACGCTGGCTCTACAACAACGACGCACGAAATTTTGTCGTCGTTGGGGATCCCGCAGTAAAACTCCCGCTGGCTGCCGATCCCGCCGTCAAGTCCTCTCAATTGCAGCGCAAGATCACGGAATTGGAGCAACAACTTGCCCATTTGAAGGACCAACTCGACAAACTGCCCAAGTGAGCAGCTTGCAACATGGGCGATACTAAAAAGCAATGGAATCTTTCCTACAAGACATCCTCTTCTACGCAGTCTGCGGCTGGATCGCCTACGTCCTCCTGAAC
Organism: Bryobacter sp.; assembly: GCA_022843625.1. GTDB lineage: Bacteria > Acidobacteriota > Terriglobia > Bryobacterales > Bryobacteraceae > Bryobacter. The sequence goes on along the minus strand of JALHNH010000004.1, from coordinate 165,261 downwards.
GATACCGGAGGCGGCGGTACCCGCAGTCGCGTCCGCTCTGCGGCCTGATTTTTAGCCACCCTTTCCAGGCTATTTCGAAAAGCGGAATTCCCCCATCGGGTTGGCATTGTGAAACGCTTTCAGCGCCTCCCAGCTTTTGGCGAAGCCTACCCCTTCAATCTCACTCACTCCACGGACTGCCACCAGAAGTTTCTCAGAATCCCAATCCTTACCGGGGCTCCAGCCTGGCTTCGATGCACTTCCAAGTAAATCGAAATTCTCCCTTAACTTCTTGGGACTGAAGTAGCCGGCGGTGCCTGTTTTCCCTCCATGCTGAAAGACGCTATAGCCGGGCGGATATCCGACGTTCTTGAAAAAGGCGTTGAAAAAACTCTCCAGCTCGGCTGAATCGCTTCCGCCCTTGTACGCCGCCTGACCAGCGGGGCCCACATTGAATCCAGGCGGGCCGAAATTTCCATTGGCCAGCCTGCGCTGAATCGAAACGATGTCTATGTCGCCGATATACGCAGCCCCCTTGGCGTCAACCAGGATGAAGGAGTCCCCCATGTCCACCAGGTAATGGCTCAGTAGTCTTTCTCCGTCTTCGATCCCTTCAACTCTGAAATTCTTGGTTACCTGATAGACCTTTGGCGGCCTGGGATAGGCCCCGGCTACGTTTTCGAGAAACTTCAAATTGAAGCCCGGCGGAAGGTGATTGGCTGCCACTGGACGCAGATTCTCGATCATCTTCCAACCAGCGATATCCAGCTTGTGAAGGCCTACCAGGCCATTACAGTTTTTGCTACTCTTCAACGTCTTCCACTTGATCCACATCGGCTTGGACAGCAGACGGGCACCGGAAGCTTTGGCCCATGTGAGCCAACGCAGTCTCTCCGGGTTGCAAGAGCGAACTACAAAGTAGTAACCTTCGTCGGCAATGCGGCGAAAGGCGGCTAACTCTTCCGGCAGGAGCCCCATCTGTTTGGCGATATCTTTGCTGACAACACTGAGCCACCCGTTATTCTTGAGTGGCTGGACAGCGCTAACCGCAGTTTCGGCGGCGCGCACTGTCTTTGATGCGCGTGTCGTTCCCTGAATAGTAACCTCAAGTCCCGTGTTGGCCCCATTGCCCCGCTTGAGTGACTTCACCGATAGATTGAGCCAGCGCTCCAGGAACTTAAGCTCAGTGCTGAGAAAATGGATACGATCGAGGGCACGGGCATTCTTGGCGGCGTTGGCAACCTTACCAATACCAGGAATCAGCGCCAGCAGATTGAGCGTACAGCCAAGGTAGTCGCCCATTGTTGAAGCCTGAACGGCGGCCGGAAAATTCATCAAACCGGTGGGGTCGATCAGAGCCGCCACATCCAAACCCAGCAACTTGCAGACCTCGCGGAATTCTTTTTGCATTGCCTCTGCGCGCTGCTTCACCTCAGTAACCAATGCCCCGGTAGCAATTGGTGCCCAGGTGCCTTTGCATTTGGCTAGCTTGGCCCCAAGCTGGTTGGCCCAGAGCTCACCCAGACTAAACACGTTAACCATGAAGCCGCGTTCGCTCGAAATGGACGGTGGAAACCGGATGTCGCCCATGCGGAAGGCTACAGTATTCCCGTCCCCAGTCATGAAGTCCTTAAAGTCGTCGGCACAGGCTGGAGACGTACGAAATGTCCCGCGCTGCCAATTCGGATCCTTCCCAAAGACACCCGGAGACGAAGCATTGATCAGCTTCCATTGCCCCTGTTCCGTTAACAATAAGCAAAACGAAAACTGAGTGTCTTGGGCATAGGTCACTTCGAGGTAAAAATGGGAGTTATTGGCAGCCATAGGCGTTCAATAGGAATAGCGCAAGCAAAAGAGAGAACCCTTCAAGACGAATCCCTTATCGTTCGCTGCGCGATAATGACAAGAGATGGGATCGCTTCAACACTCTCGCTTCCGATCTGCCTCCTAACCTACCCATGACTGACGCCATCATCATCGGTGGCGGCCTCGCCGGCCTCTCCTCCGCAACCGCTCTCGCAAGCTTGGGCCTGAAGGTCCACCTTTTCGAAGCCAAGCCTTTCCTCGGCGGTCGCGCCACTTCCTACCCAGCCCCCACCAGCAACGGCGACACGCAAGAGATCGACAACTGCCAGCACATCCTCCTCAAATGCTGCGTCAACCTCCTCGACTTCTACCGCCGCCTCGGCGTCTCTGATTGCATCGATTTCGAGCGTGAGTTTTACTTCATGGAACCAGGCGGACGCACCTCACACCTGCGCCGCGGCATCCTCCCTGCCCCGCTACACTTCACCGAAAGCTTCCTCCGCGCTACATATCTCAACTGGGGTGAAAAGATCGCCCTCGGACGCGCCATGCTCGCCGTCCGCCTCGAACGCAAGAGCCGCAAGGACCTCGACCAGATCTCCATGCTCGACTGGCTACGCGAAAAGAACCAGCCCCCCCGCCTGATCGAACGCTTCTGGCGTCAGGTTCTCGTCAGCGCCATCAACGTCGAGCTCCACCAGATGGCCGCCGCCCACGGCTTCCAGGTGATGTGGCTCGGCTTTATGGCTGCGTCAGACACCTATGAGATGGGCATCCCCAAGGTCCCACTCGCCCAGCTTTACGGAAACACTCTAAAAAAAGTCACCGGCCACGAACGCACCACAGTGGAAGCCTTCGATCCAGAACGTGGCATCTTGGCCAGCGGCCAATGGCATCAGGCGCGCACTTACATCTCCGCTCTCCCCTCAGATCGCCTCGCCAAGCTAGTCCCCCAACTGGAAATCGACTTCGACGCCTTCGAGCCATCCTCGATCACCGGCGTCCACCTCTGGTTTGATCGTCCGGTCACAACGATGCCGCACGGCACCCTGCTGGACCGCCACATCCAGTGGTTCTACAACAAAGGCGAAGGCCGCTACTTAATGCTGGTCATCAGCGCCTCAGACGCCCTCCTCAAGATGCAGCGTCAGGAAATCATCGACCTCGCCCTGCGAGAGCTGACAGAATTTCTCCCCGCCGTCGCCACCGCACAACTCACCAAAGCCCACGTCGTCAAGGAACCCAAAGCAACCTTCCGCGCCAAACCGGGCCTGGAGGCCAAACGCCCAACCAGCCGCACACAAATCCCCAACCTCTTCCTCGCCGGAGACTGGACCCGCAGCGGCTGGCCAGCCACCATGGAAGGTGCCGTACGCAGTGGATATCTCGCCGCAGAAGCCGCGAGCGCTGCTTTAGGAAAACCCGCTTCTTTCCTGATCCCGGATCTAGCCTAAACTGGAAATATGACTACCCGCCGTGAAGCCCTCGCCTTTGGCGCACTGCTTGCCATCCCAGCATTTGCCGACACCCCCATGACCACCCTTCGTGTCGAAGTCACCAACGACATCGGCAAGCCGGTAGATCGCGCAGGCGTCATCGTCCGCTTTATCAAAGGTCGCAGCGTCTCCAAGCTCGGCAAAAAGATCATCAAAAGCTGGGAAATGCGCACCAACTCCGAAGGCTGGGTCAAAATCCCACCCATTCCACAAGGGGAAATCCTCGTTCAGGTCATCGCACGCAACTACCAGACCTTTGGTGGCACCTTTGAAGTCAGCGAAGAAGAGCGCACCATTCAGGTGAAGCTCGCTCCTCCTCAGAAGCAGTTCTCTTCGCACCCGGATCTTCAACCCACCGAGCCAGCTAAGAAGCCCTAGCTCACCGCAGCTATCGCTTCAATCTCAACCCTGACATCCCGCGGCAACCGGGCGGCCTCAACAGTGGCACGCGCAGGCGGCTCCACGCTGAAATATCGCCCGTAAACTTCATTCACCTTGGCAAAGTCATTCATGTCCTTGACGAAGATGGTTGTCTTCAGCACTTGTGCGTAGCTCGACCCGCAAGCCGCCAGCACCGCTCCCAGATTTTCCAGCACACGCACGGTCTGCTCTTCAATCCCGCCCTCCACCAGCGTCCCCGTAGCCGGATCGAGCGGAATCTGACCACTCAAATAGGCAATGTCGTTGTAGACGATTGCCTGCGAATAGGGGCCAATCGCCTTGGGCGCGGCCTCGGTTGAGATCACTTTACGCATGTTCAAAACTGTAGCGTACCCGTGAGCTCACTGACACGCGCTACATTCTCTTCTGCACAAAATTTTTCAAGCTCACGCGCAATCCGGGCCGGCGCTTCCGGGTCCCAGAACGTTGCCGTGCCCACCTCTACGGCGCTCGCTCCCGCAATCAGAAACTCAGCCGCATCCTCGCCAGTCGCAATCCCGCCCAGCCCCACCACCGGAATTTTCACGGCCTTGGCCGCCTCATGCACCAGCCGCAGCGCAATCGGCTTCACCGCCGGCCCGCTCAGTCCCCCAAAGCCAGCACCGATCCTCGGCTTGCGCGTACGGGCATCAATTGCCAGCGAGATCACCGTGTTGATCAACGAAATCGCATCCGCTCCCGCTGCCTCGGCCGCCTTAGCCAGCGGGTCGATCTTCGCGACATTCGGGGATAGCTTCACGATCAGCGGCCTTTTGGTCAGCTTCCGAATCTCCCCCACCAACCCGCCAAGTAACACAGGGTCCGACGAGAAGAAGATTCCGCCGTGTTTGGTATTCGGGCACGACACGTTCAACTCGTAAGCCGCAATCCCCTCGGCGTCCTCCAGCACTCGGATCACTTCGTAGTAATCTTCAGGGTCGTAACCGAAAACATTAGCGAATACTTTTGTCTGATACTTCCGCAATCCCGGCAGCTTCGTACGGACAAATTCCCGCACTCCAATATTCTGCAAACCGATGGAATTCATCATTCCAGAGGCGGTTTCCCACAATCTTGGCGGTTTATTGCCCTCAATCGGTGATCGGCTTAAACCTTTCACCACAATCCCACCGATAAGATTCAGGTCGACAATCTCGGCAAACTCAATGCCATAGGCAAAAGTGCCGGATGCGGCAAGAACAGGGTTGGTCAAAGGAATCCCGCAAAGGGTAGTCGCCAGGCGGGAAGAAGAAGCCATCTTTTCGAAGTCTAACAAAGCCTCGCTTGAATCCCTGGCCTTAGCAGTACTAAGTATTTACCCCGATGGGTTTACAGGGCATAAAGTGGCACACTGAATCTGCCGAAACACCTTAGAAGGCACCAGAACGAATTCGAGATCTCTTTGCGCAAAAGTACTCAATCACGATCACTAGCCACCAAATTCTCGATGTTCACGTCGGTTTTGGTGTTTTGGGTCATTCTCGTCAATATCGGTTACGACGTCCACAACAACACCTTTGACTGGGGCAAAGGCGTTCTCATGTTGGCAATTCTGCTCCTTGTAGGCCTCGCCATTGGACGCTTCACCGTCACCTTAATGGCAAAGCCCCTGCAAAATCTTGCCGCCGGCATGAAGAAGGCGCAACTCGGGCAGCTCGAAAAAATTCAGGTGAGCCGCACCGGTGATGAAATCCAGTTCGTCGGCGAAGTCTTCAACGAAACGATTCAGGCTCTCAAAGAGCGAGACCGTCAGATTGCCGAGCATCGCGAAATGCTCGAAGCGCGCATCCAGCAACGCACGGATGCCTTGCGCGAAGCCATGGAGCGAGCCTTAGCCGCTAGTCAGGCCAAAAGCGAGTTTCTCGCCAACATGTCGCACGAGCTTCGTACGCCCATGAATGGCATCCTCGGGATGCTCGATGTTGTGCTCGAAAGCTCACTTTCGGGTGAACAACGCGAAGAACTCGAAACCGCGCAGCGTTGCGCTCATTCCCTGCTTGCCCTGCTCAATGACATCCTCGATTTGTCGAAAATCGAAAGCGGCAAGATGGGGCTTGAGAGAATTCCCTTCCAGCTCAAATCTGTTGTCAATGAAGCGATCAAGACGCATCAGGTTCGAGCCCGGCAGAAGCGGATCGAACTGGTAGCCGATGTAGCGCCAGAAGTGGCCGAAACTGTCTACGGCGATCCAATGCGTCTGCGTCAGGTGATTGGCAACCTGCTCAGCAACGCCATCAAATTTACCGAATCAGGCCACGTAAGAGTGATTCTTCGTTCGGCTATCGACGGCAAAGAAGGCCGCACTGAATTCGACCTTGTCGTTGAGGACACCGGCGTAGGCATTCCCGCCGACAAGCTCGACAAAATCTTCGACAAATTCACTCAGGCCGACGGCAGCATCACGCGCCGCTTCGGCGGAACCGGTCTTGGCCTCACCATCACTCGCCGGCTTGTTGAAATGTTCGGCGGCCGCATCTGGGTCGAGAGTAACGAAGGTACGGGCAGCAAGTTCTTTGTCCGCATCCCGCTTGAAGTTGCTCAAAAGTCGAAGCGCGCCGTAGTTGAAGCCAAGGACAACGGCCCGGATCTCGTCTCCCTCGACGGCCGCACACCTGAAATCCTCCTGGTTGAAGATAACGCCGTAAACCAGAAGGTGGTTCTGGCTATTCTTTCCAAACGTGGCTTCCACGTGGACATTGCTGCCAATGGTCTCGAAGCTCTTTCCGCATTGCAGAAGGGCAAGTATGACCTGGTGCTGATGGATGTGCAGATGCCGTACATGGATGGCATCGAAGCAACTCGCAAAATTCGATCCGAGTTGCGCCTCACCGATCTGCCGATCATTGCGATGACGGCCCACGCCATGACTGGCGACCGTGAGCGCTGCCTGGAAGCCGGCATGAACGATTACGCCTCAAAGCCTGTGAACCCGTCCACCCTGGTGCATACGATCATGCGCTACCTCGATGCCAGCACAGAAGCTGCGCCAGCCAAACCCGAAACGGTTGAAGCACCTGTGCAGGCAAAAGAAGGGAACGCGATTCCCGAGCTAGCTCCACTTCAGGCCATTGATCGTAGCCTTGCCGCGCGGCTCACCGACAACGACACCAATCTCTTCGAAGGCATGCTGCTGCTCTTCCTGCAGATGGCACCGGAGCGGCTTGAAAAAATCCAGACCGCCGTCGCCCGCAACGATCGCGCAGCGCTAGAGCGCGAAGTCCGCAAGATGCGCTCAGCCGCAGAACGTATCGCCGCCGTCAGCGTCGCAGAAAGCGCCATGCGCCTCATGGATGCCGTCGAATCCCGTCAGCAGGAAGACATCCAGCAAAGCCTGATGGCGCTCGAGACACAGATCCTCCGTCTCTCCCGCCACTCGTCGGATTCAGCCAAGCCAGCAGACCCCGCCAACCAGGACGCCCAGCAGCTTAGAGCTTCTTAGCCAGCCCCACGCCTCTATCCCTCTAACACCTCCCCACAAATCTTCTTTGGCAAATCGATGTGCTTTCCATTGCTACTGTTGAACTGTTCAGGAACAAATGGTGAGAGAGTGCTGGCCAGAGTTCCTGAACAATCGCGATGCGCGAATTGAAATAAAATCGCATCAAGTTGCAATCGAAAAGCGCACAACATTTACCCTCCCGGCATCTGTGCTGAATCAGGCAGAAGAGATCGCGAAGGATCCCCACATCACCCTCAGCACCGCGGTATCTGAAGTTTTGCAGGACGGCTCGGCGGCTCTCAGACGCACCCGCAAGTCAGAAGAAGTTTTGGCATCTTACCGACAGGCATTCAGCGGATTCACTGAAGAAGAGCGCTTTCTTCTAGACGGCATCCAATTGGAACCCGAACTGGCCGCATGAACCGCTGGCGATTCGATGCGATGATCGCCTGCACTGCCTTGGTATCAGGTCTGCCACTAGTACACAACAATCCCGCCGATTTTGAAGCCGTCCGAACAGCCATCGAACTCTCACCTCACCTCTTCCCCGGCATGGCTTCGCTGTCGCTAATCCGTGTAGCACGCGTGCTTGAGAGCTAGTCTTTTTTCTCCGCGCGGCACAGCCAGAACCAGAAGCGGCGCGAGTATCAGAGCTGCCAATCCCTAAGCACTCTATCGTTCGGACCTCGACACAGGACAAGAATCACCTGTGGCCGACGGGCTACAAGGCCCAGCCTTCGCAACTTCGAAAAGCCAGATCAACTTCGTGGCCAGGCAAGGCAATGTCTTGTGCGCCATTCCGCGCGAAGGTGGCGCAATCCAAAAACTGAGACCCCTCCAGATCCAGAACAGCAATCAGTTTCTACTTGGGCTCTACGGAACTCAGGACAATTCAAGCATCATCTGTTCCATAACCGAGGAACAAAAACTGGATCTGATGCGGGTTCGCAACCGGAAATTGATTGGCACTTGCCGTCTTCTATCGACGAAGGTCGCGCCAATCCACCGAAGCCTGCTGATCATTGGTATTTGAGGCAAACGAGGACCGAATAGCAACGGCTCTCTCTCCGGCTGCCAGGGCTTCAGCCTTCTTGCCCGTCTTGAGCAGCACTGCCTGGTAGTTCTCAAGAATCAAGGCAAGATCCGGGTGCCGGGGGCCCACAGCGTTCTCCATCTCGGCCAGAGCCGCCCGAAACTGATTGGCCGCTTCTTCTTTGGCATTCCACTTCCATTGCAATGCTGCCAGGTTGGCCAGCATCCTTGCTCGTCCCTGCCCTGGCTTGGCCTGAGAAATCGCTTCCCGCCAGATCTCTGCCGCTTTGGCGTATTGATGGTTTGCTTCCAGAATCGTTGCCAGGTCGCTGGCAATGTTGGGTTTCATCGCAGAATCGGCGAGCGAGAGCGCTTTTCGCAATGACGCTTCAGCCAGTTCTCTTCGCTTCCGGCGAAATTGGGCCTGCCCAAGGGAGTGCCAAACCGAGGCTTCCCCTGGCAGGGTTTCGGTTGCCTGACTAAAAAGCTGTTCTGCCCGGGCGTCTTCTTGCAGGCGAAGGTGAACTTGACCCAGGTTGTGCAAGATCACTGCACGCTCCCGGGAGCCGAGAGGCCACAATGGCAAGGACGCCTCGATGTGGCGTTTGGCATCCCGGAAATGTCCCAAACGAGACTCTGCCCGACCGAGGGCGTCCAGCACTACACCCCGGCCAGTCTCTCCAGCCTCGGCTAAAGCCTGTTTCAGCTCGGACACTGCACCCTCTGCCTTGCCCTCTTTTAGGAGCCGCTCCCCGGTCTGGTACCGCGATTCCCAGATGGCCCAGCCTGTCACGGCAAGAATCAAAATCAAAAATGTTGTTTTGGACATGACCCAGTGTTCTCCGTATCTTGTTGATTTGAAACGGTCACAATCGGCATGCCCAAAGTGGCCAACCTCCTGAAACAGGCAAAACAGGGCTTAGAGCACTCTTCGGCTGATATTCTGAAGCCCATGCACCAAAACGCGAAGTTCGGCGGGCAAACTTGGCTATTTGCGGGTTTGTTGGTGCTGTTTGCAAGTCCCGTTCTGGAAGCTCAAACAGGATCCCTGGGGGGGCAGATTTTCGACGCCCAGCGAGCTACCGTCGCCGGGGCTCAGATTCAGGCGCTGAATATTCTCACCGGCGAGAACCTGCGAGTGGCTTCCTCCGAGGCTGGGATCTACCTCTTCCCCAATCTTCCTCCTGGCGCTTATACAATCAGTGCGGAAAAGTCTGGATTCAAGCGCGTACTTCGGTCAAACGTGAAGATCTTCGCATCCCAACGGCAAACGATCGATTGGCACCTCGAGGTGGGTGACACCAGTCAGCAGCTCGAAATCGTCGCTGCCCCTACCCTGCTCGACTCGAATTCGAGCGAACGCGGTCAAACCCTCACTCCCAGAATGTACGAGACCCTTCCTCGCTGGTCTGGCGGATTACAGGATCCTTCGGCTTTTTTGAGTTTCATGGCAGCCGTCAATGTCACTTCAGAAGTGAGTATTGCCGGCTCGGTTGGGCGTGCGAGAGAACAGCTGATCGACGGCGGCAGCAATGTAATCCCCGAATCGGGGGGGACGGTATTCACTCGTCCCTCAGCTGAATCTTTTCAGGAAGTCCGTTTGCTGACAGGCAACTACTCAGCGGAGTTCGGGAGAGTGGGCGGGGGAATTGAGATCCTCACCACCAAGTCCGGGACGAATCAATGGCATGGAACACTGGCTTACCACCTCCGTCGCGATATCTGGAACGCGGCGGGTTGGACGGTGAACCAGAACCGGAATAATCCAGCCGGGTTCCGACCGAAAGACCGCACGAATGCCTCTAGCGGCGGAACCGGAGGGCCTGTCTGGATTCCTCGTCTTTACGATGGACGCAACAAGACCTTCTTCTACTTCTCCTCCGATCATGATTTGCAACCGCGCGGTTCCCAGGCAGTGCTCAACACAGTGGCTGCCGCCCCGCTGCGGCTTGGAGATTTCAGTCAGATCCCCCAACTGATCTTTGATCCCGCAACCACCACAGTGGCAGGGCCGAATACGACCCGCATGCCTTTCCCCCGCAATACCATTCCTCAGAGCCGCTTCAGCCGGATCTCAACCAATATTCTTCCCTTCCTGCCGGCGCCTACCGGCGAGGGCCTCAACAACAACTATTCGTTTGTGAACTCGACTGAGCTGACAAACCACGTTTGGGCTGTCAAGTTCGACCACGCTCTCAACGATCGCAATCGCTTCGCCTATTTCCACTCCGGCGAGAACCAGTTGGCAGATCGTACGCTGGATTTTAGCGGCCCCCTGGGAACAGGCGGGCAAGTCTCCCAGCGCCCACTCGTAATTCGCGCCAGTCATACCTTGATTCTCGGCCCGGCGATGGTGCTTCAATCCTCCTACGCTTACTCCAGAACCGCACAGCTTGGCAGCGTTCCGGCGCAAACGGGCTTCGCCTCAAGAGCAGGCTTTCCAGGCCTGAGCGGAAGCTTTGACGTGACTCCCCGCATTCAATTCGCCCCGGCAGACGGCTACACCGCCTGGGGCAGCACGCCAACCAATGGCGTTGGGCAAGACAACCATACCCACCACTTGTCGCAGAGTTTGTCCTGGGTAAAAGGGAAGCATGTTTGGAAGGGGGGGTGGGATCTTCGGCTTCTGCAGACACTGGCGCCGAGGACCGGTGGCAACGGAAATGGAACTTACTCTTTTGCGCGTGCGCAAACAGCGAGCCCCGCAGCCACGGCGACCACGGGCAATTCCCTGGCGAGCTTTCTATTGGGAGCCCCAGATTCCGCTACTCTTGCCGTGCCACCAGTTGAAGATTTTGATATCCGCTATCGCTATTCCAGCTTCTTTTTCCAAGACGAATTCAAACTGCACCCAAGACTGACCTTGAATCTTGGGTTGCGATACGAAGTTCCCATAAACTGGCACATGCCGTCGATGAGTTCCGTATCGCTGACTGCTCTCAATCCTGGCGCAGGCAACCTCCCCGGTGCCTATGTGTTTCCCGGCAAGGGGCCAGGACGGCTCGGCGTTACGCGCTTCTGGCCTACTGACTTTTCTAATATCGGGCCCCGTCTTGGCTTTGCTTATCAGCCGGGAACACGCACTGTTTTACGGGGCGGCTTCGGTATCGTCTACGAGGCTACAGGCAATGGTGGCTGCGCTTGCAATGTTGGATCAAGTAGTCTTTTACAGGCCAACTCCAATGGCTTTACAGCTCCTTTTCAATGGGACAACGGAATCCCTGTTCCTGCTGGCTTTGTTCCGCCGCCGAACCTCAGTCCTACCGCTGGCATTGGCCAGGCCGTAGACTATCTCGGCCCAACCTTCGGGCACGCTCCTCACATCTTCCATTGGAGCTTTGGCTTCCAGCGTGAGATAGGCCGCTTTCTTATTGAGGCTGAATACGCGGGCAACCGCGGCTTTTCATTGAACTCTACGGTGGACCTGAATCAGGTCAACCCATCGTTTCTTCGTTTGGGCAATCTATTGCGGCGGCCTATCAGCGCCCCCGATGTTGTTGCGGCCGGCTTCTCAAAGCCATACGCCTCATTTCCAAATGAGGGAACGCTGGCACAAGCGCTCAGACCCTTCCCACAGTATTTGAGCGTATTGTCACGCAACAGCGGTCACGGCCGCACCTGGTACGACTCGGCTTCGCTAAAAGTTCAAAGACGCGTTGGCAATTGGCAGTTCTCAACCTCTTATGTAAGGTCAAAGTCTCTGAGTCTGCTCACATTCCGCCAGACCTTTACTCAAACCCAGGTCTATGCCCAGGACATGTACAATCTCGCCCAGCCGAAATCGTACCTGCCCTTTGACCTTCCCAATGTATTCAACTTCATCAGCACCTATGACCTTCCGTTCGGGCGAGGCCAACGATTTCTTGGTGGAGCCAATCGCCTCTGGAATACCCTCGCAGGCAATTGGACCATCGCTCAGACTCACAACTATCGCAGCGGTGGGTTGCTGCCTGTCAACTGCATCAACACACTGGGCAATGGCGTTCTGTTTACCTTGCTTCGTGCCTGCGATTCGAATCCCGTGTCTGTTCTCACCGGCCAGAGCCGCACCTCTCTTGATCCCAACCAGCCAGACAGCCGCTACTTCAATGGCAACGCCTTCTCCATCCCCGGCCAGTTTGCCTTTGGATCTTCTGCCCCGGGGCATGGCCGCTTTCGGCAGCCACCTGTCTTTACCGACAACATTTCCATAACCAAGCAACTGGTGCTGTTGGCCTCAGGCAACGATCGCACTGGCTTGCGTTTGCAGTTCACTGCGAATGCATTTAATGCGCTCAATCGTACGAATTTCGGCGCAAACGGCTTTATCGGCAACCCAAACTTCGGCCGGGCCACCGCTCCCCAAAACAGCCCCAGGCTCATCACCTTGGGCCTGCGTGTGCAATTCTAGGAGCATCTCTGAAGTGAATGACCAGTCCATCTCCCGATCCTGAAGCTGGCCGGCTTGAATCCTGGAAGCAAATCGCGGCCTATCTCGACAAGAGTGAGCGCACCGTGCGCCGCTGGCAGCAAACCGAAGGCCTGCCCGTTCATAAGCACCAGCACCAGGCCAAAGGCTCCGTCTGGGCCTATCAGCGAGAGATTGATGAATGGTTGGCAGCGCGTCGGGTAAGCCCCGAGCCTCTTCTCGAAGAGCCCCCGGCACCGTTGCCCCCAAAAAGCACTGTCTGGACCGCAGCATTGCTTACAACCCTGCTTCTTTCATCAATTGGCGGCTTGATTTACCTGAGCCGAAACCCGTCACAGCCTGTCATCCTGGCATCAACTCCATTCACCTCTCTACCGGGGGGCGAGTTTGGGCCAACCGTATCTCCAGACGGTACCCAGGTTGCCTTCTTCTGGGCCCGGCCACAGAACAATCAGATGGGGATTTATCTCAAGCGCTTCGACGAGCAAGAGCCGGTTCCGCTTGACACAGGTAACGGTTTTGCCTTCAGCCCGGCCTGGTCACCCGACGGGAAGACGATCGCATTTCTGCGGCGTACCAAAGAGGACGGCACCTGGCTTTGCCTGGTAAGTGCTACAGGGGGCCCTTCCCGCAACTTGATCAGGCTGACACAGCGTGCGGCTTTCTTCGGCAGCAGCCGCCACGTTGCCTGGGGCCCGGATGGACGATGGCTCCTGGCACCCATGGAACAGCCCAACGGCGAGCAGGGAATTTACACTATTTCACTCGAAGGCGACCATAGGCTTTTGACAAATCCCCAACCTGCCCACAGCCCAACGATCGCTCCAGATGGACAGTCCTTCGCTTATGTTCGAGAAGGCGGCTCACCGAATGGCGTCTTCGAAATCGTTCAGCGAAAATTGACACCCCAGGGGGAGAGTCCAGGTGAATCTCTGACCATCTTGCAGGGTCAGGGCATGCCTGCTGGCTTTGACTGGGCGCCTGGTGGCAGGGAACTTGTACTTTGCCTGCCGGCAATCCATCCTGCCCATGGCGATAACTCACGCCTCTATCGCCTCGCGCTGCAATCTGGAGCTCAACCAGAACTCCTCCCTATCCCAAAGGACTGCTCTACTGTAACCGTCTCTCGTGGCCAAAAAAGCTCCACGCTTTTGTTTGGAGCTAGTCAGGAATCGAGGGGAAGTCTCTGGCAGGCCTCGCGAGAGAACCTCGATCAGTCCCAGGAATTTGCTCCATCCAGCCGCCTGGATGAGTATCCATCGTTTTCTCCAGACGGGAAGTCGATAGCATTCATCTCCAATCGAAGTGGGCAGCGCGAGGTTTGGCTGACGGGGCCGGAAGGCACTTCCCCGCGACGCATTACCGAAGGAGTACTCGCCGAGAGCAGGCCAGATTGGTCACCGGATGGCAGCCGTCTTGTCTTTGGCTCAGCCGCCCTGCAGCCCAAGGGCCTCATGATTGTGCCCATTGCGGGGGGCTCGGCACAGCAAGTACCACTTGAAGGACAAGTGGGACAGTCGCCGGTTTGGTCGCGGGATGGTCGTCATATCTACTATTCATCCGGCTCTCAACTGTGGAGTTGCCGGGCAGACGGTTCCGATCGCAAGATGCTTCGAAACGATGGGTGGCAGCTTCCGGTAGGTGAGAGCCTGGATGGCCGCGATCTCTACGTAGTCAGGTTGGTCAAACAAGTGGAGTTGGCGCTGGTTTCTTTGACTGGTGGTCCCAACAGGATTTTGGCAACACTGTCGGATAGACTTCCCGACCGCGACGTTGCCCTCTCTCCAGACGGCCTCTATTTTGCAGGTGCTGAGGGAGGACTCTATCACCTGCCTTACGCAGGAAAGGCTCTACTCATCCACAAAGCTTTTCTTGGAACAAAGCCCTTTGATGTGCACCGTGGTTTGGCCGTCTCGCCAGACGGAAAACGCATTCTCTGGGGATTGGTGGGCCGGCGCAACGTTGATATTGAACAGATTACCGGCTTCAGGTAGCCTGCAGACAACTTTGTGACTCGCACTAGCCGCTAAACCGGCTTCCCCTCCACCACTCTAACCATCGACGAGGTCGGCGTTACCGAACTCAATACAAAACCGGACATCCCAAACAGCTTTTCTCAATTACCGAAAACCGTTCAGACACTGGAAGGCATATTTTCAGCCTGTGCATCACTGATGCTAATCTAAAGACATCAGCGATGCGTACTACTGTAAATCTCGACGATGATGTCTTGGAACGCCTTCAGCAGGAATCCAAACGTCGCGATAGCTCTTTCCGGGAAACATTGAACATGGTTGTCCGTGAGGGTCTGATAGCAGTCGAGCAAAAGCGAGAGAATCGCAAACCGATTGTGGTGATTCCCCGCTCCCTGGGCCTGAAGCCCGGCTTCAACTTCGATAGCATCTCGGAGCTACTAAGTCTGGCTGAAGGCGAAGACCACCGTTGATTCTTCTCGACGCCAACATTCTGCTCTACGCCTACGATGGGGTATCGGTTCACCACGAAAGATCGAAGGCCTGGCTCAATCAACTCTTGGCTGGAGATCAATCAATCGGCATTCCCTGGATATCCATTTGGGCTTTTGTGAGAATTTCTACAAACCCCCGGCTGAGCAAGAATTTCTTGAGCGTAAGAGAAGCCCTAGAAATCGTCGATGAATTGCGAGAATCGCCGCTAGTCGTGCCGGTCAATCCTGGCCCAAGACATCAGGAACTTTTGCTCCAGCAGTTGCTGGAAGCTCAACTAGCAGGACCTCAAACCACCGACGCCGTCCTGGCCGCTCTGGCCATCGAGTTCGGCGCTACTCTGGCCTCCACCGACGTTGGATTCCGCCGCTTCCCGAGTCTGTCCTGGGTCAATCCACTCGCCTGACCTAAACCGGCTTCCCCTCCACCACACTCACCATAGACGAGGTCGGCGTCACCAAACTCAACTCAAACCCGGACATCTCAAACAACTTCCGGAACTGCTTCTCTGTGCGCTCAAGCCCACCCGGGAAGGTCATCATCGTCATGTCGAAAGCCTTCGATATTGACGGTTCGTTGCCCTCAGGCACCACACATTCCACCACCAGCAAGCGCCCTCCAGCCGGGATTACCTTCCGGCAATGCCCAAGAATCCCCACGCACTGCTCATCGGTCCAATCGTGAATGATATGCCGGAACAGGTAAGCATCGGCACCCGCTGGCACTGTCTCAAAGAAACTACCTTCCATTACAGAGCAGCGATCAGTCAGCCCACCAGCCTCAAGATTCGCCTTGGCCCGCCCCATCACGTGCCCCAGATCAAACAACAACCCTCGCATCACCGGATACCGCTTCAGCACCCCGCTGATCAAAGATCCATTTCCACCACCAATATCGGCCAACACCGAAATACCACTGAAATCATAGGCATCAAGCATCGCCTCGGTCTCGTAGCCGTGAATGCTGGTCATGCCTGCATCGAGAATCGGTCCCAACTCCGGGTGTTCCCCAACATAGTCAAAGATGGGCTTGCCAAACACCTTGTCAAAGCCGGGTGTGCCGGTCTTCACAGCGTGATCGAGCCCGTCCCAGCCTGCGAAAATATGATGGAACATCCGCGCTCCAGCTCGATAGGACCCAACCGAATCCCCACGCAACACACTCGACAGCGGCGTATGATCAAATGCCCCACTCGCGGTTTCCGTAAACAAGCCCTGGCTAGCCAGAAACCGCATCATGCGATGCAGACCCTGCTCATGACAGCCTGTGGCGGCTGCCAATTCCGAAACCGGTCGCGGCTTCCCACCCTCAATCTGATCGGCGATCCCAAGCTCGGCCACGGTACAGATCGCCCGCGTCAGTGCCGCTCCATGCATCAACTCATTCAGTTTTTCGGTCTCTTGTTGTCCCATATCTTCCTAGCGAGAATATCACTTCAACTCCGCCGCCTTCTCCTGCAAAAGTGCCCACACCGCCGCCAGATCCCCCCGATTCGTCTGGATATTCCCGATCGCCAGACGAATCACCTTCTGCCCTCCCAACACATTGGGCGACAGCAAAACCTCGCCACTCGCATTCACCGCCTCAAGCAACCGCTGGTTGAAATCGTCCCCAGCGCGATGCCGGAAGACTACAAGCGAAAAATGCACCGGCGCACACACCTCATAATCCGGATGCGCTGCAATCGTCGCCGCCAAACCCTTGGCCGCCTCAATCTGCGCATGAATCATCGCCGCCAGCTTCACCCGCCCAAAAGACCGCATCGTAAACCACAACTTCAGCGACCGAAACCGCCGTCCCAGCGGCAATCCATACTCGTGATAATTCAGAGCCCGGTCGTCCCCAGCAGTCCGCAAATACTCCGGCACCAGAGAAAACGCATCCCGCAACCACTCCTTGTTGTGGCAATAAAACACGCTCAAATCCATCGGCACAAACAACCACTTATGCGGGTTCACCACAAGCGAATCCGCCTCATCCACCCCGTCCAGCAGCGGCTGATAGCGAGGGTCCACCGCCGTACTTCCCCCATAAGCGCAATCCACATGCACCCACATCGCGTGCCGCCGCCCCACCGCCAGCACCTCCCGCACCGGATCAATACTAGCGACACTCGTAGTCCCCACCGTCGGAATCACACAAAACGGAACCTTCCCCGCCGCCACATCCTCAACAATTGCCGCCTCCAGCAAATCCACCCGCATCCGGAACTCATCGTCAACATCAATCAGCCGCACATTCTCCCGTGCCACCCCGGCCGCCAGCGCACCCTTCTCAATTGAGCTATGCGCATGCTTGCTCGCATAAAGCGTCAACGGCCCACTTGCCGCACCCTTACGAACGCGCGCAGCCACAATGGCATGAAACGTACTCGTCGACGCCGTATCCAGAATCTGCCCGAACCAGAAATCCGAAAGCCCCATCCACTGCCGCAACCAGTCGAGCGTCACCTCTTCCAGCTCAGTAGCCGCCGGCGAACTCTTCCACAGCATCCCGTTCGGGTTCAGTGCCGCAGCCAGCATCTCTGCAATAATCCCCTCACCGGGTGAGGAATTCGCAAAGTACCCCATAAAGCGCGGGTGATTCCAGTGCGTACTGCGAGGCACAATCTCCCGCTCAAAATCTTCCAGAATCTGCGTGAAATCCTCACCCTGCTCGGGTCCGGACTTGGGCAAAGTGTCTACAAGCGACCCCGGCTCGACATCCGGCAGCACAGGATACTCGCGCGTATGCTCTAGAAAGTGCGCGACCCAGTCGATCGCCGCATAACCATAAGTCCGAAATTCGTCAGGCGTCATTCACTACTTAGAATCGCGCAAAACTCCAGGCAACCAGTCGACAAACCAGTCTCGATATTCAGCCAGAGGTGCCCCGCCCAGCCAGCTCGTCTCCGGCCGTGCCGGCAACTTCCGCAAGCGGCACGCCTCCTCCACGCCAAACGGAGTAGGAAACTTGTCGAGCCAGCCAATGAACTGCTGCAAATAACCCCACAGCAGCGCCTCACGCACCGCATCCCCATTCACCACCGCAGCCTCGAGCGCACAGATCAACTCCGGCAACGCCGCCGCGCACCCGCTAATCACACCCACTGCGCTCTGTTTCCGCGACACACACAACGCATTGTCATTCCCCACCAGCAAGGTAGCCCCGGTGTCTTTGAGCGCTTCCAGATATTCGGGCTTGCCCGAAGAATCCTTGATCCCGACATACATCCCGCTGCGCAACAGGCGCTCAGATACCTCCACCGGCAAGGCCGAAGTAAAGAACGGAATGTTGTAGAGATAAAGCGGAATCACACCAGCCGCCTTCTCCCCCAGCCGCAGATAGAACTCTTCCAGTTGCGCCACGCTGTAGCGAAAGTAATAGGGCGGCAGCACCAACGCAGCCGACGCTCCAGCCCCCGCCGCCTGCTCAGCCAGATACACCGTCACATCGAGAGTCGAATGCGCAATCCCCACAATCACAGGCTTCCGGCAACGCTTCACCCCAAAGCTCACCAGCTTCTCGCGCTCTTCCACATCAAAATGCAGAAAGTTGCCAGTGGTTCCAAAGATGCTGATCCCCTTGGCCGGCGACGCCTCGAGAAAATCCAGAATCTCCATCGCCGCCCCAAGATCGACGTAATTCGACCTTTCGCGAAACGGCGTAACCGCCGCTGCGGTAACACCACTGGGCGGGATATGATTAGTTGCAGTAGTCCGAGACATGGAGTTTCCTAATTTACCTCAATCGCTGAAAGACCGCCGTGCCTTTTTAACGGCCGGCGCTTTCACCATCGTCCGGCCGGAGTTGGTTCGCGGCGCAGGCCCAGCCAGGCTCAAGGCCGGCTTGATCGGTGCAGGCGGCCGTGGCCGCCAGGCAGTCGTAGACCTCCTATCGGCAGACTCCAACGTCGACCTTACCGTCATCGGCGATCTCTTCGAAGACAAGCTCGAATCGAACCTCGCCTGGCTCCGCGACCAAAACCGCTTCCCGAAAACCCACGACCGTATCAAGGTAGACCCCGAACACCACTTCACCGGCTTTGACGCCTACAAGAAGGTGATCGCCAGTGACGTCGACATCGTCATGCTTTGCACCCCGCCCGGCTATCGCCCCATGCACTTTGAAGCAGCCGTCGACGCAGGCAAACACGTCTTCTGCGAAAAGCCCTTCGCCACAGACCCCGCCGGTATCCGCCGCTTCATGGCCGCCGCCAAAAAGAGCGAAGAGAAAAAGCTCACCGTCATCTCCGGCGCACAACGCCGCTTCCAGCGCGAATACGTCGAAACAGTTGAGAAGATCCAGTCCGGCCAGATCGGCGAAATCCGCGCCGCCTACGCCTACTGGGTAGGCACTCCCGTAATCCAGCAGCCCAAAGGCCGCGATCCCAAGTGGGGCGACATGACCTGGCAACACCGCAACTGGTATTCCAACGTCTGGCTCTCCGGCGATCAAATCGTCGAGCAGCATCTCCACAACATCGATGTCATCAACTGGGTGATGGGTACCCATCCCATCAAAGTAGTGGCCACCGGCGGTGCCGTCTGGCGTCCCCGCGATGAAGTCCATGGCGGAATCTACGATCACATTTCAGCAGACTTTGAATATGCCAACGGCGTCCGCCTCTCCAGCCAGTGCCGCCAGTTCCCCAAGGGTCTCTACACCAACGTCAGCGAACTCATCATCGGCGCTAAAGGAAAGTCCAACTGCCGCGACCTCGGCACCAAGGACATCAACCCTTACGTTGCCGAACACGTGGCACTCACCAAATCCATTCGTGGCGATGGCCCCTTCATCAACCATGCAATGACCGTTGCCGAAAGCACCCTCACCTGCATCATGGCCCGCGAAAGCGCATACTCTGGCCAGGAAATCACCTGGGACCAGATCCTCAATTCCACCCTCGACCGCAGCCCCAAAGAATTCGGCTTCGACCTCAAGATGGAAGCACCACCGCTGCCTATCCCCGGCCAGTACAAATTCAGCTAATCAGCTTGCAATCACACCCTGAACCGCAGGGCTTCCTTCATCCTTGATTCCACCCAGCCGCCGCGGATCCAGTAGATGCATGGGCTTGAAATCCTTGGCCGTCCAGCGATAGCCCGGTTCAAACTCCACACCCAAAAAATACCCGATGTCCTTGAAAATGCAGTATCGAACCCGGCCCTCGTACGAAGCTTTGTCGTGCGTCATCGTCACAATGCTCTGCAAGGGAACGTCCTCTTCCAGCTGAAGACACGCTCCAGACAAGGAGATATCCTCCAGGTTCGCCACGACAGTGTGGTCTACACCGCTTTTGTCGCGCCATTCGATCTTCACCAGATCTGCGCACAACATCCGCGGATTCATTCTCCGATTCTGCATGGTTAAGTTATCGGCCATACTGCGCAACCCGATTATAATTGCATTTCGCAAAAATTACCCTAGGACGTTCTAAGTGGATTTTTTTCTAAAGATCTCAACCACTGCGTCCGAGTCATAAACGACTCCCGCCGGTCCAGCGCCCGATCAATCGACAAAATCCCGTCCAGATGGTCCACCTCATGCTGCAATAGCTCAGAAAACGCGCCCTCAGCCTCGACCTCGTGCCACTCCCCGCTCCGATCCTGATACCGCAACGTCACAGACTCACTCCGCTCCAGCTCCACCATCAGATTCGGAAAGCTGAAGCAGTCATCCCACATCCTGAATTTTTCATCACTCATCTGCGTCAACACCGGGTTGATCAGCTCAAACACCTCTCCCCCGATTTCGATATAAATCACCCGCTGCGCTACCCCAATCTGGATCGCCGCAATCCCCCGCCCAAAACCCTGTACCCGCTGAAACTCATGCAAGGTATCCCGCAAATCATCCAGAGTCGAAAAAGCCGCACTCATCTCCGTAACTTCCCCTGAGATCACCCGCAATAGAGGATCACCAAGCTCTACAATCCTTCGAATCGCCATACTGGAATCATACCCATGCCCACCATCCCCTTGATCGTAGTCTGGTTCGCCGTCCTCTCGGGCTACCTCCCCTACAATATGGGCTTCGCCTTCCTCAACCCGATGCTCATCATCGCCTACGGCTTCTTAAGCCTCCTGATCGCCGCCAACGTCCCCAACCCCAAACATGCAAGCGCAGCCTCCGCCGCCACTACCCTCCTCGCCCTCCTCACGGTAAACATAAGCAGCGGAATCCCCCACCTGGTCCTCCCCGCCCTCACCATCATCCTCTGCAGCCTCCTATTGAGCGCAGCCGGCACACTAGCCACCGCCGGCATCCGCAGCCTGCTCCTCGCCCGAGGCAAACACGAAGACCAGATCCGCACCTACCTCCGCATCGCCTTCGCCGTCCTTGCCGTCCTGCTCTACAACAACAGCTATCTCCCCTACGAAATAAAAATGTGGCTAGCCGAGCGCACCACCAACGCGCACCTCATCCGCTTCTCGCTGGTCACATCGATCCTCTTCCTCGCCATCTGGCGCACCACCAGCACCTCATCACCACTCCGGCAACAGGACCATTGCTACGATAAAGCCTGACACGATGAAAATTGCAGCAAAATCCCCCTGCCGCGTAGACCTCGCCGGTGGCACCCTCGATATCTGGCCCCTCTACCTCAACCACGACAACGCCGTCACCGTAAACTTCGCCGTAAACCTCTACACCTCCGCCGAAATCACCACCCGCACCGACTCCCGCATCATCCTCGAAACCCGCGACCTCGGTGGCCGCGAAGAGTTTGAAAACATCGACGCCCTCGTCAACGCCAAAAAGTACAAGCTCCCCCTCCTCGCCCTCGCCCTCCGCTGGTACCGCCCCACCACCGGCCTCCACCTCATCACCAACAGCGAAGCCCCCGCCGGCGCCGGCATCTCCGGCTCCTCCAGCCTCCTCATCACCCTCGGCGCCGCCCTCAACAAGCTCACCAAACGCGGCTACACCGTTGAAAAAATCCGCGAAGTCGCCCAGAACATCGAAGCGCAAATCATCCAGGTCCCCACCGGTTGTCAGGACTATTACCCCGCTATGTACGGCCGCGTCAGCGCCGTAGAGCTCGGCTGCGCCGGCATCGTCCGTAAAGAAATCCCCCTCGATCACGACGAACTCGTAGACCGCGGCATCCTCGTCTACACCGGCAAGCCCCGCAATTCCGGCATCAACAACTGGGAAGTTACAAAGTCCTACATCGACGGCGATAAAACCGTCCGTCGCAATTTCGAAAAAATCTCTGCCATCTCCAGCGCCATGCGCGCGGCCCTCGAGAAAGCCGACTGGAATGAAGCCGGCCGTCTCCTCCGCGAAGAATGGTCCTTCCGCCGCAAGAACGCCCCCACGATATCAACAGACCTCCTCGACGCATTGGCCGAGAAAACCCGCAAAGCCGGAGCCAAAGGCTTCAAGGTCTGCGGAGCCGGTGGTGGCGGCTGTTGCTTCGTCCTCGTCGACAAAGGCGCTAAGCCCAAGGTCAGCGAAGTCATCAAATCCCTCGGCGCCCAGGTCCTCGATTTCAAAGTCGCTCCAGAAGGCGTAAAGGTCAAAGTGAGTGCCTAAGCTCGGCCACACCGGTCTGGCCCTACGCGTCGGGATCTTCATGATCACCGGCATCATCACCCTGCAAATCGTCTCAGCACTCCTCGCCTGGGCCGGCCTCCTCGTACAAGCCGCCATGGCCGTCTTCGCCTCTGCTGCCGTCGCCAACGCCCTATCTCTGCGAATCTTTGAGCGCGGCGGCCTATCCGACATCGGCCTCGGCTGGCAAACAAGCACCCACCGCAACCTGCTCTATGGCCTCGCCGGCGGCATAATTAGCGCCCTCGCCGTCACCGGCCTCCCCGTCCTCCTCGGCCTGGCAACAGTCACAACAGACCCCACCCGCTCCTTCTCCATCCCCAGCTTCATCTTCGTCCTGGCCGTGATGGTCTTCGGCGCCGTAGGCGAAGAGCTCCTCTTCCACGGCTACGCCTTCCAGCTTCTGATGCGCAAGCTCGGCGCCTTCCAAACCCTCCTCCCAATAGGCGTCCTCTTCGCCGCCGCCCACTCCAACAATCTCAGCGCCGGCAACCTCTCCGCCTTCAACACCTTCCTCTGGGGCACCTTCCTCGGCCTCTGCTTCCTCCGCTCCGGCGACCTCTGGCTTCCGATCGGAGTACACTTGGGGTGGAACTGGGCGTTACCCTTACTGGGCGCAAACGTCAGTGGTTTTAAGATGGGTACCACCGGATTGATCCTCAACTGGAACATCGGCCCGCTCTGGAGCGGTGGCGACTACGGCCCCGAAGCCGGCCTCCTCACCACGCTTGTCCTGCCCGTCCTCGGCTGGTGTCTCTACAAAGCGCCAATCGAAACCACGATGCCCCAGTTATTCGAAACTGAAGAGGAATAGCCTATGCGTCACCTGAGTCTCCTCCTGTTGATCCCCGCGCTGGCCTTCAGCGCCAACGAAAAACTCACCCCCGAGCAGCGTATCGAACTCATCCGTGGCCTCTCCAGCGAATACGCCACCGTCAAGCTGATGCTCCCCCGCTCCAAGTCCGCCCTCGAATACGAAATCGGCGGCAAATTCAACCGCGACAAGTGGGACGAAGCTGCCAAAGAACGTGGTCCCGCCGCCCGCCCCGGAGACCTCATCCAGATCACCAACGTCGAAATCGACGACAAACAAATCACCTTCCAGATCAACGGTGGCTTGAAGTCTGGTAGAAAGTGGTACGACGGCGTCTCCGTCGGCACCGGCACCCGAGGCGTCCCTATGGGCAATGCTTCCGGCACACCCACCCTCGGCACAGCCATCGTCGTAAAGTTCCCCACCGGCGTCCCCCCGGTCGACACCCCCGAGATGAAGAAGCTTCTGAAGTCGTTATTCGATTTCGAGAAGCGCACCTCCACCGAGTCCTACGTCGATTCGCTCCCACCCGAAATCAAAGCCGCCGTCAAAGAGAACCGTGTCATCGAAGGCATGGATAAAGATCAGGTGATCCTCGCCATGGGCAAACCCCGCCTCAAGAGCCGCGAAACCAACGACGGCGTCGAAACCGAAGACTGGGTCTACGGCAACGCTCCCGGCAAGATCACCTTCCTCACCTTCCAATCGAGCAAGGTCACCAAAATCCGGGAAAGTTTCGCCGGGTTAGGCGGCCAGACAGTACAAGGCCCCCGGCCCCCCACTCCTTAGCTATCCTAGAAGAGCACCCCCTAACTCTGAAGGAGAAATTTTCCCTGTGGCAATTAAAGTAGCGATCAACGGCTTTGGCCGTATTGGACGCAATGTATTTCGCGCGGCGCTTGGCAACCCCAACATCGAAATCGTCGCAACCAACGACCTCACCAACAACAAGACCCTCGCCCACCTGCTCAAGTACGACTCGATCCTCGGCGGCATCGGCCACGAAGTCACTCACGATGAGGAGAGCATCACGGTAGGCGGCAAGCGCATCCGTGTATTCGAAACCAAGGACCCCGCGCAGATCGACTGGTCCAGCACCGGCGCAGAAGTCGTCGTCGAATCCACCGGCCGCTTCACCGATCGCGCTGACGCTGCCAAGCACCTGCAAGGGACAGTCAAGAAGGTCATCATCTCGGCCCCGGCCAAGAACGAAGATCTCACCATCGTCCTCGGCGTCAACAACGACATGTACGATGCATCGAAGCACCACGTCGTA
The DNA here is from genome assembly GCA_022843625.1 of Bryobacter sp. Lineage (GTDB taxonomy): Bacteria > Acidobacteriota > Terriglobia > Bryobacterales > Bryobacteraceae > Bryobacter. The sequence goes on along the minus strand of JALHNH010000004.1, from coordinate 140,587 downwards.
TCAAACGCCAGCTGCACCACCAACTGCCTGGGTCCTGTCGCGAAGGTCCTGATGGACAACTTCGGCATCCTCAAGGGCAGCATGACGACGATTCACAGCTACACCAACGATCAGGTGATTCTGGACTTCCCGCACGCCGACCTCCGCCGCAGCCGCGCCGCCGCGATCAACATGATCCCCACCTCGACCGGCGCCGCCAAGGCCATCGGCCTCGTCCTGCCGACGCTGAAGGGCAAGCTCGACGGCTACGCCATGCGAGTCCCGACTCCGAACGTATCGGTAGTCGACTTCGTGGCGCTGACGGAAAAGAACACCACCACTGCTGAAGTGAATGCAGTGCTCAAGGCAGCAGCCGAAGGCCCCCTCAAGGGCATCCTGGCCTACACCGAAGACGAAGTGGTATCCAGCGACATGCAGGGCAACCCGAACTCCAGCATCATCGACGCCGGCATGACCAAGGTCCTCGACGGCAACATGGTGAAGGTAGTGAGCTGGTACGACAACGAGTGGGGCTACTCGAACCGAGTGCTCGACCTGATCCCGTTCTTGCTGAAGTAGACCATTTTTCCTTACAGCAACAAGGGTGCCGGACAAGCACCCTTGTTGCTTGGATTCAACCGATGCTCCATTCAAAATTACCATTGCACTTGAAGCAGGGAGCCGCTTGTTTGGGTTTAACGACTGAATCCTTGCCATCTGTCCGCATTCCAGCATCGCTTCAATTGAAGGCGGATTGACGTTCGGGGTTGCCTGTAGTTGTTGGCGCTGGTGGCGAAAAGTGATATCATTTCGGCGTTGTAGCTTATTTTTTTCGTTGTTTCGCCGATACTACTAATGGCTAGGCAACCCAAAATGGCTACGAACGTCAAATACTATATGACAAGCAATCAGAAGAAGAGCTTCATTCGCGGTTTCTCGTCCATTGCGAGCATTTATCCAGCGACTGCTGCAAATCGAACTTTCGAGTTGCAATCAAAGATTATCACCCGCAGTGCAGAGGAAGCTATCGCACAGGATATGGCTAGAGTTGGAGCTGATATTAAGGTTGCATCGGAAAAGTTTGCACTAGATGTCAACACCTACCCAACCTCCCAACGGTCCTTCCCATCAGGCGAACAGCGGCCATTCAGAAAAAGCCCCGACAAATCCAGAGACTGAAGTAGAAAGAGTTCCTCGACCTAATGGTGTCTTGCGAGGCGCTCAAGTACATGTAGAGCAGCATTTCTCGGGTCCCTTGCCGCATCCGAGCATTCTAAGAGGCTACGAAGAATGTGTCCCTGGTGCTGCAGAGCGAATTCTGCAAATGACTGAAGCTGAAGGTGCCCACCGCCGAGCTTCAGAAACACTCATAATTTCAAGCGACTTTGCCGAAGCCCGAAGGGGACAATACTGTACAACTGTAATAACGACTATCGCTCTCGTGGTAGCAGGGCTAAGTATTTATCTTGGGCATGTGTGGGTCGGGTTCTTGTTTGGCAGTGGCTCAATTGTGCCGATCATTATTGCGCTTCTGAAGATTAAGACCATACCTCATGGAATGAAGACCCAAGATGAGACTGCGCCTGCCCCGGTTGAGAAAAAGAAACCGCGTCGAAGAAAATAGGAAAGCCAAGTGGTCGCCAAGTGGTCAGCCTGATCTGGCCAAGTGGTCAGCCTGATCTGCACCTTGCAAAATCCCCAATAAAATCAGGCCTCCGGCGAAGCCCTTCCCTGTTCTCCGTTCGGAACCCTCGAAACCGTGAAGCAGCAAAACGATTGCTATCTCTTGCTTTAACAACAACTTAGGCACCACCCACCCAAATTCCAAAAATCATCAAATTTTGCAAAATTCCGCGAGGGACAGGTCGAGCATTTTCCTTCTCCATCACCCAGCCATCAACCCAAAATACTGCCAGCCAGCAGAGGAAGTCTTGCCATTGCGTGACGACAACCGCCTGCTGCGCCTCAACCGATTCCCAAACGATCCCCCGCAATCTAGACTGAGGACATGCCGCCCTTTGAGCGCATTACCGCCGATCCCGAGATCCTGGCCGGAAAACCTGTCATCCGCGGAACCCGCCTGGCCGTCGAGTTCATACTCGAACAACTCGCCGCCGGCCAGTCTGAGCAGGAACTCCTCGCGAGCTACCCTGGCCTCACCCGCGAAGACATCCTCTCCTGTCTGTCCTACCCGAGCGAACTGGCACACGAATACAAAGCCTTTCCGATCCCTGCTGAAATGCGCTTCCTCGCTGACGCTAGAATGAAAGTGTTCGCATGACCTATCACCTCGACATACCGGAGTCGATTGCCAGCAGCATCCGACTGCCAATCACCGAGATCGAGCCGCGCCTCCGCGTGGAGCTGGCACTAGCGCTATACGCGCAGGGCATTCTTTCCTTCGGCAAGGCCGCCGAGTTGGCAGAATTAACGCGCTTTGCCTTCGCCGATCTAACTGGCGCGCGCAACATCCCGCGACACTACACCGAGCAAGATCTGGCCCAAGACCTCGAATATGCTCGCGGTCAGTAATACTTCGCCGATCTCCAACCTCGCTCACATCGATCGCCTCGGTCTGCTCAAGGTTCAGTTTCCCAAGCTTTGGATTCCAAATGCCGTCAAGAACGAGTTAGAGCGACACCCATCGAGTGAAGCTCGCGCATCGATTGAAGCCGCCTACGATGATGGCTGGCTCTGCGTAGGAACTCTACCCGAGACTCATTTGAAATCGATCTTGTTGCAGCAGGTCCACCAAGGCGAGGCTGAAGCAATTGCGTTGGCGGTCGACCTCAATGCACAACTCATTATTCTGGATGAGCGAGAAGGACGAGCCCTGGCAACACAAGCAGGGCTGACAGTAACAGGAACTTTGGGTATCCTGCTCAAGGCAAAAGAGCTGGGAACGATCGAGGCAGTGAAACCAGAACTGAATTTACTTCGTTCAAGAACCCGCTTCTTCTTAACCGCAGCGCTTGAGAAGGCCTTCCTCGACGCGGCAGGGGAATGAGCTTCGGGCCAACAGGACGCGCTGAGCGACAAATCCTGGAGTGCGGCGGCGCTGTAAACAAGTTCACGCCTTCCGGTCTGCAGCCCGAACGGCAAACATCTCCTCGATCTCAGCATCCGCTGCTTTCCAGAATTCTTCTTCACTCATCAGCTTGGAATCAAAGCCCTGCTTCAGAAGTGCTCCCAACTCTTCATGGCTTCCCTCGAAATCGTTTTCCGCTGCGGCCTCTACCAATTCAACTGCAGCCTCGAGAGCCAGTTCCGGCGTAGAGAATACCCCCGCGTCGACAACCGCCTGAATCCGCTTTTCCAATCTTTCGCTGATCACTAAAGCCATATTTGTACTCCTTGTCAGACACTCTCAGCCTAGCCTATTGAAATCCCGCCATCAACTCCCCAACACTCGGCCCATCGAATCGCATTCCGCCCGCTCTCCCCCGCTAGTGCCAATTGCCGGCAAGGGATTTGACCAAGATCTGAAACAATTGAAAATGGAAGGAAGCACACAATGCCAACCCGCAAGTTCAGCGAGCTCATCCAGGCGATGCCGACTGAAAGACAGCAGAGCATCCAAAAGCGCTTTGAAGAAAGCCTTGCCACCATGCCTTCCGACGAACTCCGAAAAGCCCGCGAAATAGCTCAAATCCAACTCGACGCAGCCTTGGTTCTCGAAGCCCACCGGCAGGGCCTCAGTACAGAAGCCGAGCTCGGGCAATTCCTGCGGCTCACCCGTTTATCCCGGGACCGCTTCCTCAAGGACCATGGCATCGATCTCGCTTACTCTTGGGAAGATCTCGAACTAGAGCGCAAAATGCACCGCGACATCGCAGGAGCCTGATGCTCGTCGCCGCCGGTACCAGCCGAATACGACACGAAAGGGTAGATGCAATGGAACAGCTAACGATTGTGGATAATGCCCTTTACGGCCAATTGCTGGCGGTCAGGGTACCTCGCGCGATTACAAGCGATGCAGAATACGACCGGCTTGCCAGTGAGCTGGAGGCGATCGACAGCGACAGGAATGCCACCAGTGAACTTAGAGCCTATGGCGAATTGCTTGGTGCTCTGCTTGCAGCATACGACCGCGAGAAACCTCTTTTTGGCGAGGAAGCGCGGGCGGCGGATGTCCTCGCCCTACTCCTCGAGGACCGTGGCTTGAAGCCCATTGACCTCGCCCCAGTGGCTGGCGGTCGAGCCTATGTCAGCCAACTGCTTTCCGGCAAGCGAGGCATCAGCCGGGAAATGGCAAAGAAACTAGGTGCCTTCTTTCAAGTCGATCCCCTGCTCTTTATCGACTGACGACAACTCGAAGCATTTACGCCGTTTGGCTCATAGCCCGCCTCAGGCAAGCAGTCTGCGATTCAGCATCCCCATCAAACGATCTACCGTAAACCTGGCCAAGTCTGCATTTCGCACACGCGAAAAATCCGCTGCTTTCTAGAATTCTTCTTCACTCATCAGCTCAAAGCCCCGCAGACTCTCATTTCCGATATGCTTGAAATCATGACGGCCATCTTCGCAACTCAAATTGAGATTGACTCAAGCGGTGTGGCTTGGCTTGCAGGCACAAACGTAAAGGTAGTTGAAGTAGTCCTCGACAAACTGGCCCATGGCTGGAGCCCGGAAGAAATTCACTTTCAGCATCCCCACCTCTCTCTAGCTCAAATTCACGGCGCATTGACCTACTACTACGAAAATCAGTCAGCTCTCGATGCGCAAATGGCACGGACACAACAAGAGTCGATGGCCTTGGCGATGAAGGCATCTGATCCCGCCTTACAACAAAGATTGAGCGACTTGAAACGAGCCCGTTGAACGTCACCTTTTACATGGACGCCCATGTACCAAGGGCAGTCACCATGGCATTGCGGCTGCGTGGGATCGATGTCATCACCGCGCAGCAAGATAGATCAGATACCTTAAGCGACGACCTGCTCCTACAACGCGCCTCTTCCCTCGGCCGAATCCTCATCTCCCAGGATGACGACCTGCTCCGTGAGGCTACGCTCCTCCAGCGGCAGGGCACTGAGTTTGCCGGCGTAATTTACGGCCATCAACGCTTGGTAAGCATAGGCCAAATGGTGGAAGATCTAACCCTAATTGCAACTGCTACAACTGCCTCGGAGTGGTTGAGCCGGATCGCCTATTTGCCACTCTAACCACCGAACTTCTTGAATATCAAGCCTGCTGATAGGGCTAAAGCGACGGCTAGTGGCACCTCCTGAGAGTCTATCTGGAATAAGAATTTGGACGTCCTCTGTATTCCACCGACCCCGCCGTCTCGCCCGGCAACACACCCGCCCCGATCCTCGATTCCGCCCCCAATAAATACCTGAAAACTAGCCCTTGACAACCACTAAAATCAGGCGCAGAATCAAGCCAAAAGGAGAAGTCAAAAGAGATCAAAGTCCGCTTGAGACGGACTTCAACAGCCAATCTCGGCTGAACCTTTAACGTTAGGGAGGCCCCATGGATCCTGACCAGAAAAGGGGCGGCGACGGATTTCGACTCGCATTCCTCAACCTCTGAGGGCTTGGGCATAAACATCAATTGCGGCACAAAGTTTGCCATCACGGCACAGCCGCTGATCGCGTATCAAACCAACGCAGCCCATCCAGGCGCATCGCTCTCCGCCTACCGCCCCTAACCTATTTCTCCCGCTCCCCAGTCTCCCCTCTCCGCCTTTCATTCATCTCACCAAATGCCTAAAGAGCACCCACAGAGGCTCATGGGATGTCCTGATCTGCACCTTGCGAAAATCCAACGAAATCTGGCCTGGGCCCAACCCTTTGTAGCCTGCGCTCTGCGATCACCCTGGACGTCTAGCCCCACCGCTGGTCTCAGAATTTCGTAATCGGCCCAAGATTCTCAAGAAAAAGTCTCCACCAATTCCGCAGTAGCACATGGAGGTGATTTCTCATGGCGATCCTGTGGCTGCCTTTTTATGACCTTGGCCGGCCAATCGGGCCAGGCCAGCCCAATCATAGTCTGGATATCAAGCTCTTTGGCTTCTTGACAAACAAGTTAGCCAAGAAGGCCGCCAGCAAGATGGCAACCCCTCCCCCTTCGGGAAGCCGCTCCGCAATCGAATCCGGACTTCCGCCCAGCGGAGAATGGATTCAATGGTGGCTCAAGTGGAGCGGGTCGCCCGCTTTGCAAAGCCCTGTCGTGCTGCCCGCACACCAGGGCTCTCAATCGCTGATGAAGAAACTGAACAAGGAGTATTGCAACCTTTTTCCCGCGGAGTTTGTGAACCCTACCTTTAGTTTCTCCAACAGTGGAGCGCTCACCCTAACCAATCTTCCCGGTCATATGGCTCTGAGCAAGTGTCTGAATTCGGGCTGGCTGGGCTTGAAGGCAACCGCAGAAGGCCCGATCAGGGAACTTCCTTACTACGACCTATCGGCGAATTTCGGTCTCAATTCCCCCAATCTCGGTGGCGACACTTGCCTGGTGAGCGCGCTGCTGAAGCAGATTCAGGGTGGCCTGCCCGGTTTCCTGAAGAACTTTCATTTAAACCCCAACGCCGTAGCCGGTCCATCCGCGGTGCCGGTTTTTGCTCAAGCTGCCAGTGAGGCGGGTTGGCCCTCTTCGCCAAACGAGACCGTAATGTATCCCGATGGGGGCTTGGGGCCGTCAACCACGCTGACACGGGCGCTCAATCATTTTGCACTCAAGGCGAATCGCAACGGATTTATCGCGCTGGCTAGTGCTGCATCAGGAAATGTCGGCGCAATGCTGGTGCAGGATCTTCAGGCGAACCAGAAATCGAAGTTCTGGTAACTTGCTAGCGCTTTATCGGGTTTATCGGAAGTCCTGACCTCCACCTTGCAAAAAACCCAATAAAATCAGGCCTTCGGCGAAGCGCTTACCTGTTTTTGGGATAGATCTCCACTGTCCGCCATGCTGCAAACACTTCACTAGCGCCTGTCTGGACAGTAACTCAGAAGGCCCGTCACTCATCTATTGCTTCGCCAACGGCTCTTTGCTTGGCATGACGGACATGCAGAATGTAGACGGTGCCAACCGGTTTGTCGACTTTGAAAACAACACGGTGCGACATAAAGATGAACTGGCGAAGCTCCTCTTCTAGATAATCCCGCTCGCGGGCAAAGGCACACCGCTCCGAGAATTGTTCCAGGGAGTCAATCTTGGCATAAAGTCGCCTAAGCCATCGCTCAGCTTGAATCGGGGACCGCTCCCAAATGTAGGTAAAGGCTTCTCAGATTCCAGACTCTACCTCTGGCATAACGACGACAGAGTAGCGATTCACTTCAACGAAAATCCGTGCTCACCGGCAAGTGCTTCCAGGAACTCGCGCATGGGCCGGCCCTCTTTGCGTCTCGCTTGTTCCAGGCCTCGTCCGATGCTTCGAATGCTCTCCAGAACTTGCTGGTCCTCGATTAGTTTCTGATAGCCTTCAGCACTTTGGATAACCAGTTCGGCTTGGCCGTTTACAGTGAGGACGGCGGGATTTCCTGATTCCTTGAGCTTTGTAATGCGTTCGCGGGTATTGCGCTGTAACTCGCTGAGCGAATAAATGTCGATAAGGTTCAGCGCCATGCCCATTAATTGACATGCGATTTCATGTTTTCGCAACACGTCGCGGATCAGGCCTGCTTTGGAGGCGTGAATCTTGGGGGCCAATGCAAGGTCCCGAGCTTCTGTCGAAAATTAGAATTTCTCCCTCGCTAACACGCCGGTACCGATCTTCGATTCCACCTCAAATCAGTCCCTGAAAGCTAGTCCTTGACAACCGCTAAAATCAGGCGCAGAATCAAGCCAAAAGGAGAATTCAAAAGAGATCAAAGTCCGCTTGTGACGGACTTCAAAAGCCAATCTCGGCTGAACCTTTAACGCTAAGGAGACCTCATGGATCCTGACCAGAAAAGGGGCGGCGACGGAGTTCCATACGCATTCCTCAACCTCTGAGGGCTTGGGCACTAAAATCAATTGCGGCACAAAGTTTGCCATCACGGCACAGCCGCTGATCGCGTATCAAACCAACGCAGCCCATCCAGGCGCATCGCTCTCCGCCTACCGCCCCTAACCTATTTCTCCCGCCCCCAGCCTTCCCTCTCTCCCCGTGGAACCACAAAACAAATGGCACTCCGCCGCACTCATGACATGTCCTGATCTGCACCTCGCAAAATCCTCAGTCAAACCACCCCATCGGCGAAGCACTCTCCCGTCTTCACCATAGAACCCTCTGGGCCGCCAGGACAGAAGGAGCTTACCATCCTCTGCGTTAGCAACAACTGAAGCTACAACTTACTGAGTTGTGAAATTGTGGTTGCTCGTTCTTACTCGGAATCCATTCCATTCTTCAATCTCTTTGGGCTTTAAAAACCCTTGAAAAGTACTAGCGCGCTTGCAATTCATTGCCTCGCGGAGCATACTCAAGCCAGAGGTAGCATATGAAGAGATATTTTGCTTCTTTTGCGCCTGTCATGACAGTTCTTGCCTTGGCAGTCGGGATGCCTGAACCTGTAAGAGCGAATATCATGAACTTCGAGGGCCTTCCCTCAGGTTCGATTCTTAGCTCAGGATTAAGCCAGGACGGCATCCAGCTTTCCCTTATTTCTGGGCACTACGATATTTGGGCTTGTGGAGTGATCGTCCTTTGTCCTGCAACCAATGGTAATGTTGCCGGCCTCGACATCCTCAGTCGTCCAGGCCCACCCTCAGTCGTTCGAATCTCGCTAGTCGATGGAAATTCTTTCAATTTGGATAGCATCGAGATCGTGGCCGCCTTGCACGCTCCAGGTGAACTCAGTTTCATGAGGGCTTCTGATGGGAGAACGTTCTTCTTCAACAACCCTGGTCAATTCGCTGGCTTCGATGGGATTCAATACTTCGATATATCAAGCGAGGTAAGCGTCGCTGGTGCCTTCTTGTTTGACAACATCATAGTAACTTCAATCCCTGAACCTTCAACTTCGCTCACGGCACTTGGGGCTTTGATCTTTGGGATGACTTTGATTCGACGGCGATTTTAGAGAATGCATCGAGATGAATTGGGCTATGCACTGATATGTGCCTCGCAGAAAACCCAATAAGATCAGGCCTTCGGCGAAGCTCTTACCAGTTCCCAGCCTGCCCGGCTACCAGGTGCCGATGCTCAGCGTGATCCCCATCGCAATGCGCACGCTGTTGGGGTAGGAGGCAAGTTCCGGCTTGGGCAGCCAGGCATGGCTTAGGTCTATGCTGGCCAGCCGCAGGGTTGCCGCTGGTGTCAGCCGAAAGTCGATTCCGCCGCCAAGACTTACGGCAAATCCGTTTGCCTGGTTTACTTTGGTCCACTGCGGGTGGAATTCGTAGCCGAGCGGTCGGCCCGGATTCAGCCTCTCAAGCTCGGCTCGTTTCTCTGGAAATACCTGATCGATCGTCACTCGCTTGGCACCCGCGAGAATCTGCGCATAGGGCATCCAGCGCCCCTTCCGGTCTGTCCAGCGGGGCCCCAACATATAGGTCATGATGTCGCCCGACAGGTTCTCCTTCTGGTCGAACATCTTGCACCCGCTCACTTCCCCAACCCAGCCAAAAGAGGAACTGACGTTCCACTGTGCGGTTGCCATACCGCCAATGCAGTGCAGGGATTCTCTGGGGCCTGGGCTCAGCGTGTACTGCGAAGACGTGCTGAATTCAAAAGGGGCAAAAGCTCGTGGCGCTACTGCCTCTTTTGGTGGCTCAATGTAGGGGGCGATTCCCTTCCGGTACCTGCTAATTCCCGGCCGCGAATCTCTGTACCATGGCACCTCAAGCCGCATCATGTTGGCGAAACTGCGTGTAGGGTTCAGCCAGGAGCGCACCATCATCCGCGCCCAAAAATTCTCGAATCGATCCTCAAACTTGCGGATCACAAAGCGATCCAGCGCGTCTTCTGCCATCTGCCAGGTAAGGCCAATGACAGGAGTCGCTACATGGTCGACAAAGCCCTGTTGCGGGTAGCGGCTCTGGATCGTGCCAATCGATGCTTCGCTGATTGGCCCGATCTCAAACTGCGTGCTGTAAACCCAGGAGAACGCCGTGGCGCGCAATCGGCTTTTCCAGTAGCGGCTGTTGTTGCCAAATTCGACTGTGCGGTACTTGCCATCGTTCTGCGCCCAAATGAAACCCGCAACCGACCCCTGCATCGGGTGGCCAACGTAGTTGACGTAAAAGGGATCCCCGTCTGCCCAGCCGTGAAGACCAGAAAGGGAATTGTAGTAGTTAGACCAGAATGGCCCCTGAAAGCCACTTCTCGTGCCTGGCTCAGTGGCCAGACGGAAGCCATGCTTGACTCCCAGAAAAAAAAGACTCTGTTTTGTTAAAGAATCCCAATTGATTTTTTCGTTCAGTTTTGATGCGTTTGGCAAGGCATGTGAATCCGCCTTTAATGTGCCAGCCAGAACCAGGAGACAAACGATTCTAGTGAAGAACATAGATTACAGTTGCTTAATGATTATGATAACCAAGAAACGTTAATCCTTCAAATCGAGCCCGGTGGCCCAATGGCCGGTGACAACTTTTTTCTGCCTATATTTCCCCTGAAATCAACAACATCCAGAAAACAAGGTTCGGATGGGACTCCTCGAATGTTAATTTCTCAACCGGAGGCGCTCTTGCGCCTCTTTTTCAATTTCAGAAAGGGTAAACCCAACATGTCAACACAAGCTCAGATCGATGCCAACAGGCTAAATGCCAGAAAGTCCACTGGCCCCAAAACCGAACAGGGCCGCGCCAACTCCGCAGCCAACAGCACCCGTCATGGCCTCCAGGCCAACCCAACTACCATCTTCGAAAACAACCCGCACGAACGAAGCCAATACGACGCCCTCAAGGCCAAACTCCTCAAGCAATGCCTCCCCGAAGGCGAACTCGAACTCCAGGCCTTCGAGCGCTACACGTTCGCCCTCTTCCAGGCAGACCGCGCCAGACAAATGGAAATCGACGCGCAAACGCGCTGGTCAAACGAACCCAATAACGAGATTTTCTTTACCCAAATGGAGCGCATCCTCAAACTCGGAGCCGCCCAGGAACGCCGCGCCGACAAAGCCCTTAAGGAACTCACCAAACTCCAGCGAGACCGTATTCTGGCAATGGACATTCACACCGAAGTCTATTTGCTCGACAAAATCGTCGACATCCCCGCCACCTTCCCCATGTTTGAGGTCCGCAAAACCGACCTCTCCAAAACCACCGCAGGCCTGCTCACGCTCCGGCTCATGGCTCTCATGCCAGAAGCCCGCGAAATTGTAGAGAAACATCGCCAGTCAAAGCAAGCGGCATAACAATCGGGAACAACCCCGGCCCCAACGGGCTTCGATGTGATTTGGAGCCACCCGCCGGAATCGAACCGGCGACCTACTGATTACGAATCAGTCGCTCTACCAACTGAGCTAGGGTGGCCCAACTTTTTTATTTTATCATCGCTCTCAGTGTCCCGGTATCTCCTCATCTCAATTCTGTCCGCTCTGGCGCTCGCCGCCCAGGCCCAAAAACTCGAGACACCCTCCGCTGTGCTGAATGATCAGCTCCCAAAATGGGTCCGCTTCAGCTTTGATCATCGCTTCCGTTTTGAGAACTATCAGGCCCTTCGCTTCCAGCCTGACAATGACGACCAGTGGCTGCTCAACCGCTTCCGCATCAATACCACTTTGCAACTGCACCCTTGGTTTTCACTCTCCTTTCAAGCCCAGGATTCCCGCGTATTTTTCAAAACAAATCCAGCCGGGGCCGCCAACTTCATCAATCGCACAGACCTCCGCATGGCCTATATCGATTTCGGTGACATGGCAAAGGGCCGCATCGCCCTGCGCTTCGGTCGCCAGGAGCTGGCCTACGGCGAAGACCGCCTCCTTGGCGCTGCGAACTGGGGCAATGTCTCCCGTTCCTTCGATGCCGCAAAGCTTGTGGTCCGACACGGCCCCAACCAGCTCGACCTTTTCAGTGCCTCGGTGGTCAGACCCCAGCCCCGAGGACTTTCGCACCACATCCAGGGCAACAACCTTCACGGTGCCTACTTCTTCTGGCGTAACCTGCTGCCCGGAGCATCCTTCGAGCCCTACTTCTACTGGCGGCTGAGCCGCGCAGCAAACGGCCGTACCGATCGCCGCGTTTTCGGCTTGCGCTGGCTCGGCCCACTGCCGGCGCGGCTCGATTACTCTACTGAATTCGTGCAGCAATTCGGCTACACCGGCCCAAGCGACATCCGTGCCTTCGCCTCACACCTGGTCTTGCGCTATAGCTTCGAGCGAGGCAAAAAATGGAAGCCCCACTGGCTTGGGGAATACAATTACGCCTCGGGAGACAAGAATCCCAACGACCGCCTGAACACCACCTTCGACCAGATCTACCCCACCCCGCATAACAAGACCGGCCTGGCGGATCAGATCGGATGGGTGAATCTGCATAACCTGTCTACCACCTTCGACTTCACCCCTTGGCCCAAATTTGTGGTGCGCACTGGCCTGCACGACTGGCACCTGGTTCGCGCCAACGACGGCCTCTATCTGGTGAACGGCAGCCTCGTCTACCGCGACCCCACCGGCCGCAGTGGCACACACATTGGCCAGGAGGCAGACATCCTTGGCACCTACACCAATGGCCCGCACATTGTCAGCTTCGGATACGCAAAAATCTTCCCCGGCCCCTTTCTCAAAAACGTAAGCCCGGGCAGCCAACTGCACTACGTCTACCTCAATGTTGGCTATCGCTTTTGAGCCACTTCTGCAGGTCTGGAAAGAGCAGCGCCTTAACGTCGGGCAGCTCCAGATCCTTACGCTCGATCAAGCGTGCCGGCAGATCCATCCGTGCGGCAACGGACGAACCTTTGCGCTTTTCGCCTATCGCTTTCACACTCTCATAGCCCATCTTGAAGGGGTCCTGCACCACCAGCGATTCAATCCACCCCTCCTTCAAATCTCCGATCAACTGCTCGCTGGCATCAAAGCCTACCAGTTTCACACTGCGGTTGTTGCGACCCTTCAAAGCCTGCACGGCTCCGGCCAGACTCGACTCATTGTCGGCAAAGATGCCGGTCAGGTCCGCATTGGCTGACAGAGCATTCTCTGTCACTGCCATCGACTTTGCGCGGCTGGCCATTCCAAACTGGACATCCATAACGGTAATCCCGGGGAAGCCCTTTTTCATCTCTTCTACAAAGCCCTCTTCGCGCTCCATCGTGGACGCGCTGCCCGGCATAAAGCCCACCACCAAGACTTTGCCTTTGCCACCTAAAACCAGTCCCAGTCGCCGCGCAGCCATCCTGCCGCCCTCGCGATTGTCTGTTGCGACATAAGTGATCCTCTGCTTCGTATCGACGTCGCTATCGTAGACAGCCACCGGCACACCCTGAGCACTGGCGCGCTCGATCACCGATACAAGCGCCTTGCGGTCCACAGGCGCAATTGCGATGCCGGCCAGCTTTCGCGTCACCATCGATTGCGCGATATCGATCTGGCGCGGGGCGTCAATCTCCAGAGCCGGTGCATTCCATTCGATCTCAAAGCCGTATTCGCGCCCGGCCTGAACAGCCCCCGCGTGCACCGTCTGCCAGAACTGATGGCTGGCCCCCTTGGGGATCACACCCACAACCGGAAGCCCGGCCTTCTGGCAGGAAGCAAGGCAAAAGATCGCCATCAGAGAAAAAAGGATACGCATGCTAGCCTCATCATATGCCGCTTGTTGCAGTGGCCCGGCTGGAGGAACTCTCGCCCGGCACAAGCGTTGAAGCGATCGTTGGTGTTGAAACCTATGTCGTCTGCAACCATCAAGGAACCATACACGCCCTCGAAGGCATCTGCCCGCACCGCAATGGCCCGATGGGTGCCGGGAACTTTGCCGACGGCATGTTGATCTGCCCTTATCACGGCTGGGAATTCGATTGCGTCAGCGGCGAATACGACATGAACCCCAGAGTGAAGCTCAAGAAATTTCCGGTGGAGATCGAAGCCGGAACCATCTACATACAGATCGAAAACCTTGCCTGAACTGCCTGAAGTCGAAACCGTCGTCCGTGGCCTGCAAGCCGTGCTTCCTCGCCGCACAGTGGTCGCTGTTGCTGGCGTTGCTCCTGAAGTGACAGTAGGTAAATGCATCCTCGCGGTCCGCCGCTACGGCAAATTTATCGTGCTCGATTTCGAAGACGGTATGCTCTTTGTGCACCTCGGCATGACAGGCCAGCTTATGTGGTCGAGCGAGCAGAGCAAGTTTACCCGGGGACAGTTCTTCCTCGATGAAGGCGTGCTTCGCTACGACGACATCCGCAAATTCGGTAAAGTCTTCTGGGCTACGACTTACCCCAAACGCGGCCCGGATCCACTGGAAATCTCTGCTGGCGATTTTGTCCAACTGGTGCAAAGCCGCCGGACCCGCATCAAGGTGCTGCTACTCGATCAGGGCTTCCTGCGAGGCATGGGCAACATCTACACCGACGAAGTGCTCTTTCTTGCCCGTATCCATCCGATGACGCCCGGAGACGCCCTTAGCAAGCCGAAGCTGCTTGTCTTGCATCAGGCCATCCAGGAAGTGCTCGCTGCTGCGATTGCTGCCGGAGGGTCGTCGATCTCCGATTACGTCAACGCCAAAGGCGAGAAGGGCAGCTTTCAGGATCATCACCAGGCTTACGGCAAACATGGCAAGCCCTGCCCGCGCTGCGCGGGCACGCTGGAACGCATGCTGGTAAGCCAGCGCGGCACTACGTTCTGCCCGAAGTGTCAGAAGCTCTAGCGAAGTTGTTGCAGCAGCTCAGTTACTGCACGAGCGATCTGAGCATCGCCAGCTTCACCAATGGGCCGCTCGACAGCAATATCTACGGGGCGTGGATTCAGCTCCATGTTTTGCCCACGCGTATCGGTGATGGCCATGCGCGGTAGCCTCAACGTGGAGCCGTCGAAGAGAGGCTGATTCCAGGTAAAGATGATCCAGCCGGCAGTGGGCTCACCGACGGTCTTGCCCAGTTTCAAAAACTGATAGCCCTCGGCGAAGTCTTCTGCGTCAGACAAGCTGTGCTGGTTGGTCAGTAGTATAGTGGGCAAATCGAGCGCGCGCTGTCCAAGCATGGTGCGATTGGGGGAGGCCATCGTATCGCCCCTCTCCCGCATTGAAAAGTAGCTCTTGCGGGCCAGAACATCGATCGCATACACATTCACAAAGCCGCCATTGTTGTTCCGTACATCGATCACTACGCCCTTACTTTTATGGGTATCTTCATCGAGATCCAGGTAGAACTGGTGCAACGACTCTTCGCTCATATCGGGGATGTGAGCATAGGACAGCCTGCCCCCGGAGAGCTTGCTCACCAGTGTCCGCGAGGCATCCACCCAAGCCTTATAGCGCAGCTGCTTCTCGGCCGCGATCGAGATCGGTTGAAGTGTGAAGAGCTTGCCGTCCAGGGTCAGCGTAGTTTTCTTTGAAGTACTGAATTCCAGAATTTCATCGAGGTTCGATGTGGCCGTGAGCGCCTTGCCGTTGATTGCCGTGAGAGTCATGCCGGGGGTGACACCAGCCAGGGCTGCGGGCCCCAGGGGCAGTACGGTGGTGATCTTGAAGCCATCAAAATCAACACCCAGGCGACCGCCACCAGCCGGCGCTGGTGGCGGCAGGCTGAAACCAAGATGCGAGGCATTGAGTTCGCCGATCATCAGGTTGAGTGTGCGGCGCAACTCCTCGGGACTTTTCGAAGCTAGCGCCGGCCGCTCGAATCTTTCCCTTGTGGCGGCCCAGTCGGTGCCATGGAATTTGCTGTCGTAGAAGTGAGCATTCAGGTAGGACCACGCTTCGGTGAAGAGCTCCTTTTTGTCCGCGTCGAAATCGACGATCAACTCGGCAGTTGGTGAGATCCCGCGCGGTGTGCGAGAGTCGAGAGACATCGCTACCAGACGGCCTTGCTCAACGAAGTAAAGCTCTTTTGAATCACTTGTGAATTGGGGGTTTGCCTTGGATCCAGGGGTGCTGGTGAGCTGCCGAGGCAGTAGGGGCGTTCTACTCAGAGGATCAATACCTACGGTGTAGAGTTGTGTCTGCGGGCCGGATTGCCCCGCAAATACAAGGATCTTGCCGTCTGGACTCAGGACGAATGTGCCCGTGTCGAGACCCAGCGGCAAGAGTGTGGCCCTGCGACCGATGCCTTCAAAGTCGATACTTACCGGCTTGACGCCTTCCTTCTTTGCCACTGCCTGAAACAACTCGTCAAACTTGTCTTCCCGCAGCGCTGCAGTCTTGATGCGAAGGTCAATGCGGGCGATTGACGCAGGTTCTGTGCGCTGGTTGGTGGAGAAGTAAATGGCTTCTCCATCCGGCGACCAGGTCAAGCCGGAAGAATTGATGTTGGGCAGAAAACTGATCTGGCGCGCCTCTCCTCCAGCGGCGCTGACGACGTAGACATTGCGGAAATTCTTTTCCCCTTTCGCGATGTAGGCCAGCCACTTGGAATCAGGAGACCAGGCCGGTTGGAACTGTGAGTCGAGTGGAGGTAACCCAAAGCGGCCCCCCGCAATGGACCTGGTTGCCTTTGTCGAATCTTCCCAAAGCATGAGGTCTTTACCGTTGCTCAGATAAACAAGCGACCTGCCATCGGGCGACCAGCGCGGGAGCGAATTTACTCCAGCGCCGCTGGTGATGGGGGTCTCGATTCTGGTCTTGAAGTCAAAAACATGGATCTGGGAGTTTATGCCTTGCTCAGAGCGATAGGCGAGGCGCAGCGAATCGGGGTTCCAGCTGAGGTTGGCTTCAGGCCCGGCGCTGTTGGTGACGCGGAAGGCGTCTGCCGCATCGCGAGTGGCCGAGGCAAAAATTTCACCACGCGCTACAAAGGCCAGCTTCTTGCCGTCGGGCGCTACTGCGAGCGAGCTAAAGCCCTGCGACAGGATTCGTCTTTCGGGAATCACGCTCGATGGCACTCCCCGCAGGCTAAACGCCAGCTCTTGCGTCTTGAGCGTCGCAAGGTCGAGGGTATGGATCTTGAAGTTGCGCTCGAAGACGATTGTCTTGCCTGAGATGTGGATCGATGGCCACAACAAGCGGCCGCTATCAAAGCGTGTGAGCGCTTTTGGCTTCTGCCCTGGCACCAGTGCCCACAAGTTCTCATGGCCACCCTCGTCACTCATGTAATAAATGGTCTTGCCGTCTGCGCTCCACATCGGCCAGAGACGCTTGGCACCGCGGCCCAACAACTTTACCGGTGCAGTCGACTCCCGCTGCAACCACAACTCGGATTCATCGAGATGCGAATGCCCATGCCGCCACCACTGCGTACTGGAATTGCCTCTGGCACAGAAGACCAGCGTCTTGCCATCGGGCGAAGGCGCAGCGAAGAATTCGTTAGTGTACCGGTCGGCGCGCATCCGGTGAGGCGAACCCCCGCCGGCTGGCACACGATAGATATCGTTCATTCCGGAGATGTCACGAGAGGTGGAATGAAAGTAGACATGGATGCTGTCGGCAGACCAGCCGTTGAGTGTTTCTGGAGAGCCATCGAAGGTGAGCCTGCGCAGAGAACTAGATTCAAGATTCAGGAGGTAAATATCCCCGGCACCGCTGCGAGTCGATTGAAAGGCCAGCCACTTGCCATCAGGCGAAGGCATCGGCCGCGAATCATCCGCCGGATGGGATACCAGAAGACTTGCCTCGCCACCCGCAAGGGGAGCCCTCCAGATGTCGCCGCCCGAGCTGAAGTAAATCTCAGGACGATTCGGAGCGATGGCCGGCTCGGCAAAATTCTGCCCTGGAAGTACAGCAGGGATGAGAAGCAACAGCAATTTGCGCATGTCTCAGGATAAGGGAATCCCGACATTTGGCGTCAGTTTTGGTACTATAGCGGACTAGTAAGTTCCGGAACTTTGGAAAAACTTAAGGAGACGATTTTCGCAGAGAAGGCTTTCCTTCTATGGCATTTCTCACAATTGCAGTGATGGCCCTAAGGTGATACTTAGAACCTTCTAAGGGATTTCCTGAGGCTAGACTAGGGATTACTTCCATTGAAAAAGTACTAGTTGGCACCTAGCATCATAGTAGAACGAGGAATGAGGGAACCAGCTATGCCTGAGATGATCGCATCTGTACTTGAATTCAAAATGCCACCTATGATTGACGAAACACCGACACGCAAAATTCGCATTGTTCTGGCTGATGACCACCCAATCGTTCGCGACGGCCTCAAAAAGATGCTGACGCTCGAGAGCGATCTCGAAGTTGTCGGTGAAGCCAACGACGGCCGGGAAGCCCTCGAACAGATTCAGATGCACGAGCCGGACATTCTTTTGCTCGACTTGCGCATGCCCAATCTCGACGGTCTTGGTGCTTTGCAGACCCTGCAGCACATCAATCGTAAAACCAAAGTCATCATCCTCACGGCCAGCGAAGATAAGAACGAATTTGTCCAGGCAATGAAGCTCGGCTGCAGCGGCATCGTGCTGAAGCAGACCGCTCCTGAACTTATCGTCAAGAGCATCCGCAAGGTGAATGCTGGCGAAATCTGGCTTGACTCTCACACCACGGCTGCCGTGA
Organism: Bryobacter sp.; assembly: GCA_022843625.1. Lineage (GTDB taxonomy): Bacteria > Acidobacteriota > Terriglobia > Bryobacterales > Bryobacteraceae > Bryobacter. Next base: position 122,113 of record JALHNH010000004.1, on the reverse strand, counting down.
TGCGTCAGTTCGCCACAGCCGGCGGTGAAAGCTTCTCGTCTTCATCATCGTCTTCATCCAGTTCTTCATCTTCGATGGCCAGCTCTCATCAGGGGAAGGTACGAGAGAGAAGCCCGCTCAGCGCACGCGAACGTGAAATCGTCGGCCTGGTTGCCCAGGGCTACAAGAACAAGGAAATGGCCGAAAAGATGTTCATTAGCGAGCAGACGGTAAAAAACCACCTGCACAACATCTTCGACAAGCTCGGCGTCAGTGACCGTCTCGAACTCGCCCTCTATGCAATCCATAAGGGTCTGCATATTGGTGGCGACAAGTAGACTCTTGAAGTAATTCTTCAGGCCGCCCGATGCTTACGTGGCAGCATGGTAAGAGTGACGTATCAGGACCTGACCGAAGACCAAGCAATCGCCGGCTTTACAGCCAAAGCGGTTTACACCAACGGAATGGGGCAGGCCATGGGGGCCCGCTTCGTCCATAACAAGAGCCAGTTTCAACTCGATCTGATCGAGATCCAGACTGTGCCCCAGAGTTATCTGCTGGTGCATACCTTCCCTGTCTCTAACATGGGTGAGCCTCACACTCAGGAACATCTCGTTCTAGGCAAAGGTAACGTAGGCCGCGCCGTTGCTGCGCGTGAAACCATGTCGATGGTGGAATCTACCGCCTTTACCCAACAACTTAAGACTTGCTATCCGTTCGCCGTTAACGCTGGTATCGAAGCCTACTTCGAACACTTTGAACGCTCCAGCTACGCCCTGCTCAACCCCGATTACACCGATGAAGAAATCCGCCGCGAAGTGCGCAACTTTGGTGTGCGTGAAGTCGAAGGCGGCAAGCTCGAACTGGAAGAAAAAGGCTCGATCTACGCCGAGATGATTAGCGCGGCCTCTCAGCCCGGCTACCGCACCTATCGCGCGATGGGCCGCCTGCTGCTGGGCCCGAATCACCCGGTGAGCTACGACTCGGGTGGCGACCCGGCGCACATGCGCAACATGTTGCCCGAGCACATCCGCCGCTTCCATGCGGCCAACTATCATCTGGCCAACATCGAGATGATCACGAGCCTGCCGAAGGGCATAGCGCTTGAAAACGCTCTCGCCCGCTACGACACGATCCTCGCCTCTCTTCAAGGCGACACACCCGTGCGCCCGGGCTCCAAATGGAGCGATCTCCCCGAGCCCAAGCCCGCCCCGGAAGGCGCAATTGAGATTACGGAGTTCCCGTCACAGAACCTGCAACAACCGGGCCCTGCACACTTTGCCTGGCCCCTACTACCTCGTCTTGACTCGAGGGACGAATCACTTGCCGACCTCTTTGCCCAGGCCTTTGGAGGCGACCCCTCTACCAATCTCTACAAGCTCTTTATCGATTCCAAAACCCGCCAGACAGACACCGGTGCCCGCTCGGTTGCCATGGGTTTCGACAACGAAGCCTATGCCGGCTTCTATGTCTACATTCCAGACCTCGCGGCCTCGCAGGTCGACACCCCGCGCCTGCTTGAAATCTGCGATCTGGTCAAGGGCGAGCTTGCCCGGGTTGCGGCCTGGCCCGATGACAGCCCGGAGCTGCGCGACTTTCACGACCGTATGCAGGCCAACCTGCTGCGTATGAAGCGTTCGGGCGACAAGCTCACCAGCTCTCCTCCCGGCTTTGGCGGCCGCATGAGCCAAAGCATCTGGCCAAGTCTTCTTCGCGACCTCAACGACGAGCCGGGCTTCGTGAAATCGCTCGCGCAACCTGAACTTTTCGCATACCTCGAGGGCATTCTCGCCAGCGGCAAGAACATCTGGCGCGAGAAGATCCGTGAGTGGCAACTGCTCGACAAGCAGCCTTACATCGTTGCAGCCAAAGCGTCGAACGAGCTTCTTGAGGCCGAAGATACGGCCCTCAGAGCTCGCCTCGAGGCCGAAGCCACACGCCTCATGCACCACTACGGCGCAAGCAACGAGCAACAGGCGATCTTCTTCTACAAGCAGGACTACGATGCTGCCACGGCCGAGCTCGAGCGCGTCCAAAGCATGGATACCCCAGCCCGATTCGTCGACCATCCTCCGCTGACACTCGACGATCAGCTCGACTATGAGGTGAAGACCGTAGCCAGCCAAATTCCCCTGATCGTGGGCAGGTTCTCAGGCATGAGCAGCGCCACCATTGGTCTTGCACTGAACGCACGCGAACTCTCGGGCCGCCAGCTCATCTTCGCCTCGATTTTGCCCGCGATGCTCAGCGGCACCGGCCTCACTAAAGACGGCAAAACCCTCAGCTACGAAGAAGCCATGCAGCAAATCCGCCGCGAGATTTTAGGCGTGGGCGCGTCGTTTACCTCCAACCCTACTAGCGGTCGCATTGAGCTTACGATCACCGGCGCAGGCAATACGCTGGATGAAGCCAAAGCGGCCCTCTCCTGGATGGAGGCCACACTGTTTGCTCCCTACTGGACCGTTGAGAACCGCAGCCGCCTCAAGGACCTTGTTGATCAAAGCATCAATGCTCTCCGCGCCACCATGACGCGCAGCGAAGAAACCTGGGTCAATGGCCCCGCCAACTGCTGGACTTATCAGGATGATCCCTTTTATCTCAGCCTCTCCAGCTTTCATGCCCAGCTCCATCACTTGCATCGTCTGCGCTGGATGCTCACCGAGCCCGATGCCGGCACCGCCGCATGGCTCCGCAGCCTCGCCACGAAAGCTCAGGTTGAAGGGGAATCGAGCGACCTGGCAAAAGACCTTCTCCACATCGCCAGCGAGTTCCCTGAATCCTCACAAGAAGAGGACTGGAGGTATCTGGTGCGCGTCACGGCCGAAGACCTTCTCACGCCGGTCGAAGACGCCATCGCGGAACTGGATGCCGTTCGTAAAACTCTGCTTAAGAAGGCCAACGCTCGAATGTATCTTACGGCCTCACCCGAGAACATTGCCGCATTGGAGCCACACCTCGAGACCCTCATTGCCGGCCTCTCAAGCGAGCCCGCATTACCCAATGCCCCGAAGGTGCCAAGATCTGTTGCCAGGCGCGTCATGGCCCGCGAGAAGCTCAGTGCCGAGCCCCAATACGTTGGCTTACTAGCACCCAATATGCAGGGAGGCGTTCACCTGCACTCGGTCAAGGCAGTGAGCCTCTTTGATCTGGACGAAGAATCGGCCCTGCAGTTTCTGGCCTTCAAGCTTTTCGGCGGCGCCGGGCCACATGGTGTCTTCATGAAGACCTGGAGCGCCGGTCTTGCTTATTCAAACGGCTTGCGCTCCAGCGCTTTTGAAGGCCGCAGCCACTACTATGCCGAGCGCACTCCAGAGCTACCGCAAACCCTTGGCTTCGTCGTCAACGCCTTGAAGACCGCACCTCGAGACAAGTCTCTCGCCGAATACACTTTGGCCCAGGTTTTCTCCGGCACCCGAGCCGGCAGCAGCTTTGAATCACGCACAGCCGCCCTGGCTGCAGACCTCGTCGATGGACTATCTCCAGAGGCCGTGCGCGCCTTCCGCTCCAACATACTCAAGCTGCGTGAGAAGCCGAATCTGGATGCTGAGCTGTATCAACGCATGGACGCCGGCTACGCTCGGGTGCTGCCTGGATACGGCGAAAAGCAAGCTCCATCTACAGACGCGACTTATTACGTCATCGGGCCGGAAAAGCAACTGGCTGCCTGGGAAGCCTACCTTGGCGAACCGCTCTATCGCCTCTATCCGCGCGATTACTGGATTGTCACCGAATGACCCGCCGCTTTGCCCTTACCGCCATGGCTGCCAAGGCCCAAGCCATCCTGGAGAAGACGCCGCCAAAGGCGGAGCACCGAATCCCCTACGGCAGAGACCCGTTGCAATTCGGCGATCTGCGCCTGCCTGCGGGCAAAGGCCCACATCCACTGGTGATCAACATTCACGGGGGCTTCTGGCGCGCGGCTTATGATCTCGAACATAACGGCCATCTTTGTGAAGCCTTGCGGCAAAAGGGCATCGCTACCTGGTCGATTGAATACCGCCGTATCGGTAACCCAGGCGGCGGCTGGCCTGGCACCTTTGATGACGTCAAGGCTGCAGCGCTCCACATAAAGACTCTGGCCAAAAAGTACCCGCTCAAGCTCAAGCGAAGCATCGCGATGGGCCACTCTGCTGGCGGCCATCTGGCGCTTTATCTCGGTTCAGAACTGCCGTTGGTCAAGGGAGTTATCTCACTTGCAGGTGTAGCCGACCTTCGCCGCGCTCAGGAGCTGAAGCTCAGCAAAGAAGTGGTGAAAGATTTTCTTGGCGGTACGCCCGATCAAGTGCCAGACCGCTACAAGCAAGCCTCTCCCATCGAGCGTTTGCCTCTCAAGAAGCCAACGGTCCTGATTCAGGGCGAGAAGGACAACATTGTGCCGCCCGAGATTGCAAAGCGCTATGTAGATGCGGCTCTTAGAGCCGGTGACAAAGTAAAACTCGACCTGCTGCCTGGCGGACATTTTGAACTGATCGACCCAGCCTCGCCTCAGTGGGCCACGGTGGAACGCAGAGTGCTCGAGATGTTGCGGATCTCCTGAATGCACTGCTCGAGCTCCTCATCGCTGGTATAGAAGTGAGGCGCAATCCGGATTCCGGCGCCCGGGCGATAGTCCACAAGGATGTCCCGGCGCAGTAGCTCTGCCGTTACTTCTTTGCCATTGGGCACATCAAAGATCACCACTCCGCCACGCTCATTTGGATCTGCGATTCCGTTAAAAGGTAATCCGGCTTCAGATGCAAGTTCCATCAGCCGCTGCGTCTGCCGCTGGCTCTTGACGCGAATCGCCGGCACGCCAATATCGCGCACGATCTCGTAACCAGACATTGCGGCGTATAGCGCCGGAATGGCAGGCGTGCCATTGAGCAGGCGCGTTGCGTCATCGGCAAATTCAATCGGCCCTGGCGTGAAAGCAAAGGGCTCCTTGTGCGCCATCCAACCCGTTGCTGCGGGCTCCAGCGTCTTGAGTAAATCGGGCCGCACATAGAGGTAAGCCGCCCCGGGCCCACCACAAAGCCACTTCACACTGCCGCCAGTCGCAAAATCGACACCCAGCTCGCGCACGCTGAACGGCACCGTGCCGCAGCTCTGGTAAGTGTCGATCATTACCAGTGCTCCCACGCGGTGCGCCTTCTCGATGATCGCTGCCACGTTCTGCAGATAAGAACTGCGGAAGGTGACATGCGAAACCGTCACCAGCAATGTCTCTTCATCGATCGCCGCTAACAGTTTTTCGAGAGGGACCGTGCGCCCATCATCAGAATCCACTTCAATCACTCGCGCACCATATCGAGGCCAGTGATGGAAGATGTAATGGTTCGAAGGAAAGTTCAGACTCTCGGTTACGAGCTTGTTCCGTTTGCCGCTCCAGTCGAGGGCACTCAGAATCACTTGCTGGCAGATCGAAACGTTCTGGTGCATCACCACACTGCGTTTGGGTGCATCGATGATCTCGCCGATCAGATCCCCAACGGTAATGGGCATGTCCCACCAGCCTTCGCTCCAGGCGCGGATGGAGCGGTTGGTCCATTCATCGGCGAACTGCGTCAGCCTCTCTCGTGTCTTGCGGGGCATCGCGCCCAGCGAATGGCTGATCATATGGACGGTGTGGGCGAGGGTGGGAAACTCTTCGCGCCACTTCAACAACGGGTCATGCACTCTTTGATCTTCCTATGAATGCATGGATCGGAAAACTCGCTGCCATGATTACCAATACACAAAGCGCTGGTTTTGGGCTTTGTGACGTCAGGCTGGCAAGGAATCCTACGGTCCCAAGCAGGAAAAGCAGGGGCGTCAACGGGTAGCCCCACATCTTGTAGGGCCGCTCACGATCCGGTTGTGAAGAACGCAAGCGCATCAGGCCCACTACTGCAATGGCGTAGTAAAGCCATGCAGCGCTGATGGCCAGCGTCAAAACAAAGCCGAGGCTTGAGGAGAAGAGAACGAGCAAGCTCGACACAAGCGCATGAGCTGCGATCGCTGCCAGCGGGGTGCCGAATTTGGGATGAATGCGCTCTAGCCCCGGCAGAAAGAGCCCGTCGAGCGACTGCGCGTAATACATGCGCGACGCCGTTAGTGTAAGCCCGTTAACGGTGCCAACAATCGCGAGCAGAATCACAATGGCCAGCAACTTCGCACCCACCGGCCCCAAAACGCGCCCGGCAACATCGGCCCCCACCTGCCCGCTGGCCTGCAATTCGGCAATCGTCAAGACCCGAACATAGGCCAGGTTCACCATCAGGTAAAGCGCCACGACAACCACAAAGCTGATTGCAAAAGCTCTCGGCAAATCTCGCCTGGGGTTCTTCATCTCGCCGGCAACAAAGCCTGCATAACTCCACCCCTCATAACAGAAGAAGCAAGAGGCGAGCGCAGCGCCAAACGAAGCCACCGGGATGTCTACTGGCGCAGACACAGCGGCAGCCGGAGCAAAAAACGAAAGCCCAATCAATGCAAGCAGGGCAAGGATTTTTGCAACGTTTGTGATGTTCTGAAGCAATACCGCACCTCTTGTGGACACGGCCCCGAGCAACGCAATCGACGCAATCAGCATGATTGTAATCGGCACTTGCATAGCTGCCTCTACCGGTATCAGCGCATTCAGATACCGGGCAAAGCCCGAAGCCACAAAAGCCGTTGCCCCTGAAAACAGAGCAAACAGATGCACCCAGCCGCTAGAGAACGCGACAGCCGGCCCAAAGGCCTCGCGCAAGTAGATGTAGAGCCCGCCCGTTGCAGGCATCATCGTGCTCAACTCGGCAAAGGCCAGCGCGCCACAAAACACGAGCGTCCCCGAAACGAGCCAGGCCAGCATCATTGCGTTGGTTGAAGGCAGCAATCGAGCCAGTTCCTGAGGCGTCACGAAGATACCCGCCCCGATCACGATTCCCACAACCACGCTTACAGCGTCGAGCCACGAAAGATGACGCTTGAGTTCATTTGGCATAGTGATATTCTCAACCCATGTCCACTCAAATGCCTAAATCAATTTCGCGTCGTGCCCTGTTTGCCAGCCCTGCGGTATTGGCCCTCGGGCAAGGTTTGCAAGCCCAAAGCTCAGAGCCGCTGCGCATTCTCCTCATGCAGGATTTTGACGAAAAAGAAATCGCCAGCTTCGTCAATGCAGTGAAGGGCCGGAAAGTGGAGATCATCAAATCTACCAGTCGCCAGGATATGCGCTCGAAGCTGCCGCAGGCTGAAGTGGTCTTTGGTGGAATTGGTGCAGCAGACCTCGACTACGCGCCCAAGCTCAAGTGGATTCAAGCTGGAGGCGCAGGTATGGAGAGCTTCGACAAGAAGGTGCTCGCCTCGCCCATCATGGTCACCAACATGGCCCGCGTTTTTGCGCCTGCTATTGCCGAAACCGCCATGGGCTTACTGCTCTGCATCTCACGTGGTATCAGCACTTACTACATGCCGCAGTTCTACAAGAAGCAATGGGACCCCATCGGCGACGTCAAATCACCTGACCATATCGAACTTGCCGGCCGAACCATGGGCATTGTCGGCATGGGTGGCATCGGTACAGAAATCGGCAAACGCGCTCACTACGGCTTCGGGATGAAGGTGTGGGCCACAGATGCCAAGCCCATGCCCAAGCCTGACTTTGTCGACATTCTCCGCGAGCCAGCATGGTTCCCCGAGATGGCCAAGCAGGTGGATGTGCTTGTCAGCGCCGCACCGCACACTCCCAAGACAGAACGTATGTTTAACGAGGCGATTTTTCGTTCGATGAAGAAGGGCTCGATCTTTATCGCGATGTCGCGCGGCAAACTTTTCGATGATATGGCTCTCGTAAAGGTGCTTAAGGAAGGTCATCTGCGTGGCGCAGGTCTCGACGTCTTCCCGATGGAGCCGATCCCGGCCAACCACCCGATCTTTGAATGCAACAACGTGGTGATGACGCCGCACACCTCAGGTTGGGGTGTCGAGCGCCAAGTACGTCTGGTTGCGCATTTCGCTGAAAACCTCCGCCGCTACTCACTGGGCGAGCCACTCCTCGCAGTGGTCGATAAAGTAGCGGGATACTAGACCGGATGGCCAGATACGCTGCTGTTGATATTGGCAGCAACTCGATGCGACTGCTTGTCGCTGATGTCGATGCCCAAGGGCAATTGACGAGGCTGGCGGAAGATCGCCAGGTTACCCGTCTCGGCGAAAGCGTCTTCACCCGTGGCATCCTCGACGAGAACGCCATCCGCCTGACCGAAGAAGTGCTCACCCGCTTTCGGGGAATTGTAGCTTCGCACGGTGGTGCAACGATGCGCACGGTCGCCACCAGCGCCACCCGTGACGCAAGCAACCAGGCTGACTTTCTTTTTCGCGCCACAGCAGCCCTCGGCGCACCGATCGAGATCATCAGCGGTGTCGAAGAAGCTCGCCTGATTGGCCTTGGTGTCAACGTCACCTGGCCTCAAAACGAAGAGCCTGTTCTGATCATCGACGTTGGAGGTGGAAGTGCGGAATTTGTCCTGATGCAGTCTGGTGCGATGGTAGAAGGCTACTCGCGCCCGCTTGGGGCCGTGCGCCTCAAAGAAGTATTTCTCGACAAAGACCCGCCCCGCCGCGAACAGATTCTGCGGCTCCAGGAATTCATTGACGAAAAGCTGGAACTTGTTGTGCGCCGTCTTGGCCGTCAGGCCTTTGTGCGGGGTATCGCCACTTCAGCTAGCGCGGCGGCTATTGTGTGCGCCGTCAACGGTATCGCACGCAACGAGCGCGAAGTGGCAAACCAGCAGATGGCCACCCAGGAGCAAGTGCGCAAGCTCTACCGCGAACTGATTGAAATGCCGATCGACCGCCGGCGCAGCATGACAGGCATCGGCCCGCGCCGCGCCGAAATCATCGTGGCCGGTGTCGCGGTCTTTTTGCGGGCGATGGAGCGCTTCGACCTGCGTGCGCTTTATTATTCAAATGCTGGAGTACGCGAAGGCATCATTGCCGATCTCGACAACAGAGGTGGCCAGTCCCGCCGCAGCGGCAAACTTCCCGACGAACTTCGTCGCACGGTGGAGACCCTGGCCAAGCGCTACGGCATCTCGCTGGCACACGCCAAAGTTACAGCTGCCTTTGCCGTGGAGCTCTTTGACCGTCTGCGCCCGCTGCACCGCCTCGACCCCGCTTATGCACGCCTGCTTGAAGCCGCCTGCCACCTGCTCGACGTTGGTCATTATGTCAGCGACACCAGCCATCACAAGCATTCGCACTACCTCGTAAAGCACGCTGACCTTCCGGGCTTCACTGAAGACGAGAAGCAACTCATTGCGCTGCTTTGCCGCTTCCATCGCAAGAGCACCCCGGCCAACCGGCACCCGGAGCTATCGGTACTCTCGGCCTCGCAACGCCGTGCGCTGGAATTGCTGGTACCCTTTGTCCGTATCGCCGATGCTCTCGATCGTAGCCGCGACCAGCATGTCCGCCTGGCCCGTTGCGAGATTCGCGGCGACGAGGTGATTCTCACGCTTGAAGCCGAAGACGGCAAAGATTATGCTCTTGAGGAGTGGGCGGTGGAGCGCAGCGGTGCCGCTTTCCGGTCTGTCTATGAAAAAAATCTGGTGGTTAGCAAACTTTAGTCTCGTCCTGGCGGTGGCACAAACAGAGCCCCGATTCCTCTTGCATGAGGTGGCCCGCGAACTCAGCGAAGGTGTGAGCGTCTTTGACGTTGATCGAGACGGCCGTCTCGACGTTGTAAGCGGGGCCTTCTGGTATCAGGCTCCAGACTGGAAGCCCCACCGCTTCCGCGAGGTCGGCTTTATCAACGAGTACGTGATCAACTGCGGCGAGTTCGCGGTTGATGTCAATGGCGATGGATATGAAGACATCCTTTCTGCGGGCTGGCAGGAAGACGGTATTTTTTACTTCGAGAATCCGAAGAAGGTTGGCCCAATCTGGCCCAAGCGCAAAATCGCCTCGTCGAAAGACACTGAAGGCCTCGCCATGGCCGACGTGGATGGGGACGGCATTCGGGACCTACTTGTCTCCAACTATAGCCGCCAGCCCTTCTTCTGGATTCGCATCACCAAGGCCGGCCAATTTGAAGTGCGCCCGATTCGCCCCAGCGGCGAAGGCAACGGGCACGGCATCGGTTTTGGCGATATCGACGGCGATGGCAAGGGCGACATCGTCACCGAGCGCGGCTGGTTCCGTCAGATCGACTGGCAAAAGGACCAGTGGGATTATCACCCGGACTTTGAGCTCCACGATGCCTCGATCGAGATGATCGTCAAAGACGTGAACGGGGACGGTAAGGCGGATATCATTTATGGTCGGGGCCACGCCTTCGGCCTCTACTGGCTGGAGCAACAGCCGGGCGGCAAATGGCAACGTCACACGATTGACGAGTCCTTCTCACAGGTACATACGGTGGCGCTGGCTGACCTTGATGGCGACGGCAAACCCGAAGTCCTTGCCGGCAAGCGTTACCGCGCTCATAACGAAAAAGACCCCGGTGCGTTTGAGCCTCTCGCCTTCCATTACTACAAGTTCACACCGGGGGCGAAGGTTGTGTTTTCCCGCCACACGCTGGCTATGAATTCCCCGGCCAGCCCCGGCATGCAGTTGATCGTCAAGGATCTGGATGCTGACGGCGACCTCGACATCATCACAGCGGCCAAGAGCGGTCAATACTGGTTTGAGAACCTGACGAGCAACAAAGTGCCTGACTCAAGCCGGGAGACTTTTTACCAACGCTTTCCAACTCGCAAATAGCTTTGGTATCCTAGGAGAGTCCTGACGCTGGGAGATCGTTCAATGGTAGGACAGCAGACTCTGACTCTGCTTATCGGGGTTCGAGTCCCTGTCTCCCAGCCATTTATCTTCGAATTTCAATTCCCCCCACAAAACTCCGTCCTGGCATCCGGATTCCCACAAACTCTTCATACCTGGTTGACGTCAAATTGGCCAATTGCAAATAAGGCCGCACCCGGTGCTTCTGCCACGATGCAAACACATCCCAAACCGCATAGGGGGAACGTCCAAAACGCTCCAACGCTCCTAATCGGCTACGGGCGATCCAGCCGTCTCCAAAAGCCGCCTGCCAGCTTGCCACGCCCGAATGCCGGGGGTAATTGAAGACATACTTCGACTGCAAGCCATTCAACACACTCTGCGCCCCATTGAGCCCCGTATAGGCAAGCTCCACGCGGTGCACCCGCGCGATCGTACGCCGCCAGTGCGCCTCCACCCCGGTAAAATTCAAAGCCTGGAAATTGGTTGCCCGCCAGATCGCGGTGGGCGAAGTGCGCACAAAATCGATGCCGTCTTTCTCGCGACGCTGAAACACCGTTACTCCAACTGGCCCCAGATCGAGGCCTCCCTCGATAGACCAGGCTCGCTCAGGCCGCAAGAGCGGGTTTCCCTCGTTTGCCGGGTCCCGGTAAAAAAGATCCGTATAGGTGGGCAAGCGGAAAGCCCGGCTGACTGAAGCCCGCAGCTTGGCCCGCGACGAGAGCCAATACCCCGCACCTATCGATGGATTCCACTGATGCGAAAAGTTTCGATAGATCTCATCCCGCAGACCAATCGTTAGCGAAAACCGCTTCAGCGCCCGCACATCGTAAGCCGCATAAAATGCACTCCGGGCCCGTGAATGCTGCCCCAGATTGTTGGAATCGATCCGGTCCCCTATCACCTCAGCCCCATAATGCAGGCGGCCTCCAGCCACAAACGGATCACTCCGTCGTAGCGCGCCCTGGTAGGTCTCAACGATATGGCGGTTGGTATAGACTTGCGGCCGGTCGCGGTAAAGAACGAATAGATCCGTATGCCGCCGGTAGGCGAAACTTGCTTCGGTTCGCTCGCCGATCCCCTGCCGGATCCCCGCAAACCAGCTTTTGGTTCGCTCCCAGGAATTGAAGTTTCCGTAGAACTGTTCGGCGCCAAAGGGCCGGTCGTTGAGCCCGAGCAAGATGGAAGTGCGGCGATAGCTGGTCTGAGAAGCTACAGACAAATTGCGGTAATCGCGATTCGGCATAAAGCCAGTGGAGAAATCCCGGGCAAAGGTGAATTGCTGCGCAAGGCCCCTGCCTCGAAAGGCCACAGACGCATGTTGCTGCTGCGTCCCGAAATTCCCAAGCCCCGCCCTCAGCTTCACCTCTGTGGTTTCGGGAACAGTGGTGATCACATTCAACACACCCGCTGTTGCATCAGACCCATATAGTGTCGACCCGGACCCCTTCAGCACCTCCACCTGCGAGATCGCCTCCAGCGGAATTGGCAAATCCATACTGAGGTTCGAGGTCTGAACGCTATTGAGACGGAAGCCATTCCACAACACAAGGGTCTGCCCAAAACTTCCGCCGCGAATCGACAGTCCGCTTTGTACTCCGTTGGGCGCTCGCCCCCGGAGATCGAGAGACGGGTCCAAGTGCAAAAAGTCGATGACAGATGCACTCAATGGAATCAGCGGCCGAGCCGCAATCGCCCTTACCGCACGCTCGGATTCCTCCAGCGGAATCGGCTCATAGGCCCCAGTCACAACAACACTTTGTTTTTCCTGCGCAAACAAGGCACAGGCCGATAGCACTACTGCAATTTTCATCAACTGTTTAAGAATAGCGAAGGCCTAAGGCCGCGCTTCATTGGACGCCGAACTCTCGCTAACAACGGGAGGTTGGATGTCGGTGGACAAGCGGCGGGCCCCTTTGTAGGATCTTTTCCAGAAGGGAGTTTCGAGCGCCGACACCCGGATCGAATCTTTGCGATTGGGCGAATGAATGAACTTGTCGTCGCCCGTATAGATACCCACATGCCAGCCCTGACGACTTCTGAAGAAGACCAAATCCCCTCGCTGCAACTCATCGCGCGCCACTTCCTGCCCCAGCGCAAACTGTTCATGGGCCGACCTTGGCAAATGCAGGCTACACGAATTGGCAAAGACATGCTGTACAAAGCCGCTGCAATCGAAGCCGACATTCGGGTCAGACCCGCCCTTGCGGTATCGCAACCCTGTAAAGGCGTGGGCGGTAGAGAGTGCTTGTTCAGCGCAATTGAGGCAAAGCCCTGTGGGTTGTGAGGTGCAAGCCTTTAGCTCAGAATTCACCGGCTCGGTAACAAATTTGAGAGGGCCTTTGGGAGCAGCCGCAACCGTGCGCCGCTTCGATTTCGCTACAACCTTCTTACGCGCAACCGGCTTGCGCACCACCTTACGAGCTACTGTTTTTTTCTTTACCGGCTTCTTTGCGACAGCACCGCTCAGCACAAAGCTGCACAGGGCGCATAGCAGCACCAGAGTTTTGAAAACGTTAGGACGCAAGTTCAAATAATACAACAACTTGCAGTTGTCTGGGGGAATCTCATTACCGGACGCCTTCCACGAGGAGGGTATCCGATCCGGCGTTCCTCATCGAGGTAGTGAAGACAGTTTTCCCATCCGGCGATACGTACGCAATACGCTCTAATGGCTGGTCCAGCGACTGGCGCAGGATCACGCGTTCGGTCTTCTTCTCCGGGTCAGCCTCAATGAATAATAAGACCTTGTTATCTGCCTCTGCCCGTGAGAAGTAAAATTTGTTGCCTCCAAGATGAGCATCACTCGGATAATTACCAACAGTGCTGGATGCGTCTCCATTCCTGGTCCATTCCGAAATAGAGCCATTTGCCATCTGAAGACAGCACCGGGCCACTCGCTCCTTCAGGGCCGATACGTTGCGCCGTGCCTCCTTCTCTGGGGATTCGGAGTATAGATAGCCTGGAAGGCGATTGATCGACCGTCTGGTGAAATCTTGGGGTTTCTCACCATGACCCCGCCGAAAATCGTCAGTTGAAGCGCCTCGACTCCATCAGCATTTGCACGCCAGATCTCCGTCGCTCCAGAGCGTGTCGAATCAAAAGCAACCACTTACCATCGGGGGAGACGTCGGGATTCTCATCAGACCGGGAAGACGATTCAAATGGCATTACCGAGAGAGTCCCATCGGGCTTGGCGGAGCTCCATTTCGAGATCGTGAAATGACCACTCGGCATCGTGATCGCCAAACGGGATCCTGCCAGAGAGATCTCCTGGATCCCTCTGTCGGTTTGATCGTCACGAGGCCATTCCACTGGAAAGCTACCGGCCTCAGACTGACGTCCCCGATTACAAAGACACCCTTTATCTCCCTTTGCCCTGCCGGGGCCGGTCTATAGTTTGGCCGTGAACTGAGTCAGGAGGATTGACACATCCGGTTTGGCTTCGATCTTGTGAAGGGCATTCGCCTCGATCGTCACTAGTACGCCGGGCTTGAGTTCGATTGCTTCCAGCGCGTCACCCACCTTCAGAACTCCGCCGCCCGCGACGCACTGAATCGTGATCGGTAAGGTGGCTTTGTGGGTTTCGAGAATACTGTTGTTGCGCAGGGTAATCTGAACGAGTTTGCGGCCTGGGCCCTCGAAGAGCTGTTCGACTTCTTTGTCTTTTCCTGCTCCAACGGATGTACGAAGCGGGAGTACTTTCATGGTAGCCACCGCTTTGCCCAAAACTGCTGCGGGCAAGGGGTGCTCCTTGTGCATCACTGCCATTCCCTTCTCGACAAATTCCGAAACCCCGTCGGCATGAGAATGAAGCAGCTTCACCACCCAGGCATCGGTGGAGGTCTCGATCACCCTGATCCCTTTTTCCGTGTTGAACATGTCCATCTTGATCTTGCCGGCCTGCCTGAAGATCTCCGCGTACAACGGATCCCACATCCGGATGGGCTGCCCCGCGGAGAGGCGTTGGTACATGGCGCCAACATGCTCCCGGATCAACGCTTGAACCTTGGGGTCGCTGGACTCAGTGACCGTCTCGACTCCGTTGTCCAGCTTCTTTACCGAGCGGGAAATCTTCTGGTGAGCGCCGAACAACGAGTGGATCGTCTCCATATCCTGGCGGCCTTCGCCCATCATTCCTCTCATTCGCCCCTGTCCGGGCCCGTCGTGTTGCTGCACATTTTGCTGGGCCCACGCGGCGGCCGCCAGCGCAACTACCATCATTCCCAGGTAGGCGCCGCGCAACATGCCACGCTGGCGTTGGTTGGCTCGACCGGATCGCTTTTGCTCACTGTTGTTTGTCATGTGTCTTCTTAGCTCCTTGACTCGTCTTTTCGGTTCTGCGCGGGAGACGGCTATCTCCCGCGCAGATTGATCCAAACTTCGCCCTGGTCATTCACCGAGAATCTCCAGGTTGAATTCAAAAGCCTCCAGGTGGTTATACGAGGCCATCATCAGGTTGGTGAAGACTCGCTTGATGTCGTACTTGTTGGTCTTCGGCAGCGAGCGCTCCAGGTCGGCGATGTCGGTCTTCTCGATCAACACACCTACCTCCATCGCGTCCTTCATCGAGGCGCTGCCTTTAGCCGTCAACTCGATGTAGAGCCTGGTGAACGTCTCATTCGCATAGACGCCAGGCGTGTCGCTCACCACCGGGTCCGTGATCTTGTAACGCGCCAGCAAGTTGCCGACGGCCGTGAAATGCTGCTGTTCGGATTCCGCGATGCTTGCGAACACTCTCAGGTTCCAGCGCTCGTTGAGGAAGCGATACACGTCGCGCGCCAGCTTTTCTTCCTCGCGCATCCATGTCAAAACTCCCACTTCCTCTTCGGTCGGCGGTTGCGTTACCGGCGTCCGGCCGGGACCGGGACCAAAGCCGGGGCCTTGCGCAAACAACGGTACAACTAACATCGTCAGTGCCAGAGAAAAATTCTTGATCGTCATAGGTTTCAGTTCCTTTCAGGACTTCACCCTCAAACGATGCACGTCGTGCGCCATTCCGCCCGTGCCGGTTTTTCAACCACTTGGCGATCGTCCCGGCCGACATCCTGCGCACGGTCTGCAGAACACCCCGCAGATTCTGCGCAGCAGGACCGATCAGGGCTCGGTGGAGATGCCGTAGTCCTTCAGCCGGTACTGCAGCGTCCGCACGCTGATGCCCAGTTGCTGCGCCGTCCGCGTGCGGTTGCCGCCGTTCGCCGCCAGCGCGTCGAGGATCGCCTGCTGCTCAATATCCTTGAAGAGGACCGGCCGCACCGGACCCGCCGCCGTCACGGGCAAGTCCTCAGCCTCCACCGTGTGATCGCACAAAATAGCCACGCGCTCCATCATGTTCTCGAGTTCGCGGACGTTGCCTGGCCAGCCGTAAGCGGCCAAGACTTTTTCAGCATCCGGCGTCAACCGCAGATGCTTCTTATTCAGCGAATCGGCCGCCCGCGCCAGGAAGAACTGCGCCAACCGGATAATGTCTCCGCCCCTCGCCCGCAAGGGCGGCACCTCGATGGGGAACATGTTCAGGCGATAGTAAAGGTCCTCACGAAACTTGCCCTCGCCCACCGATTCCCGCAGGTCGCGATTCGTCGCCGCAATGACACGTACCTCCACCGTGATTTCGCGCGAGCCGCCTACGCGCTCCAGCATCTTCTCCTGCAGAACGCGCAGCAGTTTAGCCTGCAAGCCCGGCTCCAGTTCGCCCACCTCGTCCAGAAAGAGCGTCCCTCCATGCGCCCGCTCAAACCGGCCAATGTGCTGCGCCGCGGCACCCGTAAACGATCCGCGCTCATGGCCGAACAGTTCGCTCTCAATCAGCGTGGGCGACAGGGCGGCGCAATTCACTGCGACGAATGCCTTCGCCGCCCGTGGACTATTGGCATGGATGCAGCGCGCGATAATCTCCTTCCCTGTGCCGGTTTCCCCCGTAATCAATACCGTCGCCGCCGTCGGCGCGACCTTCCGCACGAGTTCGAGCGCCTTCAGCATCAAGGGACTGCCAGCCACAATCGAGCCGCATGAGAACCGCGCCGCCTCCTCCTCCCTCAACCAGGCATGCTCGTGGGCAGCTTCCACACGTTCCAGCGCACGGCGCACCAGCAGGCGCAACTCATCAGGGCTCTCCAGCGGCTTGCTGATGTAATCCTCGGCGCCCAGCTTCATGGCTTCTACGGCACTGGTCACCGTGCCAAAGCCAGTGATCATGATGACCGGAACCTCCGGCGCCTGCTCCCTGGTCCACCGCAGCAGCCCGATCCCGTCGCCGTCAGGCAGCCTTAGATCCGACACCATCAGATGGAAATGCCGCTTCGCCCACGCCTGCTGGGCCTCCGCGACCGATCCCGCCACGGTCACACGATACCCCTCGGCCGCGAGGATCTCCCGCAATAGACCGCGGAAGCCTGCATCGTCATCCACCACCAAAAGCTCAACCACCATGCTTAGCCTCCCACATTACTGGCAAATGCAATTCCAGGCGAGCCCCGCCGCCTGCGCCGTTGGCCGCTGTCAACCGTCCACCCAGCAACTCGGCAAGCTTGCGCGAGATCGACAACCCGAGCCCCGTACCCATTGCCTTCGTCGTAAAGAACGGCTCGAACAGGTGCCGCTCCGCTTCGGCCGTGAAGCCCGGGCCGGAGTCGGAAACCGTGAATACCACCTCGCCAGCCGCCGCGACCTCCAGTGTCACGTGCGCTCCCGCTGTTCCTCGAGCTGCCTCCACGCCGTTCCGCAACAGGTTCAAGAGGATTTGTTTGAGTAATTCGGGGTCCGTTCGCAGCGCTAAATCCGCTGCCGATACGCGCAGCTCCACTCCGGCGGCGTCAGCCAAATACTGAGTGTGTTGCCCCAGCGTCTGCACCAACTCAGACGACCGCACCTCCCGGACCTGCGGTTCGGCGGGACGCCCGTAGAGCAACAGATCGTGCACCAGCGCCTCCAGACGGATCGTCTCTGAGAGAATCGGTGCCACCAATCCACGCTGATCCTCGCCTATTCTCTCGCCCAGCAGTTGAGCATAGCCCTTGATTGTACCTAGCGGATTTCGAATCTCATGCGCCAGCACGGCCGACATCTCGCCCAATTGCGCGAGGTGCGCCATTCGGATCTGTTTCCCTTCCGCCACCGCCGCTCGCCGACTCATGCGCGTGTTCACGTAGGTCAGCGCGAGAATCAGGATGCCTCCGGCCAACACCAGCCACAAGTGATGCCGCGCATGTTCGACCAGAAAGTCCGCGCCGTCTTCGCGCAGTTCGATTCGCGCCAGGCGCAGTCCGCCTGCGGTATGAAACGGAACATAGGCCCCGTACAACGCGACGCCCTTGACCAGCAGCCGCTCTGTCCGGAAAAGCTCGCGGCCTTCCCATAGCGAGTCGAGTTCCGATGTTCCGCCGCCGCGTGTAAGAACCTCCAGGCGCATCAATGTGGGATCTTCGCGCATGAGCAATTGCTGCCACTCCTGCTCCGGAACCGACTCCAGAATCTCCAGTTGAGCGGCCAGCGCTGCTGCGCGACTCCGAAGATAGACGAAACGCTGACCATCAAACGCCCAATACGCCCGAAACGCGCTCAGGATCAGCATCACCGGCAGCGCGATGGCCAGCACCGGTAGCGCTTTGCGCGTTAAGCTTCCTACGTCCCATCGCATTCTGAGCGCACTCCTAAGGTTTGGCTAATCCTATGCCTGAGACCATTCTAGTCAGTCAGTTCGAGATACCAGTAGAACAGCAAGATGATTTCCAATTCGTCGTCCGCTTCGACAAAGACCAGTTTGCGCCCCTCACCATGGACGAGCCGCCGCCACTCGGCAAAGACTTCGCGCCAGCCTGCTGATGTGTCCGCGCAAATCGCGCGCGTCGAACGGTCCGGTAACGGCGAAGGTCAGAATCCAATTGGCACGCAACGAAAAGGGCCGCGTTCGGATTTTTCACGTCGATACGTATCTGGATCCTCACTTCGCTGCCGAGGACTCCGAGAAAGCCGCGCACTGCGGGACGCTCTTTGAAACCTACTGAGTTGTCACGCAAAGCGTCAGGCAGGGGATTGCTGTGCATGTCACGGCCGAGGGCGATCCGGATTGACCGCGCTCGAGCGCATGCCTTGCCCTCTCCAAAGCGGACGCCCTGCGGCGTCGCGCAGTTCGAGCGTCCTGCCTGTCTCCTTCACGCGAATCGAGTGGGCTATGACTTCGCGCTTATCTCCAAGCCTGCCGCGCAAGCTGACCTGTTGGCCGGCCTTGGGATTGAAATCCTGTTCCAACAAGTAGCGGAACGATCCCAGCCATACTGTCCACTCTTCACCCGAGTCGGCCTTCAGCAAGAGCCGGGGCCCTTGCCGCGGCTCCACCGCGACCTTCGTGATGCTGCCGCGAAGCTCGATCATGGGAATGTCGGGGCCGTGGGAAGAATCCGCCGGCTGAGCGGCCAGCGCCCAGCCGGCGGCAAGCGCGATCAGGAGTCGCATTCCAGCCTCCTCATCCCTACTTGCGTCCGCCCCGACGTCCGCCACCACCGCCCTGCGGCGTATGGATCGGGCCTGTACCATCGCGTGGCCCGGTCTTCTTGCCAATCCGAGGGGTGCGGTTGTCCTGACTTCGACCCTTGCCCTTCCGGACCTGGGATCCCGTTCCGTCCTGCTTTGGTACACCGCTACCAGTGTTGGTGGGCGGATTCTGCGCGGTCATCAGCGCGGGACCGAAAGCGAGCATCGCCGCCGTTGCCATCGTGATCAAACTGAGTTTCATGGTTTTCTACCTCCGCCCTTGCTACTGCAAAGGGATTGCCAATCGGTGCAATGAAGAAAACAATGGAGTTTCGGGAATCGCCCCGGAAACTGGTATGCAGATGTTGCACTGTGGGTGCAGACTCTGCGGACCCGCTCGTTCATTTGCAAAACCGGGAACACTCTAGCTCAAGATCAACGGCGTTGCGTTTAACTACCCTATCGTCCTGATTGTCGGCTACCCTTCCACTACTTTTTTGCGGGTCTCGGCACTGCGTGAACTCCGGAGTTTGAAAAGTAGTGGAAGAGTGCGCCGTCATTAGGACAAAAGAAGCTGGCAACTTCCTAGAACGCCGTTTCTGGGCAAGTTCGGGGGAAGCCGCCGGTGGGGCGAGCGACAGTACGCCTGTTGAACATGAACGCTGCGTGGAGTGTCGAATTACGCCTAGCGACCGGATCATGAGGAACTGGAGCGCATTTATCCGGATTGCCGGCGATCAGGACAACGAGTCAAGCCGAGCGCGCGTTCGCGTCGCATGGAGGGGCACTTCCAGCTCCTCGTACACCGCCAGCGCTTCCGTCAGCATCTCCTGAGCCCTCGCCACATCCCCGGCCTCACTCCGGTCGAGCAGCATCCGCGCATACCATTCCCGCGCCATCGGCTGCCCGAGCCGGTACGGAGCCGTATCCATCTGGTGAATCGCCATCCGATGATGCGCTTCGGCCTCGGCCCAGTCGCCCGCGCAGGCAGCGGCGATCCCGGCAACCGTCCGAACGGGAAACCGGCTGTATAAGCTGATCCAGACTCCGGTCTGGACCAGTTCTCCGGTGAGCGGCCGCATCGCGGCGGCCTCCTCTTTCCTTCCCATCGAGGCCAACCCCACCACGCATCTGTCGAGCGCTGTCCACGCGCCGACCGGATTCGGCTGTCCAGGCACGGGCAGGCTCCAGCGGCGCTCCTTCCAGGCTTCTTCCGCCCGGCTGTCCCCTGCCTCCGCCCAGAGCGCAAACAGGCTGCTTTCCTTCAGACCGAAGAACGCCGTGCGTTGTTCCGCACGGTGACGGAACCAGTGCTCCGCCTCACTCAGATTGCCCCGCAAACCGGCACTCACTCCGCGATGGAAATCGGAGATAAGGTCCACCACGGGCGACTGGTTCAGTTCTGTAGCGGCGCACGCCTTCTCCAGTTCCAGTCCTGCCTCGCGGAGGTTGCCTCGAAACGAGCGACATAAGGCAAGTCTCACCCGGATCGCAAACAGGATATTGTCATTCCCGACCCTTTGCGCCAACTGCATCGCGTCGGCCAGGTGCCTCGCCCCTTCCTCCGGGCGCCCACAGCATGCGACCAGCCCTTTCCGGAATTCTATTTCGCTCGCGAACCACAGGTTTCCTGCTTCACGGTAAGCCTCAGCGGACTTCCTCGCGGATTTCGCAGCCTGCTCATATTGCATCGTGAACTCGTCGATCGCAGGGGCCATAGCGTTGTCCGGCGATCCAAACTCCTCCCACTCCCTGATGGCGTGAGCGACGTCACCCATGGCAAGCACCGCCGCCACCCGCAGGCTACGGAGCATGGCCTGCAGTTCTGGCTCTGCCGTTCCCAGGCTCTCCAGAGCCCGTGCCGTGGTCCGTTCCACTGCGGCCCGCTCCAGCCGCCAGACCTGAATCCCGGCCAGACTGAGGCTCGCCTGCGCCATTCTGGCCGCAGCTCCTGCCTCTTCGAACATCGCGATACTCGCCTCAAGACAGGAGACCGCTTCGTCAGTCCGCCTGAGACTGCGCAGTATCTCGCCCTTCTGGAGCATGAGGCCGGCAACCCGCAGGCCCTGCTCGCCCTCCCACAGCGACAGTGCATTCTCAATGTGCGCCAGCGCTTCTTCGTGCGCTGCGCCCGTGCGCGCCTTCATCGCGGCCATCTCCAGGTAGGTGGACGCCTTCTCCGGATCCACGGCCGCGCCCGCCTGGTAAAGATGGTGCGCCAGCGGCGA
This sequence comes from Bryobacter sp., assembly GCA_022843625.1. Taxonomy (GTDB): domain Bacteria; phylum Acidobacteriota; class Terriglobia; order Bryobacterales; family Bryobacteraceae; genus Bryobacter. Next base: position 100,715 of record JALHNH010000004.1, on the reverse strand, counting down.
TGCCTGCGCTTCCAGATTCGCGGCGTACACCCGCTCAATCGCCTCCGCCACTCGCGCATGCAGCCGCTGGCGGCGCGGCAGAGACAGGCTCCCGGCAAGCGTCTGCCGCACCAGTTCGTGTACAAAGCGGTACCGCGCCTCGCGGCCCGCCAATGGCTCGGCGGCCACCAGATGCGCCCTCTCTGCTTCCTCCACCGCGTCCAGCGCGGCATCCGGATGCGAGTTCTCCAGCGCTTCCAGCAAACGCAAACTGAAACTGCGCCCGATGACCGCGCCGGTAGTCAGAATCCGCCGCGCATCGGCGCCCAGCCGGTCCAGCCGCCGCCCGAGCACCAGGCGAACCCCCTCCGGCACCTGCAGTTGATCCGCGCGAAGGCCGGGCCGCCACTTGCCCGTTTCATCGAAGAGCTTGCCTTCCTCCTCGAGGTGGCGAAAGATCTCCTCCACGAAGAACGGGTTGCCTTCCGTCTCGGCAAACACTACGCGCGCAAGCGACGGCGGAGGGGTCTGTCCGCTCATCGAGGCGAGCATCGCTTCCACTCCGTCCACCCCCAGCCGCCGCAGCGACATCCGCGAGGCCTGCTTTTGGCGCACCATCGCTTCCAGCGTCTTCGCGAACGGCCGGCTGACTTCCAGATCCACGTCGCGATACGTGCCAATGAGTAACAACGGCGTGACGGAGAGAATCTGCGCAAGGTGTTGTAACAGCAAAAGAGTCGGCTCGTCGGCCCAGTGCAGGTCTTCAAACACCAGAACAATGGGAGTACCCTGGGCTGCTCTCTCGATGTACTCGCGATAGGCGTTGAACAGGTAGCGGCGCTGTTGTTCGGGCGGCAGTTCAATGGCCGGAGGAATATCGGAATACATCCGCCGCAACTCCGGCATCAGGCGCGCAATTTCCGATGCCGATTCGCCTAGCGCGTTGCGCCAGTTTGCTTTGGGCGCCGTCTGGGAGGTACGCTCCAGCATCTCAATGAACGGCACGTACGGCGGCGAGCCCTCCATCTCATAGCAGTGCCCGATATTGGCATAAGCGCCCCGGCGCCGGGCCTCTTCGAGAATCGAGTCAATCAGGTGGGTCTTGCCCACACCCGGCTCTCCGCCAATCATCACCATCGAGCCACGGCCTGCCATCGCGGCCTCCAGACGCCCCAGCAGCTCGTTGCGCTCCGCCTCGCGCCCGATCAGGGGAATGCGCGGCTGTTGTGGCGTCACGCCCGGCGTCAGGGTGGCGGTCGAGACCAGAGCCAGGTCCGCCCGCACCTCCGCCATCGACTGGTACCGCACGTCCAGATCTTTGGCCAACAGGCGCCGGATCAGCAGCATCAGACCCTGCGGCAGATTGGTGCTCAGATCCGGAGCGTCGCGCAGGATCGCCGCCATCGTCTCCTGTGTGGACGGGCGGTGGAACGGATGCGCGTTTCCCAGCAACTGGCAGAGCAGGATGCCGAAAGAGAACAGGTCGGAACGCTGGTCGAGCACTTCCCCGCGCACCTGTTCGGGCGACATGTAGCCGGGAGTTCCGGCGGTGGCGCCGAATTCGGTCAGCGGGCTCGCGGAAGTCAGGGTGGGAGTGTCCGCGCCGGCTGGGGTCTTCGGCGTGGCTGGGCTGAACTGTTTGGCCATACCGAAGTCCATCACCTTGACGTGACCCTGGGCGATCATCACGTTGGCCGGCTTCAGGTCGCGATGGACGAAGCTATTGCGATGGGCCTCTTCGAGCGCCTCTGCCAATTCGGCGGCAATCCGCAGCGCTTCCGCGAGCGGCAGGGGTCCGGCGGCGAGGCGCTGGTGCAGGGTTTCCCCGGCGATGAGCTCCATCACAAGGAACAATTCTTCGCCCGCTTCGCCGATCTCGAAAACCTTGCAAATGAAAGGATGGTCGAGCGCGGCGGCGGCCGAGGCTTCGCGGCGGAGTCGCTCCCGGGCGGATGCGTCGGCCGCGAGGTGAGCGGGCAGGACCTTGATCGCAACTTGCCGGCCGAGTTTGGCGTCGCGGGCGCGATAGACCTCGCCCATCCCTCCAGCGCCGATCCGTGCGAGGATCTCGTAGGGACCGAGTTTGTCACCGTTGGAAAGGGGCATAGGGATAGGATTCCGCCAGTCTAGCCGATCTTGAACAGGGATAGGGAATGAATCACGCTAGATCTCTATCGGAAGTGGTCCGGCAGAAGAGTGTCCGCGGAGTGGAGTTCATTACGGTGCCGGACCGCTTCGGATCGAGTCGTAAGAAGGAAGCGGCTGGCGCGGCGTGGTGGATGCTACGACCTATGGGGTTTGAATGCTGATTTTTGAATGCTGTCCGGGCAAGAAGACAGTTCGCGGAAGTGAGACATGATCAACGTGCACGTGATACAGACTTGGCGGGTATCGACGGCGAGCGATTTGCGACGTGAAACGTGATGGTTTTCGCCGCGCAGAGACACGTCAGGTGAGGCGTCGCCGAAGCCACACCTGTTGACCTGAAGTGCAATGGAGTTAAGAGCTGTCAAGACGTTTTGCCTGGCGGCATATCTCCGTTCGCAGTTGGTTTGCTGTAAGTCGCTCCACAACCCGCATCGGCCCATGACAGCATGGACAGCGCCACAGCACAGGCGGAACAACCGGCGTTATCGAAATCGGTTTGGGATAAAGAGCCATCAGCGTTCTGCATAGCGGAAGCAGTGTTCCACGCCGTCGATTCGCAAGCAAGCCGAAGTAGCGGATACGCGGGAACCCGCGAGGCAAGATGTGTAAGAGAAAGCGCCGAAGGAACTCCTCATGCTTCAGCGTCATGACGCGGCGCTTGCTGTGGCGGGCATAGTCCTTCCATTGAAACGCGACCTCGGTATCGCTGATGTTGACCAGGCGATGATTCGAGATCGCGACGCGGTGCGTGTAGCGAGCAAGGTAATGGAGTACGTGGTCTGGCCCGCCGAACGGCTTTTTCGCGTACACGACCCAGTCGTCACGGAACAGCGTTCTCAGGAAAGCAGAGAACGCTTTCGGTTGTGCCAACGATTCGCAGCCTCCGAAAAAGACGAGTTGTCCTCGGCGAAAGAGGCGGCGCAGTCCCGCGACAAACTTGCCCCGAAAGACCCGGCTCAGTACTTTCACTGGCAGGAAGAAGTGATTGGGCGCGCGAATCCAGTGTTGATGATCCGGCGACAGTCCACCTCCGGGCACGACGCAATGAATATGGGGATGCGCCTGCAAAGTTTGGCCCCATGTATGGAGGATGCTCAGAAATCCGATCTCCGCGCCCATGTGTTTCGGGTCGGCGGCAACCTGGAGAAGCGTTTCGGCACTGGCCTCGAACAACAACGTGAAGAGCACTTTCTTGTTCTGCCAGATGAGAGGAACAAGGCGGTGCGGCACGCTGAACACCAAGTGATAGTAGTCCACTGGCAGCAGTTCCTGCTGCCGGGCGGTTAGCCACTGATCGCGGGCATTCGTCTGGCACTTCGGGCAATGTCGATTCCGGCACGAATTGTAGGAGATGCTCTGATGGCCGCACTCGTCGCACTGATCCCGGTGTCCGCCGAGTGAGGCCGTCCGGCAGCGTTCGATCGCGTTGAGGACCCTCACCTGCAACCAGGAGAGAGAGTCTCTAAAGCGATCCATAAATGGCCCGCCAGACTTGCGGACAATGTCAGCCACCTCCCAGGGTGGCCGCTTCACGGTGCGGCAGTCTCCGCTCGTTTGGCGCTCGCCGGATGGGCGGAGACCATGATCTGGTCGAGCGGATTGACCGCTGCCTGTAAGTGGCGTCGCGACAGGTGAAGGTAAATCGCAGTCTCTTTCAGGCGCTGATGCCCGAGTAAAAGTTGGATTGTGCGCAGGTCAGCACCGGCTTCGAGCATGTGCGTGGCGAAGCAGTGCCGCAAGGTGTGTGGACCGAGGCGCTTGTGGATGCCGGCGCGAAGCGCCGACTCGTGACATGCATTCCAGATGGTCTTGTCTGAAATGGGCTTTTCTTCGGCGCTGTCTTCCCAGTGGCTGGGGAACAGATAGACACGTGGCTTGATTTTGCAGCAGCGCCAGTAATGGCGCAAAGTATCGAGGAGTTTCTGAGTGAGCGGCAGTTCCCTGTCGCGCGCCCCCTTGCCCTGACGGACATGGATCAGCATGAGAGAACTGTCGATATCGGATAACTTCAGTCTTGACGCTTCGGTGCGCCGCAATCCAGTGGCGTAAAGCAGTATGAGCATTGTCCGGTACAGCAGGTTGGGTGCGGCTTCAATGAGCCGGGTCACCTCCTCCGGGCTTAGTACCACAGGCAGTTTCTTTGGTGTTTTGAGCAGCGGCAAATTCTCGAAATCCAGGTCGCGCCGTTTGAGAACGCGCTTATACAAGAAGCGCAGAGCGCCCATCCGCAGGGCGATGGTGCCGATCGCGAGCTTCTTCTCTTCGAGCAAATACAACTGGAACTGCCCAATCTCCTCAACGCCCAGCACCTCGGGCGACTTATGGAAATACTCAGCGAATTGAGCGACGGCATGGATGTAGCCGCGGCTGGTGTCAGGACTATAGTTTCGGCGCCGGAGTTCCTCCAGCATCCGTTCACGAAGTGGGGTCACAGAAAACTCCTTTCTATGACCGACAATAAACGGTGTGGACCGCTATCCTTGCCCCTGCTGCGGCAACTTCACCTTCGACGAACAGCCGCCAGGCACGTGGCTAATCTGCGAAGTCTGTTGGTGGGAAGATGACCCCGTTCAGTTCGCCGACCCCAAACTGCGCGGCGGCGCCAATCGAGTCAGCCTCCATGAAGCCAGGACCTTCTTCCAAACCATCGGATTCAGCTCACCGGAGCGCCGGGATCGTCAGAGATTGGGAGATCCGTCGAGGTTACCAGAATGAACAGTTCGAACACCCACGCACCAGCGTCCGCCGCGCCAGCGGCTTAGTTCTGACGCGCGATTCGGAAATTGGTTCGAAGTCCCGTTCTGGGAAGTTGAAAGTTTTGTCCCGCATCGTCGCCTATACGGAAGTTAAGCCCGGAGGACAGCGATTACGAAATGTGACTTAAGGCAGTTCTCGCCTTAAGTGATAAACCGCATGGCACCCCAAACTTCGCTCAGACTCACCGAAGCGTAATCGCACCCTTTTCGATAGCCAATGCGCCAGTCCAGTATTCAACAGAATATTCATCGACGAATCCCGATCATCTGCAATTCTCTTGAGCTTTTTGTCCAATGGCCGCGGCAAGGAGATTGTCGTATCCCGGATCATCTTCTCTTCAACGCTGACCAGCGTCTTGCCGCCTTCCTCGAAAGCGAAGCAAGCCCAGACAAGCCACCCACGCACCTGATTTTTCTATTGAATTTCTTCGACGAGCTGGCGCGAAAAGTAAATAAATAGGCGCTTGCATTCGATAACGCCCCGGTGCACTCACCCTATCAAGTCCTTTCCAGCTGACGATGAAACCAAGTTTGCCTTCAAGCGCGCCTGACCAGAATCCAAACCACAACAGCAAACGCTACCACCACTCCGCGCGGCAAGGTCCGTCCTAATCCGGTACTTAGGTCCAGTTCCGGCCTGCCCTTATACGGAGCCACGCCACGCCCCAGGCTTTTAACCACAAACCATGTGCGCTGCAGGGTTTCACCGAGTGCGCCACGCATCAACACCAGGCCCAGTGCCACGACACCTCCCAAAATTGCACTGATCAGGAACAAGCGAAGCCACTGCTCGACACCCATTAGCGCCCCGAGCGCCGCCATCAGCTTTACATCGCCCCCACCGGTCGCCCGCAGCGCGTACAAAGGCAAATGAATCGCAAGCGCCAAGCTGAATCCTGCCGCGGCGAACCAAATATCATTCAGCAGAAATCCGGCTATCGCCCCGCCAAGGCAAAGCCAATTCGGGATTCGCCGCTCGCGCCAATCCCATAGCCCAGCCCCAAAGGAGAGCAACAAAATCGCGCCCAACCGTAATCCCGTTATCTCCAATCCCGGCGTACCCCACTCCAGATCATCCAGTAGGCGAAGCAGATGGTTACGACGTTTCCAAACAGGATTGGCACAGATTCAGTCTCGCCTGTCTTCCACCAGGCCGCAATCTTTCCGGTTAGCAGGAAGATTCCTACTAAAGCGCGAGGAAAACCCCAATTTCGCTCCTTCTGCACAAAGACGCCGCGCCCCGCCGGCAGTATCATCCACATGACGACAAACAAGGCAGCTACTGCACTCAAAATTGTCCCCAGCCCCGGGCTCAGCCACGCGACATAAGCTCCCGTCGACCCCCATACCAGCGTCACGGCCAGCATCAGCCGCCGCGCCCAATTCATCTGCGCTACAAAGCCCGGCAGGGCCACCAGCATCGCTGCCAACAATATCGCAGCAAGCAATGGCTTCGGTATCTCAAGAAAAAACCGCGTTGCATGGTAGCTCCAAAGCGCCCCGCAAATGGCCGCTACTATCAGGTGCTGATGGAGCGTAGCGATCAACGACGCAACAGCCGTTCTGCCCAGGGAGCTTGGCCCTGATCAACGAGATTGACGCCAAAAGTCGTTTTCACGGCCTAATCATATGCGATCTTCCACGCATCATAGCCGCCAATCAGATTCGCAATATCCTCAAACCCGCCCCGCCTCAAGAGACTTGTGGCAATCGAGCTCCGGTAGCCACCCTTGCAGTGCACCACCAGCAAGCCATCCTTCGAGATCTCACCCATTCGCGCCTCCAGCTCTCCGAGCGGGATCCATTGCGAGCCTTCAATCGAGCCAGCCTCGCGCTCACCGGCTTCGCGTACATCCAGCACGCGCACCGGTTCCTTCGCCCGCAACTCCTGAAACTCCTGCGCACTCAACTGCGGAATGTACTTGAGCTCGTTGCCATCGTGAATCCAGCCGATCACTCCATCCTTCAAATACCCGGCCACGTTCTCGACACCCACCCGCGCCAGCCGCAGCTGTGATTCCCTTACATGCTCTTCATCTTCAGCCAGCAAAATCAGCTTCCGGTCGAGGCCGAGAATCCGCGCCGCCCAGGAAGCATATTGGCCTGTAAGGGCAATATGGACAGACCCCGGCACATGCGCCACGGCAAATTCCATGGAGGGCCGGGTGTCGACCACCAGAGCACCTTTGGACTGCAGCTCAATCACTTGCTCCGCGCGGTAAGCCTGCAGAACAGGCAATTCCGACAAAGCCACAGCGCCACGCCGGTTCATATCCACATCACGCGCAAAGTAGTCTGGCCGTGCCGGCATCTGGTCTGTTAGCAGTGCCACAAACTCTTCCTTGCTCCTGGCCAGCAGCGCATAGTTCGTCTGCTTCTGGCGCCCGATCGTGGAAGAACTCTCAGAACTCAACTGGCGCCCGCACAAAGACCCGGCCCCGTGCGCAGGGTAGATCTCTGTCGCATCCGGCAACGGCATCACCTTCGAGTGCAAGCTCTCATAGAGAATCCCGGCAAGCTGCTGCGGCGTGTGATTGGGAGACAAATCCGGCCGTCCTACATCTCCGGCAAACAGAGTATCCCCGGTAAACAGCACCCATGCTTTCGAAGGCTCACTCAAATCCTTCGTCAATACGCAAACGCTCTCAAGCGTATGCCCTGGGGTTTCGAGAAAGGTCATTTCGCAATCTCCAAACCGGATCGCGTCTCCATCCTTCACCGCCACGTGGTCAAAGAGAACATCAGCCTGCGCACCGATATAGATCTTCGCCCCTGTCCGCGCGGCCAGTTCGCGGTGGCCAGACACAAAGTCGGCATGTAGATGCGACTCGATCACATACTCAATCTTCCAGCCCAGCTTTGCGGCTGCATCGATATAGAGATCCACATCGCGCTGCGGGTCGATCACGGCGGCCACACCGCCTGACCCTACCATATAAGAGGCATGGGCCAGGCAACCGAGATAATATCGTTCGATCTTTACTCCAGACACAATGCCTACTTGGGCTGCGCTACGACGCGTAGATAAGGTTTCAAGGTCTTGAATCCCTCAGGGTAGGTAGCCTTCGCCTCTTCATCCGATACTGAGGGAACGATGATGACATCGTCGCCATTCTTCCAGTTCACCGGCGTTGCCACCTTATGGGTTGCGGTTAACTGCATTGAATCGAGAACACGCAGGATTTCGTCAAAGTTCCGCCCTGTCGTCATCGGGTAAACCAACATCAGCTTGATCTTCTTGTCGGGACCCACAACGAACACGGTGCGCACGGTGGCGTTGTTGGCCGCTGTCCGGCCTTCAGATGTCTCACCGGCATCTTCCGGCAGCATGTTGTAGAGCTTGGCCACCTTCAGTTCGGGGTCGCCGATCATCGGGTAATTCACTTTGTAGCCCTGGGTCTCTTCGATGTCCATGGCCCACTCGCCGTGCCGTGTGACGGGGTCTACGCTCAGCCCGATCAGCTTGCAGTTGCGCTTGGTGAATTCCGGCTCAAGCTTGGCCATGTAGCCCAGTTCTGTGGTGCAGACGGGTGTAAAGTCCTTGGGATGCGAAAACAGGATGGCCCATCCATCTCCAATAAACTGGTGAAAATCAATTTCACCCTTCGTCGTCTGAGCCACAAAATTCGGCGCTTCACTGTTGATGCGTAATGACATTTGATCTCTCGCTTTCTCTACATCATACTCCCAGCAACCCCTTGACAACTTTCGCAAACCGCTCTATTCTTCCCATAAGACTCTTATGGAAGCCAGTCGAAACGAACTCCTGCCCGGCACCCTCGACCTGCTCATTCTCTCGACCCTCCATGCAGGCCCCGCCCACGGCTACACGATCATGGAAGCCATCTGGTCTCAATCGGGTGAGCTCTTTCGTGTAGAAGAAGGTGCTCTCTACCCGGCGCTACACCGGCTTGAAGTTAAAGGTCTGCTCAGCGCTGACTGGGGCTTGTCGGAAGCCAACCGACGCGCAAAATTCTACATTCTCACCAAAGCAGGCCAATCCCGCCTTGCTGCCGAGAAAGCCAATTGGGATCGCATATCAACCGGAATGCGCCGCATCCTCCGGGCCTCTGGAGCTTGACCGATGCTCGAACGTTTACGTAGACTCTTCCATCGCAGCCAACTGGATCAGGATCTCAACGACGAGATGGAATCCCATCTGGCGCTCAAACAACTCCACTTCGAGCGCCAGGGCCTGCCCCCGGTCGAAGCTGCCCGCCAGGCACGTCTCTCCCTCGGCAACACAACCAACTGGCAGGAATCCACCCGACGCAACTGGACCTTCCCTGCGCTTGAAGCCATCTTCCAGGACATCACCTTTGGCCTGCGCATCCTGCGCAAAGACAAAGCCTTTACCTGCGTCATCGTGATTACACTCATGCTTGGCATAGGTGCTAACACCGCAGTTTTTCAACTCCTCGATAGTCTTCTCTGGCATCCCCTGCCTGTTGAAAAGCCCGCTCAACTCGTTCGCATCCGCGCCACCAATCTCCCGCCCGGCGAACGCGCCTGGCAGTACGGCAAAGCTGTAAAGCCAGTCGAGCGTCTCCAGATCCCATACCCGCTCTACGAAGAACTTGCCAAAAGACAAGACGTCTTCTCAGGCATCGCGGGCGTCTCGGGGCAAGGTGCATTTGCCGTCGAGATCGACAATAATCCCCATCGACTGCAATCTTCCGTCGTTACGGGCAGCTACTTCCCGGTGCTCGGCATACAGCCCGCCGCAGGAAGATTCCTGAGTCCTGCCGACGACATCGAGGGAGGCCCCTCCGAAGGTTGGGGCGTAGTCATCAGCCACCGAATCTGGACCAGTATCTTCAACCGGCGGCCAGAAGCCATCGGCGCACGTATCACCATCGAACGCCTGCCCTTTCACATCCTCGGCGTCACCCCGGAAGACTTTGAGGGCATCCATCCCGGAAGCCGAAGAGAGATCTGGCTCCCTGTTTCGAGTTTTGAAACCATGTTTCCGGATTGGAATTGGCGCACCAACCCGGCACAATGGACCATTCAGCCCTTTGCACGCCTCCGCCCCGGTGTGAATCTCGAACAGGTACGCAGCACGCTGCACCAACTCTCGCCGGCGCTGCTCGATCACGTCAGAGACCCCAAGCTTTCAGGCGACAGCCTCAGGCACCACCGGGCGATTCAGCTCGATCCGGTCTCGGCCCGCTCTGGATTCTCACCGATAGTCAACAGCTACAGCCCGGTGCTCTGGCTCCTGCTTGGTGCAGCGGCGTCTGTCCTATTGCTCGCGATTCTCAACCTGACCAATCTTCTTCTGGCGCGCGCCACTGCGCGGCAATCTGAAATTGCGATTCGACTTGCTTTAGGCGCATCTGCGACGCGAGTGCGAGTGCAGCTTCTGGTCGAAACATTGCTTTTGGCCACCGCCGGTGGCGGCCTCGGTTTGCTCTTCGCGCAATGGGCTACTCACGCTCTGCTCGTCAGCATGGCCCGTGACAACACTACCATCATCCTCAACACAGATCTGAACTGGAAGGTTCTTGCCTTCCTCGCCCTTCTGCTCACCACCGTTATGGGGCTCGCCGGCTGGCTCCCGGCGAACTCGGCTATCGCGCAAGCGTCACAACAACGCACGGCACCCCGAACGCAGACGCGTCTGCGCTCAGGCTTGGTAGTGGTGCAATTTGCGCTCACCCTGGCATTGCTGGGCGGAGCTTCGCTGATGCTGATCTCACTCCGCTCGTTGCTCGAAACACCGACCGGCCTCAACCGCAACCAGACTCTCTACTTTTCCCCCGACTTCATTAACGCCCAGATTCCCAAAGAACGGATCCCGCAGATCCAGGCCAACCTTCTGGACCAACTGCGGCAGCAATCCGGCATCCAGGCTGCTGCGTGGACGGTAAACATCCCCCTGGCGGGCAGCCTTCAGATGAGCTCGATCGAGATGCCCAGCCACCCCAATCTCAGCGGCAATGATTCGATGACCACGGTTCACCACATCACCGACGGCTATTTCGCTGCGATGGGTGTCCCGCTGATCGCCGGGCAGGATTTCCCAACGCGTGGCAAGCAGGGTCAAAAGCAGGCCATCGTCACCGAGAACTTTGCCCGGCGCTACTTCAAGACGCCTGTTGCTGCGCTCAATCAGCGATTGCGTTTCGACCGGGGCGACTGGCTTGTGATCACCGGCGTGTCTGCCGACACCAAATACACTCACGTGCGCGACGCTGCCCCGCCTATCATCTACACCAACTATTGGGACTCGCAAACCGCCCGCGGTATGTCGCTGATTGTCCACCACACCGGGCCTGCCGCACCGATTCGCGAACTGGTAAATGCGAGCATCCTCAGCGAAGCGGGCCGCAAGCCCTTCCTCAAGGTCAGCAGCCCGGAAGAGATCCTCCACTCGCTTCTAGCAACAGATCGCACTCTTGCGATTCTGCTTGCGGCCTTCGCCGTATTTGCATTGTCCATTTCGGCTACCGGGATTGCGGGCCTCTTGGGCTACACGGTGCAACTCCGCCGCAAAGAGATCGGCATCCGTTTGGCACTGGGCGCAACAGCCAAAAACATCCAAATCCAGATCCTGCGATTTGCGATGAGTCTGGCCATCCCTGGCATCGCCCTTGGGGCAATCCTGAGCTACAGTCTGCGCCAGGGTATGACTGCCTATCTCTTCGAGGTGGAGCCTGGCAATCCGGTCATCTGGATCGCCGCAGCATCGATTCTTCTGGTGGCAGCGCTGATCGCAGCTGGCATTCCTGCCTATCGCGCGGCAACGCTAGACCCACAACAAGTACTTCGTGCAGACTAATCCTCCGTGTATTTAAGGAGCTAGACTCCACGATTACACGGAAAAATGCTTGTAGCTGCGAGTAATCCGTGCAATTATGGAGTCAGACTCCACAATTACACGGATGCTTCATAGAAATCTAGCCCCGCAACTTGAATACCTCCTTAGCAACTCTCCGGCTGTGGTGTTGCTCGGGCCGCGCCAGGTTGGCAAAACTACGCTTGCTTTGGACATTGGTGAGCTTCAGCCGTCCGTTTATCTTGACCTTGAGGATGCTGGGGACCGCGCCAAGCTAAGCTACCCCGCCGATTACCTGGCCTCTCACGCAAACAAGTTGGTAATCCTTGATGAAGTACACCGATTGCCAGAGCTCTTCCAGTCGCTACGCGGCATCATCGATCAAGGCCGGCGCCGGGGCAAAGGCAACGGGCGCTTTCTGCTTTTGGGCTCTGCCTCGCTAGACCTGATGCGCCAAAGTGGGGAATCGCTGGCTGGCCGCATCTCCTATCTGGAGCTTGGCCCACTCCAACCGAGCGAGATCGATTCCAGGGAGATCGAGACACTCTGGGTGAGAGGCGGCTTTCCGCTTAGCTTTTTGGCCGACACAGAAGACCTGAGCCTGCAATGGCGGCGCAACTTCATCCGCAGCTACCTCGAGCGCGACATATCGCAATTTGCCCCCCGCATTGCCGCAGAAACTCTCCGGCGATTCTGGACCATGCTCGCTCACAACCAGAGCCAAATCCTCAATGCAGCCAACCTGGCGCGTGGTCTGGGAGTGGACGGAAAAACCGTAGCCGGCTATCTCGATCTGCTGGTAGATCTGCTGCTTGTGCGGCGACTCCCCGCCTGGCACGGCAACGCAGGCAAACGGCTTGTGAAGTCTCCCAAGGTCTACATCCGAGATAGCGGCATCACGCACGCGCTGCTGGGCATCCGGGACAAAGAAGAGCTTCTCGGCCACCCTGTTGTTGGTCAGACCTGGGAGAGCTTTGTAATCGAGTCACTCATCGAAGCCGCACCTGATGGTACTGAAGCTCACTATTACCGCACCTCTCACGGTGCCGAGCTGGATCTGGTGCTGACCCTGCCGGGAGGCAAGCTCTGGGCTGTGGAAGTGAAACGAAGCCCTGCGCCGACTTTGGGCAAAGGCTTTCATTTCGCCTGTGCCGACCTGAACCCCGCCAAGCGATTTGTCGTGTACCCAGGTAACGATAGCTTCCGGATAGACGGGCACGCGACTGTGACCAGCCTGGGCACATTAACCCAGCTTCTGAGCACGACAAGATCGGCCAAAACGGCCTGAACACGGGTAAACCAGGGTCTGCGATAAGATCATGGGATGTTTCGTCCGATCCATCTGCTTTTTCTGCTCTGCACCTTTGCCTTTGCCCAACAAGCACCCGCCCCTGCCAGGCCGCCACGGCCTCAGCCACCCACCCGTGACCCCAACACTCCTGGTTACGTGAAGGCCAAGGAACTGCCCGATGGCACTATACCCTCACCCAAGCAGAATGGGAATTTCATCATCGGCCCGACTCATCCGGCCGCTCCCGAGACAATCGTGAACGAGAGCGTCCCACAGGGCCAGATCATTGAGTTCACCATGGAATCGACAGACAGCAAGATCTACCCCGGCATCGCCCGTGAGCCTGGCACTTTCGGTGTGCCTGATCCTGCAGACCCTAGCAAGCTGCTGGTGAAGAGCGGCCCCAAGCCTTACAGTCGCAAGGTTGCTGTCTATGTGCCCAAGCAATACGTGCCTGGCACTGTTGCTCCTTTGATCGTGGGTGCCGACGGGCCAGACCGTATGCTCTTCACTACACTCGATAACCTGATCGCCGCCAAGCGTGTGCCCGTTATGATCGCTGTCTCAATCGCTAATGGGAGTGGCGATGCCCAGGGCAGCCAGCGCGGCCTTGAGTACGACACGATGTCCGGCCTTTACGCGCAGTTCGTTGAAACCGAAGTGTTGCCGCTGGTGGAGCAGAAAGCGAACGTGAAGCTCACACGCGATCCCAATGCACGCGCCACGATGGGTTGCAGTTCGGGAGCATCAGCAGCGATGGCCATGGCCTGGTATCGTACTGACCTTTATCACCGTGTGCTTAGCTATTCGGGCACTTACGTTTACCAGCAGTGGCCCTACAATGCGGAGACTCCGCACGGCGCCTGGGACTTCCACGAATCCATCATTCCCAATAGCCCAAAGAAGCCGCTTCGCATCTGGATGCACATCAGCGATCGCGACAACCTGATCACTCGTGATGCCTATCACGACTGGGTATTGGCCAACGAGAAGATGGCGATGGTGCTTGCCGACAAGGGCTATCCTTACCAGTTTGTCTTTGCACGCAATGCATCGCACTGCGACCGCAGCGTGAAGGCGCAAACTCTTCCTCTCGCGCTTGAGTACGTTTGGCAGGGCTTTAAGAAGTAAAGAGTTCGATCTAAACCGCAGGGCGCTTTTTGTGCCAGTCTGTCTTTTGCTGAAACTGTTGCCCAACGGCCAGCAGAGCGTTTTCGGTAAAGGCGCGCCCCATCAAAGTGACTCCAACGGGCAACCCGCTCACCAGGCCGCAAGGCAGGGACAGGGCTGGTAAGCCTGCCAGATTTCCGGCTGGCACATGGCCACTGATGCCGCGTTTCCTGTCAGCTGGTACAGCTGTGCGGGGGGCATCGAGCGCCACGTCGATTCCGCTGGCTACACCCGTCCGTGTGGGGGCGATCACCATATCGAGTTCGTAGAAGAAGTCTTTAAAGGCAGCCTGCAACAGACTTCGTACCCGCATCGCCTTCAGATAGTCCTTAGCCGATAGATCGCCCGCAGCCTTCAAGCCGGCTGCCTGTTTGGCATCGGCTATCTGATCCACCTTGCCGCTCGAAACCAGTTCTTCAAAAATACTGGAAGCTTCACCCTGGAGGACCGTACTTACCAGCGGGCCATAAGGATAATCGGGTAGCTCGACTTCTTTGAGCTTCACGCCCAAGCTGCGAAAGACCTCGAGGGCCGCCGCAAAGGCCTGCCGGGTTTCGGGTTCAGCCCACTCTTCCCAATCCACCTTTGCGTAGCCGATGGTGTAGTCTTTCATGGGCCGGGTAAACTGCGGAGCGTAGTAGAAACTCTTTCCCGCACTCATAGGGTCACCAGGATCACTACCGGCAATCGCCTCAAGAATAATCCCGCAATCTTCAGCCGTTCTGGCCAGTGGGCCTACTTTATCGAGGGTCCAGCTCAACGCCATCGCGCCAGCTCTGCTAACCAATCCGTAGGTGGGCCGAAGCCCGGTCACACCACAAAACGCCGCTGGGGTGAGAATGCTGCCGCTGGTTTCGCTACCGAGCGCAAAGCCAACCATCCCGCCTGCAACCGCCGCGCCGCTGCCGCTGGAGGAACCACCTGCCCAATGCCCTTTGTTCCAGGGATTTAAACAAGGCCCGGTGAGCGAAGATTTGGGATACCGATAGCCTCCGCCTCCGGCTAACTGAATCATTGCGAGCTTGCCCACCAATACTGCGCCTTTGGCATCGAGCTTCTTGAGCACCGTCGCCGGTTGCTCAAAGACCTGATCGGCATAGGGCTTGGCACCCCAGGTGGTGGGATGTTTCGGCCATGCGAGCAAGTCTTTGGCCCCGAACGGAACGGCCTGCAGGCGGCCCCGAAACCGCTCGCGCTTACGCTCGCCATCCACGTCTTTGGCCTTCTTTAGGGCTTCGGATCGCAAGCTCAAAGCAAGCGCGTTATGAGAAGCCCCAAGGCGCTCCAGCCGGTCTACATAGGCCTTTGTCAATTCCACGCACGAATAGTCGCCCTTCCGCCAGCCCGCATTCAGCTCGGCGGCAGAAGCAAAGAAAACGTCATCACCCGCAATCGCCATAATTCTTAAGCCTTAAAACTAAATGCAGGCTCGGTCGCCATCGGCAACTTGACCTTTTCTATCGCCTCGCGGTTCGCCTTCATGGACTTGCGCGCCAGAGCCACCAGATCTTCTTCCTGTGCCTCTACCTTCAGCGGGGCCACAGCAATCGCTGCAATCAACATCTCTCGACGCTTCATTTCAATAACGCCTCCAGTGCCGCCTTCTCCATCACACTGGCTGGTGCAGTCTCACCGGTCCAGATTTCAAACTGCTGAGCTGCCTGTGCCAGAAACATCTCAAGGCCGGGGATCACAGCACAGCCTTGAGCCTTGGCGCGTTTGAGCAACTCTGTCTCAAGCGGGTTATAGACCATGTCGAAAACAAGATCTGCCGGCAGTACTCCATCAAAGAAGCACTCTTTGGTGTGAGGCCACATACCCATCGGAGTGGCATGAACGAGCGCATCGAATTTGCGCCCATTCAACTGATCCTTGGCCACCGCCTCAGCTCCACACAACTTGGCAAAGGCTCGCACACGGTCTGAGTTGCGGCCGGTGATGACAACCTTTGCACCTGCATCAGCCAGTGCAAAAGCGGCGCCGCGAGCCGCTCCCCCATTGCCTACCAGCAAGACCGTGCTGCGGTTCAACTTGATGCGTTTGCCTAGCGGCTTCGTTACCGCGCCGGCATCGGTATTGGTGCCACGCCACTTGCCAGCCTTCTTCCAAACTGTATTGACGGCACCGATACGCCGGGCCAGCGGGTCTACTACATCCAGATATTTCAGGATGCGTTGCTTGTGGGGGATCGTCACACTAAAGCCCTGCACTGGCAGGGCCTCGCACATTCCAAGGAAATCCTTCAGCTGCGTCGGTTGCACCAGAAAGGGCAGATACACTGCGTCGAGGCGCTTGGCCTGAAACGCCCGGTTATGAACATTGGGAGAGAGCGAATGCCTCACCGGGTCAGCTACTACACCATACACTTTTGCGTTTTTGGTTAATTTGTCAATCCGGTAGAGCTGACGCAAAACTTTTGCGCTCACCTGGCCGGGTGCTGTGCCTTCAACGGAGTTGGGTGCAGCATAGGTGTAAACACTGCCCTGCGCGTTGCAGAGAACCCGAGTGGGGAATCCAGCCTCACCCATCGCCAATAGGATCATGGGTACCTTTGGGTGCGCTTTCTGCAGAGCCAAAACCTTTGAGGCGTCGCTGGGCTTCTTTCCTGTCGTTACTACCTTGTAGGCGTCTGCCGGCACCTTCATCATCCGTCGCAAGACGGGCTCTAGTGGAGGAGTGCCTTCGTAGTTGTGCCAGCTCACGATCAGGTGGGCCTTGGCCCGCATGTGTTCGAGGCGTTCGATGGT
This sequence comes from Bryobacter sp., assembly GCA_022843625.1. Taxonomy (GTDB): domain Bacteria; phylum Acidobacteriota; class Terriglobia; order Bryobacterales; family Bryobacteraceae; genus Bryobacter. Next base: position 83,843 of record JALHNH010000004.1, on the reverse strand, counting down.
CTTCTCAGCCGTCTCGATTTCGACATCGATTGCATGGGCCCCGGCATCGATAGCCGCATCGAGAATCTTCATCTGATCATCGATGACTCCATTGTATTTGCCGTGGTTTTGATGCCGGCGGCAAGTTACCAATAGCGAAACATCGGGGTATTTCCCAAGAAAGACAGTCAGTGCCTTAATGCCGGCCTCAGGCCGGTTTAGATAGTCGAGCCGAAACTCAAGAAAGCGTTCACCTGCTGCGACTTCTTTATCTGCCTGCTCAAGCAGTTTTTCGACTGTAGGTAAACCCAAAGCGATGCAAACTTTGGGCAATGCCGCGCGCGTTGACATAGGTTAGGAAACGTCCCCTAGCTTAACACCGCATCGGAGGGCTTTTCGGCGTCCTTAAGTGCCTGAAGGTGTAGCTTCCATGCATCCAGCAATGGCGCGGGATGCCTGACTCCAAATCGTGCCACTCCCATCTGCTTCAGTGCAAGCACTTCGTCGAGACTCTTACCGTCTATCATTAGCTTCAACGTTACGAATGGTGCGCACTTGGCGATGATCTTTTCCACCTGATCTGCCCGATACTCGCTCGCGCTCAACATCGTGACTCCGCTCCGCTTGGCCATCTTGCAGAGAATCAGCAAACGCTCATCATCGAGCACACTGGCATCGACACTTGCGGTGAGGGTTGCACCACCTTCTTCACAGGTCTTGAGCAATTGCATGAGTTCAATCTCAACATACTGAAACTGGCGGCTCATCAATTTGGGCAAAGACACTTTGGCTTCGACATCGACGGCTCCGCGCCGCAACATATCGCGCACTTCAAACTGCTTTACGGCGGTTGTGGAGTCCCCTGGGGCGGCACTCGTGCGGCTTGCCAAACGAAGTGGTGCCACCACCCATTCTTTGGCCAGATCGAGATCACATGGCCTCACCACCACACTCCTCACCTCATAGGCCTGACCGCGCATGCATCCCTCATGCACCTGTTCTTCTGTCATCAAAGGGCTCGACAAATGATAATCCACCAAAGCAGCCAGATCCTGATAGTCCATCCTATTAGTTATATAAGGAAATATGCGCCTCCTAGTAATCACCCTGCTCGCCCTGACAACATTATGGGCAAAGAAGCCCATCACGCACGAGTCGATGTGGCTGATGCCACGGGTGGGTGCACCCAGCCCCTCGCCCGATGGCAAGTGGGTGGTCTTCTCTGTGATCCAGCCGGCCTATGATGCGAAAGATCAATCCTCGGACCTGTGGCTGGTGCCGGGAGACGGCGGCGCTGCTCCGCGTCAGTTGACGCATACGAAGGCTTCTGAAGCCAGCCCTAGTTGGTCCCCTGACGGTAAGCGCATCGCTTTCACCACCACGCGCGAGGGCGACACCGATTCGCAGATTTACGTTCTCGATCTCAATGGTGGCGGCGAAGCCCAGCGCTATACGAGCCTCCCTGGCGGGGTTTCAGACCCCCGCTGGTCTCCCGACGGCAAGCAGCTTCTCTTTACCTCGATGGTTCAACCGGAGAGTGCCGCCCGCAAATCGAATGCGCGTGTGTACGAATCATTCCCCGTGCGGTACTGGGATCACTGGATCGATCAAAAACATGCCCACGTCTTCGTAATGGCAGATAGCGCGGGGGCCGCACCCAAAGACATTCTGGCCGGCAGCAAATGGGCCGGCACGCCTGGAATGGCCGCACCTCTGGCCACCTCGGGCGAAGACCTCAGCGCAGTGTGGACACCGGATTCGAAATCGATTGTTTTCCAATCGGATATCAATCGCAATGAGGCCGCTTTTGCAACAGTCAAGACCAAGATCTTTCTGGTTTCAGCGGGTGGTGGCGAGCCGCAACCCTTAAGCACTGGAGCGTATTCTTATGGCAGCCCAAAGTTTCGTCCTGACGGCAAGGCACTGTATGTGACCGAGAGCCGCGAAGGCGTCAACAATGCCACCTACAGCATCAACCGGTTGGCGACGATTCCGTGGCCACAGGGTGGGGTGCCCCAGACCATTACCGAATCGATTGACCACTCTGTCGATGGATTTGTCTTTACACCTGACTCCAAGGCGATCTATTTCGCCTCTGATGCTGCCGGCCTGGGCAAGCTTTTCCGCATCTCCGCCGATGGCGGCAATCTGAGCGAACACCCGCAGCGGACCGGCAGTTTTTCAAACATCTCCATCGGCGGCAATACGGTGTTTGCCAACTTTGACAGTGCCACACACCCGGCAGAGATCCACGCTCTGGACGGTGCCAGGGGCACCTTGAAAGTTCTTACCCGTTTTACCGACGCAGCGATCGCTGATCTGGACCTCTCCGCGCCCAAACACTTCTACTTCACGTCGAAAAAAGGCCGTATCATCCACAACCTGCTCATTACTCCGCCCAATTTTGACGAGAGCAAGAAGTATCCGCTGCTGGTCTTGATTCATGGCGGCCCGCACGGCATGTGGAAAGACCAATTCTTTCTCCGCTGGAATTATCACCTGATTGCATCGCCGGGTTACGTTCTTCTGTTGACCAACTACACGGGGTCAACGGGCTTCGGAGAGAAATTTGCGCAGAACATCAAGGGCGATCCACTTGCCACTCCTGGTGATGAGCTGAACGAGGCTGCCGACGAAGCGCTGCGACTTTTCAGATACATCGATCCGGCAAGGCAGGCCGCAGGGGGCGCCAGCTATGGAGGGCACCTTGCCAACTGGCTTCAGGCCACCACGACGCGCTACAAATGCCTGGTTTCACATGCGGGTCTGATCAACCTGGAATCTCAATGGGGCACCAGCGACGTGATCTATTCCCGCGAGTTGAACAATGGTGGGCCTGTCTGGCAACAAGGGGAAGTCTGGCGCAAGCAAAACCCGATCCGCCTGGCAGCCAACTTTAAGACGCCTACTCTAGTAACAGTTGGTGAACGCGACTTCCGCGTACCGATGAACAACTCGCTGGAGTATTGGTCTGTCCTGCAGCGCCAGCGCATCCCTTCGAAGCTGATTGTTTTCCCCGATGCCAATCACTGGATTCTCAAGGCGGAAGATTCCCGCTTTTTCTATCAGGAACTTCTTAACTGGCTGGGTCGCTGGCTGAACTAAATTCATAAATCATCCTGCTGAGTCGATTAGAGCAACGATGACTCTTGGGAAAAAGATTGTTCTTTCGGCTTTGGGTGCGGTGCTGGTTACAACCGTGGCGGGCCTCGCCCTTCAGCGATCTGTGATACGGAAACAGGGGATCGAACTCAACTTTTCCCAGATGCGCGCTGCCGTCGTCGAAGCTGAGAACGTTCGTGAATCGATGTCGCAATTGCGTGAAGCCAAAGCTTTTGATCAGGCCCATATTGATGCAGAGCTGAAGTCTGCGTCTGACTTTCGCAAAACTGCGGCTTACAACACCGTTCCTGTGGTAGCCGCCTGGCGGGCAATTGAACGTGTCGCCAAACAGGAAGACTTCGAATTTCGTGTTCCGAAGATCCAGCCACGAAATCCCCAAAACCAGCCCACGGACAAAGAACGCGAGATCCTGAACTTTCTTGCATCCAGCAATGCCGCTGAATTCACAGAAGTTTCTGAGCAGAGCAACGAGCTGATCTATGCGCGGCCCATCCGTCTGACCCAGGATTGCCTGATTTGTCATGGCAACCCTGCATCCAGTGTGGCTGGCAATGGTCGCGACCCATTGGGCTTTCCTATGGAGAACTGGAACGCAGGTGAGGTGCATGGTGCCTTTGTCCTGAAAGCCAAACTGGATCGCGTCGACAAGGTGGTGCAAGCGGGCATGCTCCAAACCATGATGTGGACGATACCGCTAACGGTTGTTATCGTTCTTGTGTTTCTCTGGTTCTGCCGCCGGGAGATTATTGCGCCGCTCCAGTTGCTGATTGAGAACATTCAAGGCGCCAGCCAATCGACAACCCTTGCTTCCCAGGAAATTTCCGCAGCTGGCTGCAATCTGGCATCTGGCGCAAGCGAGCAGGCAGCATCAACAGAACAAACAACAGCTTCCTTGCAGGACCTGGCGCAGGTTGCCATCCAAAGCTCCACCAGCGCGGGCCGCGCCAAGCATCTGGCGGGCGAGGCTCAGGCTGCTGCCAATGCCAGTGCCATTGATATGGACCGTGCTCTGAAAGAACTCGAAGCGATCGAGGAATCGAGCAAAAACGTGGTGAAGGTGATCCAGCAGGTAGACGAGATCGCCTTCCAGACAAATCTGCTCTCGCTCAATGCGAGCGTTGAAGCAGCACGGGCAGGTGAGGCTGGTCTTGGTTTTGCGGTTGTTGCAGACGAAGTACGACGTCTTGCCTTACGTGCTGCCGAAGCCGCCAGGAACACCACCGAGATGATCACCCGGTCGATTGAAGACAGCAAGCGCGGCGTTGAGTTGAGCCGAAAGGTGCGCCGCAGTCTGGATGACATTCTCGCTTCGGGCAAAAACGTCAGCCTCGCAGTAGATGAAATCGCCATAGCCTCCAACCGTCAACAGGAAGGCATCTCTCAAATCAACGCAGCAATGCGAGAGATTGCCACGGTTACGCAGTCTATGGCCGCACAAGCAGAGCAAAGCTCTGCTTCTTCGACGATGCTATCGTCACAGGCCGAGACGCTCGACCAGGCCATCGAAGAATTATCAGTGCTGGTTGGCTGAAGTTCTGAAATTGGCTACCCGATGAAAAGTCAGATAGTTCGCATCGTGGGCGCGGTGTGCGCCGCCGGTCTCATCGTCGAAAGCGGTTTGCGAGGCCACAATTAGATCGGTTCCTTCAAACTGCCAGTCTACGTATTGAAAAGCATGCTGCAGCGGGTCTGGGTGTTCGAGAACTGTCCGCTTTAGCGTCCAGGATTTCAGGTCTGGCGAGGACATCAACACCAACGTATTTCGCACTGAGGCGGGATTTTCAGCCGATAGGGGATACTTCTCGAGTGCCGGGTTTGAAAGCGTCCAATAGAGCTTCGATTTTTTGTCCCAGCGAATGGTGAATTTCTTGGCTCCACCGGGAAAGACGACAAATTCGGTGTTGCCGTCGCGCAGGATTGCGGCATATTCGCGGTTGGCAACTCGCAAAATGTTCACGAGGTTGCCGTCGGGTGCCACGATCAGGTTGCCCTCCAGCCAGTGATCGCCCACCGGAGCGGTTTCTTTCGGAAATTTCAAGCGCGGGCTAAAGGTCCAGCTCGACGGCTGCATCAGATCCGCCTTTACGGGTGCACTTACCGTCAGGGCCTCAAAGTATCCCCACTTGCCTTCGGGATGCCATTCCATCCCGCGCCAAATGCGCCCTTTATGGATCGCAATCGGTACTGGTGCGGTGTGATATCCGGTCTCGGTAGTCAGATAGGAGGCTTCGCTCCAGCTCTTTCCGCAATCGACGGACTTGCGAATTAGCACCCGGCCATACTCATAGGTCGTACCCATCAGGTAGAGAACCTTACGATGCTCAAAGAGGTTTGACCAGAATTGATCTTTCAATTCGGCGGTCCGTGTCCAGGCCTTGCCCCGGTCTTCAGAACGGAAAACCCGGGTGAGGGCAGAGACACTCTGCGTAGAGCCGGGTCCGAAGAAGTCATGTGTGGCGACATAAGCACCGTCGCGGCACCTCACAATAGAAGGCGACCCGATGTACCTCCGGCTTGCTGCTCCTTCATGATCTACCACCACTCCCGGCGGCAAAACTCCCAGTAACAGCAATCCGGCGATTGAGATCATTGCAGCGTCGAGGCCCCTTGAACTCCCATGGTGTTGTCGGCTACGTTTTTGTTGGTGTAGTTATCGAGGTTGATTACGTAGGTTTCGGGGGAATCGAGCAAAACCGGGGAATGGGTTGCGCAGATGATGCGGAACTTCTTCTGGTCGGCGAGTTCGAGCAACATCTTCAGGATGCGGCGCTGGTTGCTTACCGAGAGCGCCATTTCCGGCTCGTCGAGAATCAGCACTGTACCTTCTGGCAGGCTGGGGAAGTTCTCGCGGAACATCGCCAGCATCACCTGACCGTGGCTAGCCATCTGCAGGAATTCGAGCATTTGGGGGTTGTCTTCGAAGAGTTCGAGTTGCATGCGCGGGTTGTGTTGCTCAGCGTCAAAAAGATAGGGCTTGCCGAGGGTGAGCTTGCCGGTATCTAGACGATAGATGAAGCCATCAACCTGCTCGCCTTTCATGGCGTAGAAGATTGAGTGCAGCAAGGTGCTCTTGCCACTGCCGTTTTCGCCGCTCAGCATGATCACCGGGTGCGACAAGTCAATGATCATCGGCATGTGAAAGTTCAAATTCACAAATACCGGGTGGGAAAGGATTTTTAGAAACATCGGGTCAGAAGTCACTGTTTTGTACTCTTTTCTCCAGAGTACCGCTCATGCGGTACTTCGTCAGGCTCAAATCCCATGCGGCGCACTTCTTCAATGGCCGCAAAATACTCTCCCAGATCTTCAGCGCCACTGAGGAGCCGCTGGGCCATCTTTAATCGTGAATCCGAATCCGGGTTCATCACCTTCGCCAGACGAAGACGGACACTACCTTCCACCTCGCTCACCAGCAGCAAGCAACCGTCTGAGAGACCGAGCTTTTTGCGCAGCTTTGCCGGGATCACAACGGTGCCGCGCTTCCCCATCTGAAGAAACTCTTCACTCATAACTTCAGAGTATCTGAAAATCTGAGTCTTATGGCGCTTCCATCAGCCCAATACGCTCTAAAAGTGCGTTTTGTGTGGCATCGCGGCCCATGAAGCTGCGGAAAAGATCACGCGGCTCTTCGCTGTTGCCCTTTGCGAGGATTTTTTCGCGATACTCACGGCCGACTGTTCCATTGAGTACACCTTCTTCTTTAAATCGGGAGAAGGCGTCAGCATCCAGAACTTCGGCCCATTTGTAGCTGTAGTAGCCAGCGGCATAACCGACGGGCCCAGAGAAGAGGTGAGTGAAGCCAAGGATCATTCCGTACTTTTCCGGCAGTGCAATGGGGGTGAAGCGCTGCAGAACACCATTGGCAAGGGATACCAGGTCCATTTCCACGTTTGGCACAAATTCGGTATGGAGCACCAGATCGACGGTAGCAAAGCCGAGTTGCCTCATTTGGCCTGAGGCAGCACGGTAGGTACGGGCGCGCTTCATTTTTTGGAAGAGTTCTTCGGGAATCGACTCACCGGTCTGGTGGTGGCGGGCGAAGAAATCGAGCGACTCGCGCTCCCAACACCAATTTTCCATGATCTGGCTGGGTAATTCGACAAAATCCCAAGGCACATTGGTGCCGCTTAAGCTGCGCAAAGGGACTTCGCTGAGGCAATGGTGGAGCAAATGACCGAACTCGTGAAAGATGGTTTCGACTTCGCGGTGTGTCAGCAATGCTGGCTGATCGGGCATGGGGGGGGTCATGTTGCCGCAAATTACCCCGAGGTGAGGAGCGAAAGTGCCATCTGGCTGAGGGCCACCGGTGCGGAGAGCTTCCATCCAGGCACCACCGCGCTTGGATTCACGAGGGAACCAGTCGGCGTAGAAGGCGCCAATCATTCTGCCATCGGAGTAAATTTCGTTGTAGCGAACACCTGGCTCATACACTTTCGCGTCGGCGATATATCTCACCTCGATGCCAAAGAGCTTTTCGCAGAGTTCAAACATTCCGGCCACAACCCGGTCTACGGAGAAGTAAGGCCGCAAAGCCTCTTCATCAAAGTCATAAAGGGCCTGGCGCTGCTTTTCGGCGTAGTAGCCTACGTCCCAGGGATCGAGCTCCTGGTTGCTGAAGGCTTTGAGGGCTTCATGCTCTTCCAGAAAACGATCGCGGGTTGCTTTCTCAAGTTCATGAACAAACTCGCGGGCGATGGCCCCGCGCTGGGCCATGCGGTCTGCCAGTACAAAATCGGCAAAAGTAAAGTAGCCGAGAAGCAGGGCTTTTTCGCGACGCAGGGTCAACACCTGGCGCAAGAGATGGCGGTTGTCATAGGGGCCTTCGGTTGCGCGTTCGTTGTAGCCCTCCCAGAGTTTTCGCCGAATCTCGGTGTCATCCAGGTAAGTAAGTACAGGCACAAAACTGGGTGCTTGCAAGGTGAACCTGTAGCCAGCTTTACCCTTGGCTTCGGCACTTGCTCTAGCGGCGGCCTTAGCGTTCTCTGGAAGACCGGCCAAACGGGATTCTTCCTCAACAATTAATTCAAAGGCGTTGGTTGCATCCAGCACATTCTGCGAGAATTTTGTGCACAAACCCTGAAGTTCTACATCGATTTCCAGCAGGCGCGCTTTGAGCTCTGGATCGAGCTCCGCACCGTGGCGCCGGAAGGAATCCAATTGCTTGGTAAGAAAACGTTTCTCAAGTCGGTTCAAACCATCTTCAGTGACACCCTGTATTGCAGTCCAAAGTTTTGCGTTGAGCGGGATGGAGGAATAGAAGCCGCTCACTTCAGGGTCAATCGTCTGCACGGCCTCGCGCAATTCGGGGGAATTCGATACGCATTCCATATGGCGTACGACGGCCATGGCATTTTCGAGATTTACAGTTGATTCGTCGAGGGCTGAGAGAGTGTTGGCGAAGGTACGGGTGCCCGCAAAATCTTCGATTGCGGTGATGTTGGCCTTTGATTCGGCGATTAGTTCCCTAACGGCAGGTACAATGTGGGCTACTTCAATCCGGTCAAATGGGATCTCAAATGGAACTCGCAAGAGTGGGTTCATGATTGCTTTAACATTTCCTCAATTTTCTCGATGGCAATTTCGCAAGCGGCTTTCGGAGCGTCATAGTGAGTGACAATTCTGACCAGTGTTGGGCCAAAGGGAATCATCAGAACTCCATGCACGGCCATACGCTCGCAGAATTCTGCGGCAGACCAGGGGGTTCCTGCGACGTCAAATATCAGGATATTCGTTGCTATTTTGGAGGCATCGAGGGTGATGCCGGGTAAGGTAGAAATTCGGTTGGCGATCATGCGGGCGTTGGCGTGATCCTCTTCGAGACGGGCTGGCATTTTTTCGAGGGCGATCAAGCCAGCGGCGGCGAGTATTCCTGCCTGCCGCATGCCGCCGCCGAGGCGTTTGCGGTAGAGGCGACCCTTGTCAATCAGTGCCTGAGGGCCGACGAGCATGCTGCCCACTGGTGCGCCGAGGCCCTTGGAAAGGCAAAACATGACTGTATCTACCTTGGCGGTAATTTCTGCGACTCCACGCTTTGCGGCTGCGGCGGCATTAAAGAGCCGGGCTCCGTCCATGTGTACGGGCAAGCCCATGGAATGAGCGCCGTCGCAGATTTCGTCGAGCTGACTCTGCGGGTAGACGGTTCCGCCGCCCACATTGTGGGAGTTTTCCACTTCGATGAGCCCGGTTGGGGCAGCATGGGGACCGAGGGGACGGATTTCAGCTTTCACGCGGGCCCAATCGAGCAAACCGTCTTGAGTTGGGATGGCTCGCGCTACACAGCCGGCAAACCAGGCCATCATGGACAACTCATAATTTAGGATGTGTCCACGGGAATCGCAGATCACCTCCTGGCCGTGTTCTGTGTGGATCTTGATACCGATGGTATTGCCCATGACGCCGGTAGGAACAAAGAGCCCGGCTTCTTTGCCCATAATCTCAGCTGCGCGCTCTTCGAGACGGTTGATTGTGGGGTCTTCGCGATAGACGTCATCGCCAACGATGGCGGCAGCCATCGCCTCACGCATCTCAGCCGTCGGCCGCGTTACCGTGTCACTGCGCAAATCGATCATCTCAGCCATCGAGCACCTCTAGTCCAGTTTCTCCAGATTTGACAAATTCGTCATTCTCAAATCGTAGTTCTTTCGAGGAAATTGTTTTCAAACACCTGTGGGACCAAATCCAAGGATCTCTTCCTTTTCTTCTTTACTAATCCTTTTGCCCAAAACGTTTTCCGGAAGATAGGGCCAGACCTCTTTTTCCAGAAAGCCGAAGGCCTTTTCCCCAAGGTCCGTCCCTACCGGATGGAGACTAAGGCGCAGCTTTCGTTCTTCGAGCGCTGTTCGAATGGCTTCAATTATTGTCTCGTTAGCCAAATTGGAAACTTCAGCTGCCAAACGCTCTACTTCCGCGTCGTAAATTTTGAGAGCCACAATCTGGGTCCTTTCTAGATGGCTTCTTAGTGTGGTCAAATTCTGAAATTCAGATTCTCTGAATTTCTACTCCAAAAACTCCTGGAACACTTCATTTGAGACCAACACTCCGCGTGATGTTAATCGTATTCGGTCTCCCTGACGTTCTAGCAAGCCATCGCCGACCAGTTTGGAAATTTGATCGCTGAATCGATTTCCAGCAAGCACTCCCTCACTGAGGCGCAAGCCAACCCAATACTTTTCATTCTCGACATCAGCCAAAGTGCGGGCTGGGGGCGGGGCACCAAAAGCGTAGTCCTTTACCTCTTCGACATTTTGCCAGCGCCATTGGCCGTCGAAGGAATGCGCGTCGGCACCGAAGCCGAGATAAGGTTCGAGCTTCCAATATTTGAGATTGTGTAAGCTTTCGGCGCCGGGGCGGGCGAAATTTGAAATCTCGTAGCGTTCAATGCCAGATTTGGCCAGACGTTCTACCGCGCGCTCATAGAAATCAGCCTGCTGGTCTTCACTTGGGATGTCCCTTGCGCCGTAGCGTTTGCCGTTGAGCAATACCTCGGCACCAAGACGGCTATCCTCGTCCACTTCGAGGATGTAGACACTGACATGGGGTACTTCCAAGCTCAGAACGTGATCCAGACTTTCTTCCCAGCTCTCGCGCGTCTGTTCTGCCAAGCCGGATATCAGGTCCAGATTGATCGAATCGATTCCGTGTTGCCGCAACAAGGCTAGATCGGAAGCCACAATTGCCGCTGTATGCTTGCGACCGCTGCGCCGGATTTCTCGTTCGACGAAGCTTTGCACGCCTAGACTTACCCGGTTGATTCCGAGTTGCTGCCATGCTGATACTCGTTCTGCGGTGAGGGAGCCTGGTGCCGCCTCCATCGTGGCCTCGCGCCAGGGGGCTCCCGGCACCATTTTCAGGACGGCTTCGAGATCCGGAAGGCTCCATAAACTAGGCGTGCCACCGCCCAAATACAATGTTTCTGGCGTAAACATCCATTGGGTGGTGCGAATTTCGTCGAGAAGGCGCTGCTGGTAGACGGGTTCCAGCTCTTTTGGGAATACTCCCGAGGCAAAATTGCAGTAGCTACACTTCTGCGCGCAAAAGGGGTAGGAGATGTAGACCCCAGCCATTAGAGATCGACAGCAACGCCGACTCGCTGCTGCAGAAGGTCTGCCATCAGTTCTTTCAGGGTCTGACTGGTTGAAGGAAGAACAAATGCACTACGGGCGTCTTCCCAATCGAGTTTGTAGCTCTTTACTCTGGCACTCACCCAAACCTGATGCACGGGGGCATTCGGGCTTACGACGTACTTTTCTTTGGGTTCGTCGAATTCAACGGTGAGGGCACCCGCCTGGAAGTCCGGATCAAATTCAAACTCATCCGCCGCCTTGAGCAGAGACTTGTTCAAATCAGCCAGTGCCGCATCACAACGTAAGGAAAACTCAGAATCGGTCATAAAAAACCCCTGCTCGTAAGCTAACAAACTTTCCGTGTCTTTCGCTGCCCTCATTGCATCTGCTAAGGTACGTTTGTGTCCACTTGGACAGGTCAATATGAGCGGTGTTTGTATACGACATTCCGAACTGCCCGGGTCTTCGCGACTCTTCGTGGACTTTCTCTACGATTTCCCTCGCGTTGAGGCCTTCTTTTCGCACGACCCCTCGGACCCCGACTCCATTCTAAAGTCGATTGGCGAGATCGAATATCCGATGGCCCGGCGTGCTGCGGTTGTAGAAGCGCTGCAGGAGACCAACCCCAATCACCCCGCTCTTGCGGTTCTGGCCCAGGAAAACACCGTTGCAATTCTGACTGGTCAGCAGGTTGGCTTGTACGGTGGACCTGTCTACACCCTTTACAAAGCTTTGAGTGCCGTTCGTTTGGCGCAAGAGCTGACAGAATCCGGGCAGCCTGCTGTACCGATTTTTTGGCTTGCTACCGAAGATCATGACGTCGAAGAAATCCGATCTGCCTCTTTCTGGGACGCAGACATCACGGCCGATGCCGCATCCGATACTCGGCCTGCGGGGCTTCATGAGCTTAAAGGTCTTCCTGAGCTTCTGCCTTTGGCGGAGGAAATTTCGGCGCTGGCGAAGCGGCACTATCAGAATGGCAGGAGCTTTGGGGAAGCATTCCTTGGCCTTCTAAAAGAATTACTTGGCCCGCTTGGGCTGCTTTTTGCCGACCCGCTGGAACCTAAACTTCGTGCAGTTGGCGGGGAATTTCTCTCGAATGCTGCCATGCGCGCCCCGGAACTAGCTGACGCACTGGTTGCCAGAAACAAGGACCTCATTGCAGCGGGCTACAAGCCTCAGGTTCATTTTGAGGCGAACGAAACGTCTTTCTTTTTTCTCCTTGAAGATAACCACCGCCTGCAACTGAAGTTCAATGCCAAGACCTACGATGCGCACGAGATGGCGGGCCACGGGGTGAAGCTTTCGCCTAACGCTTTGCTGCGCCCGGTATGGCAGGATTGGCTCTTCCCGACGGCTGCGATTATTGGGGGGCCTGGTGAACTTGCTTATTTCGCACAGTCCGAAGTGCTGTACAAGCTTTTGCTGGGGAGAATGCCGCTGGCTCTACCGCGTGCATTCTTTACGATCGTAGACGGGAAATCCGCCAAGACGATTGAACGCTTCCGGGTGCGCTACGCCGACATGCTGCACGACGAAAGTCATGTCGCGCTTACGCTGGCCAAGCGGCTGGTGCCGCCGGACGTCACCGAAAGCCTTCAAAACGCGGAACGCTCGGTAAACTCTGCCATGTCGATGCTGGCGGCAAAGCTGGAATCTTTCGACCCGACCATTGCCCGGGCACTTGAGACATCGCAGAGCAAAATCCGCTATCAATTTGCCAAGAATCATTCGAAGGTGGTTTTTGAGATTCTTCGCAAGAACGAGCAGGCCCAGCGGCAGGCGGCCCATATTTCTCATCGATTGGCTCCTCACGGGCATCTGCAGGAGAGGCATTATTCGCTGCTCGCGATGCTTTCCGACTATGGCCTTGAATTCATCCCGACGATTCTCGAAAACATCCACTACGGCTGTCACGACCACCATGTGCTTCTGTTAGGCTAAAGGCCTAAACACTGTGGGACTCCGAAAAAACCTCGTCAAAGAAGCCCTGAAAAATGGGCAAGCTCAATATGGCTGCGGCTTTGGGCAGCTCCGTTCGCAAGAAGTTGTAAAGCTGCTTGCCGCCGCTGGCTTCCATTGGGCCTTCGTCGATTGTGAGCACGGCGGCTTCGACCTTGAGACGGTGCAGGACCTTTGCCGGATCGCACCTTATGTGAACTTCACGCCGCTGGTGCGCGTGGCCGATCTGCAATATGCTCTGGTTGCGCGAGCTCTCGATGTGGGAGCGCCCGGGGTAATCTTTCCGAGGGTGGAATCCCCAGAGCTTTTGGCTCAAGCCATTTCGTGGACGAAGTTCCCGCCGGTTGGGGTGAGAGGCTATGGCCTGACCCCGGTGAATTATGACTATGCTGCGGTGACGATTCCGCAGGCGATCGAACACTATAACCAGGAAACGATGGTGGTGTTGCAGATCGAAACCGAGACGGCGCTGAACCGGGTGGACGAACTACTGGACGTGCCTGGGGTGGATGTCGTGATGATTGGCCCGGCAGACTTGAGTGTTTCGCTTGGTGTGCCTGGGGAGTTTACTCATCCGAAGTTTGTGGCGGCTTACGAGAAGATCCGCGACGCATGCCTCAAGCGAGGGATTGCTCCGGGTACGCATAACCGGTCGCTTGAGCTGATGCAGATGTGGAAAGAGAAGGGCTTTACCTTTTTGGGGTGCGGCAACGAGACGGCGATGCTGTTTGAGAGGGCCTCGGCCATCATCAAGGGGATCTCGGCTGCGCCGGGGCCGGTCTAAGCCAGGCTTAAGCAGTTGCTCGCTAAGGGAGCAATGCCATTGCGCGGGCGAGGTCTGAGTCTAGACCTGGTTTCAGGTCGGCCAGGCCTAGTTTTAGAACTTCGTCGGGATCCACTCCGTTTTTCTCGAGTCTGCGGCCACTGTTCATTGCGAAGTCTTCGATGCTGAGGCGCAATTCGCCGCCGTCGGGCAGGGCGATTCTCCTCATCAGCAGTACGCTGCCGCCTGTTTTGCGGCCCAGGACTTTGGCGCGGCCGTTTTCCTGCAGTGCCGCTGCCAGGATTTCACCGGCGCTCATGGTTGCGCTGTCTACCAAAACCACGATGCGCCCGTTGAAGGGCTTCACGCCGCCGACTTTCCATTCAGTGACCTTTCCGCGGCGGGCGACAGATCTGCCCACAACCACTTTCTTTTCGAGCAGGCGGTCTGCAATCTTCAACAATGCGGATCGCTCTCCACCAAAATTCGCCCTCAGATCGAGAACCATGCTGCTGGCAGTGGGATTGTCCTCAAGAACTTTGTTGAACCATTCGACGGAGGCGCCATCGAAACGGTCGAAGGCGGCTATTAGAGTATTGCCCTGCATCCTGGCTGTTCTGACGGGCTCTTCGCGGATCATGGCGCAAGCTACACGGTGGTCCTGCGTTGTACCTTGCAGGTTCTGAAAGGAGAGCTCGACATTGCCTGCCTCGCAGAGCGAGCCGACTCCTAGATCACGGATCCATTTTTCAAATTCCTTTTCTTCGCCCGGCACTTGCGAACCGTTGACCGCTCGCAGAAGCCAGCCTCGCTTTAGACCCGTTGCTTCCACCGGCGAGCCAGACTGCACTGCCATCACTGCCAATTTGCCTTCGAGAAAGCGGGCCTCGAAGCCCAGGCCGAAGCGGGATGCAGCCTTGCGGTTTCTTAGTGCCGATGGCGGCACTACGCTGGTGTGCCCGTCCTTTAATACGCTTAATACCCGATTCAGTTCGCTGTAGAGGGCTGCTTCGGACATGCCTTCCTGCAATTTGAGGGAATCCCAATCGAGACCCGTGAGGCGCTGGTCGTAATAGCCGGTCTCGACTGCTTTACGCAGTTCAGAGACGACTGGCGCGAAGAAATCGGCTGCGAAGAGCAGCAAGAAAAGCGAAATTGACATCATCAAATCTTGCGATGCAAGACGCGGCGGTTGGGTTGCAATCTCTATTGAGACTGCGAAGAGTTTAAGAAAGCCATCTTTTGCAGCCCACTACAATCAAAGTAAGTAGTGGCCCTCCTCAAAATAGAAAACGTCACCAAGCAGTATCAGGCTCAAGGTCAACAAGTGAGTGCCCTTTCAGGGGTGTCGTTGCAGCTGAATCCCGGCCAATTCTTCGCCCTGGTAGGGCGAAGCGGGTGCGGTAAGTCTACGCTTCTGAACCTTGCCGGGGCAATGGATTTTCCCTCCAGCGGCCAGGTCTCGATCGACAACCAAATCACCAGCAACCTGGACGATGCAGGGCTCACTGCCTTACGACGGACCAAGGTGGGCTTCATTTTTCAGAATTTTCAACTGTTGCCTACACTCTCAGTTGCCGAAAACGTGGAGCTCCCGCTGCTGCTGGCCGGCAGCCCCAAGCCCAGACAACGAGCCATCGAAACACTCACCTGGGTAGAGCTAGGCGACTATGCCAACCGAATGCCGCACCAGCTTTCTGGCGGGCAAATGCAGCGAGTTGCCATTGCGCGAGCGCTCGTTCATGAACCGAAACTTCTTCTTGCCGACGAGCCCATCGGCAACCTCGACACTATCACTGGAAACCTCATACTCGATCTGCTTCGCCGGGCCGCTACCGATTTTCAGACCGCGATCCTAATGGCTACCCATTCTGCGGATTCGACGCGTGTCACAGACCAGACCATCGAGATGCGTGACGGCCTGATCGTATGATGCTGTTGCTGCAGCGTCTGATCCTGCGACCTCTGTGGGCAGACCGGGGGCGCACGATCACGACGCTCCTGTCGATCGCTCTTGGTGTGGCCGTAATCTTTGCGATGGACATCGCGGGAGAAGCCGCTGCAGGCAGCTTCAAATCGTCGATGGAAACCGTAAGCGGTCAGGATGATATTGAGATTCTCGCTACAGGCGGGCTGCCTGCGACGCTGCTTGCCAAGCTCAGCCTGCTGCCTTACCCCATTCGCTATTCCCCGCGAATCGAAGACTTTGCCATTGTCAACAGCTCGCGAGCCGTAACCCTGGTTGGAGTCGATGTCTTCGCCAATGCTTTGCTGATCGAAGGTCAAACCGAGGCTGAGCCTACGCAGTCCGGCGCGCATGGCATCTTCACAACAACCAGCCTGGGCAAGAAGGGCGATACGCTTCGCCTCCAGATCAACGATCAGCCCTTGAGCTATAAGATCCTGGGCACGATCGATGCAAGCCAGGTGAATGGTGACCTCATCCTGATGGATCTGGAGGATGCAGAGGCGGTTACCAATCGTCTGAACCGGCTGGACCGAATCCTGATCTCGCTGCCCGAAAACGAAAAACAGAATGTGGACCAATGGGTAGAAAAACTCCAGCCCCATATCCCTGCCGGTGCCACAATTCGTCCTATTGGCGCACGCAAAGAAGAGAATCGCAAGATGCTGGAGGCTTTTCGCTGGAACCTGCGTGTTCTTAGCTATATCGCCCTGATGGTGGGAGCATTCCTGATTTACAACACGATCAGCGTTTCGGTTGTGCGGCGCCGCGCGGAGATTGGAATTGTTAGAGCTGTTGGTGGCACGCGGCGATTAATGACACTTGCCTTTCTTGCTGAAGCCGCCGTGTTTGGCCTGGCCGGGGGCGCGCTTGGCCTGGTGATGGGCCGGCTGCTGGCCGAAGGCGCAGTGAAGCTGGTTGGCCTTACGGTTCAAGCCCTCTACGTTTCATCCACGGCTGCACCGGTAGAGTTTAACCTTGGCGCTGCTGCCGTGAGTCTGGGCACTGGCCTTGCGGTGAGCTTGCTGGCAGCACTGGCTCCCGCTCTCGAAGCTGGCCAGATCGCGCCCACGGAAGCAATGGCTCGGGGGCGGATCGATACCAATTTGCAGCAAGCATCCAGCCGCAACCTGGTTTATGCGGCCGCGCTGCTCGTGATTGCACTGGCACTCTGTCAGCTACCACCGATCTTTAACAAGCCTTTCGGTGGCTACCTGGCAACGCTCGCTCTGGTGGCTGCAGGGTCGTTGAGTGCACCGAGCCTGATTCAGTTTGGGGGCCGCCATATTGCCGGCCTTGGCGGGGTGCAATCTTTGCTCGCTGGCCGCAGCCTTGCTGGGGCGTTGCGCCGCAGTAGCGTGCTTGTTGCCGCACTTGCCACAGCAATCGCGATGATGACGAGCGTTGGCATCATGGTGGGCAGCTTTCGCGAAACGATGCTCACCTGGATCGACACGCAGATCCGTGCCGACTTTTATCTGAGGCCGGCGGGCATGGCGGCGGTAGACCGCCACCCCACCATCGCTGAAGAGGTGGCAAAGCGAATCGAAGCTCTGCCTGGAGTTCTTGCGGTAGACCGCTTTAGAGCCTACACGATCCGCTACAACGGCCTGCCGGTGACGCTAGCCGGCGGCGACGTTCAGGCCCAGATGCGCTACGGCCGCACGGCGCTGCGTTCTGGTGATCAAAAAGATGCAATCGAGGCCATGTTGAAAGGTGAAGCTGTAATCGTCAGCGAACCCTTCTCAGAAAAGCATCGTGTAAAGGTAGGCGACAAGCTTACGATCCCGCTAGGCACGGAGCGCCCCAGCTTCCGCATTGCCGGCATCTTCCGCGATTACTCGAGCGAGAACGGCTATATTATTCTGGACCATTCGATCATCAAGAAATTTCTCCCTGCGGATGAAGCTTCAAACCTTGCTGTCTACACCAGTCCGGACGCAGACCGCGTCAAGCTGCGCCAACAAATTGAAGCAGCCTACACGCCCCGGCGCATCGTTGTTTTTGAGAATCGGGCACTTCGAAACGAGGCAGTGCGGATCTTCGACCAAACCTTTGCCGTTACCTATGCCCTCGAAGCCGTGGCGGTGTTTGTTGCCGTGATGGGCGTAGCGGGCGCCATGCTGGCGCTTATTATCGATCGCCGCCGCGAGATTGGGTTGCTGCGCTTTCTGGGTGCAGCGGCTTCTCAGGTGAGGGGAATCATCCTTTTTGAGGCGGCTTTTATTGGCCTGTTTTCGCAGATCATTGGGGTTGTCTCGGGAGCGCTGGTCAGCCTCGTGCTTATCTTTGTGATCAACAAACAGAGTTTCGGCTGGACGATCGAATTTCATACGCCTGTGCTGGCTCTGCTTTCCGCTCTCGCCTTTACCTACGTCGCAACAGTGATCGCAGGCCTCTACCCAGCCCGAATCGCAACCAGGCTCAACCCGATTGAGGTTATGCACGAAGAATGACAAGAAGAGATTTTCTGGCCGCAGCTACCTTTCTCAAGGCGCTGCCCGGTTATAAGTACGAGTTTCCACGGGATCACTTCTCGCATCCCGATTTCCAGACGGAGTGGTGGTACTACACTGGCAACCTAAGAAGCGATAAGGGGCGCCCCTTTGGCTACGAGCTCACGTTCTTTCGTGCCGCTCTTCAGCCAATGGTCGAAGCCAAATCCATCTGGACTACTCGTGATGCTTATATGGCGCACCTGGCTCTGACCGACATCGAAGGCAAGCAATTCTTTCATGCCGAGCGCTTGAACCGGCCAGGCCCCGGGATTGCCGGGGTGGATGCAAAAGCTGAAAGAATCTGGAATGGCAACTGGGAATGCCGCCTCACCCAGTCAACTCACTACCTGACCGCTATCGACAACCAATTCCAAATTAACCTCACACTCTCACCCAGCAAAGCGCATGTGATTCATGGGCAGAACGGTGTGAGCCAAAAAGGGCCGCAAGCTGGGCAGGCCAGCCATTACATCTCCTTTCCACGCCTTGCTACTAAAGGCCAAATCACCCTCAACGGCACTGTACACCAAGTGACAGGAAACACCTGGATGGACCACGAATATTTCTCCAGTGAACTCGACCCCAACCTCGCCGGATGGGACTGGTTTTCCATTCAGCTCGAAAACAACACGGAGCTGATGCTTTACCGCTTGCGGCAAAAAGACGGTAAAGCAAGTTTGCATTCAGCCGGCACCTATATTGATGCCCAAGGCCACAGTACCCACCTAACAGCCAACGACATGCAGCTCACCCCGGGACGTCAGTGGAAGTTTTATCCTATCGAGTGGCAGCTCAAAGTGCCGAAGCTCAACCTCGATCTTAAAGCCACCCCGAGACTGGACAATCAGGAACTGACCAGCAAGAGCAGACTCACCCCCAACTACTGGGAAGGCGCAATGCAGTTCGCAGGCTCCCACGCCGGCACCGGATATCTTGAAATGACCGGCTACGACAACAAGGTTCAATTTACCCGTCGCGAAGCCGTACGCAAATAGAAGAGAAGTGCCGATCACTGATGCAATGAAGCGATTTCTAATTTCTGCAGCAGTTTTTGTAGCAGTCGCCATTTTCCTCCTCATATTGCAAAGCAACCGGATGGTGCTCGATGCCATCGACGAGGGCGTAATCCTTGAACCCGCTCAGCGTATCGCCGGCGGCGCAGTTCCATACAAGGATTTATTCATACACATGGGCCCAGGCAGCTACTGGATTCAGGCCCTCATCTTCAAATTATGCGGCGTCTCAATTGTCACCGCGCGAATCCCGTTGATCTTCGATTTGGCGCTCCAGGCTGCACTTGTTTTTTGGCTTTCCGCAAGACTCTCTTCAAACGCAACAGCCGCTCTGGCAACTTTTCTGTTTACGTGCTTTCAGACCGCCAACACTGCCGCCTTGATAGGCCAGCACCGTTGGGATAGCGCAACGCTTGCCTTAATCGGCATTTGCTGCATCGTCGAAGCATCCACTCTTAATTACCTTGCCGCAGGAGTTGCATTCGGAGCCGCCGCCTGGTGCACGCCGTCGCTAGCGCTGCTCATCCCGGCCACCATGGTGTGCATATATCGAAAAGGCCTCATCCCGTTCACCGCAGGTGTATCGATCACCGCAGCGGCGGGTGCCATTCTTCTGGCCGCCCAAGGCGCTTTTTTGCCCTTCTGGGACCAAATGCAATGGCTCAGAACGAACTATTCTTCAGTGAACATTACCCCCTACGGAGCCGTGAACGGGGGCATCGCCGGGGTCTTTGAAGGCGCAGATGGCATCGCCAAAGTAGTGGTTCTGATTATGCTCACCTGTATTGAGCTACCTGCAATTCTGCCGATTACAGCAATCGCAATTTGGGGCTATCTGGTATTCAAGAAGCAACAAAGCGTCTACCTGCTGGTGTCAATGCTGGTTCTGGTGATTACCGCCTACCCCAGGCCCGACTTAGGCCACCTCGCTTTCATCGCGGCCTTACCGTACGTGATGACAGTCGTGGGCATTTCCAGTCTGGTACCGGCAGGGAAAGGAATCCGTTTTGCCGTCGTTCCTCTGCTTTTATCTCTGGCCTTTGCCAGCAACACGATTGGCACCTGGCGAGATACAGAGAAAATCGAAAGCCCGGTTGGAAGTCTTCGGGTGGATAAAACATATAAAGCGCAACTGCAGCAGGTGCTGAGTCATGTGCGCCCTAACGAGACTCTTTATGTCCACCCATATATGCCGGTTCACTATTTCATTACTCAAACCAGGAACCCAACCAGGTTTTCGTATTTGTGCCCAGGCCAAATGACAGCGACAGAAGAGCAAGAAGCATTAAACCACCTCAAAACCAGCCCCCCGCAATGGCTGCTCTATCAGCGGCTCACAACCGAAGGCTTCCTGCGTGTGTTTCCGTCGGCAATCGGCATCGACCCTCACTTCAGGACGCTGGAAGCCTGGCTAGAGCAAAACTATCAACCGCTCAACCCACCGCTAAATCTGGCTGGCAGTGAGCTCTGGCAGCGAAAGCCTCTTCAATAACAAATCGGCCACACGCTCCCAAACCAGAAATCAGACAGCCGCTTTAGAGGCGGCTGTCTGCAATATCAATCCGATCCGGCTAGTCGACGACGCAAATTGGCTTTCCATCAACAGATGTAGATCGGTGCTGCCCGGCCGGGCATGGAGCGGCCTTTCCTGTATCCCCGGTCTGGCCCATTGAACCGGTTTGGCCGGGCTCACCAACTTGCCCTGACTGGCCGGATTGGCCTTGCTGCCCTGTTTGGCCGGTCTGGCCCGTTTGCCCAGGCTGGCCTGCGGGTCCGGCGGTGGTGCAGCCGCCTAAAATCGATACGACCGATATGGCTAAAATTCCCAATGCTCGATTCATCTAGATCTCCTCTTTTACGGTTCCCTAGACGGATTTCCGATTCAACTGGAAATCCTCTATCAGGAACACTGCTAGAGGGCACGGGAAGGGCCATTCTGACTATTTTGATTTGACACAGCCGTCAAAGGATTTTGCCTGAATGTTGCAATCCAGGCTAAGGTAGTGCGATTTGTCGCCAGAGAGTCATGTGACCGCGGGCGGTCATTTTGTACTAATTTGCGGTTTCCATACTAGATAGCTCTAGTAGGTCAGGGTAGTAAGAACACCGCTGCGTGCGCCTTCGGTGATCGTAATAGGCGTTTCCTGGGAACTCACCCCTTTCAGCCCAATCAAGTAGGACTTCAGGCTGTGGGCATTGCTTTCTTTGCTGCGTACTTCAATCTCCCGGCCAACGTGGTTCCATAGCGTCAGCTTTGATGGGACATGCGGGACGACATCTCGAAGTTCCACAACGCGAAAGCATGTTTTGATCAGCTTGTTGAACTTTACGCGGAAAATGATCTTGCCGACCCGGGGTCCACCGAAAGTGCAAAGGTCGACCAGCGGACGCTTCAAGTTCTTCTTGATATCTACTATCCCCAGCGTTGCCATTGCCCCGCCCAGGCTGTGGCCCAAGAATGTGATGCGTGTTGTGTCCGGTTCTGCCTTCAGCGCTGCCATCACATCCGGCCGGATCTTCTTCCACATCTGTTCAAAGCCGAGATGCACCAGCCCGAATTCAGGAGCAGCGTTGAAGATCTGCGGTATCAGAGTAAAATTTTTTACCCATTCCGCGGGTGTTTGCGTTCCCCGGATACCAACGATCAATGCATTAGTCGATTCCTCGCGCACAACAAACCCAAAGTTTTCCGGATTAGAAATGCCTTCTTCCGTAGAGGTACTGATCCCAACCGCCCGGAAGTCGTTTGCCAGAGAGACAAGCTCTACCGCTGAGAGCGTTCGCATAGTCTCCAGCCCTTCTTCGGCACTGGTGCGAATTTTTGCCACGACTTTATATCCGTTGGGCATGGCGGGATTCTCATCCCCTTTGGCGAATTCGTAACATGCCTCCAGAATGCGGATGTAGGCGTGAGTGGCGCGATCCAGCTCAAAGTTGGCGAATTGGGCACCGAGGCTTTCCTGCAGGAACTCGGCATCGCTGGGAATAGCCGCCGCAGTAGCCCGGCCAGCCGTCTTTGCATTAGGCACGGCTTTCGCTGTGGTGACTTTCTCTCTGGCGGCTGCTTTCTTCGCCTTTTTCTGAACCGGCCTCGCAATTGCTTTTTTTCTTGTCGCCATAGCGCTAATTCCCTCCAGATCGTTAGTAACGAAATACTGACACAATCAGGAACCTTCTTCAAGAATTACTTAGATTGGGACTGATAATTTTCTCAGCCTTCGGTTTTTCGTTGACTTTAAATCTTAAGTGATCTACAAATCATCTTGGGCGCGTTTGAGTACGTTCTCGAGACAGATCCACTTTTGACCGGAGGCTTGAAACATGGGCGACATCATTATTCCTGCTCTTGCAGAAAAAACTCTCAATGACAGATTTGCAGAAGAAGCACGCCGCCTCTTTATTGGTGACGAAACCGAGTCACTGGCCAGTGGGCAAGAGACGCTGGGTGGCGATATGTCCCAGGAAGCGATCATCATCGTCGATCAGCTTCGACGTCCCGCATTGCTTGTCCGCAAGAACACTTTTGAAGCCCCCCAATCTGCTGTGTGGCGCTCATTGCTTGATCCCAACCGGAGCAAGATAGAAAATGCGATCCGGTCGGTGGGGCGTGTTGAGCTGACTGGAGACCCCACTCTGCCATACGCTGGAACGGGTTGGATGATCGGCGACGGAATCGCTATCACCAACCGCCATGTTGCCTCCATTTTTGCCCGCAAGCAGGGTTCTGCGTTTCCGTTTCGCAACTCCCCGATGGGTGGAAAGTTCACAGCTCGAATCGACTTCCGCGAAGAGTTTAACTTACCAAGTTCACAGGAAGTTCATGTCGAAAAAGTTCTATACATAGCGGAGGACGGTGACTCCTTTCCTGATGTAGCAATCTTAAAGTTGAAGGGGTCAAAGTTCCCCAAACCCATTGAGCTATCCGATGCCAAGATTCAGAAAGGACTGCCGGTAGTGGTGATCGGCTACCCCGCTAACGACCCGCGCAACCCCGCCGCCGCAGTCGCCGATATCTTCGGTAGCGTATTTGAAGTCAAACGTCTTTCACCTGGTGAAATCAGTGGCAATCCCAAGGGCTTCCTGATCCACCACGACTGTTCCACGCTGGGCGGGAACTCCGGTGCGGTGGTACTTGACATTGAAAGCGGAAAGGCAGTTGGACTCCACTTTGGAGGGCGCTTCCGCATGAACAACTTTGCGGTTGAGTCGGCTGAGCTGAAAAAGATTCTCTCCAAGCTAAAGGTGAAAGTTACCGTTCTCGGGATGCCCGAAGAAGCAAAGGCGCAAAAGCCGAAGCCCGCCGCGGCACCATCGGCCTCGTCCCTTTCCAATCGTATTGGCTATCAGGAGAACTTCCTGGGCAAGTCTGCCGCTCTGCGGGTTTCTGTGCCAACTCTCAATGCATCGCACAAAGCCAACCTGGCACCCGTTCAGAGCAAGACCGACGGCCTGCTGCGCTATACACATTTCTCTTTGGCAATGAATAGAAAGCGTCGATTTGCGTTCTTCACCGCCTGTAATATCGATGGAAGCAGTTCGGCAAACATCCGCCGGGAAAACGATACCTGGCTGCTGGACCCGCGTATTGACTCTAAGCATCAAATCGGCAACGAACTCTATTCCAACAACGACCTCGATCGTGGCCACCTGGTTCGCCGTCTGGATCCGGTGTGGGGAGCCAACGCGGCAGAGCGACAGCAGGCCAATGACGACACTTTTTACTACACCAACGCAACGCCGCAGCACGCGCGTTTGAATCAAGGGAACTGGAACGATCTCGAGAACTATATTCTTTCCAACACCGACGCCAAAGACCTCAAGGTGAATGTCTACACAGGCCCCGTTTTTGGTGACGACGACCCACAATATCGCAATGTATTTTTACCTCAGGCCTATTGGAAAGTTGTGGCTGTGGTTAACGGCGCGACCAACAAGTTGCATGCCACTGCCTACATTTTGAGCCAGCGCGATCTGCTGACCGATATCGAATTTGTCTTCGGCCAATTCCGCACTTATCAGCTCCCAATCGCCGTACTCGAAAAGCGCACTGGGCTTCGTTTTGGAAAACTGGCTGACGCCGATCCGCTTAAGGCCCAAGAGGCGTTCGCTATTCGCGAAATCACCAAACTTGAACAGGTGCGCCTGTAGCCCAAGTGCGAATTATTAAAGAAGACGCGGGCTCAATTTGCGTTGGTGCCTTTTCGTTTCGACTGGAACGCACCCTGCGTGTGCCCGACGATGGCAAAGAGTATCCGTTGCCGCCGAGCTTTGGGCCATTTCCTGTTTTTCCCTTCGCAGCTTACAAAAAGAAGCTTCCTGTGGAATGGCGAGGGCGGGCACGATTCTTTGTACCTATCCGGCAGTGGGAAGCCTTATGGTTTTCCTTCGATGCGCCGGGCTGGAGACCCAATGCCTTGCAGATCCTCGCGGGTGGCATTAACGTACTCACGGGAGATTCGTCCAGCCGCCTTCGCCGCAACCCGCAAAACTACATCGTCTGCCCGGAGCAACCGTGGCTCGACGGTTTCAAAACCGGGGAGGGATTTGTTCGGCAATTCGTCGCCGCACCTTTGCATCAGGGGCTCACCGTGGCTGAACAATGTGGCGGAGAATCGAGCTCACTGCTTTCAATCCGCGTGATCGAATCAAAGCCCGGGCGTTTTCCTACTCACAAGCCTCGTGGATATGAGACCGCGTTTATGTTGGAGTCGATTACCCTGCAATTCCCGGATGTGGGGCTGGGCGCCGGGGGCATCATCCAGCAAAAGGTGTACCCCGATCCACATGGCCTGAGCACCTGGGACGAGAGCAACGTCACAAGCGTTGAGATTGCCTTGCTGAACAGCGAGGCCTTTTGCGATGTGACTGGGATGCAGCCGCCGCCTTCCACCATTTCTGCAGATGACTACACGCGACTTGGTTTTCCGTGGTTCCAACTCTACGATGAAGAAGCTCGCGATAGCAAAGCTTCCCGCAAAATGCGCGGCATCGAGAGCTTGGGAATCACAGATACGTCTACAGCCACGCCGTTGATTCGGAAGCTGCACCGCGCTAAGACCAAGGAGGAAAAGAATGCCTGAAGAAGTGAAAGCTGCTGATCAGTGGTGTTTTGCCTGGGACGCCGTCGCCCCAGCGATCTCCGGCAAGACCAGAGCTGTCGCGCCTAAAATGTCGCTTTGGCGCGCAGGCGATGCCATTTCCATTTCGTTTCTGGATGGCGACAAAAGACTCAAAGCCCGCGTGGAACAAGCTGCCCGCCAATGGGTGGGGCCAGCGATGGCCAATCTTGATTTCGTTTTCCAGAAGAAGACCGACAGTCTGATCCGGATTTCGTTTAAATCTCGCGGGTCCTGGTCTGCCGTAGGTACTACTTGTAAAAATGTCGACAAGAGCAAACCCACGATGAACCTCGGTTGGCTTAGCGCAAGCACCGAAGATGAGGAAGTGGAGCGCGTTGTGCTTCACGAATTCGGCCATGCGCTGGGTCTCATTCATGAACATCAACATCCCAAGGGCAAGATCAAATGGAACGAAGCCCAAGTCGCCTCAGACCTGGCAGGCCCCCCACAGTTCTGGACGACCGAACAGATTCAGCGAAACATGTTTCAGGCCTTTACCGCAAAGCTCACTAACTTCAGCAAGTTCGACAAGGACTCCATCATGCTCTATCCCATTCCCGCCAAGTGGACGACCAACGGGTTCTCAACCCCACCCAATAGAAAGCTATCCAATACAGATATCGCCTTTATTCGCGCGCTGTATCCCTGGCAATAAGTCCCATGGCAAAAACGGACTACGCAATTGTTGTTGGCCTTTCCCACTATCCGGCATTTGAAACGCTGGATGGCCCGGTAACCGATGCCGAAGACTTTTATCAGTGGTTGATCGATAAAGGCGGGGGTGATGTCCCAGTGCGGCAAGTGAAAAAAATTGTTTCCAAGCCGCTGAAGAAGAAAATTGGCGTCACAACCGGCAGGCCCAGCTCGGATGATATTGAAAGCTTTTTCGTGGGGCTGGAGGATATCGCCAACAAGAATCAGAAGAAGGGGAATGGCCGTCAGGTTGGCCGCAGGCTTTATATTTTCCTATCGGGCCATGGATTTGCACTCACGCCTGGTGCGGGCTTGCTCGCCGCCAACGCCAGCATCACCAGACCCAAGTTTCATGTCTCAGGCATGGACTGGGCCAATCTTTTTGCAATGGGGATGTGGTTTGAAGAGATTCTTCTTTTTATGGATTGCTGCCGAATTACGCCGACAACGTATATCCCGAATCCGCCGGGATTGCAGGTAGCGCGCGACCCCGACCCACGGCGGCAGTGTAAGCGGCTCTATTGCTTCGCCGCCCCTCATGGACGTCTGGCTCTGGAACGCAAGTTCGGCCAGCGCACGCGCGGAGTATTCAGCCAAACGCTGATGACTGGCTTGCGTGGCGCCGCTGCCAACCCCGCTAACGGGGAAATCACTTCAGAGTCTCTACGTGGCTACCTCTTCAATAACATGAGGAGTTTTCTCGACCCATCGGATCTGTTGCGTCCAGAAATTGCCCAGGAACCCGCACTTGAGCCCTCTAGTGCGGAAACAGGCCCACCCTTTGTCATTGCTACGGTGAACGTCAAAACCTTCCCGGTCCGAATTACGCCTCCTGCCAAGACCAAAGGCAAGCGCATTAACGTTCGGGACGGGCTGTCAAAAGACGGTACCCTGCCTATCGTGATGACTACGCAGTCAGACGGCAAGCCCTGGGAGATTCAACTCCCTACCAGCAACTATGTCGTCGAGATCGTGGGCGGCCCTCCGCTAAAAACTTTCATCGTCCGCGCTGGAGAGGAGCACCATGTCCAGTTCTAAGAGCAGTGCAGTTCCACATTTGTTCTCCTTCGAGGCCGTATCCAACGATTCAGCAGTAGAGTTGTTCCTGATCGACGCGCGGATGAAGATGGTTGCTCGTGGCCGGAAGCGATTAAAAACCCAGCAACCGATCGGCGTATACACACTGAAACTCCGGGCCGGGCCCGCTTCGCGTGAAGAAGTCATTCTGCTGGATCGCAACATGACCCATCGAGTTGGGCCGCTTGAATTTGCATCGGCAGTTCCGCTAAACGCCACTTCCGAGACTCGCGAGTATCAGCAGGCCGCCGCATCGGCTCGAAGCCTTAAAGTCGATGTTGAACTTGGCGAGGGCGCTTCGATCTTTGTTTTCGCTCGCGAATGGACGCCGGACAAGGGCAAGACGAAAACCGGCCAACATCCTGCAGAGGGTCTCACTTTATGTTCCGAAAACGGCGATAAACTTGTCGATTTTCAAACTCAGTCATACACGGATATGCGCGATGATGCGTGGGCCGCGTGCCGCGTGAGCGTGAACCCGGGTATC
Organism: Bryobacter sp.; assembly: GCA_022843625.1. Lineage (GTDB taxonomy): Bacteria > Acidobacteriota > Terriglobia > Bryobacterales > Bryobacteraceae > Bryobacter. Next base: position 56,100 of record JALHNH010000004.1, on the reverse strand, counting down.
TATCGTTTGGCTGTGCGTGTTGCCACCGGTGAATCTTTCGAGATGGCACTTGCAGCCATGCCAGGCTATCACGTCAAAGTGTTTCTGATGCAACGCGATGAACAAGCCAGCGGTAGAGGACGCCGTCCGGATCTTGCGCGTGCTTCGGTATTGATGTCGCGTACGGCGGGCTTCAATCAAATGTCCGAGGAAAGCCGAATTGCGGAGATGGCCAAGCTAGCGCTTGTGGATCGCCGGCGGGTTTATGGCACCGAAATGAATCGTTTTCTGCAAGACAAGGCGAAGAATCCTATGCTGGGCATTATCGGGGGCCACCTGCTGTTGCTGGAAAAAGAAGTTGATATGGATTTGCTGAAAACGGTGGTTTCTAATCTCCGCAATCTTTTTTCCGAAACTCATCCAGACGTCGAGGCTTTGGCATTGGCCGCTGGGATGGGTACGGCCCATCGTTTCACGATGCCACCGATGCTTCGGGCCAGCTGGCAGATTGTGCTGGATCATTCTGTGAAGGAACCCGAATTAGTTCCGCTTGGGTCGCTTGCGGCTTCACTTGCAACTCTGGTTACGCAACAAGACCCCTGGCTCATCTGGTGCCGCCCGGGTACCCAGAGGCGAATCGATCAACAGCAAAGAGGCTTTGCCGACTTCATCAAGAAGCAGTTGGAACCTTCCCTGGTTCAGATGATGACGAAGCTGCTGTTTAACAAAGCCGCGTCGGGTATTCCTGCTCTGGATCACCTCGTGGCACAGTTGAACCTGCCGCCGGCAACAATCGCTCATTTGGTGGAGAAGTTCTTACACCAAAGCACTAAGGCCACAACCAAGACCTCTGGCATTGCTCCTGAGAAACCCACTGTCGCCAAAAAAGCTACCGCAAAGAAACTACCTATTCGTATGCGTGCAAAGTAGCAGCTGCAATTTCACGGCAAGTTTCGGATAGGCGTTGGATTATGTTATCCGCAATAATAGCCGTACATGAGTTATCGCGATGTTTTGAGTTTGGCGCAACAGCTTTCGGTGGACTATCTGGAGGGCTTGGATCAAGCGCCGGTGGCTGCGGTGGTGAGCCTTGAGACTTTGAGGGCGCGGTTTGGATTGCCTTTGCCGGAGGTGGGGATGGACCCTTCTCTTGTTGTATCGGAGTTGGCGCAGCAGGCTGAGGGAGGAATTTTAGGCTCTGCCGGTGCGCGTTTTTTTGGGTGGGTGATTGGTGGGAGTGTGCCTGCCGCGCTGGCGGCTGACTGGTTGACGGCAGCGTGGGATCAGGCGGCGGTAATGTATTCGACGGGGCCTGCGGCGGCGGTTGTAGAAGAGGTGTGCGGGGTTTGGTTGAAAGACTTGCTCGGGCTGCCGCAGCAATCGAGCTTTGCGCTGGTGACGGGATGCCAGATGGCGCATGTGACTTGCATGATGGCGGCACGGCACCGGTTGCTGGCGCAGGTGGGCTGGGATGTTGAGGCTGAAGGGCTATTTGGCGCGCCAAAGATTCGGGTATTTGCCACCGACATCCATCATGGGTCGATTCACCGGGCGGTGAAGATGGTTGGGATTGGCCTGAATCATTTGCACAGCTTGCCGGCGGAGCAATTAGTGGATGCTGTGAGGGGGCCAGCGATTGTAGTGTTGCAGGCGGGGGATATCAATCGTGGAGTATTCGACCGGTTTGAGGAATTGATCCCGGCGCTGAAGGCTAAAGGCGCGTGGGTGCATATCGATGGGGCGTTTGGGTTGTGGGCCAAGGCGAGTGCGCGATACAGGCCGCTGGCTGCCGGCCTCGAACTCGCCGACAGCTGGGCAACGGATGGTCATAAGTGGCTGAATGTGCCTTACGATTGCGGCTATGCAATTGTGCGGGATGCTGAGGCACACCGAGCGAGCCTGTCACACCGGGCCAGTTATTTAACACATGCCGGAGATGTGCGGGATCAACTGGACTGGAACCCGGACTGGAGCCGGAGGGCACGCGGGTTTGCTACTTATGCGGCAATTCGGGAGATGGGCCGAACGGGGATTGCAGCGATGATTGACCGGTGTTGCGAGGTGGCGCGGCTGATCGTCGATGGGGCCGGGGAGTTGCCGGGGGTTGAGGTTCTGAGCCGGCCGGTATTGAACCAGGGGCTGCTGGCCGTGGGTGACGATGTGCGGACTGAGCGTGTGATGGAGCTGGTGAATGCCGGTGGCGAAGCGTTTCTGACGGGGACGACCTACCAGGGGCGGAGGGCTATCCGGGTGAGTGTTTGTAGCTGGCAATCGAGCGCGCAGGATGCGGCTCGATGTGTGGCAGCGATTCGAGAGGCGCTGGCTAGCGCGTAATCACGAAGCGGTCGACCTCTTTACCGTCGGCGTTGATCTGACGGAAAGTAAGCGACTTTGCTGTGGTGTCGATGACGGAGAAGGAGTGGGGGAAAGCCACAAAGCGAGTGGTGAATTCCTGCCAGTAGTCGGGGCCAACGTTGAATTCTTTCGGGTATTGGCCTGCGCCACCTGCACCGGTAGTTATGTAGATGACGCCTTTGGGCCTGGTGTTCTTTGCTCCGTCGTAGGCCTTGTCGAGAGTCCATTTGCCGGGGACTTCCTGATTTTTGCCAAGGACGAAGCCGGGCTCGATGGCGAAGGTGAGCGGGAAGGTGCGTTGGTAATCGTGGACATGACCGCTCAGGACGAGATCTACCTTGTATTTTTCGAGCAGGTCTGAGATGACACGGAGGCGCTGTTCTTTGAAGTGGGCTTGTTTGGAGGAGTTAAAGGGCGGGTGATGGAAGGAGACCAGACGCCATTTGGCGGTGGCGGCGGCCTTAAGGTCCTTTTCAAGCCAGGCGCGGAGTTCGGAATCGGTCCAGTCGACGTATGTGTTGGAATCGATGACGGTCCAGTGGACGCTTGCGTAGTCGAAGGAGAAGTTGGCCATGCCGGGGAAGTTGCCCTTGGCGGCATCGAGGTACTTAGCTTTTAGGGCATCGTCTCCCATGAAGTGTGGAATGAACTTGCTCGCGGGGCCGTTGAGGGGTTGAGACCAGTAGAGGTGGTAGGCGAGGGGATCCGGGTTTTTGGTGAGGTCGATTTCGGGCTGAGAATCGTGATTTCCGACCCCGGCAGCGAATAGGGTGCTGCGGAGGAGGGGGGCACCGGTAGTGGGGCTGGCTGACTCATGGTTGTAGACGGGCCAAAAGTTGGTTTGATATTCCGAGACACGGCCACGGCTGTAGACGATGTCACCCGGGATGAAGATATAGTCAGGATTCTGCTGGGCAGCATGGAAGGCGACCTGGCGTTGGCCGGGGGTGTCGGCGGCGCAGTCACCGAAGACTACGAAGTGCGAATTTTGTTTTGCTGACTTGCGGGCCATGGCGCTTGATTCGAATACAGACTTGCCGGCGACGGAGATTCGGTAGTTGAAAGTGACACCGGGCTTGAGGTTGGCAAGGGAGGCGGCATAGACGCGATGGGCGTCTGTGCCTTTGAAGTCGACGCGACGCAGCATTTTTGGAGTGGCTTTTCGCCAGGAAGAGCCGGATTTGTATTCGACGGCAAAATCGACGTCTTTGTCGTGGCCGAGCCACATCAGGTCAAGATCCCCTTTGGTGGGTTGGGGACGATTGCCCAGTTGGAGGTAGGGCTTCTCAAAGAAGTAAGGATCTTTGGCGAGGAGGGGGAGAGAGAGGGCAAAAAGGAGCAGCGTCTTCATTGGTACTTCTTCATATTGTGTGTTTAGTGGTTGCAATTCAATTAAGGGGATACAGAAAGGACAATTTTTTTCTTCTCATGGTGGGGCGCGGCTTTCGATTCCGGCGGATTGGGGCGCTGGTTTGCTAGATTGGTAGTGTTCCAGGGAGTCTATATGAATCTACGTCCGTTGCACGACCATGTGCTAGTAAAGCGTCTTGAGATGCAAAGCAATAAGATTGGCAGCCTCTACGTGCCTGATAGCGCGCAGGAAAAGCCCCAGGAGGCCGAAGTCATGGCCGTGGGCGCCGGCAAACAGCTGAAGGATGGCCGCCGCGTGGCCATGGAAGTTAAGGTTGGTGACAAGATCCTGTTTGGTAAATATTCCGGATCTGAAACCAAAGTAAGCGGGGAAGAGTATTTGATCTTAAGGGAAAGCGAAATTTTAGCGGTTCTCGGCTAGAGCGTCGCTTTGAGATTTTAGGAGAAAGCAGCAACCATGAAGACGATGATGATGCGAGTGGCGCTGGGCGCCTTTATGACAGTGGCGCTGTTTGGCCAGGCGAAGATTGCGATTCTGAATACGCAAAGGGCGCTGCTCGATACGGCAGAGATCAAGAAGGCGCAGGCCGATCTTGAAGCCAAGTTCAAGCCGCGTACGGATGACTTAAAGAGGCTGGATACGGAACTTGCTGACATCCAAAACCGTCTAAGTGCAGGAGCGGGTAAATTGACCCCTCAGGTAGAAGCCGATTTGCAGGGTCAAGGCCAACGCAAGCAGCGCGAGATGCAGCGGAAGCAGGAAGACCTGCAGGCAGAAGTGGAGCGAGACAGACAGGAAATTTTGCTCAAGGCCAGCCAGCGCATGCAGGAAGTTGTGAAGAAGTTGTCGGAAGAGAAGGGCTTTGATGTCGTGATCGATACGTCGAACACGGTGCACTTCAAGACGACGCTTGAGATCACGGCAGAGGCAACAACGGCTTACGATAAAGCACATCCTGTCAAGTAGGCTATGTCCTCATATCTAGATAATTACGGAGTTGGTGAAGAACGGCGGAACAAGAATATTGTTCGCGCCGTTCTCGGCATTTTGGGGCTGGTGGTTTTGGTAACGGGCGGGTATTTTTACCTGCGGAACTCGAAAGAACAAGGGAAGCTCAGTGAGTTTCGGGCTTTGCTTGAGAAAAAGGATTATCAGGCGGCTTACAGCCATTGGGGTTGCACGCCGGAGAAGCCTTGCAAGTATTATTCCTTCGAGAAGTTTCTGGAGGATTGGGGCGAGAAGAGCGGGCATACCGAGTTTGGAGCGATGCAGGTGGTGCGGAAGGTGACCTGCAAGGATGGGTACGGGAATGGGTGGAAGTTTGGGAATGACACGGTGCATTTGTGGGTGGTGCGGGAAGACAACACGCTGAGTTATGATCCGTGGCCGAACTGGAAGCAGACGTGGCTAGCGGGATTGTTTAACGATTGCAGCGGGTTGAATCGAACGCTGCCGGATACGCGACCTCTCTAGTTGACGTATCATTTTGTGTGCGCGATTGATTGATCACGCATAATAGAGGAGAATTTCGATGCCTAAATATTTGGTGCAAGGCCGTTACACGGCTGCTGGTTTGAATGGTTTGCTCAAGGACAAAGCTTCCGGTCGCAAAGCTGCTGTGCAGGCGGCGGTAAAGAGCGTGAAGGGCAAGATGGACTCCCTTTACTTCGGGAGCACAGGAATGGATGTTGTGATGATCATTGATGTTCCTGATAGCGCAGCTGCGGCTGCATTGTCGGTGACCGTAGGTGCCAGTGGGAGCATCGATTTGACAGTGACTCCTCTGTTGACCGTGGATGAGCTGGACGCAGCGCTGGGAGTCGTAACGAAGTACCGGGCACCAGGCGCATAGGATAAATTACAGTTTCACCTAGAAGGCACTGCGATCCTAAGGGGTCGCGGTGCCTTCTACATTTGGGACAGACACGAATTCGCGCTCCGGGTAACGAAGAGCAGTGAGGGCGCCGCCGAAGACTGCGCCTGTGTCGATGTTGACGGTGTTGTTATGCCAAAGCGATGTCTTGACGGGAGTATGGCCGTAAACGACAGTGGCTTGGCCATGGTAATTGGCTGCCCAATCGAGGCGGATGGGAAGGCCCTGATCGTCGGTTTGGCCATTTGTTTCGCCGTAGAGGCAGAGTGAGCGCGCCTGTGTGGACTGGCTTCCGTGGAATTCTTCGCGGAGGCCGGCGTGGGCAACCACGAGATTGCCACCGTCGAGGATGAGATGACTCGGGAGCGATTCGATGAAGCTGGCAATGGCGTTGCGTTGAGTTGCAGGAAGCGGCTGGAGCTCGGCAATGGATTTGTCGAGACCGTGAGTGACCTTAACCTTTCGCCCGCGGAGCCAACGGGCAAGCTTATCGTCGTGATTGCCGCAGACCGAGAGGGCGTGGCCCTGGATGGTCATGTTGAGAACGATCGTAAGTACATCAAGGATGGCTGGGCCGCGGTCTACCAGATCCCCGAGGAAGACGGCTTTGCGGCCTGCTGGATGGACCCAGGATTCAGAGCCCCAGGGTTTGGAATTTACGGAGACCGGTCGCCATCCCAGCTTTGCCAGCAGAAGGCGGAGTTCAGCGGCACAGCCGTGAATATCGCCAATGATGTCGTAGGGAGCTGGAGAAGGGTTTATCAAAGATTCATTATGGCGGTTGAGCGCCGAGGCTGGCTATGATGCGAGGGTGAGACTTGTTGTTTGCTTGATCGCATTTTGTGGCCTTGCCATTGGGCAGGGTTTGGTTGGAACTCAGCAGCTTGGGGTTGATTTCGATCAACCCGTGAGGCGGTTTAGCGCCGGGGCTTCGTTTCGAGCCTTGGGGCTGATCAGTAAAGAGCATTTTCATGCGCGGGTGCGTGGGTCTCAAGATGGAGTGAGCTGGACGGAGTGGCGCGATGCGGAGTTGGGGCATGAGGGCGGGAGTCTGGTGTGGTTCGATTCTGCTGTAAATGTTGTCGAGGTGATGGCGGCGCGACCTTTGCGCATGTTGTTTATAGAACCGGGGGCGGTAAAGGTGAGCCTCGAACGGCGGCTCGGTGCGATTGGGGAGCCGGAAGTTGTGGCGCGAGCGGGCTGGGGATGCGGGGCGAATTGTGCGCCACGGGAGGCTCCTGTATTTGCCCCGGTAACACATCTGGTGGTGCATCATTCAGCGGGAGCGAATGAATCGCGAGACTGGCCGGCGGTGATACGCAGCATCTGGATTCTGCATGTGCAGGGCAATGGCTGGAACGACATTGGCTACAACTATCTGGTGGATCCGAATGGGGTGATCTATGAAGGGCGGGCGGGCGGAGATGGGGTGATTGGGGCGCATTTTTCGGGAGTGAATACCGGGACGATGGGTGTTTGTATGGTGGGAACTTATAGCTCGCGGGCCCCGAGCGCGGTGGCGGTGGAAAGCTTGAAGAAGTTGCTGACCTGGCAAGCTTCAAGGCTGAAGCTGGATGCCAGCGGGCAGACTTTGCACACTGCCAGCGGGCTGACGCTGAATGTGATCAGCGGGCATCGCGATGCGGGTTTGAGCCCGAGGGCGAGTGGGGCGACGGAGTGCCCGGGGAATGTTCTCTACTCCTATTTGCCTGGACTGAGGCGGGATGTGGCGGGCGGGGCGGGGTGTACGATTCGTTTGGCCCGCCGCAATTATTGTTTCTCCTCGCAGCCGGGTGGCAGTTTGGTGGAGTTTGAGAATCCGCTTGGGTGTGAGGTAGGAGTGGAGAGCGGTAGCAGTTGGGTGAGTGTGCAAGGAGGGAGGATTGAGGTGGCGGCAAATGCAGGGAGCCGTCGGAGTGCGGATTTGCGGATTGGCGGGCAGGTGGTGCAAGTAGTTCAGGGTGCCGGTGGAGAGGGTGAGTTGCCTTGTGTGGCACGTGGAGGGGTGGTGAATGGTGCGAGTTTTGAGGAGAAACCTGTGGCGCTGGGATCAATCGTGAGCCTCTTCGGCACTGGCCTGTGGCGCGAGGGGGGGCAGACGCAGGTGTTGGTGAACGGGAATTTGAATGCGACTGTGTTTGCAGCTACGGCGAATCAGGTGAACTTTGCCTTACCGGGGAATGCCCGGATTGGTTCGGCACGGGTTGAAGTAGTGCGGGACGGAGTGAGGAGCCCTGAGGCGATGTTCTGGGTGACCGAGGCGGCACCTGCCGCATTTGTTGCGCAGAACTTTGATGACGGGGAGTTGAATAGCCTGATGAGGCCAGTGAAGGCCGGGCGGCCGTTGGTGGTTTATCTCACCGGGATTGGAGTGAATCGACAATTGCCCTGGGAGGTGCGGATAGGTGGGCAGAGCGCAGAACGGCTTTTTCTCGGGGCGACACCTGGCTTTATTGGACTGGCACAAGCCAATCTTGTTGTACCGGAAGCAATCGGGGCTGGCGAACATCCGCTAGTGGTGGTGGTGAGCGGAGCCGCCAGCCCTGAGTTGCTCGTGGCTGTGGTGAAGTAGATTCCGTTTACTTCATGAAGCCAAGGTTGCGGGTTGGGAAGTTGATCAGGTTGGGGAAGACCGCATCCAGTTGAGCTGAATTGACGCCAAACCAGGAGGACAAGGTTGCACCATACTGTTCGACGGATGCAGTAGGCAACCAGAGGCCACGGTTGCCTACGTCATCCGGGCCCTGGATGGCAAGATTGGGAAAGGTGCCATACATTCGGCCGCCATTGACTGCACCGCCCATCATCAACTGGTGGCTGCCCCAGGCGTGATCTGTGCCGTTGTTGCCGTTGGGGCCGAAGGTGCGGTTGAAATCAGACTCGGTAAAGGTGGTAACCGAGTTTTCCATACCGAGTTCAATGGTGGCATCGTAGAAGGCCGATAGGGCACTATTCAGGCCGGTAAGCAAGCCCTGGTGTGCGGCGAGCAGGCCGTCATGATTGTCGTAGCCGCCTGTCGAGACAAAGAAGATTTGCCGGCTGACACCAAGCGTCTGGCGCGAACGAATAATACGGGCCACCTGGGCGAGCTGATTGCCAAGACCGTTTGCCGGAAAAACGGTAGTTATGCCGCTTGGACCGGTAAGGACATTAGTGAGTACTTTGCCAACCTGGATGCCGTTGTTGATGGTTTTGTTGGCGGCCTGAACAAGAGTGAGACCGGACTGGAAGTTGATTACCTGCTGGAAGGCTGCATCGCGGGCGTTAGCTGTGGTAGAGCCGTCTGAGCCACTCAGGCCGAGACCGTTACCACCATTGATGATGGCAGGGCCGGTGACCTGGCCGATGGTGTAAAGAGCACCACCGGATGTTGAGACGGACATGGGGAGAAGAGAACCCGTGTTGGATGGCTGCATGGCGTCGGCGGTGCGGCCACCCCAGCCACTGCGTACTCCGCTGGTGGAGGCCTGTTGCCAGGCCTGTTGTTGATCGGAGTGAGAGTAGAGATTAGAGGGAACCGCCTGATTAGCGCGGTATTGAGTCTTGGTGATGGGGCGGATGAGCGGGCCGACATTGAGCATGGCTGCAGCCTTGCCCTGATTGTAGAGCTGCTGGATGCGCGGAAGTTGCGGGTGGAAGCCGTAAGCCTCGCCGCGATCCATGATGGGAAGCAATACGTTTTGGGCGAGGCCTGTTGCAGGGCCGCGAACCTTGGAATAGTCGTTGTACTTGATCCCCATCGGGACGATCATGTTGTTGGCGTCATTGCCACCGAAGAGGAAGACGCAAACGAGGGCCTTGTAGTCTCCGGCTTGAGCCAGAGCGTCGAGTACTCCAAAATAGCCCAGGCTGGCGGTAGCGATCGACTTGCGGAGCAGAGCGCGGCGGCTGATGTTGAGTTTGAAAATGGACATGGATAGGATCTCTTTCTTTTGTTGGGCTAATTCTGGATTTGATAGTGAGCAGAAGAGAGGGCCAGATAGAGAGCCAGTCTGGCGCGTCGTGTAGGATCGGTGGTGGTAGCGAGGGTGTCGCGAATGCCTTGCTTGAGAAGCTCTGGCATGGTGCCGTTGAGGAAGTGGGCATTGATGGCGGCGATGAGCGCTTCTACATCGCCAGCAAGAGCGATGTAAGGTGCAGCGTTCGGTTTCGCTTCTGCGGTGGCATTTAGCTTTAGAAGGTAGTCAATGTAGTTGACTCGTTCGAGAGCTGTGACCGGTGTGAAGCCTTGATATTCAGGCCCATAGAGGCCTGGATTGCCAGGGGCGCGCGTCAAGGGTGAGAAGTAGCTGAAGACGCTGCCAGGGTAGAAGAGCTTCTGTCCCATACGCTCGATGTCAGCCTGCACAGGGTTATCGAGGACGATAGTGCCTTCGAGGCCCTTGAGGACATGGAGGAACGCAAGGATGGGCTCCCGAAGGTGGCCAGCGAAGGCAGAGAAAGGATTGGGTGTCAGGGGATTGTCACCAGCGCGGGCTTCGGGATCGAGGAGGATGGCACGCATGACGGCGAAGAGGTCTCCCCGTACACCCTGACCATTGTTATTGAATACTGCATTTACTCTCATCAAATAGGCTGCGGAGGGGTTGGAGGTAACGTGGCTCTGGATCAGGCGGAGTGAGTAGAATGGGGCAATATTGGCATGCTCGAAGAGGATCTGAAGAGCAGAATCAAGATCCATCATTGCAGTTTGGCCGGGAGCAATGGTGCGGCCCAGGACACGTTTAGCCCCTGTGTCATGGTTGGATTCAACCGCCACCATGGGTGCTCCATAGTTGCGCTTGTTCTGGTTGTTGGCACCAGTGCCTTTTCCTGGGGGATAGGTCCATCCAGTAAATACTTTCGATAGTTGAATTACATCTTCCTCTGTGTAGGCGGGGTAGGGAACGCCGTTGGGATCTCTCAAAGGTGAGCCATCTGCCCGAAGGAATGTGGTGCCGAGCGAGAATAGCTGCATTACCTCGCGGGCATAATTTTCATTCGGCTCAAGACCCTTGGCCGGGTCTGCCTTATTGTTGTTGACCATGTCGAGGTACTCGCCCATGGCTACATCGAGAGTCATTTCTTTAAGAAGAGTTTTGAGATTGCCAAGCGAGTTGTTCAGAAGAACACGATGATAGGGCACCAGGTAATGGGTATCTTCGATTTCTACAGCGGAAACAACCATGATCTTGTGCAGGGAGAAGGCTACGCGCTGGCGGAGCTGATCCGGCGCATTCATTGCGTTGCTGAAGAACTCGGCTTGCATGTCATAAACCGGGATGTCACCGTTGGGGGTGGGCATCGAATAGTTTGAGTTGGTGAGGTTTTTTTGTTCGGTGAGCCAGGGGTCAAAGCCGAGCTGCATGACTCGAAAGATCTCCGTAGGAGATGCGCCCCAGGTGGCTTGTTCCAGGAAGCGCTTGGCGGCGAGGTAGGAAACTTTGGGGTTGGCCGGCGAGATGTTTGCGATGAGCGGGGCGGAGGTGGTGGGCCCGGGAGCGGGGTTAGAAACCGTAATCGCCGTGATGCCGCCGGGGGTTGCTCTTGTAACTCCCGATACGGAGATTTGGGTAAGAGAATTGACAGTGGCCGTCATGGCCACGCCCCCGACATTGACCGTAGCACCGGGTGCGAAACCATTTCCATTGATCACAAAGTTGGCATTGCCGAGAGGAATTGCGGTGGGGTTGACCGAAGAGAGGGTTGGCACGGGATTTTGAAGAGTAACCGTGGATTCGCCGAATGCAGCGTTGTTCTTGACGCTCCTTGCGCTTACCTTGACCGAGCCGCCTGCGGCGGCGATGTTCATCGGTGCGGTGAAGGTGCCGTCGCTGGCGATGGTACCGGTTGTAGCGCTGCCGCCAACAACACCATTGACCATCCACTGCACTCCAGTAGTGTTGGTATTCCTGACTGTTGCTGTGAAGATGCGCGTTGCGCCTCCGCGAACAGTGGCTGTTGTTGGAGATGTGCTTACTGTGATCGCGGCACGGACCGTAAAGCACTTTTGTGCTGAGTTTGGAGCGGTTGGCGCAGGGTTCTGTACGACCACGCAATACTGCTGGGCATTGGGCAGACTTACCGAAGCCCTCAGTTCGGTTGAGTTGATGAACTGGGTTACGACAGCAGCATTTTGCAGAAGTATGGTTGCGCCGGTGAAGTATTTGGTTCCTTTGACGATCAGTGTGGTGTTGCCGATGTTGAGGTCGGTAGGTTCAACCGTGGTAATGGTTGGAGTTGGATTTTGTAGGCTGACATTGGCTTCGGCAAATCTGGTTGTATTGGCGACACTGATTGCACGAACTTTGACGCTGCCGGGATTAGCCGGGAGAGTGGCAGGCGGAGTGTAAAGACCCGAAGTGGAAATCGTTCCAACCGTGGAGTTGCCACCGGTGACGCCATTTACAGCCCAAGTGACATTGGTGTTGGTAGTGCCGGTGACGGATTTGGTGAATTGACGAGTAGCACCGATGACGACGGTGGCCGAGGTAGGTGAGATTGTGACGGTTTGCGCGGCGATGGGCAAGGCGAGCGCGAGAATCAGGAGCGGTGTTTGATGCCAGTATTTTCGTACCATAACGCTTGTAGGTGATGGTAGGCGTAGGGGAGTTTTAGAAACAACAGGGAAATACACCTACTAAGCACTTACGTTTAGGCATTTGGTCTTGAGTTTGGTACCTAAGTTTGCGGCATCGGTAGGGGGGTGCCAAGAGTTTCTGACAGAGCTATGATGTGCTTATGAAAGCAATACTGGTTGGTTTCTGTTTGATTTCGTCCAGCTTCGCAGCAGAGGACACCTGGTCTAAGGTAAAGGCTTTGAAGAGTGGGACCGAAATTAGGGTTTTTCAGGCAGGAAGCAGGGAAGCGCTGGTTGGAAGAATCGATGAGGCTGATGATGAGCGTATTGTTCTGGTTCACAAGAACGAGCAGAAGGCTGTCGCAAAGACCGATATCGAAAGACTCGAGGCGAGAGCTTCAGGGGGTCGCGTAGTAACAAAAACAACGACAGTGAAGAATGAGGATCCTGCCGCGGAATTGGCAAAGCCCAGGGTGCCTGTGGCTGGGTCTTCTGCGGCTCCGGCTTTGTCGAGTAGCTCCAGTTCAGTGAGCTTTGGCTCCAAGCCGGGCTTTGAGGTGGTGTATCGCAAAGGTCTGAAATAGCGCTTGATCGAATTACCAACTTTTCGCCGCTTGTCTTGCCGTAGGAGACTTCGAATGAAATGGATGGTAATCGCAATGATGAGTTTGGGAACGCTTGCTTCGGCTGAGACAGTGTCCGGGCACTACGTGATGAATGGCATGCGTGAGGCAGCTTCAGACTTGATTCTGAAGGCCGACGGTCGTTTTGAGTTTGTGTTTATTTATGGCGCGGCTGATTTTTGGGGTGGTGGTAAATGGAAGTTGAGCGGGAACACTGTTGAGTTGCACAGTGATGCCCCTCCCACCAAGGGCTTCTCGATCAAGAAAAGTGCCAAGGCTTCCTTCCCGGGATTAAAGATCACGGTCATGGGCGCCAACGGTCATGGCGTGGCCAATATCGATATCGCTGTCGACACCACGTCAGGTTTGCAAATTGCTCGCACTGACAACGAAGGTGTGGCCTGGGTGGAAGTAACCAAGGGCTGGAAAGATGTGAGCCTGGCGGTGCGAACCTACGGTTTTGAGTGCGACCCGATTGCACTTGATCCAAACAAGAATGACTTTGTCTTCGACATCGACGGCAAGGGCATCATGGAGATGCGTTTCGAGGGAGATCGTCTAGAGATTGGCCCGAATTCTCTGCAGATGAAGAAGTTTGATCCAGAGCGACCGGTGGTTTACAAGAAGCGATAAGTGGTGGGAACGGGCAGATTCGAACTGCCGACCTTCCGCTTAGGAGGCGGACGCTCTATCCAGCTGAGCTACGTCCCCACTTGTTAAACAGTGTAGCGTTTTAGTCCCTTTTGTCCAATATCCCTTCGGAACTGCATGCCATCGAAGCTGATGTTTTCGAGGGCGGCATAGGCGTGGTTTAGCGATGTTTTCAGATCGCGGCCAGATGCAGTGACACCAAGAACGCGGCCACCAGAAGTAACGAGGGCGCCATTGTCCATTCGGGTTCCAGCCTGAAAGACGGTGGCGCCTTTCGCTTTTTCGATGCCTTCGATCTTGTCTCCGGTGCGGACCTTGGCGGGGTAGCCGTGAGCAGCCATTACAACGCAGGCAGTTGCACCTTCGCTCAACTGCAGTTTTGCCGATGGAAGGCGGCCTTCGGTTGCTGCCAGGATGGTTTGTACGAAGCCTCCTTCGATTCGATAGAGAAGGGCCTGAGTTTCGGGGTCGCCAAGACGGACGTTGTATTCAAGAACCTTGGCACCATCGGCCGTCATCATAAGACCGGCATAGAGGAAGCCGCGGAAAGGAGCGCCTTCGCTGGCCATACCTCGAAGTGTTTTAAGGATGATGTTTTCGAGAATGTGGGCCTTCTGCTCTGCGGTGAGAATTCGATCGTCGCAGTATGCGCCCATGCCACCGGTGTTGGGGCCCTGATCGTTATCGAATATGTTCTTGTGGTCCTGCGTGGGAGGTAGAGGAAGGGCTGTGTCGTGATCGCAGATTGCGATAAAGCTGACTTCTTCTCCGCGCCAGAAATCTTCGATCAGAACGCGTGATCCGGCTGCTCCGACGAGTGCGCCTGAGAAAAGATCCTCAAGCGCCTGAGTTGCCTCGGCCTTGGATTTCGCGATGACAACTCCTTTGCCGGCGGCGAGTCCATCCGCTTTAAGTACGACCGGGTAATCGAAGCGGGCGAGAGCGGTTACGGCTTCGTCGAGTGAATCGAAGGTCTGGAATCGCGCGGTAGGGATTCCATGGCGGGCCATGAATTCTTTTGAGAAAGCTTTACTGCCTTCAAGCTGAGCAGCTTTGGCGGTAGGCCCGAAGACCCGGCGGCCGTGGGCTTGGAAGTGATCGACGATGCCGGCGACCAAGGGAGCTTCAGGGCCGACGATGGTGAGTTCGGCGTTGATGAGATTGGCAACCTGGAGGAAGAGCTCGGGCGTTTGTTCATCAAGGGGAATGCATTCGGCAACTTGAGCAATGCCCGGGTTTCCGGGGGTGCAATAGACCTTGTGACCTTCCTGGGCGCAACGCCAGGCAATGGCGTGTTCTCGGCCGCCGGATCCGACAATCAAGATGTTCAAAGAGAAAATGCCTCCAAAAGCTAGAATAGGCTGAAGACCACCCAAAATGCAGTTTCCGATGAAGCAAAGTCGATATGACGTAATTGTCGTTGGCGCGGGCCACGCCGGATGTGAAGCGGCGCGCGCTTGTGCGCGCCTTGGCCTGAAGACCGCAATGATCACGATGAACATTGATCTGATAGCCCAAATGTCGTGCAATCCCGCTATTGGCGGGATCGCCAAAGGACATCTGGTGCGAGAGATCGATGCGCTGGGCGGAGTGATGGGCGAGGTAACCGATGCGGTGGGAATTCAGTTTCGACTGCTCAATACGAGTCGTGGCCCTGCTGTGTGGAGCCCTCGAGCGCAGTGTGACAAAAAGCTGTATCGCACCCGGATGAAGGAGGTTCTCGAGCAGGAAGCGAATTTACGGATTCTTCAGGCGGAAGTGGCTTCGTTTGTGATTGAAGGAGGCAGCAAGGTGAACGGTGTTCGCCTTGCGGATGGCCGAGATCTTTTGGCTGGGGCCGTGATTGTGACGACGGGAACATTTTTGAAGGGCGTGGCCCATGTGGGTGAGACGACTTACAATTGCGGCCGAAATGGGGAGGCACCGAGCAACCTTCTGGCTGAGCAGTTGCGCGGGCTTGGTTTGGAGTGGACCCGCCTGAAGACGGGGACGCCTCCGCGGCTCGACGGCAGGACGATTGACTGGAACAAGTTTGAGCGTCAATACGGCGATGAAGTACCAACTGCGTTCAGCTTTTTGACAGACAAGATTACTCAGAAGCAGATTCAATGCTTTTTGGCTTACACGAATGAAAAGACTCACGCGGTATTGTCGGAGGCGATTCCACGCAGCCCCCTATATAGTGGACAGATTGAGGGTATTGGCCCCAGATATTGCCCTAGTATAGAGGACAAGATCGTGAAATTCCCGGACCGGATGCGGCACCAGCTCTTTCTCGAGCCGGAGGGTCTGGACACGAACGAGGTTTATGTAAACGGGATGTCGACGAGCATGCCGATTGATGTTCAGGCGGCGATGATTGCTTCGATCGAGGGACTTGAGGATTCTGAGATGATTCGCCCTGGTTACGCGATCGAATACGACGCAATCGACCCTCGGGAACTGGATCATCGGCTGGAAGTGAAGCGATATCCGGGTTTATTTTTGGCGGGGCAGATCAATGGGACCAGCGGGTACGAAGAGGCGGCGATCCAGGGTCTTCTTGCGGGGCTGAATGCGGCGCTGAAGGTTTCCGGGAATGGCGAAGTGGTGCTGGCGCGGAATGAGGCTTATGGCGGAATCCTTGTCGATGATCTGGTGAGCAAAGGTGCCGATGAGCCATACCGGATGTTTACCTCGCGGGCGGAGTTTCGGCTGAATCTTCGAATCGACAATGCGGATGAACGGCTGACGCCGATTGCCGAGAAGGTCGGATTGGCCTGTGGGGAGAGACGGCGGCGATTTGCTGAGAAGTTGGAGCTGAAGGCGCGGTTGCAGACGGTTTTGCAGGAGAAGCGGGTGGCTCCGGGGAGGATAGCGGGTTTGGAGCTGCATTTTGACGATCGCCCGATCTTGGCGCACTGGTTGCGCAGGCCGGAAGCGTCGATTGTGCAGATTCAGGGATATCTGGAAGAGCAAGTTGGGGCTCCGCTCAAATTTGGTCTTTTGACAACGGTTGAGACCGAGCTGAAGTACGAGGGTTACTTTTCACAGCAGCAGAGGCAGGTGGATCGGTTGCGCGATGGGGAATCCCGGAAGATTCCGGCGGACTTCGACTTTGGTTCGATACCTGGGTTATCGAACGAAGTGCAGGCGAAGTTGAAGCGGGTTCGTCCGGAGACTTTGGGGCAAGCGGGACGGATTCCAGGGGTGACAGCGGCAGCGGTGGCAATTCTGGATGTTTATCTCAGCATGCCCCGAACAGCACAATAATTGGGTGTTCCACGTGGAACGCTCAATTCGATAGAGATTTTCTCGCCTACGGCGTTTATTTAGCCCTCCGGGGCTATTTTTTCTTTTACTGGCCCCAAAACTGCCATTCCTACTCAAGTTCCACGTGAAACATTTTCAGCGTTTCGATATTGCGGGGTTTCACGTGGAACATTTGATGCGAGGGCATATTATTCGACTCTGGTATAGATTTGATGCTTTGGGCTAATCTCTTTTCGCCTAAAGTGAAATTCGCTGGCTCCACACAACTTATCTTCGTCAACAAGCCAAGTGACTCAATTGAGCTCGGGAACAAGAGAAAAAACACCGGAGGAGCTAATTGCTAGTCTGACTGCATTCGTTTTGCGCCTCAACAACAAGTATCTGCTCGAAATCTTTGCGTGAAACGCCAATAGGGCTTTCGTGATCGTTCCACGTGGAACATTCCGCAATACAAGATTCAGTGATGGCGCAGCTTCGAATTGCATGAAGCGCTTGCCGACGACTCATGTTCCACGTGGCACATAGAGGCTTGGCGAGGGTGCTAATATAAGCGCGTGGGAAAAATCATCGCGATCACCAACCAAAAGGGTGGCGTCGGGAAAACTACAACTGCGATCAATCTAGCGGCCTCAATGGCCCTTGGTGAGCTCAAGGTACTATTAGTTGACGGCGACCCCCAAGGCAACTCTACCAGTGGGGTAGGGGTTTCAAAAGATGCCCTGGCACACTCCTGTTACGACGTGCTTACCGGAAGCTGTACAGCCTCCGAAGCTACGGTAGCAACTGACTTCGACGGGCTCTTTTTGATACCGGCAGATAAAAATCTTGTGGCGGCAAACATAGATTTAGTAGATGTGCCAGAAAGAGAATTTCGATTGCGCGATGCATTGCATGCCGTGCGCAGCCAGTACGACTACATCCTGATCGATTGCCCTCCAGCGCTGGACTTGCTGAATCTGAATGGCCTGGTGGCAGCGGATTCCATCATTGTGCCCATTCAATGTGAATTCTTTGCCCTCGAAGGAGTTTCGCAGTTGATCGATACCGTGCAGAGGATTCGAGAGGCATTTCAGCATGAGTTGCCTATCGAGGGAGTTTTGCTCACCATGTATGACGACCGAACCAATCTCACCCGCCAGGTGGCGAGCGACTTGCGGGAATTCTTCGGCAAGCAGGTTTTTGAGACGGTGATCCCACGCAGTATCCGTTTGGCTGAAGCGCCGAGCTTTGGCAAGCCAGTGATCTCGTACGACGTACGGTCGAAAGGCGCAGAAAGCTATATCAAGCTAGCAAAGGAGATCATCGCCAATGAGCAAGCAGCACGATCCGCGACGAGTATTGGGTAAGGGCCTTTCGGCGTTGTTGCCGAACCGTCCGAGCAGTGGTGTAGCTGCCCCTGCGGTGGCGGTGGCTCCAGCAGTTTCAGAAACGGGAGCGGGCCTGACTCAGATGGCGATCGAGGCGATTCTCGCCAATCCCCGCCAACCACGCACCGTCTTTCAACAGGACCGGCTTCACGAGTTGGCCGAGAGCATCAAGGTGAATGGGATCATCCAGCCGCTGCTGGTGAGGCGGCAGGGTGAAGTGTTTGAAATCGTGGCTGGCGAACGCCGCTGGCGCGCCGCTAAGATTGCCGGCCTTGCGACTGTACCGGTGGTGATTCAGGATATCGCCGACGAGAACGTTCTCACCCTGGCACTGATCGAGAATATTCAGCGCGACGATCTCAATGCAATTGAAACTGCAGTCGCCTTTGACCGGCTGAGCCGCGAGCTGAACCTCACGCATGAGGAGATCGGCCGCAGGACTGGAAAAGACCGAACTACGATCACTAACTTCTTACGGCTCTTACGTTTACCGGAAGACCTGCAGGGAATGTTGGGCGATGGACGGCTCTCGATGGGCCATGCCCGGACGATTCTCGCTCTGCCTACAGAGGAGTTGCAGCGAAGCGTGGCAGAAAAAATCGTAAGCCAGGGTTTGTCGGTGCGAGCCACCGAAAAACTGGTTCAGAGCATGACGGAGCCTCGTGAGATTAAAGAAGCTCAATCTTTGCCAGTGGACCCTAACGTAAAAGCGGCCGAGGAAGAACTACGCCGCGTGCTGGGAACGCGCGTGAACATCCACGCCAAGAACGAAAAGCGTGGACGGATAGAAATTGAATACTACTCGCAGGATGAATTGCAGCGGCTATACGGGATGCTGGTAGGGGAGAATTAAGAAGCAGGGTGGGTGGTGCCGGCGGGAGGACTCGAACCTCCGACCTAGGGATTATGAGACCCTCGCTCTACCTCTGAGCTACGCCGGCGAAAGTGGCAAACGAAAACGCCACTCTTTCAGGCTAGAGGCGAAGCGGCATGCTTGTCAAACAGGAAGAGAATAGCTTAAGCAGAAAAACAGTGGGCGCAACATTCAAAGAACCCGTCATTTCGTTTGAAAATGTGTCGAAGAGCTACGCGATTTACGATGCTCCCTCAGACCGTCTCAAAGAACTGATCACACTCAACCGGGTGAAAAAACACCGCGATTTCAAGGCTCTCGACAATGTGAGCTTCTCAATCGCGGCTGGCGAGACCTTTTGCATCATCGGTGAAAACGGATCAGGCAAGAGCACGATGCTGCAGATTATCGCTGGAATTTTGCAGCCCACCGGGGGAGTTGCAAAAGTGAAGGGCCGAGTGGCGGCATTGCTTGAGCTTGGGTCTGGCTTCAACCCGGAATTTAGCGGCCGCGATAATGTTTACCTGAATGCGGCAATTCTGGGCCTGTCGCGAGTGGAGACCGAGAAGCGCTTTCAGAGCATCGAAGAGTTTGCCGAGATTGGAGACTTTCTCGAACAACCGGTAAAAACCTATTCGAGCGGAATGGCCGTACGGCTCGCTTTTTCCGTTGCCATTCACGTCGACCCGGAAATTCTATTGGTAGACGAAGCTCTGGCTGTTGGTGATGTTTACTTCAGGCAGCGCTGTCTGCGCAAAGTGCATGAGCTAAGGCAAAAGGGTGTGACGATCCTTTTTGTGAGCCACTCTACAGGAGATGTAAAGGCAATTGGCGATCGCGTCCTGTGGCTCGATCATGGGCGAGTGCGTGAGATTGGCGCAACCGACATCGTGGTTGCAAAATACCTGGCCGAGATGACAGCGAAGGATTCGAATTTTGTCGAGAACCAGGCGGAGAACCGTCTGGTAGAAGCCAAAAGCGCAGGGCAGGCACCAGAGCTGGTAACGTCGATTCCGAATGTAGACCACCGGCACGGTGACGGGCGCGCTGAGATCCTTGGCATCACGGTTCTCGACGAACAGGGACAGATTGCAGGCATGCTTGAGCCGAATTCGAAGTTTGTCGTCAGGATCAGTGCCAGAGCCAAAGACTGGATTGCATTGCCCAACATTGGCTTCATGATGCGCAACCATATGGGTATCGACTTTGCAGGATCCAATACGATTCGTGAAGGGCATGAGTTGCCGCCCATGGGGCCGGGCGATACGGTGACTGTGGACTTTCACCTTGAGATCCCGGAACTCTATCCATCGCACTTTTCGTTCTCACCAGCGATCGCCGATGGGGGCCTGGTGAACTACAAACACTGCGACTGGATCGACAATGCGCTGGTGTTGCAGATGGGGCATGGGGAAGGACAGGTGTACGGATACCTGCATCTACCGTGCCGGGTGGAAGTAAACGCGAAGGTGAAACATGGCTGAGTTTAGCGGCGAGAGAGTGATTCCGGGCAAAGTGGATGTGGATCTCTGGAACGAACATCTATCGCGGTATCTCTTTGCTTCGCGACTGTGCCGCTTCAAGAAGGTAATTGATCTTGGCTGCGGCAGTGGGTATGGATCGGCGGAGTTGGCAAAAAAGGCCGAGAGCGTGGTTGGCGTGGATGTGTCTGAGGAAGCTGTCGCAGATGCAAAGGTGCAGTACACAGCTGCGAATTTGCAGTTTCAGGTTGCCAGTTTGGAGGCGTTGCCTTTTGCCGACGGGAGCTTTCAGCTGGGTGTGTGCTTTGAGGTAATCGAACACCTGACTGAATACCGGACTCTTCTTGCGGAAGCGCGGCGTGTGTTGGCCCCGGGCGGGCAATTGGTGATCTCGACTCCTAACATCAAGTTCTATGCCGAGAGCCGCAAGCTTGATGGGCCGAACCCATTTCATGAGCATGAGTTTTCTTATGAAGAGTTTCGGGCAGTGCTGAGTGAGTTCTTCGAACACCAAACCTTCTTTGTACAGAACCACGCAAGCGGGTTGGTTTTTCTGCCACTCGAAGGAGCAGTGGGGACAGAGCTACGACTTGAGGCGGGAAAGCCCGACCCGGAAGAAGCCCATTTCTTTTTGGCTGTGTGTGCAGCCAAACCAATGACGGGGGCACCATCCTTCGTTTATGTGCCGACTGCGGCAAATGTACTGCGCGAACGCGAGCACCACATACAGCGGCTCGAAGGCGAGCTCGTCACCAAAAACGAATGGCTCGAAGCATCAAAAGCAGAACACAAAACGCTGGTCGATCAGTTTCGTGCCCTCAAGCTGGAGATGGAAGCCAAGAACAAATGGGCCCTCGAGCAAAACCAGCGGGTGGAGAAAGCACAGCAGGCCGTGACACGGATGGAAGGTGAGTTGACGGCCCAGCACGAAGAAGCAGCGCAAGTGGTGGCAGCCTACGAGAAGCGCGTACAGGAGATTGAAGCCGAAAGCCAGCGGCTGTCGGATTGGGCAAAAACGAATGAGGCCCATCTCAATTCGCAACTCGACGAAATCGCAGCTCATAGCAGGAAGCTTGACGTGGACTTGAAGAAGGCCGGTGAGAACCTAGCCGAGTATCAGAAGAAACTGGATGAAGCTGAGGCTCTGGTGATTGAGCGGACGCTTTGGGCTCAAAGCGAGCAGAAGCAACGTGAAGAGGCAGAGGGTAAGGTTGCGGCTGTTGAGGCCTCACGCTGGCTCCGAATGGGGAAGGCATTCGGGCTCGGCCCCAAGATTTCATGATTCTGCTGAAGAGGCTATTGCGCCAGGGCCCGATGCTGATCGTGAGCCCTTTTCTGGCGGTGATCGAAGTGGCTTGCCTATGGCTGACCGACCTTCTCTGGATGCTGGCAGGCACCAGACAGCTGCCTCCGAATGAACTTGCCCGCAATCAATCCGCAAGTGTGGTGATTCCCAACTGGAATGGCAAAGACTTGCTTAAGAAATACCTGCCGAGCGTGATTGAGGCGATGAGTGGCCACCCGGACAACGAAGTGATTGTGGTGGATAACGGAAGCACCGATGGCAGTGCGCAATTCATGCGCGAGCGTTTTCCGAGTGTCAGAGTTGTGGCGCTGGAGAAGAACCTGGGCTTTGGGGGTGGTTCCAACCGGGGATTTCGAGAAGCTCGCAACGATGTTGTCGTTCTGCTGAATAGCGACATGCGGGTTGCGCCCGATTTCCTGGCACCGTTGCTCAAGGGTTTTGCCGAGGCCGATGTGTTTGCAGTTTCGTGCCAGATCTTTTTCTCCGATGCAAACAAACTACGTGAAGAAACCGGCCTGACGCAGGCTGAGTGGCGGCGTGGTGTTCTAGAGCTGAGGCACCGGATCGATGAAGAAGTAAAGGACCTCTACCCTTGCTTCTATGGCGGCGGTGGATCCTGTGCCTTTGACCGTCGCAAGTTTCTGGAGCTCGGTGGCTTTGATGAAGTGCTGCGGCCCTTTTATCTCGAAGACACCGATATGGGTTATGGAGCATGGAAGCGGGGCTGGCGGGTGCTCTATCAACCTCAAAGTCATGTGTGGCATGAGCATCGCGGCACCATTGGCAAGAAGTTTTCGCAGCATTACATCCACTCGATTGTGCGCAAGAACTTCGTTTTGTTTGCCTGGAAAAACATACACTCCCCAAAGATGCTGGTTGAGAACTTTGTCGCCAGTCATATCGCGGCGCTATTGAGTTTGTTTACCGGGGATGTACCAGGCAGGGCTACTTTTCCGGGTTTGATGCGAGCCGCTTTTCAACTTCCGGAAATTTGCGTGGCCCGATGGCGGGCGAGAAGTCTTGCTGCGATTGACGACGTGACTGCCTTTCGACGGCCGCTCGGCGGTTATTATCGAGATCATTATGAGGCGAAAGATCTCAACAGCGAGAGACCTCGCGTCTTGTTTCTATCTCCTTATGGGCTCTGCCCAGCGAGCCACGGTGGAGCGGTGTTCATGCAGTTGGCGGTGAAAGAATTAAGCAGGCACGCCGATGTTCATCTGGTTGCACTTGTCGATGAGGAATGGGAACGCGAGGCACATCAGGAGCTGGTGCCATTTACAGCGAGCATGCAGTTTATGGTGCGCATGACAGGGCAGCCACAAGCGCTATTTAGCCTTCTGCCGGGCTCGGTGATGGAATTCGCCAACGGAGATCTTTCGTGGATTCTGCATCGCACGATTCTGAACGCAAAGATCGACGTGGTGCAGATTGAGTACACCAATCTCGGTCAATACAGTTTTGAATTTCAAAACGTGCTGACGGCAATCTTTGAACATGACATCTACTTTCAATCTATCCAGCGTCAACTGAAGACGAACCAGAGCCTGCTTTGGAGGATTCCGGCGGGCATCGAATATTTGAAAGCGGTGCACTGGGAGATGAAGATGCTGCCGCGCTTTGACCTGGTCGAAGTCTGCACCAAAGCCAATTCAGATTATCTGCTGGGCATGGAGCCGAGACTTCGACAGAAAGTCATGCCTGGGCTGCGGGCCTGCATCAGCGTGGATGCATTTCCAGCGAATTTGAAGGCTCGCTCTGGCAACACATTGCTTTTTGTTGGAGGCTTTCGGCACACACCCAATCTTGAGGCGCTGCAGTGGTTCTTCAACGAGGTGGTGCCGATCCTAAAGGCGCGCGGTTTAGACTTTCGCGTCCTGGCGATTGGAGTGGATCCACCGCCAGCTTATGCTTTTGCAAATTCGGAAGGGATCCTTGAGCTGGCCGGCTTTAAAGAAAGCATCGAAGCGGACATGCAAGCTTCGAGCGTTTTTTTGTGTCCCATTCTTGCAGGCAGCGGTGTGCGAGTAAAACTACTGGAAGCGTTTGCTTTCGGTACGCCTGTGGTTTCGACCAGGATCGGAGCTGAAGGCCTTGCCGAGCAAGACGGCCAATACTGCCGGCTCGCAGATAGCCCGGAGGCGTTTGCAAGCGCTGTTGAAGAGTTGCTCAACAATCGCGAAGAAGCCGCGGCTATGGGTAAGCGCGCCTATCTATATGTGAAGGAGGAATGGGACGCCAGTGTAGTCATTAAACGGCTAGCTGACGAATACCGGAAGCGGCTTACTTCTTCTTGCCGCTGAAGTCTGCGGCAAGTTCATTGGCCACCTTGCCAGCGTTGGAATGCATATTGTGAGGCTGGGCATCTTTGGCTTTGTGAAAGCTGGACCAAAGGACAACTCGAGAACGGCGATCCACCAGGAAGTAGGTGCCACGGCCACGGCCGATGCTGGAAACCACTTTGGGGGCGAGTCGCATTTGTTGGGATTCCCCGGCAACGGGCGGTGCTGCTGCTGCGATCTTCTCTTTGGCATCGGCTTCCATCTCGTCGAGACGGGCCTCAAAGGCAAGACCAATCTTGTCGGTGAAGACAGCATCCGCCTTGCTGGCATCGGTAACAATACGAATCTGACTGATGATGCGAAGGCGATTCGCCAGATACTGGTCAAAGCCATTGGCCATCGGCATAAGATAGATCGTTTGCACCTGAGACAATTCTGCGTTGCCCTGAGCAAAGCCGATCATGGTGGCAAGAGTAGTAGAGACTAGTAGAGCGAGAGTGCGCATGCGATTCTGGAATTTCCTTTTCTGATGTACAACAACCAAAGCATTACCGTTATCATGCCTTGTCTGAACGAGGAGCAGGGGATCGAGCAGGTCTTGCGTCGAATGCCGCCCTTTGTCGATGAGGTGATTGTTGTCGATAACGGTTCGACAGACCGCACCAGCGAAGTGGCTGCCGATTTCGGAGCCAGAGTGATTCGCGAAGATGCGCGCGGGTATGGGCGTGCCTACAAGAAGGGCTTCGCTTTTGCGACAAGTGACATTATCGTCACCCTCGACGGCGATCATAGCTATCCGCCGGATGCCATCTCGTACTTGCTTGAGGCATTTCGTCATCTTGAGGTGGACTTTCTGAATGCGTCGCGGTTTCCTGTGCGGGATCCGAAAGCAATGAGCTTCAAGCACAAAATGGGCAACTTCATCCTTTCGATCGCCATGAGCCTGCTTTATTTTCGCTGGGTGAGCGATTCGCAGAGCGGCATGTGGGTCTTCCGCAGAAGCATCCTCTCTGAAATGACGCTGGAAAGTGACGGAATGGCGTTCAGCGAAGAAATAAAAATTGAGGCACTCAAGAGCAACAAGGTTCGCTTTGCCGAGATTTCTATTCATTACACTTCACGGCTTGGCGAAATCAAGCTCAATCCCTGGCGCGATGGATTCTACAACCTATGGTTTCTGGTCAAGAAGCGATTCACGTCGTAGTACCGAGCTGGCGGGGCCGGGCGCATCTTGAAACTCTGCTCAAGAGCCTTGCCGGGCAGACGCTTCAGCCTCAAGAAGTGTGGATTGTCGATGGGGGCTCGCGAGATGGCAGTGCAGAAGTGGCGCAGGCAGCCGGGGCACGTTTTATAGACCTGGGTGAAAATCGCGGCTTTGCTCACGCGGTGAATCGGGGCCTGGCGGAGGCGGGTAGCGCGCGGGTGGCTGTGCTGAATAACGATCTGAAGCTCGCCCCGGACTGGCTGGAGCAGGTTGCAGCTACCGATGCGCCCTTTGTGGTTGGCAAGGTGATGGCCTGGGATTCGACAGAGATCCTCGATGCCACCTGGGATTTGTTGAGCCACAGCGGTGTGCCGATGCGCGCAGGATGTGGCAAATCGGACGGAGTCTATTGGAACCAGAGGCGGGAAATTTCGCTGGCACCCTGGACGGCGATTCTTCTGCGACGGGATTACTATCTGGCGACCGGCGGGCTCGACGAGAGCTTTGAGAGCTATCTCGAAGATGTCGATATTGGCATGCGCGGGTTAAAGCTTGGCTTTCGCGGGCTCTACGAACCGAATGCAGTATCCTGGCATCGCGGTAGTTCCACCCTGGGGGAGTGGCATCCCCGGCAGGTGCGGTTGAGCTCACGGAATCAATTGAGGCTCGTAGCCCGGTATGGAGCTCCGGATTGGTGGAAGGTGCTTGTAGGTCAGGGGCTTTGGGGGTTGGCCGCTGCGCGTCATGGGTGTTTCGCCGATTGGTGCCGTGGCAAGTGGGAAGGCCTAGCGTCGTTTGAGTCTTCGGGAGCGGAATGCGAGTTTCTAAAGGATCTGGAGCGGGAGATTTTTGATGTGGGATCGGTCACCGGCCAGGATCGATTCTGGCGCTGGTATTGGGCTCTCAGTTTATGAGGAGCATCGGGGCGGTAATCGTAACCTGGAATTCCGAAGAGGATATCGCCGCGTGCATAACAGCAGCCCGAAATGCGGGAGTGTTGGAAACGATTGTTGTTGACAATGGATCTAAAGATCTAACGCGCGAAATTGTGACGAGCATGGACGGGGTTAAGTTGCTGTACTTTCCTGAAAATCTGGGATTTGCCGGGGGCGTCAACCGGGGGGTGGCCGCACTTTCGACCGAATATGCGCTCATTTTGAACCCAGACTGTCTTGTACAGGATGGGCTTGAGAAGATGGCGAACGCTGCGCAAAAAGGTGCAGCCGGGGGAATGCTGCTGGGAACCAACGGCGAATTGCAGGCTGGATTTGCGGTAAGAAGACTGCCAACAGCATGGACTTTGATTTTCGAAGTTTTGGGTTTGAACCGGCTCTTTGCCTGGAATCCGGTGAACCGCCGCTACCGGAATGCAGGCTTCGATTTCACGCAGGAACAAGAGGTTGAGCAGCCACCGGCGGCATTTCTGATGGTGCACAAACAGATCTTCGAGCAATTGAATGGGATGGACGAGAAGTTCTGGCCAATTTGGTTTGAAGACGTCGATTTTTGCCTAAGGTTGCGAAAGGCAGGGCGCAAGATCGTGTATTGTCCTGCTGCCCGGGCAAAACATCGCGGAGGAGGCAGCATAGAGAAAATCTTGTGGCCTTTCAAAGAGTTGGCGTGGTATGTTAGCCTTCTAAGATACGCCACTCAGCATTTTGGGTGGTTGTCCCGTCGTCTGGTTTGTTTGGCTGTTGCCGCTGCGTCCGTCCCAAGGGCATTAACGGGGATCATTTATCGGCGCCAGGGTGTCCGTGCCCTCGGTGTCTACGCTGATGTTTTTTGTTTAGCGTGGGTGAGCCTTGTCCTGGACCGGGTAGATCACCGCCGATTTGGTCGGCACGCGGAAGGCGCAGAACATTTCTAAAATGCATAACGGCTTAGTTTCAGTCACAATCGTTACGTACAATAGCGGTCGCTTCATCAAGCGATGCTTGGAATCGGTGCTGGCGCAGCGCTATTCGCTAAAAGAAGTCATTGTTGTCGACAATGTCTCGACCGACGGAACCCTCGACATTCTCGATCAGTTTGCCGACCGGATCCGGATCGTCAACAACGAACAAAATGTGGGCTTTGCCGCAGCGCAGAATCAGGCCATTCATATGTCTAGCGGGGAGTGGATCCTGACACTCAACCCGGACGTGCTGCTAATGCCCAACTTCATCCAGAGTCTTGTGGATGCCGGCAACCGGGATACACAAATCGGAACTGTTTGCGGCAAGCTTCTAGCGATGATGGCGACATTCGACCTGCCCGAGAAGCCGCTGGTGGATTCCACCGGAATCTATTTCAACCCGATGCTGCGCCATCTGGACCGCGGCAGCCGCGATGTCGACAACGGCGACTATCTTAATTTTGAATACGTCTTTGGCGCTACTGCCGCTGCCGCTCTTTATCGTCGCGAGATGATCGACGATATCTCGATCCAAGGTGAATTCTTCGACAACGATTTCTTTGTCTACCGGGAAGATGCAGATGTTGCGTGGCGAGCCCAGATCTATGGCTGGAAGACACTGTACACACCTCATGCCCGCGGTTACCATGTTCGCTCTGTTCTGCCAGGCAACCGGCGCGCATTGCCCTCTGCCATCAATATGCATTCGGTAAAGAACCGCTTCCTGATGCGAGTGAAGAACATGACTCCCAATCTTTACGTCAGAAACTTCTTTCACATCACCATGCGTGATCTGGTTGTAGTGGGCGCCTGTATTCTGCAGGAGCATTCTTCGCTAAAGGCATTCTGGATTCTGGCCAAGAAATGGAAAAGTGTCGTGGCCAAGCGCAAGGTCATTATGGCTAATCGCCGGGTTAGCGATGAATACCTGGCTGGGTGGTTTCAATTCCAGCCCGTCAGTCAACCGGCGCCAAAAACCGTACGTGTTCCGGCACGGGCCAAAGCGGTACGCAGTTAAGCTAATAGCTTGCGCATTGCGATCCTAGGTACCAGAGGAATTCCCGCCCGCTACGGCGGCTTTGAAACTTTCGCCGAGGAACTGTCTACGCGGCTTGTGTCCCGAGGCCACTCCGTAATTGTCTACTGTCGCGATCAGGAACCTGTTGGTAGCTACCGCGGTGTTCACAGGCAATACCTTCCTACCATTCGTCACAAATATTTCGACACCCTTGCGCACACTGGCTTTTCTACCCTCCACCTCCTCGCCAATCACGTCGATGCGGTGCTTTACTGCAATGGTGCCAACGCGATCTATACCTGGATGCCAAGGCTATTGGGAATGCCAGTTGCAATCAACGTGGATGGCCTTGAGCGTAAACGTAAAAAATGGAATGTCCTCGCCAAGAAGTGGTATCACCTGTCGGAATGGCTGTCCACTTTTTGCCCCACGCGAATCATTACCGACGCTGTGGAGATCGAACGTTATTACCGGGAAACGTATCAGGCCAGCTCGACTTTCATCCCTTACGGCGCTGAATTGGGGCCGGTGGAATGGAAGCCACTGCTAGGCCTTGAAGCACGAAATTACTTTCTTTACGTCACTCGCTTTGAGCCCGAAAACAATCCCCTGCTAGTGAGAGAGAGTTTTGAAAAAGTAGATACTCCGATGAAGCTGGCACTAGTGGGTGATGCCCCTTACGCGCCCGAATACATCGCACGTGTCAAAGACACAACCGACCCGCGAATCATCTTGCCAGGAGCCATCTATGGAGACGGCTATCACATCCTGCAATCGCATTGCTTCGCCTACATCCATGCCACTGAAGTGGGCGGGACACACCCTGCGCTGATTGAGGCGATGGGCCGAGGGGCTTTGATTCTCTATCTAAAGACGCCTGAGAATTGCGAAGTCGCAGGGGGTGCCGGCGTGGAATTTGAACAAGAGGGTTTGTCTGATGCGATCCGTAACGTTCTTGCGATGGAAGAGAGCGAGCGTGAAGCCCTGCGCACTGCGGCGCTCGAGCGTGTGCGGCAGCGCTACAGTTGGGATGTAGTAACAGATCAATACGAAACCTTATTTGGGGAATTATGCAAAGGACGTGGCTAGAAGTTTCGCTCGACCGGATTGCGTTGAACTACCGGATGATTCAACGCACCGTGGGATCAGGCGTACAGTTGATGCCGGTAGTAAAGGCAGACGCCTACCGGCATGGTGCAACAGCTGTATCTCAGGTGCTCGAACATGAGGGTGCGCAGTGGCTGGCGGTGAGTAACCTAGAAGAGGGTAAGGCTTTGCGAGAGGCTGGAATCCGCACTCGCATTCTGGTGATGGCCGATCGTGTAGATACCGACCCGAGGGCCTGGAAAGAGTTTCGGCTGACGCCGGTGGTACATGATCTGAGCGAGATCGCGACTCTCGATGCTGACCTCGCATATCACCTCAAGATTGATAGCGGTATGGGCAGGCTGGGTACGAACGCGGGTATTGAGGAGATCATCTCGTGCGTAAAGGGGACAAGGCTCGAAGGCCTGATGACACACTTTGCGTCATCGGCCAACTTTCAAAGTGAACAGACCCGCAGGCAGCATGAACGCTTTGAAGCGATATGCAGTGCGGTTGAGAATAGCGG
Organism: Bryobacter sp.; assembly: GCA_022843625.1. Classification (GTDB taxonomy): domain Bacteria; phylum Acidobacteriota; class Terriglobia; order Bryobacterales; family Bryobacteraceae; genus Bryobacter. The sequence continues at coordinate 26,419 of JALHNH010000004.1, read as the reverse complement.
CATACGCCCTGCGTATCTACACGAAGCCAGCACCAATCCTCTCCACTTTGGGCAGGCACAATGCTGGCGCAACCTGGTGAGGCCTGGTTATGCAATCTATGGGTATGTATCGAGAGGCAAGGGTAAGGTGCCAGACGAGCTGCTTGATGTATCGCCGGCATTGAGTTGGAAAGCAAGGATACTCCTGGTAAAGGAGATTGAAGCTGGAACCCCTGTAGGTTACGGCGCTCAGTTTGTAGCTGAGCATCCCATGAGGATTGGGATTCTGGGGGTAGGTTACGCTGACGGGCTGCCTCACCGCCTGGGCAATCGAGGCAAGTTGATCGCAGGTGGCAAGCTGGCAAATATTTTGGGTGCAGTATCGATGGATGTTACAACTATTGACCTGAGTGCTGCGCCGAACTTGAAGGCAGGGGATTCAGTAACGCTGCTCGGACAAGAGGGTGATGTTGTCATGGACGCGCGTCAGATGGCTCGCGACGCAGGTACGATCGCTTATTCCATCCTATGCGGCATATCGACCCGGGTATCCAGAATCTACGTTTGAGGGAGAAGTCATGAAGATTACAGACATCAAATCCGTCGTTGTAAATGCACGAATGCGGAACTGGATTTTCGTCAAGGTAGAGACAGATCAACCCGGACTTTATGGCTGGGGCGAAGCGACACTGGAGTGGAAGACCAAAGGCGTGGTGGGTTCAATCGAAGACCTGAAGCCGCTGATACTAGGTCAGGACCCGCGCCGGATTGAACACATCTGGCAAATCATGAATCGCCAATACTTCTGGCGGGGTGGCATTGTAACGATGTCGGCGATGAGCGGTATTGATCAGGCGCTTTGGGATATCAAAGGTAAAGAACTCGGCAAGCCTGTTTGCGACCTTTTGGGTGGCCCTGTACGAGATACGCTGCGGCTCTATGATCACCTCGGTGGGGGCAGTCTTGAAGGGATGTACAAGACAGGCGCACCCGATGATTTTGCCCGGTTGATTGGCGAGAGTAAAGCGCGTGGATTCACAGCGGCCAAGGGTATGCCCATACCCATCTCCGAGCCGATTGAAAGTGCAGCCACCCTCCGCCGTGCGGCAGATTGCGTCAAGGCAATGCGCGAAGCCGTGGGCGATGACTTCGACATCATGCTCGATTTGCATGCTCGCTGCACGCCAGCTGCGGCGATTCAGTTTGGGCGCATGCTCGAAGACTACAACCTGTTCTGGTATGAAGAGCCTTGCTGGCCTGAGCATGTCGACGGGCTGGTGGAGGTAGCACGGGCTTTGCGCTTCCCCGTAGCAACAGGAGAGCGCCTGGTGGGGCGCTGGGAATTCCGGGAGCTGCTTGAGAAGCGCGCCTGCGCGATCATTCAGCCCGACGTGTCGCATTGCGGAGGCATCTCGGAGGCACGGCGCATTGCTTCCATGGCGGAGACCTACTCGATCACAGTTGCGTGCCACAATCCGCAAGGACCGATCTCGACTGCAGCCAGTCTGCATGTCGGCTTTGCCACGCCAAATTACCTGATTCAAGAAATCGTCTGGAACGATGTGCCCTGGCGGCTGGATGTTGTTAGCGGCGGCTACGACGTCACTCATGGTTACGTCGGCGCTCCTACCAAGCCTGGGTTAGGAATCGATGTGAATGAGTCAGAAGCGCACAAACATCCCTATCAGGATGAGGTATTGATGCCTGCATTCCGGCGGGATGGATCAGTGACCGACTGGTAGAAGGCGCTTAAGGCGTGTTAGACCCAGACTGCGCAATCATCAGGCAATAGCCATCAGGATCTGAAAGAAGAAACTCTCCCTCAGGCAAATAGGCTGGATAACGAATTTCCGATGGCAGCAGCCCTTGGGCCAGCAACTCTTCACGAAAAGCCACCAGTTGAGCGGCATAGAAATAAAGGGTCAACCCCTCAGGCGGTTTGATAACCGTGGACTCGCTTTTCCGCAACATCAGATTCGGCCCCGTCCGCCAATTCTCAACCCGAGGTGAATAAAGCCAGGCCCAACCCATCGTGCCGCTGGCCGGATCGCGATTGCCAATCTCGAAGCCGAGCTTGCGATAGAAAGCGGCCGAGGCTTCCACATCCGAAACCTCAATCATTGTGACGAGGCCACTCAAAGGAGCCGTGTTTGGCATTTCCATGTTGATCAAAATAACATCAACCCAAAGATTTGCACCATCGCAATATCTAGAAGGCTAAAATGCCTTTGACGCTCGCTCTCGACATAGGCATAGCCTGCATCGCAGCGAAACGCAGGAGCTAAATGGAATTTCAACAGTTGCGCTATTTCCTCGCCGTTGCCCGTACGGGGAGTTTTGTTCGCGCCGCAGACCAATTGGGAATCGCCCAGCCCTCCCTGTCCCAGCAAATTCAAAAGCTCGAGCGCGAGCTGGGCATCTCCTTGTTTGATCGTCTGGGTCGCAGCTTGAAGCTCACTGCCTATGGGCTATCGCTGCAAGCCTCGGCCGAGCGAATTCTGCGTGAAGCAGAAGAAGCACGCACGGCAATTGAAGGATTGAAGTCTGAGGATGCCGGAGAGCTGCGAGTGGGCGTAATTCCTACGGTTCTGCCCTATTCGCTGGTGAAGCCGCTCGCCGAATTCCAAAGATGCTACCCAAAGATTGAACTCAGCCTTACCGAAGCGATGACCGACGATCTGATCGAGCTTCTACGGCGGGGAGAACTGGATTTGGCGATTTTGGCATTGCCGATCCGCCATTCAGAAATTGTCTGCAGCGAGTTGTTTCGGGAACCCCTTTTGGCCGCTGTGCCACTCCACCATGAATTGGCGCAAGCAGAAAAGATATTGCTCCCGATGCTTGGGCTGGAAAAGATGCTTTTACTTCGCGAAGGCCATTGCCTCCGCGCAGAAGTGCTAACCGTTTGCAGTAAAGCCAAAGCGCAGTTTCATCAAGTCTTTGAGAGTGACCACCTGGAAAGCATTTTGCGCATGGTTGCGGAAGGGTATGGAGTCAGTTTGATTCCAGAGAAAGCTACAACCGGCAGAAGCGATTGCCGCTTTTTGCCCTTTGAACCGCATGCTGTGCGAAGGATCGCCTATGCAATGGCAAAGGGACATCAATCCCTGCCCGTACGCAGAAAATTACAACAATTCTTAAAGGGTTGGAAGTGGTGAAAAAAGGGAATGGAGCGGGAGACGAGATTCGAACTCGCGACATCAACCTTGGCAAGGTTGCACTCTACCAGCTGAGTTACTCCCGCACAGGAGTAGGACTGTTGCGAAAGCAACGCCCAAAATGTAGTATCGCCGACCGGAGCCGTCTTGTCAAATGGAGCTGCTCAATCCAGTGAACAGTTGGTTACAAAACAGATTTGTCAACGATTAAAGAGCGCGGGAAAAATCTCATAAATATATGATTACAGTACACTTATATTTTCATAGTTTTTCTGTTGCCACAATTGCTATCTGTGCTAGACTTTGTAATCGCAGGCCTACAGCGCAGTAACGGTCGCTGGCTCTGGAGCATCCTCTGGGTCTGATAGATCTCAAATTCAATCTAAACTTCCCCCACTTTTCCACAACTGTGGAAAACCTGTGGGATTTTTGCGCTTTGATGGTCTGAAGATGGAATGCGGTGGGATAGTTGCACAAAAAATGAACGCCTGGGAACTAGTAAAGCAAACGCTGGCAGCCTCTCTGAGTGCAGAGAGTTTCGAGAACTGGATCGTGCGCACGACACTTGCCAAAACAGATGGCGAGACCATTTTTGTCTCAGTACCGAATGAGGCCACCAGGGAATGGCTCGAACGGGAATATCCAGTGCAGGTGAAGCAAGCGATCACGCATTTGAGCCTGCCCTTTCGCAATGTTATCTACAATCTGGAAATTACTCCAGAGCGCAACACCGTAAGTTATGCGCGTCCAAATGGTCTAAATCACGCCTATTCGGATTCGCCACAGGGCATAGAAAGCCTCTTTTCTCAGCCCGTTGCGCACCTCAATCCAAAATTCACCTTTGACAATTTCGTTGTTGGAAGTTGCAACCAATTCGCCCACGCTGCTGCTCATGCTGTCGCCATGCGCCCATCCCGCAGCTACAACCCACTTTTTATCTATGGTGGTGTTGGCATGGGTAAGACCCATTTGATGCACGCAATCGGGCGGAACCTTCTCACCGAGCACCCGGGCATGAAGATTGTCTATACGACCAGTGAGAAGTTCATGAATCAAATGATTCAGTGCATCCGGATGGAAAAGATGCCCTACTTTCATCAGTTCTACCGTTCTGCCGATGTACTGTTGATCGACGATATCCAGATCATCGGGGGCAAGGAACGCACGCAGGAAGAATTCTTCCATACCTTCAACGAGCTTTTCGACAACCAGAAGCAAATTGTGATTTCTTCCGATTCACCTCCCAAGGAAGTTTCCGGGTTGGTGGAACGACTCCGCAGCCGTTTTGAATGGGGACTGATCGTTGACGTGCAGCCACCGGATCTTGAAACCAAGATGGCAATCCTTGACCAAAAAGCTGAAAGTGAAGGGATGAACCTGCCTGAAGATGTGCGCATCTTCCTGGCAACGCGGACCAAATCGAATATCCGCGAGCTCGAAGGGGCTCTGGTAAAGCTGATGGCTTATTCTTCGGTGACTGGTACTCCCATCACCCTAGAGATGTCCAAGCAGCTTCTGAAACATCTGACCCAAAACAGTGAGAAGCGCATCTCGATCGAATCGATTCTCAAGGCGGTTGCCGATCGCTTTGACCTGCTGCCAGGTCAACTCAAGCAGAAGTCAAATGAGCGGCGTATTGCTTATCCGCGGCAAATTGCAATGTATCTGGCCAAGGAACTGACAACTGCTTCTTTACTTGAAATCGGTCGAACACTCGGAAATAAGCATCACACGACAGTGCTTCACTCCATCCACAAAATTGATGATTTGAGGCACAAGGACCAGGATTTGAACAGACTTCTCCACAGCCTAATCGACTCATTCCATTCGTGATAACTCGTTTTCCACAGTTTCGCTTCCTATTCGCTCACACTAAGGAATAGTAAATCGGACCGTGGACGGGTTTTCTGAATGAATCGTAAACAGTGTTTTCGTCATCAGGCGTAGCGGGAAGCATTTTTGTTTTGTATAATTTAGAGAGATATCCACATTTCGACAGGACCGACTATTACGGTTCTAAGAACATATATATAAATATCTTGTCTTCTTGTAGTAGGTAAGGACCACCAACGAATGGAATTCAGCGTAAAGCAATCAGACCTGGTCAGAGAGTTAAATCTGTCCCAAGGGGTAGTCGAAAAGAAGACAACCATCCCGATCCTGTCGAACGTCCTCATCGAGACGGGCGACGGGATGATTCATTTGACAGCGACCGATCTTGAGCTGGGCGTGCGCTGTTCCTGCCCCGCGCGGATCATCAAGGCCGGTTCTGGCACGTTGCCCGCACGCAGGTTGCTGGACTATATCCGGCTGCTTCCCGATGCTGAAGTGAACTTCAAAGTGATGGATAACCAGTGGGCCAACATCGTTTGTGGCCGCTCGCGTTCGCGCATTGCCGGCATGTCCCGCGAAAGCTATCCGGAATTACCGCAGATGCCGCCTTCGCTGGGGGAGATCCCTGCGACAGTTTTGTCGTCGATGATCCAGAAGACCATCTTTGCCATCTCAAGCGAAGAGAGCCGCTTTACGCTCAACGGAGCACAGCTTCTGATGACCGACAAGGCTCTCACAATGGTGGCAACCGACGGTCACCGGCTGGCCCTGGTAGAAAACAAAGTTTCCAACCCTGCAGTCGAAGGTGTTTACAAGACGCTGCTGCCAAAGAAAGCCATGCAGGAACTGCTTAAACTTTCTGCCGATGCAGAAGACGGTGCCGTGTTTCAGTTCAGCGGCGACGACAACCACCTGTTCTTTCAGCTTGGTGAGCGTCTGCTTTTGAGTCGCAAGCTTACTGGCAACTTCCCTGATTTTGATCGAGTACTGCCCAAGACGCAGACCCATCAGGTTTTCCTTGGCAAGGACGAAATTAAAACTACAATTCAGCGCGTGAGCCAGTTCTCTGAAGAACGCTCGAAGGCGATTCGCCTGCAGTTTGCCGATGGCGAAATGAAGGTCTTCTCTTCGATGTCTGATACCGGTGAGAGCGAAGAAACGATCGCGATTGAATACTCAGGACCTGCCGTGGATATCGGATTCAACGCGCAGTACCTGCTTGAATTTTTAGGTGCAAGTGCCGAAGGTGGCTTTAGCTTCCTCTTCAACGACGCACAGAGTGCCGGAGAAATGCGTCCCGCTGCGGCGGGCGAAGGCGACAAGAAAGGGGGAGAGGTAGGTTATACCTACCGCTACGTCGTGATGCCGATGCGCATCTGACAACCCACAAAATGGCTGATAACCAAGTTTACGATTCATCCAGTATCAAAGTTCTTGAAGGACTTGAGGCAGTGCGCAAGCGTCCTGCAATGTACATCGGTTCTACCGGTGAAATGGGCCTCCATCATCTGGTTTACGAAGTAGTTGATAACTCTGTCGACGAAGCTCTCGCCGGACACTGTACCGATATCAATGTTGTGATCCACACGGATAGCTCCATCTCGGTTTCAGATAACGGTCGCGGCATCCCCGTCGATATTCACCAGACGGAAGGGGTTTCTGCCGCTGAAGTTGTATTGACCAAACTGCATGCTGGCGGCAAGTTCGATTCCAATAGCTATAAGGTTTCAGGCGGCCTGCACGGCGTAGGCGTCAGTTGCGTAAATGCGCTCAGCGAATGGCTGCATTTAGAAATTTGGCGCGGTGGCCAGACCTGGGAACAAGACTACGAGCGTGGAGTCCCCAAGGCTCCGCTCAAGGCAACTGGCAAGTCTGGTAAGAAAACCGGCACAAAAATCACCTTTAAAGCCGACAACACGGTTATGGATACGATCGAATTCAATTTCGATACGATCTCTACACGCCTGCGCGAGCGTGCCTTCCTCAATAAGGGCCTCAAGATCAATATCCTCGACGAACGAGAAGAGGGTAAATCACACGAGTTCCATTATGAAGGCGGCATTGCCGAATTCATCAAGCACCTCAACAAGGGTAAGCAGGTACTTCACGAGAAGCCGATTTACTTTGAAGGCGAACGCGATCTCCCTGGCGACCAGGGCAAAGTTCAGATGGAAATCGGCCTTCAATACAACGATGGCTATTCGGAAACTCTTTTTACCTTCGCCAACAACATCAATACCAAAGACGGCGGCTCGCACTTGACAGGCTTCCGTACCGCTCTTACACGTACCATCAACTGGGCGGGCGACCATGCCGGTTTGTTCAAGGACGTGAAGGAAAAGCTAAGTGGTGACGACGTGCGGGAGGGCCTGACAGCCGTCATCAGCGTTAAGCTGCCTCAACCGCAGTTTGAAGGCCAGACCAAGGGCAAACTAAACAGCGACATTACCGGCCAGGTCACGCAGGTTATCAACGAAAAGCTGCAGGAGTATTTCGACAAAAATCCCGCGGTGATGAAGAAGATTGTGGGCAAGGCTATTGATGCGGCGCGTGCCCGCGAAGCCGCCCGCAAAGCCCGAGATTTGACGCGCCGCAAGGGTGCGCTCGACGGTGTGGGATTACCGGGTAAACTCGCCGACTGTCAGGAAAAAGATCCTACCCGTTGTGAGCTCTTCCTGGTCGAAGGTGAATCGGCAGGCGGTACGGCCAAGGGCGGCCGCGATCGACGCTACCAGGCGATTTTGCCACTTCGCGGTAAGATCCTGAACGTCGAAAAAGCCCGTTACGACAAGATGCTCGGTCACGAAGAAATTCGTTGCATGATCACCGCTATCGGCACCGGCATTGGCAAAGACGATTTTGATATCGCCAAGCTACGATATGGCAAGATCATCATCATGACCGATGCAGACGTTGACGGGAGTCACATCCGTACGCTTCTGTTGACCTTCTTCTACCGGCACATGCAGGCCCTGATCGACCGCGGCCACGTCTTTGTTGCGCAACCCCCCCTCTACCGTATCAAGAAGGGCAAGACAGAGAAGTACATCAAGAACGAAGCGGATTTCACCAAAGAAATTTTGCGCCGAGCCAGCGACAACATCAAGATCGAAGCCAACGGGAATTTGATTGAAGGCGCAGAGATGCGCAACTTCCTTGCCTCGCTCGATGAGCTTACGCAAGTGACTAAGAAAACCGAACGCCGCGTTCGTAGTGCAGATGTTGTCGAGATATTGCTTTCGCAGGAATGCAGCATCGACAGCAAAGAGAACTTCACAAGCGAAGAAGAATTGGTCAAGTTGCAAGGGTTGCTCTCGGCCAAAGGCATCGAGTCTCATATCGATAAGGATGAAGAGCACTCGACGTTTTTCCTGCACTTCCTCGATTCGACCAAGGCACAACGCAATATCGGAATCGAATTGGCAGCATCGGCAGAGTTCCGCCGTATGAGAGCCATCGTCAAGCAAATTGCCGCGCAAAACGTGGCTCCATTCTTCCTGGTGAGGGAAAGCGGAAGTCGCGAACAAGTGGACGACTGGCGCACCTTGCTTACCCGGGCTAAAGAAGAAGGCATGCGTGATGTGAACGTAAGCCGCTACAAAGGTCTGGGCGAGATGAACGCAGAACAGTTGTGGGAAACCACCATGAACATGGAAGGCCGCACGCTGCTACGCGTTGATCTCAAGGATCTGGTGGAAACCGACGAAATCTTCTCGACGCTCATGGGCGACGACGTAGAGAATCGCCGCAAGTTCATCGAAGACAACGCACTCGACGTTCGTAATCTGGACGTATAAACAGAAAGCAAACTAGAAACCCCCTCGCAATCCTGAATTGGATGCGAGGGGGTTTTTTTGGCAATTCCTGCAAATTCATGACAACGTTGCAGGAATTAGGTGGTGGCTCAACGTTCGTACTAAGCTCTGCCCCGGCGCCTTGCAGCAAAGCCCATAGCAACCAGGCCAGCTCCAAGAAGAGCAGAGGTTGCAGGTTCAGGTACTGCCTCGGTGGATTCGTTGAATGTGGCAGTGACGGTTAGGAAGTTTCCGTGGTCGGAGGCAGCTTCGCCATCAGCGCCAGGGTATTTGGAGAGTGTTAGTGGGTCTAGGGTTGAACTCATGCCAAAGCGAATGGCGGCCTGGCCCACTTCCGCGTTCTGAAACACGATAGTGCCGGCCGGTGAAGGTTCCCACGACAAAACCAGAGAAAAGTTGCGAGTACCAGAGAAAGTTCCAAGATTGGCAGCTCTTGAGGTGTTGACCAGTTGGTTGACGCTCGTCGTCGTGCTGTTTGCAGCAATGGAATCACCAAAGGTTGCCAACGGCCCGATTGAAACTGGGCCGGAACCGGAATCAAAAGAAACTCCAAAGTTGGTACCGGCAGCAGTAATCGCAAGTGAGAAATCCGATCCTGACTCGTGGATGGCCGAGAGATAACCCCGAGTCAGCGAGGATGCATCCAGACTGTATCCGAGGTTGAATGGGTCATCAACGGTAAAACTCAGCGAGAGACTGGGATAAATGAAAAGAAGGTGTGCAAAGCCTGCTGCCGCAACTCTATAACCGCCGACCCACTGTGTTGTGGAGGTAACAGAAACGGTATTTCCGTTGGTGATCACTGGGCCGACAGAACCCGAAGATCTGAACTGGCTGTGGACACCTGAAACTCCATCCTCCAACGTATCTGGCCGGCTCGTGTTCTGGTATACGACATTGGAGATTGTAGAGGCAAAACCGGCAGGAGAAAAGAGAATGGCAGCAGTGGCAAGAGCCGGAAGCGCAAAAGATTTTATTGATAGATAGTGCATATGTTGATCCTTTTGGGAGGTGTTCTGATCTTGATACGGAGTCTGAAGGGGAAAGCCCAAGCCAGCAGCTCAACTAAACGATCCTGTTTGGTACTATTTGTTGAACCGTGGAGAATGAAGTCACAGGGGAAATTACAGGCCTACTGATTCGATGGAATGAGGGGGACAGGGAAGCATATGACAAGCTTGTGCCTCTGGTCTACCAGGAATTGAAGCAGATCGCACGCAGGGTGGAGTCCCAGCACGGAGTTTCAACCCTACAGCCGACCGCAGTGGTGCATGAGCTCTATCTGAAGCTGGTAGAATCTGCCAGCCGGAACTATGAGAGCCGGTTGCACTTTTTCTCTCTTGCGGCGCGTGCGATGCGACAAATTCTCATCGACCGGGAAAGAATGCAAGGGGCGGCAAAGCGTGGCGGGATGATTGCCTTTGAGCCCATTGAAGAGCAGCGGCTGGGTGTTGCAGCGCAAACGGAAAGTGTGATTGACCTGCACCACGCGCTAGAAGAGTTGGATCGCTTTGATGCACGGAAGGCACGAATGGTAGAACTACGCTACTTTGGCGGCCTGAAGATGGAAGAAATTGGGGAGATCGAACAGACTTCGGCAGAAACAGTCCGCAAGGAGTTAAGGCTGGCAGAGGCCTGGCTGCTCAGCTACTTGCGACGGGATAGCAATTCGGCCCAATAGCGGCGAATCTGGATTGTGCGCCAGCCAGGATCGGCGTTTTTTTCTTCCTGCTTGATGAGCGGCAGAAGAATCGAATGGGCCTCATCGAGACGGCCCAGCCCAAGAAGTGATCCGGCGCGAATCAAGTTGACGTGATCAAAAAGGCGGTGTTTGGGTGGAAGCACACCTTTAAGCCCCTCAAGTGCCTCGCGCGAAAGCTGCTCAGCGGCGGCAGCCTGACCCGCCTCGGTTAAGCAATAAGCAAGCATAGACTTGGCATAGTTGGTTTGCATGGGTGGAGGCGAATCCAGTTTGCCAAGTGCAGTGAGCGCATCTTCAAGAATGGGACGGGCCTTTAGGGGCAAACCCAGGTCTTCGGAGATGATGGAGGCGTGTTTGATCTGGCTGTTGATGTGAGGCAGGCGGCCAGCGCCAACCGTAGCCGCCTGCATGTTGACCACAGATTCCATGATATCGGCTGCTGCCTGAGGCTCTTTCAGAAATGATTTCGCCATTGCGAGATTCGAAAGAGAACTGGCAAGCTCTGAGCTTTTGGGGCCGAGGGCCTGACGGTAATAGCGATGAGCCTCCTCAAAGATGGGGACGGCCTCTACATCCCTCTTCTGGCTGGAGACGATATTCGCCAGATTGTTCAGTGAGCGTGCGAGGTCAAGATGGCCTTTGGGATAGAGCTTGCGCTTGAAAGAAATAGCTTCACGAAGCGTCTTTTCAGCCTGGGGGAATTTGTCCTGGCGATAGTAAAGCGAGGAGAGGCCCGAGAGAACCTGGGCAGAGGTGGAATTGAGACTTACGCCTGAGCTACGCGCAAAAGGTATGGCTCGCTCCAATGCAAGTTCGGCATCGGCAAGTCGATTGTGATCTTGTAAGGCGCGGCCATAGGCAACGAGAATTTCAGCACGCTCATTGGGAGCAAGAGTAGAGCGGGCAGCGATGGTGTCTGCCTCGGCGCAAGCCTGAATGGCAAGATGAAAACGAGAGGCCTGATGCAAGTGAACGCATTGATGCTGGAGGGTGCGTGCAAGTGTATCGGGGGAAGAAGGCGAAAGGCTACGAGCGATGTCGACGCCACGTTGGGCAAGCACGGTGGCGCGGTCGTGGTGGTCGCGAGCACTTTCAGATTCGGCAAGGTAGCCGAGTGTCAGCGCAGCACGGGCACTATTCATTTGACCGGAATCTTCGTAAGCCTTGAGAAGTTCGTAATGGACGCCAGAAGCTTTTTCGTAAAGTCCAAGGCTGAAGTATGCAACAGCGATGGTGTCCATAAGCGTGTGACGCGAAACCGGGTCGTTGATGGCGCGCGCCCTGTTGAGACCATCATCCAGAAGGTCATTGATCGTTAGCACCGCCCCCTGGGAGTGCTCAGGATCGGCTGCGGCAAACAGGCCCGCAAGGAAACGCGAACTCAGTTCTGCCCGGTCGCGTTCTGCGGCTACGCGCCGGGATTGGTAGAGCGCTCCAATCAAAGAAATTGCGAGAAGCAAAACAAAGCTCAACCCTGCTGCCACTGACCAGCGGTTGCGAGAAAGAAATTTCTTCGCCAGATATGTGAAGTTGCCCTGTCGGGCTAGAACCGGGCGGCCGGTGAGGAAGTTTTCTATGTCGGCTGATATCTGATCTACTGTGGCGTATCGGTTTTGCGGCTCTTCACGCATGGCCCGCTGGACAATGGCTGAAAGATCGGGTCCCGCAGGAACGGGAAGAATTTTTTCCAAAACCGCACCAAGGGAGTAAATGTCGGTCGAAATCGAAGAGACTGACCCCAATCTCTGCTCGGGGCTGGAGTAGTCTGGCGTAAATATTCGAACCCCGGTTTGCGTCTTGCCTGAATCAGCGCCCGCTTCGAGAATTTTAGCAATCCCGAAATCGAGGAGCTTTGCATTGCCTTGAGTATCGACGAGGATATTAGCCGGCTTGAGATCGCGATGAACGATGAGATGGGAATGAGCGTATTGGACTGCTCCGCAGATCGATTGGAAGAGACGCAGAACTTGAGGTAGGGCCTGATCCTTGACCCACTCAAGGAGAGGTTGACCTTCAATAAAGTCCATGACGAGATAGGGGCGGCCGGAGGGCGTTACCCCACCGTCGATGAGACGAGCAATGTTGGGATGCTGAAGCAACGATAGGATGCGGCCTTCCTGATGGAAGAGGCGGAGGATTTCCCGGGAATCCATGCCCCGCTTGATGAACTTGATGGCAACCGATTGATCAAAGCCTCCATCTACGCGGCGCGCCAGCCAAACCGAACCGATACCACCGCGGCCAATTTCCCGCACCAGCTCAAAGGGACCAATTTTCTCCGGTAGATCATCATCTTCGCCGATGTCCTGATAGGCATCAGCCATGATTGCATCGAGATGAGCAGATGCCACAGGGGCATTAGTGAGCAAAGAAAAAATCTCCTCGCGAAGGGCGGGGTCATCAGGACAAAGCGAAAGTAGGCGAGGTTGCCACGATTGAGCTGGTTCGGCCGAGAGAACATCGAAAATTTCAGAAATTCGCTGCCAGCGGTCTAGATTCATGAAGGGTTTATCTTCTCGCTATTCCTGTGGCAATGCAAGATCGTTACAGATCCTGGAACTCGACAACAATCTTGCCAAAGTGACCTGCGCCTTCCATGTGCCGCAGGGCTTCTTGAATCTTCACTGCCGGGTAAACAGAATCAATCACTGGTTTCACCCGATTCTGAGTCAGAGCCCGGTTGAGATTTTGGAACATCGCGCGCGATCCGACATAAATCCCCTGTACATGTAGATGCTTATGCAGAATGGGAGCAATGTTCAAGCTGCCCGCTACCCCAGTCAAGACGCCAATTACACTCACCTGCCCGCCCGCGCGAACCGCAACAATCGATTGCTCTAGCGACCCAATCCCCCCCACTTCAACCACATGATCCACGCCACCGGCCTTTGCGATCACCTTGCCCCACTCGGGCTCATCCTTGTAGTTGAGAACCCAGTCCGCGCCCATTGCCTTGAGCCGCTCCATCTTCGCTGGGTGGCTTGAGGTAGCGATCACCCGCGCCCCGGCAGCTTTGGCCAACTGGAGCGCAAACACACTCACACCACCCGATCCCTGCACCAATACCGTATCTCCTGGCTTCACATTTCCACTCTGAAAGAGTGCATTCCAGGCTGTAACCGCCGCACAAGGCAATGTCGCTGCCTCGGCAAAACTCAAATAATCCGGGATCGCTACCACGCTCTGAGAATCGAGCACAACCAGCTCAGCAAGCATGCCATCAATCGCACCACCCAACGCCGACTTGCCGTAAAGATCACGGTAGGACCCATCAAGCCAGCTCTGCATAAAAATTCCAGCGACACGATCTCCAACCGACCAATTACTGACCCCGGCACCAAGTGCCACAATCTCACCAGCCCCATCGCTCAAAGGCACACGAGGCAGCGACATCTTCGGGTTGTAATCGCCTTTAACTACCAGATAGTCGCGGTAGTTGAGTGAGGTCGCTCGCACTCGAACCAGCACTTGCCCTGGCCCCGGCAGCGGATCCTGCACCTCGCGCCACACCACTCGCTCAATGCCGAATCCGCCTTCAATCACTGCTTGTCGCATACTGGTAAGATTCTCACGCCATGCAAAAGTTGACTCTATTTTTCTTCTTTCTGAGTTCCTGCTTTGCGCAGTACTGCTCAACCGCAACGCCCGAATGCACTGAAAAACTCATGCTTGGGGAAGCGAAAAAATTTTCCCTGCTCTATCGAAATTACCCGCTAGATAAACGAAACGAAAAAATTGTGCGTGCCATGATCATCATTCATGGTGCGGGCCGTAACGCTCATGATTACTACTCTACCGGCATGGCCGCAGCCTTCCTTGCCGGTGCGCTGGAGAACACGATCGTCATCTCGCCTCGATATGCCGGCAACAATGGAGCAGGTTGCAAGGACACACTGGCCAAAGACGAAATTGCCTGGGATTGTGGCGACTGGAAGAACGGTTTTGAAGCTCTCAACCAAAAGGGAATCTATTCCTACGACCTGCTCGACAAGTTGCTTAAGCAGCTATCGGACGAAAAAATTTTCCCAAACCTGAAAGGGATCGTCGTTAGCGGCCACTCTGCCGGTGGCCAGATTACACAGCGCTACGCTGCGGCAAACAAGGTTCACGAAACATTGCGCGTTCCGGTGCGATACGTCGTTTCAAATCCCTCAAGTTATGTGTATATGGACGCCATGCGCCTGCCCCGCGACTTTCATTGCGACACCAAAGGTAAATGTGAAGAGGAATTTCGCGCCTATGGTGACCGCCGTAACTGCACCACTTATAACTCATGGATGCACGGCCTCGACAATCTAAAAGGCTACGCAGCCTCACTTAATGCAGAGCAAATTCGTCAGCAGCTACTCTCTAGGCCTGTAACGTACTTGATGGGCGAACTCGACACACTGCCGATTGCCGGTTTTGATTCGAGTTGCATATCCATGGCCCAAGGCCCAACCCGCTACGACCGCGCCAAGGGCTTTTTTGCCCACGTCACCAAGCTGAAAGCCAAAGACCATAACTTTGTCACGGTTCCGCTTTGTGGACACAATAACCGCTGTATCTGGACGGCAGATCAGGCGCTACCTGTCGTCTTCCCAAAGTTCTAATTAGAAACCACAATAAAAAATGCACCGGCTGATCTCAGCCGGTGCATTTTCAATTAAAACTTAGTGGCGTCCCCACGGGGATTCGAACCCCGGTTATCGCCGTGAAAGGGCGGTGTCCTAGGCCTCTAGACGATGGGGACGCAAGAGAGAGAGGCAACCAATCGCTTGGTCACATTTACCTAGTATAGCAGATCAAAAGATGAATTAGAGAGTCTTGAGGTAAGCGATCAGGTCGTCGCGCTCTTCTTTGCTGAGCAGCTCTTCGTAAGCGGGCATTCCGTTGCCGCCATTGTTGATGAGCGCACGCACATTGGCCTCGCTCGGTTCTTTGCCGTTTTGCATCTTGGCCCTCTTGAAGAGACCCTTCAAGCCCGGACCCATTTTCTTCTCTTCACTGTCGGGTGTATGGCAAACGGAGCATTGTTCAAATACTTCCTTGCCCTTCTCTACATTCCCGTTCTGAGCTGCCGAAGAAGGCAGAGAAATCAGGCCCAACGCCATAAGCGACGTCGCGCCAATCGAAAGAACAACACTCTTCTTCATTGAATCTAATTTTACAATGGCCATATGCCCCCCGTCATCTTGCTTTTCGCCAAAGCTCCTCTACCGGGCAGGGTAAAGACCAGACTTCAGCCAGTTTTAAGCCCAGAACAGTGTTCTGAACTTCACTCTTCGTTTGTAGGAGACGTTCTTGAGAGCCTCAAGGGTTTCACCTCTCTTGCAGATGTCGAGCTTCATCTCGATCAAGAAACCGAAGCCTGGCCTGAATTCTCATTTCCGAGAAAGCTACAAGCGGGTACCGACCTTGGAGAAAAAATGTGGAATGCGGCACACAACGCATTTGCTCAAGGCCACACGCAGGTGCTGATTTTGGGTAGCGACGCACCCACCTTACCTCCCGGACATCTGAACACAATTCTCAAATCAGAGGCGGATATCAGCTTTGGCCCCAGCATCGACGGAGGCTACTATGCGATTCAGTTTCGAAAGCTGCCCGTCAGCCTCTTTGACGGGGTGGAATGGTCTACTGATCAAACTCTTAACCAAAGCGTGGCGGCTGCAGAAAGGCTCGGCCTCAGTGTGGATCTGGGTCTCCCCTGGTACGACATCGATTCCCCCGCCGACCTTGTGCGGCTGGTTACGGAAGAGCCGCCGCGCCGCACCAAAGCCTGGCTCAAAGCCAACCACTTTTTAGTCGATCCGCCCTTGGATAACATCTAAGGAAGCATGGCACTCAAAGAAGGATCCAAAGCCCCAGATTTCACTCTGGCCACCGATAGCGACGAAAAACTGAAGCTCTCCAGTCTGAAGGGTAAGAATGTCGTGTTGTACTTTTACCCGAAATCAGACACGCCCGGCTGCACCACTGAGGCCTGCGAGTTTCGCGATCAGAACGCCGCTTACGCCAAGGCCGATACTGTGGTGCTGGGAGTTTCTCCAGACCCGGTCAAAGCTCAGGCAAAGTTCCGCACCAAGTTTGATCTTCCCTTCACCTTGCTGGCTGACGAAGAACACGCAGTCGCAGAGAAGTACGGCGTCTGGGTGGAAAAGAGCATGTACGGCAAGAAGTACATGGGCGTCGAGCGCAGCACCTTCATCATCAACAAAGAAGGCAAAATCGCAAAAATTTTCCCGAAGGTAAAGCCCGCTGGGCACGCTGCAGAAGTGCTGGCTGCTCTGGCTTCGATTTAGCTGTTAATCTCTCTGCATGCAGAGACTGCTGGCTCTAATCTTCACGATGCAAGTTGTCTGGGGCGCACCCAGAGCGCAGGTCATTCGTGTTGATAGCAATGTGGAGCTCGAGGTGCTCGATTGGGGTGGCCAGGGCCGGCCCATCATCTTGCTTGCCGGATACCTCACAGCACACGCCTATGATCCGCTTGCTGAGAAGCTTTCGGCCCTGGGTCACGTATACGGAATCACCCGGCGAGGCCCTGGGGCGGCTCGGGATGTGATTGAAGTACTCGATGCGCTACATTTGACGCAACGGCCTGTGCTTGCAGGACATTCCTTTGGCGGGCAGGATATTGGCGTTATCGCTGCCGCTTACCCTGATCGTATCGCCGGTATCGTCTATTTAAATTCCGTTGAAGACCCTACTTTGAAGGCTTCTGACTACGGAGTGGATTCCCCTGATGGAAGGCTACTGCCAGCGTCCTTGCGATCACCTAGTCCTCCAGACCTGAGTTCCATTCAGGGATATCAGAAATGGCAACTCCAAACCCACGGAATCGCTTTTCCCGAGTCTGAAGTCCGGCAACTTTATGAGATCCGTCCGGATGGAAGCCTTGGTAAATACCAGGTTTCAAGAGCGACAAACCAGGGTCTCTTCCAAGGATTGATTCAGCCGGAATACGGGAAGATCAAGGTTCCCGTACTTGCACTTTTTGCTGGCCTTCCCACACTGGCGGAGCAGACAAGAAAATACAATCCTCAAACACCGCAGGAGCGTTTCGCGCTTGAGCAGAAGAATGCTTTCGATCGGGCAATCCAAAACCGTCACCGGCAAGATCTCGTGCAAGGTGTTCCTTCGGCTCGAATCGTTGTGATCCCGGGGGCCAACTTCTACATCTTTCTCTCAAGCGTGCCCGAAATCGTGCGCGAAATGAAGCTGTTTGTCGAAAGTCTTTAGCCGTTGGCCTTGCGCACTGGGCGTGTCTTCACTTCGATACCAGGGAAGGTCTCTGAGATCAGGACACTGACATCGGCGCCACGCACGGTAACCTTGCCACCATTGGAGAGGCCCGTAATCTCGTAGTGCTTGAGCTTGTTGCCTTCCCAATCGGTCTCGACGGGAGTAAGCGCCAGGGCCTCACCACGAGGCTTCAGTTTGCCCTGTTTGAGCCAGGCGGCAAATTCTTCAGCCGTCAAAAGAAGGTCTACCTTGACGTTCTGCGCCTCTTCGTCCTTGACGTCGTAGATCACCTTGTTCACTTCGCTCAGCAACGGCTTCATCATCGGGAAGTAAATCACGTCGTAGATGTCTTCCTGGCCCGTGAAGATCATCGCCATGCGCTCAAGCCCTGGCCCGATACCCGTGGTGGGCGGCATTGCGTGCTCAAGCATCTCAACGAAATCATAGTCGAGCGGATGGAATTCACCCTCATCGCGGTCTTCCGGCTTGAAGGCTTTCTTCCAGGTGGCCAGTAGCTGCACAGGGTCGTTCTGCTCGCTCCAGTTGTCGCCGCATTCCATACCGGCGATGAAGATCTCGAAGCGCTCGACATAACGGGGGTCGCTCTGCATGGGCTTGGCTAGTGGCGAGATCTCGATCGGATGCCCGTAGATAAACGTGGGCTGAATCAGGGTCTTTTCGACCTTTTCTTCAAAGGCGCGGACAAGGGCATTGCCAACACTTGGCTGTACGTCCCTGATGCCGATCGAGGCCAGCTTTTCGTTGGCCTCATCGACACTTGTGATTGCCTTGAAATCAATGCCGGTGGCTTCCAGCACCGCGTCCGTCATCAGCACTCGCGGCCATACCTTGGCGAAATCCACCTCGTGGCCCTTTACCTGAAATACCGTGCGATCAAAGACACTGATGGCGATATGGCGGAAGAGGTCTTCGATCAACTGCATGTTGTATTCGTAGTTCTCGTAGGCCGTCATGGTTTCGAGCATTACGAATTCCGGGTGGTGGCTACGGTCGATGCCTTCGTTGCGGAAGTGGCGGCCGATCACGAACACCTTGTCGAAGCCCGCCGTTACCAGACGCTTCAGATAGAGCTCGTGCGAGATCGCAAGGTACATGTCGGTGGATAGAGCGTTGACATGAGTGATGAAGGGCTTGGCCGTGCCGCCGCCGTACTGCGACTGGATGATCGGCGTATTGAATTCGAGAAAGCCACGTTCATTGAGGAAGCGGCGAATCTGAAAGAGCATCTGCGAGATCTGCTCAAAGTGCGTACGATTCTCCGGGTTCACCGTTGTATCGAGGTAGCGCTTGCGCAGGATAATCTCGCGATCCTTGATGCCAAAGTGCTTGTCGGGGAAGGCGCGCAGACTCTTGGTGAGGATCCGCAAACTGTCGGCAATGATCGACATCTCGCCCGTCTTGGTCTTGCCCACCTTGCCCGTACACTCGACGATATCGCCGACATCGAGCAGGTTGAAATTCTCAAAGCCCAAAGTGCCGGCGGCAGCGTCTGTGCCTTGCATCTCGCCGCGGCGCAGCGCAATCTGCATGTTGCTGCTTTGATCCTGCACATTGCCAAAAGCCATGCCGCCCATCTTGCGCCAGCTCATCAGGCGGCCGGCAATGGTTGCCGTTTGGCCTTCGAGGGCCTCGTAGTTGCCCGTGACTTCGGCAGTCATGTGGGTGCGATTGCTTTTGGCCGGGAATGGGTTCAGACCCAGTTCACGCAAAGACGCAATCTTCTCAAGACGCACACCACGCAGGGTGGCCAGGGGCAAATTCGACAAGACTATACCTCAAAGAAAAGGGGGATTTGGCGCAGCGCCATATCTCAGGATAGCGCTAGAGAGCTGCGATTAGCTTTGCCAGCAGCGCGGCGCGGTCGGGGATGCGTTCCACCAAAAAATTTTCGTTCAGCGTGTGGGCCCCTTCCCCCACGCAGCCCAGCCCGTCGAGAGTAGGTACACCAAGAGCTGCCGTGAAGTTGCCATCGCTGCCGCCGCCGGTGGATGATTCCTCAAGAGCAATTTCCAGATCCCATGCCTGCTTCTTTGCAATGGCAAAAAGCTCGCCGATAGCTTTGGTACGTTCCATCGGCGGCCGGTTCAGGCCGCCCGTCACTTCGATTTTGCAGCGCTTATCGAAGGGCTTCAACTTGCGAAACTTCTTGTCGAGTGCGGTGAAGTCTTTGAGCCGCTCGATGCGTATATCCACTTCCACTTGGGCCTCTGAGGCAACGACATTGGTACGTGTGCCGCCGCTGATCACCCCAGGGTTCACTGTCAAACCTTTTGAGAGATCGGTAAAGCCGGCAATCACTTCAATCTGTTTTGCCAGCTCTACAATGGCGCTGGCACCTGCCAGAAAATCAACACCAGCGTGGCTTGCGATACCCTTCACCTTTACCGTGTAGTCGCCCGTGCCCTTGCGGGCTGTCTTGAGCTTGCCGGTGAGGCCTGTACCTGGCTCTACTACCAGGACGCAGGCGGCATCCCGGGCCATCATCTCGGTGAGCGCGCGCGAGGAGTCTGAGCCAATCTCTTCGTCGCTGTTGATCTGCAGCACCACTGGCTTGCTGACGGGAATCTTTAGATCCTTCAGGGCTCGCATGGCAAAGACAAAGAGCGCGATGCCGCCCTTGATGTCGAGGGCTCCCGGCCCGTAGACACGGCCACTGCGGACGGCGAAAGGAAACTTGGCAAGCGTCCCCAAGGGGTGCACAGTATCGGAGTGGGCAAGGCCCAAAATTTTCTTTCCGCGCTTACGCGCGCCTCCCAAATCGAATTCCAGCAGCAGGTGTGGGCCAAGGCCGGCGGCCTTGATGCGCTTCATTTTCGCAATGTCGCGGGTTGCTTCTTCGAGGTAATTTGCAAAGCGCGTAACACCTGCTTCATCACGACTGGGGCTCTCAATTTCCACCATCGCACGGAGAAACGAAAGCAGGTCTTCTTGTTTTGCCTGCATCCAGGCCAGAATTGGGTCCATCGGCGGATATAATAGCTTGTTTGCATGCCTGAACTAAACGTTGTCGAAATTCAGGACATTCTTCCGCATCGATATCCGCTCCTCCTCGTAGATCGAATTCTCGAAATCGAAGAGACCCGAATCGTCGGGATCAAGAATGTCACGGCCACCGAACCCCACTTCCAGGGCCATTTTCCAGACTTCCCGGTGATGCCTGGTGTTCTGATCGTCGAGTGTATGGCGCAGACGGCCGGTGTTCTCGTTCTGAGCCAGATCCCCGATCGCAAGAACAAAGTAGTGCTGCTCACCACCATCGAAGGTGCCAAGTTCCGCAAGCCTGTCATCCCGGGCGATCAGTTGCGTGTCGAGATGACGGTAATCTCAAGACGCTCCAACGTGGCCAAGATGCGCGGCGAAGCCCGTGTCAACAACGAGGTTGTCGCCGAGTGTACTGTCATGTGTATCCTGCGCGACAAGGGCGCTTTATAAGGCACTAATGCCGGTTCATCCATCGGCTATCGTAGACCCGCAAGCTAGCATTGATGCCAGCGCTGACATCGGGCCTTTCTGCGTCATCGGCCCGGAAGTGAATATTGGTGCGCGCACGAAGTTGATGGCGCATGTCTACATCGAAGGCCCCACCGTGATTGGCGAAGACAACGTGTTCTTCCCCTATGCGACTGTTGGCGTCGCCTCGCAAGACCTGAAGTATCACGGCGAGCGCGCCTACACACGCATTGGCAATCGCAACCGCATCCGCGAGTTTGTTTCGATCCATCGGGGCACTGAAGGCGGTGGCCTGGAGACGATCATTGGCGACGATAATTCGCTACTTGCCTATTGCCACGTTGCCCACGATGTTCATCTTGGCAACCACTGTGTGCTCTCAAACGGCGTCACCTTCGCCGGCCACGTCACCATCGGCGATTGGGCAGTGATTAGCGCTCATTCGGCCGTGCATCAGTTCTGCCGCATTGGGCGTCATTCGATGATCGGTGGCTTCAGCGTCGTAGTGCAAGACGTGTTGCCCTTCTCACTTACGACAGGTTCCGGCCGCGACATCAAACTTTTCGATGTCAACAAGGTGGGCCTTGAGCGGCGCGGCTTCTCGCCTGATCAGATCCAGGCGCTACACAAGAGCTTCCGTTTGCTGCGCGACAAAAAATTGAACACTACCAAAGCCGTGGAAGCAATCCGCGCCGAGGTTGCCGAGACCGCCGAGCGCGAAGAACTTCTGGCCTTCATTGCCAGCTCTGAACGCGGCTTCGTAAAGTAATGCCTGCCCGCTACGCGATCATTTGCGGCAATGGCCGCTTTCCGATTCTGGCCCTTGAGGCCGCGCGCCGCCAGGGGGATGAAGTAGTCGCTTTCGGCATCAAAGAAGAAGCCGATGCCTCAATCGAATCGCTGGCCACGCGCACTTACTGGATCTCTCTTGGCGCACTCAGCAAGCTGATCGACACACTCCACAAAGAAGGTATTAGTGAGGTAATGATGGCTGGGCAAGTGAAGCACGCCAGCATCTTTTCGGCGATTGTTCCGGACTGGCGCCTGCTCAAGCTTCTTGGCAAACTAGCCACCAAGAATACCGATTCACTGATTGGTGTGGTCGTAGATGAGTTGAAGAGCGAAGGTATTGAGTTGGTGGCTTCAACCCGTTTGCTCACCAGTCTGCTCGCTACAGAAGGCCCGATGGGCCGCCGCAAGCCGTCCAAGGAAGAGACCGCAAACATCGAGTATGGCCGGTCCATTGCAAACATCATCGCGGGTCAAGATATCGGACAGAGTGTCGCGATTGCAGATCAGGCTTGTGTCGCGGTTGAGGCCATGGAAGGCACCGACGAGATGCTGCGCCGTGCGGCCAGCCTGGTGAATGGCAAAGAGCTAACGCTTGTCAAGGTATCGCGCCGCCGCAAGCACTTGTTGTTTGACGTGCCTGTTACCGGGCCTACCACGATCGACGTGATGCGTGAGTGTAAGGCAAAGGTGTTGGCTGTCGATGCGGGGCGCACGCTGCTGCTTGATAAAGATGCGTTGCTTGCTGCTGCTGATGCTGCCGGGATTGTAGTGGTGGGATTCGCTCCCCTCGAATAGCAACCTGAAGCCTAAAGTTGCAAAATAAGCCGTATTCCCAAATCCACCTTCCGCTGTAGCCCCGGTGTCAGGACTCCGGCAAACTCAATTAGAAAACTGCGATCCAGGGTCAGCAGTTGAGAGACATTCACAACCGAGTCGCGAACCAAACCACCTTTGCGAGCAGGCATCAAAACATTCCCAGGGGCACTGGCTAGCGCCAGATTGCTGGTAATCGTGGCTACTACTACGGTTTGTATCAAGCTTGCATTAAAGAAGTCTGCTTGCACGACAAGGACTGGACGACGGTACCCCGGCTCGGAGCCGCGAGGTTCTGGAAGATCCGCCCACCAGATCTCACCCCGTCGAATTTCAATGTTTGTCACCAATCTTCTTTCTTGAGAAGCTTAGCTTGCATTCGTGCCAATTGCGGGTCTAGCTTCGAAGAAGTACGCGAGTAAACCTCATTGAGACGCCTGGTGATTTCAGCGTTCTCCTGCTGCTCCAAATATGCCGATACCGCTTTGGCATAAAGAGCGCTTCTGGAGAGCTTAAGGCGACGGGCTGTGGCATCCGCGCGGAGAAAAAGCTCGTCAGGCATAGAAACCGCAGTCTTCATACTCGAAGTATAACTATAGTTATACCCGCTCTTCACCACCAGGCTGCTGCAAGGGCGATACGCGCTACTTCACTCCACGCAAAAGCGTATTCCGAATACTCTTTCGCAGCCACATCAAAATGCTGCACGTTGTCCGACCTTAGTGCAGCGGCCCAAACGGGTTGCAATGTTGAAGACTTCAATCCGCAAAGCAAATTCTTTGTAAGTTTCGAAGCCTTCGGCAATACTACCTATCTGTGAACGCAAATTCGCAGCAACGGGAAGAACGATTCCAAGACTTGCTCGATAACTATGCCCCGGCGCTACGAAGGCTCTGTGCCGCTCACCGGCGGGAAGCGCAGGATCAGCAGGATCTCTTTCAGGAAATCGCAGTTGCCCTCTGGACGGCACTCCCAAATTTCAGGGGAGATTCCAGCGAGAGAACCTGGCTCTACCGAATCGCCCACAATGTTGCCTTCACCGATGCAGCCCGCCGTGAGCGCGGCCAGAACAAAGAAGCTCCTATAGAAGAAGCTCCTCCACAAGCAACAACCGACCAGGAGCAACGAGCAAACCTGCTTGATGCAGTGCGGAGGCTCGCATCCATGGAACAGCAACTGGCGCTTCTCTATCTGGAAGGGCTTACCACCAAAGAGATCGCCGAAGTACTAGGAATTACCGAAGGCAACGCTGCGGTAAGGCTCACCCGGCTTCGCCAACGGCTCGCTGAAATTCTCAAACCCAAGGAAACTCAACATGAACGAAGTAGATAACTTGCGCAACTTGTGGCAAAAAGACGATTCAACCAAAGAGAACCGAATGATTTGGAAGCATCTGATTGACGAGAAGCGTTCGAGCTTTGAACAACAGATTCGAGCGGCAAACGGGGAAGAATACATGGTCGCGATGACTCTTAGTCCCCTACTTGGCCTCCTGGCCTGGAAAGCAAAATTCCCCTTGGTACAGATGGGGTACGGCCTCTTGTCGGCAACTCTCCTTGCGATGGCTTTGACGACATGGCTGACCCACCGCCAGTGGCCGAGCACTAGCGACCACAGCCTTCGAGATCATTTGACTTTGTTGATTGCCTGCTACGACCGGCGCATCCGATTTCTGGGCAATGGGAAGGCCCTTGTGAGCCTGCCGATGTGCGGGGGAGTTCTTGCAGTGGTGATGGGGATCCCACACCAAACGACAAGTGTCTCTGCTTGGATCCTTACCAGCATTCTGCTGTTGGTTTTCCTTGCATGCCAGTGGTGGTCTTATCAGGCTGCCAAGGTGGTGATCCTCAAAAAGCGAGGGGACGCAGCGGGACTGCTCACAGAACTCTCGACTGACCCAATCTGACAGGGTCAAGCCCCGCAGCGGCAATCTTCTCGACTGAGCCACCCATCACCTCAGCCGTTGCCGATGCGACAGCGATACTGCAAAATCCATTACCTTTCCAGGATCTGTTTCCTCCAGGAAGCTTTGCAGCAGTTCATCCATCGAGCCTAGCTCTTCTTCAATCGCCTTAGCGTGAACAGATCCGGATTCGTCTGCGCCGTCTCGAGCCGCTTCCAGTCGTCATCAACGTGCAGAAACTTGCCGGCGATATGGTTCGATTTTTCTGAGGCGAGGAAACAGGCCAGTTCAATCTGTTTGTCCGGCTTTACCCCGCCCGTCTGCTGGATCTTTTCGGCTGCTTCGATCTCTTTCCAACCGGCCGCATCCCCGGCAGTCAGAATCTCGTCGGTCATCGTCGTATACGCCCCGCCAGGCGACATACTGTTTACCTG
The DNA here is from genome assembly GCA_022843625.1 of Bryobacter sp. Taxonomy (GTDB): domain Bacteria; phylum Acidobacteriota; class Terriglobia; order Bryobacterales; family Bryobacteraceae; genus Bryobacter. The sequence continues at coordinate 1,292 of JALHNH010000004.1, read as the reverse complement.
AATGTTGTGGTCGCGTAACTCCTCAGCCAGCGATTCACCAAATCGCACCACTGCTGCCTTCGATGCTGAGTAAGCCGTGAAGTTGGGCCTTGGCGTGGCAGCTCCACCGCCCGCGAGAATCACAATCTTGCCCCGGCGATTCTCGATCATTTTGGGCACCACCGCCCGGCAGGAATTCACCACACCCATAAGGTTGGTCTCGAAGGTATCGGCCCAGGCTTTTATTGAGTTCTTGTGCATCGGCCCGATTGGTCCCTGGATCGCCGCTGCGCAGATCAACACCTGCACAGCGCCATGCCGGTGCCGCATCAGATCAAGGACTCCACTCAGCCGCTCGAAGTCTCGCACGTCGGCGGCAAGCTTGTGGCTGATGCCTCCGGCATGTTTGATCTCCAGATCAGTCATGTCGAGTTCAGCCCCGGTTCGGGCTACCAGCCCCACACGAGCACCCCTCGCTGCAAAGCCGATAGCAAGGCGTTTTCCGATTCCCCGGCCAGCCCCGGTGATCACTACATTCAGTCCCTCAACGGGATAAGCATTTAGAGCCATATTCACACCCAATTCAATCGCCAATTGGAGTGTACCTTAGCTTGGCTGAGTTGCAATTCCCAAGTGCCAGAGATAAACTCCCCCGGATGATGCGTAATGTTATAGCATTTGCCATCTGGCAGCTTGTTCTCCACGCAGCCAAGCCCACACCAGAAGATCAATTGGCCGTATAGGAAGTTTTCTAGACCTACCTCAAGGCTGTAAACGATTGCGACACCAAGGCCTTGCAGACTTCGACAACTGAAGATTTCTACGTCCGTGCTGGCGGGATGGGAGCGTATCGCTTTCAACCGGTTAAAGCTTACTGTGACTCGAAGGATCGACCCAAAAATGAAGTTTCAGCAATTGCACGATATGCCCCCAAAGGGGCCAAGCCCAAACCACTTGGAGAATTCAACAAAAGCTCTATTATCGTAAAGGATAGACATTGCGAACACTGGCTCAATGGAGTCAAGGTTCTCGAGTATGAATCGGAGTCGGGTCCACTCGAAAGTCCTCTCGTCTTCCAACATCACAGTACCGATATGAGGTTCCGGAACTTCAAGGTCTGCCGTCTCGACTAGAGCCAGCCTCTCGCTTAAGTTATACTCAATGTGGAAAACTAGCGTGCGCCGATTCGCGGCGCCATCTTGATTAAGGAGACTGATGAGTAAGGAAGATTCAATAGAAGTAACCGGCGTGGTGATCGAAAAACTGCCGGACGGTAAATTCAGCGTACAACTCGACCAGGAGCGCATGGTGCT